>NZ_FSRU01000001.1:2622470-3933705 GCF_900142845.1 Paraburkholderia phenazinium
CGAACTTCGTATCTGCGGCCTGCAAAAATCGTTCGACGGCAACCCGGTGCTGCACGGCATCGATCTGTCCGTCGAGCGCGGCACGCTGCTCGCCCTGCTCGGTCCGTCCGGCAGCGGCAAAACCACGCTGCTGCGCGTGCTGTGCGGTTTCGAACGCGCGGACCGCGGCACGGTGGAAATCGACGGCCGGCGCGTCGCCGGCGATGCGCTGCACGTGCCGTCGGAACAACGCCGCATTGGTTATGTGCCGCAGGAAGGCGCGCTGTTTCCGCATCTGTCGGTAGCGGACAACATCGTCTTCGGTCTGCCGCGCGCGCAACGGCGGGCGCGCCATCGCGTCGCCGAACTGCTCGAACTGGTCGGCTTGCCGGCTTCGTTTGCCGAGCGCGCGCCGCAGCAGCTTTCCGGCGGCCAGCAGCAACGGGTAGCGTTGGCACGCGCGCTGGCGCCCTCGCCCACGTTGGTGATGCTCGACGAGCCGTTCTCCTCGCTCGACGCCGCGCTGCGCCTCGAAACCCGTCAGGCCGTGGCCAGCGCGCTGGCCGCAGCCGGCGCCACCGCCGTGCTGGTGACGCACGATCAATCGGAAGCGCTTTCGCTCGGTCATGAGGTCGCGGTGTTGTGGCACGGCAAGCTGATCCAGACCGCGACGCCGGAAATCATCTACCGGCGCCCGGTGACGCGCGAGCTTGCGTCGTTCATCGGCGAGGCGGTGTTGCTGCAAGGCGTCGCCGCACGCGACCGGGTGACCTGCGAACTCGGCGAACTGACGCTGGCGGCGCCGGCGAAAGACGGCGCCGTCGACGTGATGGTGCGCCCCGAGCAGATCCGCCTGTGGCGCGCCGACGAAACTACGCCGGACGGCACGGCTTCGTTCGATGCCATTGTTCAGGACGTGATCTTCCAGGGACAGGACGCGGCTGTCGGCCTGCAGTTGCAGTCGGCGGCGCGCACGGTGGTACGCGCCCGCGTGCCCGGCTACCGGACGCCGCAGCCGGGTGAGCGCGTGCGGCTCGCCATCGACGGCGACGTCACGGCCTACGCGCGCGCCTGAACGTCGGACGCGCGTTCGTCGCGCGGCGCCGCGGACGCGGCAGCCGCCGAAGCGCGCGGCTGCGCCCGCACCGACAAATCCTGAATCATCTGGGCTGCCAGGTAATCGCAGGTCGGCCGGTCCGATTTGGCGCTGCGCGCCACCACGATCTCCAGCGACTCGATCTTCGGCAAACCCTGCGCGGCACCGAGGATGGCGAGACGCGACGGCACGCTGCAACGGGTCAGCGCGATCACCGCCAAACCCGCATCGACGGTCGCCACGAGCCCGAGCAGACTGGCGCTGCTATAGGCGGCACGATAGCGGATCCGCGCCGAGTCCAGCGCCGCAAGCGTGTGGGTGCGGGCCACGCAGCCCGGCTCGTATAAGCCCACCGGCAACGGCGACGCCGCCAGCACCGGCGTATCCTCCGACGCCCCCACCCACACCATCGGCTCGCTGCGCACATATTCGCCGCGCAGCTTGCGGTCGCGGGTAACGAACGCGAGGTCGATCTTGTTGTCCGCCAGCATCGGCGCGAGCGCCGTGCTTTGTGCGCAGACAATCTCGATCTCGACGTGCGGGTACAGGTTCGAAAAACGCCGGAGCACCGGCGACAGCAACGACGACACGTAGTCGTCCGGCGCGCCCAGCACGACCCTCCCCGTGACCTCGGGCCGCACGATTGCCGACCACGCTTCCTCATGCAGATCGATCACGCGCCGCGCGTACTCGAGCAGCGTGCTGCCAGGCCGCGTCAGCGCCAGATTGCGGGTATCGCGGGCAAACAACGTGGTGCCGAGCATGCCTTCGAGCCGCTTGATCTGCATGCTGACCGCCGCCTGCGAGCGGTGCACCGTCGCCGCGGCTTTCGTGAAACTGCCCGCCTCGACCACGGCGACGAAGGTGCGCAGCAGATCGACGTCGAATTCAGGGTGCATGATTTATAAGCCCAGCTTATCGAATTTCTCAATTTTATTCGTTTGTTGCGTGACGGCAAGTCCCCGATACTCGACCTGGTTACCGTCACGGAGCGTTTTGCATGTCATTCACCTCACGTCAACAGGGCGCCATCACCCTTGCCAGCGGCGGTTTGCTGATGGGGACGATCGGCATCTTCGTCGAGGAAGCGCGGCTCGATGCCATGACGATGGTGTTCTTTCGCTGCCTGTTCGGCTTTCTGGCGCTGGCCGGTTATTGCGCGTGGAAGGGCTTCTTCCGGGCGCAGCGCTTCACCCTGCGCATGGTGTTGCTCGCGGTACTGTCGGGCCTGCTGATGGTGACCCAGTGGGTGTGGTTTTTCGACGCGATTCATCGCACCAGCATCGCGGTCGCGACCGTGGTGTTTCACGTGCAGCCCTTCTGGGTGGTGCTGATGGGCGCGGCGCTGTTCAATGAACGCCTTGGCGGCGACCGGCTCGGCTGGATCGCGACGGCGTTTGTCGGACTCGTGCTCGCCTCAGGCGTGGCCACGAGCGAAAACCTGCAGGGACACGCCAGTTATCTGTTTGGCGTAGGCGAGGCGCTGGCAGGCTCGGTGCTCTATGCGAGCGTGACGCTGATCGCCAAGAGTCTCGGCCAGTTGCGCCCGCATCTGCTGACGCTCGCGCAGTGCCTCGTCGGCGTGGTTTGTCTGGCGTTTATCGCGCCGCTGCATTCGGTGGCGCATATTGGGCCGGCGCAGTGGTTCTGGCTGGTCGGCATGGGGGTGCTGCATACGGGGCTTTCGTATGTGCTGATCTACGGCGCGCTGCCCAAGCTGACTACGCCGATCATCGCGGTGCTGCTGTTTGTTTATCCGCTGACGGCGATCGTTGTGGATGCGCTTGTTTATGGACGGGCGTTGTCCGCGCCGCAACTGGCCGGTATGGCGTTGATCGTGACGGCGAGTCTCGGTGTCAATCTTGGGTGGCCGCTGGTGTCCATTCTGCGGCGCGGTGCGCGGGTCAGGCATCCGGTGGATTGAGCATCGCCAGGGCGATGCCGGGCGTGATGGCGCCCGGCGTCGCTTCAGTCGTCGTAGTGAAACCGGCAAGCGGCGACGTAGATCAGTCCGTCCTGCGGGAGATAGACAAGACGATCGGCATGCGTCACTCGACGCGACCAGAAACCCGTCAGGTTGCCTACCAGGGGTTCCGGTTTACCGGACCCCTTGAAAGGGTCACGCCGGCATTCTTCCAGCAATTCGTTGACCTTCCGCAAAACCTTGGCGTCGATCCTTTGCCAATGCAAATAGTCATCCCAAGCTTCATCCGTGAAGACAAAAACGCTATCGGACCTCACGGTCTCCTTGTTGCGGGCTTTCTGTTTGCTCATCTGTCAGCAGTTTGCGCGGCGTACCCTTGCGTGCATTGATCTGGGCAACAGAACGTACAAGCCGTTCGGCATTCTTCGGAGAACTCAACAGATACAGCGTTTCCTGCATGGCGCTGAAGTCCTCGAGCGAAACCATCACCACATGTTCGCCGCCTTGCCGGGTAATCAGCATAGGCGTGTGGTCGCGGCATACGTCGTCCATTGCTTGCTTAAAGCTTGCACGGGCCTCGCTGTAAGTAAGGGTGTTCATGGCTTATCCGGCCCGGAGGCTTACCTTCGGCCGCTCCTGATAAAAAAGTTAGCGGTATTTAGCGTAGCGAACCAAGCCGCCCCCGGAAGGGGGCAAGTCCACCGACCCAACATGAGTTGGACGTTCACGGCTCTGAAATTAATTGTACAGAAACCGGTACAAGATCTCAAGTGTGCGATCAGGATGCCAAACACCGCCTAACCAGAACGAAGCATGCCGCGTATCGCGCCCAGATACCACCTGGCCAATCGGCCAACCCGCGGCGCACAAGGATGTGCGCCGCGCCCCCCTCTTCACTGCGGCAACACCTCCCCCTTCGTCTCCGGCGCAAATGGAATGATGAAGAGCCCGACGACGAACGCGAGCGCAGTCAACGCGACCGGGATGCCGAGCGTATGCATATGCAGCACCGCCGCGCCCAGCAGGAAGTTGACGCCCGCCCCCACAAAGCGCCCGAACGAGGTGCAGAACGCAAACGCCGTCGCCCGCACGCGGGTTTCGAACTGCTCCGGCAGCCAGAGGCTGAACAGCGCAAAATTGCCGCCGAAGAACCCCAGCACGCACAGCCACGCGATGAACGGCACCAGCCCGTTCGGCATATAAAACGACCAGCCGAAGCTGCCGGCAATCGCCACCGCCATGCCCGCGAAATAGATCGCCAGGGTCTTCTTACGTCCGATCCGTTCGGCTAGCGGCGGCAGGGCGAGACAGCCCAGAACCGTCGAAATGGATAGCAAGCCGGTGGCGATCGACGCCGTGCGAATCGCGTCCGCCTTGCCCATCCCGGCGCGCGTCGCAAGCTGGATCACCGCCGACGGCTCATACACCGCCCCCGCCCACAGCCCGATAATCGCAATCGTCAGCAAGGCGCACGCAACCCAGGTGCGACGCCGGTACACAGGCCCGAGAATCTCGCGCAACGGCCGGCTGCGCACGGCGTTCGGCTCCGCCTTCTGCCACTTTTCCGGCTCCTTCACGCGCAGCAGGATCAGAATCGCGACAAACACCGGCACGGCGCCGGTCAGGAACATCGCCCGCCAGCCGTAGTGAACCCCGATCGTGTAATTGAGCGCGGCGGCCAGAAAGAAGCCGGCGTAGTAGCCGGTTTGCAGATAGCCCGCCCCCATCTTGCGACGATCCTCCGGCCAGGCCTCCGCCACATAGGTGCCCGCCAGCGCCCATTCGCCGCCAATCCCCACGCCCGCGATAAAACGGAAGATAGCCAGCTCCCAGACATTCTGCGAGAGCGCCGAAAGCCCCGTAAAAATTGCAAAAGTGAAGATCGTGCCGGCCAGCACCTTGGTGCGGCCAAAGCGGTCCGCGAGCGGCCCCCAGATGAACGACAGCCCCCAGCCGACCAGAAACAGCGCAAACAGGATCGACCCGGCGAGCCCGACGTTGGCAGGTGTCGCCGCGTAACCCGAACGCGGCAGCAGTTCAGTAAGCGCGGGCGTGAGAACCAGTGCGTAGATGAACGAATCCATCCCGTCCAGCGTCCAGCCCGCCCATGCGCCCCAGAAACCGGCTATCTGCGAGCGGTTAAGTGGCGTGCGATGCCGCGCGACACGCGCGCGGTCCGAGATTGTATTCATCGTGCTCCTCCGGCCCTACGGTTGGATTGCCTATTGCCTATTCTTAACAGCGGGTTAGCGTGCGTGCGGCTGGTACAGCAGGCCTTCCTCAGAAGGCCCAAAGCCGCTACTGACCTCGGTGCCCAGGCTCCACTTGCCGCCTGAGTCCCGGATCTCCCCCTTGCAAACGCGCCATTTCATATATAATATTTGAAATTATGAACGACGCAACCGATGGTTTTCCCCTGGACAGCGCGCCGCGTGTCCCTTTTCTGCCTGTAACGGTCACGCCGCGGGCCAGCACCTCACGTGTGATTGCGGACGCACTGCGCACGGCGATCGTCGAAGGCACGCTGGCGCCCGGCGCCCCGCTGCGGCAGGACGCTATTGCCCGTCACTTCTCGGTCAGCGCAATTCCCGTGCGCGAGGCGTTGCGGCAACTGGAAAGCGAAGGCTGGGCGAAGGTCGCCGTGCACAAGGGTGCGACGGTCGCGCCGCTGTCGGCGGAGGAAGCCCGCGAGATCTACGAAATTCGCTCGGCGCTGGAGAGTCTTGCCATTGGCCTCGCCATTCCCCGGCACACCGCCGCGACGCTGCGCGAGGCGGAAACGCTGTGTCGCGCCGCCGAGGCCGAGCTGGACCCGGCGCTCTACGTCGCGCGCAACGAGGCGTTTCATATGAGCCTGTATGCGCCTGCCGCCCGGTCTCAGCTCGAAGAGATGATCACCACGCTGCATCGCCGCGGCGAACGCTATTTGCGCCTCAAATTCGGACTGCCCGTGTACAAGGACGAGTCCGATCGCGAACACACGGCCATTCTCGACGCGGTGCGCCGCGGCGACATCGAAGCCGCCCGCTCGCTGGTCGCCGCGCATCTGCTCGGCACCGGCGAGCTGCTTTATCGTTTTCTGACCGAACGCGCGCAGGCCGAAGCCGCGCAAGCCAACGGCCGCAAGCCGCGCGCGAAACGCGCGCGCCCCGCCCCTACCGAGAGCTGAATCCGCCGATGAATCCACGAGCCGAACCCACTTCCCACTCCGCCACCGCACCCGCGGCCCGGTCCTGGACCACCCTGCGCGACGAGAAGGCCCGGCGGCTTGCCGCCATCGCGCCGTGGCTCGAAGACGGCGTGCTGCCCGCCGCGCGCATGGTCGATGCGCTGGAGATCCTGATCCGCCCCGGCGACCGCGTCGCCCTTGAAGGCGACAACCAGAAGCAGGCGGACTTTCTGTCGCGTTCTTTCGCCAAAGTCGATCCGCAAAAGATTCACGACGTGCATCTGCTGATTTCCAGCATCAGCCGTCCCGAGCATCTGACGCTGTTCGAGCGCGGCATCACGCACAAGGTCGACTTCGCTTTCGCCGGACCGCAAAGCCTGCGCGTCGCGCAACTGCTGGAGGACGGCCAGCTCGAAATCGGCGCGATCTACACTTATGTCGAGCTGTACGCGCGGATGTTCGTGGACCTGACGCCGAACGTCGCGCTGCTGTGCGCCGAAAAAGCGGACCGTCACGGCAATCTCTACACCGGCCCGAATACCGAAGACACACCCACCATCGCGGAGGCCGCGGCGTTCCGGCATGGCATCGTGATCGTTCAGGTGAACGAAATTGTCGACGAATTGCCGCGCGTCGATATTCCCGGCTCGTGGGTGGACGTGGTCGTGGAAGCCGACCGGCCGTTTGCGGTCGAGCCGTTGTTCACGCGCGATCCGCGCCACATTGGCGATCTGCAGGTGCTGACCGCGATGATGGTGATCCGCGGCATCTACGAAGCGTATGGCGTGACCTCGCTCAATCACGGTATCGGCTTCGATACCGCGGCGATCGAACTGCTGCTGCCGACCTACGGCGAAGCACTCGGGCTGAAGGGCAAGATTTGCCGCAACTGGACGCTCAATCCGCATCCCACACTGATTCCGGCCATCGAATCGGGCTGGGTCGAAAGCGTGCATTGCTTCGGCAGCGAAGTGGGCATGGAACAGTACATCGAGGCGCGTCCCGACGTCTTCTTCACCGGCCGCGACGGCAGCCTGCGCTCGAACCGCGTGCTGTGCCAGTTGGCGGGCCAATACGGTGTGGATCTGTTCATCGGCTCGACGCTGCAGATCGACGCGGATGCGAACTCGTCGACGGTCACACGCGGGCGGCTCGCCGGCTTCGGCGGTGCGCCGAACATGGGCCACGATCCGCGCGGGCGCCGTCATTCGAGCGAAGCTTGGCTCAAGCTGCTGAAGGACCAGGGCCCGGTTTCGCGTGGACAGAAGCTGGTGGTCCAGCTCGCCGAGACGTACAAGAAAGGCGGCGAGCCGACCTTCGTCGACGAACTCGACGCGGTTGCGGTCGGCGCGAAGAGCGGCATGCCGATCGCACCGGTGATGATCTATGGCGACGACGTCAGCCATGTCGTCACCGAAGAAGGCATCGCGCATCTGCACAAGGCTGAAGGCATCGACGAACGGCGCGCCGCGATCGCAGCGGTGGCGGGCGTCACGCCGATCGGTTTGCGCGCGAAGCCGGAGAAAACGGCTGAGCTGCGCCGGCGCGGCATCGTCGCTTATCCGGAAGATCTCGGCATCCGGCGCGGCGAAGCGAAACGCTCGCTGCTGGCCGCGCGCAGCATCGACGATCTGGTCACCTGGTCGGGCGGTCTGTATGTGCCGCCGGCGCGTTTCCGGAGCTGGTAAGCATGGCTACGCCCACACTGATGCCGGTATCCGCCGCGCGGGTTTCTGTCGGCGCCAGGCCGCCTGCGGGTGAGAGGCTGCCGGTCGGAACGTACGCCGCGCCGTTTGCGGCGGGCCTCGCCGTAGGCGGTCGCCAGAGCGGCCTCGAGGCCCGCCGCGAAGCCAGCGCCGCCGACGCGTGGCTGGCCCGGCTTGCCACCACCGCGTTGATCGAAGAAGCACAACTCACGCCGAAGCCCGCCCTGGTGGACCGGCGCGGCAGCGGCGCGCACCGCGATCTCAATCTGGACATCATGTTGCGTTCCGCGCAGGCGCTGGAACCGACCTTCGCCGCGCTCGCCTCGGCCGCACGCTACAACGCACCGTCCGCGACCCTGCGCGCGGAACTGGCGCAGATCGGCCGCGCCGGCGAACACGCCATGATGCAGGCCACCGACGGCAGCAATGCGCACCGTGGGGCGATCTGGATTGTCGGCTTGCTGGTGGCAGGAGCCGCGCTGGTGGATGGCCGGCCGCCGGCGTACGCCGCAGCAGCCACGTCTGCGAACGCCGCCTCGAACGTCTGCGCGCTGGCCGCCCAGATCGCCTGCTTCCCCGACCGCGTCGCCGCGCCCCCGGACAGTCACGGCGAACGCGTACGCCAGCGCTATCAGGTCGGCGGCGCGCGGCGCGAAGCGCAGGACGGCTTTCCGCACGTCGTCGCCGTCGGCCTGCCGGCGCTGCTCGCAGCCCGGGCTCACGGCGCACCGGAAGACGCCGCGCGTATCGACGCGCTGCTCGCCATCATGGCCTCGCTCGACGACACCTGCCTGTTGCATCGCGCCGGCTTGCCGGGCCTGCAAGCCGGTCAGCAAGGCGCACGGCGGGTGCTGGATCTCGGCGGCAGCAATACCATCGCCGGCCGCGCCGCGCTCGCCGAACTCGACCGCACGCTGCTGTCCCTTAACGCATCCCCCGGCGGCGCAGCCGATCTGCTCGCCGCTACCCTCTTCATCGACATGCTGGTGCGTCACGGCACCGGCGGGAGCCAAGTCTCATGGAAAATCTGACCTTCGATTACCCGGCGCAGCGCGCCGTCACGACCCGCGCCCATGTCGGCGTGGTCGGCTCGGGCGACCTCGAAGTGCTGCTGTCGCCGGCCGCTTCGATGACGGCGCACGTGGTCGTGCGCACCAGCGTCGACGGCTACGGCCATATCTGGAAGAGCGTGCTCGACCGCTTCTTCACGCGCTACGATGGCGCCGCGCAGATCGAGATCAACGACTTCGGCGCGACCCCCGGCGTAGTGGCGCTGCGTCTCGCGGAAGCGGTGGAGGAAGCGGAACAGGGAGACGAGGCATGAGCACCGTCGCTACCCCTGTGATTACCCCTCAACCCGCGCCCGTGCTGCACGACAGTTTCATCGAACTGTCGGCGCGCGAACGCGCCCGCGCCCTGCTCGATGCCGGCACGTTTCGCGAACTGCTCGGACCGTTCGACCGGATCGAGTCGCCGTGGCTGCCGTTGCAAGGCATCGTCTGCCAGGCGGACGACGGTTGCGTGATCGCGCGCGGCACGATCGACGGCGAACCTGCGGTGGTCGCCGCGATCGAATCGGCGTTCCAGGGCGGCAGCATCGGCGAGGTCTCCGGCAGCAAGATCGCGGCGGCGCTCGAACTCGCCTTACGCGACTGCGAACGCGGCAAGCCGGTTCGTCCGGTGGTGCTGTTCGAAACCGGCGGCGTGCGTCTGCAGGAAGCCAATCTGGGCCTCGCCGTGATCGCCGAAATCCAGGCCGCGATCGTTGCGCTGCGCCGGCATGTGCCGGTGGTCGGCGTGATCTCGGGGATGGTGGGCTGCTTCGGCGGCATGTCGCTCGCGGCCGCGCTGTGCTCGTATCTGGTCGTCACGAAGCAGGGCCGGCTCGGCATGAACGGGCCCGAAGTGATCGAACAGGAAGCCGGTATCGACGAACTCGACGCCAGCGACCGCCGTCATGTGTGGCAACTGATCGGTGGCGAACAGCGGGCCTTGACGGGCTTTGCGGATGCCCTCGTCGAAGACGATCCCAATGCGCTGCGCAGCGCCGTGCAGCGTGCTTTCACCCAGGGCGTCCCGGCGGCGCACCGGACCGAGCAGGTCGACAGCTATCTGGACGGACTCGCGCGGATCGATCCGGCGAACGTCACCCCTGAAACCATGCGGACCGTGTTTCATGCGAACGCCGCGCTCTCGTCCTCCAAGGAGCAAGCATGACCGAAGCCTCCCTTACCCGCGGCGCACGCTGGTTTCGCGCCCTCGCCGGCGAGCCGGTCAGCGCGGCGCCGGTGTGGAGCGGCGACGCTCCGCTTGGCAACGACACCGCCCACTTCTTCGCCGTCGTGCCCGATCCGCAGAACCGCTTTCCGCGCGCCACCGATAACGTCGTCGGCCTCGAACAGGGCTGGCTGCTCGCGCGTGCGGTACGCAAGGCCATCGCCGAGGATGCACAAAGCGGCGCGCGGCGCCCGATCGTTGCGATCGTCGATGTGAAAAGCCAGGCCTATGGCTACCGTGAAGAGACGCTCGGCATTCACCTCGCCTGCGCCGCGGCGGTCGACGCGTATGCAACCGCACGCGACGCCGGCCATCCTGTCATTGCACTGATTGTCGGGCCGGCGATGTCCGGCGCATTTCTCGCGCATGGCTACCAGGCCAACCGGATCCTCGCACTCGATGCGCCCGGCACCATGGTGCACGCCATGGGCAAGGAAGCTGCGGCCCGCGTCACGCGCCGCACGGTCGAAGACCTCGAAGCGCTTGGTGAAACCATTGTGCCGATGTCGTATTCGATGGCCTCGTTCGCCAAACTTGGCCTGCTCGACGAGCTGATCAAAGGCGTCGATGCCGATGCGCCCAGCGACGCGCAGATCGGACACGTGCGTGAGGTGCTGAGCGCGGCGATTCGCAGCGCGCGTGACGACCAGCCGGGTCTCTCGCACCGGCTGCAATCCGATACCGCCAGGAAGTCCCGGGCGGCCTCGGTCGAAGTGCGGCGGCGCCTGGCCGAACAGTGGGACGCTGCGTAATGCGCACTTGTGCGGCGCCGCCGTTTGCGACCGACAGCGCGCATCAATGCGACGCGCGTTGGCGGCCGCATGACCTGCTGCGTCTGCGTCGTCTGCCCGCATTCGACGGCGAGCCGGAGTGGGTTCGCGCCGCCTTCGCAGGCGCGCCGTTCGCGGTGGTCAGGCGCGCGCAGGCGGCGCCCGGCTTCATCGCCATCGGCGTGCGCGGCAACGGCCGAGCACAACGTTACGGCACGTGGGTTGAAAGCGGCGATATCGAAGCCGCGATCGCCCCCGAAGACCTCGCAGTCAGTTTGCCTGCCGACGCCGAACGTTGTGCCCTGCCGGCGTTCGCCTTGTATGCCGCCTTGCGCCGCGAAGCGCGTTACCTCGACGCGTTGTCGTGGGGGCCCACCGGCAGCGCAGGTTTCGAACTGGTGAGCGGCATACCCACCGTCACCGTGACGAGCGATCTCGATCTGCTGGTCCGCACGCCGCGAGCACTCTCGCGCGAGCGTGCCAAGCAGATGTTGAACGAACTCGAGTTGCATGCACAACGCGCAGGAATTCGCGTCGACGTGCAACTCGAAACACCTGCAGGCGGCATTGCGCTTGCGGAATGGGCTGCCGGCAAGCCGCGCGTCATGGCGCGTGATGCGCAAGGTCCGCGGCTGATTGCCGATCCGTGGGGCGCCGACGCCACACAAGCCGCGCACGCCGCGCAACCCACACTCAATGCGCACGCATAATGCTCGCTTACCAGTTTCCCGGCCAGGGCGCGCAATCTGCGGACTTCCTGCATCGATTGCCGCAGCACGCGGTGGTCGCCGCCACGCTCGACGAAGCCTCCGAGGCACTCGGTACCGACGTGCTGACGCTCGACACCCCCGACGCACTGCGCTCGACGGTTGCGGTTCAGATCGGGCTGGTGGTGGCCGGCGTCGCCACGGTTCGGTTGTTGGCCGACGCGCAAGTCGTGCCTGACATCAGCGCCGGCCTGTCCGTAGGCGCCTATGCGGCTGCGGTCAGTTGCGGCGCGCTCGAGTTCGCCGACGCGCTGCGCATGGTGCGCAAGCGGGCCGAGTTGATGGAGACCGCGTATCCGTCCGGGTACGGATTGGCCGCTATTTCCGGCCTGACTGAACGGCAGTTGGAGACGCTCGCTGCGCAACAGGCGCAGGAAGGTTTACCGCCCGTCTATATCGGCAACGTCAACGCACCCAGGCAGATCGTCACGGCCGGCGCCGACGCCGCGCTCGAAGCATTGATAGAACGCGCGCTAGCGGCTGGTGCACGCAAAGCCACGCGCCTCGCCGTGAGCGTGCCGTCTCATTGCGAGCTGCTTGCGGATGCCGCCGACGCATTGATCGACTACGCACGCGGCGTGCCGTTTCACGC
This sequence comes from Paraburkholderia phenazinium, assembly GCF_900142845.1. NCBI lineage: Bacteria > Pseudomonadati > Pseudomonadota > Betaproteobacteria > Burkholderiales > Burkholderiaceae > Paraburkholderia > Paraburkholderia phenazinium. The sequence continues at coordinate 2,634,751 of NZ_FSRU01000001.1, forward strand.
GCCGCACAGTCTCTATGTAGGCAATCGCGGCGGCCGGCCGTTGCATACGGCGGAGGCCATCCGCGACGACCTCGCGACGAACATGGGTCATACGGTTCGCTGGTTCGACGCGCTCACCGTGATGCTTGAAATGGGTGCTCAGGTGGTGGTGGAAGCGCCGCCGGGTCAGGTGTTGACCGACATTGTCCGCGAGCAGTGGCCGCAGACCACGGCACTCGCCTTAAGCAGCATCGCACCGGACCGATGGGTGGCGACTGTGCGTCGCCGCCTCGCCGCGGGCGAAGGTTGAACGACATGGCTGCGATGCGCTATCGCAGCGTGTAGCCTCACTCGACAAAGATCTCCTGCAGCGTCGACAACGCGTTCGATAAAGCCAGATCCGACACCGCCCCCGCTTTCTTCACCAGCCGCGTCTTGTCGACCGTGCAGATCTGGTCGAGCAGGATCAAACCCTTCTTGCGCAAGAACGTAAGCGGCACGCGAAACGGCGCGGCCTTGCCGGCCGTGGTCATGGGCGCCACGATCACCGTGCGCAGATGATCGTGCAACTCGGATGGTGACACCACCACGCACGGCCGGGTCTTTTGAATCTCGCTGCCAATGGTGGGATCCAGCGCAACCAGCCAGACGTCGCCGCGCGCTACCACGTGAACCCCGCGTCATCCGCGTTGGGAAACTCGCCCATCACAAGGTCGTCGTCACCCGACGCCGCCAACGAGCGGCTCGCGTCCGCCCAGCCCGTGCGGGCCCTCTTCTGCGGGCGACGCAAGACCAATGCGTTCCCCTCTACTTGCATATCCACTTCGTCCTCCAGTCCCAGTTGGGTCAAGATGGGTTTCGGAATCAGTACGCCATGGGAATTGCCCATTCTGCGGATCGTTGTCTTCATGGCGTCACCTGAACAGGAATGCTAAAGGGTTAGCGAACATAAGTAAGCACAATGTTATTACACGATAGCACGGCAAACGGCATAAGACGAATCGCATTGCGATACGTTGCAATCCGCCGCGAGTCGATGCGGTACGTTGCCAAAGCCCCCGCCCGCTAGCGTCGCTGGATCAACTGTCGGCCCATGGTCTGCGCATAGGCGTCGCAAGCGTCGTGCGCCACTCGCGCTGCCGCGAGCACGCCCACAGCGGCGTCATCGCGATAACACATGGCCACGACGATAGGCGGCGGCAACGGCCGCACCTGCAACTCGCCGAGTTCTCCGCTCTGTAGCAACGGCTCGACGAACAGCGCCGGCACCGCCGCCACGCCGTAGCCGTCGCGCAGCAACTGCACGATCACCGCGACCGACGGCATGCAGGTGACGTTGGTCTGTTCGAGCGGCACACCCGCCCGTCTCGCGAGCTCGCTGACAATGCCCTCCACCGCCATCTGCGGCGCAGTCCCGCGTCCGAACGTCAGCACCGGTTTGTGCAGCACCGTCTGCACATGCTTCGCGCGGCTCGCGGGAATCAGGTCGCGGCGCGCGATCCAGCGCACCGGGTAGCTCGCCAGCGCGGTAGACACCACCGTGGGGTCGCCGTCGCTCTCCACCTGCAACACCAGGTCCAGTTCGCCCGCGCGCAGTCGCGGCGCGAGCACGGCACTCACGTCGACGGTCAGGTCCACCACGATGCGGCTGTATTCTGTGTTGAGCATGCGGACATAGTCGGGCAGCCAGCTATGCACAACCGTTTCGATGACGCCGAGCCGCAGCCGCGTGGCGATTTGCGCGTCGTCCTGGGCGGCGAGTTGCAGCGAGCGCGTCGCCTGCACGACCGAGCGCGCATGCGTGAGCAGACGCTCGCCGTGCGGCGTCAGTTGAAACTCCGCCGCGCTGCGCTCGATCAACTCGACGCCCAATTCCGCCTCCAGCGTCTTGATGCGCAATGAAATCGCCGCGGGCGTCGCGTGCATCGCGTTAGCGGTTGCGCGAAAACTGCCGAGGCGGGCCAGCGTCAGAAACGTTTCCACAAAGCGTGTATTCACAGCGGCATCTCTGGCAAATGAGCGGGTCAATCATCTGGCGAATGATGGGGCAAATAGTGGCGCGACGGCCGTCTACCTCGTTAAGTTTAATTTAACGAAAAGCAAAAAAATCTCGCTAGATGGATATTTTCGGCGCGACTACTCTGGTTCGCATCCGTCACCCGAAGCGAAGCCCGTTCATGTCCCTTGCTCCATCCGAATTCCGCCAGCAGGTTCGCAGCGGCCGCCTGTCCGGCCCCACCGCCGGCTATTGCGGCGATTTCGCGCAAGCCAATCTGGCGATCCTGCCGCGCCAATCCGCCGACGATTTCCTGCGCTTCTGCACGCTCAATCCGAAGGCCTGTCCGCTGCTCGCAATCGGCGAGCCCGGCGACTGGCGAGTGCCCGCGCTCGGCGCCGATCTCGACGTGCGCAACGACGTGCCCGCCTTCTACATCTACCGTCACGGCGAACGCACGGAAGAAGTGCGCAGCCTGAACGAACTCTGGCGCGACGACCTGGTGGTGTTCGCCATCGGCTGTTCGTTTTCGTTCGAGGAGATGCTCAAGCGCGAGGGAATTGCGTTGCGCCATCTCGAACAGGAACGCAACGTGCCCATGTACCGCACCAGCGAAGCCAACGTGCGGGCCGGCGTGTTCGGCGGTCATCGCGTCGTATCGATGCGGCCGATGAAGGCCGCCGACGCGATTCGCGCCATCCAGATCACCAGCCGCTTTCCCTCCGTGCACGGTGCGCCGGTGCATCTGGGCGACCCGTCGCTGATCGGCATCCGCGATCTGTCACGGCCCGATTTCGGCGATGCGGTCGACATCCACAGCGACGAGCTGCCGGTGTTCTGGGCCTGCGGCGTGACACCGCAAGCGGCCATCGAAAGCGCGCGTCTGCCGTTCGCGATTGCCCACAAACCCGGTCACATGCTGATCACGGATATCCCGAACACGCGGCTCGCGATTCTCTGAACGCGTCACTCAAGGTCTTCTATCCCGCTGCAAGCCGTGCATCAAGACACGGTTCCTAAAACGACCCGGAGGTTAAGCATGGAAAGCAAAGCGCAGTTGACAGCCGATACGACGGAGACATCCCCCTCCGACGCACGCACCGGCGGCCCGTTCTCGTGGTACCGCACGATTTCGGCGGGCGAGAAGCGCGCCTTCTGGAGCTGCAAGATCGGCTACATGCTCGACGCAATGGACACGCAATTCCTGAGCTTCGTGATTCCCACGCTGATCGCCACCTGGGGTATCACGCGCGGCGATGCGGGTCTGATCGGCACGGTCACGCTGCTCAGTTCGGCGCTCGGCGGCTGGGCCGCCGGTCTGCTGTCGGACCGCATCGGCCGGGTCAAGACGCTGCAGATCACCATCCTCTGGTTTGCGATTTTCACGCTGGCCTGCGCGCTGGCGCAGAACTTCGCGCAGCTACTGTGGGCACGCGGATTGATGGGGCTAGGCTTCGGCGGCGAATGGACGGCGGGCGCGGTACTGATCGGCGAAGTGATCCGCCCGCGCGACCGCGGCAAGGCAGTGGGCCTCGTGCAAGCAGGCTGGGCAATCGGCTGGGGAGTGTCCACCTTGCTGTTCACGCTGGTGTTCTCGTTCGTCCCCGCGCACGACGCATGGCGCGTGCTGTTTGCGCTCGGCATTGCACCGGCGCCCTTCGTGATCTGGATTCGCCGTTTCGTCGCCGAACCGGAGGCGCATCGGCAGCAGAAACGGGTTGAAGCGGATACGCAGGTGCACCCTTCCCTGCTCGACATCTTTCGCCGCGACATGATCTGGACCACGCTGCGCGCCTCGATCCTCGCCACCGGCGTGCAAGGCGGCTACTACGCGGTCACCACCTGGCTGCCGACGTATCTGAAAACCGAACGGCATCTGAGCGTAATCGGCACCGGCAGCTATCTGGGCGTGGTGATCGCCGGGTCGTATTGCGGCTACCTGGCCGGCGCCTATATCAGCGATGCGATCGGCCGCAAGCGCGCCTTCATCGCCTTCGCGCTGGCCTCGGTGGCAATCGCCTTGATGTACACGCGCTTGCCGCTCGACAACCTGTCGATGCTCGCGCTCGGCTTCCCACTCGGCTTCTGCGCGTCGGGAATCTTCGCGGGGATGGGGGCGTTCCTGACCGAACTCTTCCCGACCCGGATTCGCGGGTCGGGACAAGGCTTCTGCTACAACTTCGGACGAGCGGTCGGTGCGACGTTTCCGTTCCTGATCGGTTATGTGTCGCAGAGCATGACGCTCGGACATGCAATCGGCGTGTTTGCGGCCGCGGCGTATGGCGTGGTGATTCTCGCTGCCTTCACCTTGCCTGAAACCAAAGGCCGAGCCTTGATGTCGTGAGGTCTCCGCGCGCTTGATGGCGTCGCTGATCGTCTTGCCTGGCTATATCAACATGTTGCTTCGTAGCGTGAGCGTCTTTGCCCAACGGCAGAGCGCCCACGCCTCTTTCAACGACCCAATGCCTTGGGCAACCCTTTCTGCGGCACGCGGCCAGCCGCATGCGAATCCGTCGCGGACGCATCATGACGTGCGCGTTCGCGCGACGGCGTCGCCACCACCGCCCCGGCGGGACCGCCCGGCCGCCGCACCGAACGCGCATGACGTTCGATCAGCCGCTGCAGCAGGCAGAACGCGCACAGCAGCGCGCCGATCACGATGCGGGTCCACCATGAGCTCAGCGTGCCGTCGAACGTGATCAGCGTCTGGATCGTGCCCAGAATGCCGACACCGAACAGCGAGCCGATGACATAGCCGACGCCGCCCGTCAGCAAGGTGCCGCCGATCACAGTCGCGGCAATCGCATCGAGCTCCATGCCCTGCCCCTGCAATCCATAGCCGGACAGCACGTAGAACGTGAAGACCGCGCCGCCGAGCGCCGAGCAGAAGCCGCTCAGCGCGTAGACGCCAATCCGTGTTTGCGCCACCGGCAGCCCCATCAGCAGCGCCGAACGCGGATTGCCGCCGACCGCATACACATTGCGTCCGAAGCGCGTGAAATGCGCCACAAAAATCGCGGTAATCAGCGTCACCAGCGCGATCAGCACATTGGCGCTCACCGAGCCGGTGCCGACCGGAAGACGGTACGACGAGATGGCCTTGAAGGTCGGATCGGTGATTGTGATGGACTGCGTAGTGATCAGGAAGCACAGCCCGCGAGCGAAGAACATCCCAGCCAGCGTAACGATGAACGGCTGCAACCGGAAAAAGTGGATCAACGCGCCCTGCACCGCGCCGAATAGCGCGCCCATCACCAGCACGATCGGCAGGATGACCCAGACCGACACGTGCATCTGCTCGGATAGCACCGCCTCGACGATGGTTGTCAGCGCAACCACCGAACCCACCGAGAGGTCGATCCCACCCGAGACGATCACGAACGTCATGCCGATCGCGACAATCAACAGGAAGGCGTTGTCGATCAGCAGATCGAGCAGCACCTGTAGCGAGAAAAAGCCGGTGTACATCACCGAGCCGAAACCGAACAGCGCGCAGAACAGCAGGATGGTGACGGCGATCGGCAGCGTGCGCGGATCGAAAATACGAGCCCAGATATCGACCAGACGTTTCATCGCGCCACCCCACGCGGGCTGAACACAGACATCGCCAGCGCACGCGCCGAAGGCGACTGGATCACGCTGACCACCAGCACCACCACCGCCTTGACGACGAGCGTCGCTTCGGGCGGCACGCCGATCGAATAGGTCGTGTAGGTGAGCGTCTGGATGATGAGCGCACCGAGCACCGTGCCCGCGAGACTGAAACGCCCGCCGAGCAGCGAAGTGCCGCCCAGCGTCACCGCGAGAATGGCGTCGAGTTCGAGCAGCAGTCCCGCGTTGTTACCGTCTGCACTGCGTACGTTCGAGCTGATCAGAATGCCGGCAATGGCCGCGGTGAGTCCGGAAAAGCCATACACGGCAAATACGATGGCTTTCGAGCGCAGTCCCACCAGCCGGGTTGCCACCGGATTCACCCCAATCGCGCGGATAAAGAGCCCGAGCGCCGTGCCCTCGATGAGCAGCGCCGTCAGCAACACCGCGGCAGTCGCAATCCACACGGAAAACGGCACCGCCAGCAGATAGCCGCCGCCGACGAACAGATAGCCCGGCGCGCCGATCGGAATGATCTGGCCGCCGGTCAGCAACTGCGCGACGCCACGGCCGGCCACCATCAGGATCAAGGTGGCGATGATCGGCTGCATGCCGACGTAGGCCACCAGCATGCCGTTCCACATGCCGCTCAGAATCCCCACAAGCAACGCCGCAGCGAGCGCCTCGCCGATCAGCCCGGCACTCGGGAACGGCTGCGTAGCCAGCATGGTGGCCGCTGCAGCGCCGGCAATAGCCACCACGGCGCCGACGGAAATGTCGATGCCGCGCGTGGCGATCACCAGCGTCATACCCGTCGCCACAAGAACGAGCGGCGCCGCGCGATTGAGAATGTCGATCGGCGCGCCGAACAGGTGGCCGTCGAGCATGCGCAGCGACAGAAAATGCGGATTGACCCACAGATCGAGCAGGAAAAGCAGCGCAAGCGTCACGCACGGCCAGATCAGCGGGCGCTCCGCGCCATCACGCGCGAACCAGTTCGATAGCTTCATTCGCCGCTCCCCGCAATCAGTCGATAGATGTTGTCCTCGTTCGAGGCGTTGCCCGCCACTTCCGCAATCTTGCGGCGGTCGCGCAGCACCGCGACGCGGTGGCTCACGCGCAACACCTCGCTGACCTCCGACGAAATGAACAGGATTGCGAGGCCGCCGGCGCACAAGGCCAGCATCCGGTCCATGATGTCGAACTTCGCGGCTACGTCGATGCCGCGAGTCGGTTCGTCGAGAATCAGCAACCTGGGTTCGGTGGCAAGCCAGCGCGCCAGCAGCGCCTTTTGCTGGTTGCCGCCGGACAGCAGACCGATGGGCTGTTCAGCGTCCGAGGCCTTGATGCCAAGCCGCTCGATCCACAGATCGGCCAGTTCCCGGGCCCGTGCGCGGCTGATCTTGCGCAGCCAGCCGCGCTGCGCCTGCAGCGCCAGCAGAATGTTTTCGCGGATCGACAGTTCGGCGACGATACCCTCCTTCTTGCGGTCTTCCGGGCAATAGCCGATGCCGAGCGCCACCGCGTCGTGCGGCGAGCGCAGGCGCACCGCTTTCCCGCCTACGGTGATCGTGCCGCTGTCGGCACGATCCGCGCCGAACAGCAAACGCGCGGTCTCGGTCCGTCCCGATCCGAGCAGGCCGGCCAGACCGAGAATCTGTCCGGGTTGGACGTCGAGATCGACCGGCTGCATGCTGCCGCGCCGCCCAACGCCGCGCAGCTCGACGAACGGCTCCACGGCTTGCCGTTCTGCCGGCGCTTCGTGCTCGGCGTCCCGCAGGCGCGCGCTCATCCGCTCGTGTCCTACCATCTTCGCAACCAGTTGATCCGCCGACAGGTCGCGCGCGAGGTACTCGCCCTCACACTCGCCATTGCGCATCACGGTAATGCGATCGGAAATGGCGTACGTCTGCTCGAGAAAGTGCGTCACGAACAAGATCGCAATACCCGATTGCTTAAGATGCCGAAGTATTTTGAAAAGCTGCGCCACCTCGCTGTCATCGAGGCTGGAAGTGGGCTCGTCGAGAATCAGCACGCGCGCGTCGACCGAGATCGCCCGTGCGATGGCCACCATCTGCTGCACGGCGATCGGGTAGGCATCGAGCGATTTGGTGACATCCAGCGAGACGTCGAGCCGGGCAAGCGCCGCCTGCGCGCGACGCCGGATTTCGCGCCAGTCGATGGCGCCGAAACGCTTCGGCTGGCGCCCCGCAAAGACGTTTTCCGCCACCGACAGATTGGGACACAGATTCACTTCCTGGTACAGCGTCCGCACGCCGGCCGCCTCGGCCTCCTGCGGCGAACCGAAGGCCACCGGCTGACCGCCGAGCCGCACCACGCCGCTATCGGGCGCAACCACGCCCGTCAGCACATTGATCAAGGTGGATTTGCCGGCGCCGTTCTGCCCCATCAGCGTATGCACCTCGCCGGGAAACAGACGGAAGTCGACGTTTTGCAGCGCCTTCACACCGGGGAATGTCTTGCTGACGCCGGCGGTTGCCAGGATTGGCTCAATTTCTCCCGCTTGAGCGTTTGAAGCGGCATGCGGCGTCGGCGCCGGGCCGCGATCACGGACGGGATCGGACGAATCAGGAGTCGGGTGGGCCATAGACCTCGCTCGATGGGTGGAAAAGAGGCCGCCCGCTGCAGTCACAGCCGGACGGCCAGGCACCGCTGGAGAAACTCGTTATGTTCTACTGATCACCTGATCGATTCGATTCGCTTCGGTTTCAGTACTTGCGGGTCGGCAAGGTCTGCGCCGCGACGCTCATCGGGAAGACCGTCTCCTGCGTCAAAATCCGCTTCGGCAATGGCTTGCCGGCCACCACGTCCTTCACCGCCGACATCAGTTGCGGCCCCAGCAACGGGCTGCACTCCACATCGACATTCATCTTGCCCGCGGCCATCGCCTGGAAGCCGCCCTTGGTCGCATCGAACGAGACGACGGTGATGTCCTTGCCGGGGTGCATGCCGGCCTCTTCCATCGCCTGGATGGCGCCTAACGCCATGTCGTCGTTATGCGCATAAACAACATTTATTTTATTTCCATAAGTTTTGATGAAGGCTTCCATCACCTGCTTGCCGCCGGCTAGCGTGAAGTCGCCGCTTTGCGAGGCAATGATCTTGAACTTGGGATCGTTCTTGATCACTTCCATCAGTCCGGAGTGCCGGTCATTCGCCGGCGCGGAGCCGACCGTTCCCTGCAGTTCCGCGATGTTGATAGGCCCTTGATCGTTTTTATAGTGATCTTCGAGCCAGTGGCCGCCGCGCCGCCCTTCTTCCATGAAGTCCGAGCCGATCATCGTGACGTAGAGCGAGGTGTCCTTCACGTCGATGTTGCGGTCGGTCAGGATCACCGGGATCTTCGCGGCCTTGGCCTCGAGCAGGATCGGCTCCCAGCCGGATTCCACCACCGGCGAGAAGGCGATCACGTCGACTTTCTGCGCGATATATGAACGGATCGCCTTGATCTGGTTTTCCTGCTTTTGCTGGGCATCCGAGAACTTGAGGTTGATCTTGGCATCGGCCGCGGCCGATTTGATCGATTCGGTATTGGCGGTGCGCCATGCACTCTCGGCGCCGACCTGCGCGAAACCGAGGGTGATGGGTTTGTCCTGGGCATATGCGCCGGGTGCAGTGAGGGCGAGTGCCCCGAAACCCGCAGTGAGCGCGAGCGCGCCCAACGCACGACATACCACGCGTCGTGAATTCGCCATGACTGTCTCCTGATCGTTGTTGTGTTGGCGATCCGTGGTGGCCTGAAGCAAGCCCTCGGCAAGGATCGTGATCAAGCGTAGTGGCTGGCGCCCTCAGCGTCCAATCATATGATTCGCGCCCTCCATACCAATTTTGGTATAGCGACCTGAAGCGGGGCTCACAGTCATGCATACCGGCGCGGCAGCCGCAATGTGCGCTTGTCCACGCGCTCCGGCAGCGTTCTTTATGTGATTTTTACGCGTCGGCAGGCAGTCTTTAGACGCCTGGAACACGCCTGCCGCTACGCTTTAATTGATCCTGCTGCACACCCGCAGTCAGATCCGACGGTCAACTGATGGACAACCGATCATGCTGAAACTGCTGGTTCCCGTAAGCCGCTCGACGCGCTCGCTGCAAGCCGTCCGGCACGCTGCGTTCCTCTATAACGAGCGATGTGCCTCCGAAGTCGTGCTGGTCAATGTGCAGCCGCCGCTCGAATCGACACGTCTCGAAGCGTTTTATTCGCTCTCGACACTGCGCGCGCTCGAAGATGGCTACGCCGAGGCGGCGCTTAGCCGCGCCAAACGCATTCTCGAGGATGCAGGCGTCAAGTACTCCGTAGAAGTCAGGGTGGGCGCGCTGGTGCCGACCATCGCGAATTGCGCAGAGCAAAACGATTGCGACGAGATTGTGGTCACCGCGCCGCGCAGGGATCTGTTTCACGCCGTCGCGCGGCTGGTGAACCGCAGTGTGCTGGACCGGCTGGTGAGCGTTTCGCGCGTTCCGGTCACGGCAGTCAACTGAAGCGGCATGGGCAGACTTCCTTGCGCGTGGGGGTTTCAACGCCGCGCGGCAAACAGGCGGGTTTTATCTGCGCCCACCGCGCCGGCGCCATTGAACGCCGCTAGCGCTCCGGCATCACCCAGCGAAACGTCAGATTGATCCGCTCGCCGCTAATACGCGGCTCCTTAGGCACCCGATGCCGCCACTCCGCCTGCGTGTTGCCCCGCATCACGAGCAGGCTGCCGCCTTTGAGCTGATACGACTGCACCGCCCCCGTCTTGTTGTGACGCAGATCGAAAGTGCGGGCTGCGCCCAGACTCACCGACGCAATCACCGGCTGCGGCCCCAACTCGCGCTCGTGATCGGCGTGCCAGCCCATGCTGTCGAGTCCATTGCGGTAGCGGTTAAGCAACACGCTGTTGAAGCGGCACTCGCAGATCGTTTCCGCCTGCGTCTTCAACTCGGCCACCATCGGCGTCCACGCTTGCGGCACGTTGCGAATGCCGGAGTAGACGTAGATCGCGTCCGCTTCGCCTTGCCACGCGGTGAGACGCGGCAGCGCTACGCGACCGGCCGGCGTGCCCATCGATTCCTGCTTCCACGCCACTTCGTCGATGAGTTGCCGCAACGCGCGCTCAGCCGCGGCGGGCGCGAGCCAGTCGGGATACCAGGCAACGTCGGGCTTGGGAAGATCGTCGAACAGATCGTTCATGGGATAGCATGTCGCATGCGCATCTGCGCGTTTGAGTGGAAAGTGGCCGGGCTATTATGGAACGAGTCGCCGCCATGGGTCACGTATCCGGCTTGCGCTTTTATTCACGCCCACTCGCGGCAAACCGTGCCACGCTGCGCCCCTCCGGCAGCCCCACGATCCAACTTTTCCTGTTACCCAGTTGACCATCATGAACCTTTCCGACGACGCACTCGACCAGCTCTTTCGCAACGCGCGCACGCATAACGGCTGGCAACCCAAACCGGTCGACGATGCCCTGCTCAGGCAACTGGTAGAACTCGTCCTGCTCGGACCGACCTCGGCTAATTCGAGCCCGGGCCGGTTCGTTTTCGTCAAGTCGCAGGAAGCGAAGGAAAAGCTGCGCCCCGCCCTGTCGGCTGGCAATCTCGAGAAGACGATGGCTGCGCCGGTGACGGTGATCGTAGGGATGGACATGGCCTTCTACGAGCACTTGCCTAAACTGTTCCCGCACGCCGATGCGCGCAGCTGGTTTGCGGGCAACGAAAAAGCCATCGCCGACACGGCTTTTCGCAACGCGACGCTGCAAGGCGGCTATCTGATCATGGCGGCACGTGCGCTGGGGCTCGATACCGGCGCCATGTCGGGCTTCGATGCGGCCAAGGTCGACGCGGCGTTCTTCGCGGGCACGACGGTGAAGGCAAACTTCCTCATCAACCTCGGCTACGGCGACCCGTCGAAGCTGTTCGCGCGCAGCCCGCGCTTTACGTTCGACGAGGCCGCTCAGATCGTCTGACGCAAGTGTTGTGAAGTACGAGGCGCGCGGCGGGTTTCGCTTCAGGCTTCGGGTTTCGGGTTTCACGCTTCAGGCGAACAACGCCACGTAAAACACAATGGCGCCGATCAGTGCGCCGACGAAGCAAAAACCTTCTTCGGCCTCGTCGCCGCGCGAGCGCAACCACGCGCCGACGACGCCGAAGAGCCCCGCAATGCCCAGCGCCACGAAGACCATCACGACATCGAATAGCGCGTCCCGGCCTAGCTCCGAAATGTCGAGACTGCGCACTCCGTAGTACACCCCGATGGCCATCAGCGACAACACCACCATCGGCAACATCACATGACTCCCTTCATGGCCGACGTGATGCGGATGATGGCCGGTTCTGGTCAGTTTCATGATGCGTCTCCCACCTCTCGCTCTCAACGGGCGACAAGACGAACCACGTGATGCAACCGTCATACCTGACTGGCCGCGGCGATCCAGACGGATGCAAGGCGCCGGAGGGGCCGGTTGCATCAGGGCTCTCTTTCAGGATAGTCCACTCGGGCGGGCAATTCAAAAGCTGTTTAATTCGCGTTTCCCCGGTTTCTTTCCGGTCTTTTTGGAGTTTTTGGGCGGCCTTTTTGAGGTCGTTTTTGCGGTCCTTTCCAGGCCCTTTTCCGGGCTCTTTCCCGATCGACCTCTGACCGCTCCGCACCCGGCCAGCGCGCCTCGACACGCAAGCGTCCCCCGTCAGAATGTTCGCGGCCGCAGGCTTGGCCTGGAAGGAATCCGGGCCGCTCCGGCAGGCCCGACGACATGCCGGTAGAATGATCTGCCTTGCCGGCAAGTCTGCACAGAACGCGCCAGAACCTTTGCGCGCTCGTCCGGCACCCCTTCCGCCTTGACCCCCTTCTATGCGCCGCTCATCGTTCCTTGTCCGCATTATTTGCATTGGCGTCCTGCTGCATATTTACGTCGGCTTTCGTATCATTCCAGACCTGCCCATCGATACCGCCGCCCGATGGCTGGCAGCGCTCTGGCTCGTGCTGTCCTGCCTGCTGATTCCGCTCGGCATGCTGGCGCGCACGATCGAGCGCCAGCCGCTCGGCGACCGCCTCGCGTGGATCGGCCTACTGGCGATGGGTTTCTTCTCGTCCCTGCTGGTGCTCACCTTCGTGCGCGATCTGGCAATGGCATCGCTGCTGACCGTCGATGCGATCTGGCCGCATGCCATCCCGCTGAGCGTCTGGCGCACGGACTCCGCCGCGGCGGTGCCGCTGCTGGCGTTGCTGTCCACCGCGGTGGGCCTCTTCAACGCGCGGCGCCGGGCACGCGTTGTCACGATCGAGGTGCCGATCGACGATCTGCCGCCCGCACTCGACGGCTTCACGATCGTCCAGATCAGCGATATTCACGTTGGACCGACCATCAAGCGCCGTTACGTCGACGCGATCGTCGATGCCGTCAACCGCCTCAAGCCCGATCTGATTGCCGTGACCGGCGACGTGGTCGACGGCAGCGTGCCGCAACTGAGGGACCACACACGCCCGCTGTCGCGCCTCAGCGCACGGCACGGTGCGTTTCTGGTCACCGGCAATCACGAGTACTACGCGGGCGCCGATGCCTGGATCGACGAGTTCCGTCGACTCGGCCTGCATGTGCTGCTTAACGAGCACGTGGTGGTGGAGCACGAAGGCGCACGTGCGGTGATCGCGGGCGTGACCGACTACTCGGCCGCGCACTTCGACCCGGCCCACCGCAGCGACCCTGCTGCGGCACTTGCGGGCGCCCCGGGAGACATATTGATCAAGGTACTGCTCGCGCATCAGCCGCGTTCGGCCGAAGCCGCGGCGGAAGCCGGTTTCACCCTGCAGTTGTCAGGGCATACGCACGGCGGCCAGTTCTTCCCGTGGAATTTCTTTGTGCGGTTTCAGCAGCCGTTCACGGCTGGGCTTGCGCGACTCAACGGACTGTGGGTTTATACGAGCCGCGGAACCGGCTATTGGGGACCGCCCAAGCGGCTTGGCGCACCGTCGGAGATTACCCGGCTGCGTCTGGTGCCGGGTGAAGTCAGCTGAAACGGGAAGGTCAGCAGCGATGGCGTCGCGCCTCGCGTCGAGCAAACAGGCGCGATGAAAAGCGCCGATAGAAAGCGAACGAAAGCGGCGGTAAAAAAACGCGGAACGCCCTTGCAGGCGTTCCGCGCACAGACTCACGCGAAGCTAGCTAACTAGCTTGACCGCGGAACGGTTATTGCGCCGCAGGCGCGACAGCGACGCTCACTTGCGGAGCGTAGGCCACCTCGACGTGCATACCCGGTTGCAGGTTGCCGACCTTCACCGGATCACGCCCCTGGATATGGAATACGGCGCCATTGGGGCCCTTCAATTCGACCACGCCGGACGCGCGATCGAGCGCAACCACTTCTGCGCTGACGTTCTGCGGTGACGACTGGACGCCGGCCGCGTTGCGCGTCGGGCTCACGAGCGCGCTACGCACCATACGAACGTGGACCTTGCTGCCCTGGCGAAGCTGGGCAAGGTTGCTGGTGTCGGTGACGGTAAATGACGCTTCGCCGCCATGGGCGTCGATCACGGTGACAGCGTGCTTTGCCTCGTCGACACCCTTTACGATGCCGTCGGCCTGCAACACGCTATTGCCTTCGAACGGTGCGGGAAGCGAATCAGCCGCCGACGAGACAAGCGGTGCTGCTGCGATCAGTGCGCCGGCAACGATGCCGAGAGCTTTCTTGTTCATGCGATCCTCAAACAGGTAATGACGAAAAAAGAATCACGCCGCGGACAAATGCCCCAGGCAGCGCCCCCGGTTGCCGGGAGCGCTCGCGCAGGGTTATGTGGGAGGGCACCTACGTGCAGTCACCCGTGTGAAATGACGCACGGGCGGCACGGCATGATTCAACGCATCGATCAGTCTGTTTTCCGGGATGAAGCCTGTCAAGCTTCGGAGTCCGCATTTATTTCAAGATGCGTTTTGAGATGAGACGGGAGATATTCGGGACGGCACCCTGAGCTATCGGAGAACGCTTTGATACCGTGCCCCCAGGCCAACGGCCATATAAGACATCCCGCCCTCGCTCACAGCGCCATTCAGCGGTTGACTTCACGTCGTGCCGCTGCCTAAAATCCGTCCACACGTTTAACCGGACTCCCCATCTTGGACAGTAGCAGTTATCGATCTCCGTTTTACGCAATCGCCTGATCGGCAAGCTCGCCGCGCCAGTCTCATCCCTGCCGCCGTCTTGCCATCTGGGCAGACGGTGCGCGCCGTAGTCATCCCCGTGCACCTGTAATGCGTCGCGACAAGGCTTCATGCCTCGCCGTGGCGGCAGCATTCGCGTCGCGAGCGAGAGCCCGCGCGCTCGTCACGTGTAACGCCTCGCGTTAGATTAGCGAGGCTGTCACGCGTATGGTTCAAACTATGCGTCTAGCACGCCTTGACTACTTATCCCATGACGCTTGAATTTGTCTTGCGGCTTCTCGCCGCCTTCGCCTGTGGTGTGGCAATCGGCATCGAACGGCAGATGCGGCAGCGCACCGCCGGTCTGCGCACCATCACCCTCGTCGCAAGCGGCGCGTGCCTGTTCGTCACACTCGGGGTGCTGACCGGCAACGGCTCGGCTGGGGTCACGCAGATCGCCGCATATGTGGTGTCCGGCGTGGGCTTCCTTGGCGGCGGCGTGATCATGCGCGACAAGGGTTCCATCCAGGGCATCAACACGGCGGCGACCTTGTGGTGTTCGGCGGCCGTCGGCGTGTTGTGCGGTGCGGGACATTTCGGCCCGGCGCTCGCCGGCACCGGTATCGTGCTGCTGACCAACACCGTGCTGCGCGAAGTCAGCCGCACCATCAATGCGACGCCGGTTTCGAACGCCGACCTCGTGCGCGAGTACGTGCTGACGGTGGTCTGCCGCGACGAGGACGAGATTCATATCCGCGCGGCGCTATCGAACTCGATGTATTCGATGCCGCTGTCGTTTCAAAGTCTGACAAGCGAGGACGTCACGGAGCAGCCCGGCCGTATGCGCGTCACGGCGACCATCAAACTGCATCCGAAGGATCAGTCCAAGCTCGAATTGATGGCAAGCCGCATCAGCATGGAAACGAGCGTTTCGAGCGTCAGCTGGATCGCCAAAGAAGCGGAACCGACGCCGGAGTAGCACGGCGGCGCCGGCTGTGGTGGACGGCCGTGCCCGCCACGCACCGGCGCCACGCGCTCAAACGCCCGGCAGCGGGGCGCTTGCCGCATACCGGCCAGTCCACGCCTTGCGCCCGGCGACGGCTTCATCTATAACAACCGTAGACGAAGCATCGGCTGGCGTCTCGCCTCGGCGAGGGTGGGGTACGCCGTATGAGTTGACGCTTCGTATGCCTGTGCAGCCCGACACCGAGAACGAAATGAAACGAGCGACTGCGCCTTGTCTGTCCCTGCCTCCCCGCCATGGCCACTGCCGCCATGCGTCCCGTTCCGCGCTTTCGCCTGCCTCACTGTCTGCTTCGCCGCAAAACATTGAGACAATGTTAATTCTGTATCCCGAATATGGACTGCACCCCACCCTTCGACTAAGCTCTGTCACCGTGAATTTTTCACGCTCAACCATGGAGTCTTGATTATGGAACACGGCATCATTGCATGGCTCATCATCGGCGCAATCGCTGGCTGGCTGGCGGGTGTGCTCGTCAAGGGCGGCGGTTTCGGGTTGATCGTCGACATCATCGTCGGCATTGTCGGTGCGTTTATCGGCGGTTGGCTCTCCGGTGTCCTGCACATCTCGCTCGGCGGCGGCTGGATCGGCTCGATCATTACAGCGGTGATCGGCGCAGTGATCCTGTTGTTTATCGTCCGGCTGTTCAAGCGAGGAGCCTAGCGCTTGCCGCGTCAGGCGACTCCGGTCGCCTGACCCTGGCTGCGCGTCTTCGCCTTACGTTCCGTTACACGGACCATCAAGCCAGTGCGGCCGTTTCTTCCCGCATCGAGCCGGTTTCGTTCAGGCGTGTATGCCAGCTGAATGCCCGCTCCAGACGGTGCGGCGTTTGCCCCCCCTGTTTCAATGCATCCCGGTAGTAGTCGCGCAGCATGTCGCGATAGAGCGGATGCACACACTTCTCAACAATCAGCACGGCGCGTTCACGCGGCGCAAGCCCGCGCAGATCGGCGAGCCCCTGCTCCGTGACCACCACGTCCACGTCGTGCTCATTGTGATCGCAGTGCGGCACCATCGGCACCACGCTTGAAATGCGTCCGCCCTTCGCAATCGACTTCGTCGCGAAGATCGCGCACGACGCATTGCGCGCGAAATCGCCGGATCCGCCGATGCCGTTCATCATGTGCGTCCCACCCACATGAGTGGAATTGACGTTGCCGTAGATATCGAATTCGAGCGCGGTATTCAGCGCAATCAAGCCTAAGCGGCGGATGACTTCGGGGTGGTTGCTGACCTCTTGCGGGCGCAGCACGAGACGGTCGCGATAGCGATCCAGGTTGCCGAACACCTGCGCGTGCCGTGCGGCCGAGAGCGTAATCGAGGCGCCCGATGCAAACGTGACCTTGTCTGCATCCATCAGGTCGAAGGTCGAGTCTTGCAGCACTTCCGAATAGATTTCAAACGCTTCGAAGGGCGACTTGACGAAGCCGGCCAGCACCGCGTTGGCAATCGTGCCGATGCCGGCCTGCAGCGGCGGCAAGCGCGCCGGCATGCGTCCGCGAGACACTTCGTGCTGCAGAAATTCGATCAGATGGCCGGCGATCTGCTCGGTCTCTTCATCGGCGGGCAGCACGGTCGACGCGCTGTCCGCCATATTCGTGATGACGATAGCGGCGATTTTCTCAGGCGGAATCTCGATGACCGGCGCGCCGACCCGATCGCGCGGATGGACGATCGGCAACGGCTCACGGTTCGGCCGGCGGCCGGGAATCCAGATGTCGTGCAGACCTTCGAGCGCCAGCGGTTGCGCGAGGTTGATCTCGACAATCACCTTGTCGGCCAGGATCGCGAAGCTTGCCGAGTTGCCCACGGAGGTGCTGGGCACAATGCCGCCGGTTTCCGTAATCGCGACGGCCTCGATGATCGCGACATCCAGTTTGCCGAGCTGGTTAGCGCGCAGCATCTCAACCGTTTCGGACAGGTGCTGGTCGACAAACATCACTTCGCCGCGATTGATAGCATCACGTAAGGTTTTGTCCACCTGGAAAGGCAAGCGGCGGGCCAGCACGCCCGCTTCGGTCAGCGTCCGGTCCACGTCGTGGCCGAGCGAGGCGCCCGTCATCAACGTAATGCGCAGCGGTTTGCCTTCCTGACGGGCCCGCTCGGCCAGTGCAACGGGCACGGCCTTCGCGTCGCCCGCGCGCGTGAAGCCGCTGGCGCCGACGCGCATGCCATCGTGAATCAGCGCTGCCGCAGCAGCGGCCGAGGTGACTTTGCCGCGCACCGCGGCACAACGAATCCGGTCTTCGTACATGCTACTCAGTCTCTCCATAATCAACCCTCCAGCCTACCGATGCGCACGTCTTCCGCGTGCGTGAATCAGGAGTCAGGTTGTCGTGCCCCGCAGCGGTGTCTCATGACGTAAGACATCGCTGCGGGGCATGCATCGCACTACTGATCAGCAAAAGCTGATGGCTTTTCCTAGCTGCCGAAGAACAGATTGCAGAAACTCACCGGCCCGACACAGTCTTCGGCCTTTTTTGCCGGCGCGGCAAGGCGGCCATGCTGGACGGCGCCGCTCGCGAACGGCTCGTGGCTTCGCTCCTGGGTTTGCGCAAGCTGCTGCTGTGCGTCGGCGGCGGGGGCGGTGGTTTGTGCCTGGGCCACGGCGGCTACAGCAGACAAGGAACAGGCAAGCAGGACTGTTTTCAACGCTTTCATTCTATTTTCTCCGGTACTGACGATTACGCCCTGCAAGAAGTCCCCTTGGGAACGGCGAGGGCGTGATCAAAACTATATGGCCAGCATGTACACGGATAAACGGCCTTGCCTGGAAAGCATCTTTCCATCTGGCAGAAGGATTGAAACCGCGCCTCGCTCAACGCGCATTAAACGGCGCGTCTTTATCGAGCAAGGCGGTACGAATGAAATGCAGGCAGCCGAGCATGCGCTGCAGGTCATGCCGACGCTCGCGATCCGCATGAACGGTTTCAAGGACCGCCTGCACGGTCCCGATCGTCTCGCGCATCGACGTCAGCACGCGCTCGAGACGGCGCGGCGTGGGCTGCTCGAACAGCGCCGCGATAGCGCCGTTCATCTGCTCCAGGCAAGTACTCCAGCGCGGATGCAAGCCCTCCGCGTAGGCTGCGTGAGCCGCTTCGTTGCGCAAGTCGATCACCGCATGTCCTACTTCCACGGTCATGAGCATCCAGCGCAAGGCGTCGCGATGCTCGCGCGAGGGCTTCGTCAGCAGGACGCGGAGTTGCGCCATCAGATCGTGAGTACTCGATTGAAAATATTGATTCAACCCGCGTAATTCGCCCTTGCAGGCGAGTACCACCTGAGATCGCAGACTGCCTTTGATCTTGCCGATCAGCCATGGCATGTGCGCGGGGAAAATCACGGCAAACGCCAGCGCAGCAACCAGCATTGCCGCGACGATGGCCATGCCGTTGTTGATCAGAAGATCGGGCTGGTAGATCACCACGTTATCCGGCCCGGCCAGCAAGCAGAAGAACACCGAAAAGCCCACGCCGTAGCCGGAGATGCCGGGGCGCATCGCGACGAACGCACCGAATGCCAGCACGGGCGCGAGCGTCGCGCAAAGCAGCGGGAAGCCGTCGATGTTCGGGTACACATAGCAGGTGAACAGGTAGCCCACCATCGTGGCGAAGACAGCACCGACGGCCATCTGCAGCGTTAGCTTCGACGCATTGGGCGCGGTCGAGGTCAAGGCACAGGCAAGCGCCGCGCCGATGACGGCAAGGCCGCCGCTTGGCCAGTCGGTTTCGATCCAGAAACACCCGACAATCGCCATCACCACCACCGTGCGCAGAAAAGTGAGCCCGACCACGACACCGTTCGTTTTGCTGACGTAGCGGACGGTCTGCCGCTCCTTTTCGGGCTTGCGGTGTTCGAGCGATGCATAGGTCTCCGTATAGCGGATGAGCTCCTCCACGAAGCGATAGAGCAGCTCGGCCGAGGTATCGAAGTCGGCCAGCAGGTCCGGCGCCGATGCCTCCAGCGGCCGGCGAGTCTGCCGCACGCTGCGCGGCAGCATGGACTGAAAGATCCGCAACTCGACGGCCGCGCGAACGGCATGCGAAGCGTCGGCGGTCTGCGCGTTCTGGCGAATCAACAGGGCCGATAGCGCTTCGAAATACGGCAGGGTTGCGTCGACAACCGGACTCGCGCCGCTTGCCCGCAACCGCTTGAGCAGTTGATGCAAGGCATGCAGGCGAGCGCAGGCGTCCATGAACTCGCTGTTCAGGCGCGCCAGACGTCCGCTGCGGGAGCGCATGCCCGGGTCCTCGAACGCAGCGAAGGTGCGGGTCGCCTCGAAGCCCACAATTTCATCGACGAGGTCGGCAAAACGCCCCTCGAAGACACCCCGCTCGACCTTGCCGCTGAGCACCTGCGCAGCGAACGCAGTAAAATCGAGATACCTGTTGCGCAGCGTGCGCTGCAGCGCGAGTGCCGACCTTTGGGGCATGATCAAGGCGCTGACTGCGCTCGAACACACAATGCCGACCGCGACCTCCGCGGCGCGCGTGAGCGCTGCGAGAAACAGGCTGTTGGGCTCTGTCACCGCCGGTATGCCGATCAGGGCGGCGGTGTAACCCGCCAGCACGAAGCCGTACCACCGAAAATGCCGATACCGGACCGCCGCCGCAGTGCAGGCACCTACCCAGCATGTCAGTCCGAGAAGGTAAAGCTCGGGCTGCTGCACGAAGACCGCGCCCAGCACCAGCGCGGCGATCGCCCCCACCGCCGTCCCGATGATCCGATAAAAGCTTTTGGCAAGCACCATGCCGCTGAACGGCTGCATCAGCACGAACACGGTTGTCATGGCGGTGCGCGGTTGCTGCAGATCCAGCAGCATCGCGATGCCCAGCGCGAGCAGCGCCGCGGTGACCGTCTTGAACAGATGAAGCCAGACGAGGCCATCGCCCGTCGCCCAGTCACGGACGGCCGCGGCGGTCGCACGCAGCACCGGGGGCCATCCGCCGCGAGGGTCGGACGTTTGCTGGATCAGATGCTGGCGTTTCATGAAAGCAAAACCGCGCCCCGGACTGTCATGCGGACTGGAGAGAGCGCCGGGCGCGGCAATGCGCGCTCCGGCTGGCAAGGGCCCGATTGTAGGAGCCCAGGAGACGCGCATTAATGGCACGAGTCGGGAACGTCCATTCCAGATCGAACAACAATCGCGTTGCGCGACAGGAGGACAATATCGGCTCTCTCTCAAAAATGTCGAACCAGAAGGACTGATGGATACGCTACAAAATATGCGGGTGTTCGTGCGCGTGGTGGAGGCCGGCAGCTTCACCGCCGCCGCGCAGTCGCTCAATTCGACGACAGGCGCCATGTCGCGCGCGGTCTCGGAACTCGAAGCCCATCTGCGCACCCGTCTGATGAACCGCTCGACCCGGCGCCTCGCGCTCACGACCGCCGGCGAACGCTATCTGAAGCGCTGCCGGCAGATTCTCGCGGACGTCGATACCGCGGAGGAGGAAGCCAGTTGCGCGCATGAGCGCCCTACCGGCGCGCTGCGCATGCACAGCTTCGCCAGCATCGGACAGCATTACGTGCTGCCGGCGATTTCGCGCTATCGCACGCTCTATCCGGAGGTCACCGTCGAGCTGACGCTGTCGCAACGCATGCCGGATCTGTACGAAGGTAGCAGCGACGTGTCGGTGGTCACGGCCTCGAGCTTGCCGAATTCGGATCTCGTGTCACTGTTACTGGGCTCTACGTTCAACATCCTGTGTGCATCGCCGGCCTATCTGCGTGCCCGCGGAGCGCCGAAAGAACCGCGCGATCTGGCGCATCACGAATGTCTGATCCTGCAAACGCCCGCCTTTCCTGCCAACGATTGGCTGCTCGAAGGCCCCCACGGCAGTGAGTTGATGGAAGTCAGCGGGTCGGTGCAGGTGAATATCGCGGAGTCGCTGGTGGTGGCGATCCGCGAAGGCATGGGGATCGGCACGCTGCCGCTCTATGCGGCAATCGACGGGCTGCGCGACGGATCCATGGTACGGGTTCTACCGGAGCACACGCTGCAGAAGACGAGCATTTACGCGCTCTATCCTTCGCGCAAGTTCATCGACGCGAAGACTCGCACATGGGTCGAATTCCTTCGCACGCATATGCCGAAGGTCATCGCCCGCGATGAGGCGTTGCTCGCCGAAGTGGGACAGACCGATCCGCGCGACGGCCTTTTGCCCGTGCGCGGCGAACCGGCCGTCGCGCCGGATCAACCGTTCGAGCATTGAGGTTCTGCGGAGGCGGGACACGCGCCACTGAGCGTGCCCCGCGCCCATGTTGCATCGCAAGTTGACTCTCTTCGTGCTGAAGGCGCATATGCTTATTCCAGAATGAGCTTTGCGCCGGACCTAAACCAACTAAAGTTCAAGATGGCTGGTTGTGCCGCCCCGATTCGCAATTCAAACCGATACGGAGGAGCAACACCATGGGTATCTGGAAGCCGGACCCGAGCTTTTATCCGTCACCGCGGCTTGCCGCGCAGGCGCCGCCCGAAAAGCTCGCTTATGTGGCCGCGTTCGATCCGGATCGCACACGACCCGATGGGATCGCCGTGGTCGACGTCGACCCTGCGTCCCCGGCCTATGCACGCATCGTCGGTAATGTGTCGATGCCGCACACCGGCGACGAACTGCATCACTTCGGTTGGAACGCCTGCTCCTCATGTCTTTGCCCCAACGCGCCGCATCCGCATACTGAGCGGCGTTACCTCGTCGTGCCGGGACTACGCTCCTCACGCATCTATATCCTCGATACGAAAGCCGACCCGCTGAACCCCACCATTGCCAAGGTGATCGAGCCGGAGACGATTGCGAGCCGCACCGGCTACACGCGTCCGCACACCGTGCACTGCGGTCCGGGCGGCATCTATGTGACGGCGCTCGGAAATACCGACGGCGGTGCGCCCGGCGGGATTTTCCTGCTGGATCCTGAGAGCTTTGAGCCGCTCGGACGCTGGGAGGTCGACCGCGGACCGCAACAGTTGGCCTACGACGGTTGGTGGCACCTAGGCTACGACACCCTCGTGACCAGCGAATGGGGCACGCCGGACACCTTTGAAGACGGCCTGATTCCTGAAGTGCTTCTCGGTGCGCGTTATGGCCGTCGTTTGCATTTCTGGGATTTCACCCGTCGCAAGCATCTGCAGGAGATCGACTTTGGGCCGGAATATCAGCTCGTCTTCGAACTGCGCCCAGCCCACGATCCGACCAAAGCGTACGGCTTCGTCAATTGCGTGATTAGTCTGAAGGACCTGTCGTCGTCCATCTGGGTCTGGTATCGCGACAAGAACACATGGGCCGTGCGCAAGATCATCGATATTCCGGCGGAGCCGGCCGATCCCGCTTTGCTGCCGCCAATGCTCAAATCGTTCGGTGCGGTGCCGCCGCTGGTAAGCGACATCGATCTGTCGATGGACGATCGATTCCTATATGTGTCCTGCTGGGGTACGGGCGACCTGCTGCAATACGACGTGTCCGATCCGTTCGCACCGAAACTGACGGGGAAAGTACGGATCGGCGGCATCGTTTCGCACGCGACGCATCCCGGCGCATCGAATGGTGCGCTCAATGGCGGTCCGCAAATGGTCGAGGTCAGCCGCGACGGCAAGCGTGTCTACTTCACGAACTCGCTTTACGGCGCGGTGGATGCGCAGTTCTATCCCGAAGGCATCGACGGGTGGATGGTCAAACTGGATGCCGGAACGGACGGCGGCCTGGCGTTCGATGAGAAGTTCTTCCTCGCCTGGCCCGAAGGGCATAGACCGCATCAGATTCGCCTGCAAGGCGGCGACTGTTCGTCCGATTCGTACTGCTACCCCTGAGCAGATGATTCCGCCAACCTCCTCATGGTGGACATGGTTCGCGGTCGCCGCACTCGGCACGTTTCACGGTCTCAACCCGGCGATGGGATGGCTGTTCGCGGTTGCGCTCGGCTTGTATCGACGCAGTCGCCGGGTGGTTTTGCTATCGCTCGTGCCGATCGCGCTGGGTCATGCGCTTGCCGCCGGCAGCATGTTGATGGCGGGACTATCGCTGGGCATGGTGATCGATCACACGGTGCTGAATCGAGTGTGTGGGACGTTGCTGATCGGTTGGGCGGCCTGGCACGCGTGGCGCGGTCATCGGATGCGGCCGTTGGTCGGCATGCAAACGGGCTTCGCCGGCCTCACGCTTTGGTCGTTTGTGATGGCGGGTTCCCATGGCGCCGGACTCATGTTGATTCCAGCGTTGATGCCGATATGTAGTGCGTTGTCTAACGCAACGGGGGTTGCGGCCGCGAGCGCCGGTTCTACAGCGACGGTTGCAGCAATCGCCTTGTGCGTACACAGCGCGGCAATGCTTTTGACGACCGGGGTGATCGCGCTAGCTGTTTACGATCACTTCGGCGTGGCGGGTCTGCGCACCAAGTGGCTCAACTTCGATCTGCTGTGGACCGGTACGCTGGCGACATGCGGGGTGATACAGCTGGCGCTGTGATTGAGGGTGATGTTGCGTGCGTTCAATTTTGAGCGCGTAAACGCACAAACCCCACCTTTGCGGGGTGGGGTTTGTGCTTGCTGCTGGGGAGCCTGACGATTACCTACTTTCACACGGGTAATCCGCACTATCATCGGCGTGGAGTCGTTTCACGGTCCTGTTCGGGATGGGAAGGGGTGGTACCGACACGCTATGGTCATCAGGCATGACTTGTTGCCGCACTGCTCGAGGAGCAGTACAGCCAATCGGGAAGAAGTAGTTTCTGGTGATGCCACCAGAGGGTGAAGCTGTTGGGGTTGTGTTGTTTCCGGCACAACACGTGATCACTCAACCGTGTGCGGGGTTCATCTGAACCACAAGACACACCTGTTATAGGATCAAGCCTTACGGGCAATTAGTATCAGTTAGCTTAACGCATTACTGCGCTTCCACACCTGACCTATCAACGTCCTGGTCTTGAACGACCCTTCAAGGGGCTCGAAGCCCCGGGGATATCTCATCTTAAGGCGAGTTTCCCGCTTAGATGCTTTCAGCGGTTATCTCTTCCGAACATAGCTACCCGGCGATGCCACTGGCGTGACAACCGGTACACCAGAGGTTCGTCCACTCCGGTCCTCTCGTACTAGGAGCAGCCCCCTTCAAATATCCAGCGCCCACGGCAGATAGGGACCAAACTGTCTCACGACGTTTTAAACCCAGCTCACGTACCTCTTTAAATGGCGAACAGCCATACCCTTGGGACCGGCTACAGCCCCAGGATGAGATGAGCCGACATCGAGGTGCCAAACACCGCCGTCGATATGAACTCTTGGGCGGTATCAGCCTGTTATCCCCAGAGTACCTTTTATCCGTTGAGCGATGGCCCTTCCATACAGAACCACCGGATCACTATGACCTGCTTTCGCACCTGCTCGACTTGTCGGTCTCGCAGTTAAGCACGCTTATGCCATTGCACTATCAGCACGATTTCCGACCGTACCTAGCGTACCTTCGTACTCCTCCGTTACACTTTGGGAGGAGACCGCCCCAGTCAAACTGCCTACCATGCACTGTCCCCGACCCGGATCACGGGCCAAGGTTAGAACCTCAAACAAACCAGGGTGGTATTTCAAGGTTGGCTCCACGCAGACTGGCGTCCACGCTTCAAAGCCTCCCACCTATCCTACACAGACCGGTTCAAAGTCCAATGCAAAGCTACAGTAAAGGTTCATGGGGTCTTTCCGTCTAGCCGCGGGGAGATTGCATCATCACAAACACTTCAACTTCGCTGAGTCTCGGGAGGAGACAGTGTGGCCATCGTTACGCCATTCGTGCAGGTCGGAACTTACCCGACAAGGAATTTCGCTACCTTAGGACCGTTATAGTTACGGCCGCCGTTTACCGGGACTTCAATCAAGAGCTTGCACCCCATCATTTAATCTTCCGGCACCGGGCAGGCGTCACACCCTATACGTCCACTTTCGTGTTTGCAGAGTGCTGTGTTTTTATTAAACAGTCGCAGCCACCAGTTTATTGCAACCCCTTCACCCTTCTGGCGCAGGCCAGTCAGGCTACAGGGGCGTACCTTATCCCGAAGTTACGGTACCAATTTGCCGAGTTCCTTCTCCCGAGTTCTCTCAAGCGCCTTAGAATACTCATCTCGCCCACCTGTGTCGGTTTGCGGTACGGTCTTGTTAAACTGAAGCTTAGAGGCTTTTCTTGGAACCACTTCCAGTTGCTTCTTCACCTAAGTGAATGGCGCCACACCCTTGAATTCCGTGCCCGGATTTGCCAAAGCACCTTCTCCAATGCAGCGACCGGGACTTCCAACACCCGGACAACCTTCCGCGATCCGTCCCCCCATCGCATTTAACAATGGTGCAGGAATATTAACCTGCTTCCCATCAGCTACGCATTTCTGCCTCGCCTTAGGGGCCGACTCACCCTACGCCGATGAACGTTGCGTAGGAAACCTTGGGCTTACGGCGAGGGGGCCTTTCACCCCCTTTATCGCTACTCATGTCAGCATTCGCACTTCCGATACCTCCAGCACACTTTTCAATGCACCTTCGCAGGCTTACGGAACGCTCTCCTACCATGCACATAAATGTGCATCCGCAGCTTCGGTATATTGCTTAGCCCCGTTACATCTTCCGCGCAGGACGACTCGATCAGTGAGCTATTACGCTTTCTTTAAAGGATGGCTGCTTCTAAGCCAACCTCCTGACTGTTTTAGCCTTCCCACTTCGTTTCCCACTTAGCAATATTTGGGGACCTTAGCTGGCGGTCTGGGTTGTTTCCCTCTTGACACCGGACGTTAGCACCCGATGTCTGTCTCCCGTGATTGCACTCTTCGGTATTCGGAGTTTGCTATGGCGAAGTAATCCGCAATGGACCCTTCAACCATGACAGTGCTCTACCCCCGAAGGTGATACACGAGGCACTACCTAAATAGTTTTCGGAGAGAACCAGCTATTTCCAGGTTTGTTTAGCCTTTCACCCCTATCCACAGCTCATCCCCTAACTTTTCAACGTTAGTGGGTTCGGACCTCCAGTACGTGTTACCGCACCTTCATCCTGGCCATGGATAGATCACCTGGTTTCGGGTCTACACCCAGCGACTGAACGCCCTGTTCGGACTCGCTTTCGCTACGCCTGCCCTAATCGGTTAAGCTTGCCACTGAATGTAAGTCGCTGACCCATTATACAAAAGGTACGCCGTCACCCCTTGCGAGGCTCCGACTGTTTGTATGCATGCGGTTTCAGGATCTGTTTCACTCCCCTCCCGGGGTTCTTTTCGCCTTTCCCTCACGGTACTGGTTCACTATCGGTCGATCACGAGTATTTAGCCTTGGAGGATGGTCCCCCCATCTTCAGACAGGATTTCACGTGTCCCGCCCTACTTGTCGTACACCTAGTTCTTCCAAACTGCTTTCGTCTACAGGGCTATCACCTGCTATGGCGGCACTTTCCAGAGCCTTCGACTAACAGTAAAGATAAAGAGTACAGGCTGGTCCCATTTCGCTCGCCACTACTCTGGGAATCTCGGTTGATTTCTTTTCCTGCGGCTACTTAGATGTTTCAGTTCGCCGCGTTCGCTTCGCATGACCTATGGATTCAGTCATGGATACTCCATTCGGAGTGGGTTTCCCCATTCGGACATCTACGGATCAAAGCTCGTTTGCCAGCTCCCCGTAGCTTTTCGCAGGCTACCGCGTCCTTCATCGCCTGTGATCGCCAAGGCATCCACCACATGCACTTGTTCGCTTGACCCTATAACGGGTGTGTCTCCTGTCGCATCCACTGGGAATGCAACGCTCGCCACAACCGCTACAGGTTGAGTATTCGTGTTGCGCCGTATTCCAAAGCAATCTTTCGATCACTTAAAAATACATTGATACAATCACAACCCTGATTCACCTACTCGATCACCCATCTCTAAGTGATCTTTCGTGAATCTCTTTACTACTTCTTCCTGATTGTTAAAGAACGACAGCCGATATCGCAGTTGCCATAACCGCGTATCACTCTGACTGGCTCAATCGCCAATGCATAAAGCTCGGTTAGCACCGAACGCTAGGCATTGAGGATTGGTGGAGGATGACGGGATCGAACCGACGACCCCCTGCTTGCAAAGCAGGTGCTCTCCCAGCTGAGCTAATCCCCCAGTCATGCACAGATAACTTCATCTGTCTTGATACCCAGGGGTGATCGGTTAGCGCAGCCACCGCAGAAACAGTGGTGGGTCTGGATGGATTCGAACCATCGACCCCCGCCTTATCAAGACGGTGCTCTAACCGACTGAGCTACAGACCCCTGAGTCTGTCTTTTTCACAGCCGATAAGCGTGAGCGCTCAACTTGAACACGTGAGCTCGAGAAAGGAGGTGATCCAGCCGCACCTTCCGATACGGCTACCTTGTTACGACTTCACCCCAGTCATGAATCCTACCGTGGTGACCGTCCTCCTTGCGGTTAGACTAGCCACTTCTGGTAAAACCCACTCCCATGGTGTGACGGGCGGTGTGTACAAGACCCGGGAACGTATTCACCGCGGCATGCTGATCCGCGATTACTAGCGATTCCAGCTTCACGCACTCGAGTTGCAGAGTGCGATCCGGACTACGATCGGTTTTCTGGGATTGGCTCCCCCTCGCGGGTTGGCGACCCTCTGTTCCGACCATTGTATGACGTGTGAAGCCCTACCCATAAGGGCCATGAGGACTTGACGTCATCCCCACCTTCCTCCGGTTTGTCACCGGCAGTCTCCCTAGAGTGCTCTTGCGTAGCAACTAGGGACAAGGGTTGCGCTCGTTGCGGGACTTAACCCAACATCTCACGACACGAGCTGACGACAGCCATGCAGCACCTGTGTATCGGTTCTCTTTCGAGCACCCCCACCTTTCAGCAGGGTTCCGACCATGTCAAGGGTAGGTAAGGTTTTTCGCGTTGCATCGAATTAATCCACATCATCCACCGCTTGTGCGGGTCCCCGTCAATTCCTTTGAGTTTTAATCTTGCGACCGTACTCCCCAGGCGGTCAACTTCACGCGTTAGCTACGTTACCAAGTCAATGAAGACCCGACAACTAGTTGACATCGTTTAGGGCGTGGACTACCAGGGTATCTAATCCTGTTTGCTCCCCACGCTTTCGTGCATGAGCGTCAGTATTGGCCCAGGGGGCTGCCTTCGCCATCGGTATTCCTCCACATCTCTACGCATTTCACTGCTACACGTGGAATTCTACCCCCCTCTGCCATACTCTAGCCCGCCAGTCACAAATGCAGTTCCCAGGTTAAGCCCGGGGATTTCACATCTGTCTTAGCGAACCGCCTGCGCACGCTTTACGCCCAGTAATTCCGATTAACGCTTGCACCCTACGTATTACCGCGGCTGCTGGCACGTAGTTAGCCGGTGCTTATTCTTCCGGTACCGTCATCCACCCCGGGTATTAACCAGGATGATTTCTTTCCGGACAAAAGTGCTTTACAACCCGAAGGCCTTCTTCACACACGCGGCATTGCTGGATCAGGGTTGCCCCCATTGTCCAAAATTCCCCACTGCTGCCTCCCGTAGGAGTCTGGGCCGTGTCTCAGTCCCAGTGTGGCTGGTCGTCCTCTCAGACCAGCTACAGATCGTCGCCTTGGTAGGCCTTTACCCCACCAACTAGCTAATCTGCCATCGGCCGCCCCTGTAGCGAGAGGTCCTAAGATCCCCCCCTTTCCTCCGTAGAGCGTATGCGGTATTAATCCGGCTTTCGCCGGGCTATCCCCCACTACAGGACACGTTCCGATGTATTACTCACCCGTTCGCCACTCGCCACCAGGGTTGCCCCCGTGCTGCCGTTCGACTTGCATGTGTAAGGCATGCCGCCAGCGTTCAATCTGAGCCAGGATCAAACTCTTCAGTTCAATTCCTGTTACTGTTTTCGGGCTCTTTCGAACCCGGTCGCTCACTCAACGTACTGACGATGATTACGCCTGTCTCTCAACAGGCAAACCTTCCTCTAATACTGTGTGAGACTTGATACTTTCGCTTCATGCCAGATTCCGAAGAATCCGGCTCGCGTCGCCATCAAGCGCCCACACTTATCGGCTGTTAATTTTTAAAGATCGAGTCCGCATCCACTACCAAACCGGCACCGCACTTCAACCACCCGGTACCGCTTCGTTCTGCGTCGCTGCATCAGCAGCAGAGAAACGAGATTATGAAGAACTTTCGCTACAGCGTCAACAGGTTTTTTTAACTTCCTGAACCTGCCCACTTCGCCGAAAGCCTTGCCACTGCTGGCTCTCCCGTCCCCGCGCTCCGGTGTCCGGAACGCGAAAGAACGAGATTCTAGCGACCCCACCCGGGCCTGGCAAGCGTTATTTTGACACTCATAAAAGGGGAAACGAAGCCCCGCCACGCACCGGTCACGGGCACCTCGACATACAGGAGTGAGCGGCTCAGCTTAGGCCGTCGCGTGCGTCTCCATCACCCGCTCTACAACGCTCAGGTAATGATCCAGATCCGGGGTTGCACGGTTCGCTTCCTTGGCCAGATCGTCCCAGCGGCGCACGCGTAGTGCGTCCTCCGCATAAGGCTTGCTGAGGAACGTCTCGGCTTCCTGCCGGCTGAAGATGCCGCCCTGCAACTCAAGACTGCGCACGGAATCGGCGGAGAGAAGACCGAAATACGTGTCGTCGATTGCACAGAGGCAGCGTTTGGCGTCGACGTGCAGCCGGATCGGCTCCAGCACCGCCTCCGGCAAAACCGGCCGCAGAAACGGCAATGCGAAGTACTGGTGCAGATCGTCGATACCGCGCTCGCTCGGCGTGTCGCCGAAACGATTCAGCAAATGCCCAAGGTCATGCAGGAAGGCCGCCGCAACCAGCTCGTCGCTCGCGCCCTCGTCTTCTGCCAATGCGGCGCTTTGCAGCGCATGTTCCAACTGCGTCACCGGCTCGCCGCTATACGCAAGACTGCCGTGCTGCTCAAACAGGGTACGAATGTCATTCAGACTCAAAGCCACACCACTACTCCCAAGGTAAAGAAAATGTCTTGAGGTTGGTAAAGCTCTTCATGGCTTCCTGCACCCCTTCCTTGTAACCCAACCCCGAATCCTTGATGCCGCCGAACGGCGTCAGCTCGATCCGGTAACCCGGCACTTCCCACACGTTGACCGTACCGACCCGCAATTCGTTGATGAGCCGCGTAATCGCATCCTGACGGTTGGTGCACACACCCGACGACAATCCGAACGCCGTGCCATTGCTGATCCGGATCGCGTCGTCGAGCGTGTCGAACGTAATGATGGGCGACACCGGCCCAAAGGTTTCCTCGCGCACCAGCGACATCGCCGGATCCACGCGATCCACCACGGTGGGCGCATAAAGCGCGCCCGAGCGCTCGTTCCCCACCAGCAGGCGCGCGCCGCAGGCCACCGCCTCATTGACGCGCGCTTCGAAAAGTTGCGCCGCGGCTTCGTCGATGACGGTGCCCATCTGGTTCGCGGCATCGAACGGATCGCCGTAGGACCACGCGCGCGTCTTCTCGACCACCAGCTCGGTAAATGGCGCCGCCACGCTCTTTTGCACCAGCATGCGCTTGACGGCCGTGCAGCGCTGGCCCGAGTTCTTATAGGAGCCCTGCACAGCAAGCGTGGCCGCACGTTCGAGATCGGCGTCTTCGAGGACGATCAACGGATCGTTGCCGCCCAGTTCCAGCACGACACGCCGATACGCCGCTTTCGCGGCAATATATTTGCCGATCGCGACACCACCCGTGAACGTCACCAGTTCGGCAAGCGGGTGCGTAATCAGCTCGTCGGCGATCTCGCGCGGGTCACCGGTCAGCACCTGCAGCATCGGCTCGGGCAACCCGGCCTCATACAGGAGATCGGCCAGATAGAAAGCCGAGAGCGGCACCTTCTCGGACGGTTTCAGCAAGACCCGATTGTTGGTCGCGATAGCCGGCGCGACCTTGTGTGCGACCTGGTTCATCGGATGGTTGAAAGGCGTAATCGCGACGATCACACCGGCGAGCGGCTCACGCTGCGCAAACACGCGGCGCTTCTTGCCGTGCGGCGTCAGATCGCACGAGAAGCTCTGGCAGTCGTCGCGCAAGGCTTCGATCGCGGCGAACCTGAACACGTCGGCAACCCGCCCGATCTCGTAACGCGAATCCTGCTTCGAGAGACCGGATTCGAGCGAGATCAGATCCGATGCAGCCTCGCTACGCTCGCGCAGCAAGCCAGCCGCGCGTTCGAGAATCTGCGAGCGCTCGTAGCGCGTGAGCTTCGCCTGATAGGCGCCGGCGTATTCGAACGCGGCGCGCACATCGTCGATGCTTGCCAACGGCACCGTGCCGACGCGCAATCCGGTATACGGATCGAACACGTCGAGCGTGCGTTCGCGCGACGCCCGTTCGCCCTTCAGGCGCAGAGCTTCGACGCGAAACGCAGGATGGTCCGTCAGCACGGCATTCATGCTGCCGCCACGTGGTTCAGGGCAAGATCGAATACGTCGAAATTGCGCAAGCGCTTGCCTTCGACCAGACCTTCAAGATGCCGGTTGAAGATCAGCGGCACGACCTGTTCGGAGATGCCGCCGTGCGAGCGCAGCGGCACTGTCAGCCCTGAGAGGTCATGCTCGTCGCGACGCGTGCCGAGCACTACATCACGCGTACTGACCACTACGATGTCGCCCACGCGGTCGTTCGGCAATTCGAAGCGCTCGCAAGCCGCGCGGTTATCGAGCACGACTTCGACGCCCTCAAGACCGCCCAGCCGTTCGATCACCTGCCCCGCATTCACCTCATGCGGTAGATAGATCGTGGCAAACGACCCGAGCGCGCCGTGGTGGACCACATACGGATCCGTAATCGGCAAGATCACGCGAGTCTTGCGCGCGCCCAGCCATTCGTCCATCACATCCTGCAGATAGATCACATTCGGCTCGCCGGTCAGCGGGTCGTGCTTGGCATTCATGCCATGGTCGGCGGTCAGGCCGATCACCCAGCCGAGTTCGTCGAGTTGCGCGAGATAGCGGTCCATCATCGCGTAAAAATCGTTCGCGCCCTGGGTGCCCGGCGCCCACTTGTGCTGGATATAGTCCGTGGTGGACAGGTACATCAGATCGAGCTTGCGCGTTTGCGCGAGACGCACGCCAGCGGCAAAGACGAACTCGGACAACCCCGCGCTATACACATCCGGCACCGGCAAGCCCACCAGATCGAGCACATCCGCGATGCCGTTTTCTTCCAGCGTCACCGTGTCCGCTTTCTCCGCCGAGAAACAGATGCCTTTCAGTTGCCAGCCGAGCAGGCGGCGCAACTTGTCTTTCGCCGTCACCACGGCGACCGCCGCGCCTTGCCCGGCGGCGGCGGCAAGGAGTGTCCCCGCGCGCAGATAGGCGGGATCGTTCATCATCACTTCCGCGCCCTCGCCGCCGTTGGCCTGCGGATCCCAGAAGTAGTTGCCGCAAATGCCATGCACCGAAGGCGGCACACCGCAGACGATGGACAGGTTATTGGGGTTGGTGAACGAGGGAATCACGCAATCGCCTTTGAGCGCCGTGCCCTCTTTGAGCATCTTGCCGATGAACGGAGCGACGCCCGCCGCCACCGCGGCTTCAAGATAGTCGTACTCGCAACCGTCGACGCACACAACGACCGTAGGCCTCGGCGACAGCCGGTAGGCCCGGCCATTCACTTCCACACCGCGCTCGCTCTGTTCGGACTGGATAGACATCGCTCTCTTCCCTGCGCGTGATTCCGCGCGTTCTTCGTCGATCGGGGCGGGCAACGGCAACATGCTCCACTGTCCCGCCGGTTCAACCGCCTAAGCTTGCTGGCCGGCCGCCTCGGCCGCTTGACAAGCCTCATGCGCCCGCTGCAAACCGCCGTTCACGTGCGCATGCATCAGCGCCGCGGCATGCTCGGCATCGCGCGACGCGAGCGCTGTCAGAATGGCGCGATGCTCGGCCAGCGAGCGCTCCATCGCGTCGGCATGCACAACCAGCGCCGCGCGCCGGAACAAACTCAGTTCACCCACCAGACGCCGGTACGTCTCATACAGCTTGGTATTTCCTGCCGCCGCGACGATGCCGTCGTGGAACGCCACATTGGCGCGTGCATAGGCATCATGGTCCGCCGTGTCGAGCGCGCTGCGCATCGCGTCGATCTGCTTGCGCAGACCCGCCAGTTGCGCCGCGTCGATGCTCGCCGCCAGCATCCGGCACGCCGCCTCTTCCAGCACGGCCCGCACGGCGTAAATCTCATCCGCCTCCGCGAGCGACACGACCCGCACGAACACGCCGCGGTTCTTTTCGGTCCGCACCAGCCCCGCCTGCTCGAGCGCGCGGAACGCTTCGCGCACCGGACCCCGCGAGACCTGCAGACGCGCGGCCCAGTCCGCCTCGTTGAGCTTGGCGCCGGGAACCAGCGCGCCTTCAATGATGTTCCGTTCAATCTCGTCGCGCACCAGCGCCGTGAGCGAATGCCGGCGTACGACGTCAATCGGATCGGCTGAGGCTGTTTCCATATTTTCAGTCATTTCGACATTTTTTGCCACATCAACATGTGTCGAACAGCAACTTGGCGTTCGACACCGGAAGTCAGGGCAAGCGGCCGGTCAGTCGGTTCGGCGGCGCGGGACCCGCGCGGCGATCAGCAGCAGCGCAGCGAGTGAGACAAGCAGCAGGATCAGCGAGAGCGCGGAGGCCGGCAGGTAGTATCCGCGCTCGACCTGGCCGACCACGACGATCGGCACCGTCGCGAAGCCTGGCGGATAAACAGTCAGCGTCGCACCCAGTTCGCCGAGCGAAAGCGCGAAGCCAAGCGCGAGACTCGCGCGGATGGCCGGCACCAGTTGCGGCAGCACGACACGCCGCAGCACCATCGCCGGCGGCGCGCCGAGACTCGCGGCGGCCTCGCGCAGAATGGTCAGCTCCGGGCGCAACGCGGCGGCCGCGCAGCGGTAGCAGAACGGCAACACCAGGGCGAGCTGCACGAACACGACAATCGCCGCCGAACTCGACAGGTCGAGTGGGCGCTTGTGATACGCAATCAGCACGGCGAGCCCAAGCACCACGCTCGGCACGCCGTTGGGCATCATCGCGATCGTATCGACGAGCGCGCCCAGCCCGCGGCGGTCGCGTCCTTCGAGCGCCAGCGCCAGCCAAAGTCCGAGGATCGTGCCCAGTACCGCCACGCCGAAGCCGATCTCGAGGCTCGTGCTGAGCGCATCGAAATCGCTCGAACCGAGCCGCTCGAACCAGCGCATGCTGAAACCGTCGGGCAGCATCGTGCCCGACCAATGGGCGGCTACGCTCGACAGCGCCACCACCACCACCGGCAACACGAACAGCCAGAAGCACAGCAAGGCGGCGAACGCCATGAACACGCCGCCGGCGACGCGCGTCAGCAGACTGCGCTGCACCGGCCGCGCACGCTTGTGCATGACCGGCAAAACAGTGGGATCCAGTTCGACGGCCATTACCGTGCTCCTCTAACCTTGCGTCGGTTGACCTGGCGGTACAACGCATACAGCGACAAAGACATCATCAGCATCACGACCGCACCGGCGGCGGCGGTCGGCAGATCCAGATCGACGGTCGCCGAACTGTAGATGGCCACCGGCAGCGTGATCAGATGCGCGCTGCCGAGCACCAGCAGAATGCCGAACTCGTTCAGGGTCAGCAGGAAGCAGAGAATCGTCCCGGCTGCAATGCCCGGCCACGCCAGCGGCAGGATCACCTTGAACGCCACCATCAGGCCGTTCGCACCGAGACTGCGGGCGGCTTCGATCAGGCGCATGTCGAGCGTCGCGAACGAAGCGAGTGTGGGACGCACGACGAACGGCGCGTAGAACACCACTTCCGCGAGAATTACGCCGCCCACGCCGAACAGGAAGTCGAGCGGCGGCGCCTGCAGATGGAACAGCCGCTGCAAGCCGATACTGACCGAGCCTTGCGAGCCGTACAGAAAGATCAGCGTGAAGGCCACGAGAAACGAGGGAAACGCGACGAACAGTTCGAGGAAACGCGTCACGAGCCGCGCGCCGGGAAATGGCTTGAAGAACAGCAGCGAGGCCAGCGCCACACCGAGCAGCGAAGCCAGACCCGCACTCGCGAACAGGATCCACAACGTCGTGCCGACCACGCCGCGCGTTTCGGGATTGCCGAAGAAGTTGCCGTAAGCCTGGAAACCGAATCCGCCGTGCGGGCCGGTCAGGCTCAGCAACACGAGCCGCACCAGCGGATAGATCACCAGCGGCCCCAGCACCACCACGGCGAGGAACAGCAAATGCCATTGAGCCGCGCGTTCGCGGCGGCGCACCGCGGCCGCGTGCGATGCGAAGGTGGCGGCGCGCCGCGCGTCGCCGAGCGCGTCCGGGCTATCAGGGGTTGATAAGGACGACATCGTCTGCCTCGTAACGCAGGGAGATACGCGCGCCCTTTTCGGGCGACATGCCGTGGCCGCGCTGCATGGTGACGAGCACGGGTTCGTTAGGCATTGCGTCGAGGACGACGGATACCGACAGCACCGCGCCGTACCATTCGACCGAAGTGATCAAGCCGTGCAGATGTCCTTCGCCGAGCGGAACGATCCGCAGCGCCTCGGGACGCAGGCAGGCCACCCGCTCGCGCTCGTTGTAGCGCGAATCGCCCATCGAAAACGCAACGTGCGGCGGCAGCAGATTGGCCGCGCCGAGATAACGCGCGACGAAGCCGTCGTTCGGCTGGTCGTACAGTTGCTGCGGCGTGCCGAGTTGCGCGATATGGCCTTCGCGCATCAGCAGCGTGCGGTCGGACAGCACCAGCGCGTCGTCCTGATCGTGCGTCACGCAGACGATGGTCAGATTCGGCAGGCGCTCATGCAGCGCCTTCAGTTCGGAGCGCACCGAGGCGCGCAGATTGGCATCGAGTGCGGAAAGGGGTTCGTCGAGCAGCAGCACATCCGGCTCGATCACGAGCGCACGAGCGAGCGCCACGCGCTGCTGCATGCCACCCGAAAGTTGCGCCGGCATCACATGACCGGCATCGCCCAGTTGCACGAGCTTGAGCGCTTCCGCGACGCGCCGGGCAATATCCTTGGACGACTCGCGACGCGCGCGTAAGCCGAATGCCACGTTATCGAACACTGAGAGATGCGGAAACAGCGCGTAGCTCTGGAACAGCAGACCGAGATTGCGCTTGTGCGGCGGCACGTGTGTGAGGTCGTGACCGGCCACCGTCAAGGTGCCGGCCAGTCCGTCCGCCTCGATGAATCCGGCGATGAAACGCAACAGCGTCGTCTTGCCACAACCGCTGCGGCCGAGCACCGTCAGCAATTCGCCGCGCTCGATGTTCAGCGACAGGTCGTCGAGCACCGTGCGCGTGCCGAAGCGCACGGTCAGATGCTCGATCTGCACGCCGCCGGGCGTGCCCGGTTGCGCCGCAGCGAGCGCCTCCGGTGAGGCGCCGAGCGCGCCAGGGGCAAGAGTGGCGGTATTCACCGGATTCATCCTCCAACTAAGGTATTGCGGGTAAAGGCCCCGGCCGCCCAGCCAGTCGAATAGTCGGATAGTTAGCCGTGCATCCAGCCAACTATCCGGCAACCACGTGGCAACTGCATGGCAACGGCGGCCGAGGCGTGCTGCGAGACCTGCTGCTTACTGCGCCGGCTTGACGACTTCGACCTGCTTGCCGGAGTCACCGATCACGTCGTTCTTCCAACGCGCGGTCCAGTCGGCCTTCTTCGCCATCACCTGGGTCCAGTCCACCGGAATCAGCTTCACGCCGGCGATGGCCTGCTTCACCGCTTCACCGTTCTTGCCGGCGAGCGGCACGTCGGTGCGGCCCGGGATACCGAAGATGTCCGGCACCTTGGCCTGCACTTCCTTCGACATCAGGTAGTCGATCAGCTTCTTGCCTTCAGCCTGGTTCGGGCCGTTCTTGATCAGGCCGATCGCGTACGGCAACTGGAAGGTCGTCGGCTTGCCGCCGGGCGCTGCGGCGAGGAAGATAGGCTTGAGCGACAGGCCGCCATTGGCTGCGTCGTCCAGGTCCATCTGCAGGTCGCCGTTGGCGAGCGAGATTTCGTTGCGCGAAAGCAGCACGTCGAGGTAGCCCGTGCCCTTGGTGTGGAACTTGGCGCTTTGCTCCAGCTTCTTCAGATAGTCGAACGCCTTGTCTTCACCCATCAGCGAGGTCGTGAGGATGATCACGGCCATGCCGTCGCCGGCGGTCGCCGGGTTCGAGTAAGCAATCTTGCCGGTGTAATCCGGATGCAGCAGATCGGCAAACGTCTTCGGCTGGGTCTTCACGACGTCCGGGTTGAT
This sequence comes from Paraburkholderia phenazinium, assembly GCF_900142845.1. Taxonomy (NCBI): domain Bacteria; kingdom Pseudomonadati; phylum Pseudomonadota; class Betaproteobacteria; order Burkholderiales; family Burkholderiaceae; genus Paraburkholderia; species Paraburkholderia phenazinium. The sequence continues at coordinate 2,672,712 of NZ_FSRU01000001.1, forward strand.
CGCGAACGAGAAGTAGTTGTTCACGAACGTCGCCCACGTCCCGTTCGACGCCTTGGCGATCGCCGGCACGTTCTTGTAGTTGGCGCTCTGGTAAGCCTGCAGCAGGCCGGACTGATCGGCTTGCTGGATGAACGGCGGCAGCGTGACGAGAACGTCGGCCTTCGGCTGGTCCTTTTCGATCGTCGCGCGGTTCACCACTTCACCGCTGCCTGCCGTCACGATGTTGACCTTGACGCCTTCCTGCTTTTCAAAACCCGGCAGCACATCCTTGTAGAGATTTTCGAGGCCGTCGGCCGTGTACAGCACCACCGCGTCGGCGGCCTGGGCCGGCAGCGCCGTGCCTCCAAATGCAGCAGCCACCACGAGTGCCGGCAAAGTTTTGCGGACGATGTTGGCAGTCGCGCGAAGGTGATTCGTCTTTTTCATGTCGCTCTCTCCGAAAGGCAATAAACCAGACGGTCGGGAAAACCCGATACCTGTTGTGATTTGACGGCGGTAGCGCCGCGCCGCTTGCGTATGCCCACAGCCGATTGCCAGGATAGTGCGATTGCAGATTGCTGACAACCTTGCTGCTTCTTTTCCAGCCAGACTTACAGCCAACCTCGCACTTTGGCGCTGCCTGCCTTGCCTGAACGGGCACCGCAAGGATTGCAGGTTTCCGTGACAGCGCCGTGACCATTCTGTCTATTTCCAACAAATGACACAATTCGCCAATAATATGCAAATCGGAATGTGGTCAAAAAAGTTTATTCATCTGACGACGGAGGCTTTGTGATTACTGGAAACGACCCGATCCTGCTCACCCCGGGGCCGCTGACAACCTCGCCCGCCACGCGCCAGGCCATGCTGCGCGACTGGGGTTCGTGGGATGCCGCCTTCAACCGGATGACCCAGACTGTGTGCGCCGACCTCGTCGAGATCGTACACGGCGAAAACGACTACGTTTGTGTGCCGTTGCAGGGCAGCGGCACCTTTGCCGTCGAAGCGGCCATCGGCACGCTGGTGCCGCGCCAGGGCTGCGTGCTGGTGCCCAACAACGGCGCGTACTGCGCGCGCCTGATCCGCATCCTGCAGCGGCTCGGCATTGCGTATGTGGAACTGCCGCTGCGCGAGGACGAGCCGGTCAGCGCAGCGGCGATCGAGGACGCCTTCAACCGCGACTCGCGCATTACCCATGTGGCTCAGGTGCACCTGGAGACGAGCGCCGGCCTGCTCAATCCGCTCGACGATATCGCCGCACTGTGTCAGCGGCACGGCAAGAGCCTGATTGTGGACGCCATGAGTTCGTTCGGCGCCCTGCCCATCGATCTGCGCAAGGGCGGCATCGACGCGCTGGTGTCGGCCAGCGGCAAATGTCTGGAGGGTGTGCCGGGCATGGGGTTCGTGATTGTGCGCCGCAGCGTGCTGGACGCCGCCGCGGGCCGTTCGCCTTCGCTCGCGCTCGACCTGCAGGATCAATACGCGTACATGCAGAAGACCACGCAATGGCGCTTCACGCCGCCCACGCACGTGCTTGCCGCGCTGCGCTGCGCACTCGACCAGTTCATCGCGCAAGGCGGCCAGCCCGCCCGCGGCGCGCGCTACATGCGCAACTGCGCGGCCTTGATCGAGGGCATGACGGCGCTCGGCTTCGAGCCGTTCCTGAAACCGGCGGTGCAGGCGCCGGTGATCGTGACCTTCCATGCACCGCGCGATCCGGCGTGGAATTTTGCGGATTTCTACACCGCTGTGCGCGAGGCCGGTTATGTGCTGTATCCGGGCAAGCTGACCCAGGTGGAGACGTTCCGGGTGGGCTGTATCGGTGCGATCGACGCTAACGAACTGCACAACGCAGTCGCCGCGATCGGCCGCACACTGGCCTGTCTCGGGCTGAGCGTCAAATGAGACCGTCGCGGGTCCGGTCACTGACCTGATCAGGCGATCAGCAGTTCCGGCCCGCGCGCGGCGATGGCCTTGGCGAGCGTGCGGTCCGGCGCCAGCTCGGTCACGAGATAGCGCGCGCTTTCGAAGCCGTTGATGCGCACCGGCGTGACCCGCCCGAACTTTGAATTGTCCGCCACGACCACCACCAGATTCGCAGCCGAGATCATCCGGCTGCGCACTTCGGCGACCATGCGCGTGTAGTCGGTCAGCCAGGCATCTGGCGTAATGCCGCCCGCGCCGACGAAGGCAAAATCCGCGTGGTACTGCGTCAATTGCTGCACCGTGTCGAGGCCGAAGGTGGCGTCCTCGTTCTCCGAGAGCTCGCCGCCCAGCAACGTCACGCGATTCTCGTTACGCCGGCCGAGCAGCAAGGCGATGCGCCAGTCATTGGTATACACCGTGAGCCGGTGCCGCCCGGTCAGTGCGCGCGCCACGGCCTGCGTGGTGCTGCCCGAGTCGATGATGAGCGAGGCGCCGTCCGGTACCAGTTCGGCCGCGCGTTCGCCGATAGCCCGCTTGGCGCTGGCGTTGGCCGCCTCGCGGACATCCAGATCGGGCTCGCGGCGATCGCCCGACAATGCGCCGCCGTGCGTCGTCACGATCAGGCCGCGACTGGCCAGGGTATTCAGATCGCGCCGGATGGTTTCGCGCGAGACGTTCAGTTCGCGTACCAGCTCGGCTACCGACAGCGCGCCGTTCCGAGTGACTTGCGCGAGAATGTATTGATGACGTTGTTCAGCAAGCATCGATAGACGGCCGGCGAGCGGCGCACTTAGGTTCAGGAGTGCGCCGTATTGTAGTACGCGGCGCGTGCGGATGCTCCTGTTGCCACGCTTCCCTGCTAACCTGACGGCTCAGGCAGCGTGTTGTCCGATGCGCGCCGCGTCACCCGGTCTGCCCATGCCACCTCTGTTTCGCCGATTACTGCTGCTCTTCCATGCGCTGCGCTTCGGCGCGCGTCTCTTCTGGCTCGCGGCCCCGCGCGAGCACAAGCTGCACTGGATGATCACGCTCGTGAAGCGTGTGCATGCCACCGAAGGCGGCCGCAACAGCCTGCACAGCATGCTGCCCGCGCTGGGACCGCTCGCCACCACCTTTATCCAGACCCTGGCGACGCGCCCGGAACTCGCCACCGGCACCCTGCATGACGCCTTCGATGCGATCGGCCGGCTGGAAACGCCGCTGCCGCCGGAGCAGGTCGAGGCGGCGCTGGCGAGCGCGCTCGGGCGTCCGTTGACAGGGCTCTTCGCGCAGATCGACCGGGTCCCCGCGCGCAGCGGCTTCGCCGAGCAGACTCATCTCGCCCGCCTCGCCGTGCCGGTAAACGGCCACCGCGACATTGCGATCAAATTCGTCCGCGCGGCGCAGGTCCAGCAGATCGGCGACGAACTGGCGTTGCTGCGCTGGGTGGCCCGCTGGCTGGAAAAATTCTCCGGCAGCGCGCGCCGCCTGCAAGTCCGCGCGCTTGCCCAGTCCTTCACCGACGACGTGCTGCGGCGCTTCGACCTGCGCGCCGAAGCGGCCAATCTGAGCCAGACCGGCCATCACTTCGACGGCGACAAACGGCTTGCCGTGCCGGACGTGATCTGGGAGTTGTGCGGCACGCATACGCTCGCGGTGCAGCACATCGAGACGCTGGCCGCCACGGATCTCCCCGGCTTGCTCGAGCATCGCGTCAAGCTCGCGCCGCTGGCTACGCACCTCGTCGAGGTGGTCACCGAGCAGGCCTTCCAGCACGGCTTCTTTCACGCCACGTTCGACGCCGGGCATGTGCGCGTGAGCATCGAACCCGACACGCTCGGCCGTATCGTGCTGGCCGAATTTGCGGCGATGTCGAGCCTCTCCTCGCACGAACGCGAATTCTTCGTGCATGGCGCCACCGCCTTGTTCGACCAGGACTACGCGCGCCTCGCCGACCTGCATCGCGACGCCGGCCACGTCGATGCGTCGACCCGCACCGAAGTGCTGGAGGCCGAGCTGCGCCGGCGCAGCGAAGCGCATTTCGCGGCCGAGCCCGCGGACCGCACGGCCGGCGCGCTGTTTCATCATCTGCTGCACGCGGTGCAGCCGTTCGAAGGCGCCGTTTCGCCACGGCTCGCGACCGCCCAGCGCTCGTTCGAACAGGCGGAGATGCTGGCGCGCGCCCTGCATCCGGGCGTCGATACCTGGAACGTCGCGCGCTCCGTGCTGGCCGGCATCGCGCAGCGCGACGTCGACCATCGCGGCTGGATCAAGCGCATCGGCCAGGAGTTGCCGCATCTCGCGCATATGCTGCCACGCGTGCCGCAACTCGCGGTGCGCTACCTGCAGCGCCAGCATGACGCGGGAGGCGCGCGGCAGCATGCGCATCTGATGCGCGAGCTCGGTGTCGAATATCGGCGCACGCGGATCCTGCTGTGGGCGTGTGCCGTGTGCGGCGGCCTGCTCGGCGCGGGGGCGGTGCTGTTGGCACGGTGAGGCGGGTTGATATTCGACCGAGGTTCGACTAAGCGCTCCGGCAGGCTTTGCCGCGCCCGCCCCTGTCAATCGGCCGTATCCGCGGCGGCCGGCACTTTCGCCACCGCTTTGCTGCCCGGCGCCGGCGACCATGCCGGACGCTTCTTGCGTTCCGAGTCGACCACGACGATGTAACGCCCTGCCCACGGCGTCACCTGACGATCGCTATGCAGCACCCATAGCGACTTGCCCGACTCGACAAGCGCCTCATACTCGGCATCGAGAATGCCGTAGTGATCGAAGAACACATTGAGCGACGCGGGAATCCGCACGCAGCCTTTCGAATGACGAATGCCGAGCAGCGGTTCGAGCTTGTCGGGATCCGTGGCATGCATCTGAAAGCGCATCTGCGACATGCCCCCCTTGCCCCAGCCGCGTTCGCCCTGCGCCCAGCCGAGATCGAAGATCCGCATGTCGCGCTTGCCGTAGCCGCGAATGCCGTTCTGGTTCATCGTGCCTTCGGCGCGGAAATCCATGTTGTCGGGCGTATGTTCGAACACGCCGAGCGGCGTGATGAAGTGGTCGAACTCGCCCGGCCTTCCCGTCGCTACTGGGGACGCCCCGATCATCACCCACTTGTCGGAAGGCGTAGGACGAAAATAGATGAAGAGCGCCTGGACGTTGGCGTTCCGATCGACCAGCACGACGTATTCGCCCGACAGATTGCCGAGCTGATTTTGCTCAAGCGCCGCCTCGAGCCGTTCGCCGTATTCCTGCTGGGCCGCCGCCGGCACATTCAGACGGCGGGTGACGACGCGGGCAAACACGGCGCGCAACAGCAGCGCCCGATGCGGATCGACCACCCCCGCGGCGTCCGGCGCCGCGACGGCGGAGGCCGTGATATCGACCGGCGGCGCGGCTTCGCTCTTCGGCGTACCCGCAGCGAACGCAAGGCTAAAACAGCACGAAAATAATACGGCGGACAACGCACGGATTTTATTTTCAACGCATGGCGCCCGGTTAGCGATACGCCGATGAATTTCAGTCCAATGAAACGTTCTGTTTTTCACAGGCTGGTCAAGCCGCTTCTTGTGGTTCATCGTGTATTTGAGGAAATCTGCCTGTTATCGACCGTCAAGCATTGACCGTCAGGCGGTCCATTCAGCGTGCAGATAGACACGATATTACTCAGCGCATCTATTTCTGTCGATCACCGTTCCGCTCGCTCGCCGCGGGCCACGCTTTCAATATCCGACATTTATCTGACACCGCGCTGACGCATTTAAATCGACCAGCAGATTGAATATAAACTGGAAATGCCCCGCTAAACCGGCTGCTGCAGATGAGCGGCATAACCGGCAAAATAGCCACCGGCCATGCCCAGTTGAACACGGGCCCGGCCTCCCTTTCGGTCAACCGCCCACTTGCAAAGGAAGAACATGACTCAACCCGATTCGCTCGAACGCCAACGGCGCATCGCCGCGGAAATGCATGTCACCGAGGACTTCGTCGCAGAGCGGGAGATCGAGCGGCGCGTCGCGTTTCTTGTGCAGTACCTGCGCGCGAGCGGTCTGAAGACCTATGTGCTAGGCATTAGCGGCGGCGTCGATTCAACCACGGCGGGGCGTCTCGCGCAGATTGCGGTCGAACGCTTGCGCGCGGAGCACTACGAAGCGCGCTTCGTCGCGGTGCGCCTGCCTTATGGGGTCCAGCAGGACGAAGCGGATGCGCAGCAGGCACTCGCCTTCATTCGCGCCGACGAAAACCTGAGTATCGACATCAAGCCCGCGGCCGACGCCATGCTCGCCTCACTGAGCGCCGCCGGCGTGCCGTTCGCCGACGCCGCGCAGCAGGACTTCGTGCACGGCAATATCAAGGCGCGGCAACGCATGATTGCGCAGTACGCGGTGGCGGGAGCGCGCGGCGGCGTCGTGATCGGCACCGACCATGCGGCCGAATCGGTCATGGGATTTTTCACCAAATTCGGCGATGGCGGCGCGGACATCCTGCCGCTCGCGGGCCTCAATAAACGACGGGTGCGTGCTGTCGCCCGAGCCCTGGGCGCCCCCGACGCACTGGCGCACAAGGTGCCGACCGCGGATCTGGAAATGTTGCGTCCGCAACGTCCCGACGAAGATGCGTATGGCATCCCGTACGACGACATCGACGATTTTCTGGAGGGCAAGGAGGTGACGGCAGCCGCCCGCGAGACCGTGCTGCGCTTCTATGAAAGCACGCGTCACAAGCGTGCACTGCCGTACACGCCATTCGACTGGCCTGAGCAGTCGTGAACGATCGATCGCGCATCGAGAAGTGCGCGACGACGTGACCGACGGCTGGGTGGGCATATGCCCACCCAGCCGCCGACTAAAAAACCTGGGACAAAGCGCCGCTCAGCCGGGCGGCGGATCTTCTTCGTCGAACAGTTCGCCGCTCGCTGCCAGCGGAACGCCGCCCAGATGCTTGCCCTGCAACTGCCGCGCAATGACTTCGCCGACATAAGGGCCGTCCGTTGCCAGTTCGACGGTGGCAGACGCCTTGGGCGTCCCGATCTCATGAACCGTTATGCTTTTCGCGTAGTGCCCCAGTTCATGCTCGAGAAACTCGCGCACCTCCTGCTCGGAACACGATTGGGCGATGTTACTGACGAACAGGTTCATGTTCGCAACGCCTTAGCGCCCGCGGCGGTCGGTGCTGCGAATGCGGATGGGCTGCAGGCTGGCGCGCTTTCTGGCTTCCGCGATGGCGGCGGCGCCGGTGATCAGGGCTGCGCCGAATGCGGCCAATGACAGATATAAGGCAATCATTTCAAATCTCCCCTTCGAATTTCGTCCCGTTATCAGGATAGAAAGAATCGACCGCGGATACGATGCGACACATTGTCGTGAGCAATTTCGATTCCTGCCATCCCACTCCCAGCAAGGCTCACCGGACCAGGCCGAAAAGTGCAATGACCTGTTGACGGTAATCGCCTGAGACAGGCAGCGTCGAAAAAACCCATTAATGCACTGTACCTGAATAAGCGCGCAAACAAATATCTAAACCGCGCGCTTTGGCGGGACCGCCACATTTCAGGCGAGGCACGGGATCAAGGGACGATGGGAACGGCTCGCACGCAGCGTGTCATGGTTCACTGTCGTGGCTGCTGGTGGCCACGTTGACACCGCTCACATCGCACGAGTCCCGGCCAAACCCCGCGTACGCCGCGGACCAGTTACCGACGATGGCAGCCTGCGCATCGCTCAGGCTCAATTTGCCTTCGCAGACGCAACGTTTGAGGTGCACCACGAAGCGCGCCTTGCGGCGCTCGCCGCCGGTGCCCGCCCACGGCAGCAGGTCGAGATTGGCCGGTGCGTCAGGTGAACCGCCCAGCAAGACCGGCACGCGCCGGTCGAGCGCGTAGTCGGTGCCGTCGTCTGCGGCAATGCCGCGCTCGGCCAGCAACCGTTGCTTGTACTCCATCATGACGTCGAACGGCGGCGAGACGGCGTCGGCGTAGTCGGGACGGCAGATCGTGCCGGCGATCGACTGCTGGGTCACGTGCTCGTCCAGCATCGCGGCACTCTGCGCCGCGGCCTGGCCGGCGCGCAATCCGGCAACCGCGCCGAACATCACGACAATGCCAATCCGCGCAACCCGTCCAACGTCACGACGATAAGCCTGTTTGAACGCGCACACGGCGCCGGATTTCCTGCTGCGTTGCGGTTCGTCCCGCCTGCCTGCCTTTCCTGGATTCATTCTTCAGCGCGCCAGGCCTTGACGCGGAATGGTTAAATTCGCAGGACAATTAAAACACATTCACTCCCGACGAGGAAAATTCACCCGGTGCGGACGCGGTTTCGAAAGAGGCCAGGCGGCATACCGGAGAAGAAATGACCGATACGTCGTGTGCTTTCGTTGCCGCTTGGCGCCGGGTGCCGGGTGCAGCAGATTGCCGCACCCTACCGTCTCACCCGCGCACGACGCCTAGCTCGGCCTGCGGGCCTGCAAATCCCGGATGCGCAACATAGCGCCGGTGTTGGCGACGGCTGCGTCATACATCTTGGCCACATCCGCTTTGAGCGCCGTGCGCGAATTGCCGTCGAGATAGATCATGTGCCCCGAAGGATAGAAACGCGCGGAGAGGTTCTGGCGTACCTGCGGGCTGACGAGCGGCATCTGCTGCAGGTCGAGCACGGTCTGGTAAAACGGCGTGACAAAGTCGTAAAAGCCGTTCGCCGACAGCACCTTCAGGTCCACGTTCAGCGCCATGACCGCCGCGAGGTCGCCGGCGGTGTAGAGAATCACGTTGCCCTTCGCGTCGATGCCTTTCTGCGCGCCGGTCGGATCGATATGGCTGAAGTCCCAGTACTGGAACGCCTGATCGTTCAGATCGGTGAACGACGAGTTCGACGTGTACAGCAACTGCTCGTTCAGATAGACGTTCCACATGGTCGTGTAGACGCCCGTCACCGCCGTCATGGTCGGATCGTTGCCGCCCGAGTTCGGATTGATCTTGCCCGCGATGCCGGTTTCGATGGCGGTCACGCGGCCGTCATATTCCCCGAGCGCGAGCCCCTTCGATTTCAGCAAGGTGGTCAGGAACAGCGAATTGCCGCGGCTATCGTACCCGGCGATGTCGAGACTCCACGCGAGCAGCGTCGCCTTGTCGATACCGGTGTATTCGCTCAGCTTTTCGACCGTCGCGGGATCCGTGGCCGGCACTTTGCGCAACGCGGCAAGGTAATCGGTGCGCGAGAACTGGGCGACTTCTTCGGCAAACGCGCCGAGATCGGTCGGCGTGGGCGCGATGCCGAGCTTCTTGTGGTACCAGGCGTCCGCGGCAGCCGTGGGCAACGCGCCAACCGGATTGCCCGACTGCGTGTAGTCGAGAATCGACGACTGCAGCGTGATGCCGTTCAGATCGACGCCGTCCTCGTGCAGCAGGTAAGCCAGCACGCAGCTACGCGCGGTGCCGTACGACTCGCCATAGAGAAACTTCGGCGAGTTCCAGCGGTTGTTCTTGGTCAGAAAGCGCTTGATGAACTGCTTGATCGAGTTCGCGTCCTGATCCACGCCCCAGAAATTGCGGTTCGTGTTCGGCGCAATGGCCGCCGAGTAGCCAGTGCCGACCGGATTGATAAACACCAGGTCGCTCTTGTCGAGCAGGCTGTCGGGGTTGTCTTCCAGCGAATACGGCGCGGGCGGCGTGAAGCTCGGCATCGCCGTCTTGATACGGCGCGGCGCAAACGAGCCGAGCAGCACGAAGACCGAGGACGAACCCGGTCCACCGTTGTAGAAAAACGTAACGGGACGGGTGTCTTCCTTCTGGTTGTCCGCCGTGAACGCCACGTAGAACATCTTGGCGTTGGGGACGGAACTGCTTGGATCGACCGTCACGAGGTGGCCGGCCGTCGCGGTATAGGGAATCTTGCGGCCGCCGATCACGATCGTGTGCTTCGTGATGGCGGCGTTCTCCGTCGCGTCGGTCACGGAGTCGTTGGGGCCGTTACCGTAAGCGACGGGATCGAAGAACGGCTGATCTCCGGCAGGGTGCGCCGCCTTCGCGGCCGCCCCGGCGGGAGCAGCATGGGAATTGTGTGACGACTGCGGACTGCCGGAACCTGACTCGGTGTTCGTCATGATCGCTCCATCGGATTCGTTTACGTCATTTACATCGTATGGGCGCCGCATAGGCGCTGTCTCTGGTCACGAACCACTCTGCTTTGCTACTCAAACCCGCACACCACAAACAGGCGGCGGCGTCGCCGCACGCCTGCCCGCACGACTATAGTGCCGCCGCGACTTTCTCGCCATTGGGGCTGCCAAGTCCGGTACAGGCATCCCAGCCCGCCGATGCTTCATAGCTGCCGTTGTTGCCCTGCGTAATGTCGCGCAGCGCGCTGGGCGCGGCATACAGCTTCGGATTGACGAAGCCCACCGGCGCACCGTTGGCCGCATTGATGCGGGCAATCAGCGCCGCCCACAGCGGCGCCACCGCGCTCGTGCCGCCCACCACCGTTTGCGAACCGTCGATCAGCACGTCGTAGCCGCTGTCCGGCGAGGCGTCGCCCGCCACGTCCGGCACGCCGCGTCCGCTGAGCGCCGTTTTCACGCCTTCCTTACTGGTGGACGACAAGCCCTGCTGCCACGTCGGCACCGCAAACGCCGTGCTGACCCCGCCACCGGTCGCGCCGCCCTGGGTGCCGTCGTTCCACACCACCTCCTTCGTGATGGTTTGCCCCGACGCCGTCAGCCGCGTGCCGCCGCACGCCAGCACGTATGGGCTGGAGGCGGGGAAATCGACCACGTTGCCGCTGCCCGAACCATCGCTCGAGCCGCTGTCGCCCGAGGCCACGCAAACCGTCACGCCCATGGTCGCGGCGGCTTGCAGCACGCTGTTGAACGCCTGCAGCGATTGCGACGTCCACGACGACTCAGGACCGCCCCAACTGATCGAAATGACCGATGGCTTGTTGGTGGTGTCGTGAACCGCGCTGCTGACTGCGTCGATGAAGCCGGTATCGGTGTTCGTCGTGAAGTAGACCGCGACTTTGGCGCCCGGCGCGATGGCCCCGACCACCTCGATATCGAGCGTCACTTCGCCGTCCGGCCCATTGGCGTCGCCGGTGGGCCGGTTGGCGCCGTTGTCGACGCCCACCGCGACCACCGTGGGTCCGTTGACGCCGAGGTTGGAAAAATAGGTATTGAGGTCGGAGGTCTCGTAGCCGCCGCCGAGTTCGATAATGCCGACGCACTCGCCGCTGCCGTCGCCTTGCGGGAACTGGTAGAGCGTAGCGACCTGCAATGGCGTGAACGACGCCGGCTGCGGCGACTTCGACGCGTGGATAGGCGGGCGAATACGGAAGTGCGGACGCGCCTGCGGCCGGTTGTCGAGCCCCAGCACGGCCGTCACGATGCCCGATAGATTATCGGGCACGCTGATCGTGCCGGTACGGCCGCGATACTGGCCGATGGCATGGTGCTGGTAATGCTGCAGTTCCACGTCGAACGCCGACTGGAACTGTGCGATCGTGCCGCCCAGTACGACGGTGCGCGCAGCCGGGTCTTCGCGCACCACCGTCAGGCCGGACTGCGCCGCAAAAGTTTTGACCTTGGCGATATCCTCCGCCGCTGCGCCGAATTCCTTGGCAAAGGCTTCACGCGACAACGGCTTGACGCCCGGATCGCCCGCTTCGATTTTGCCGAGCAAGGCGTCGAACTGCGCCTGCGCGTGACGGCGCAAGACCACGTGCACCTGAATGCGTTCTGCGGGATTGCAATTGCCGACCAGCGTTGAACCTTCCGCTACCGATCGCTCACTTCCTTGCAGGGGATGCTTGGCCATTGTTTCGATACTCCTCGGTGCGCAGCCGTGAGGCTGCACGGTAGTCCCGGCGGGCGCGCCCATCCGTACCGGTGATAGCAACGGATTGCGGCACGGCCCACGCGGGGGTCTGGTTGCCAGGACACGTCAAGCCGTCCGACAAATCCATTCCAACACAGTTCCGGGACGGGCAACAGTTGTCCGGATGGCCAACGTCAATGCGTGCGTCACACAGGTCGCGCTATGATGCTGCAGCGGCGAACCAGCCGTTGCATTGGCTCGTGCGCCGAACGTGCGCGCGCGTCGAAGAATCCGAGTGAATCAGAGGAACGTTCCATGTCCATTTCGATGTATCAAGCGTCCGTGCCCGTGCTGGTGCGCGGCTTGACCAACCTGCAAGCCATTCTCGGCAAGGCCGAGGCGCACGCCGCCGAAAAGCAGATCGACCCGTCGGTGTTCATCGGCGCCCGTCTCTTTCCGGACATGCTGCCGCTCGTGCGCCAGGTCTACATCACGACCGATACCGCCAAAGGCTGCGCCGCGCGTCTCGCCGGCGTCGAGCCGCCCAAGTACGACGACGTCGAAACGACGTTCGAAGACCTGCACGCGCGCATTCAGAAAACGATTGATTACCTGAAGGAATTCAATGCGGCGCAGATCGACGGCTCGGAAGAACGCTCGATCACGCTGAAGATGCGCAGCGGGCCGATCGAATTTACCGGCCTGAGCTATCTGCTGCAGTTCGTGCTGCCGAACTTCTACTTCCACGTGACGACCAGCTACGACATCCTGCGCCACAACGGTGTCGAACTCGGCAAGCTGGACTACCTCGGCGGCCGTTAAGGGCAGCGGCCCTGGCTGGCCGCTCGCGTGGCCACTCAGGCCGCCACCGCTCAGATACGCGGCTGGAAGGCAATGATGCTCATGCCGGCCAGCGTGAACGCCACACCGGCCAGGTCCCAGAGGGTTGGCCGCACCTGCTCGACGCACCACAGCCACAGAATCGCCACCGCCACGTAGACGCCGCCATAGGCCGCATACACCCGGCCGGCGGCCGCGCCGTGCAACGTCAGTAACCACGCAAACGCGGCGAGACTCAGCGCGCCGGGCACCAGCAGCCATGCGGAGCCCCCGTCCTTGAGCCAACGCCAGGGTAGATAACAGCCCAGGATCTCGGCAATGGCGGTCACGGCATACAGCAGAAAAGTCTTCATCGAACGGCAAATAGTGTGAGTGATTGAGTATCGGCAGACAGCGAGGCGCCGTTTGCGCCGTCGCGTCTATCGCCTTTATTAACACAATCACTTTGCCGGCGCTGCGGCGCGCGGCTAGTCGAGCGACAGGCGCAAGGCAAAGCCGATCAGGGCGGCGGAAAAGGTCCAGCGCTGCACCGTTTGCGCGAGCGGATGAGCTCGCATCCAGTTCGAAATGCGCGCGGCGCCGATCGCATAGGTTGCATCGAAGCACGCGCCGATCGCCACCAGCACGACGCCGAGCTCGGCCATCTGCAACGCGACGGGACCGGCCTCGGGCCGCACGAACTGCGGCAGCAGCACCGAACAGAACAGGAGTGCCTTGGGATTGAGCAGATTGGTCAGCAGCCCCTTGACGAAGGCGGCGCGCAACGGCTGCGGTTCGTCGCTCACGGCGGCGCTTGCAGGCAGGGCAAACACCGGCGAGCGGAAGATCTGCACGGCGACCCAGCCCAGGTACACCGCGCCGCCGTACCGCACGACTTCGTAAAGCCACGGGGCGCTGCGCAGCAAGGCGGCCATCCCGCACGCGGACAGGGTCACGTGAGTCGCCCGCGCCAGACCCAGACCGCCGGCCGTGGCGAAACCCGTGCGGGCGCCGCGTGCAATGCTTGTCTGCAGCAGCAGGGCCATGTCCGGCCCGGGTACGGCATAGACGACGAACAATGCAGCCATATAGACGATCAGAAGATGCGCGGAAATCATGTGAGCCTCATGTTTATAAGGGCTCTATCTTGCTATCAAAGCGGGAGGGATTTCTGGCGAGTTACAGGTGAAAACAAATAACCGCTAGGGGAATACGCTAGAATTTCATAATCGCATAGCAGCTTTCCCCCAACCATGAATGATCTCGACAAAGTCGACCGTGCCATCCTGGCCGCGCTGCAGAAGGACGGGCGCATGTCGAACGCCCGCCTCGCGGAAATCGTCGGCCTGAGCGAAACGCCTTGCGCGCGCCGCCTGAAGCGCCTCGAGAACGACGGCTATATCGACCAGTACCGCGCCATGCTGTCGCGCTCGGCCCTTGGCTATGGCGTGGTCGCGTTCGTCTATGTGCGCTTCGCGGTGCACGACCGCGCGGTGGCCACCCGCTTCGAGCGCGAAGTGCTGGCCATCTCGCGCATCCTCTCGTGCCACAACGTGTCGGGCAGCGCGGACTACGTGCTGCAGGTGGTCGCGCGCGATCTCGACGACTTCGGCACCTTCCTGCGCGACGAGATGCGCAGCCTGCCCGGCGTCACCTCGGTCGAGTCGGCGCTGTCGCTGCGTGAAATCAAGGCCAATGGCGGCTTGCCGCTGAACTGATCCCCCTGAGCGGCGCGTCCGCCGTGCAGCGTGTGCGAGTCATGGCATAGTGACCGGCACGGCAAGGCACGAGGCCCGCGCCGGATGAACTACGGAGTTTTTCCCATGAATCACGAACAGGCGCGAGCCGAAGAATCGCGCGCGATGGAGCGCGTGCTGGCTGCCACGCAGCGGGTGCAGTCGGCTTTCGCGTCGCTGCAATCGCAATTTCCGCCCCAAGGCGAAGGACGGCCCTCGCAATTCGCGCTGCAAACCTTCGACGCCGCCCTGCAGGAGCTGGAAGACGCGCAAGCCGCTTTCGACGAATTGCTCGGCGATCTGCTTGACGGCAAACGCTGAGTGGCCTAGCTGCCGCCTTGCTGCGTAGCTGCGACGGGTCGCGCGGTAGCTAGCCTTCTTCGTTGCGCCGCCAGCTCCGCGCGTATTCGGAGGGGCTTGGCGGGGCTGACCGTTAGTTGCGTTCGTACGCCCCCGTGGCGCAAGCCGGGCGTCACAGCGCGCGAGACCTCGCCCCGCCGTACTGCGCTACGCCACGCCCAGATTGATCCCCGTCATCAAACCCTGCTATCGACCCCATCCGCAGTAGTGGCTTATGCATATCGTAAAAAAACGATATATGATTCGTGTTGTTGCGATGCAGCTGCCAGGCCGTTACTCCTGCGACTCTGCCCGCCGTTCATGAACTCGAAATTCCCCCGATGACTCTCGACATCGATGCGATCCACAAGGCGCTTGCCAATCCCATCCGCCGCGAAATCCTCGCGAAGCTGAGGGACCCGCAAGCGCACTTCGGCGACCAGGAACTGCCGCTGGACCAGGGCGTGTGCGCCGGCAAGATCGACGCCTGCTGCGGTCTGTCGCAGTCCACGGTGTCGGCGCACCTGGCCGCCTTGCAGCGCGCCGGTCTGGTCACGTCGAAGCGGGTCGGCCAGTGGGTGTTTTTCAAGCGCAACGAGCCCGTCATCCAGGCGTTTCTCGAGCACATGAATACGGACCTCTGACGCCTCGCGACTGCTTCGCTGCGCCTCTTTCATCACGCTGTTCTTATCGAGGCGGGCACTGTGCCCGCCAGGAAAGGTGACCTCTTATGCCGACTCTTTTTGACCCGCTTCAGATTGGCGATCTCACGCTGAAAAACCGCATCATCATGGCGCCGCTGACGCGCCAGCGCGCCGGCGACGTCCGCGTGCCGAACGCGCTGATGGCGAAGTACTACGCCGAGCGCGCCTCGGCCGGCCTGATCATCAGCGAGGCCACGTCGGTCACGCAGCAAGGCGTCGGCTACGCAGCCACGCCGGGAATCTGGTCGCAGGAACAGGTGGAAGGCTGGAAGCTCGTCACCAGCGCGGTGCATGCCGCCGGCGGCAAGATCTTCCTGCAGTTGTGGCACGTGGGTCGCATCTCGGATCCGATATTCCTGAACGGCGAAACGCCGGTTGCACCGAGCGCGATCGCGCCGAAAGGCCACGTGAGCCTCGTGCGTCCGGAGCGCCCGTTTGTGACGCCGCGCGCGCTCGAACTGGCCGAAATTCCGGGCATCGTGGAGGCGTATCGCAAGGGTGCGGAAAATGCCAAGGCAGCCGGTTTCGACGGCGTCCAGGTGCACGGTGCGAACGGCTATCTGCTCGACCAGTTCCTGCAGGACAGCACCAACCAGCGTACCGACGCGTACGGCGGCTCGATTGAAAACCGTGCCCGCCTGATGCTGGAAGTGACCGATGCGTGTATCGACGTGTGGGGCGCCAATCGCGTCGGCATGCACCTCGCGCCGCGCGGCGATGCGCATACGATGGGCGACTCGAATGCCGCCGCGACCTTCGGCTATGTGGCGCGCGAACTCGGCAAGCGCAAGATCGCGTTTATCGCGGCCCGCGAAGCGCTCGGCGACAATCGCCTCGGCCCGCAGTTGAAGGCGGCGTTCGGCGGCCCGTACATCGCCAACGAGAAGTTCACCAAGGAATCGGCGCAGAAGGTCCTCGACGCGGGCGAAGCGGATGCCGTGGCGTGGGGCCAGCTCTTCATCGCCAATCCGGATCTGCCGCGCCGCTTCGAACTGGACGCGCCGCTGAACCAGCCGAACCCGTCGACGTATTACGCGGAAGGCGAGACCGGCTATACCGACTATCCGGCGCTGGAAACGGTGGAATAAGCGCGACAAGCGTAGCTTAGGCACCCAAACGAGCAGTCAAACGAGCCGGCATGCAAAGCCGGCAAGACATGCGGCGGGCATGACCGGATAGCATTCCGGTCATGCCCGCCGCGTTTTTGTCGGTTATCGCCGCTCTCCATGCTAGCGAGGCTGCGTCACCGTTTCGCCGCGTGGGCGGGCCCAAGCCCTCGAACACATCATGGCTGCGCCGCGGCAACTTCGCGGCACATGAACACACGTTTCGTTTCGTCAAGCCCACGGTCAACATGCGCGGCACGAATCGCACGCAGCTTCGCATCAAGCTGCTCGCCCGGGATCACGCTAAAGCCCAAGCGCTCGTAGTACGGCGCATTCCAGGGCACGTCGCGAAAGGTCGACAGCACCAGGCGCCGCGCACCCGCCTTGCGTGCAAGTCCGTCTACCTGCTCGAGCAGCGCCGCGCCGATGCGCCGCCCGGCCCAGGCAGTGAGCACATCCAGTTCCTCGATATAGAAGCGCGTCGGCAGCGGCGCAAACATCACGAATCCGACGCAGCGCGCCGCGTCGTTCAACGCAACCACAATCTCCGATGCCGCGATCTTGCGGTGCACGAAGTCCGCATTCATTGGTTGAGCATCGGCGATGCCCGTCATGCCGATGGTCGCAAAGCGCTGTGCCGCTTCATACTCGATGGCGCGCACGGCCTCGGTATCATCCGGTTCGGCAAAGCGAAAAGTGAAGGCGAAAGAGTCCTGCATAAATTTCCGATGCAAATCGATGACATCCGCGTCGAACCTCACGGAACCGCAGCGGCCGGGACCCATCGCACACGTATTCCGATGTGATGTGTCCCGAGCACACCTGGGCCTGCCTCGCAGCTTGACACCGCCGCAGTGAAACGAACAGGCGCACAGCCCGCTCTCTATCGCGTCGCAACACGTCGCAGATCGAAAAGCCCTGCCTCCGTCATCCCGCAAGCGCTACACTCCCGACACCTGCCCTTCTCCGACTCAAGATGGATCTGATGCACCTACTGCAGGTGGCCCTGCACTTCGACCGAAACCTCGGCGGCCTGATCGCGCAATATGGCACGGCTGTCTACGCCATGCTGTTTGCCATCGTGTTCGTCGAGATTGCCTTCCTGCCGCTCTTCTTTCTGCCTGGCGATCCGCTGATCTTCATCTGCGGCGCGTTCGCCGCCACCGGTGCACTCAGTGTCTGGCTGGTGATTCCCGTGCTGTTTGCGGCGACGGTAGCCGGCAGCATCGTCAACTTTCTGATTGGCCGCGCGATCGGCGAGAAGGTCTATACCGCCGAGTACCGTTGGCTCGATCGACACGCGCTGCAAAAGGCCCACGCCTTCTATGAGGCACGCGGCGGCCTGACGTTCCTGCTGTCGCCGTTCATTGCCGTTGTGCGCACCTTCGCGCCCTTCGTCGCAGGCGTTTCGCGCATGACGTTCGCACGCTTCACGTCGTTTGTCGTAGCGGGCGCTGCGCTGTGGATCGTGTCGCTGGTGGCGGCCGGGTATCTGTTCGGCAATGTGCCGGTGGTGCGCGATCACATGAGTTCGATCGTGCTGCTTGGCGTCGGGCTCGGTGTCGGCTCGCTGCTGGTGAGCGCGCTCTGGCGCTTCGTCAATAATCGGCGCCAACGCGTCTGATCTGCCAGGCGCCCTGGTCACGCTCGCACGCCGTGCGATTGGCGTGCCCAGTCGCCTCCAATCCGTGCGCATCGAATGCGCAAAGGCAACGCTTCATCTGTCTGTCACCCACCTGACACAGACGGCCCAGTTGCGCCTTAATAACAACAACCACTTGTTTGAATCGCCCTTTTTAACAATATTTAATTTGGGTTGCCGTCCTATATCGAGCAGACTTCGTAAACAGCACGGTCGGATGACGGAGAAACTCATGAACATCGAAGATGCATGGGACGGTCACATGCGCCGCGCGCACCTCGACGCCGCACAGCAACTGTCTGCACCGGCGTCGCGGGCCCACAAGGCGCCGCTCGCGCACCGCGCGATGCAGGTTTCAATCGCGCTGGTGTGCGCCTGGTCGATCGTCGAAACACATTGGGAACTGCTTCCCGCAGATGGCCTGACGCGCGTCATCGCGCTGCTGCTGGCCAAATGCCTGCTGCTCGGCGTGGGGGCTGCTGCGTTTTTCGGGGTTCGTTATGCACGCGCCGCTTTCGCGTTTCTATGCGCCGCAAGCGTGTTCGCGCTCGCCTCCGCATTGCCGTTCGAATACGCGATTGCACATGAACTGTTTGCGCTCTCGCTGGTGGAGTGCCTGTGCAAGATTGCGCTCGTGGCAAGCTATGCGACCTGGTACATAAAAGGCCATTGAACAGCGGAGCGTAACGACACACGCAGCTTTCCAGCGACCGTACCCCTTCCCTCATCCCCTCGACCACAAAGTACCGGAGCGGTAATATTGCCGCTGAAAACTACGTACAAGCGGGTGCAGAAAACGTAGCGCCGCCCGGGAAACCGGGTCCCACCTGGAGTGGGAGTTCCGTCGAAAGACAGATAGAGAGTCCCGCATGCGACGGCCACCGAAAGGTGGCCGTTGGTCTTTCTGGCGTTCAAAAAAAAAGCCCGCGACTGCGGGCAACCCTCTCGGAGGAGAACACGGAACAGCGCATCGAATTCATCGCATAACCCTACCCCGCTCACTCACCCTTTCGTCGCGCCAAACGTCAGGCCCGCCACGAAATGTTTTTGCATCGCGAAGAACATCGCCACCGACGGCAACGCGGCCAGAATCGACCCCGCCGACACCAGATTCCAAGCCGTCGTCCACTGCCCCTTCAGCGCGGCAACGCCTACGGTAATCGGCGCGGCTTCATCGCCGGTGGTCAGGCACAAGGCCCAGAAGTAGTCGTTCCACACAAACGTGAACACGAGAATCGCCAACGCCGCCAGCGCCGGACGAATCAGCGGCAGCACGATCCTGAAGAACACCGTCCACTCGTTGGCCCCCTCGATACGCGCCGCCTCGATCAGTTCGAACGGCAACTGCTTGATGAAGTTACGCAAAAACAGCGCGCAGAATCCCGTCTGAAACGACACATGAAACAGGATCAACGCGCCGACCGTGTTGAACAGTCCGAGTTTCAACGACAGATCGCGCACCGGAATCATCAGCACCTGCACCGGCACGAAATTGCCGGCTACAAAGGTGGCAAACAACGTACTGTTGCCGCGAAAGCGATAGACCGCCAGCGCGAAGCCCGCCATCGACGCCAGCGCGATCGAGCCGACAACGGCGGGCAACGTGATCAGCACGCTATTCCAGAAGTAATGCAGCATCGGCGAGGTGGTCAGCGCGTCGCGATAGTTGTCCCACATCGCAAAGTGCTTCGGCCAGCCCCAGTAGTTGCCCTCGCTCAGCTCATCGGACGAACGGATCGAAGTGACCAGCACGGCGATCATCGGCAACAGCCAGATCAGCAACGCCACCGGCAGCGACAGCTTGTACAGCCGCCGTGAAGTGGGCTTCCATTTGGCAATCGGCATTGGATACATGACGGCCTCCTTATTGCTCAGCGCGCAGCATCCGCCGCAGGTGATAGACGATATAGACCAGCATGATCGCGAACAGCACCACCGCCACCGAGGCGGAATAGCCGATCCGGTAGTACTTGATGGCCTGGTCGTACATGTAATAGGCGAGCACCGTGGAACTCTCGAACGGCCCGCCGCCTGTCATCACTGAGATCAGGTCGAAGCTGCGCAGCGCGCCGATCACCGTGACCACGATCGCCATGAACGTGGTGGGACGCAGTTGCGGCAAGATCACATGCCAGAGCATCGACCAGCCGTGCGCGCCTTCCATGCGCGCGGCCTCGACCTGCTCGGCGTTCAGCGCGGTAAGTCCGGTCAGATACAGAATCATGCAGTACGCGGTTTGCGGCCAGAGCGCCGCGAAGATGATGCCGGGTGTCGCGTAGCGCGCATCGCCGAGCACCGGCACGCCGTGCCCGAGGATCAACGCCAGCAGGCCAAAGGTCGGATCGTAGAACCACGAGAAAATCAGTCCGACCACCACACCCGACAGTACGAACGGCGCAAAGAACAACGACTTGACGATGCGGATACCCGCCACCGCCTGGTTCAGATACAGGGCGACGGCGAGACCCATGGGCGGCGCCAGCAGAAACAGCAGCAGCCAGATCAGGTTGTTCTTCAGCGCGGTATAGAACGTCGACGTATGGAACAGCTCCACATAGTTCGCCAGACCGACGAAGCTGGGATCGGTCATGCCGTCCCAGTTGAAAAAGCTGATGCGGATCGTCGACAGGATCGGCCAGACCACATAGATCGCCACCATCACGCAGGCGGGCGCGAGAAACAGGAAGGCGGCACGCCGTTGCCGGCGCGCCGTGGGCGACGGGCCGCGGCGGCGCGGCGCGGTACCCGGCACACGCGGCGCGCCGGATTGCGCGGCGCCGCCCGGCATACCCGGCCCGGTATCGCCGCTAATGGACTGACGGCTGACGGAGTGAACCACGGCGAGTCTCCTGATCGATCCCGATCGAGCGCAGGCGGCACACCGCCACCCACGCCCGCTTTGCTTACGAACTACGCTTACTTCTTGTAGATGCGCTGACGCGTCTGCTCGAGCTGCGCGAGCACCTCATCGATCTTCGAAGGATCCGCCACGAACTGCTGCATCCCCTTCATGCCCTCGTCGGCCATCTCCTTGGTCATGTCACGATCGTAGAACTGCGCAATGCCGCCCTTCGTGTTGGCCAGAATCTGGAAGCCGATCTTCGAAATCGGATCCTCCGGTTCCGGCGACTTGCTGTTCGCCGACAGCGAGCCAAGCCCGGTCGCCAGTTGAGCGCCGATCTCCGGCGTCTCGACAAACGCCAGGAACGCGTGAGCGTCGGCCTTGTTCTTGGCCTTCGACGGAATATGCAGCGATTCGACTGGACCATCTTCGGCCGTAGGCACCTTCGGGTCGATAATCGGGAACTGGAAGTAGCCCATTTCCGGCTTCACGCTCGCCGGGAAACCGCCGGTGATGAAAGTGCCCATCAGCATCATCGCCGCCTTGCCCTGGAACAGGAACGGCTGCGCCGAATCCAGATCGTAGGAGAGCGAATTGTCGATGAAGTAGCCGGCGTCGATCAGTTGCTTCCACGTCGTGTACACCTTCTTCACGCGCGGATCGGTGTACGGCACCTCGCCCGCCATCAGCTTCTGATGAAATGCGTTGCCGTTCAGGCGCAGATCCAGATAGTCGAACCAGCCGGCCAGCGTCCATGCATCGCGGCCCGCCACGGCAATCGGCGTAATCCCGGCCGCCTTCAGCTTCTTGCAGGCGTCGAGAAACTGATCCCACGTTTTCGGCTCGTCCGCGATCCCCACCTTCTGGAACAGATCCTTGCGATAGAACATGCCCCACGAGTAGTAAACGGTCGGCGCCGCGTACTGCTTGCCCTTATACGACGAGGCTTCCTTGGTCGAGGCATAGGTGCTGTTCCAGCCGTTCTTGCTCCAGTCGCCGCTCAGGTCGTCGAACAGGCCACGCTGTGCGTAATACGCCATCCGTTCGCCGTCATGCCAGTTCACGATGTCAGGCGCGACGGTGGACAGCCAGCCCGGCAGTTGCACCTTGTAGGCCTCCTCATCGATAAACGACACGTTGACGTCGGTGCCGGGATGGGCCTTCTTGAACTCGTCGATCACCTGCTGCCAGACCGCCCGCTGACTGGCGCCCTTGAACGCGATATTCATTGTCAGCGTACCCGCCTGCGCGCTACCGGCCATTGATGCCGCCGCGGTGGCCGCAGTCAGCGCGACGGCAACCAGAACCTTGCGAAGTTTGAATGTCATGCCTGTCTCCTTGGTTTTTACGTCGTTTTAGATCATCAGCGATACACCGCAACACCTTGGGGTTGAATCTCGCGCGAGCCGACCACGAAGGCAGCGTCCGGAACATCGGCCAGCGTATGAACCTGCTCGCCATAGTTCAGCACATACGTCAGCCCGCCGCGCCGGCTGACGCGCACGCCGTCGCCGAGCGCCGTCACCGAAAGACCGGCTTCGCGAGCGATGCCGGCAAAGAGCCGCGTGGTCAGCGCGTCGTCGAACAGACTCGCAAAGTAATGAATCGCACCGCTGCGAACGTACGCCGGATGGCCGTCGGCGAAGCGTGCGCAGATCTCCAGCGCGTCCTGGTCCGACGCACCGGTTTCGATGAAATCGCGCCAATGCCGTCCGACACCGTCATCGAGGCTGGCGCTGCCGGCGAGCCTGACGGGTTCGGTCACGTTGGGCCGCAGCGACTCGACGCGCCACACGCGAGCCGGCAACACCGAAGCGAGCAGCCCCGGCGGCAAGCTGGCGGGAATCTGCAAGTCTGCGGTCTTCGAGCCGGTGCGCGGCCCGAGCACCACCTGGGCACCCGAGCGCGTGAGGCGCTCCGCGAAGTCTGCGGGCACCACCGGCAACGGCGGCACCACGATCAATCGATAGCCGTCGAGCGGCGCATCCACCGGCACCACATCGACATCGAGACCGAGTCCACGCAGCGCCGAGTAGTACTCGAACGCAAAACGCGGATAGTGGAAGTCCGCACCCTGCGGATGAATTTCAAACAGCCACTTCGCCTCGTAGTCGTACACGAGCGCGACCTTCGAGCGGATGCTGGCGTTCGCGTCCTCGGCCGCCGCCAGCACCGCGCGGATATCCTCCGCCACCTGCGCCGCCTCGCTGCCGCCGATATCCAGCCGGTTATCCGGCGTGTTCAGCCCCGCATGCATCTGCTCCTGGGCAAACGGCGCCTGGCGCCAGCGGAAGTACGACACGCAGCCTGCGCCGTGCGCGAACGCCTCCCAGCTCCACAAGCGCACCATGCCCGGCAGCGGCGCCGGATTCCAGTGCGCCCAGTTGACCGGCCCCGGCTGTTGCTCCATCACCCAGAACGGCAGCTTCGACATGCCGCGATAGACGTCGTGATTGAACGACGCGAAATCCGGATGACCGGTGCGCAGCCACTTCGCCTTCAGCTCGGGCGCGAACCATTGCTCTTCGAGCGCGCCGAGCGGATAACTGTCCCACGTCGCCACGTCGAGATCGGCGGCGACCTTGTAGTGATCGAACTCGGTAAACAACTGCATGAAGTTGTGCGCGACCGGCCGGCCCGGCGAATGCGCGCGGATGATCTCGACCTGCATGCGGTTGTAGCGCGCCACTTCATCCGAAGCGAAGCGCCGGTAGTCGAGCCGGTGCGAGGGATGCGCCTCGGTGACGGTCGCCACCGGCGCATCGATCTCATCGAAACTGCGGTACTCCATGCTCCAGAACACCGTGCCCCACGCGCGATTCAGCGCGTCGATCGTCTTGTAACGCGCCTTCAGCCACTCGCGAAAGCGCCCCACCGCCGCCGGCGAGTAGCTGACCACGGTGTTGTGGCAACCGAACTCGTTATCGGTCTGCCAGTACGCGACCGCCGGATGCTTGCCGTAGCGCTCGGCCACCGCGCTGCAGATCCGCTCCGAAGCGACGTAGTACGACGGCGACGAGAAATCGTAGTGACGGCGCGAGCCGAAGGTCCTCGGCCGCCCGTCGGCGCCCACCGGCAAGATGTCAGGATGACGGTCGATCAGCCACTTCGGCGGCGTCGCCGTCGGCGTGCACATCACCACCTGCAGGCCGGCCGCGCCGAGCACGTCGACGGCGCGGTCGAGCCAGCCCCAGTCGTATTCGCCGGGCGACGGCTCCATCCGGCTCCAGGCAAACTCAGCAATCCGCACCTGCTCGATACCGAGCGCTTTCATGCGGCGGGCGTCGTCTTCCCACATCGATTCCGGCCAGTGTTCCGGGTAATAGCAGACTCCAAGGCGCATCCGAGTGTCCTTTATGCGTAGTGTTCGACGGATTCGAGCGAAGCAACGGCAAAGCCGTCTTCGGTAAACAAATGGCAGATAGAGGCAGGCGCGCGAAAGCTGGCGCGATCGCCTTGCTTCAGGCGCGTGTCGCCGGGCGCCTTGGCGATCAGCACGGCGCCGTCGGCCTCGTCCAGATGGACGTAGCTGTGTTCGCCGAGCTGTTCGACGAGCGAAACGGTGCGCGCCAGCACGGCGGCGTCTTGAAGGGTGGCTGGCGCAGACGCGGAGACAGACGCGGCAGCGGGGTCGGGCACGCCGGCGGCAACCGCTGCATCCACCAGTTCCATATGTTCAGGCCGCACGCCGAAGGTCACCGCCTGCCCCACGCTCAAAGCCGAGCCATCGACGGCGACGCGCACGCTTTCGCCGCTGTGATCGAGCTTGACGCTCACGCCGCGTGCGTCGATCGCGGCCACCTTACCGGGCAGAAAATTCATCCGCGGCGAGCCGATGAAACCCGCCACGAAACGGCTGTTCGGCCGGTGATACAGCTCGAGCGGCGCGCCGATCTGGGCGATACTGCCGTAGCGCTCGGTGTCCTTGCCGGCGTGCAGCAGCACGATCTTGTCGGCCAGCGTCATCGCCTCGATCTGATCATGCGTCACGTAGACGACGCTCGCCTTCGCAAACTGCTTGTGCAGACGCGCGATCTCGACGCGGGTCTGGCCGCGCAAGGTGGCATCGAGATTGGACAGCGGCTCGTCGAACAGAAACACGCCCGGCTCGCGGACAATGGCACGGCCGATCGCCACGCGCTGCCGCTGCCCGCCCGACAACGCCTTGGGCCGCCGCTCGAGCAACGCTTCGAGTTGCAGGATGCGCGCAGCCTCCCGCACCTTGCGGTCGATTTCGTCTTTGGGGGTTTTCGCGAGCTTCAGGCCGAAGGCCATGTTCTCGAACACGGTCATATGCGGGAACAGCGCGTAGCTCTGGAACACCATCGCCACGCCGCGCTGCGCTGAAGGGACGTCGTTGACGATGCGCCCGCCGATCGACAGATCGCCGTCGCTCACATCTTCGAGACCCGCGATCATGCGCAACAGGGTGGACTTGCCGCATCCGGACGGCCCGAGAAACACACAAAACTCGTTCTCGCCGATCTCCAGATCGACGTTGCGAATCACTGGTGCGCCCTCGCCGTACGATTTTTGGACGCCTCTCAACGAAATGCTCGCCATCGCCTCGTCTCCGTGATTTAATCGGCTCGAAATCGGAGATTAAGCGCTTAATCTGCAGAGGCGAAAAAAATTGACCGCGTGCGATCAATGGCCTGCTGCGGCGTCTCCGATATCGTTCTGTCTATGCGGCAAATGGTGCCGCGCCTTTGGGCAGGACGCAAATTTTGAGAAACCGTCCCAAATAATGAATCCAATATGCCTACACTCAGCGAAGTCGCCCGCCGCGCCGGCTGCACACCTGCCACGGTGTCGAACGTGCTGCGCAATCGCGGGCGGGTCGGCGCGCTGACCCGGCAGCGGGTGCTAGAGGCCGTCGAAGCGCTCGGCTATCAGCCGCATCTGGCGGCGCGAGCACTGGCCGAGGGCCGCGCGCCGAC
Source organism: Paraburkholderia phenazinium (assembly GCF_900142845.1). Classification (NCBI taxonomy): domain Bacteria; kingdom Pseudomonadati; phylum Pseudomonadota; class Betaproteobacteria; order Burkholderiales; family Burkholderiaceae; genus Paraburkholderia; species Paraburkholderia phenazinium. The sequence goes on from NZ_FSRU01000001.1 coordinate 2,698,526, forward strand.
GATCGCGCTGATGGTCTCGAGCATCGCCAACCCGTTCTATCCCGAGTTTGCGCTGGCCGTCGAGCGGGCGGCGCGCAGCAGCGGCCACTTTCTGATCATCTGCAATACGAACGAAGATCCGTTGGCGGGACGCGCCTATCTGGAGCAGATTGCCGGCACCTTGTCCGAGGGCGTGCTGGTGATGAACGCCAATCTCGACTTCGCCGACCTGCACAAGACCGAGGCGCGCGGCGCACCGGTCGTGCTGTGCATGTGGGAACGTCCGCATGAGCCGCCCGGCCTGCCCTGCGTGGCCGTGGACTTCCGCCTTGCCGGCCAGCTGGCTGCCCAGCATCTGCTCGAACTGGGACACCGCCGGATCGGCGCGATTGTGGCCAGCAAGGCTGCGGGCATCCACGCGGCGCGTTACGACGGCTTCGTCGATGCGCTGCGCGCGGCCGGTCTCGACGCCGCGCAAGCGCCGGTGCGCCATGCAAGGGACACCACCCAGGGCGGCTATCGCGCCACCCGCGAACTGCTGGAGACGCACCCGCAGTTGACGGCCATCTTCGCCACCAACGACCTGCCCGCGCTCGGCGCCCTGCATGCGGCCGCCGATCTGGGTTTGCAGGTGCCGCACGATCTCTCGGTAGTTGGCATTACTGATATTCAGCTTGCCCAGGAGTCGCGCCCGGCGCTGACCACCGTCGCCGTGCCGACCGTCGAAGCGGCGGAGCTCGCGGTCTCCCTGCTGCGCGAACTGATCGAGGCGTCGCCGCGCGGCATCCGGGCGGCCGCCAAAGCGCCGCGCGTGTGCATCACGTCGGCGCCGAAACTGGTCGTACGTGGCTCGACCCAGGCACCGCGTGCGGAGCGAAGCTGAGTGCCGGGCTTATTCGCTGGCCGGCCAGGGCAAATGCGGCGCGGACCAGTCGAGCTCCGTCCCGACCACCGAGCGCATTTCCGGCGACTGGATCGCCACCGTCACCGCAATACAGGGCCGGCCGCTCGCCAGCGACAGATAAGGACTACTGGCCACCGGCACGCCCGGCAGCAAGACCGCGTTTCTGAAGTACGGACGATGATCCCAGCGGGCATCGCGCGGATCCGCGACCGGCTCCAGCGACTCGCCTAGCTTGCCGCCGGCGACGCCCGGCACTTCCGGCCCGATCTGCCGCCCCCGGTCATCGAGGATGAAACAGCTGATGCACAGTTCGTGCTGCGCCAGGTCGGCAAAGGCGTCGTCCATGCCGATGCCGCTCAGCAGCGCGTCGGCGGCGCTGCGCAGGGCGAAGCGGTACGGCTCTACCTTGCTTTCGAACAGCGCATGCAGATGCGCCCGGCCCTGCGCGATCACATCGAACGAACGGTCGATCAACCGGTTGACCGAGTCCGGCGGCGCGATCTGCGCAGCCGGTCGGCCCAGCAGGAAGCCTTGTGCGAAATCGACGTTCGACTCCACGGCGAGAATCAGCTCCTCGGTCGTCTCGACGCCTTCGACGACCACCAGCATGCCCGCCTGGTGCAGCAGGGAAACGAGCTTGGGCAGGATCGATTGCTGGGTGCCCGGTATGGTGGCGCGAATCAGTTCGCCGTCGAGCTTGACGAAGTCAGGACGAATGCGGAACAGCCGGTCCAGATTCGATTGGCCCGCGCCGAAATCGTCCACGGCAATCAGAAAGCCGTGCTCGCGATAGCGCGCCGCCGCCCGTGACATCTCATCCACGCTGCCGCCATGCGACTCGAGAATCTCAAGGACGATCTTGTCCGGCTCGAGCCCGGCGAGGCGCACGATGCCGGCCAACTGATCGGCATACCCCTTCGCCACGAAGGTCGCGGGCAGGATGTTGAGGAAGATCCACGCCTCACCGGGAATCAGCCGCTGCGCGTTGGCGAGATGGACCGCGTGACTCGCCCGGTCGAGCGCGCCTTCGTCGCTCAACGGCCGCGGCGCGAACAGCACGGCGGGCGGCACGAGCGTGCCGTCGCTCTGTTCGCCGCGCAGCAGCGCCTCGAAGCCCACCTGCTTCTGATGCGACAAGCTGTAGAGCGGCTGAAAGTGCGAGGTCAGATAGTAGCCGTCCCACTGCGGCCGGACGCTTGCCGCCGGATCGTTCGGGTCGCCCGGGTTGCCGTTGCCCAATAGTTGCAGCGGGTCGAGCGGGATGGCGCGCTCGGCGCACACCCGGTTGCGGCCGGACTGCTTGGCACGCAACAGCGCCTCGTCGGCACGGTCGAGCAAAGCCATGATGCTCTCGCCGACGCGATGCTCGGCCACCCCGAAGCTCGCCGTCACGTAGCCGTCCGGACGCGCAATGCAGGCGACGGCGCCGCGCAGGCGTTCGGCCAGTTCCAACGCGGACGCGAGCCCGCCACGCCGCAACACCGCGAACTCTTCGCCGCCGATCCGGCTCACGCTGTCTTGCGCGTTCGTCTGGTCCATCAACACCTGGGCGACTTCAGAGAGCGTCTGGTCGCCAGCTGCATGGCCGAACTGATCGTTCAACGATTTGAACGAGTCGATGTCGACAAAGATCGCGCACACCTTGGTCGATTCACCGAGCGCGGCCAGACGCCGCTCGGCCTGTTCCATGAAGGCGCGGCGATTCTGCAGGCCGGTCAGCGGATCGGTGGCGGCCAGTTGCGCGAGGCGGTTCTCGAGCAGGAAATGGTCGCGCCGAAACCAGTAGAAGCCGAAGTGAAAGACTGCCGAGGTGGGCGCGCCGATCAGCACCCACAGCCACGCCACGACATTCACGTCGTGGATCTGCGGCTGGCGGAACAACAGCGGCAGACCGCTGACATAGAAGATCGCGGTACCGGCGAAGAAGTGCGTCGGCGTGAGCCAGAGCGGCGCCGAGCAGATCGGGATCACCAGCAAGGCGGGCAGCGCCCACAGCATCGGCTGCTCGAGACCGGAGATGTTCAGGGCAATCACGACAACCAGCACCAGCGTGTAAGCGACCCCGAGGCTGCCGAACACGGCCGTGCTGCGAGCCTTGCTGACCCCCGTCACCAGCAGGCCCAGAAACAGCACGCAGGCGATCCGGTAGGAGAGTGCAATGGCGGGGCCCGCTACCAGGTTGCGCGCCAGCACAAACAACAACGTGGCGAAGACCGTGAAAGCCATGGTGACCGTCGACAGCGGACGCTGCTGTTCCAGCGAACGTCGATGAAAGCGGTGACGCAAATGGGCATCGGTCATGTGTTGCGTTGAGGTGGAAAGCATATTGATAGAAATCAGGCCGGTTCCGTCACTCTGCCGATGTATAACGGCATCCCTCAGACAAATATTAATGCCTGCGATCAAACAAATTTAGATGGCCGGCATGATGGAAGTCCGCTCGCTCGCAGTGCGGGCGATGCAGCAACAACCCGAGGTGAAACCCAGGAAGCGTGATCGAGCCGAAAACAGCAGGCACGCCGATGATGCAAGCGCACAACAGTGTTACGAGGTTTTACGGGAGCAAGGGTGTCGGCAACGCGACATAACTGCAGCCTTTTATCGTTTGCGCGCCTTGATGGGTAACGTATCGGCAAAAAATGCGTGCCGCTCTTGCATCCATTCGTCCGAAGTGTGCGTAAGCCCCTATAACTTGAATCAGGACGGTGGTAGCGAAATGTTAATCTCTTCAGTAGACTGCGTATAAAGAGGCGGCGGTTACCGCATATCAGGTGGCACAGGTAAAAGTAACCGCCGGGCGCGTGCAACGCGCGCCTTACCCGCAACACTTTCAGATGTCCGTATCCCGACGCTCCGTTTAACCACGGCTTAACGACAAACGGTCATCCTTTTCGGAAATCATGGTCCCTACCGTCGACTACCTGCTGCAACGCCAGATTTCCCCTCAATGGCGCGGCTTGCTCACTGCGCTGGCGGAAGAGTTCGAAGCGCAGATCGGGCAAGGCGAATTGCGTCAGTTGATGTATCGCGTGGGTTGCCGTTTTGCGGCGGCGCATCCGCTTCCGCCCTGCGGCTCCACTGCCGACCTTGCCGAGGCGCTGAACGCACGCTGGCAGGAAGCGGATTGGGGTTACGTCGAGCTGGCGGACCAGGCGGATTACCTGCGTATCGTTCACGCCTGCGCACCGCTGCAGGCATTCGGCTCTGCCGCGCTCAACTGGACACCGGCCTTTCTCGAAGGCGTCTATCAGACGTGGCTCAGCGCGCTGGGTGCGGAAGGTCTGTCGGTAGTCCAGACAAGCGAGTTCGATGAATACGCAACGATCGAATTTCAGCTCGGCCGCCATCCAGCGTAAGCCCTGCGTGGTGGTTTTTTTACCGGCGGCGGTGGCGGGTCAACACGCCCAACGCAAGACACGATAGACATGAACACGACGGCGGCGACATGAGTCCTTCGAGCGATATTGAAACCCTCTTCGGGCATTTTGGCGGCAACGCGGGCGACTACCAGGAAATCGGCCGCGAGAACGAAGCGAGTTCGGCACGCACGCGCTGGCCGTTGCTCGTCACGCTCGATCTGACGCAGCCGTCCATCCCGGCCATTCCGACGCGCCGCGATCCTCTGGCGAAGGCCGACGAAGCCGCGCAAGCGCAGTCGCCGGCCGGCGACGCGCTCGCGGCAAACGGTCCCGCTGAAGCAGGACGCACCGGCACGCAGCAGGTCCGCAGCAAGACGCCGCTGTTTACGCGACCGCATCGGCGCACGATTCCGCCGGTCGGCAACGCCGTCAAGTCCGAGGCGCCGCGTGGCGCCGAGCGCTTTTCCGCCCTGCCGCTAGCCGTCAATGCCGAACTCGCCGCCGGCGAAGTGCAGCCGGCAGTCGCGCCTGTCATCGTCACGCCGCCGGCGGTTGCACCGCAAGCGCCGGTTCCGCCTGTCGTGGCCGCGAGCGTTCCGCCGGTTAGCCGTGTGCCGCCAGCAATCGCTGCGGCAATCGCGCCCGTCGCCGTGTCGCCGGTCGTTGCGCGCGCAACTTCCGCCGCGCCTGCCTTGCGTACCCCGGCGCCGATCGCACCCGCCACGCCAGTCGCGCAAACCTTCGCCGCAGCCGCCACGTCTGCGGTTGCCGCAAGGACTGGCGTCGCACCCACGCCCGCCCGCGCCCAGCCTGCACCGCCCGCTTTCACGTTCATGCCGCGCACCACGGCACCCGCTGCATCACCCTCACCTGCTGCCCAGCCGACGTCCATTCTCGGCAAGCTGTTCGAACCGGCAGCACCCAGCACGGCACCCGCGGCCCAAACACCTGCGACCGCAGCCGCACCGGCGGCGCTCGGTTCGTTGTTCGACCGTTTGCGTGGTGAGACCTCCACCCCGGCAACGCCGGCTCCTCATTCGTGGCTGACCAACGGCCCGCGTCGCTCATGAAAGTTATTGCGGTCGTTTCCGCGAAAGGTGGGGTCGGCAAGACCACGCTTGCGGCCAACCTCGCTTCCGTTCTCGCTACCAGTGGCCGACGCGTGATCGCGCTCGACCTCGATCCGCAAAACGCCTTGCGCCTGCACTTCGGCGTGCCGCTCGACAGCATCGACGGTTTGTCGCGCGCCACCCTGAGCGGCGATCCCTGGCAAAGCATCATGTTCGACGGTGTCGACGGCGTAACCGTGCTGCCTTACGGTGCGGTCGTCGAAGACGACCGGCGCCGCTTCGAAGCCTATATCGATCACGAGCCGCAGTGGCTCTTGCAGTCGCTTGAATCGCTGCGGCTCGACGCTTCCGACATCGTGGTGATCGATACGCCGCCAGGTTCGTCGGTCTATACGCGCACCGCGCTGTGCGCGGCGACCTTCGCGCTGAACGTGGTGCTCGCGGACGCCGCCTCTTACGCAGCGATTCCGCAAATGGAGCGGATGATCGACGCGTATGCCGCGCCGCGTCCCGACTTCGGCGGCGTGGGTTACGTGGTCAACCAGGTGGACCAGTCGCGCCAGTTGACCAAGGACGTCCTCAAGGTGCTGCGCCATCTGCTCGGCGAGAAGCTGTTCCCTGGGGTGATTCACCAGGACGAAGGGGTCAGCGAGTCGCTTGCCTGCGATACCACGCTGATCCACTACGATCCGCTCAGCCAGGCTGCCGCCGATTTCCGCGCGTGCAGCCAATGGCTGATGTCGCGGGTCGACTCGATTGCTGTTTCGCCGGGGAGTGTCGCATGAGCACACCGCAAGCACGGAGTACGGAACCTGCTGTCGAGCCCTCCCGGCTCGAGCGCTTCGTCGACGCCCGCTTCTGGAGCAGCACGCCGGTCGTGGTGTGCCTCACGCTGTTTGCGCTGGTGATCCTGTACTTCGTATTTACGGTGCCGCTGGCGTTTTACGAGCAACTGACCTTCGCCACCTGCTGCTTCATCTGCGCCCTGCTGTTTCGCCGTCTGCAGGGCCGCTATGCGACGCTCGTGATGATCATGCTGTCGGTGGTCGCTTCGGGCCGCTATATGTTCTGGCGTCTGACCGCCACGACTTACTGGGAGCATCCGCTCGACGCCGTATGGGGTTTGCTGCTGGTCTCGGCCGAGGTCTATTCGACGGTCGTGCTGATGCTCGGCTACTTCCAGACCGCCTGGCCGCTCAAGCGCGAGCCGATGCCGCTGCCGGCCGATCGCAGCGCCTGGCCGACCGTCGACGTGTTCATCCCGACGTATAACGAGCCGCTCTCGGTGGTCAAGCCGACCATCTACGCAGCGCTCGCACTCGACTACCCGGCGGACAAGCTATCCATCCACGTGCTGGACGACGGCCGCCGTCCGGAGTTCAAGGCGTTCTGCGAGGAGGTGGGCGTCCACTGGACCATCCGCACGCACAACCGCCACGCCAAGGCCGGCAACATCAATGAAGCGCTGAAGATCACCAGCGGCGAATTCCTCGCGATCTTCGACTGCGATCACATTCCGACCCGCTCGTTCCTGCAGATCGGCCTCGGCTGGTTCCTGCGCGACAAGCTGCTGTCGATGCTGCAAACGCCGCACCATTTCTTTTCGGCCGATCCGTTCGAGCGCAATCTCGGCACCTTCCGTAAAGTCCCGAACGAAGGCGAGCTGTTTTACGGCCTCGTGCAGGACGGCAACGACCTGTGGAACGCCACCTTCTTCTGCGGCTCGTGCGCGCTGCTGCGCCGCTCGATGGTCGAGGAAATCGGCGGCATCGCCGTCGAGACAGTCACCGAAGACGCGCACACCGCGTTGAAGCTGCACCGGCTCGGCTACACCACCGCCTATCTCGCGATTGCCCAGGCGGCAGGCCTCGCCACTGAAAGTCTGTCAGGTCACATCGGCCAGCGGATTCGCTGGGCGCGCGGCATGACGCAGATCTTCCGGATCGACAATCCGCTAACCGGCAAGGGCCTCAAGCTCGGCCAGCGGCTGTGCTACCTGAACGCGATGATGCACTTCTTCTACGGCGTGCCGCGTCTCGTGTTCCTGACCGCGCCGCTGTCGTTCCTGTTCTTCGGCGCGCACGTGATCGAAGCGGCGGCCAGCACGATCGCCATCTACGCGATGCCGCACATGATGCATGCGAGCATCACCAACTCGCGCATGCAGCGCCTGTTCCGCCATTCGTTCTGGGCCGAGGTCTACGAATCGGTGCTGGCCTCGTACATCACCGCCCCGACCCTGCTCGCGCTGATCAACCCGAAGCTCGGCAAATTCAACGTGACGGCCAAGGGCGGCCAGATCGAGAAGAACTATTTCGACTGGGCCATCTCGCGCCCCTACCTGTTCCTGCTGCTGCTGAACCTGGTCGGCTTCGTCACCGGTCTCGTGCATATCTATCTGAACTTTGGCGTGCGCAGCGAAGTGCAGACCACCCTCCTCAATCTGGCGTGGACCGGCTACAACATGCTGATCCTCGGCGCGAGCGTGGCCGCGGCAAGCGAGCGCCGGCAGATTCGCGCCGTGCATCGCGTGGCGATGAAAATGCCGGTGATGCTGAAATTCTCGACGGGCCGCACGCTGGCCTGCCAGACCATCGACTACTCGGAAGGCGGTGTCGGCGTGGAATTGCCCAACAGCATCCAGGTGCCGATGCACGAGCGCGTGACTGTCTCCCTGTTTCGCGGCGACGAAGAATATGCGTTCGCCGCCACGGTCGGCTTCACGGCGCCCGGGCGGGTCGGCTTGCGCTTCGACCAGATGTCGCGCGAGCAGGAGTACGAGTTCGTCAAGTCCACCTTCGCGCGTGCCGACGCCTGGATGGGCTGGGCCGAAGGACGCCAGCAGGATACGCCGCTGCGCGGACTGTCACACGTGTTGCTGGTCGGCGTGCGCGGGATTGCCGGCCTCTTCGAACATCTTTACGAAGACCTGCGCGGCTCGATGCGAAGCCGCCCAATCGACGTCAAAAAGCTGAAAACGAAAAAAGACTGACTTATGGGTAAAGGGATTGCGCGGACAACGACTCAACACTTGCAAAGCGGGCGCGGCATGACAGGATGGGCAACGCGCTTGCGTTCGCGCCGCCTCGTTCGCGGACTCGCCTGCTGGCTGGCATTGCAGACCGCCTTCGCGGCGCCGCTGGCATCGGCGGCCGGGCTCGTCGCCAGTTCGGCGCGCGTCGCCGCGCCGCCGGGTACGCCGGACGCCACCGGCGTGGGCAACGTGCCGGCGCCGAGCGCCGCCGTACCGTTCGATCCCAACGCGATCGTCCAACCTGTGCTCGCGACGCCGACCCCGGCGCTCGCCGCCTCGTCGGTGAAAGCGCTCGGCATCAAGACGCCGACCACCGCCGAACCCGGCACCCTGGTGCCGGGCGGCCGCCGCCAGACGCTGACTTTCGCCGATTTCGGCGCGCTCGATCCGCTGCAGTTGCGCGGCACCGACGGCCAGAACGGCATCGCCTTCTCGGTACGCAACGACGAAGTGGTGACCGGTGCGGTCCTGCATCTGATCTATAGCTACTCGCCCGCCCTGCTGCCGGCCATCTCGCAGCTGAAGGTGCTGGTCAACGGCGAAGTCGCGGCCACGCTACCGGTGCCGCACGAACAGGCCGGCATGCTGGTGGCGCGCGATGTCTCGATCGATCCGCGCTTCATCACCGAATTCAATCACCTGAACGTGCAGTTGATCGGCCACTACACGCAGCAATGCGAAGACCCGGCCAATTCGTCGTTATGGGCCACCGTCAGCAATGCGAGCTCGCTCGATCTGACCTACGCGTCGCTGACCAGCAAGCCGGATCTGGCCGCACTGCCGCAGCCGTTCTTCGATCGCCGCGACGTGCGGCGCCTCGAACTACCGTTCGTACTCCCATCCAAACCGGGTTCGGAAACGCTGGAAGCGGCCGGCATTGTGGCGTCGTGGTTCGGCGCGCTGGCCGGCTATCGCGGCGCGCTGTTCCCCGCCCAGCTCGACGAAGCGCCGCTGTCGGGCAATGCCGTGGTGTTTGCCACCGCGGATCAGCGGCCGGCCGGCGTGGCGATTCCCGCCATCTCCGGACCGACCATTGCGGTGGTGGACCGGCAAGCGCCGGCGCGCGGCAAACTGCTGCTGGTGCTCGGGCGTAACGAAGCCGAACTGAAGACTGCGGCGAAAGCACTCGGCGTCGGCCAGAGCGTGCTCTCCGGCGAAAGCGCGACGATCACGCAACTGAACGAGCTGGCCCCGCGCGCGCCGTACGACGCGCCGAACTGGCTGCCCACTAACCGCCCCGTGCGCTTTGGCGAACTGGCCGAGGCGCGCGATCTCACCGTCTCCGGCTACGATGCCGACGCCGTGCGCGTCAATCTGCGCGTGCCGCCCGACCTGTTCATGTGGCACACCAGCGGTGCGCCGATCGACCTGCGCTATCGCTACACCGTGCGACCGAAGCCGGACCGCTCGTCGCTGAACATCAGCATCAACGACGGCTTCGTCCAGTCGCTGCCGATTCCGGCCAAGCCCGCCTCGATGTTCGACCTCGGCCGTTATTTCAGCACCATCCTGCCGGATAAAACCGCCGATGCCCGCCGCACCGTCCACATCCCGCCGCTGCTGCTGACGCCGCGGGCGCAGTTGCGCCTGCACTTCTATTACGACATTCCGGACACCGGCGAATGCCACGGCCGCCTGCTCGAGAACGTGGTCGGCTCGATCGATCCGAATTCGACCATCGATCTGTCGTCGTTCCCGCACTACATGGCCTTGCCCGATCTGGCGGCGTTCGCCAATAGCGGCTTCCCGTTCACGCGGATGGCGGACCTCTCCGAGACCGCCGTGGTCCTGCCGAACGACGCGGATTCGAGCGACTACAGCCTGTACCTGCTCGAGATGGGCCGCATGGGCGCCTCGACCGGTTATCCCGCCACCGGCGTGACCGTGACCACCGCCGACCAGGTCGACCAGCTCGCCAACAAGGACCTGATGATTTTCGGCGCCCCCGGCCGTCAGCCGCTGTTGCAGCGCTGGGCCAAATCGATGCCGTTCTCGAGCGACGGCGACTCGCGCACGTTCGAACTGTCGGACATCGTCTTCAAGCTGGAAGACTGGTGGCACGGCGAACGCGGCGTCGAACGCGCACCGGCGCGCGCCGACCTGTCGCTCGTCAGTTCGAACGGCGCGGCGCTGTTGACCGGCTTCGAATCGCCGCTGCAGAAAGAGCGCAGCGCCGTGGCGTTCGTCAGCGCCGCCGGCCAGTCGGATGCCGACCTGAGCTCGGCCCTGCTCGACGCCGACGTGCTGCCGCAGATCCAAGGTGCGATGGCCGTGATCCATGGCCGCAGCGTCACGATTACCTCGAACGGCACCGCGTACTACATCGGCCATCTGTCGCCGCAGGAGTACCTGCGCTGGGCCCTGTCGTCGCATCCGCTCCTGCTGCTGCTGGGCGGCATCTTCGCCGCGCTGATCATCGCAGCGCTGTTTTACCGTGCGCTGCGTTCGATCGCCGCGCGCCGCCTGAGGGATTGAGATGCCGGCCAAACTAACCACGGCACCCGTTGCGCTTGCCTTGGGCCTGCTTACGTCTGTGACCTGCGTCGTGCCGGATGCCGCTGCGGCCGCTACAGCCTCCACCGCTGCGGCTGCGAGCGCGGCTCAATGCGACTGGCCCGCTTACCGGACCTTCGTGCAACGTTTCGTGCAGGCCGACGGGCGCGTGATCGACTATTCGACGCCCACCCAGCAGACCACCTCCGAAGGCCAGTCGTACGGCATGTTCTTCGCGCTGGTCGCGAACGATCGCGCCACGTTCGACCGCCTGCTCGACTGGACCCGCACCAACCTCGCCGGCAACCAGTTCGATGCGAACGATGTGCGTCTGCCTTCGTGGCAATGGGGCAAAAAACCGGATGGCTCGTATGGCGTGCTCGATCCGAATTCCGCATCGGACTCCGACCTGTGGATCGCCTACGATCTACTGCAGGCAGGACACCTCTGGAACGACAGCCATTACACGACGCTCGGCGAAGCGCTCGCCAAACAGATCGCCAGCAAGGAAGTGGTCAGCCTGTCGGGTCTCGGACCGATGCTGCTGCCCGGTCCACAGGGCTTTCAGACCGGCGACGTGACGCGCCTGAATCCCAGCTATCTGCCGCTGCCGGTGCTGCGCGCGCTGGCCAAGGCGCAGCCCGGCGGCCCGTGGAGCAAACTGGCCGACAACGCCTATCAGCTCGTCAAAACCACCGCGCCGCGCGGCTTCGTGCCCGACTGGGCCGCGTGGCGGGCCGGCCAGTTCGTGGTCGATCCGAAAACCGGCGACACCGGCAGCTACGACGCCATCCGCGCGTACCTGTGGGCCGGCATGGCCGCGCCTGGCGATCCGTTGGCCAAACCCTGGCTCGCGGCGCTCGGCGGCATGCGCCTCCAGGTGACCGAGGCGGGCTTTCCGCCCGAGAAGGTCGCGGCGACCACCGGCGTCGTGAGCGGCGAAGGGCCGCTCAGCTACTGGGGCGCGCTCGCGCCTTACTTCAAGACGCTCGGCGACGAGCGCGACCTGGGGCTTGCGCGTACGCATCTGGCGTCGCTCGACAACCCCGTCGCGGGCCACGAGCCTGTCTATTACGATCGTGTGCTGGGCTTGTTCGGCACCGGATTCATCGACGGCCGCTATCGCTTCGACGATGCCGGGCGGCTTGTGCCGAGCTGGAGAAACACATGCGATTGAGCGCCCTCGCGCTGGCGCTGAGCCTCGTTAGCGTCTCGATCGCGACGCTGCCCACCGCCGTCTTTGCCCAGGCGTCGTCCGATCCGCTCAACGTGCTGATCGACCAGGGCAAGTACTGGCAAACCCATCACCGTGGCGACCTCGCCGAGCAGGCCTGGCAGAAGGTGTTGCGCATCGATCCGAAGCAGCCCGATGCATTGTTCGGCATGGGTATGGTGCTCGCCGACCGCAAGGACGGCAGCGGCGCGCAACAGTATCTGGCGCGCCTGCGGGAAGTCGCGCCGAGCTATCCGAACATCGACGAACTCGGGCGGCGCCTCGGCGAAAGCAGCCTGCGCGACCAGACCGTCAACGACGCGCGGCGCCTGCAGCAAAGCGGCCAGAGCGCGAGCGCGGTGCAGCAGTATCAGCGTGCGCTCGAAGGCAAGCCCGCCACGCCCGAACTGCAACTTGAGTACTACCAGGCACTCGCCGCTACACCGCAGGGTTGGGACCAGGCACGGCGCGGTCTGCAGCAACTCGCGCAGCAGAATCCGGACGACCCGCGCTATGCACTCGCTTACGCCCAGCACCTGACCTATCGCGACGTGACGCGCCGCGAGGGCATTGCCCAGCTCGCGAAGCTCTCGGGCGACAGCGCAGTGGGCGCCGCCGCGCGCAAGAGCTGGCGGCAGGCGCTGCTGTGGCTCGATGCCCGAGCCTCCGACGCCCCGCTCTATCAGAGCTACCTGCAGCTCGTGCCTGACGATGCGGCGGTCAAGGCGCGCTCCGATTCGATGGTGCAGCAGGACGCCGCCGCCCGCGAACGGGCCCAGCAAAATGCTGCCGTCGATGCACGCGGCCGCACGATCGCCGACGGCTTTGCGGCGCTCGACCGCGGCGATCTCGCCACGGCACGCGCGAAGTTCTCCTCGGTACTGACCTCGAGCCCGAACGACGGCGACGCGCTTGGCGGCATGGGCATCGCCGCGCTCAAGCAGGAGCATTTCTCCGAAGCCCGCGACTACCTGGAGCGTGCCTCGCGCGGCGCCAATCCGGCGCGCTGGAAAGACGCGCTGTTGAGCGCGACTTACTGGACCTATACGAGCGACGCCATCGGCGCGCGCAGCAACGGCGAATTCGCCAAGGCCAAGTCGCTGTTCGAGCGCGCGATTGCCATCAATCCGTCCGACGTCACCGCGCAGGTGCTGCTCGGCGAGATGCTGCTGAACAACGGCGACCCGGTTGGCGCGGAACAGGCCTACCGGATGGCGCTACGCCGCCAGGCCGACAATCCCGACGCGATTCGCGGCCTGGTCGGCGCGCTGGCTGCCCAGGGACGCGGCGACGAAGCGCTGCAGTTTGCCAATCAGCTCAACGCCGAACAGCAGTCGAAAGCGGGCGGCATCGACCGCCTGCGCGGCGAAGCGCAGGCCGCCCAGGCGCGCGCCGCGGAGGCGCGCGGCGATCTGGGTGCGGCGCGCAGCCTGTTCGAAGATGCACTGCTCAGCAATCCTGACGATCCGTGGCTGCGCCTCGACCTTGCGCGCATCTATGTGCGCCAGGGCGCTGTCGGCAACGCGCGCAGCATGATGGACGGCTTGCTGGCGGCCCACCCCGATATGACCGATGCGCTCTATGCGAGCGCGTTGTTGTCGGCGGAAACCCAGGACTGGTCGGCCGGGCTCGCGCAACTGGACCGCATTCCGGCCGCCCAGCGCACCGACGCGATGGCCACCTTGCAGCACCGCCTATGGGTACATCAGCAGGCTAGCCTCGCTATCCAGATGGCGAAAAGCGGGCAGACCCAGCAGGCGTTCGCCACGCTCTCGGCCACGGAGCCGGTGGCAGCCGGCAACCCGGAACTGATCGGCGTGGTGGCGTCGGCTTACCAGCAGGCGGGCGACCCGGGCCGCGCGCTGTGGCTCGTGCGCAGCGCAATGAACGCCGCGCCCGGCAATACGGATCTGCTGCTGCAATATGCCGGCATCCTGCTCGCCAGTCATCAGGATGCCGAACTGGGCACGGTGATGCGGCAGCTTGCCGCGACGCAACTGACTCCGGAGCAGCGTACCGATTTCGGCAATCTGAATCTGGCCATCGTGGTGCGGCAGTGCGACGCCGTGCGCCAGCGCGGCGACCTCGCGAGCGCCTACGATGTGATCGCGCCGTGGCTCGCCGCGATGCCCGACAATGCCGATCTGCAGGCCGCGCTTGGGCGCCTCTATTCGTCCGCAGGCGACGACCGCAACGCGCTCGCCAGTTACCGCGTGGCGCTCACGCGCCGTCCCGACGACCTGAGCCTGATGCTCGCGGCCATCCCTGCTGCGACCGGGGCGAAGGACTTCCGTTATGCCGAATCGCTTGCCACTCAGGCGCTCAATACAGCGCCGGACGATCCCGCCGTGCTCGCCGCCGTGGGCCGCATGTACCGCGCCGAAGGCAAGCTCACGCTCGCGTCGGAGTATCTGCAGCGCTCGCTGATCGCCGCCAATACGCCGGTGACGAGCGGCGGCCCGCGCGCCGGTTCGGCCAGCAATGTGCCGCGCGGCTGGGAAGTGGCGATGCGCAGGATCGGCGCGACGCCGCTGCCCGGCACCAATCCGTTCGAGGGAAAAACCGCTATCGATGTACCAGCCGACGCCACCGGCGCTGGCGTCGCGCCCCGCATCAACGGCGGGTTCAGCGCCACCGTAACGATGCCCTCTGCCGCGCCCGCAGCGTCCCCGTACTCGCAGTCATCCTTTCCGACGCAGACCGTGCCGACCTATCCGCCGCCCCAACAGCCGTCGCCGTATGTGGCGCCCTATACGGCGCCGTACGTGCAGCCCTCTGTCGCGCCAGCCAATCCTTCCGGCATGCCGAGTTCCAGCAACGGCGCGGGCGGCTATGGTCCGGACAACTATGGATCGAGCCAGACCGGTGTCCCTGCTGCCGCGCCGTTGCAGCCGTATCCCGGCCAGGGGCAGGCGCCGGTTCAGCCGCAGCCTTATCAGCAAGCTTATCCGCAGCCTTACAACGCGCCCTATCCGCAAGCAGGGGCGCCCTACGGGGCACCAGCGCCGTATGTGTCGACGCCGTGGCCAATGTCGCCGGCTGCGCGTGAGGCGCAAGCCAATGCGTATGCGCAAGCGGCGCCGCAGCAGGGTAGCTATCCAGCACTGCCAGGTAATCAGCGCAAGACCGGCAAGAAGCAGACGACGGCCCGCAACCAGACTGCCACGCGCACGGCGAACGGCGCGGGGCAGGCGTACGCGCAGGCACCGTATGGGCAGCAACAAGGCTATGCGCAGCAGCCGTACTATGGTCAGCAACCGTATCCGCAACAGCAGGGGTACGGGCAGCAGCCTTACCCGCAGCAGCAGGCCTATGCGCCGCAGCCGTATCCTCCGCAGCAGCAGGCGTACGGGCAACCGGCATACGGTCAGCAAGCGTATGCCCAGCAGAACTACGGCAATCAAGGCTACTACCCGCCGCAACAACCGTACATTCCGCAACCGCCGGCAGGCTACGCGCAGCCCTACTACCCGCCCGTGCCCGCGACGCAAACCGCACCGGCCGGCAACAGCAACGGCAGCTATGCACCCGCGCCGGCCAACGTCGCCAACGCGCAGACGCTCGGTGTCGCGGAAGAACTGGCGCAGGTCAATCGCGAGCAGACAAGTACCGTGTCCGGCGGCATTGTGTTCCGCAATCGCGCAGGCGAAGACGGTCTGTCGCAGTTGACCGATATCGAAGCGCCGGTCCAGGGACGCATCCAGGCCGGCAACGGCCACGTCGTCGTCACGGCCACACCGGTGACGCTCGATGCGGGCACCGCGAGCAGCCAGCTCTCGACCCTCGCGCGCTTCGGCTCGGGGCTCGCGCCGTATACGCCGGGCGACACCACCGCTTCGACGCCCGTGACCAGCGCGACGAACAGGTTCGGCTCGCAAACCGCCAGTGGCGTCGGTTTGTCAGTCGGCTATGAAACCCGCAGCTTCAAGGCCGACGTAGGCACCACGCCGATCGGCTTTCCGGTCGAGAACATCGTCGGCGGCCTGGAGTATGACGGCGGCATCACCGACAAGGTGTCCTACACACTCGCCGTGGCACGGCGTGCGGTCACCGATAGCCTGCTCTCCTACGCCGGCGCCAAGGATTCGGGCCAGAATCTTCAGTGGGGCGGTGTCACGTCGAGCGGGGCGCTGGGCAGTCTCTCCTGGGACGATGGCACGAGCGGCCTGTACGTGAACGGATCGTTCCAGTATCTCGAAGGCAGCAACGTCGAGAGCAACTACGCGGGTAAAGGCGGCGGCGGCGTCTACACGCGCGTCTATAAGGACGCTGACCAGACCTTGACGATCGGCGTCAACACGACGCTGATGCGCTACGACAAAAACCTGTCCTACTTCACGTATGGCCAGGGCGGCTACTTCAGTCCGCAGCAGTATGTGATCCTGAACCTGCCTGTTGAATACATGGGCCGCAACGGAGAGTTCACCTACGATCTCAAGGGGTCGATCGGCGTGCAGCATTACCGGCTGAACTCCTCGCCGTATTTTCCGACGAGCACGAGCGCCCAGACGGCAGCGGCTGACAACATGAACAGCATCACCACGACCACGCTCGACAGCAACGCGATCTACCCAAGCCAGAGCAAGACCGGCATTGCGTACTCGTTTAGCGCGGTGGGTGAGTATCAACTGGCGCCGCAACTCGCAGTGGGCGCGACCGCTTCGCTCGGCAACGCATATCAGTATCGGGAATGGCTGGCTGCCGTTTATGTGCGGTATAGCTTTACCAAGCAGAGCGGGCTGCAGCCGTTCCCGCCGGCGCCGTTGACGTCGCCGTATGTGTCGTTGTCGAATTAGGGGGAGAGGCGGTAGAGCGTTTTGGATCGCACACGTGTGTTTTGGGCATGCGTGTGCGGAGGTGGCGGTTGAGCTTCGGCTCCTGTTTGCCGCGTCGAGCATCGGCAACGCGTTGCTCAGGCCACGAAGTTACCGCTGGTTTTTGGTCCGCTAGTCCCCGCCAGAAACGCCGTCGCATACCCCGTGGTTCGTGGCTAACTGCCTATGCAGCCACACCAGCAACCACAGGCTTGACCTTCTTCGGAGCATGCTTGCGTGCGTGCCACAGGTCATGCGCTGTCTGCAGCGCCAGCCAGAAATCCGCGTTGTTACCGTTCTCGACACCCAGCCACGCCTCCAGCCGCAAGGCCATCTCGGGCGATACGCCAATCCGCTCGTTCAGCAGACGGGAAAAAGTGGTGCGGGCGACGCCAAGCTGCGCCGCCGCCTCCGTGACACTGAGATGCAGCGAAGGCAGAATATCTTCGCGCAGGAGCGCACCAGGGTGCGCTGGATTAAACATCTTGGACATAACTCTATTATCAGATAAATGCATCAAGCGAATGGTTTCCCAACACGATCGAAGTTGGGCTTCATCAGTGGTAGTCCTGGTAGTCAACCAGGATCACGTCAATACCTTCAAACTCGAACGTCAGTCTCCAGTTTCCGCTGACCCATATCGACCAGCGACCCGTCTGGGTACCCGCCAGGGGATGGAGGTTCCATCCGAACCTCTTGATGTCGTCCGGGGTCTTCGCAATATCGAGCACCGTCAGCTGACGGTTGAGCTTCGCTGCGTGAGCTGCCTGGATACCTGCTTTTGACCCGGTCTCGTAAAACCTCTGTACACCCTTGTGCCTGAACGACTTGATCATGCCTACTTCTACCACCACGCTAAAAATTGTAGCATGTAGCACGACGTGCTACAAGATTTCCAGATCTGATGTCAGCCTATGGGACGACGGGTGTACAACAGGACTTGGGGGAAATTTTTAAGTTAGGCGGACGCAAACCGAGTGCTATCCGCCAACGGCAAACAGGGTCGGCCCACTGCTTTTCAGGTCAACCATGGCGAGGTCGCAGCCTCTGTTCCTGCCTGTCCATGTTCATGGATCGACAGGTAATTTGATCACATACTTGTTAGTAGTGCCATCTATAAATCGGACAGCAACAATACTTTACATCACACCTCCTCTAGCACCGATTCGCGCGCTGTCCGTTGAGTCAGGCATGGCAGCCTCCGCACAAACGGTACTCGTGATTTCAAGATGCATGCCGGAAAACGACTCCATACTCGCCCGTTTTAGAAACCGGAAAGCGTTATGGGGCCATTCAGCCAGGCCGACGAACATTTCGTCAAAGACGTTGTTGAGGCGCTCCTCGAACGACGAAGGATTAACTGCAACCGAAGTATTGGCAGGTCACCCGTCATTCCCCGCTGGGAAGATGACGTAAGCCCGACGCTCTTTCTCTCCTCCGCCGGGATCAAGCAGGCAACGGGACGCACCCCGTTGCGTGGGTCGGTTTATGGAAGTCTGGAAAAGAAACTCGCTGAGTTGTTAGAGTTCAACAAGCCGGATATGGCGGCTTGCCCCGAACCTGGACGCGACGAGTAGCAGATAGTCCTAAGCCCTTGTGCTCGAGCGCCGGAATGGTCATGCCCCTGATGTGATCGCCCGTCACGCGCTCCATGCCCGGATGACAGTCTCAACAACCAACCGGAGGCCGCGTGCCAACTGTTGCGCTGTTGAATTCGAACGGGACAGATTTTGCGGAACTGGCGCCTGACAAAACTAACTTGTCCACAGAAACTGTTCACAACGCTGTGGACAACCTAGCTGTACGCCTCCCAAGTCCCTGACGTAGAACGAAAATCATCGTGCGTCCCCACGCCGTGCAGCTTGCCCGACCAAAACTAACCCACAGCCGGAAAGAACCCAAGATATTCAAACGCCGCCTCACCCCCACCATCGACGCAATCGCCAAGCGCCCCCACCGACACGAGTGCATCCACCGTCGCCCGGCGGTTTGAAACAAAACGCCAGACAGGTGCCGCAGCAGACGGCGACCTCTCCTCAGCCAGTACATCGCCGGAACCCACCGCACTCACCTCCCGCAGCGCCGCCAGCAACGCCTCGCGCGACGGCGAATGCACAACGAATCCTTCATTCGCCAACGCAGCCACATCAATACCAAGCAACGCACACAGCCGCTGCTTGACTGGCACATCCGCCGCATCGGCGGCACGCGACCGCGCGATCAGATCCACGGTCGTCGCATCCACCAGTTGCCCGGCCCGCATCAGCGGCGCGAGCCCAGGGGTCCATGCCTCCGGCGGACAGCCCTTATTGGCAGGCTCCAGCTGGATAAACGGATTGATTTCGGCCGGATAGATACGGCAGACGAAAGGCCGCTCCTCGTAGATACGACAGCGCATGTCCGCTTGCAGATTCGGACACGCTCCGGCAAACGCCCCCGTCAGGATCACCACGATCCGAGTGGGCAAACTGCCGCTCATCGCCGCAAACGAACGGCGGCGTTTATGTGCCGCCTGCAGATTGTCCGCAGCGGGTTCCTCAGGCCAGGGCAAGGCCTCGCAGAGAATCTGCACCTCGTTACCACGACCAAGCCAGGCGAGTGCTTCTGCAACCGTCAACGGCAAACGCAGATCGTGGCAGCAATTGCCGCACATCGTGCAGCCAAAATCGATATCCATACTCATACTCAAGTCAGCCTTGCACCGCGCGACGCAGTGGATTGTCCAGCACCCAGCTTCGTGCCTGGCACCCCCGTCGGACACGCCCAACAGTTGTGCCGCGCACAAGCAGTCGGGATTAGTCGGTTCAAAGCGCCTGTTCTTACAGCTATGAGAACTTTTTTTACGGAGGTCGACCCACGGTCTCCTGCCGGCGGCAGGCCGGCCGCACTCTATCACGCGCCGGCATCGAGCGAGTAACGCCGGCAATGTTCGAGGTAGCCCGCCTCATGGCCGCTCACCAGCTCGACGATACTCTTCCAGAGCCACGGCGGCGCGTCGATCGTCTTGCTGCGGCTGCGCCGCAGCTCGCCGAGCCAGGCCTTGCGCTCGATATCGTCCATCTGGCGCGCATGCGCTTTGCCCACCACGAGCGCCAGGAAACGCGCCGCCTTCATCGCTTCGTCGCGCGTCAGTTGCTCGATGGTCAGCTTCATGTCTTGCGGCAGCAGTTCGCGAATCACCACCGACCGTTCGGCAAGCCGCGCCGCACGCATCCGGTCGCCGAGAAACGGCGCGAGATGACGCGCGCCCTCCACCACCCGCTGCGCGTTGTCGCGCGGCATGCGCACGCCCGCGTAGCGCGGCGCGGCCGCCTGCGCCGCTTCCTTGATGTCGATCAGGCACAGGTCGTCGCCGTCCAGCGCCGCACCGTCGACGTCGAGCAGCACTGCGTAGCGCAAGCGTCCCAGCGAGCTGCAGCCCTTCACCCAATACGCTGCATCGAGCACGGCGACCTTGGCCGCTTCGTCCTCCGAACGCAACTCGGTCGCGAGACGCGCCACCGTGCGCTTCTCGAACAGCGCGTCGATTTCCCTGCGTTCGCTTTTCGACAACGGCCAGAAGCGCTTGCCAAGCGGAATGTGCGGCTCGATATCCTCGATGCGTTCTTCGGCCAGGTGCTGCCAGGAGCGCCGCAAAGCCTCCTTCATGACGACGCGCACCGCTTCGGGCTTCTCGGCCTGAATGTCGGTGTGATCCGAGGTGTCGTCGAAGGCCCGTTCGTAGCCGTCCGCCAACGCCTCCATCATGCGAACCGTGGTGACGCCCGGCAGATCCGAGCCGCGCGCGGCGGTGGCAAGCGAAAGGCCCAACCGGATCAGATCGTGCGCTGGATTGCCGATCACCGTCTGATCCAGATCGCGAATCTGGATTTCCACGCGGCCTTGCGCATTCGCCATCGGCCCGATGTTGCCGGCATGGCAGTCGCCGCAGATCCATACCGCGGGCCCTTCCGGCAGCGTGTGACTCTCCATGCCGTCGAGCCATTCGTAAAACTTGGCGGTGTTGCCGCGCACATAAGCATGCGCCGAGCGCGCCATCCTGGCGTTGCGGCGCGCGGTCAGCAGATCCAGCCGCTCGCCCGGTTTGGGAAGTCCAGTACGACTGGCGTTTTTCTTCGGCATGGTGGAGAGGTCCAGAAGACTATCGTCTGATCGTTAGCCGACCACCATGCCACAGCCTGAAGCCACAAACAACCTGCCGCGCTCGCGCAGCTGCGCGTGTGCCTGTGGATTGGCCGTCCGGGAACGCAGATTGCTACCGGCAGGCTGTCATCGCCTCATGACCGTCCCGCTGGAGTGACCACCCTGTGCCACAAGACTCGCCTCTTCATCCGTGCAAACCCCCACCGCAACGCCTGGCGCGTTACCAGGCGGTGGTTGTGACCTACAATCATTTGCCGTCCCCGAGCGTTTGCCGTGGCTTGCCACGCACCTACCCCGCGCGTGTCTCTGCCCTGCCCGGCTTGTGCGTGACGCAAGACCGGCTGGCCCGAACGCGCTCATCGAAGTGACAACGGCGGAGCAAAACCATGCCATTCACGGCAGAAGACCATGGGTGCCCCGGCTGGAAAGGGGAAATGGCCGAACGCATCCGGGCGTTCGACTGGAGCGCGACCGAACTGGGCCCCATCGACAGATGGCAGCAAAGTCTGATTGCCGCCGTGCAATTCGTACTCGGTTCGCCCCTGCCTCTCGTGATGCTGTGGGGCAGCCAGGGGTACATGGTCTACAACGACGCCTATGCGGTGTTCGCCGGCGGCCGGCATCCCTACCTGCTGGGTAGTCCTGTCGAAATGGGCTGGCCGGAGGTTGCCTCGTTCAACCGGAACGTCATGGACACCTGTCTGGCCGGCGGCACGCTGTCGTACCGCGACAAGGAGCTCGTGCTGCTGCGCAACGGCCAGCCCGAAGACGTGTGGATGGATCTGCACTACAGCCCCGTGGCCGACGACAGCGGCGCACCGGCCGGCGTGATCGCCGTCGTCGTGGAAACGACCGGGCGCGTCCTCACGGAACGCTCGCGGCAACGCGCCGAGACCGCGCTGCGCGAAACCGACGAACGTCTGCAACTGGCGCTCAACACGGGCACCGTACTCGGCACCTGGGTGCTGGACGTCAGAGCCGACACGCTCACCGGCGACGAGCGCTTCGCCCGCACCTTCGGCGTTGCCGCCGGGCAGGCCGTGCGAGGCATCCCACGCAGCGCGACCGGCGCGGCGATTCATCCCGACGATCTCGGCGAGGCGCGTCGTCTCACGCGCGAGGCCACGCAGACCGGCAAGCCGTACCGGGCCGAATATCGCATCCGCCGTCCGGACGGCGAATACATCTGGGTGCAGGCAAACGGCCAATGCGAATTCGACGACCGCGGCGCGCCCTATCGCTTTCCGGGCGTGCTGATCGACATTCACGAACGCAAGATCGCCGAGCAGGCGCTGCGCCAACTCACGGAAACCCTCGAGCAACGCGTCACCGACGCTGTAGCGGCACGCGCGCTCGCCGAAGAGCAACTGCGCCAGGCGCAGAAGATGGAAGCGATCGGCAGCCTGACCGGCGGCGTCGCGCACGACTTCAACAACGTGCTGCAGGTGATCAACGGCAACCTGCAGATGCTCGCCGCCGATGCCGACGACCACCCCGCCACGCAGCGCAGAATCGCCGCGGCCAGCCAGGCCGTCAAACGCGGCGCACAACTCGCCGCCCACCTGCTCGCCTTCGCGCGGCGCCAGCCGCTCTCGCCCGCCGTGTTGAATCCGCGGCGGCTGCTCAGCGGCATGAGCGAGATGCTGCATCACGCACTGGGCGAAACCATCCGCGTCGAAACGGTGCTGGGCGCCGATCTCTGGAACGTCCTCGCCGATCGCAACCAGCTCGAAAACGCGTTGCTGAATCTGGCGATCAACGGCCGCGATGCCATGCGCGGCGAAGGCACGCTCACGGTTTGCGCCGAGAACCTCGTCGTCACCCGCCACGCCGATATCCCTGCTGGGGAGTACCTGGTATTTTCGATCGCCGATACCGGTGTCGGCATGCCGGCCGAAGTGCTGGAGCGAGCCGTCGAGCCGTTTTTCACCACCAAGCCCAACGGTCACGGCACGGGCCTCGGCCTGAGCATGGTGTTCGGCTTTGTCAAACAGAGCGGCGGTCATACGCTGATCGACAGTGTGGTTGGCGAGGGCACGATAGTGCGGCTTTATTTCCCGCGCAGCCACGAAGCGGAGACCAGCGAGTTCGCCGATCAGAGCGAGACGACGGTCGGCGGACGCGAGACGGTCCTCGTGGTCGAAGACGACGCGGAGGTTCGGCTGACCGCCGTCGAAATGCTGGCGCAGCTCGGCTACAAGGTGTTGACCGCAGCGGATGGCGACGCGGCGCTCGAGTTCATCGACAGCGACGTCCCCCTCGATCTGGTGTTCACCGACGTCGTCATGCCCGGCAGCGTCAAGAGCGTCGAGCTGGCGCGGCGTGCGGCATTGCGTTTGCCTGCGGTTCCGGTGCTCTTCACTTCCGGCTATACGCGCGATGAGATCTTCCATCACGGCAAGCTCGATCCCGGTGTCACGCTGCTGAGCAAGCCCTATCGTCGCGACGATCTCGCGCGCAAGGTACGTGGCGTGCTGAACGCGCATCGCGCTGCGCTGGCGGCGGCGCCGGCCAAGGTGCCCGCACGCGTGTTGCTGGTAGAGGACGACTCGCCGTCGCGCGAAGCCATGGGCGAACTGCTCGCGGCGTTCGGACTGCAATGCACTGCGGTGGCAAGCGCGGAGGAAGCGCTCGAACTGGCGCCCGCGCATCGTTACGATATCCTGCTGAGCGACGTCACCTTGCCGGGCCTGTCCGGCGACGCACTCGCGCGCGCACTGCGGCATGCGCAGCCGGATCTGCGTATTCTGCTGATGTCGGGCTATGGCGAGCAGGCGAATATCGGCGAGGCCATACCGGGCGTCCGACTGCTGCCCAAGCCGTTCGACATCGCGGCGCTGCGCCGCGAACTCGCGGACTGGGGCGGGCATATCGAACCCACCTAGCCGGCCCGGGGGCGCACTTGCGCTGCAAGATCAGAAGCGAACGACGGAGGCGACGATGAACATTCAGTGCGGCACCGCCGGATGGACCGACAAAACGCTGATCGCCTGCAAGCGTTTCTATCCGCGCGGCTGCAGCACCGCGGAAGCGCGACTGCGTTTCTATGCATCGCAGTTCCCGCTCGTCGAGGTCGACTCCGCCTACTACGCAATGCCGTCGGAGTCGAATGCCCAGCTATGGGCCGAGCGCACCCCCGACGGCTTTACGTTCAATTTCAAGTCGTTCCGGCTGTTCACGGGGCACCAGACTTCGCCTGATGTGTTGCCGAAGGACATCGTGATGGCATTGGGCAGTTCCCCTTCCACCACGCGCAAGAAAAACCTCTACTACCGCGATCTCCCCGTGGAAATCCGCGACGAGTTATGGCGGCGCTACCTCGAAGCGCTCGAGCCTTTGCGGCGCACGCAGCACCTCGGCGCCGTGCTGTTCCAGTTCGCACCGTGGATCACCCGCGCACCGGAGGATCTCGCCCATGTCGACGAATGCGCGGCGCGCATGACGGGCTATACGGTGGCCGTCGAGTTTCGCAATCAGTCCTGGCTCGACGAGCATCACGCGCCGTCGACCCTCGCGTTTCTGCGCGAGCGGCAACTGGTGCATGTGATCGTCGATGCACCGCCCGACGTGACGAACCGCGTTCATACCGTGTGGGAGGCGACGAATCCGCAACTCGCGATGGTGCGCCTGCATGGCCGCAACACCGCGTCATGGAACCCGGGCGCCGGCGCCTCGGCAGCGGACCGCTTCAACTACGACTACAGCGACGCCGAACTCGGCGAACTCGCGGGTTCGATTCGCGGCATCGCGACGCGCGCCGCGAAGACGCATGTGATCTTCAATAACTGCTTCGAGGATCAAGGACAGCGCAATGCGTTGAGCATGATGGGCATGCTGGGGGCGAGCCCCCACGCACCCGGCGACGCCCGGCCATGAGCTGCCGTTCGACGTGAACTCGTAGATCCCCGGCAATCGACTGACGCAGTAAGCGTGCGTTACATTTCTCGCAAACGTCGAAGTCAACGGGACGGGCGCGCCCCACGTTCCTGATATGCAGGCGTACATATCACTGGCGCTATCGAGAATTCACAGCCTGCCGACAACGCTCCAAAGGATATCCCACGTGTCCCGGTTTCACCGTATCGCATGCTCTCTACCGGTCTTGCTAGTTGCGGCATCGGCGTCAATTGCCTCGGCCGGGAATCTCAAGTCTGTTTCGCCCGTTTCGGGCATCAAGGTCATGACCGAACGCGAGCTCGTGAACACCCCTGTACCGATCGTGCAAAAAGGACGGCTGGTCATTTCCACCCGGTCAGGCGACTTTGAAATGCCCATTGCGGTATCGCGAGACTGGTCTCAGCCACAAGACGATGTTACCCGTGCGGTTGTCGTCATCCCTGGCTGGCCGCGCCGGGATCTTCGCTCGGGGGAACACGCTGCGGAAGTGGCGGGAGCAGCAGCGCGCGGAACGGTCATCGTCACGCCTCAATTCTTGACGGCGCGAGATGTCGCCGCGCACAACCTGACGGACAACATGCTCAGATGGGGTGAAGATGACTGGAAGGAAGGCAAGCCATCTCAGGACGCGGCAGCAATCAGCTCGTTTCAGATCGTCGATGAGATTTTCCGCCGGTTGGCGAATCGCACGATATTTCCAAACCTCACGACTATCGTGCTTGCCGGACATTCAGCCGGGGGACAATTTGTTCAGGACTACGCGGTTCTTGGCCGAGGAGAAGCGGGTCTTGGAGACGCCCCGATCCATGTCAGGTATGTTGTCGCCAATCCTGCGACATACCTTTATTTGACCGACGAGCGACCCGATTCCAACGGAGACTTCGCGCCTTTCAACGCAGCCTCGTGCCGCGCATTCAATCAATGGAATTACGGTCTGGAAGCTGGCATCCCAGCCTATCCACCGCGCCCGGATTCGATCAATGAATTGAAAGCGCGTTACCTGCGACGGGACATCATCTATCTCCTTGGGACCGCAGACAACGCCCCGGACGGAGACGGCCAGGACCGGTCATGCGCGGCCGAAGCGCAAGGTGCGACACGTTATGCCCGTGGCCGGGCCTTCGATGCCTACGTGCACATACTCGACCCGCACACGAACCAGCGCGTTTTCGATGCCCGTGGGATTGGGCATTCCAGCTACCGGATGTACTCGTCGGTCTGCGGGCTGGCCGCGTTGTTCGATAAGCCGGGTTGCGATTCGGCATCGGAATGACTGCTTGTGCAGACGGGCGTGTTGACTTTGGGTCGTTCCGGGACGGCGGCGTCAGGCAGCCGATGTTCGGCTGCGAGGTGTGAAGCGGTTCGGCGGCGATCTGCCACTGCCCACACCAAACCAGAAAACCCCAGATGGCGTTATTTAAGGGTTTTCTATAAAATAAGCCACTTCGAGGATTTCCAGTCAGCTACTTCGCCATGCGTCGAATTGGATTTTTCGTTTGTCACGGCCACGATGCGCTTGATCTTGCCGGGCCACTTTCGGCTTTTAATCAGGTGACCACAGCCGCTGGCCATACTCCATATGATCTTCATGTCATCTCGCAGCCCGGAGGGCCGGTTCCCGGCAATGCGGGCCTGCCGATCGAGACAAAGCCGATCGGCAGGCGCACGTTTGACACCGTCATATTCGTGGGCGGCGATATCGAACCGATGCAGACACCGGAGAACATCGCCGCTGCCAGGAAATTGATCTCCAGAGCCTCACGGGTGGCAAGCGTGTGTACAGGGGCGTTTTTGCTTGCGGAAACCGGCTTGCTGGACGGCCTGAGAGCAACGACGCACTGGCGGTACGCTGCGCAATTGCAGTCGCGCTTCCCTCGCACCAGGGTCGAGGGCGATAGTATCTACATAGCGGACGGTCGTATCTGGACGTCGGCTGGCATCGCCGCCGGAATAGACCTGGCGCTCGCCATGATCGAAAGAGATATGGGCGTGGACATTGCGCGCGCTGTCGCCAGGTATCTGGTCGTTCCGTATCGCCGGCCTGGAGGTCAGTCCCAATTCTCCGCTATGTCGCAAATGGAACCGGAGTCGGATCGTATTCGCATCGCTCTGAATTTTGCCAGAGAACATCTGGCTGAAGCGCTACCTGTCGAGCGACTCGCCGATGCCGCGAGACTCAGTCTGCGACAATTCGGGCGAGCGTTTCGCCGGGAAACGGGTGAAACGCCGGCTAAGGCGGTCGAGCGCTTACGGGTTGAAGCTGCGCGTCTGCGCCTGCAGGATGGCAGCGAACCGATCGAACAGATTGCTCTGGCTGTGGGATTCACCGATCCGGAGCGGATGCGGAGGGCTTTCGTCAAACTGCACGGACATCCGCCCCAATCGATCCGGCGCGAAAGCCGGCTAAGCAGTGGGCGCTGATCGATCGACGGCCGCTTGGCCCACCGCCTGGCCGGCGTCCGTCTGACCGCTCATTGACCCATAGGCGCTTCGGTACATGACGATCTATTTCGCCGGACGCTCAACCGCCGTCAGATTTTAAGGGCGCGTAATCATTCCAGATATCGCGATGCAACTTCCAGGCGCCGCCCTGCTTCAGGAAGATGAGGATCTGCTTACCGCGATATTTGAGCTTTCCACCATGATCGCGGATATCGGCATCCGAGACTTCAGTCACGATCCGATCGTTACCGTAGAACTCGTAATTGCTAAAGGATACGGTGTCAGGCTGCGATCCGGAATAACCTTTGGTGAAGTATTGGGCGATCGCGCCAGGTCCGGTAACCCGGTCGCCACCGGGCGGTAAAAGCGCACCATCTTCCGTATAGAGGCGACCTATCGCGTCATAATCACCTCGCGCGAAGGCTTCCGCCCATCGTGCGTTTTCGGCTTTGATTGCCGCTTCGGGCGGACGCTGAACGCCACTTGCAGTTGCAGGTGCCGCAAAAGCGAAAAGAGTAAGGCTGGCTGCAAGGGCAGCAGCACAAAGACGAGTCTGTCGCATTGAATGATTTCCGATCGTGGTTTGAACTGGAGCGTGCCGCACCGAATTCGGCGGGCGGGGCAGACAATGTCGGTGCGGCCTTCATCGAGGCCAACGGAGTGGCCTCGCGCACATTGCCTGCAAGCGTTTCAGCGAACGCCTGGCACTCGTGCGAGACCCTTGGATGCGCCCGGCAGTTCCTTGTCGACCATCGCAATGACTTCTGGCCGCGCATCTCTGGGATGACCGGAATGGTACGGCGGGGCAGGATCATATTCGATCACGAGTTGTGCGAATTCGGCGGCCTGTTGACCGCGCAGCTTCCCGGCAACGCGAAGCGCGAAGTCGATGCCCGCCGTAATGCCGCCGCCGCTCATGAACCGGCCGTTGTCGTCTTCTACGAAGCGATCCGGAACAGGAATGGCACCATATTCGGACAACTTATTGATGAAGGCCCAATGGCAGGCGCTTCGCTTACCCTTGAGAACGCCTGTCGCCGCGAGTACGAGTGATCCGTTGCAAACCGACGTCACATATTTGGCGCTGTCAGCCAGACGCCGGATCTGCGCCTGATACTCCGGCTGCATCGGCGCCGTCAAATCAGACCCGCCCGGAACCAGGATCAGGCCGGCCTTGTCGATATCGGCCAGTCGTTCCGTCTTGCCATACTCGACGCCATATTCGAGGGTCACGAAACCACCATTGAGGCTCGCATAGCGAATGTTCGTATTCGGTAGCTGGTGAAAGACCTCACTGGGGCCGGCAAAATCGAGAAGTGTTCCGCCGGGATATACCGCGATAACGATGTCGAGCGGATTGGCCGGGGAAAGCGTCCCCGCACTGGACGCCTGCGCGAGAGCGGGAGTGGCGCGGCCAAGCAGGGCTCCGCCTCCCAGGAGGGTGCCGAGCGTGGCGAGGCCTCCGAGCTTAAGCGCCTCGCGGCGGGAATAGCCCCCGCTGATCGGTCGCTCGCCGGAGCGATTATTTTCGCTATCGTTGGTCAAGATAAGTTCTCCTTGTGATTCGGCCCTCTCTGCACGCGCAGCCAGGTCGGGCCAGACTGAAGAACCACCACGTCGAAAAGCGTGGCGGCGGTGTGATTGGGATGTGGCTGAACCGGGACAATGTCGAGGCTTCCCGAACAGGAAGCCGAAGCCTCAAAGTTGCGAGGCACCGCCGTCGACGACAAGTTCGGTGCCAACGACGTAGGAGGATTCGTCGCTGGCGAGATACAGCGCCGCGTAAGCAATGTCCTCGGCCTGGCCCATGTAGCCCACCGGAATCGCTTGGGCGAACTCGGCCTTCCGGTCGCGAACCCACTCATCGGACATCCCCCACTTGGTGATCAGGGGCGTGTCCATCGCACCGGGCGCGATTGCGTTGAAGCGGATTTTTCGGTCGAGAAACTCGTAGGACCAACTGCGGGCCAGCGATCGTACGGCGGCCTTCGCCGCCGCTGTCAACGAGATGCCATGCTTGCCGGTCTGCGCGACGAACGATGTATTGAGAATGACAGAAGAGCCCTCGCGCAAGTCAGGCAGCACGGCCTGAAGCGTGACCACCACGCCCTTGACGTTGATGTCCATAATCTCGTGATAGAGATCTTCGTCGATGTCGTTAAGTGCGGACGGGAAAGCTCGACCCGCGTTGGCAAACACGACATCCAGACCGCCGAACTGCTCTTTCACCTCAGCGGCGATCCTCTGCATGTCCGCGGTCGAACGTACATCGCCCTTGAGAACCAGCGCGTTCTCCCCGAGCTCGGCCTTCACTCGCTCAAATGCGGCAACATCGCGACCCGTCACCGCTACCCGGGCGCCTTCTGCAATGAAGAGCCTGGCAGTCGCGAGACCGATGCCACTGGTGCCGCCCGTGATCAAAGCTGACTTGTTCTTAAGCCTCATCTTCTGTTCCTTTCTCTGCTTCGTGATTGATCAAGCCGAAAGTTCAACGCGCAGTCATGTTTGCGCGCGTGTCCCGGCCTGATTTCCTGGGCAAATTATGGAACCTGAAGCAAATGGCGCAAAGGTCTTATAACCCTCAAAAAACGTCACCCTATCTCAGGCTAATGGCCGAATTCAATTGCCTCGCAATCCGTCCGCGCCTAGAACGCGCTGGACCGTTGGCCTATCCCTGACACGTTCGTACCACGCTTGCAGGTGACGGTGCGAACTGAAGTCAATGTTCGCGTTGTATACGGACTTCATCCATGCGGCCCTACCCCAGCCCGTTAGTGCGAACAGATAGGCGTCGGCGATCGTGAACGTGTCGCCGAGGAGAAACCGCTTGCCGGCTAGCTGTTGATCAATCCACGCGTACCTGCTTTCAAGCTTTGGCCCGGCGGTATCGACCCACTTGCCCGCTGCCACGGCATAGAGCAGCGGGATAAAGCCTTTATGCACTTCAGAAGTCAGAAAATTGAGCCATTCGAGCAACCTGTAGCGTTCCATCGTGCCGTAAGCGGGTACCAATCCCAATTCAGGACGTTGATCGGCAAGATACTGCGCAATGACCGGTCCTTCATGCAGAAGCGTACCGTCGTCCAGTTGCAGGAGCGGTACGTAGCCCAGTTCGGAAAGGTCGTAATAACTGGTCTTGTCCTCCAGCAAATGCTTGCGGGCATCGACCTTGACGATTTCCACATTCAATCCGGTCTCCTGCAAGACGATGCAAATCGCTTGTGAACAACTACCGGGTGCGTGATATAGCTTCATGCATTTTTCCTTATGATCGAAAACGTATGCCGCCATTTTTATGGCGCAGAAACGAATATCTCCCAGCAAGGATAAAAAGAGAAGAAGGCAGAATTTTGTGATATAGGTACAAAAAATATACCCATGCGGAAAAGCCATGAAAAGAAGTGCGACAGGATGTTCCGTCGAAGAGGCAATGCGCTTGCTGGGTGGTCGCTGGCGTCTGCTGCTGGTGTCGTATCTGCTGGACGGGCCGAAGCGGTTTAACGATCTGCGCAGGGATGTTCCGGGAATATCGCAGCGCATGTTGACGCTTGACTTGCGAGCACTCGAACAGGTTGGTCTGGTCCAACGGACTGTGTTCGCTGAAGTGCCGGTAAGAGTCGAGTACCAGCTCACCGAGGATGGTCAGCGGCTAAGGCCTGTCGTCGAGGTGATGCGTGATTTTGGACTTTGGCTTAAGTCCCGCCCTGAGCTGGAACCTGAAAGCTCAGAGCTCGACGCTGTCGAGGACGCATAGGAATCAAGAACAGAGAAGAACGGCTTGTTCTTCACGGAAACGCTTCAACGGAGAGATGAGCGATGGCCTCGAAAAACATCCGCAGAGCAACGGCAGAGGACGTACCGGTTCTTACACAGATCCGCAACGATGCGCATGCGAAGAAAGTGGTTCATGGCGATTATGCGTGGGGCAAGGAAGGCGACGGATTTTCCGAGCGATGGGTGCGAAACAATGTCGCCGAAAAAGAAGTGTATGTCGTTGAACTGGATGGCACGCCGGTCGGAACATTTTCACTCGATCTCGACGACGAAAAGCACTGGGGACCTCAGGAACCGATCGCCGGTTATGTGCATGGGCTGTGCGTGCGGGAAGGCTTTAACGGACGTGGACTCGGCCGCTTCATGCTTGACTGGTGCGCTAACAGGGTAAGCGGCTTGAACCGGCGTTTTGTTCGACTCGACTGTGCCGTCCAGAACGCGAAGCTATGCGCCTACTACGAGTCGCTTGGCTTTATCCGCGTAGGGCTGAAGTCCGACGGCTATGTCTGGTCACTCTACGAGAAATCGGCTGACTAACCTGCTTTGGCCTCTTGCCGCGGCCATTCGTTCGACCGGGTTACCCGGCATCGCTTTAGAATTCAGAAGAATTGTCCCCTAAGCGCTTCACCCCTGACGAGGCGAGGAGAAGAGATGTCATGAACAGACGAAGCCTTCTAAAAGGAGTTGCCGCGCTGCCCGTCCTTGCCACCACCTCGACCTTCGCCGATACGCCTTCCGCCGTGTCTAAAGCGGGCCGCGTGCGGCCCAGCGATCCCGCCTGGCCGAAAGCGAATGAATGGGAGTCGCTGAGTCGAGCGGTGGGCGGAAATCTGTTGCAACCCACGACGATCTGGCAGGCCTGCGCGGAAGCGCCCCGCTCGCCCACCTGCCTCGCCCGCCTCAAGGAAGCGCGCAACCCGATCGCTCTCGGCGACGATCCCGGCGGCACCCAGGTTTCCGGCTGGCTCGACGCATGGACGCCCAACGCGAGCGCCTACGCAGTGGCGGCCCGTTCTACCGCAGACGTGGTTGCGGGCGTCAATTTCGTCCGTCAACACAATTTGCGCATGGTCGTGAAAGGCGGCGGCCACAGTTACCTTGGCGGTTCGAACGCGGTGGATTCTCTTCTGATCTGGACCCGTGCGATGAACCGTATCGAGCTGCATGACGCTTTCGTTCCATCAGGCTGCACGACACCCCCGACGCCGGCTGTGACCGTAGAAGCAGGTTGCATGTGGATCGATGTCTACACCGCCGTCACCACCCAGGTGGGACGATACGTCCAGGGCGGCGGCTGTACGAGCGTGGGCGTAGCCGGCCTCGTCCAGGGCGGCGGTTTCGGATCGTTCTCGAAGCGCTACGGACTGGCGGCCGCGAGCCTGCTCCAGGCCGAGATCGTCACCGCCGACGGCGTGGTCCGCACGGTCAACGCATCGCAGGAGCCCGATCTTTTCTGGGCGCTGAAAGGCGGAGGTGGCGGCACGTTTGGCGTGGTGACCAGGATCACCTTGCAGACCCACGACCTGCCCGAGAACTTCGGCTGGGCGCTGTTCGAGGTCAAGGCGTCATCACGCGACGCTTACCGGCGACTGGTCGAACAGCTCGTCGATTACTATGCCGAACACCTTTTCAGCCCCCAATGGGGCGAGAAGCTTGTTTTTCAAAGCGACGGAATTCGCGTGGCGATGGCGTGTCAGGGGCTGAGCAACGAACAGGCTAAATCGGCCTGGGCACCCTTCATCGCCTGGGTGCGCGCCGTGCCGGCGGACTTCACCTTCAGCGAAGCACCTCACATCGGCGCCAGCCCGGCACGCCGCTGGTGGGATATCGAGGCCAACCCGGGACTGGTGCCCGACCCGCGCCCTGAAGCCCCCAGCAACCATGGCTGGTGGCGCGGCGATGGCGATGAGGTCTCGCTATTTCTGCACGGCTACGAGTCGCAATGGCTGCCCGCCACGCTGCTCGCACCTGCCCAACGCGGTCGGCTTGCCGAGGCGCTCATGGAGGCCGCTCAATTTCAGGCCGTGGAGTTGCATCTCAACAAAGGACTCGCAGGCGCACCACCGGAGGTGAACGAACAAGCGCGTCAGTGCGCCATGAATCCGAGCGTCGCCGACGCCTTCGCCCTGATGATTACGGCTGCAGGCGGCCCGCCGCCGTTTGCGGGTCTGCCGATCGCTCCACCTGACATGGCACAGGCACATCGCAATGCCGAGGGTGTCGCCAAGGCTGCGGCTGTTCTCAAAGCGTTGTCGCCACAAAGCGGCGCCTATATTTCGGAGACCGACTTTTTTCGCGGAGATTGGCGCGAGGCGTTCTGGGGGCCTCATTATGCGCGGCTGAAAGCGATCAAAGACCGCTACGACCCGGCGGGCTTCTTTTTCGTCCATCATGGCGTCGGCAGCGAGGACTGGAGTCCCGACGGCTTCACGCCCGTGCGGTCGTAATCGTTTCCGTGTTACGCAATTGGGCTGCGAAGAATCGGACGCAGTTCGTTTCGCGCGTAGACTAGTGCCGCAGGTGCCCTTTGTCACATTGGCGCCGGATGATGGTGGCGCCTTTCGCTCAACATCTTCGAGGAGGGAATGACCATGCCGTATGTCACGACGAAAGACAGTGTCGATATTTTCTACAAAGACTGGGGCCCGAAAGATGCCCAGCCTATCGTGTTCCACCACGGCTGGCCGTTGTCTGCCGATGACTGGGATGCACAGATGCTCTTCTTCGTTCAGAAGGGTTATCGGGTCATCGCGCACGACCGGCGCGGCCATGGTCGTTCGTCGCAGGTCTCCGACGGGCACGACATGGATCACTACGCCGCGGACGCCTTCGCGGTCGTTGAAGCGCTCGATCTGCGCAATGCCGTGCATATCGGCCATTCAACAGGCGGCGGCGAGGTGGCGCGTTACGTGGCGAAGCATGGGCAACCGGCAGGACGGGTCGCCAAGGCGGTGCTGGTGAGCGCCGTGCCTCCGCTGATGCTCAAGACCGAAGCGAATCCCGAAGGTCTTCCGCTCGAGGTGTTCGATGGCTTCCGCAATGCGCTTGCCGCCAACCGCGCCCAGTTTTTCGTCGACGTGCCGAGCGGTCCTTTCTACGGTTTTAACCGTCCCGGTGCGGCCGTCCATCAGGGCGTGATCGATAACTGGTGGCGACAGGGCATGATGGGTAGCGCGCTGGCGCACTACGAAGGCATCAAGGCCTTCTCCGAGACCGACCAGACCGGCGACCTCAAGTCGATTACCGTCCCGACGCTGGTATTACACGGCGAAGACGACCAGATCGTGCCGATCGCCGATGCGGCGTTGAAGTCAATCAAACTGCTTCAGAACGGCACGCTGAAGACCTACCCTGGCTACGCGCACGGCATGTTGACGATCAATGCGGAGATCCTCAACGCGGATCTTCTCGCTTTCGTGCAGGCATAAGCACTACAACATGAGACCGGGCAGACAAAGCCCGGTCAATTTCGCTTTCAAGCCTGCATCCCAACGGCAACCCTGTTCGTCTGTCATCCGGGGGCGTTTCACCATGTCCGACCACAGCGATAGTCAGTCTGTCACGATGTCTGACCGACCCGGTAGTCAATCTGCATTGCGTCAAGTTGCAGCTTCGAGGCTTTTTCTCGGCGCAACGATGGCGATGTTTCTGTCGGGTCTCGGCGCGTCGGCGGCTGCACCACAGATCGTTCTGTTTTTGGTGAAGGAGCTCGGCGCCTCGCTGCCGTTGGCGGGGTTGTACTACTTGACCAGCCTTGCCGCGCCAGTCGCGGGGTATTGCGTCGGCCGCTATTCCGATCGCACAGGGAATCGCCTCGGTCTTTTTCGCATGTGTGCTGTGGCGGGCTTTGTAGGCTGGGCGGGGCTGGCCCTCGCTACTTCGGTCTGGATGCCCTTCATCATCGCCATTGCTTTGCTGGCCGTTTCCGGTGCTAGCGCCTCGCAAATTTTTGCGGCTGTCCACGACGAACTCATCGACAAGCCCGGCGACGCAAATGAAAGTGTCGTCGCCATCATCCGGATGGCGCTGACCGGCGGATGGATCGTCGGGCCGGTCCTGGGTGCGTGGGTGGCGGCTGCCTATGGCCTGCGCCCCATGCTTTGGATGACCTCCATCTGCATGCTTCTGCAGATCGCACCGCTCGGAACGCTGAACCCCACCGTCAAGCTCAAGCCGGCATCGGCGAGCGAGCCCGCGCATCACGCCAGCCTGCGTGCCATGCTTCCACTGCTGACGTTCACAGGACTCTTCGTGCTGGTCTACACAGGGGAGCCGGTAAAGTACGGATTCCTGCTGATCTACATGGAAGAACACCTCAAGCTAAGTCCTGCCGTACGGGGAGCGGTCATCGGGATACAGCCATTCATCGAGCTGCTCATCATGCCCTTCAGCATCGGACTGGGCCGCAAGCTTGGCAACGTATGGCTGATGTGTCTCGCGGCCGCCATGGGGGTCTTTGCCAATCTTTGCTTTGCGCTCTGGCCGTCCGCAGCGGGCATGTTCGCCGGACAGATCCTCATGGGGGGCGTTTGGGGCGTATTTATGGTGCTGGGCATCCTCGTCGCTCAACGCCTGCTTCCCAATGCGGTGGGGACGGCGTCGGCCATCTTCATGAGCTCGACGGCTCTCGCCTCGGCGTTAGGCGGCATCGCGGGAGGTTTCGGGGTTGCATTCCTGGGCCTTCCCAATGTCTTCCTGCTGCCGGCGCTCTGTGCGGGTATCGCCGTTATCGGACTGGCATGGATGGCACGCACCGAAAGCTTCAAGGTGTCTTGAGCCCGCCCTGCGAGTCATGCCTCGGCACGCTGCGGCTGGCGCGTAAGTGGGCGGCGCCGGCCTCGCTGACCCTCACTTCGGCGACGCCGCCGGGTGAATGGGTTCGCGTCAGATAGCCGCGCGCGCTGGCCTCCTCCCAGACCGGCAGGCGCGGGCAAGAGGTGCGCCAGGCTTCGATGACCTCGCTGTACGGCTGGGCGCCCGCCCCGATCCATTCTCGGCGTGACGCTGATCGAGCGCACGACACGCTCAATCGCCCTCACGGAAATCGGGCGGGACTTTCTCCCGCAGGCACGGCGGCTGCTCGGCGAACTGGCCGATGCGTTGGTGGAGATCCGCGAGACCGGCATGGCCCGGCTAGCTGTTATAACCGGTAGGCGCTTCTTCTCCACGCTCCCCTTCACCCACTTCTTCAGCCATGACTATCGCCTTCGAATCCCCCGATCAACCTGACGTGATCGCCCTCATTGCTCAGCTGGACGCTTACCAGGACACCCTGTACCCGCCAGAGAGCAGGCACGTCCTTGAGCTGGCGTCGTTGAGGCAACCCAATGTCCTGTTTGCCGTTGCGAGGGATAGCACGGGTGAGGCCATCGGCTGTGGGGCGATAGTCCTCGGTCCTGAATTTGGCGAACTCAAACGCATGTACGTCAGTCCTCGCGGCCGAGGGCAAGGCGTGGCCAGGAAACTCCTGGCTCTGCTCGAGTCTGGGGCCGTAAGCTCTGGCTGCAAGTTGCTCAAGCTCGAAACCGGACCGTACCAACATGAGGCGCTGGCTTTCTATGCGTCGGCCGGTTACGAGCGCCAGGGACCGTTCGGCGATTACACGAACGACCCGCTGAGTGTGTTCATGCAGAAACACATCGCAGCCTGAGTCCGGGTTTCGTGCGGACACACGATAACCGTCGCGCTTTGCTGGGGTGGTTGACATGGGTGGGGTTAGGCGAGGAAAGGACGTTCGACTCTGCCACCCGAATCGTTGACAATGCGCCTTGGGGATTCGTCCATCGCAGGAGTTAACGAAATGCTTGTTTATATTTTTCGTGGACCCGGTCGTGTGTTCGGCGTGACGGCAGACGCCACGGGGGCGAATCTGCCTGCAAGGTTCGCGCCCTGGGTTTCATTCAAGTCAGTGGAACTGAGCCGGGATAAACCGAACCCCGGCGTTGACCCGGGAGAGTGTCTGGACGACATCGCGAAGTACGGGTTCCACATCACCGATGCTCACGTTCGGATTACAGACCAGGTCGTTTGATGCCGTGTTGTGCATACGGACTCTCTGGATAGGGTACGCGGCAGACCGAAAGCGCTCGTCCACTCTGGTCAATATTGGTGGGTTTCAAGGGCCGGGCCGGGCCGGGCCGGTTGTTATTGGGCTCAGTTCGGCCAGTTTCGGCCGTTCGACGTCGTGGCCTGAATCGTTGACACCGTCAAGACCAAGTTGACCGGATGCGCCGTCCGCTACCTTTTCAATAGGGCCGCGTAGTAGTCGGCGATGTTGTCCTCCGTCCCCTTTGTGATCCGATTGAATACTCGTCCCCATGGCCAGAAGCTGGAACCTGAGGTGGTTCGCAGACCCGGGAATCGGCTTCCGCCAAGGGTGACCATACCCCATTCGCCACCATGATTGCGGCGATACACCTCTCCGACGTAACTTCCGTAGGCTTTCGCAAATGACATGACTTGTTCGTCCGTTGGCTTGGGACTCGTGCTGACGTAGGATGAACTCATTTGCGCCAAGGCCTTTTCGACATTTGCAATACTCGCGTCCGACCAGTCGAGTTTTATTCCAAACTGTTTCGCGGAGAAGTCGACGGCGTCTAGCGAGTAGGCTTCCGCAATTTTCTGGATTTTTGGATCAGGAGAAAAGGACTGGTCAGATGGGGTTTCTGCCAGCGCAACTCCACCACGAACGCAAGCCATCAGGGCGATCAGCACTAACAGGAAGCGCTTTACGATTGTTTTCAAGAGGATTCCCACTCCAAGACAACTCTGAGTCGCTGCAGCGAGTCAGAGTGTTGAATTTTCGCCTCGACCGATCTTATACGTCGGAGCAGCCTATAAGCTATGTGAACGGCAGCTTTCGGCAAATCTGAAGTCCCCTGTGGGTCGACCTGAGCCGCTCGCCGTCGGGCAGCGATCGGTCATCGTGAGACGTTCGACACGAGTGTGTGGATTGAACAATCAGGAAATGTCGCTCCAAAGAAGTCCGACTCATTCAAAGTGGCTTCATCAATACCCGCTATTAGTTTTGATCGATATTGATGAAGTCAGTGCTATTCACCAAGCATTGCGTGAGAAACGATGCCCCAGTTCGCGCAACCACGTCAGAAAGGTATTGATGGCGGGATCCCCAAGGCGTGCACTGTGGACGTAGCTGCAGTAGCGCCATGCCGGCAGGGCCGGCCCGTCGAACGGAAACACGAGACGCCCCTCCTCGACGTCTAGCGCTACAAGCGCGGTCGGGCCCATCGCAATACCCAAGCCATCAATGGCGGCCTGCAAGGTCAAATAAAAGTGGTCCAGTTGCTGGGAATTGCGTGCGGCAAGCCGAGGATTGCCGCACGCCGCAAGCCATTCGGCCCAAAGGCCGGGATAGGTCGCCGTGTGCAGCAGGGTGTGATGCGCCAGGTCCGAAACATGGTGTATCGGATGAGACTCCAACACCTTGGGCGAGCACACCGGCAGTCGGACTTCCGACAGAAATTCGTTGACCACGTAGCCTGCCGGCTTCTGCTCGCTGCCACGAATCGCCACATCGCATTCGTCGCGTAGCCTTTCGATCGGTTCATCCGAAGTAGTCAGTCGCACTTCCACCGCCGGATTGGTCAGCTGAAAGCTGGAAAGCTGCGGCAATAGCCATCGCAACGCGAAAGTGGTCGGCGCATTGACCCGGATGATCTGCTGTCGCGTGACCCGAAGCTGTTCATTGGTCGCCAACGCGATGCGGTCGAGCGCCGCCGATATCTCCGACAAGTAAGCGCGCCCCGGCGCGGTCAGTACGACCCTTCGGCCGCGGCGTTCAAACAGATCGTGTCCAAGCCAGGCTTCCAGTTGTCCCACCTGCCGGCTCACGGCCCCGTGCGTGACGCAAAGCTCATCGGCTGCGGCTGAAAAGCTCTCGACCCTGGCGGCAGCTTCAAACACACGCAGCGCGTTCAACGGTGGCAGACGACGTGGCATACGGTGAATCTCTATGTGAGTTTTCCTGACAATTATGATGAGTTTATATCGATTTTCGTGACTGCGGTGGCCCACTATATTGGGCCACTTGTCCGCAGATCTGCTTCTCGATCTGTTTGATTAAGTCACCAGGAAGACTACCGTATGTCGAATGTTGTTGTGGTTGGCGCGCAGTGGGGCGATGAGGGAAAAGGCCGGATTGTGGATTGGCTTGCCGAGAAAGCGGACATCGTTGTCCGCTACAACGGTGGCCACAACGCCGGCCATACGCTTGTCGTGAATGGTCAGACCTACAAACTGGCGCTGCTTCCCAGCGGGATCGTGCGCGGAAAGCTTGGTCTGATCGGCAACGGCGTCGCCCTTGACCCCGAAGCGCTGCTTGCAGAGATTGACCGCATGGCCGCGCTGGGCATCCGCGTAACGCCAGAGGTGCTGCAGATCGCCGAGACGGCCACGCTTGTTCTGCCGATCCATCGCGCGATCGATGCCGAGCAGGAACGCCTGCGCGCCAAGCCGATCGGCACTACGCTACGCGGTATCGGTCCGGCATACGAAGACAAGGTTGGGCGCCGAGGATTACGCGTCAGCGACCTTGCTGAACCGGAACTGCTCGCTCAAAAGCTCGATGGACTGCTTGAGCACCATAACGCGTGGTTTCGCGGCCTCGGTCTGGAACCTTTCCAGCGAGACCGGATGTTGAGCGACCTGCTTGCCATGGCACCAAGAATCCTGCCGTTCATGGGACGCGTCTGGGAACAGCTCGACAACGCCCATTCATCGGGCAAGCGCACGGTATTCGAAGGCTCGCAAGCCGTGATGCTTGACGTGGATTGGGGTAGCTATCCCTATGTGACGTCGTCGACCACCGTCGCCGCTGGCGCTGCCAGTGGCACCGGCATCGCCCCTTCGCGCATTGGGCAGGTACTTGGCGTCAGCAAGGTCTATGCAACGCGTGTTGGCGAAGGCCCTTTCACGTCCGAAGTGGATGGAAAACTCGGTGACGTGCTCAGGCAGCGCGGTGGCGAGTATGGAGTCAATACCGGCCGTCCGCGTCGCTGCGGTTGGCTGGACACGGTGCAACTGCGGCAGAGCAGCAAGGTCGCCGGTATCAACCTCCTGGCGCTGACGAAGCTGGATGTTCTCGACGGTTTCGATTCGGTCTACCTGTGCGTAGGCTATGAGCTTGATGGGAAGCGCATCGACTACATGCCGTCCACCAACACCGCGCAGCAACGCCTGCAGCCGGTTCTCAAGCGCTTTGATGGTTGGGACGGTTCGACCCGGGGCATCCGGTCTTATGACGACCTGCCCCGCCAGGCCGCAGCGCTGATCGAAGCGATTCAGCAGGAAGTCGGCATTCCGGTGTCAATGGTTACCACTGGCGCTGAACGTGATGACGCGATTGTCGTGCGATCTCCATTCGAGGAAACTGACGGCATAGCAGTTTGATTGACCCATGCCGGCGCCTCCGCAGCGAGCAGCCGGTGGCGCTACCGGACCGAGCGATAGGTTTCCGCGCGGTCAGCATGGGTCAGCACCAGTTGCCAGAGTTGTCCTTGCCGTGACCGGAAAAATCCCGCGCAGCAAAGCAGATAGTATTTCCACATCAGGTAAAAGCGCTTGTCGTAGCGTGACTGGAGGCGCGGCCATGCCGCGTCGAAGCGGTCCCACCATGCCATCAAGGTGCGGTCATAGTCCTGCCCAAAGTTGTGCCAGTCTTCGATGATAAAGCGGCCTTCAACCGCGTCGGAAATCTGTTTTGCAGAGGGAAGCTTCCCATTCGGAAAGATATATTTGTCGAGCCAGGGGTCAGTTCCCTGGCTGGTCGAGGCTATTCCGATGGAGTGCAGCAGGAACAGACCTTCGGGGGCCAGCAGGCGCTTCGCGGTATCGAAGTAGGTTGCATAGTTCTTCGGTCCTACATGCTCGAACATGCCGACGGAGACGATCTTGTCAAAACGCCCTCGCAGTTCGCGATAATCCTGAAGGATCAATGTGATCGGTAGTCCTTTGCAACGTTCTTTGGCCAGCGCCAGTTGCTCTTTCGAAACAGTGACGCCCGTCACTACGACACCGTATCGCTCAGCGGCGAATCTGGCGAGCCCGCCCCAGCCACAGCCTATGTCGAGTAGCGTTTCTCCAGCGCGGAGCTTCAGCTTTCGACAGATCATGTCCAGTTTGTCGAACTGTGCCTGCTCCAGATCTTTCGCGTTTTCCCAGTAGCCGCATGAATAGATCATGCGGCTGTCCAGCATGGCCTCGAATACATCATTGCCCGCATCGTAGTGACGTTCGCCCACCTGGAACGCGCGGTCTTTCGATTGCAGGTTCAAAAAGCGATGACGGAGATGCTCGAAGACAAGTCGAAGCTTCGAGATACCCACCGCGGCCGATTCGATATCGGTGCGGAGCAACCTCGTGAACAGTTCGTCGAGTTGTTGGCACTCCCACTGGCCATCCATGTAAGCCTCGCCGAAGCCAAGGGACCAACTGGAAAATACCCGCCTGTAGACT
Source organism: Paraburkholderia phenazinium (assembly GCF_900142845.1). Lineage (NCBI taxonomy): Bacteria > Pseudomonadati > Pseudomonadota > Betaproteobacteria > Burkholderiales > Burkholderiaceae > Paraburkholderia > Paraburkholderia phenazinium. Next base: position 2,740,121 of record NZ_FSRU01000001.1, read on the forward strand.
TCCTGATCGACAACCCGAATATCCCAGCTACGGTCGCCGTTGATCTCCACGTCGGCCTTCTCGAGCAGCGAGGCCAGAATGTCAGGTGCGTCGCTAGCCTGGTCCGGAAGATCGCATTGGGACTGGCGCAGAGACTGCTGTTCTTGATTCATACCGATTCCAGTTACACGAGTATTGTTTGCCGCGGACCTACCGCCATCTGGTTTTGGGGCAGCACGATAGCTGGGGCTACCGAGGTTGTGAAATTTAAAATACGCATTGACCCGATAGGTTCAGGCTGCATCGCGGATCGTGCCGTTTGCGGCATCAATGCCGACTGAAGTCGGCGTTATCTGCACGAGCCCAAAGCCGCTCGCGCCCCGAGTGCCGATACGGAGGTTTCGCAGTACGGACATTTCCCCGATCCTTTCTGTCGTTTTGTTGGAACGGATGTTCACATACTCTCTATGCCGCCGTGAAATGCTTATCGCTGATCGGCGCGATTGACAGGGGTTATCGGAGGGAGGGCATGCGCCTTACGGACGGCCTCAAGCATAAGCGAGCCTTTGAGCTTTTTGGTTAGCTCGTCAGGTCGTACCCGCGAATCAGGCGGTCTGCTTTATTCGGGTCGTCCTGCTGAGGCCGATATGTCCATAGATGCCCCGCATCCATTAGCGCGTGCACAAGGATGGGAAGAATCAGATTGCCGGTGAGGATCGCCAGGATTCCAAGAAGCGCGCCGACCACTGCGGTCTTTGCGATTGCGCGTACACCCTGGTAGAAGTGCGCCAATCCGAACGCCACCGAGCTGAGTAGCCAGGCGGCGGTCAGTCCAAGAGACAGCGAGCCTTCGAATTTTCCTGAGAAAAACTGGAGCAGATAGCCGCGATAAAGCACCTCCTCGCAGATGCCAGCAGTCAGGCTGACAGCCAGCCACCAGCATCTTTCCTCCGTCGTTACCGGAAGAAAAAAGCGGAAGCTACCGGCGACCTTCGCGTATTGCGCCCTGCGATCAGTCGTTGACCCGAGGAACACCATCTGAACGAAGAACGCGAAGATAAGGATTCCTATCAGGATGGACAGTCCCAGACGCACCGGGGTCACGCCGAGCAACCAGAACATGTCATCGACGCGTCGCTCCGTCAGCAGGATATTTCCAGGCAGGATCAGCACGACGGCAACCGCGGATGTGGTCCATGTCCAGAGAACGATCGAACGGTACGCCGATAGTCTGCCCGCAGTACTGGTAAACCGTTGCAGACTTCGCGTCCGGCGTAAGCCGTGGAAGGGCTGCAAGGCGACTAGTGCCACGGCGAAGATTTGTCGTAGGTGCGGAACGACATCAACGATGCTGATAGACATGGAATCTCGCTCCAGGGCATGCCGCCCTCTGCCAAGCCGCATGTTTATAGAAGTGCAGTGACTTTTACATACTCTTCCAGAAATTGTCTATTTTCGCCGTGCGCGGCCTGATATGTGAGCGTTTTTTGTCCGCTTGGGAATATGCGCGGTGATTCAATGGCTGCTTTGGGGCGGTTTGACCATTTCTTCGGGGTCGGCTTATGTCGTTCGCATGTTTGCTGGCCGCTGCCATTGATCATAGTCTGCGTCGGAAGGGGTGGACCGCCCCGGATTCCCGGGGCGGTTCAGCCGCCCATCTGGTGGCAAGACCATAACAAGGTCAAGCACCACCGCGACAAACACTTTCCAAAAGCAAACTTAAAGAACTGCGTCAACTCGATAGCCGCGCTCTTTGTTGCAGTGTTACACCTCTACGAAGAGCCGGGACGCAACGGCGAGCTTCTTCAACTGCCCCGGCTGCTCAACGTCGGAGACCAGCACTTTAGGGGGACCCAGATGGGGCGCTATGGAAACAGCTACAGGTACGAAGTACGGTGACGGCCAAACGGTCAATCGACACGGATGGCCGGTAGCAATGGGGCTGTCTGATACGATGCGTCAGGCGGTACTCGGTCACTTTCCGTCGGTCATGTTGGACCGCTAGATCATCGACGACCGCTGCTTTGGCAACTGTCAATTCACGAGTTCTTTCGCTCGTTCCTGTAAAAGGTCCAGACGTGTGCAGAAAGGTCTACCCGGATTTCGTGCAGTATCGCAGTCAGGCGGCACAAGTATCTGACGCTTACTTTTACGAGTCTTATGGTGACCGGATGAAGGCCTTTGAGATGCGCGCGGACAACGGCGCTGTCGTGTTTCACCAGGGCTCCCGTGGCCAGCAAGCGTTGACTTCGCTGGTCGAAATCTCTTTTAGCACTATGAGTTCAACCTCCAATTACGCTGATCGAATGTCTGGTTTTTAGAGCCTAGGAGGACCGCTCAGGGTCGTCTTATGCCTATCGGATGAATGAGGCGTCTAACTCACGCGGCTCCGCTGCGTCGCTTCAAAGATCGTTGCCGATTTGGGGTGTGGATCGTCGGCGTTTCACTAAAGATCGCCTAGAGCGCGCCGTTAAATGATGCATTCGGGTTGGCATCCTAGATGCGTCAATGGTGAACGGCCAAAATAGCAGCCGACCTTTCCAGCGTATCGATCCGATTCACTCGACCTACAAGAAAAGTCAGGGGGTAACGTGCCAGAGTGCTGCAATTGCGGAAAGATGTTCTTTATCGGTGGCCAGTCGATTGACGGCTATCGCTATTGTGGAGCGAGGTGCTCACAACGGCATTCGGTCATCGTGGCTGCTGAACGCCTGCCTGCGGCCGCGGTTCATCAATTCGTCGAGAGATGGCGGCATGGGCCATGCCCGATATGTAAACGCCAGGACGGTCCGATCGACGTACACGCTGCACACCGCGTTGTCTCACTGCTCATCGTGACGCAATGGGCCACACAGCGGCACGTTTCCTGTCGACGATGCGGTCGAAACAAGCAATTGCTTGCAATTCTCCAATCCGCTGTCTGGGGATGGTGGGGGATCCCGTGGGGTCTCGTCATCACCCCGATTCAGATTGTACGCAACGTCGTGGGCGTTGCCAGACGTGAGACGGCCACGGCTACGATGCACTTCGAGCAAGTCGTCCGTAGAGAGTTAGCGGCACAGCAGCTACAAAGCGCGCGGAGGGACGTTCAGGCCTGATGACAACCAAAACCGTCGTTGCCCACTCGTTCGAGGTATGTAGTAGTCCGCGAGGATGGCACATCTCGATACGCACAAGTGCAGCCATAAACGTTGTATGAATGGCTGGTTTTGGCAAATCCAAAGGTCTGTTGCAGGTCGACATGTGCTTGACGCGTCGGGTACCCGTCGGCACTGCTTCTACAATAGCGTCCCAGTGTCCGTTCAATTTTCATGGATGGACACGATACTTTCAAGCCCGTTGCCGCAATTCGAGACCTCCTGTCCACGCGCTTGAGACGCATTCGAGGTCCGGCGACGAAATTTCTCAGCTCGGCCAGTTTCGACCGTTCAACTTGGGTATCCAGATCGTTGTCAATCAATTGTCGCTAGATTTCCGAAGCTGATTTCCTTCTACATCCAACACAATGACTACCTCTCCCAATACCGCTTCTCAGGTGGTTCAAGAATTTTGGCGCCTCATGGCCACAAACGATTTTCACGCCGTCGAGGCGGTTCTGGCGCAGGACTTCATCCTTGAGTGGCCTCAATCGAAAGAGCGTATCCGGGGCGCCACCAATTTTGCGTTACTCAACACCGAATATCCGGCGCATGGGCCATGGGTCTTCACGATCAATCGTATCTTCGGGAGTGAAAATGAGGCTGTGTCGGATGTGTTTGTCACAGACGGCGTCCAACACGCGAGAGCAATATCGCTCTTCACGATTGCACACGGCAAGGTCACGCACATGGTCGAATTTTGGCCAGAGCCATACGAAGCTCCGTTTGATCGCGCGCGATTTGTCGAGCGAATTGAGTGAACGACGCGTGAAGCAGCAACGTCACCGCAGATTTACCACCTGAACGGCAGCTTTCGGGAAAATTGTCGGGTACGTTACGGTCCGCCGCACGATGCGGGGCCGGCGAGTTCACGCGTGCTGGACATTGGGCGGGGTTCGCAGCCAGGAGGCGACGCATGCTCGACGGCGACATATGGCGGAACTTGAACGGGTTTCGGTCATTCGGCGTGTCTGATGACACGTCGCACTCGCCACGGCAAAGCCGCTAGAATGTGAGTGCACCATACACGGGGATATAGACGATGTTCGAGTTTCTAGCGAAGCTTTTCAGCATGATTATGGGACTTTGGAACAAGCTCCCAGAGTCTGCCAAGGAAGCAATTATCAAGGCAGTGGTAGATACCTTCGAAGCAATGTTCCGCGCTTTCTTCAAAGCAAACAAGGACGGAAAAGCCAATGCTTAACTTCAAGCCGAATCTGCCTATCACTGAAAAACTCGCTATCGAAGACGGCGAGAAGAAGAGCTTCAAAGAGTTTTTAAAGTCTCAACAGGGAGCGACTGCGCTTCAGATTACGGCACTTGCACTGAAAAGCAACCTGACCACCACCATTGCGGGAATCAGCAGCGCCGCTGCGATTTTTGGGGGAAAGGAAACCGAGCAAAGCTTTGCTCAGGGCGTGAAAGAAATCGTGCAAAGTGAAGGCTTTACGGACGAACTGAGCCAGTCTATCGGAATCCCATTGCGCGACGAAACAGAAGACCAGTTCGTTGTTCGAGCCAAGGCGAAGATGACCGACTTGCTCCGAAAGAAGCTCTCGAAGTAACGAGAAAAGCCTTCAAACGAGGCCCGCTCAAGGCGGGCTTGCAGTGCTTCGTGGGAATGTCTCATATCGGTGCGCAGCGGACCGTCGCCCCTGCTATCTGAGTGACTCAAACGGGTCGACAAGGGAAGTTCGTACCGAGCTCGGGCAGGTAACTGACGGGCGCTGGCCGAACTTCCGGGCTCGGCCGTTCGGCAGAGCTATGCAGATCGCGGACAATGAAGGTAGCATCAGACCAAACAAACACCGGTGAAAAACGAAGAATTTGACGCGTTCTTGGAACGCTCTCTTGCTGAACTCCGCGACAAGCAGACGGTTCTATCTAGTTCGTTCGGCATCGGGAGCCGTGAGCGTTTCGTTGTCGATTTTTCGTCTACTCTTTTAACATTTTTCGACGGTGAAGCCCCAGCCGTCGAGGCTTCAATATTGCCGGTAGGAACGCATTCCCTCGACAAACAGCGTTTTCGTTGGTCTTGGTCGGATGAAGGTCTTCCGATGGACGTGCAGGATGCGTCCAGAAAAACGCAGTCTTTATATAACTTGACGGGCTTTGAGGTTTTCAGGCAAGCGACAATCCCATGCGATGAGACGATGGCATGGGAAATCGCAGCGATGTCATGTTCTGCCCTCGCGGCCGATGGGATTTACCGAATCCCCAATGGATCAAACCAGTATTACGTTCTGCTCCTTTCCGTCCGGCGATGTCTATTCTGAAAGGCTGCTTTCGGCAAAGCTGAAAGGTTCTTTGGATATGACCTGTGTCCACCGCATCGGGCAACAGCCAGCTTGGAGGAGACGTTCGACAGAGCCTCATAGATCGTCAACAATGCAATCTCTATCTGGACGCAACCTGTTGCTGCACGGTTCGAAGTAACCGATGGCGTCGTCGATTTGCTTGGGTGTCAATATCAGGATCAACGTATGCCCCGCTCCGAACGTCTCCTCGATCTCTTGCAAGTTTTACGGCGTTATCGACGTCCCGTGAGTGGTCACGCTTTGGCCGAGGAGCTCGGCGTGAGCATCCGCACGCTATACCGGGACATCGCCAGTCTGCAAGCGCAAGGAGCAATGATCGAGGGGGAGCCGGGCGTTGGTTATGTTATGAAGCCGGGTTTTATGCTGCCGCCAATGATGTTCCGCTCGGAGGAACTCGACGCCCTGGTTCTTGGCATGCGCTGGGTGGCTGATCGCGGCGACAAGACGCTATCGGACGGCGCGCTGAGCACGCTGGCGAAGGTGGCCGCCGTACTGCCCACTGAACTGCGTCGAGAACTGGAGGAATCGTCGCTGCTAGTCGGCGCGCCGTTGAAGAGACCTGCCCACAAGGTCTCGCCAGACCTTCTACGTGCAGCAGTTCGAGCGGAGCGAAAGCTTAATATTACTTATGAGGACGGCAATGGTACTAACTCGCAGCGTGTAGTTTGGCCGTTTGCCTTGGTGTATTTCGACCAGGCCCGGGTGCTGATGTGTTGGTGCGAGCTTCGAGCAGACTTTCGGAATTTCCGCTCGGACCGGATCTCGAACGTCGAGCAAATGCAGGAGCGCTACCCCAAAAAACGGTCAACGCTGCTTCGTGAGTGGCGCAAGGTCCATCATGTAGCTAGCCGCATGATACTGCCAGAATCTGACAGTATGGACCATTAAACTGAGCTTCCTCTCTTAATCAGGAACTCAAAATGAAGTTCGCATCTGTTCGTGTTGTTACCCAGAATCTCGAAGATCTGATTGAGTTTTACCAAGAACTTTCCGGTATCGAGGCTGCACGTCCGGCTGATGGATTTGCCGAAATGCAGTTCGAAGGGGCGGTGCTTGCGATTTCGTCTGAGCACCTGATTAAGCTTTTTAATGTCGGTGCTGCCACAGCGGCTGCGAATCAGTCGGCGATCCTGGAGTTTGAAGTGGAGGACGTTGACGCAGTGTTCGAGCGAATGAATGCATCGGGGACAGACATCGTTATGCCGACGACGTCGATGCCGTGGGGCAATCGCTCGCTGTTGCTGCGTGACCCGGATGGGAACCTCGTTAACATATTTTCTCGACCAAAGCGTTGAGGAAACCCGCCGGAACACGGTAACTTTCCTTGACTTCGGTTGCTCATCACGGCCGCCCGTAGCTTCGCTGGCCGTTCATTTGCGAACGGCCGTTTTAGGGAGACACGAACGTCCCTTCAGTCGAACTGAGCCGATCGCCAGTGAATCTGAACATTCTCGACGGCTACATTCGCTACCGTCAAACGAGTACTAGCCCGAGTGATCAAGAGTCTGCACGTTACCATCACGGCGATTTACTGCGTGCGCTGTTGGCGTCTGGCCGACCGCTGTGTACCGCCACGCTCTGCAGATGGAGAGCAGTTACGGGATCACCTGGCAGGCCGCTGAGCCCGACTATCCAGAGCGGCACACGTTGATTCGCTGCCTTACGGAACCGTAAATTGGGCTGGCAATCATTTCGGCGTGGTCAGGTCAATCGCGCAAGCCGATGCAGTTACCCCACGGATCGCGCACCTGGCACATGAGCTTTCCCTCTTCGATCTTCCCCGGCCCCCGATACAGGGTCGCGCCAGCCGCAACGAAGTGCGCGAGTGCGGCATCGAAATCATCCACAGTCCAATACACGACGCTGCCGGCCGCGCCTGACGACACCTTCTCGTCGCTGGGGACGATCTCAATGCCGACACCTTTGAACTCGAGATAAGTGAAGTCGAAATCGCTCACGTGACGCAACTCCGATCCGACGAAAGCGGACTGATACCACTGCAATCCGGCCGGCACGTCAGGGACGTGAATAAGCACTGCGCATATCGGTTGAGTCGTGTGCGGAGTCCTGTTTATTTCGGACTCGCGATGATACTCTCTGCGAACTCAAACTTGGAGCATTCGATGCGAATTCGAACCGCATATTTCAAAGTCGCCGACATGACACGCGCTGTAACGTTCTGGAAGAACCTGTTAGGACAGCCGCCCAGTCGCACGTCGGAGAAGTGGACGGAGTTCTTCGTGGGCGAGGTTCGCCTCGGTTTGCTGTTGAACGATTTCGGCGACGAACTCGTCGGCAGCGCATGCGTGCCTGTGTTCGAATTCGATGCGGCGGCGTTGCAGGATTTCCTCGCCCGTGCGAAGGCGCTTGGCGCGACGGTCGTACTGGATGGCATCAGCGACAAAACCACGAACACCATCGTAATGGCGAGCCCCGATGGTCACGAGTTCGAGTTGTGTACCTGTCACGAGTAGGTTCCGCGGCTGACGCCAAGGCGCGCGGTATCGAGCGGGGGCTAAACCGCCCCCTCCCCGAAACAACCCTTACCTTTAACCAAAAAACATAAAGTTTCGCCCCCAGCCGCCGATATTGACAGTAACACCGGACTGTCTGGTCCGGACGTCAACTCTGCCGGAGCTTTCGCCCCAACATGTTCTCCCGACTCTCGATCAAGATCCGCATCTGGGCGACGGTGGGATGCCTTGTCACGCTTCTGCTCGCCATTGGCGTGCTGGGCCAGGTCAGCACCGACTCCGGCAGGACCGCCCTGCGTGAAACCTACTCCGTGCAACTTGCCTCGGCGGTCGCGATGGGCGACAGCAAGTACAACCTTGCGATTGCCCGCGTGACGATGGACCGCGCGCTGCTGCATCCCGAATCGCCCGACCTGCCGACCCTGATCTCCAAGGTACACGGCTACCTCGGCACCTCGAAGCAGGCACTCGCCCGCTACCTCGCGCAACCCCACGACGCCGAAGAGCAACGCCTCGCCGACGTCGTGTCCGCGAACTTCGACAAGCTGCTCAACGAAGGCATCGAACCGGCCTTGCAAGCGCTGCAGCATGGCGACCCCAAGACGGCCGATACGATCACGATGACGACCATGCCGGCCCTCTCGCTCGCCTTGACCAAAAGCACCGACCAGTTGAACGCGTACCTGCTCAAACGCGGTTCCGACAACTACGACGGCTTCCAGCAGACGCTCAAAACCATGAGCATGGTGTCGGCCGCCGTGATGTTGCTCGGCGTCGCCATTGCCGCGCTGTGCGCGCTCGGCTTGCAAAAGGCGATCTCCGTGCCGCTGACCAACGCAGTGCGCGCCTGCTCGGCGATTTCGAAGGGCGATCTCACGCATCCGATCGCCGCGGACGGCCACGACGAAATGGGCCATCTGATGCGCGCGCTCTCGGCCATGCGCGACGGCCTGCTAGGCACCGTGTCGTCGGTGCGTGACGGCAGCGCCAGCATGGTGACGGCCACCCAGGAAATCGCCGCCGGCAATGCAGACCTGTCGCGCCGCACCGAATCGCAAGCGGCCGCCCTCGAGCAGACCGCCGCCAGCATGGAGCAACTGACGGCGACCGTAAAGCAGAACAACGCCAACGCGAGCCACGCCAGCCAGCTCGCCAAAGAGGCCTCGGAGATCGCCGCGAGCGGCGGTGGCGTGATGGATCGGGTGGTGGGCACGATGGCCGACATCCACGATCAGTCGGAAAAGATGTCGGCCATCATCGGCGCCATCGAAGGCATCGCCTTCCAGACCAACATCCTGGCGCTGAATGCCGCGGTCGAAGCCGCGCGCGCCGGCGAACAGGGCCGCGGTTTCGCGGTGGTCGCAAGCGAAGTACGCACGCTCGCGCAACGCTCGGCCGCAGAGGCGAAAGAGATCAAGGGCTTGATCCAGGCGGCGGCTACGCGCGTCGGCGACGGCACGGGTCTCGTCGAAACCGCCGGCACCACGATGCAGCAAATCGTGCAGTCGATCCGGCGCGTCAGCGACATCATGACCGAGGTCGCCGCCGCATCCGGCGAGCAGAGCGACGGCATCGAACAGGTCAACCGGGCAGTCGCGCAGATGGACGAGGTGACCCAGCAAAACGCGGCGCTGGTCGAGCAGACGACGGCAGCGGCGCTGTCGCTGGACGAACAGGCCAAGGCATTGCAGCTCGCGGTGTCGCGCTTCAGGCTTTGATGTCCGGGGCTTGCACGGACCGTCAGGTGCAGTCCGATACCCTGCCGCAGACCTCTTTGAGCGACGCCGCTTTCCTCGCGGCGTCCCGCCACCCCGCCTTCCCCGGCCGCGGCCTCGCCAAGGCCATGTAGAATCGCCTGAAGGACCCATCGTTTCGAGCGCGGCGGCACACTGCCCGCTCCAGGCCAGCATCAAGGTCCGCGGCCGCGTTCTCCGCCTCCCATGCAGCAACAGGGCTCTGGTTTGCCCTGCCTGGCCGCGTCCCCACACAATCCAATACCCATCCTTATCGATGCCGAATCAGACCCTGCTCCAGCTTCTCAATGCGCGCGTCCAGGCTGCCCTCGCGGCAGCCGGCTGTGCGGACGCCTCCGCCAATGTTCAGCCCGCCAGCCGTCCGGAACACGGCGACTATCAGGCCAACGGCATCATGGCCGCAGCCAAGTCGCGCAAGCTCAATCCGCGCGCGCTCGCGCAAACGGTGGTAGAGCATCTGCAGCTCGACGGCATTGCCAGCCACATCGAGATTGCCGGACCAGGCTTTATCAACATGACGGTCGCGCCGGACTACCTGGCCGGCTGGGTCAAAACCGCGCTCGACGACGAGGGCGGCCTCGCCGTCCCGCGCGTAAGCGGAGACGCCGTGCAATGCGTCGCGATCGATTACTCGTCGCCGAATCTCGCCAAGGAAATGCACGTTGGGCATCTGCGCTCAACCGTGATCGGCGATGCGTTGGCGAGAGTCCTGCGTTTCGTCGGCCACAAGGTCGTCGCGCAAAATCACGTGGGCGACTGGGGCACGCAATTCGGCATGCTGACGGCGTGCATGGACGAAGCCGGTCCCGACGACGCATCGAACCTCGCCCTCGCCGATCTCGAAGTGTTCTACCGGCATGCGAAAAAACGCTTCGACGAAGATGCGGCCTTCGCGAATCGGGCGCGGGACTACGTCGTCAGACTGCAAGGTGGCGATCCGCGCGTACTCGAGCTCTGGAGACGTTTTCTCGAGGTCTCCATGAGCCATTGCGAGGAGATCTATCGCCGGCTCAACGTGGGTCTGACGCCTGCGGACGTCTACGGCGAAAGCGCCTATAACGACGACCTGCCCGTGGTGGTGGCGGATCTGCAGGCCAAAGGGCTCGCCGTGACGAGCGACGGCGCACAGGTAGTCTTTCTCGACGAGTTCAGCAGCAAGGACGGCGTGCCGGCCGCGTACATCGTGCAGAAGCAGGATGGCGGCTACCTCTATGCCACCACCGACCTCGCCGCAATACGCTACCGCGCCACCACGCTGAAGGCCAACCGGATGCTCTACGTGGTCGACGCCCGGCAGAAGCTGCATTTCCAGCAGGCATTCTCCGTGGCGCGTCAGGCGGGTTACGTCCCGGCGGGTGTGCAACTGGAGCATGTCGGCTTCGGCGTGGTGCTCGGCGACGACGGCAAGCCGTTCAAGACCCGCAGCGGCGATACCGTCAAGCTCGCCGAACTCCTCGCGGAAGCCACCCAACGCGCCTTCAATCTCGTCACCGAGAAAAGTCCGGAGTTGCCGGAAGCGGAGCGGCAAGCGGTGGCCCAGGTCGTCGGCATCGGCGCGATCAAATACTTCGACCTCGCCAAGAACCGCAGTACCGATTACGTATTCGACTGGGCCAGCATGCTGTCCTTCGAAGGCAATACCGCGCCATACCTTCAGTATGCTTACACGCGTATCAAGAGCGTGTTGCGCCGCGCCGGCGAATGGGACGTCAATGCCAAGGTGACTCTCGTGGAACCCGCCGAGCGCCAACTCGCGCTGCAGTTGGCGCGCTTTGCCGACGCCGTGCTCGCAGTCGCGCAGGATGCCTTACCGAACACCCTATGCGCCTATCTGTACGAACTCGCGGCGGCCCTCATGCGCTTTTACGAAGCGTGTCCGGTACTTAACGCAACGGGCGAGACGCGCACGAGCCGGCTGCAGCTATGCCGGCTGACCGCCGATACGTTGCGCACCGGACTCGGACTGCTAGGTATCGAAGTTCTGGAAGCGATGTGACGGCTCAGCGCCGGATGGCAGGCGACAGGCAGAAAAAAGAAGACCGGCTCGCGCCGGCCTAAAGATTCTAGCGTTTCCGAGGGCGTGCTAGAACCTGAGAGAGTCGCCATTGTGCCTTGCCGCGATGCGTGTGTTTGATCAATAAGGGCCCGAATCTCGTCGCTTATTCACGTTTTAACAAGCGGCCTGTTCTGCACACGCTACAACAACGAGCAAAGCGGCTTGGCCGCGCAACGCGATATCCCAATCTGTGACACCGACGGCTAACGAACCGCCTCGCGCACGCGTCATCGTGCGCGGCCGTTAATGGTTTCGTAAGGACGTCCCAGGCTCACACACTGATTAGACGCAGCACTCTACGCACTCGCATCGAGCGCGACGCTTTGCGCAGCGCACACGCCTAGCGAAGACCAGGCGGCCACCTCGTCACTCGCCGCTACGCGCCGCCTGTCGGCCATGCGAGCACCCTTCTCTCCGGTCACCGCGGACAAAACCAGCGGCTTTCCTGGCACCCTCCCGCCACGCCACGTCATTCGATTTCCCTGCCGGAAAACAACAAGTTTTATTTCTATCAAACAAATTTTGACTCGGGCATTGTGGCTTGGTAGTGTTTCGCAACTAATCGTAAGGCATATCTCAAGAGGTCTGGCATGCCGCTCAAGGTAGCGGCTGCAATGACGATCCGATACCCCGCAGTACCCGTCGGTCAGTGAGTCGAAGTGGCATAGCAGTAAAGCATTTCGTAAGGAATGCATAATGTTTCTGTGTGCTTGATAAGCAGACGCGGTCGCCAGCCATCTGAAGCGAGTGAGACTGGATCTCCGACACGCGTCTAGCAAGATAAAAAACGCTGCGCAATCCGATAATAAATGTTTAGTACTCCGATACTAAACACCAGCTTCCCCATGCGGTCAGCCGTGCCTTGTGCGTGGCAAGACCCACTGCGCGATGACCGGCGTGGGAGAAGCTGCTGACGGAATCCGGCGGATTCACGCCGAGCATGGAGTGGGGAGGTCCAAAAGACCTCTCTTCGCACAACAGCGTATGGCCTTACTGACAAGTGTGAGGGGAATGATGAAACAAAGGGCATTAGCAATCGCCATTCGAAGAATAATCTGGGCTGAACTGGCACTCTCAGCCGCGATCGCCGTTCCGGCGTTCGCGCAAAGCCAGCCGGCTGCAACGGAGGCAACACCAGCAACGCCTGCCACGGCTCCAGGCGGTACCACCAGCGGCACCACGCCTCCAACGCCCGGCACCTCGGGCGTCACCGGCACCGGTACCCGCGCGGTGAAGCAGCTGCAAACCTTCCAGGTGACAGGCTCGCTGATCCGCAGTTCGGACAAGGTCGGCTTCAACCAGGTGCAGACGGTCACCCAGAAGGACATCCAGGACAGCGGCGCGACCAGCGTGGCCGACTTCCTGCGCACCACCACCGCCAACTCCGCGAATAGCTGGAGCGAAGGCCAGACCGGCAACTTCGCCGCAGGCGCCGCAGGTATCGCCTTGCGTGGTCTGAGTGAGAAATACACACTGGTCCTGATCGACGGGCAACGGGTCGCGCCGTTCGCGTTCTTCTCGAACAGCGTGGACAACTTTTTCGACCTGAACACGCTGCCGCTCAACACGATCGACCGCATCGAAATCGTCAAAACCGGTGCCGTGTCGCAGTACGGCTCGGACGCGATTGCGGGCGTGGTCAACATCATTACCAAGCACGACTTTCAAGGTCTGCAACTCGACGGCAGCTACGGCAGCTCAGTGAGCGACGGAGCCGGCAACGGCACGACGAAGTTCAGTGTGCTCGGCGGTTTCGGCGATCTGAACTCGGACCGCTTCAACGTCACCGCATCGGCCAGTTACTACGACAACGCCGGCTCCACGCTGGCGGATCGCGATACAACGGCCAATCAGGATTTCACCAACATGCCGGGCGGGCTGTCGTTGCTCGCGCCGTCGTACTGGAACACGGCGAACGGTGCGCAGGCGCTCGCGGGTTGCCCCAACGGCGGCTCGGTGCGTCCGGCCGGCACCAATTACCTTGGCGCGCTTGCAGGCGGCGGGACAGTGTGTGCCGCCAATACGGCCAACGACACCTCCATCGTGCCGGAGACGCAACGTCTGAGCGCGAAGGTTCACGCCGACTTCAAGATTAACGACACCACCACGGCGTACGCCGATCTGTGGGAGAGCCACAACCAGACCACGACCAACGACGGTCTGTGGAACAACATTGTCGGCAACCCGGAAACGCCGACACTGATCTATTCGCCGGGAACCGGTCTCAGCCCGTTCAACAATACGGTTCCGCTCACCAACCCGTACAACACGACTGGTGCGGCTACCCCGTTGACGTATGCGTTCCCGGCGGCGGTGGCCGAAAAGACGGATTCCAATTTCTGGCGCGCATCCACCGGCGTCAAGGGAACGTTCGCGTTACCGAACGGAGATTGGGATTGGGCGACCTCGATCAGCCACTCGCAAAGCACGGTCGACAATACGTACACGAACCAGCTCAATGCGAATGCGCTGACCAATATCTTCCAGAACGGCACGTTCAACTTCGCGAACCCGGCCTCGACGCCGAACGGCTTGAATGGTCTGTATCAGAGCGCCACGAACGAAGGGATTTCGAAGCTCGATACGGTCGACGCCACCTTGGCGACGCCGACCCTGTTCCACCTGCCTGCGGGCGATGTGGGTATCGGTTTCGGCGCGCAGTTCCTGCACGAGAGCGAGTTCATCAGCCCGGGCGCCGAGTATCTGACCGGCCAGGTTGCGAACGTGGATCTGGAAACTGTGAACGGCCAGCGTAACGTCGCCGCGGTCTACTACCAGATCGATGTGCCGATCATCCAGAACCTGACGTTCAGCCAGTCCGGCCGTTACGACCACTACAGCGATTTCGGCGGCGCGTTCTCGCCGCGTTTCGCCCTGCGCTATCAGCCGGTGCAGGCCATGACGATGTACGCGTCGTATAACCGCGGCTTCCGTGCACCGACCTTCGTCGAAGACAGCAAGTCGCAAACGCTGGGCATTCAGGATCTTCCGTCGGGGACCGTCACTACGATCACCTCGGGCAATCCGGATCTGCAGCCTGAACGCACGAAGAACTACAACATCGGCTTCGAACTCTCGCCGACCCGTACCACCGACGTGGGCCTCGACTGGTACAAGATCCGCATCACCAACGTGATCGGCGAAGCGCTCGCCCCGTCGCAGATCGTCACGAACCCGGCCAACGGTCAGACCCTCTACGAAGTGTTCCCGTACGAGAATCTGGGCTACCTCGATACGAACGGCTTCGAAGGCACCTTCCGCCAGTCGTTGCCGACGAAGGTCGGTACGTTCGTGTTGTCGGCCGACTGGGCTTACGTCGATGCGTTCAACCTCGGCACACCGACGGGCAAGGTCAACGGCGCAGGCAACAACTTCACGCTGACCCAACCGTTCGGCGGCAGCTTCCCGCGCTGGAAGGGCAATACGACGCTGTCATGGGCGTATCACCAGTTCAACACCGCGCTGACCTGGCAGTTCACCGGACCGTATGCCCAGACGCTCGCAACTCAGGCCGCGACCGCACCGTCGGACAAGGTCGGTTCGTACAGCCAGTTCAACCTGATGGTGACGTACACGGGCTTCAAGCACTGGACCATCTACGGTGGCATGAACAACATCTTCAATCGTGCGCCTCCGTTCGATCCGCTCTGGGCCGACAACTCGCTTGATCAGTCCGGTTACGACCAGTCGCTGTACACCTACGTTGGCCGCTTCGCCCAGATCGGCGCGACGTACAAGTTCTGAAGACGCAGCAAGGCAAGTAGCACTCCTGTTCCTCTCGAACCGCTCCGGGTCCCCTTTTCAGTCACCGGAGCGGTTTTTTTTCATGAGAGATCAGCAGGCGGAAATCAGATTTCATCCGCGAATTCGTCGAGAAAGCGCTGCAAGCGCTCATGACGCACGCGCGCCAGCCGGGCCCCTGTGTCGGTCCGGAAGCCCGATACCAGCTTGAGCAGCTTCGCGCGAAAATGATCGAGTGCATAGCGACGGTCGTCGAGCGGCCGCTCCGATGCGTGCGGATCGAGCGGGTCGTATAAGGCACTCCCCATCCGGCCCGCCACATAGAAACATCGCGCCACCCCCAGCATGCCGATCGCGTCGAGCCGATCCGCATCCTGCAACGTTTTCGCCTCCAGCGTCAGCGGCTCGATGCCGGCCGAAAAACTGTGCGCGGCCACCGCGTGCGCCACGGCGTCTATCTGCGCCTGCGGCCAATCGAGCGCGCTCAGCACACGGGCGGCTTTGTCAGCGGACAGACGCGAGGCCTGAGCACGCAACGGCGAATTTTTCTCGGTGGGAACGCAGTCGTGCAGGATCGTGGCGGCGAACAGGACCTGCGCGTCGCCGCCGTCCTCGGCCTGAATGGCCGCTGCGTTCTTCCAGACACGCTGCAAATGCGACGTGTCGTGCGAACCGTCGCCGCTCGCGTCGCCCGCGTGCGGCAACAAGGTTCGAGCCAGATCCTGAAACGGGAAAAATGCGGGTTGTGTCATAGGCGTTGCCGGTTCAATGGGCCGACGATTATCGCCTGGGCGCGCCTTCCCGCCGCGCCGAATTCAATGCGCGCCGATCAACCCGCGCAGCGCGGCATCGCGAACGTCCATCACGTCGAAGATCCCGAGCGCCCGCAGCGCCGGCAACGCGTCGACAATATCGCGCTCGGCCTCGCCACGACTTTGCTCGGAGGCGTCGCGGTCGCACCAGATCCTCGCGTTGACGAGAAACGCGCCCACGGTGCCCTTGCGCACGGTGACGCCGTCGAGGTCCCATTGATTCACATGGTCGGGTAAGAGCTCGTGTGCTTTCATGACTGTCCGTCCTGGTTGAGTGGCCGCGCGAGCGGCCGGTTGCAGAGATTCCACTCTAGATGGACGGATGCAGCGCGTCTCCGGTATAAAGGCCATTCGATCCGTCGTTTCGGCCATGACCCAACCGCTGATTTCCCCGCAACAGGCGCAGTCCGCTCACGGACCCTTCCTGATCGCTGTCGAACAGACCGGCGACGACGTGCGCGTCACGCCTTCGCACGGTCACGCGCGCGGCCAGTTGCTGGGTGCGCTGCGCGGGCTGTTGTCGGTCGGCGTCGACAACCAGCAATGGGTCGTGCCCGCCATCCACGCGGTCTGGATTCCGCCGCATCGTACGCATGCGCTTCGCTCGCACGGCGCCTATGCGGGCTGGAGCGTCTATATCGAGGAAGCGGCCTGCGCGCCGCTGCCCGCCGAACCTTGCACGGTACGGACGTCCGCCTTGCTGCGCGAGGCCGTGCGGCGTGCCGCCAGTTGGCGCAGTGCGGTCCTGGACGCGCCGCAACTGCGGGTGGCGGGGGTGATCGTCGACGAAATCCTGAGCCTGCCGCGCGAGCGTCTGGGCTTGCCGATGCCGCGCGACGCCCGCTTGCAACGCATCGCGCAGGCGCTCACCGACGATCTGGCGGACAACCGGCGCCTCGAACAATGGGCGCAATGGGCCGCGCTCTCACCGCGCACCTTGAGTCGCCGCTTCGTCGACGAGACGGGCTTCAGTTTCGCCGAGTGGCGGCAGCAGGCGCGCCTGTTGCGTGCGCTCGAAATGCTCGCTGCGGATCTGCCGGTCACGACCGTCGCGCTCGAACTCGGTTACGACAACGTGAGTGCCTTTATTGCGATGTTCAAGCGCGCGCTGGGCAGCACACCAAGCCGGTATTTTCATTCGTCGGCTGCAGACCCCGCGCCGCCGTCCGCCACCACGACGGCGACGGACGCTGACGCATAGCGTGCGCCGCTGTTGCATTCGTCGATCTGGCCGGCCACGTTATTGAACGCATGCAGATAGACGCTGGATGACTTGCCGTCGCGGCGCGCGAGTTCGGCGAGGTCGAGCACGGCGGCGTACTTCAACGCACAACGCGGCGGATGCGATAACCGCGGTAAATGCGGTAAATGCGGTGAATGCGGCGCCAGGATGGACGTGGGAAACGGCCCGTCATCCACGCCCGGGACCGGCACAGCAAACGCGTTCGTTTCGCCTGCCGTTCCGGCCGTAACGGCGACCACTGCGGCAAGCGCGACGATCAGCGTCGCGAACTTCATCCGTCTGAAGAAAGAGCGGGTACGGGTCACGTTTTCACGCGAACGGGCCGGGGTCATGCTGCCCTGCCCGCCCCTCGCTTGCGGCTCGCCTTGCATGCGGACTCCTGATGATTGGACGCCGCGGTTCATGACCAGTGAGCCGGAATCCAGATACCGCCATACCAGTGACCCGGCACCCACACCACAGGACGCGGTGCGACGTAGACCGGACGCGGCGCGACGTAGACCACACGGGGTGCGACATACACGGCGGGCGGCGGAGGCGGCGGCACATAGACCACCGGGGGCGGCGGTACATAAGCGACAGGCGGCGCCACGACGACCGCCGGCGCACGCACCACCACCGCGGTGCCGCCCGTCGTGACGGTACCGCCGGCGACCACCACACCGCCCGTTGTAACCGTACCGCCGGCGACCACCGTGCCGCTGCTCGTGACGGTGTTGCCGTGCACCCCCGTCACGCTGCTCGACGTCGTCACCACACCCGGCGCTACGCGCGTGGCGCTGCCGGAATGATCGACGGTACCGCCGTCCGGACCGGTCACCGTCCCCGAGCGATAACAGGAATTGCCCGCGCAATTAGTCGAAGCCGCATGGTTGTACGTGTTGCCGCTCGACCCGGTGACCGAGCCGGTGGACGAATACTGCCCAGGCGCATCGCGCGTCACGCTGCCGGAGGTGCTGGCGGTCTTGCCGTCGGGACCGGTCAGCGTGCCCGTGTGCGAACAGGTCCCACCGGCGCAACTGGTATCGCCGGCATGCTGGACCGAATTGCCATAGCGTCCGGTCGCGGTGCCCGAGTTCGAAAACTGCCCCGGCGCCGTACGCGTCACAGTGCCGGTATTGGTAGCCACACCGCCCCAGGGGCCGGCGACGCCGCCCGCGTGCGAGCAGCTTCCGCCGCCGCAAGAGCCGGCGTGCGCGCCGTTATACGTGCCGCGCGAAGTGTAGGCCGTGCCGCGCGAGGTCCAGGCCGAGGCCGGCGCGCAGCCGAGCACCGACACTGCCGCGCACGCCGCAAGGGCGAGCTTCTTGATGGTGAGGCGAACACGCACGGCGCTAGCGGTGGAAGCCAGCCAGGCGCTGGCGGTGGAAAGCTGAAACGAGGCGTTTTTCACGGTATGTCCTTCGCAGTTCGGGCCACATTGAGCACTCTGGCGTGGCGACGAACGGACTATAGAAGGACGGCTGCGCTGACACTATTGCAAAGATATGTCGCGCGGTTTCACCGCAAGCGGCAGCGCGCGGAGGCCCGCCACGCGGGCGTCTGAGCGCCTCACTCAGGCACCGTGACATCTCGCGACATAAAGTGCGCGAGTCGTGAAGACCAGGTACGGCGCGCCGAAACCACCCGCGCCTCCCACCTCAATGTATTTGCACGCTGCCCTCAGGCAGCGTAAAGACCGCGATGGCCGCTTCGAGCTGGGCGGTCTGTTCTTTCAGGACCTCTGCGGATGCGCTCGCCTGTTCCACCAGCGCCGCATTTTGCTGGGTCGTGCGGTCCATGCTCGCGACCGCGATGTTCACCTGCTCGATACCCGAACTTTGTTCCACCGAGGCCGCGCTGATTTCGCCCATGATGTCCGTCACGCGCCGCACCGCCTGCACGACTTCCTGCATGGTCTCGCCCGCTCGCTCGACGAACTGCGAGCCGCCTGCGATCTGCGCGGCCGACTCCTCGATCAAGGCCTTGATTTCCTTTGCCGCGGCCGCGCTGCGTTGCGCCAGATTGCGCACCTCGCCCGCCACCACCGCAAACCCGCGCCCTTCCTCGCCGGCGCGCGCCGCCTCGACCGCCGCATTGAGGGCGAGGATGTTGGTCTGAAACGCGATCCCTTCGATCACGCCAATGATGTCGCCGATCCGGAGCGACGACTGCGAGATGCCGTGCATCGTCTCGACCACCTTGCCCACCACGTCGCCGCCGCGCACCGCCGTCTCCGATGCGTTGTGCGCCAGTTGGCTGGCCTGCCTGGCGTTGTCCGCGTTCTGCTTCACGGTCGCCGTGATCTGCTCCATGCTGGCGGCCGTTTCGCCGAGCGCGGTGGCCTGCTCTTCCGTACGGCGCGACAGGTCCGCATTGCCGGAAGCAATTTCGCCGGAGACCGTGGAAAGTAACGTGGCGCCGCCGCGGATTTGCGCAATCGCCTGGGCGAGGCGCAACTGCATTCGCTGCATGGCCGCGAGCAGGCTGGTGTCGTCGCCGTTGCGGGTCGCGACCACGACGTCGAGCTCGCCGTCGGCGATGCGGGTTGCGATCTGCGCGGCATAGGCCGGCTCGCCGCCGAGCTGGCGCAGAATGCTGCGGGCGATCAGCCCGATCACAATCGACACCGCCACGCACAGAAACAGCGCCGCCACGACGTACTGCACGAGCGTCAGATAAAACGCGGCGTCGATGTCGTCGGTAAACACCCCGGTGATGATGGTCCAGTCCCATGGCTTGAAGAGCCGGACATAGTTCACCTTCGGCGCCATTTTATTGGTAACCGGTTTCATGAACTGCAGATTCATGAAGCCTTCGCCGTTACGTTCAGCCAGATCCGAGCCTTCCTGGAACACGTGATGACCCGTGGGATCCGTGAACTGGCTCATGTCCTTGCCGTCGAGCTCGCTGCGCACGCCGTGCATCAACACTTTCGCGTGGGCGTCCGTGATCACCAGATAGCCGCCCGAGCCGTCGTAGTGCATCGCCTTCAGATCGGCGAGTGCGTTGCGCTGCGCGTCGGCGAGCGGCAGGGTACCCGCCGCGGCAAGCTCGTTATAGCGATTCACCACGCCATACGCCACGCTCACCACGCTTTTCAGTTCGGCCTCGCGGCCTGCGATCATCGTCTCGCGGGCCTTGAAGGCGCCCCACAGGCCGATCGCCAGAATTCCCATGCACATGACCGCCACCGCCAGCCAGAGCCGTACCTTGAGCCGAAAGCGTTCCATCTCCGCACCTTTTCTATGTTGGTGAGCGCCTGCACGATACGTGCGTGCAGGCTTGTTATGTCCGTCAAGCGGGTTAACGGCGGGAGACGGCGGAAACTTCAGTGGGCGCCGACGGCCGCCGCGGCAGGCCGCGCGCCGCCAGGCGACTGGGGCCGGACAGCCGCAGCCGGCGCACTCGCGGGCAGCAGCTTGCCTTGCCACAATTGACGCAGCGTCATGACGACGAGCACGGCGATTGCGAGGTTCGCGAGCACGAACAGGCCGGCCGCCAACCATGCTTCCTGACCGCTCGCACCGCGTTCGACCATGCGCATGGCCATCGTCGGCAAGGCGGCGACGCCGAAGCTGAAGGCCCAGTACGACGGTGCAAAGGCCTGCTGGCGAATCCACGGCAACAGGCGCAGCAGCAACAGAGCCTGATAGATGCCGTAGCCGAGCAGCAGGTAGGCGAACAGGTCGGGCGCGCCGCTCGTCAGGCTCAGGTAGGCCACACCGCCCACGACGGGCGGGGCCAGTTGAATTCCCAAGGTGGGGCGCAGCGCCTCGGGCAAGGCTTCGTGGACGGCGGCGCGATGCAGGATCAGCGATTCGATGGCGAGCCACGACAGCACGCCGGCGCCGAAGAACAGCATGCCCAACTGGTGCCAGCCGAACGCGGCGGAAGCCGTCGCGGCCACGAAGTTGGTGGCGACGGCGGGCAGATAGACCGCCGGCGTGACCAGTTCCGGCGCGCGTCCGCCCTGCCAGAGGCGGCCTTGCAGGAACACACCCAGCGCCAGTCCGCTCGCGGCAGCAAGCCAGAACAACGCCACCGCCGCGACGTGCGAATAGTTCAGCAACGCCCCGGCGGCCAGCAAGGCGGAAACCGGTACAAGCGCGACAAACGACGATTGCACCGGGTGCTGCAGTTCGGCGCGTGCCTCGGCGCGGTGCGCGATCCACTTATGCGCGTAGGCTGCCCCAAGCACCAGCCACACGGCGAACGCGCCAAGCGTCAACAGTTGCGCGACGCTCGCCGGTACCGGCCAGATCCGGCTCGCCACGCGCCACGCATTGGCCAATGCAAACAACCCGACTGCGATGCCGAAGAAAGCGACCGGCATGGGTCCACGATGCGTATTCATCTGCTTTACTCCTGAAGATTCGAGCCAGGTGTCCGGCGGCGCCGCACAGGCCTGTCGTTCAGACGTACTTTAGGAGCGGGCGACTCGCGCGGGAATGCCGCGCCATCGCAACAAGATGCTCATTCGTCTCAGGGTGCGCTTCGATGCAGCAAAGCCGCCTGAAAGGTATGATGGAAAGCCGCCCCTTCCGGGACCTTCCGGAGCGGAGCGCGCCGCGCAGTCGCGACCAGCAGTGGCCGGCGTTGCGACAGGCGGGATGAAGGACGTGCCAGAAACCGAATCTAACCACGGAGTGAACGATATGGCTTTGCACAAGGCAGTATGGGTAGCAGTGGCACTTGCAGCATCGATCAACGCGCATGCACAGGTCGCCGGCACACAGCCTCTGAGCGTCACCGTCGAGCAGTCCCAGGCACTTCTGCAGGGCTGGAGCGTCAAGAAAAGCGTGCTGGGCAAAGCGGTCTATAACGACCAGAACGAAAAGATCGGCTCGGTGCGCGATCTGATCGTCGCCCCGGACGGCTCCGTCTCGGCGGCGATCCTGTCGGCGGGCGGTTTCCTCGGCGTCGCCACGCACGACGTCGCCGTCCCCATCGCCGCGCTCGACGTCCGCGGCGGCAATCTGTATCTGCCCGGCGCCACCAAGGACGCGCTGAAGGCGACGCCGGAGTTCCAGTACGCCAAGGTGCAAACGCCGCCCAAGCCCAAGAAGGTTCAGGCACAGTAACGCGCCGTTCGCCGTCATGAGTTGAAGGGGTTGCGGCTGACAAGCTCAGCCGCAACCGCTGCTCGCCGTAGTCATCGCGCTTCACCCTCTGGCGGTTCACCCGCCCCCACATCCCTCCTCTGCCCCATAAACCGGCGCCTATGACCGGGATGCCGCCTCGCCCATGATCCCGTCCCGGCAAGGCGCTACGGATGACTACGGTAAATACCCCCAATTGACGCTCGCTATATCCGCTCATATATTTCGAGCGCGGCGTAGGGGGACGAGCCTTGAATACGCGGCTGAACAACAGAGGTCCCGTATTTGATGTCCAAGGAAATCATCGACTCTCATCTCATCAAGGTCCTGCACACGCTGCTCACCGAATCCAGCGTATCGCGCACCGCAACCTTACTGGGACAGTCGCAACCGACGGTGAGCGTCGCCCTGCGCAAGCTGCGCGAAATGACCGGCGACCCGCTGCTGGTGCGCAGCGGCAGCCGGATGGTGCCGACCAGCCATGCGCTCACGCTGATCGACCCGGCCGCGCAGGCGCTGAGCAGCATCGCCGCCATCCTGCACCCGACCACGACCTTCGATCCGGCCACCACGAACCGGACCTTCCGCATCGGCTCGCCGGATTATCTCGACGTATTTTTTGTGCCGGCGATTGTCGACGCCTTTCATAGCGAGGCCCCGGGTGCGAAGATCGAATTCAAGCATCTGATGATGGTCGACGGCGGCTACGAGCATGGCCTCGAAAGCGGTTTCCTCGATCTGGTGATCGGCAACTGGCGCACGCCGCCGGAGCATCTGCACCTGCAGCCGCTGTGCAAGGACGAACTGGTTTGCCTGATGCGCGCCGCTCATCCGATCAAGCCTGGCCGGCTCACTCAAGCCGTCTATCAGGAGGCCGAACATCTGGCCGTCACCACCTACAACACGACCGCGTGGGGCACCATCGACGTCGAACTGGCGCGCAACGGTTTGTCGCGCACGGTAACCACCACGCTGCCCTACTTCGGCATGGCCCCCTACGTGCTGGTACGCTCGAACCTGCTGTTCACCACCACGCGTGCGCTCGCCACGCACTACACCGGTCTGTTGCCGCTGCGCATCGAGCCCGTCCCCGGCGGCGCACAACCGTTGACGTATTACCAGCTCTGGCACGACCGGACCCATCGCAGCGCCGCCGCCATGTGGCTGCGTAGACTGGTGGCGAACGTGGCAAAGAATCTGCTGGAAACCTGATCAGCCATAAAAAAACGCCGCAAGCGAAGCCTGCGGCGCAATGCGAAGCATCAGTGGCGCTGAGAGGTGACAGGCCCGTTACGCCACCGATCCGGCGCGAAGTGAGGTCGGTCAGATGGAAGATTTGTTATCGTTGGAACCTCGCGACAGACGAGCCTACGCCGGCGCCGAAGCGGCGCTCGCCGCCAGCACCTTGAGCAGTTCGGCCTTGCCTTCGGTCGCCGCCCCGACCAGCGCGAAGCCAATCGGCTGGCCATGCTCGACGTGGTGACAGACGGCGCGCGCGGCGTGAGGCGCATCTTCGGCGGTCGGCTCGATGCGCCACTCACCCTCCATATGCGGCACCACCACGACGGCAGGCGCCGCCGGCGTCTTGACGATCACCGGCATCACCGGGAACGCGACGCGCGTCGCTTCGCCGTTGAGCGTGCGCGCCAATGCACGCGCTGCGTGCATGATCGGCAGAACGTAGGGTTGCAGTTTGCCGTCGAGCGCCGCGCAATCGCCGAGCGCGTAAACATCCGGCACGCTGGTGCGGCACCAGGCATCGGTATGGATGCCCTGCGCGACTGCGATGCCGGCAGCCGACGCCAGCGCCGTGCGCGGGACCAGACCGATCGCCGAGACCACCAGGTCGGCATCGACGGCCTCGCCATCGTCCAGCGTCAGCCGATAGCCGGCCTGCAAGCGCTCGATGCTCGCAACACCGCGCCCAAGATAGAAGCGGATGCCGCGCTCGCTCAACGCGTTGGCGAACACCTCACCGGTGCGCTCGGGCAGCAAACGCGCCAGCGGCGTGCTGGCCGGGTCGATCAACGCGACGGTGTGGCCAGCCGACAGCAGGTCGTTGGCAAACTCGCAGCCGATCAACCCTGCCCCAAGAATCGCCACCGAGCCGCATCCGTTTAACGCTTCCCTGAAACGGGCGTAGTCCGCGAGATCGTTGATCGAGAGAATCTCGTCGGCACCACTGCCGTCGATCCGCAACCGCCGCGGGTCGGCACCTGTCGCAAGCACCAGCTTGCCGTAGCGCAGCGGCTCGCCTTCCACCACGATCGTATGTGCATCCGGCACGATGCGCTCGACCCGCTGATGCGTGCGGATCTCAGCGTTGAGTTGCTTCGCCATCGCCGCCGCGTCGAAGTTCGCCAACGCGTGCGCTTCCTTCTTCATTGCCAGCGCAGTGGACAGCATCGGCTTCGAATAGAAGCTGCCGTCGTCCTGACTGATCAGGACGAGCGGGACCGCCGCGTCGAGCTTGCGCAATTCGCGTGCGACCGTATAGCCGGCGAGTCCCGTGCCGACGATGACAACCGGCGCTTGCGCCTGATTGGATGCGTGTTCGCTCATACCGTTATCCGTTGCATTTCGAAGTCATGTTTGCCGGTCGCGCAATCGGGACATATCCAGTCGTCGGGGACGTCTTCCCAGCGCGTACCGGGCGCGAGGCCCGCTTCGGGCAGACCCAGCGCCTCATCATAGCGAAACCCGCAGATTACACATTCCCAGATGTTCATCGCCATTCTCCCGATCGCGGATTAACGCACATACCCCTGGCCCAGGCCAATCTCGCCCAGCGCACGCCGGTACGCTCCCGACGAGCGGTCGGCCAGAATCGGCGCCTCCGCCGTGCGGTCGATAGGCAGGTCCTCGGGACACTGCTGCTCGACAATCGCGCGATCTTCCTCGAAGACCTGGCGGTTGAATTCATAGACGTCGTCGAGCGGCAAATCCTTGTCGAAGTTTCGCACGATCGGCACGAACAGCCGGGTCAGGCGCGCCGAGACCGGACTCGCCGCGTTCAGAATCGACAGGCGTCCGCCCTCCGGGAAGTGCACTGTGAGGCGGGCAAAAAACGGCACGTCGACTTCGAAGATGCGTCGCCACAGAAAACCGTCCGGCGCGCGATGCTGCATCGACTTCGGAAAATTGCTGACCGTGCTGATGTATTCCGCATGCAGGCCACGCTCGCGCCGCTCCACCGAATACTGCGGCACAACAGGATTCTCGCGATCGGCAAAGCTGTCGTGGTGAATCCACGCAAAATGCGCGACGTCGATAAAACCCTCGGTTTGCCGGCCGGCAGAAGCGCGAATATCGATCGAGGGCGGCAGGATCTGCTGAAACGACGGATCGTCCCAGTTGGGAAACTCGGGCAACGCTTCGGTGCCGCCACCCAGCGACACCCAGATCAGCCCATAGGCCTCCTGAGTGGCGTAAGTGGTCAGATGCAGGCGCTCGGGAATCGGACCGTCGCCTTGCGACGGGATGTGTTTGCACTTGCCGTCCCCGCCGTACGCGAGGCCATGGTACGGACACACCAGATTGCCGTTCTCGACCCAGCCCTGGCTCAACGGCGCGCCGCGATGCGGACAGACGTCGCGCGCCGTCACGAGCTGGCCGTCCGGTCCGCTACCCGTGCGAAACACGACCAGCCGTTCGTCCAGCAGCGTCACACTCAGGGGCTTGTCTTGCACGTCGGCGGCGAACGCCACCGGATGCCAATAGCGGCTGAGTATCTCCCAGTCGTGGCTATCGAAAGTGCAGTTGCGCGGCTGCGTGGCCGAGCGTTGAAACGTCAATGGGGCTACTTGGGGGGAAGTCATGTTGTGTCGTCTCCAGGACCTGACGTGGATTCGTCGCAGCAGCCGTGTTATCGGGCTGCGTGGACACAACAATAGCGGGATGCGGCAGGCGAACCCATCCCCCGTCGAGCATCTAGTCTATGTGCGGATACGCATAGGATGGAGCCGGTGGCACGAAGCGCGGCCGTGGCGCGCGCTCATGCAAGCCCGTACAGATCATGCAGATCAGGCAAGCAGGTCTTCGTAGAACGCGCCGAACGGCCGGGTGGGATGGGCGATCTGGATTTCCAGAATCCACAGGCTGGCATCAGGCCGCTCGTCGAAGTCGCCGAGATTGCCGGCCTTGTAGATTGCATGCGGGAAGTCGCTCACGCGATGCCCCTTGATATCCACGTTCAGACGCCAGCCGAGCGCCTCGGCCCGTTGCGCGGCGTACCCGTACAGGTCCTTGCCGCCCGCGCCAGTACTGCGCCAATGATGCTCGACCTCGTCGAAGATCGTCTTGACCGCTGCCGCACAGGCCTTCATTTCCGCATCGTCGCCCACCACGTAGGTGGCGCCGGCATCGCCTTCATGGTGATCCCACACCACACCGAGATCCACGAAGAAAATATCGTTCTCGGCCAGTTGCGGATCGACTTCCGCACGTTCCTTGAACGTCTTCAGCGTGTTCTCGCCGAAGCGGATCAGGATGGGATGCCAGATCCGCTCCATGCCCAGTTCTTGCAGCACGGCCTTGCAGATGACATTCGCTTCCGATTCGCGCATGCCCGGGCGGATTCTCTTCGCGACTTCATCGACCACCTTCCAGGTCATCGCGCGTGCGTGCTGCATCGATGCGACGGAAAAGTCCTTGCCGACCGCCTGTTTCGCATTGCTATTCAAAGCTCACCTCTGTGCTGTTTGTCTGTTGGCCGCGTGGCCTCTTGCTCACGCGTCACGAAAGGCGCCACATGCGGCGTTATTTCGCCGCGGTACGCGACCAAGCGAGTTCGACAAACACCCGGCACAACGCCTCCATGCCTTTGGCATCGTCAGCGTCGAAGCGCGCGACGAGCGGACTGTCGACGTCCCAGACACCGATCAGCGTGCCGTCGGCAGCAACCAGCGGCACCACGATCTCCGACTGCGAGGCCGAATCGCAAGCGATATGCCCAGGAAACTCATGGACGTCGCGCACCACCTGGGTGACGCGCGTCTGCGCCGCCGTCCCGCACACGCCGCGGCCCAATGCGATGCGCACACATGCCGGCTTGCCCTGGAACGGTCCGACCACCAGTTCGGCGCCGTCGAAGAAATAGAAGCCGGCCCAGTTCAAGCCATCCAGCGAATTGAACACCAGCGACGAGAAGTTCGCCGCATTGGCGATCCGGTCGGTTTCATCGGCGAGCAGCGAACGCGCCTGAGCGACCAGTTCCTCGTATTGAGCCGGTTTGGAAAGTTGCGATGAGGCAGTGGAGACCTGAAACATGATGCAGTCCGTAGCGGATACCAGGGGAACGGAGCGGCCCTCGGCGTGGCGCCGATCAGACCGTCCGTCATGCGAACGCGTATCTTACGCCGGACAGGCCGCCGGCGTGACGGTGACACCGCTGCGGACTCAGGTATGGCTATCGCAATGGCATGAGCCGGCTGGGTCACCCGGCGCTGCCGGCGAGGTGCCGTACTCGAGCTTCGGATACCAGTTCGTGCCGCGGCCGCCCGGCGTCATGTCGAGCACCTGCCAGACCGGCATGATGTCGGGGGCGCCGCGCGGATCCTGACCGGGATCGGCCGTCTGCGGACCCATCTCGCCGCCCCAGAAATGCCGCAGCACGCCGCCCGAGCGGGTGAAGACATTGAACTCCGCGGTGTCCTCGCCATCGGGGTCCTCGTTCGCGTAGTCGCGGTTGAAACTGTTGCCGCCCGACGAATACACGCGCAGGTGGCGCCAGCCGCGCTCTTTCTTGAAGGCCAGGAGACGTTCGATCGGCGAGCGGGCGATCACAGCAAACGCCACGCGTTGCAGAATATCGGCCATCTCGCCGTCGAGGGAGCTCAGCGTCGCGGCGCACATCGGACAAGACCGTGCCGTCCGAGGGCCGAACATCCAGTTGTAGGTCACCAGCGTATCGTGGGCACCGAACATCTCCGTTAGCGTCACCGGCCCATGCTCGCCTTCGAAGCGGTAGTCCTGCGGCACCGCCCCACCCGGCGGCAACGCACGCCGCTGGGCCGCCACCCGCTCGATGTGGCGGCGCAATTCGATTTCCTCGGCCAGCAGCGCATTGCGCGCCTCGCGGTACTGGGTGCTTTCGCCGGGAAAGCGCCGCGGCGACTGGGCCAATAACGTGGCCGGCTGCAATGCCTGCGGTTGCTGCGCGATTCGATCCGTATCGGTCATCCGTGATCTCCTGACAGGTTGAACGAAAATAAGGGCCCAACGTGGCGCCCTGCGGCCTCTTACGGCTTCACGATCTAGCCGCCCCTATTCACACGACGAACGGCATGTCGAAGAATCGACACGGTCGCACGGTCAATCCAGCCTGTTTCCAGAAAATGCCCGCACGGCTGCGCCGATCGTTCCAGTAAAAGATCAAACGCCTGTTCGATCAAGAGGGGATTGTCTGCATAAAGGGAAAGATGCGACACTGCCTGAAACGCTGCGGCGCTGTACCTGAAACGCCGCCCTTCGCGGAATCGGCCTCGCCGGATCAAACGGCAGTTCGCGTCGCGCATGAGGCTCATTATCACGCTGCTCGATCTAGGGGATTACCAGCGGTCGAAACGGCATTCAGGTCATGGCGTTCAAGTTCTCGCCCGGTCTGCCGTAGATCAGATTATGTGGATTGCCGGCATAAACGAGTCAGGAACGCCTTGAATCGGCACACGCCGTTCTGACGATTTTCGCTCGCCTTCCTCACCTCCGGGGTCAAACCGTGCGCCGCTCGCTCAAGCTCACCCATCTCGTGCTATTGGCCGTCTCGTTCGTATCGCTGCACGTGATAGGTCTGCTGGTGTTCTCTTCCCCGACGGCATCCACGTTCGCCAGCTATCCGTTCCTGCTGCTGGCGCCCGCGCTGGCCTGCGCAAGTTGCTGCTGGCGGGCCGCAACCGAGGCGCGCGAATCGCGCTCGTCGTGGATTCTGCTGAGCGCCGGGATGGGACTGTGGACCTGCGGCATTGCGCTCAGCGCGTGGGAGGACATCTTCCAGCACATCCCTGAGAGCGCCGCCTGGTTCTCCGACTTCTCGTTCTTCCTCTACGGCGTGCCGGTGCTGCTCGCGATCTCGTCCGTTTCGGCGAAACAGCGGGTTCCGTTCTTCATCTGGATGGACGCGGCCCAGGCGCTGCTGACCGGCTTCCTCGCCTATGTCATCATTTTTTCCGTGGTGCCGTTTTCGGACACCCCGCTCGCGCCGATTCCGGCGACGACCCTGGTGCTGACCTACAACGCCGAGAACTTCATCCTTGCGGTGGCCGCGACCTTGCGTCTGCTGGCTCAGCCGCGCGGCGAGGAACGCCGCTTCTATGCGCGCCTCTTCGCCTTCCTGTGGATCTACGCGGTTGCGGCCTTCGTGTACAACAACTGGGCCGCCACATCGGATGGGCATGCCGCCATGGACGCCCTCGTCGATATCCCCTTCCTGTTCCTCGTTGTGGTAACCGTCGCGCCGCGCTCACGGCGCCCCAAGGTGGAACACATCGCGCACAAGCAGACGCTCGCCCTGTTCATCGAAAACGTCACGCCCATTTTCTACACGGTCGCGCTGCTGGCGCTGAGCATCTGGGTGATGCGCCAGCATTTTTATGCGGGCACGGTGGGAATCTTTACCGCCCTCGTCGTCTACGCCACCCGCTCGACCACGCTGCAGGGCCGCTACATCCGCGTACAACGCGAGCTGCACGAAGCGCGCGACCGCCTCGAGCAGATGGCGCTCACCGACGCGCTGACCAACACGGCGAACCGCCGGCGCTTCGACGAGGCGCTCGCGCTCGAATGGAATCGCGCTATCCGCAACCGGCATCCGCTGGCGCTGCTGCTGGTCGATATCGATTACTTCAAGCTGCTCAACGATCGCTACGGGCACCCGGCCGGCGACCGCTGCCTGGTCTCGATCGCCCTTGCGCTGCAATCCGCGCTGCCGCGCAGCGGCGACCTGCTGGCGCGCTATGGCGGCGAAGAATTTGCGGCGATCCTGCCCGCCACGGACGAAGCCGGCGCCTGCCTCGTGGCCGCCACCATGCAGGCAGCGGTGCAGTCGCTGAAGATCCGCAACGAAAGCTCGACCGGCCTCTATGTCACCGTCAGCGTCGGGGTGGCCGTGTTCGAGTCTCCGCAGGCCGACGCGGCGGAAATCATCGAGGCGGCCGATCAGGCGCTCTATCGCGCCAAACAGCGCGGCCGCAACCGTATCGAAGCGACCGCCCAGCGCGATTTTCTGCGCAACGGCACGCGCTAAGGCGAACGCTCGCGCATCAGGTCGATTCCACCCGGATCTCCACGTCTTCAAAGCGCTTCCACCGATAGATCGCGGCCGACAGCAGCCAACTGACAATAAACACGCCGACGATCGCGTAGCCGATCATCCCGAAGTTATCGTTCAGGCTGCCGATCGCATTCCAGAACACGCCCGACAGATGCAACTGATCGCCGATCAGCCCGAGTCCTTCGATGCCTCCCACCAGCAACGCCACCAGCACCGAGATCGTCGTGATGGTGATGTTGTAGTAGAGCTTGCGGACCGGCTTGACGAAGGCCCAGCCATAGGCGCCCAGCATCAGAATGCTGTCGGTGGAGTCGATCAGCGTCATGCCCGCCGTGAACAGCACGGGGAACACCAGGATCGACCAGATCGGCAGACCCTGCGCCGCGCTCGCGGCGGAAATCCCCAGCAGGCCGACCTCGGTCGCGGTGTCGAAGCCGAGACCGAACAGGAAGCCCAGAAAGTACATATGCCAGCTTTTCGTGATCAGGCTGAAGAGCGGCCGGAAGATGCGGGCGAGAAAACCGCGGCTCGCGAGCAGCATGTCGAAATCTTCCTCCGCGTAGGGCTCGCCGTTGCGCACGCGACGAAACGCGCGCAGCACCGAGCGCAGGATCACGAGGTTCAGCAGCGCAATCGCAAACAGGAACAGCGTGGAGACGATCGTGCCGACCACCGCGCCGATTTCCTTCAGCCCATCCATGCGGCTTTGCAGCGCTAGCGCGGTGGCCGCGATGCCCACCGAAGCCAGCACGACGATGGTGGAATGCCCGAGCGAAAACATCAGGCCGACGCTGACCGGGCGCTGGCCGGCCTGCATCAGCTTGCGGGTGACGTTGTCGATGGCCGCGATGTGATCCGCGTCCACCGCATGCCGCAGGCCGAACGAGTACGCGAGCAGGCTCGTCCCCATCAGCAGCGGGTAGTGGTGAAATGCAATGAAAGCCCAGACCCAGGCGGCCACGTTGAACGCCAGCAGAAACGCGTAAAGTCCGACGATTCTCTGCCGCAAGGGTCCGCTGCCGTCGCCGAACAGCGCTTTCATCATCTGTGTCATGGGTGCCTGCCTATCCGCCGTGGAGTTCATTCACCGCAATAATACTTTTTTCAAAAAAGATCATATCGATTGGGTTGGCCCATTCGTTCGCCCATTCTCACGTTGACCTGGTCATATGGGATGCCTCGGGTTCAGTTACGATGGGATAACGACACGACCCGCAGCGAGGACACACCATGCAACGAATCACCATCACCATCGACGACGACCTCCTCGCCGTAGTCGATACGCTGGTGGCGCAGCGCGGTTATACGAGCCGCTCGGAGGCGTTCCGCGACATCGTCCGCGAAAGCCGGGCACAGGCGCAGCAAGAGGCGGCGGACGGCCAGTGCGTAGCCACCCTGACCTATGTGTACGACCATGCCACCCGCGACCTGGCGCGCCGCATTACCCAGGCTCACCACGACCGGCACGACCTCGCGGTCGCCAGCATGCGGGTCCATCTCGATCACGAGAGCCTGCTGGAGTCGTCGGTCTTGAGGGGGCGCGCGCACGATGTCGCCGCCTTCGCAGACAGCCTCACAAGCCAGCGCGGCGTGCGCTACGCGCATCTGCATACGATTCCGGTCACCATCGAACACACCGAGCACCATCACGGCGACGACACGCCCCGGCACGAACATCTGCACGTCTGACAGGCTCGGCATGCAGATGGGGGCGCCCTGCGCGCCCCAGGTGCGATAATCGAGGGCTACCACCGCGCACCCAGGAGAGTATTTTGAGCGGCATCGACAATCCTTTACATGACCAGGAAGTCGGCGTTGCCGACGCCACCCAGGACACGACCCGTATCGACGACGTACGGATCGGCGCGGTACGCCCGCTCATTTCGCCGGCCCTGCTGCAGGACGAACTACCCGTGCCGCCGCGCGTGCAGACGCTCGTCGAGCAAAGCCGCGTCGCCATCGCCGACATCCTGCACGGCCGCGACGACCGGCTGGTGGTCGTCGTAGGCCCGTGTTCGATTCACGACCACGACCAGGCGCTCGATTACGCCCGCCGGCTCAAGCACGCCGCCGACGCGTTGCAGGAAGACCTGCTGATCGTCATGCGCGTGTACTTCGAAAAGCCGCGCACCACGGTGGGCTGGAAGGGCTATATCAACGATCCGCGGCTCGACGGCAGCTTCCGCATCAACGAGGGGCTGCGCCGGGCGCGGCAACTGCTGCTGGAAATCAGCGCCCTCGGCCTGCCCACCGCCACCGAATTCCTCGACCTGCTGAGCCCGCAATACATCGCGGATCTGGTGGCATGGGGCGCCATCGGCGCCCGGACCACGGAGAGCCCGAGCCATCGGCAGCTCGCCTCGGGCCTGAGCTGCCCGATCGGCTTCAAGAACGGCACGGACGGCGGCGTGCAGATCGCCTCGGACGCCATCGTGGCGGCGCGCGCGAGCCACGCGTTCATGGGCATGACCAAAATGGGCATGGCGGCGATCTTCGAAACGCGCGGCAACGACGATGCCCACGTGATTCTGCGCGGTGGCAAAAAAGGGCCGAACTACGACAGCGCCTCGGTCGAGGAAAGCTGTGCGGTCCTGCGCGCGGCCGGCTTGCGCGAGCAGGTGATGGTCGACTGCTCGCACGCCAATTCGGGCAAATCGCACCTGCGTCAGATCGACGTGGCCGAGGACCTGGCGCGCCAGCTCGCCGCGGGCGAAGACCGCATCATCGGCGTGATGATCGAGAGTAATCTGGAGGAAGGCCGTCAGGACCTGAAGCCGGGCGTGCCGCTGCGCTGCGGCGTGTCGATTACCGACGCGTGCTTGAGCTGGGTGCAAACCGAGCCCGTGCTGGATACGCTGGCGAGAGCCGCACGCGAACGTCGCGCGCGCTGAGCGGTCCTGGGAGTGAGCGTATGAACAAGAAGGTGACGTATCTGGTCAGCATCTTCATTGGCGCACCCACCGAGCGGCATGCAAAGATCAAGGACATCGCGTCGCAAATCTCCGCGGGCGATTACGAGTTCCTGCATCTGCATCAGATGGGCGCGTTTCTGGTGCTCAACACTGACCGCGGCGCCAAGGAACTTGCCAACGCGTTTTCAGCGGCAACCGCGCCGGACGATCGCCTGTTCATCTCCGAGATCGGCCAGGACTGGCACACGCTCGGCCTGAACAAGGCCTCGTTCTGGTTGCAGAATCATCTCGCCACGAAGACCCAAACGCCGGCTGCCAAAAAGGGCAACCCGTTCGGGGACGCCTGAAGTCCATCTGCCATTGCTGCATTCACGCCGGCGCCGGTGTGAATGCAGCGAGTCCACCCTCTCCCTCTTCGCGCTGCAACGCTACCGAGTTGCGGCGCGCCCGCGGCATACGTTTGGACGTTGCAACGTGCGCGTCACCCCGACCGTAAAAAACACTTGAGTGAAGCGATCGCTTCATGTACCGTTCGCTTCATGGAACGAAAAGACGAACTGATCGCGAAGGCCCTCGACTACTTCCTCGAGCATGGGGTGGCCGACCTGTCGCTGCGCCCCCTAGCCGCGCAGATCGGCAGCAGCTCGCGCTTGCTGATCTATCACTTCGGCACCAAAGACGAACTGATCACCACGGTGATGGATGAAGCCCGCCTGCGCATCCAGCAATCGTTCGCGGCCATGATGAGCGAAGGCGGCAAGGTCAACGGCATGAAGACCTTCTGGGAATGGGCGGTAGCGCCGCAAAACAGCCCCTATATGCGGCTGTTCTTCGAAGTGCAAATGCTGGCCATGCAAAACCCCGCCGCCTATGCGCGCTATGTGGAGCGCAATGCTTCGAGCTGGCAAAGCATGATTGAAAACGCCCTGCCGCCTACGCCGGATCGCCGCGCGGTCGCCACGTTGTGCGGCGCCGTGATGGATGGCCTGACGCTGGAATTCCTGAACAGCGGCGACCTTGGACGAACCACGGAAGCGCTGGATATTTTTGGCTCAATGTTGAAACAACACCTGGGCCGCACGGCCTGACGCGAACCGCACGCTCACACACCCGCTTATTCGAAAAAGGATCGCCAGTATGGAAAACCTTGCCAGCGCAGGACCGCGCGCTTCCGCCCGATTTCGTTTCGCCGGCATCTGGATGGGTCGCGATGGTCTGCGGGCCGGATGGGCGATCCTGTTGTACTTCGTGATCCTGGCGGCCGTGGCTTTTCTGATCGGGCATCTCGCCTATGTTCTGCATCATCCGTTTCGTCTGCATGGCGAACTGACTCCGGGCAACAGCATGCTGATTGAAGCCACCCTGTCGTGCGCGGCGCTGGTGGCGACCGTGGCGATGAGCAGGATCGAGCGGAAGTCTCTGCGGGATTACGGCTGGCGCGCCGGCCAACGGGCGGCCCACTTCGGACAAGGCGTCTTGTGCGGCGTGGCCGCGGTGTCGACGATGATGGGTCTGCTGGCGCTCACGCATGGCGTGCAGATCGAATTCTCCGGCGCCGCCAACCCGTCGTTGCTCGAATCGGGCTTGCTGTGGGCCGGCATATTCACGCTGGTCGCGCTCGCCGAGGAGCTGACGTTTCGCGGTTACGTGTTCTTCAGGCTCGCTCGCAGTACCCGCCCGCTTGCCGCCGCGATTGTCATGTCACTGGCGTTCGGCGCAGCGCATCTGACGAATCAAGGCGAGAGCCTCATCGGCATCGCTCAGGTGGTCGGGTTCGGCATGCTCGCCTGTCTCGCCATCTGGCGCACCGGTACGCTATGCTGGGTCATCGGTTTGCACGCGGCGTGGGACTGGAGCCAGTCGTTCCTGTTCGGC
This sequence comes from Paraburkholderia phenazinium, assembly GCF_900142845.1. Lineage (NCBI taxonomy): Bacteria > Pseudomonadati > Pseudomonadota > Betaproteobacteria > Burkholderiales > Burkholderiaceae > Paraburkholderia > Paraburkholderia phenazinium. The sequence goes on from NZ_FSRU01000001.1 coordinate 2,775,769, forward strand.
ACCGCGGACAGCGGCCTCGCGGTCAACGGACATTGGTTGACCAGCCATGCGATCGGCCCGGTTTGGCTAAGCGGTGGATCGGTTGGACCGGAAGCCAGTGTGCTGGTTTTTCCGGTGCTGGGCTTGCTGGCGCTGCTCGTCGTGAAGACGTTGCGGCGGGTTGAGGAACCGCGATTGAATACATTTAATTCAAGCAGCCCTTCCGACATTTCCTTTCGCAATTAAAGGAAAACTGCCGCGTTACCAGCGCTGCGCTCATCCAGTTCGAGTGTGCTCAAACAAGAGCAGCAGCGCGTCGCCTACTTCGCAACCGCCCTGCGCTTTCTCGGCGAGGACACGACCTTTGCGTCTTCAACCGTTGGGTGACTGGTCGGAGGCAAACCGATGTCGGGATCAACGCCGGTAAATCCCATTTCGTGTGCGATTTGCCGCAGCCTGGCTACCGTAATCGGGAAAGCTTGTAGCGCAAAGAAATGGACAACTTCGGCGCAATCCTCATCTCGAACCCACCCACTCTTTGCCGACACGAAAACAAACTCACCGATCATGGTTACGGAAAACGACCGGTCTTCGTCTTCACGCCCGTCCCCCTGGAATCCCTCAAGCTTAACCGTCAGATCGATCTCAGCCGTCTCGCCAGGCGAACTTTTGGTGGGCATGATCGACTCGGCGGATGTCCAGGTACGGGTGGCGCCACCGTCCCCGTCGTGGGCGACAGCATCGATAAAGCGCTCCGCCGTCAATTTCTTCACGCGGAAGTCGATTAGACGAAAATCCGTTGGACTCAGTGCTCTAGCGGCTTTTCGGCTTCGTGTTTCCATTTAGAAATTTCTTTGTAGGTAGACGTTGTGACTGCGAACTCCGCACTCTCGACATGGCTATGTGTATGCGTGTGTTCGTGGTTATGAATCGTTACGCTGCGCGCACCATTCACCTCGTTCTCAATGGAAATCCGAACGAACTCATTGAGAGTCAAACCACGCCGGGCCGCTTCCATCTGAGCTTGCTTATGGAGATCCCTGGGCACGCGCACGTTGAAAACCCCGCTGCAGGGTTTGTCCGGCGCGACACCTTCTTCGGCACAGGTCGCCAGATAAAATTCGACGGCCTCTACGAAAGCTGAATTCAACGCATCAAGCGTTTCGCCTTCGTAGTTGACAAGATCATCGATGAACAAGATCTTTCCGTGAAGTATCTTGTCCTCCAGACTGAAATCAATGGATCCTGCATAACCTTTGTGCTCAAAAACTTTATCTTTCATCCTATTCTCCGGCATCCATTAAACCGAATTCGCGGAGCTTCTCCACGACGTTCCGTACGGAATAAACTTTGACGATCGACCCCGGATGCGGTTTATGGAGAAAAATCTTTCTGCCACTACCATCAAAAAATGTTCTGTACGAGCCGCCCTTCTTCGTCTTTTCCGCGAACCCGAAATCCTCCATGAGCACGACCCTCTCGTCCCATGAAAAGTCTGCCGGAAACTCGGCGACACGTTGGCGTAACTTCTCTAGCTTCGACACGAACTATAGGTGATGAGTTGGGTGGATTGCAACTAAAAGTTAGTTACAGGTGCGTTGCACACTCTAACACTGCACTTAGAGTGGCACCAGTGGGTTCACAACTTTGGCAACCTTTGGAAACCGTGGCAACGCGCGCCCCAGCTCGCATGACACCATCACGCCAACCCACCCTCCGATTCACCCCATGTCTGCAGCCAGCGCTCGCGCGATAGCGAGCAGATGTGCAAGTCGTCCGGCGCGCTGCCGGCGCCGTTCGACGGCGGGGTGTTTTCGACGGGCTGCAGCCCGAGCTTGTCGAGCGTCCTGATGCTGCGCTGGTTCCAGTGCGCCGCGCCGGCCCATACTTCGCCGACCGCCATCGCCGTGAAGCCGTAGCGGATCACCGCTTGCGCCGCTTCGACGGCGAAGCCCGCGCCCCAGCAGGAAGGGTGCAGCCAGTAGGACAGATTCCAGCTTGCCGGCACGTCGCGCTGCATGAGCGACACCTGGCCCACGCAACGCGTGCTGCCCGCGAGGTCGATTGAGAATACGCGCGCCCGGCCTTCCAGAGACAGCGCCAGCATCGACTCGAACCATGCTTGCAGCTTGCCGCGCCGCTTCAGATCGGCCAGCGGAAGCTCATAGGGAAATTGCGGTGAACCGATGGCTGCATCCAGCGCGGCGTAATCGGAGGCGCTCGCGGCTCTCAGCCAACAGCGATCGGTTGAAATGAGGATGGGGGTGTCTGCCATTGGTCCTCGGGCCGAAGCCTGGGTCAGGTTGCGGTGACGATGCGCGCTGTGCCGACACTATCGCGCAGCCCCGTTGCGCCCGCAACCATCTCCCCCTCACATCGTCATACGCCCTGCCGGAGCCGGCTCGGCGGTGACCTTGTGAGCGCCATTGATGCAACCGGCACTGCCGACACCACTGACGTTACGCTCGACCGTCACCGCCGTCTCGCGCACGCCTTGCAGGTCTATACGCGAAGCGTCGACCGAGAACGCAAACGTATTCACACCGTCGGCACTTTCGACCGACACCGTGCCGCGATGCATCTCGGCAATCGCCTTGACGATCGCCAGCCCCAGGCCGTGATTCTCGCGGCTATTGGTACGCGACTCTTCCGCGCGATAGAAGCGGTCGAACAGATGATCCAGCGTGGAAGGATCGATTGGCGGCCCCGGATTGCCGACCGCGATGCGAACCTGGTCCTCCTCGCGCGCAATCGTCACCCGGACCGTATCGTGCGGCGCACAGTGCTGGATCGCGTTCATCAACAGATTGGTGCAGGCGCGGCCGAACAGCGAGCGGTTCACCAGCGCCACCGCATCGCCGCGTGAAACCGCGCGCACGTGAGCCTCTTCGAACGGGATCTCGAGGAACTCCAGCGTGCGGGCCACTTCGGCTGCCAGCGACACTTCGACCAACCCCGTGGCGCGCTCGCCCTGGTCGGCACGCGCGAGGAACAGCATGTCGTTGATGATCGCGCGCATGCGTTCGAACTCTTCCAGATTCGATTGCAACGTATGGCGCAGATCGTCGACCGAGCGGTTGCGGGTCAGCGCCACTTCGGTCTGGCCGATCAGGATGGTCACCGGCGTGCGCAGTTCGTGGGCGACGTCGGCATTGAACGACTCGAGCCGGCCATAGGCGCCATCGAGCCGTTCCAGCGCGCCGTTGAAGGAATTGGCAAGGTCATTCAGTTCGAGCGGCAGCGAAGCCGTATTGAGGCGCTGCGAGCGATTGTTCGGGCTGACCTCGGAGGCATCTTTGGTCAGACGCCTGAGCGGCGCGAGTCCGATCCGCGTGACCGAATAGCTCAGCAGCAGCACCGCCAGGCTGCCCAACGCCGAGAGCGCGGCGAGCGCCGCGCCGAATGCCCGCATGGTGCGCACGTTAGGCTGACAGCTCGCCGCCACCTGCAGTTGCACGGCGGGCCGCACACCGCTCGCCGGGATCGACACCGTGTTGGTAAGCATGGCTTGTCCGACGTCCGGTTGCACCCGCGTATAGCCACCCGGCCAGCTATCCGTTACGCGCCCCTGGACCGGCTGGCCATAATGGAACGCCGGGTCGGTGCTGGACACCGAGTAGATCGTGGTGCCGTCGCGCGGCGACATGTCCGTCAGCTTCTCGCGCGCCATGCGCCACTTCTCGGACGTGATCGAGTGAGACACGATGATCTTCGCAATCTCCATGCGGTCGTCGAGCGACTCGCGCAAGTGGTGGTCCAGTTGCGCCCGCATCACGAGAAACAACCCCGAGCCGACCAGCGTAAAGACCGACAAGGCGACGAGTGCGAACATCATCGCCAGCCGGCGGGCAATCGAGCGGTTCATGACAATTCCGCCTCCTCACGTACTTCGAGTACATAGCCCATGCCGCGCACCGTGTGCAGCAGCTTGGTGCGGAACGGGCCGTCGAGCTTGGCGCGCAACCGCTTGATCGCGGTCTCGACCACGTTCGTGTGGCTGTCGAAGTTGACGTCCCAGACCAGCTCGGTAATCGCCGTCTTCGACAGGATGTCGCCCTGGCGGCGCGCCAGCACGCTCAGCAACTGGAATTCCTTGGCGGTCAGATCGAGGCGCACGCCGTCGCGCGTGGCACGGCGGCCGATCAGATCCACGAACAGATCGCCAACCGAGATCAGCGTGGATTCCTGCGAACGGGTGCGGCGCGCCAGGGCGTGCAGCCGCTCCACCAGTTCGAGGAATGAGAAGGGCTTGGTCAGATAATCGTCCGCGCCTTCGCGCAGACCGCGCACGCGGTCGTTGATGTGATCGCGTGCGGTCAGCATGATCACCGGCGTGGATTTGCGCATGCGCAGCGCCTTGAGCACGCTGAAGCCGTCGCGCTTGGGCAGCATCACGTCGAGGACGATCACGTCGTAGTCGAACTCCGTGGCCAGATGCATGCCTTCCTCGCCGTCGAGTGCGATGTCGACCACCCAGCCCTGCTCCGTCAAGCCCGAGCGCAGATAGTCCACCACTTTGTGTTCATCTTCAACGATGAGCAGTTTCATGTATGCCCCTTGAGTCCTTACATTATACGAAACGCCTCGTTTTTCCGTCTGCTGGCTGCACACTTCCTCTCAAGGTGAATAGGTGATATTCAGTTCGACTGATTCATGGCCTGCTGTTTGACGTCGGCCGGCGCGCTGACATCCCAGCCGCCACCCAGCGCCTTCACCAGCGAAACCGACAGGGTCATCTGCTGGCCGTGAATCTGCACGTCCTGGCGCTCGCTCGTGAGGAGCGACTGCTGTGCGGTAATCACATCCAGATAGGCAACGAGGCCGCCGGAATAACGATCGTTGGCAAGCGACAGCAAGCTCTGCGCATCGGCCACCGCCTGATGCGACTGCTTCGCCGCGCCATCCAGCACCGACAATCCGGTCACGCCGTCCTGCACCTGCTGGAACGCGGTAAGCACCGTCTGGCGATAATTCGCCTCGGCCGCCTGGTAGCCTTCGCTCGCGAACCTGACGTTCGCCGAGCGGCGCCCGCCGTCGAACACCACCTGCGAGAACGCCGCGCCGAGCGTCCACATCAGGCTAGGCGCGCTCAACAGGTCGGCGAAATTGGTGCTCTGCCAGCCGATGCTCGGCGTGAGCGTCAGGCTCGGAAAGAACGCCGCCTTGGCAACGCCGATCTGGGCGTTCGCCGCGGCCATCGCGCGTTCCGCGGAGGCCACATCGGGACGCCGCTGCAGCACATCGCTTGGCACACCCAACGGAATCGCCGGCACTTGCGTGTTGACGACCTTCGGCTCAATCGTGAATTGCGGCGCGGGTACGCCGACCAGCGCGGCGATCGCATGCTCGAACTGCGCACGCTGCACGAGCAGCAGTTGCGCCTGCACCCTGGTCGCATCCAGTTCCGACTTCTGCTGCAGCACGTCGAGTCCCGACACCGAGCCCAGGTCGTGTTCCGAGGTCACATAGTCGAGCGCTTTCTGCTGCAGCACCACCGACTGGTTCAGCACGTCGATCTCGGCATCGAGCTCGCGCAGCGAGAAGTAGTCGGTCGCCAGATCGGTGCTCAGCACGAGGCGGGCGTTGGCGAGATCGTCGGCCGACTGCTCGGCCGAGGCCTTTGCCCCTTCCACTTCGCGGCGAATCCGGCCGAACAGGTCCGTGTCGTAGTTGATCGACGGGCCGACGGTCAGGCCGTTTTGCACGGTGGTCTGATTCGGCGTGCCGTAGGCAGTGAGCGGCCGGTCCTTCGAGATCTTGAAACGCTCGCCCGTCCCGCCGAGATCGACCTCGGGTATCTGTTGCGCCGACGTATTCGCGAGCGTCGCCTTGGCCTGCTCGTAATGCGCGACCGCGGCGGCGAGCGTCTGGTTCTGCGCGAGCGCCTGGCCTTCGAGCGTGTCGAGCGTCGCGTCGCTAAAGCTCGTCCACCAGCTTGGCGTGAGCGGCGCATGCGACGGCTGCGCCACGCGCCAGTATGAATCGGTGCGCCACTCGGGCGGCGCATCGGCATGCGGCTGCTTGTAATCGGGGCCCACGGTGCAGGCCGTCAGGAGCGCGGCACCGAGGGTCGCCGCCACGATGCGGGCGCGCGGCACGGCGATGGGGCACACACGCTTCACGACGCCCCCTTGCTGTTGTCCGACGGCTGCTCGATCTGCACGCGATCGCCATCCGCAATCGAATCGCTCGGATTGATGATGACCTTGTCGTTCGCGTCGATGCCGCTTTCGATCTCGAGCGTCTGCCCCAGATCCTGCGCAATCACGACCTTGTGCAGATGCACGACGCCGTTGCTGTCGACGACCGCGATGCGCGGACCTTCCGCGCGGAACAGCAGCGCATTGCCCGGCACGATGATGTCGGAATGCGCGACAGCCGGCACGGCGACCTGAACGTAGGCGCCCGGCCGCAACGCGCCGTCCGGATTCGGCAGCCGCACTTCGATCTGCAGCGAACGGGTCGGCACGTCGATCGCACCGGAAATATGGCTGATGCTGCCGTGAAACTGCTTACCCGGCAGTTCCGCCTGGGTCACGATCACATCCTTGCCCACCGACACGTTTTGCGCGTAGGCCTGCGGCAATTGCACATACACGCGCAGCGGATCGGACTGGGCCAGCGCGAACAGCGAACGGCTCGTGCCGCTGCCCGCATCGATCAGGTCGCCGACGTCGACGTTGCGTTGCGTCACCACGCCGTCGAACGGCGCGACGATCCGCTTGAACGATTCGAGCTGGTTCAGGCGCCTCACGTTGGCTTCAGCCGCAGCGAGATTCGCCACGTCCTGCGTGTAGGTGCTCTGCCGCTCGTCCAGTTCCTGTTGCGAGACCGCATCGCGCTGACGCAGTTGCTGCCAACGTTCATACGAACTCTTCGCCAGCCCCAGGCTCGAGTTGATCTGGTCGCGCTGGGCGACGGCCTGCGCCAGTTCCTGATCGATTTCCGGCGTGTCGAGATCGGCCAGCAACTGGCCCTGCTTCACCCGTGCGCCGATATCGACATACCAGTGCAGCAGATAACCCGTGGCGCGCGCATAGATCGGCGACTCCACATAGCCGCGCAGCGTGCCCGGCAGCAGCGTGTTGCCGGTGCCGTCGCTCTGCTTGGGTGTGACGACATTCACGTACTCCCTGGCATTTTGCTGGGTCGTGTCCGCCACCGAACGGTTTTGCAGAATATCCGCCACCACGGTGCGCAACGCGCCTATGGCAAGCAGCACCAGCACGATCAGGATGGCGATCTTGGCGCGTTTCCATTCGCGGTTGCGGGGTGGCAGCGCGTGCCCGTCCTCGGTGTCCCGTGCGGGAATCGCTAGCGAAGCATGAGTTTTTTCAGTCATCTCAGTCAGCCGTCATTTAACTTTACGCGTGCTTGCCATCGCCGGCGCTAGCGCCGTCGTCGGGGCCCTGCTCGTCATGCGCGCCACCGTTGCGGCGAGCGAGACGTGTGTGGATCGCCGCAAAAACCAGCGGGACGAAAAAGAGCGTCGATATCGTTGCAAACAGCAGGCCGCCGATCACCGCCCGACCGAGCGGCGCGTTCTGCTCGGCACCCTCGCCGAGACCCAGCGCCATCGGAATCATGCCGATGATCATGGCGAAGGCGGTCATCAGCACCGGCCGGATCCGGCTGGCCCCCGCCTCGAGCGCCGCGGTGAGCGGCGGCGCACCGGTGGCGAGCCGCTGCCGCGCGAACGACACCATCAGAATACTGTTCGCGGTCGCCACCCCCATGGTCATGATCGCGCCCGTCAACGCCGGCACGCTCAGGTGCGTGCCGGTGAGGAACAGCATCCACACGATCCCCGCCAGGGCCGCCGGCAACGCGCTAACGATGATGAGCGGGTCGACCCACGACTGGAAGTTCACGACGATCAGCAGGTACACCAGCACGATCGCCATCGCAACGCCCACGCCCAGGCCGAAGAACGAGGTACGCATGGTCTGCACCTGGCCCCGCACTACGATCTGGCTGCCGCGCGGCAAGCTCGCGCGAGCCTGGTCGACCAGCTTGTTCACCTGGGTCGCCACGCTGCCCAGGTCGCGGCCCTCCACGCTTACATACAGGTCGATCACCGGCCGGATGTTGTAGTGCGTGACAACGGCGAACTGGTTCTGCGGCGACACCTGCACCAGGTTGCCGAGCAGTTGCGTCGGCCCGTTGGCCACGGCCGAAACCGGCGTGCGCAACAACTGGTCGATCGACGACACGTCATACTGCGGCGTCTGCACGGCCACGCTGTATTCCACGCCGTTCTTGTTGTTGAACCAGAAGCTCGGCGCCGTTTGCGAACTGCCCGACAGCGAGATCAGCACGTTCTGCGCCACGTTGTTGGCGTTCAGGTTCAGTTGCTGCAAACGGGTACGATCCATCTGCAGATTGATCACCGGCTCGTCGAGCTTCTGCTGGATGTGCGTGTCCACCGTGCCGGGAATCAGCCGCACCTGCTTGTACAGCTTGCGCGCCACGTCGAAGTTGCCTTGCTGGTCGTTGCCGACGATCTGCACGTCGATGGCCGCGGGCAGCCCGAAGTTCAGAATCTGCGTCACGATGTCAGCCGGCTGGAAGAAAAACTCCACGCCCGGAAAACGCTGCGGCAGGATAGCCCGCAGCTTGTCGATATAGCGCTGGGTCGGCTTGTGATCTTCGTTAAGCGCCACCTGAATTTCGCCGTCAAGTGTGCCGATCGTGCCCGAGTTGCTATACGAGAGATTAATACCGCTATACGGCAAGCCCAGGTTGTCGAGAATGGTCTCGAGCTCCTTGGCCGGCACCACCTGACGCACGACCTTTTCCACCTCGTCGGCAAGCCGCGCGGTTTCTTCGATCCGCGTGCCGGTCGGCGCGCGCATGTGCAAGCGGATATCGCCGGCGTCGACGGTCGGGAAAAAGTCTTCGCCGAGCACGAACACGAGGCCCATCGAGACCACGCAAAAACCGAGGAAGATGGCGCCGAACCTGCCGCGACGCACCAGCACGCTGCTCAGGATCACGATGTAGGCGGCACGCATGCGCTCGAAGCCGGCGTCGAAGCGGTGATAGATACGCATGAACGGATTCGGCTTGCCGCCCGTTTTCGGCTTGTGCGCATGACCCATCAGCAGCATGGCCAAGGTCGGCACCAGCGTACGCGAGAGCACGTACGAGGCGAGCATGGCGAACACCACCGCTTCGGCGAGCGGCACGAACAGGTATTTCGCCACGCCGGTCAGGAAGAACATCGGCACGAACACGATACAGATACACAGCGTCGAAACCAGCGCCGGCACCGCGATTTCACCGGCGCCTTCGAGAATCGCGTCGTGCAGATTCGTGCCCATGTGCAAATGGCGCTCGATGTTTTCGATCGTCACCGTTGCGTCGTCCACCAGAATCCCGACCGCTAGCGCGAGCCCGCCCAGCGTCATGATGTTGATGGTCTGGCCTAAGGCATGCAAAACGATCAGCGAGGTGAGAATCGACAGAGGAATCGACACCGCAATAATGCAGGTGCTGCGCCAGTTGCCGAGGAACAGCAGAATCATGGCCGCGGTCAGCGCCGCCGCGATCAACGCTTCGCGAATCACGCCCTGCACCGCCGCCTTGACGAACACCGACTGGTCGAACAGCGCAGTAATCTTCAGATCAGGCGGCAACGCGGAGCGAGCGGTCGGCAGCAGCGCCTTCAGCGCATCGACGATCGCCAGCGTGGATGAACTGCCCGTCTTGAGCACCGACATCAGCACGCCACGGTGACCGTCCTGGCGCACCACGTTGGTCTGAGGAGAGAAGCCGTCGCGAACGTGCGCCACCTCCCGCAGATACGTGGTCGCACCATTGAGCGTGCGCACCGGAATGTCGTTCAGGCCCGCCACGGTAGGCGGCGAACCGTTCATGTTGACGGTGTATTCCGTTGGACCGATCTTTGCCGTGCCGGTCGGCAGAATCAGGTTCTGCGCATTGAAGGCGTTGACCACGTCGGCCGGCGTCAGCCCCTTCGCGAGCAAGGCCCGCGTGTCGAGGTCGACCGACACCAGACGCGACTTGCCGCCGTACGGATACGGCACCGCCGCCCCTGGGATCGTCACCAGTTGCGGGCGCAGGAAGTTGAGCGCGGTGTCGTTGAGATCCTGCTCCGAGAGTTTTGGACTGGACAGCCCGAGCTGGATCACCGGAATACTGGAAGCCGAATAGCTGATCACCAGCGGCGGCGTGGCGCCCGGCGGCATCTGCTTCAACTGCGCCTGTTCGACCGCAACTGTCTGGGCGATGGCGGTCTGAATGTTCGCGTTCGGCTGCAGGAACAGCTTGATGATCGTGATACCGGCGAGCGACTGCGACTCGATATGCTCGATGTCGTTGACGGTCGTGGTCAGACTGCGCTCATTGACCGAAGTGATCCGGTTGGCCATGTCTTCTGCGGACAGACCCGTGTAGCTCCAGATGATACTGACGACCGGAATGTTGATTTCCGGCAGCACGTCGACTGGCGTCGTCAGCAGGACAAATGGCGTCGCCAGCAGGATCAGAATAGCCATCACGATGAACGTGTATGGCCGCTTTAGCGCAACGTTGACAATCCACATTGAAACGCGCCCGAAAGAATGCTGGAAAGGATGAGAAGTCGCCGAGGCCGAACGTACGCGTGACGTTCGCGCCAGATCAACGTTGACGAAGACGCACGACAACCGTTGGCTAACTCACGCAACGGATGCACAGCGCGCTGCGCAGCGCTAATGAACGCAATGCCAAACCGGGCAGCTCGCAAATGCGATCCCCGCGCCACGGTAAAGCTGCGCCTATGCTAATTGCCTGGCACCAACGTCTGCATGGCGCCAAAATGGCAAAACTGTCAGAAAGGAAAACGTAAGCTGACGTGGCCCGAAGGATGGTTCGGGCGGTCTGCCCGGCGCCCAGATTGCCGCCCGTACCGGCAAGTCGACACCGTCGTCGAGCATAGCCCGTTTGAAGCGCGCCGCGAATCGGGGGTGCTCCCACCACGCCGTCACGTGTTATTACGGCAGATTGCAGCGTGGTCGTAGAACTCCGGTCAATCGGTTGAAAACGCACCTTGTATTATTGAACGTTCAGTCATAATATTGGGGCCAACATCGGGATGTATCTGCTTCAGATGTAGTGGCTTACAGCGGCTCACCCGGGCCGATGCAATAGTGGACAGTTTGATAACTTAGCTTTAAATATAGTGGTATCTGAATGGGCAACGTGTTCGTCCCGGGATGGTGACGAAGAGTGCGTTCGCCCCCGCTTCTCATCTATTTTTTGAACGATCATTCATGAATATACCCACCAAGCCGACGGCTTCTCTCACCGTCGAACGCGGCATGCCGGCCGCACCGGCCCCGCTGGTCAGCGCATATGGCAGCTACGCGAAAGGCCTGCTGTGCTGCCTGCTCGCAACGGTCTCGTTCGGTCTGATGTTCCCCGTGATGACGAGCGCCCTGACGCACATCGATCCGTTCACGTTCACCTCGTTGCGTTACGTCGTTGCTAGCGCTGCGTTTCTGGTGCTGCTGCAGCACAAGGAGGGCACGGCGGCGCTCAGGTTGAAGGGCGAGCCGGTTCTGCTCGCGTGGGCGCTGGGTTCGATCGGCTTTGCAGGTTTTGGCGCGTTCGTCTTTCTCGGCCAGCAAATGGCGGGACGCGACGGTGCGCTGACCGCCTCGATCATGATGGCCACCCAGCCGATGCTCGGCCTGCTGGTCAATTCGGCTGCGCGGCGCGTGTTGCCGCCGCTCTATTCTTTTCTGTTCATCCTGCTGTCGTTTTGCGGAGTCACGCTCGTGGTCACCAAGGGCGACATTGCCGGCTTGCTGCACGAACCGCAGGACTATGCGGCCAATGCGCTGATCGTATTGGGCGCGTTGTGCTGGGTGATCTACACCTTCGGCGCAAGCTTCTTCAAGCAGTGGTCGCCGCTCCGGTATACGACGATGACGATCTGGCTCGGACTGACTACGATCATTGCGCTCAACGTGGTGCTCTTCGCGGTGCATGCGGTGGCCGTGCCGACGCTTGCGGAGGTGGGCGCGATCGCACCGCATCTGCTTTATATGGGTCTGGGCGCGGGCTTCATCGGCATCCTCAGCTGGAATCTCGGCAACCGGATCCTGACGCCGCTCAACGGCGTGCTCTTCATGGACGTGGTGCCGCTCACGACCTTCATCGTGTCCGCGCTGGCGGGTGTGATCGCCACGCCCATACAGATTGCAGGCGGCGGCATGACGTGTGCCGCGCTGGTTCTCAACAATCTGTATTTGCGGCGTCGGGGACGGCGGGTTGCAAGAGGGTAAGAGCGAAATAGAAAGTCCCCGGAAACGCCAACGGGTTCCCGAAGCGTGTGGTGGGGCTGCTGTGGGGCTATTCGTTGGCCCGCATGCGGCGGGTGCAGGCGCTCCTGAAGACGGCGATGGATCTCGCGACGAACGATCCGGAGCACAATAACGTTTGTGTCTGAAGACAGCGTGAACTGCTTGCTGCGGGCCTGGAACATGCGATAGTTTGCGCGTGTGGTGCACCGCCCCCTTCCCTCTATCGAGCCCAAGCCATGACCGACAAGCCCGCCTTCCCGCCGCCCGACGACACCCCCGCCGGTTTGCGCAAAGGCTTGACCCACTACGGCGACAGCGGCTTCTCGCTGTTCCTGCGCAAGGCGTTCATCAAAGGCGCGGGCTACACCGACGACGCGCTCGAACGCCCGGTAATCGGCATCGTGGACACCGGCAGCGCCTACAACCCTTGCCACGGCAACGCGCCGCAACTGATCGAAGCGGTCAAGCGCGGCGTCATGCTGGCGGGCGGCTTGCCGATGGACTTCCCCACCATCTCGATCCACGAGTCGTTCTCGCAGCCCACCAGCATGTACTTGCGCAATCTCATGTCCATCGACACCGAGGAGATGATTCGCGCGCAGCCCATGGACGCCGTCGTGCTGATCGGCGGTTGCGACAAGACCGTACCCGCGCAACTGATGGGCGCGGCCTCGGCCGGCATTCCCGCCATCCAGTTGATCACCGGCTCGATGCTGACCGGCTCGCATCGCTCGGAGCGAGTCGGCGCCTGCACCGATTGCCGCCGCTACTGGGGCCGCTTTCGCGCCGAGGAGATCGACGAGCATGAAGTCGCGGCGGTCAACAATCAACTCGTCGCCAGCGTGGGTACCTGCTCGGTGATGGGCACTGCAAGCACCATGGCCTGTCTTGCCGAAGCGCTCGGCATGACCGTGCCGGGCGGCGCATCGCCGCCGGCGGTCACCGCGGACCGCATGCGCATCGCCGAACTGACCGGCACGCATGCCGTGCGGATGGCGCATGCGCGCCTCACGGTCGATCAGGTACTCACGGCAAAGGCGTTCGAGAACGCGATGCGCGTGCTGCTGGCGATCGGCGGCTCGACCAACGGCATCGTGCATCTGAGCGCCATCGCAGGAAGGCTCGGTTTTGAAGTGGATCTGCAGGCGCTCGACCGTATGGGCCGCGAAACGCCCGTGCTGCTCGACCTGAAACCGTCCGGCCAGCATTACATGGAGGACTTCCACAAGGCGGGCGGCATGGCGACCTTGCTGCGTGAGCTGAAGCCCTTGCTGCATCTCGATGCCTTGACCGTCACCGGCCGCACGCTGGGCGAGGAAATCGAAGCGGCCGGGCCCGGCTTTACCCAGGACGTCGTGCGTCCGCTCGACCGGCCGATCTATCCGCAGGGCGGTATCGCCGTGCTGCGCGGCAACCTCGCGCCAGGCGGCGCAATCATCAAGCAATCCGCCGCCGACGCGAAACTGATGGAACACACCGGCCGCGCGGTGGTATTCGAAAACGCCGAAGAGCTCGCGCGCCGCATCGACGCCGACGATCTCGACGTGACCGCCGACGACATTCTCGTGCTGAAGAACATCGGCCCCAAAGGCGCGCCGGGGATGCCCGAGGCAGGCTACATCCCGATTCCGAAGAAGCTCGCACGAGCCGGCGTCAAGGATATGGTGCGCATCTCCGATGGCCGCATGAGCGGCACGGCGTTCGGCACGATCGTGCTGCACGTCACGCCTGAATCTGCCATTGGCGGCCCGCTCGCGCACGTGCGCAACGGCGACGCGATTCGCCTGAGCGTCGCGCAACGCGAGATCAGCCTGCTGGTGTCGGACGAAGAGTTGGCCCGGCGCGCAACCGAGCAGCCCGTCAACGTGCCGAGCGCGGAACGCGGCTATCTGAAGCTGTTTCTGCAAACCGTCACCCAGGCGGACCAAGGCGTCGATTTCGATTTTTTGCGTGCGGCCAGCCATCGCGGCACGATACCCAAGGCTTGAGTCACGCAGGGCAAACCCAAAATAATTAAGGTTTGAAGCAACCGCGGCGCCCTTCTTCATGGTTTGCGCTCACGCCGCAGCGCAGATTGTCCTGCTCCGTTCGAAACCAACTGTCTCTGTGAGAACGGCCACGCCATCGTGCAGAATGGGCGGGCATGCCCGCCGGCTGCGTGACGACGGTTGAACACGTCGTCCTGCCACCGCCCTTAACTGTCCCCGGAAACCCCGTTCCATGACTGCCAGCGCCTTCCTGTCGGCCAACGTGCTGCTCGCCTACACCGCCTACTTCATCGGCACGGCGAGCCCCGGCCCGAGCAATCTCGCCATCATGTCCCTCGCCATGGGATCGGGCCGAAAAGCCGCGTTTGCCTTCGCGCTCGGCGTGATGTCGGGTTCGTTCTCGTGGGCGCTGCTCGCCTCGCTCGGCCTGTCGGCGGTGCTCGCCACCTATTCGCAGTTGCTGGTGGCCGTCCGCGTGGTGGGTGGCCTTTACCTGCTCTGGCTGGCGTGGAAATCGGCCCGCTCGGCGCTCACGCCGCAAATGCCGCTCGCCAGCACGACACGCACGCCCGAGTCCTCGCAGCGGCTCTACGTGCGCGGCCTGCTGCTGCATCTCACCAACCCCAAGGCGATTCTGGTCTGGCTGTCGATCGTCTCGCTGGCCGTTCCGGCGAGCGGTGGCGCTTCGCACACCGCACCGGTCGTACTCGGCTGCATGGGGATCGGCGTGTTCGTGTTCAGCAGCTACGCCGTGCTGTTCTCGACCGACACCGCACGCCGCGTCTACGGCTCGATCCGGCGCTGGCTGGACGGCTCGCTGGCCGTGGTGTTCAGCGTGGCCGGCGTCAAGCTGCTGACGTCGCGCAATTAGCCAGCAACGCGCGGATTACCCGCGCGGTCTCGCCTTGCGCTACTGTGACGGGTATCGCACACGCGCAAGGCAAGCGGAAACAGCATGAGCAGTGAGGACCAGCAGGACACGCCGCCACCGTACTCGCCAGGACAGATTCGCCTCTATCTGGCGAGCGTCGCGATTCTTGTCGCGGGCCTGATCGGCGCCGCCGTCATCTACGCCACGGCGCCAGCCGAGGACCGTGCGGAACAGATCTACGGCGTCGCCAACAATCAGAGTTACATCCTCGAGCTGCAACGCATCGGCGGTACGGCCGAAGTCGTGATGGCCGAGTTTCATCAATGGTTCGACAGTCTCTGGCACGGCAAGCCGCTGGCCTATACGGTGGCGGCTTTATGCGCTGCGGCGGCAGCCGCGTGTTTTTTGGCGGCGCATACTCGGATCTTCGAGCCGGTGCACGAGCAGACTGACGATCAGGACCGTTAGCGCGGCGCACCGCGCCGTCCATGCCGATGCCACCGTGTTAGCCCTACACCTTGCAAGGCAAGCATGGCGACGACTCTCGCGCAAGTCTCCGATATCCACGTGTGCCCCGAAGGGACGCTCTATCAAGGCGTCGCGGATTCCAACGCGATGTTCGCGCAGGCAATCCAGACGCTCAATCACCTGCAGCCCGCGCCGGATCTGGTTCTGATCACCGGCGATCTGACCGAAGACGGCACCCCCGCCGAATACCGCATGCTGCGCCAGTTGCTTGCGGCGCTCGAGTTGCCGTATCGGGTGATGCCAGGCAATCACGACAATCGGCGCCATCTGCGCGAGGCGTTTCCTGAGCACACCTATCTGCCTGCCGAAGGCGCTCTGCACTTTGCCATGGACATCGGTGAGGTGCGTTTGCTGGCGCTGGATTCGACCGTGCCGGAACTGCACCATGGCGAACTGGATCGCGCGGCGCTCATATGGCTGGATCGGGAATTGACGGCTTGCCGCGGTCGTCGAGCGGTGGTCGCGATGCATCATCCGCCGTTTGCGACGGGGATTCCTTATCTGGACATCTATGGCCTGCGCAATGCGCAAGCCTTCGAGCAGGTACTGAGCGCGCACGATCACGTCGACCGCGTGATCGCCGGGCATGTGCACCGTTTGATGCACACACAGTTCGGCGGCGTGCCGGTCATCACCTGCCCTAGCACGGTCACGCAAATCGCCCTGCGCACCGCCGGCGACGCCGAACCCGCGTCGTTTCTCGAACCGCCGGCGCTGCTGCAGCACGTCTGGGCGGGCGGCCGTTGCGCCGTTTCGCACCTGACTTATATCGGGCAGTACGCGGGACCGTTTCCGTTCGCGTAGCGGCGCCGCCTCGCGCCACCCTCCCCGCTACATCACACCCTGGGTGCGCGGATCCGCCGGCACGCCGACCGCAGCCAGCGCCTCATGCAAGGTGCTGAAGATGCACGAAGCCTTGATGACCTCGGTGATGCCATGCCGGTCCATGTCCGAACGCAGATAGCGATTCACCCGCGCAAACACGACCGTGACGTTGCGCTGCGTCAGCGCCTCAAGCAGATCGGTCAGCGATCGCGCCGCCGAATAATCCAGATCCGTGATCGCGCTCGCATCGACGACGAACGTGCCCACCTTGCTCGGCGCCCGGTCGATCAACTGGCGCACGTCCTCGACGAAAAAGTGGTCGTTGGCATAGAACAGGTCGGCGCCGAACCGGTAGACGATCAAACCCGGCGCAGTCTGCGTGCCCGGCTTCGCGGGCACCGGCTGCCAGCGTCCGTCCGGCCCCGGCGACAGCATCATCGTATGCGGCCGGTAGCTGTGGCGCACGTGACGCAGCAGCGACAGCGCCACGGCAATCAGGATCCCATGCTCGACGCCCAGCACCACCACTGCAATCGCCGTGAATATGGCCAGCGTGAATTCCCCTGGGCTCTCGCGCCGGATCGCCAGCAGGCTTTGCACATTGATCAGCCCGATCGCAATCGTGAAGACGATGCCCGCCAGCACGCAGTGCGGCAGATACTGCAGATACTTGCTGAAGAACAGCAGCACCACGACCACCACGCCCGCAAACGCCACCTGGGCGATCTGACTGCGCGAACCGGCGCGGTCCGCCATCGCGGTCTGGGTCGGGCTGCCGTTGACGACGAATGCGCCGGAGAACGACGCCACCGTATTGGCGGCGGCCAGGCCGAGAATGTCGGCGTTCAGGTCGACCTCCTCGTGGTAACGCTGCGCGAACACACGCCCGGCGGCCGCGCTTTGCGCAACGATCATCACGAAGCAGGAGGCGGCCACCGGCAGCAGATCGAGGATCTGGCGCCAGCTCGCGTGCGGCAGTCGCAAGGGCGGCAGCCCTCCGGCGACAGGGCCGAGAATCGCGATGCCGTGCGTGGAAAACTGGTAGAGATCGCTAGCGGCGATGCCTCCCACCACGGCCAGCAACGGCACCGGCAGACGCGGCACAAAACGCTTGGCGCCGAGAATGCTCACCACGACAAGCAATGAAATGGCGAAGGTCGGCAGGTTGACCTGCCCGAGATGGCTCACGACCTGCTCCACCTGGCCCGTGCTGTGCGGCGAAGACACGGCAATGCCCAGCATGTCGCCCAGCATGGCGATGCCCACCTGCACCCCGACGCCGGCCAGAAAGCCGACCAGCACGGTGCGCGACAGGAAGTCGGCGAGGAATCCGAGTTTGAACACGCGGGCCACGAGCAGCAGCAGCGCGGTCAGCAAGGCGACCATGCCGGCAAGCGCGACGTATTCGCCGCTCGCGATCGGCGCCATGGTGGAGAGCTTGCTGGCGAAAATGGTTGCGGTCGCGGAGTCGGCGGCGACCACGAGATGACGCGAGGCGCCGAAGAACGCAAACGCCAGCAACGGCAGAAACACCGTGTACAGGCCGGTCACGGCCGGCATGCCGGCGATGCGTGCGTAGCCCAGTACTTGCGGAATATCCATCGACGCCAGCGTGATGCCGGCAAACACATCGCGCAGTGCGGCGGCGCGATTCAGCGGGAGGATGCCCTTCAATAGTCCAAAACGGGTGGCTAGTTTTTCTGGAGAGTCTTGCATGCAGGAATGCCGTCGCAATCAGGTGGGAATGCCGCATCCTGCCGCGAGTGGGCACTCCAATGCAAGACTCGATTGCCAACCGCACGGCAGGAACTGCAAAACCTGGGGCGTAAGGAGAGGCTGAACGGGCTCGATTGCCCTATAGCCGCACACCGCGCCGTTGGCCCGCAAGAACTAGCGTTTGAGTTGTCCGGTGAGGGGATCGACGATCCTCGCAAAGCCAAACAGAGCGGCAATCGCAAGCGGACAGGCAACCAGGAAAGTGACTAACATCTTTCACCCCGTAACAAATTATGCCCGGCAGTGTAAAGGATCGACCGTGCTTTTAAATCAGGTAAACCCCGCAAAACGCCGTCACACACGACGATAGCCGCACGGCTCCGCTCCCTGACCGACCTTACGCATCGCGAGGCTCGGCCTCCTTGAACGATAGGAGGCCTACAAAGCTTACCGGACCGAAAGCCGCCCCCTACGACGCGAGGGCGTAGGCACTACGCATGCTGCCGGCGACTCGCCCGGCGAGCCATCGACCCCATGCTCGCCCGCTCATAGAGGCGGACCGCCGAACCGCTCAAGCACCCAGGAATTCTGCCGATCGCCCCGTACACCTTATAATCGGGCATGACTCTATTCCCGCTCCAGGCCGCCCGCACTCAGGCAGCCACGCTCACGCGACCCGCCGTGCCCCGCTCCACCCCGCTTGCGTCCCCGTCCCCCTTTCAGGCGGTGGCCGCATGAAAACACCCAAACGTCTCGTTCCGCTCGTCGAAGAAGGCCTGATCGACGAAGTCATCAGCCAGTTGATGAGCGGCAAGGAAGCCACCGTCTACGTGGTGCGCAGCGGCGACTCGACCCGTTGCGCGAAGGTCTACAAGGACGCCAAACAACGCAGCTTCCGCCAGGCGGCCTCGTACCGCGAAGGGCGCAAGGTCAAGAACAGCCGTGAAGCACGCGCCCTCGAAAAAGGCAGCCGCTATGGCCGCGAAGTGCAGGAACAGCTCTGGCAAAACGCCGAGGTCGATGCGCTGTTTCGTCTGGCCAATGCCGGCGTGCGCGTGCCGCAGCCGTATATCTGCACCGACGGCGTCCTGTTGATGGAGCTCGTGACCGACGAGGACGGCAACGTCGCGCCGCGTCTGAACGATGTGGAGATGAGCGAGGCCCGCGCGGTCGAACTGCACGCCCTGCTGCTCAACCAGGTGGTGCGCATGCTGTGCGCCGGCGTGATTCACGGCGACCTGTCCGAGTACAACATCCTGCTGGCTGCCGACGGCCCGGTGATCATCGACCTGCCGCAGGCCGTGGACGCCGCCGGCAATCTCGAAGCCCCGGCGATGCTGGAACGCGACGTGGACAATCTCGCGACCTACTTCGGCCGCTTTGCGCCGCATCTGCTCAGCGCGAGCTACGGCAAGGAGATCTGGGCGCTGTTCGAAGGCGGCGAGCTCAATGTCGACGTGCAACTGACCGGACGTGTCGAACTCGACACCACGCCGGTCGATCTCGAGGCAGTGCTGCAGGAACTGGAGGACACGCGTCTCGACGAAGAAGCGCGCGTACGCCACGAACAGTCGCTGCGCGACGGCGCCTGACGCACGCGGGTTTCATCACGCTTTGGTGCGGCGGTTCGAGGCACCGCCTGCGGTCGCATGGCTTGCGTGGCCTACGCGGTACGTGCTCGCCTGAATAGCCGCGGCCGTTGCGGCGGCGCCGCCACCGAGGCCCGCATCGTCACCGTGACCGGAAACTCGCGAAAGATCTCCCACGCGGTGCCATAGCATTGATTCACCAGCCAGCGCACGGCGTTTTGCGTCAGGTCCGCGGTCGGAATATGCACCGAGGTCAGCGCGGGCGCCGCATAGGCCGCGGAATAATCGTCGTCGTAGCCGATCACCGAGACGTCGCCCGGCACCGCAACCCCCGCTTGCTGAAAGCGCGCGAGCGTACTCACCGCCATCGTATCGTTCGCGCAGAACACCGCGGTAAAGGGCCGTTCCGATTCGAGCAACGTCTGCGCCGCCGCATAGCCCCCTTCCGGCGAGAAGTCCGATTCGACCAGCGTCACGTCCTCCCGGTCGATGCCATGACGCGCCAGCTCCGCAAAAAAGCCGTCGATACGCGCCCGATTGTCCGAGGCGGTAAACGGCCCGGCAATCACCGCGATATCGCGATGCCCATGCTCGAGCAGGGTACGCGCGGCCAGTTCGCCGCCGCGCGCGTGATCCGCGCAAAACGAGGCCTCCGGCAGTTGCCCGAACATACGATTGAGGAACACCATCCGCGGATGCATCTTGTGCAGCCGGATCAGGTCCTCGTCATGCAGATCGTGACTGATCACGATCACGCCGTCGCAATCGCGGCCAATCAGAAACTCCACCGCTTCCAGGGCCTGCTCGCGCGGCGACGACTCGCCGCAACCGGTCGCCACCACCACATGACGGTGCACGGCGCGCAATTCGGTATCGGTCTGCTTGAGGATCGTGCCGTAGTACGAGCCGAAAAAAGTCGGCACGAACAGGCCGATCAGGCCGAGCGATTGCGCCGCCATCGCGCGGCCGATCGACGAAGGGCGGAAGTTCAGCGCCTCGATGGCGGCTTGCACGCGGCGCATGGCATCGGCCGATACCGGTCCTTTGCCGGAAATCGCCCGCGACGCCGTCGACATGCCGACACCCGCCAGTTCCGCCACGTCTTTCAGGGTTGCCACACAGACTCCATCAAACCAGGCCGTTCAGAGACGGGCGCCACTGGCCTCGTCGAACAACGAAATATGGGCGCTCTCGAGCGAAAAGGCACACGCGTCCCCTAACGCAACAGGCGACTTGTCCTGATCGATCGACGCGATCTGGGCGCCATGATAATCGAGCCAAATAACCCGGTGGTTGCCCATCGGCTCGACCAGCGAGACATTGCCGCGCTGCGCGAGATCCGCCCCGACCCGCACGTCCTCGGGACGCACACCGAGCACGCACGGCAGCGTGGTATCGGGCAGCGTCTTGAACGGATAGCGCGACACGTCGAGATCGAGATGCTCGCTGCGAAAGCGCATGCCCTCCTCGCGCCGCTCGAGGCGGCCCGGCAGCATATTCATCGCCGGCGAGCCGAGAAAGGTCGCGACGAACAGGTTGTCCGGCCGCGCGTAGACTTCGGCAGGCGTGCCGATCTGCTGGATCACGCCGCCGCGCATCACGGCCATGCGGGTGGCGAGCGTCATCGCCTCCACCTGGTCGTGCGTCACGTAGATCATCGTCGCGCCTAACCGTTGATGAAGCTGCTTCAGTTCGCGGCGCAACTCGGTGCGCAGTTTCGCGTCGAGGTTCGAGAGCGGCTCGTCGAACAGGAACACGTCCGCCTCGCGCACGATGGCGCGGCCGATCGCCACGCGCTGGCGCTGGCCGCCGGACAGTTGCGCCGGCTTGCGCTTGAGCAGCGGCCCAAGTTGCAGCATCTCGGAGGCACGCGTCACGCGGCGCTCGATCTCCGCCTTGGGCGTGCCGTTGATACGCAGTGCAAACGACAGGTTGCGCTCCACGCTCATGGTCGGATAGAGCGCATACGACTGGAACACCAGCGAGATGCGGCGGTCTTTCGGATCGGCCCAGGTCATATCCTGGCCGCCTATTTCGATGCTGCCGTCGGCAACGTCGATCAGCCCCGCAATGCTATGCAGCAAGGTGGATTTGCCGCAGCCGGACGGTCCGAGCAGCACCACGAATTCGCCCGCGTCGACATCGAGATCGAGCGCCTCGATGACCGTGTTCGCGCCCAGATCGATCCGCAGGTTACGAATCGACACGTTCGATACATTGGTCATGCTCTATCCCTTGACTGCGCCGGAAGCAATGCCGCGCACAAACCAGCGGCCCGAAATGAAGTAGATGGCAAGCGGCACCAGCGAGGTCAGGATGGTGGCCGCCATGTTCACGTTGTAGAGACGCTCGCCGGTGGTGGTGTTGATGATGTTGTTCAGTTGCACCGTCATCGGCAGGTTCTTGGTGCCCGCGAACACCAGGCCGAGAATGAAGTCGTTCCAGATGCCGGTGACCTGCATGATCACCGCGACCACGATGATCGGCGTGGACATGGGCAGCATCAATTGCAGGAAAATGCGCCAGAAACCGCCGCCGTCGATGCGTGCCGCCTTGAACAGCTCCAGCGGAATCGACGCGTAGTAGTTGCGAAACAGCAGCGTCATGATGGGCATGCCGAAGATCGTATGAATCACCACGATGCCCGGCAGCGAGCTGAACAGATGCACGCTCGCCAGCACACGCACCAGCGGGTAGACCATCACCTGCACCGGAATGAACGCGCCCATCAACAGGATCGCAAACAGCACCCCTGCCCCACGCGGCCGCCAGAACGACAGGGCGTAGCCGTTCACCGCGCCGATCGCGATGGACAGAATCGTGCTCGGCACCACAATGCGCACCGAGTTCCAGAAGCCGACCTGAATGCCGTTGCAGTCGAGCCCGGTGCACGCCGAGGCCCATGCATCGCGCCATGGTGCGAGCGTGAAATGCATGGGCAAGGCCAGCAGGTTGCCCATGCGTATCTCGGTCATCGGCTTGACCGAGGTCACCAGCATTACGTAAAGCGGCAGCAGGAAAAACAACGCTGCAGTGATCAGGAACGCGTACACGCCAAAACGCGCGGGGCTGAAGTGCGAGCGGCGTTTGCGGCCGGATCCGGCCGCGCGTCGCGCCACCGGGGCATCAACGGGCTTGGCAACTGAAGGGACCGTATTCATCAAACGTCCTTGCGCAAGGCGGCTCGGCTGCGCAGATAGAAGAACGGCGCGAGAATCGCCAGCACGGTGGTCAGCAAAACAATCGAGGCGGCCGAGGCAAGACCGATGTTGGCGCGGCCAAACAGATAGTCCATGATGAACTTGGCCGGCACTTCGCTCGCCGTGCCGGGGCCGCCCTGCGTCATCGCCACCACGGCGTCGTAGAGCTTGACCACCATCACGAACAGCAGCACGAATGCCGTGGACATCGAAGTCTTGAGCATCGGCACCACGATGCTCGCGTAGACCCGCCAGCGCGGAATGCCGTCGATGCGCGCGGCCTTCCAGATCTCGTCGTCGATGCCGCGCAGGCCGGCCAGCAACAAGGCCATCACGAGCCCGGACGCCTGCCAGACGGTGGCGATCACCAGCGTATAGACGACCCAGTCCTGATCGACGATCCAGTCGAAGCGCGCGTGCACAAAGCCGAGTCGATGCAACACCTCCTGCACGCCCAGCTCCGGATTGAGAATCCACTGCCAGACCAGACCGGTGGCGACGAACGACATCGCATACGGATACAGGAACACCGTGCGCAACGCGCCCTCGGCCACCACCCGCTGATCGATGAAGATCGCCAGCAGCAGGCCGATCACCATGCACGCGACGATAAAGCACGCCCCGTAGATCACGATGTTCTGCAGCGACACCATCCAGCGGTCGTTGTGGAACAGCCGTACGTATTGCGTCACGCCGGCGAAGTGGTCAGACGGAAAAGTGCGCGACCGCGTCAGCGAGACCCGTGCGGTCCACAGCATGGTGCCGAGGTACGCGAAGACCACCGTCGCCACCATCGGCAGTAACGCGATCCAGGCGGCCAGCGGCCAACGCCGTCCAAGCGGCTTCGACCGCCTGGACGGTCTTGACGAGGTGGAGGTCAGGCCGAGTGCGCGCATCGCGTGCCTAGCCCTTCAGTGCGCTGGCGAAGGCCTTTTGCGCATCGTCGGCCGACTCGTTCTTGTTCCAGAAGTTGGTGATGACGTCGGTCAACGCGCCCTGCAGGTCCGGCGAAATCAACATTTCCGGATTCGGCAACTGGCGCGACTTGTCCTTCATGATCGCAATGCCCTCCTTCGCGCAGATGTCGAGGCTGCTGGTGTCCACGTCGGGGCGGATCGGAATCGAGCCTTTCTTCGAGCTAAACGCCACCTGAGCCTCAGGCGAGGTCATGACGGTAGCGAGCAGGTTCTGCGCCTTGATGGCGTTGGCGTTATCGGTCTTCGGGAACACGAAGACATCGCCTGCCACCATGTACGGCGAGTGCGGACCGAAGCCCGGGAAGCAGCCGAAGTCCTTGCCGGCCACCTGATTGGCCGCCGAGAACTCGCCCTTCGCCCAGTCGCCCATCACCTGCATGCCGGCCTTGCCCGAAATCACCAGTGCGGTCGCGTCATTCCAGTTGCGGCCGGGCGAGCCCGCATCGACGTAGTTGTGCAGGCGCTTGAAGGTCGTCAGCACGTTCTTGAAGGCGGCCGAGTTGACCGCGTTCTGATCGTGGTCGCGATACACCTTCAGATAGAGGTCCGTGCCGCCCACATCGGCAAACACCGCGTCGAAGGTGATCTTCTCTTGCCATGCCTGGCCGCCGAGCGCGAGCGGAATGAGGCCGGCCGCTTTCAGCTTGTCGAGATCGGTGAACAGTTCATCGAAGGTCTGCGGTTCGCCTGCAATGCCGGCTTTCTTGAACGCGGCCTTCGAATAGAAGAACCAGTCCTGCATGTGGATATCGACGGGCGCGGCGTAAAAGTGCCCGTTGACCTTGATGGAGTCGAGAATCGACTGCGGGAAAATCGCGTTCCAGTTTTCCTTGGCGGCTACCGTGTCGACGTTGTTGAGCATGCCCTGATCGATCAGGTCATGAAACTGCTTCGAGGTGTTGAACTGCGCTGCAGTGGGTGGATCGCCGCCGACAATCCGGTTGATCGCCGTGGCGCGCGCCTGATCGGCGCCGGCCACCGCATTGTCGACCCACAGGCCGCCGGCCTTGTTATAGGCATCCGCGAACTGGCGGATCGCCGCGGATTCGCCGCCCGAGGTCCACCAGTGAATCACGTTGGCCTTCAACGGGTCGGCATGGGCAACCACACCATTGAGCGCGAGTGCCAGGGCAATAGCGCTCACGAGTTTCCTTCTGCTGTGCATTCCGTCTCCTCCAGGCTTTACGCCTTTGTTTCGGGTCGACATACCAACCAGCTCTGCCTGTTCACGCACGGGCACCCGTTGCGATGCCCCGGTTGCGTGACTCAGTTACGCAACCTCCGCTCCGCGAGAAACTTTGCGATCAATTCTGCACTGCGTTTGACGGTGCGTTTCTGTGTTTCGTAGTCGACGTGCACCACGCCGAAGCGCCGTTCATAACCGAACGCCCATTCGAAGTTGTCCATCAGCGACCAGACGAAATAGCCGCGAATATCGACACCCGCCTTGATCGCGCTATCCACCGCGGCAAGATGGCGCTTGAGAAAGGAAATGCGCTGCGGATCGTCGACGTGGCCTTCGACCACCTTGTCGTCCGACGCCATGCCGTTCTCGGTGATATAGATGGGCGGCAGGTTCGAGTACGTCTTGTCAAAGCCGATCAGCAGGTCGCGCAAGCCGTCCGGATGCACTTCCCAGCCCATCTGCGTGCGCTCCACGCCTTCCAGCGGGACTTCGGTAAAGCCATGTCCGCCGTCGCTTTCGACGTTGGTACGGAAATAGTAGTTGATGCCGAGGAAATCGAGCGGCGCCGCGATCGTCTTCAGGTCGCCGTCCAGCACCAGCGGTTCGGTGCCCGGCCAGAGTTCGAACAGATCTTCCGGATACGCGCCTTTGAGCAGCGGGTCGAGAATCCACGCATTGTGCTGCACCTCGAACAGATGCGCCGCGCGTTGATCTTCAGCGCTGGCGGAATTCGCCGTGCCGCGGCCGACGTTGGCGACGATGCCCTTCTGCGAAGCCGGATCGTTCGCGCGCAGCACCGGAATCGCCGAGCCGTGCGCGAGCAGCAGATGATGCATGGCCTGCGTCGCGAAGCGGCCGTTCGCGAGGCCCGGCGCGTGATGGCCGTTGCCGTAGCCCAGATAGGCCGAGCACCACGGCTCGTTGAGCGTCATCCATGCATCGACCTGGCCCGCGAGTTCGCGGCTCATCAGATCCGCATAATCGGCAAAGCGGTACACGGTGTCGCGATTGAGCCAGCCGCCGCGATCCTCGAGATGCTGCGGCAAGTCCCAGTGGTACAGCGTGACGAAGGTCTTGAGGCCCTTCTCCTTGAGGCGGGCGAGCAGCCGCTTGTAGAAGTCGAGTCCTTTCTGGTTCGGCCGGCCGGCTTCGTCCATGACGCGCGGCCAGGCAATCGAGAGACGGTACGCTTCGAAGTTGAGCGCCGTCAGCAGGTCGAAGTCGCCTTCCCAGCGATGGTAGTGATCGCAGGCCACCGCGCCGGTGTCGCCGGCGAGCACTTTGCCCGGAATCGCAGAGAAGGTGTCCCAGATCGACGGCAGACGGCCGTCCTCATGCACGGCGCCCTCGATCTGATAGGACGCGGTGGCCGCGCCGAGCAGAAACTGCTTGCGCCAGAGCGCGGAATCGGCCGCCGGCGAGAACGGGCCGCTGTTCAGGTCCTGGGATGGAGCGAATGTGTCGTATGCCACGGTTTCTCCTTTGTCGACCGGAGCGGGCGCTCTAGCGCTGACTCCGGTCCCATGCAAAGTGGTTACTGCGCGAGGTCGTTGAACCGGTCGAACCGGTTGGGCGGAAGCGGAGTGGAAGCGCTTCCACAAGACCTGCGAACGATAGCAGCGGCGAATTCCTTGCAGCAATCAGGGTTTGTCTGGATAGGGTGCGCAGGGGCGGCTGACGGGTCGGGACACGCTTGCCGCTATTCGTCTGCTGATGCAGCAGAACCGCCGGGCTTTGTGACATCACTCGACATAATTGAAGCGTGGAGTTCAAAACCTCATTCCCCCATACTCGCCTCTGCTGCCGGTGCACCTGCAAAACGCGCCTGGGACCAGCAGGTGTATCGCGCATGAATGAGATCGACGATGAATCAGCATCCTACGGTTTCGCAATCATCGGACGATACGTTTAAGCGAGTGACGACACAACCGTGTCAGGGACAGGATGAGCATGTTGAATTCAATTCGATTCGTAGCCCTTAAGAGTGCGCGTGGCGCCTCGGCAGCCGTGATAATTCTGTGCGCGTTGCTGGCCGGCTGTGCCGGCGGCGTCAGCAACGCCACCGCCTATTCGGCCCCGCCGCAAGTTCACCCGGATACCATTTACGTCTATTCGTTCGACAGCACGCCGGACCAGGTGAAGCTCGACACCGGCGGCGTGATCCAGAAAGTGACGTCGCAGTTCGACGGCGCGTCGGCCGCGCAAAAGCAGGCTCAGGAAGCGGCCGAAGTGCGCGAGCAGGTCGCCAACGGGATCGTGCAGCAGTTGCAATCCATGGGTTTGCACGCCATCCGCTCGGACGTCCCTGCCCCGGCGGATCAGAACGTTCTGCTCATACAGGGCAAGTTCGACACCATTGATTCGGGCAACCGCCGCCGTCGCATGCTGATCGGTCTCGGCGCAGGCAAGAGCGAACTCAGCACCTCGGTGCAGCTTCTGTACAAGCCTGCCGGCGGCGCGCCGCGGCTCGTGCAAAGTTTCGACGCCAGCGCGGACAGCGGCAAAATGCCCGGCATCGCGGAAACGGCTGGGGTGGGCGCAGCGGCCGGCCATCTGGCGACATCGGCGGCGGCAGGCGCCGGGTTGCATGGCGTATCGGAGACGACCCACGGCGGCGCAGCGGGCAATGCGAAGAAGCTGGCCGAGTCCATCGCAAAGCAGATCGCGCAGATCGGCAAAGCGCAGGGCTGGATGCCCGCCGAACGCACCAAGGGCTAGTCACACGGGTCGATGCGCCGGGTTCGGCAAGCGCATCGACCCTCCCACCACCACCGCATTTTTCCGCAAGGAACGCGGATTTTTGCGCGATGTTTACACCGAGGGGTCTACTCTAGTCACTGTGTTGAACAACCACAGCAACGACTACCCTCTCATGGCTCTCCCCCTGTCACTTCAAGTCTTCGACGCTGAACCGCAACGCCAGCAACCCGTCTCACGCCACAACGTCATCCCCTTCCCTTCGCCGCGCGTGCAGTTGCCGGTGACCCTCCTCGGCCTCTCTGAGGACGATGCGCGCACCCAACTCAAGACGCTGCTGCATTCGCCGCTGGGCGTCTATGTCGTCAGCACCGAGGTCGTGCGCGATCACGTGCACCTGAATCTGGACATCGCTCCCGATGACCTCGACTTCACGATGCACGCACTGATTACGACGCTTCCCTACGCCATGATCGGGCCGCTCAAGCGCCGCAACACCGGCAAGGAGACGCGTTAATCATGTATTCAGGCATCTGGTTGCCGCTCGTCACGCCCATGCGCAACGGTGAGGTGGATATCGACGCGCTCCAGCATCTGGCGGACTACTACTCGCGCACCGAGATCAGCGGCTTCGTCGCCCTGGGCACCACCGGCGAAGCCGCTTTGCTGTCGGAAACCGAGCGGGTCACCGTGTTGCAAGCCATCACCGACGTGGTCGGCGGCCGCTTGCCGGTACTGGTCGGAGTGGGCGGATCGGACACGCGTGAAGTCGTCCGCGAGCTTCGCCGCTACGAGCATTGGGATTGCGCCGGCTATCTGGTCTCGCCGCCGTCCTACATTTGCCCGGACCAGGCCGGCGTGCAATGGCACTTCGAACAGGTTGCGCTCGCAACCGACCGCTCGATCGTGCTGTACAACGTACCGCATCGCACCGGCGTAGCCATCGCGCCGGACACCGTCGCGCGCCTCACCGAGTATGACAACGTCGTGGCGATCAAGGAATGCGTGAAGGATCACTTCGACAAGCTGCGCAGCGTGCCGATCAGCCTGCTGTGCGGCACGGACGACGCGTTCGTCGACTGCATCAGCCAGGGCGGCGCCGGCGGCATTCTGGCCAGCGCCCATGTCTGCGCGGACCTGTTGATCGAAGTGCAGGCACTCGCGGAAAACCGGCTCGTCGAGCAGGCCCAGACGCTCTTCTCGAGCCTGCAACCGGTGCTGCGTCTATTGTTCTCCGCGCCCAATCCGTCTGCCATCAAGGCCATGCTGGCGTTCGATCATCCCATGACGGACGAAACGCGGATGCCGATTACGCGTGCTTCCGCTGAACTCGTGGCGCGTTTGAGCCAGGCTCGCGAGGCCCTGCAGGATTTACGTGCGGAGTTTGCCGGGGCCGGCCACTAATAACCACAAAAAAACCACAAAAAACGGGGCCCATCGCTTCAAGGTGATGGGCCCCGTTGGTTTTAGCGATGCAGAGCGACCCAGATTCGCTCCGCTTCAAACCGATCAAGCCGCAACGTACTCCACAAAAAGCTGGCACACCGCGTGCGCATCGTCGCAGGCATGCAGTTGCTCGCGGAACTGATGATCGCAGAAGCGTTCCGCCACATCCGCCAGCAGGCGCAAATGGGTCGTATTGGCCCACTTCGGTACGAGCAACGCGACGATATCGCTGACGGGCTTGCCATCCGGTGCGTCGAACGCAATCGGCGTAGCGGGCCGCACGTACAGCACCATGGCCTGGCGCAGCCCTTTGATCTGACCGTGCGGAACGGCGACACCCTGCCCGAGCCCCGTCGAGCCGAGCGCTTCGCGCGCCGCGAGTCCCGCGGTCACGGCCGCTGCCGGCAGCGCATAGCGTTGTTCGAAGAAACGACCCAGTTCGACGAACAGGGCCTCGCGGTCCGCCACCGCCAAACCGAGCAGCACGTGGTCGCGCGACATCAGTTGAGCGATCGCGCCGCCGGCGGTCTCGGCGTCGGCCTCCGCAACGGCTGTCTCATCCGCGGGGTCGGGCACGTTGACGCGCGGCGCGGACTTCGCATGCATCAAGCCGCGCCACACATCGGTGGGGGCGTCCGGCACTTCGAAGAGTTGACCGAGCTCTGCTGTGGGCGCAAGGTGCGCGACCCGCTGGATCGCGCCATTGACCGCCGTCTTCGGCATATAGAGCGACAGGCGCACGCGACCCGTTCCGGGCAGCGGCGCGACGCGGATGGTCCACGGCTGGTCGCCGCAGTCGCGTATGAGCGCCTGGCGTAACGGTGTGGCGTGTTGTGCGTCGAGCGTCACGTGCATCATCACGTTACGGCCCGCCGTGGCATGCGACCGGGGCCGAGCCGCGCTCTTGCCCGATCCGAGAAAAGCCCGCAGGCTCGTCATTGGGTGCGTCATGTCGCCCCTCGTTGCGTTAGCTTGATGTCAGGCTACACGAATTGGCGTCAAGCCCGCGTAAAAATCTTCGGCATGTGCCAACCGCTTTTCCCGTCGCGCTCACCACCTGCAAACGCGACCGGAGAAGCGGTCGAAGAGCATGCCGCCTGTCTCAGAGGCCGAGAATGCGCCGGGCTTCGAGTTCCGCCAACTCCAGCGCAGCGTCGGAGCTGCGCATGGGTCGGCCGCAGCCGCGTCCTGTGATCTGCTGCAGCGTTTTGCTGTCACGCGTAGTGGTCACACGAAGCGCGCCTTTGAACATCTGGCCCGGAGCGGGAAACACGCAGGCCTCTACGGTCATGTTTCCCTTGGTTTGTTTGAATGCCATACGATTCCCTATGATTAGTGTGCCGCGCCGTTGATCGCAAGACCTGCCGGCCGGGCTTCAAAGCGGTACTGAAGATGCTTGGGATAGTGCGGATCCAGTTCGCGCACAAGCCGGTCGATTTCCCGCCCAAGCTCGCCGCAGCCGTCAACTCCCAGCAACTGGGTGGCTTTCGCTATCCCCTCGCCGAATTTCTCGACCATGAGCGCCGCAAGTGCAGGCGTTTCCGCGCCCCGCGCGACATCGCTCTGGCGATTCTCCGCATAGCGCTGGATCTCCACGATCAAAGCCTTGATTTCGTCATTTTTCATTGCTTGCCAGCCTCTACTGTTTGCAGCCGCGCTGGAGTGCGGCCCGTACGACGCCACCGCCATTCCCGACGGTGAGAATGCGCTTTACATTTAGAACTCCAAATTCTTCATCGAGTCCATCATGACGTTTCTATTTCAGCACATGCCGTGTCAAGAAGCCGCAAAACCAGACGGGGTAGCTGCAAAGATTGTGTAATGGCGCGCCATGCCCTACTCGGCTGACTCGGCCGGCAAGTCCTCGACGCCGATCAGCCGGTAGCCGACACCGCTCTCCGTGACGATATGCTCGGGCTGCGCCGGGTCGCATTCCAGCTTCTGCCGCAGGTGCCCCATGTAAATGCGCAGGTAATGGAAGTTGTCGGCACGAGCCGGCCCCCACACTTCCTGGAAGAGCTGGTGATGCGTGAGCACCCGCCCCGGATGCCGCGCGAGTGCGGACAGCAAGCGGTATTCGATCGGGCTCAGATGAACGGTCTCGGTGCCGCGCACCACGCGTCGCTCGCCCAGATCGAGCGTGATCGTGCCGAAGCGAACCTGCGACAGCACGGAGCGGCCGCCGCGTGCCTGCCGGCGCAAATGCGCGCGGATTCGCGCCATCAGTTCCGGCAATCCGAATGGCTTGGTCAGGTAGTCGTCGGCGCCGGCGTCGAGTGCCTTTACCTTGTCTTCCTCGCGGCTGCGGCCGGACAGCACGATCACAGGCACCGTCGACCACGCACGCAATTCGCGGATCATCTCCGTGCCGTCCATATCCGGCAGGCTGAGATCGGCGACCACCAGGTCGGGCCGCCGCGTGGCGGCCTGGGCCAGTCCCTGCAAACCCGTGCTGGCTTCGAAGACCGCCATGCCCTCTGCCTCCAGGGCAAACCGGACAACACGGCGAATATTTTTCTCGTCGTCGATCAGGACAACGGTCACAGTCGGCTCGGTCATGATGCGAAGCGAAGTCGACCGTGCCAGATCATCAAGTTCAAAACCAACCTCATTTTTATGAACGACATCACTCGACACCGGCCCGCAAGCCGTAGCGTCGCAACCTCTCTTTTCAGGTTGGCTAAATGTATAGCGCGATGCGAATAAAAATGTCGTAAATCCGGCGTGATGGAACACAGGCAGACGCACTGACGCGACGCGCCAGGCCCTGGCACGCGGCCCTGCCCGGCTGAGTGCAGGCAGGCACCGCGTTGAGTGCACGGCCGGGAGTCCGGACCGTGCTGAGAGGCGATTTACTTCAGGAGCGTCATCTGCACGACCTTCACGATCACCAGCGCGACGGCCAGCAGCAGGTAGCCGCGCAGCACCCCCATCCAGACACGCTTGCTCAGCGTGAGATTCGGCGGCGGCAGTTCGTCGAGCGGCGGCATGCGCCACGTGTCACGTGCGCCCTTCGGATAGGCGTGGACGTCAACGTCCGCCGTTTCACGACGAAACCGCCGAAGCCCTGTCGTCGCAGCGTAGCCGAAGACGGCCAGCAGGGTGCCGCCCGCGAGCGTTTCCAGAATCGTTTCGCCCGTGATATCCGGGTACACCACTGAAGCGGTCAGGATGATGGACAGCATCACCAGCACCCAGACGACGGCGCCGGTAAACACGTTCAGCTTCTTCGAGTTGACCCACGGGCCGAGCACGGCCTTGTCGTTACACAGCAGCAGCAAAAACACGGTTGCGCTGGGCAGCAGAATGCCCGCGAGCGTCTGCACCGCTTCCGTCAGCAGGCCAAGCGGGCTGCCGGGAATCAGCACGATCGCCGCAGCAGCGGCAACAATGCCGAAGTACACCAGATAGAAACCCTTTGCATCCGACACATTGCGATGCAGCGAGTGACGGATCTTGAACACGTCGCCAATGGCATACGCGGTCGACAGCGATACCGCAGCCGCACCGATGATGGCGGCGTCGAACAGCGCAACAGCGAAGAGCACGGCCGAGGTGTGGCCCGCGTATTTCTCGAGGCCGGCGATCACGCCACCGGCATCCGTGAAATTGCCGAATTCAGGCTTGCCGGAGAAGAGCGCAGCGCAGAAGGCAATCATCGCCACCGCACCGATCAGCACGAACACGATGCCAATCCACAGGTCCGCTTTTTCATACTTCATGAAGCGCGGGGTGATGCGCTTGTCGACCACATAGCTCTGCTGGAAGAACAATTGCCACGGGGCGACCGTGGTGCCGACAATGCCGATGACCAGCAGCATCACATCGCTCAGCTTCGAGTTGGCAGGCCAGTTCGGGATGAAGAAATCGCGCGTCATCTGCGCGACCGGCGGATGAATCGACACCAGCACCGGCACCAGTAGCAGGCTCAGCAGACACAGCACAACCGCGAAGCGTTCGAAGCGCCTGAAGTTACCTGTACTGACGGCCGCCATGGTCAACGCCGCGGCGATGCAAACCCCGAGTATCTTGGAGACGCCGAAGAAGTCGAGCACAAACGTAATGCCGATGAACTCGGTCACGATGGTCAGCGCATTGAGGATGAACAGGTCGACGACGCTGAACGCCCCCCAGAATTTACCGAACCGTTCGAAGATGAGACGCGCGTGCCCGACGCCCGTCACTGCGCCCAGGCGCAGCACCATCTCCTGATTGACGAACAGCACGGGGACCAGCAGCAGCATCGTCCATAGCAAGGTAGTGCCGTAGTTCTGACCTGCCTGGGTGTAGGTGCCGAAGGCGCCGGCATCGTTGTCCCCCACCATCACGATGAGGCCGGGACCGAGAATGGCCAGCAGGGTTCGGAAGCGCGCCCACCAGTTGGTGCGCGGCGCGGTGTCGTGATGCGCGATGGTCCCGAGCGCACCCTTGATGTCGCCAAGATGCGCGTCGTCGAGGACGGCGCTGCGTGGCGGTGAGACGTTGGATGGAGTCGACATGTTGTTTTATTCCCCAAAGACGGGTGATTGCAAAGAAAAGGCGCACCTCTGCCATACGTAAGGGCGTGCGTCGCCGAGCGACGACGTCGCTTGCGTATGGCGGAAACAGCGCGAGAAATTACGAAAGGAGCGTCTTGAGACGCAGCCAGAACACGGCGAGTTTGCGCGGTTCGGGGGCGTGCAGCGCCAGCATGGCGTCGTAGTGGACGCGCGATTCCTGGACGTGCGGCAGTTGCGACAGGAGCAGACCGAAGTTCATGATATTTCTCCGAGCGTTTGGCTTAACGCGGTGTGCGGAAAGCCAGCCGACACGAAGGCTGGGCGCATCCTGCGCGCAGCGACGACGGTCTACTCGCTTTCCTCAGACAAAGGGAAAGGACAAGCTAAAGATGAGCGGCATAAGGGATAACTGTCACTGTCCGGCATGGGAGCTCCTTTTTTGGCAGACGTGCGCTGGCTACGCGCGTGTTTGTCCACGCGTCGATCCGCGCCTGCAAAACGAACAGGCGCAAACGGACACGGCCGCGAGTGGGTGCTCGCGACACGGTGCCATAGGGACGCACGTCATCGTGGCGGCTCTATGGCGCTAATCAAGGTGCACGGAGAGGATTACTTCGGCGCGCACCGTCTGCCTGCTGGCAAGACGGCGGCTGAGAAAGGGAGCGCGGACGTCCTGCCGGTCAGGCAGCAAACAAATTCGAAGATCGACTACTGCTGGTGTCCAAGGCATTCGCCCCGTTTGTGAAGATGCCCGAATTTTAGGTGCGACTTAAATCCGAAGTCAATCGATTCGTTAAGCAGAGCCAAGATAATTTTCGGCCATCGCAGATTCTTTCCGAATCACAAGAAAAGAAAGGTCGATGCAAGATATAGCGAGGTGTCGAACCTGCGCCGCAGAAGCGTTCCCGCATGCTTTCGCGGAGGCGATTCGGAGCGCGATATTCATGTGGTTTTTTTACTTGCCGGTTCGCGCAAGATGCGAATACAATCCGCCCGTCCCATCAAAAGGAGTCCCTCGTGGACGCAAGCTCTAGTAGTGGAAGTCCGATGCCGGCCCGTGCCGGCAGCACACACGCGAGATAGCCGCCGCAGGATCCCTCCTTCGCCGCTAACTCGCTTCAGTCGGGTTAGCGCGCTTCATCTCTGACCGGTATTGCGCCGGTCCGTCAGCAGCACGCTCCCTTGTACGACCGCCTTTCGCAAGCTCGCTTGCGAGACGCCGTCACGTCTTCACACGTCGCCTGAGTTTTTCAGGCTGGACGGGGAGCAGCTTATGTTCGTCTATTCGTTTTTCAGCGCTGCCTGCAGCGCAGGGTTCGGCGCCCCGCTCCGCCGTGTCGCGGCCAGCACCGCCAAGCGGGTTGCGCGCGCCGCGCTGCGGGCGGTCTACGCCGGCAATCCATTGACACCTACCGGCTACGCGATTCTGGCGATGACTGTTGTCGCCGTGGCGCTGGTCGCGCTGTTGTCCACCTGGTCTCTCGGTAACGAACTGGAGAGTGCGTTACGAGTGAGCTGGTGGTTCTCCTGAAACGGGGCAGATGCACGGCCCCTCTTTTGACACATTCGATCGATAAAACATCCAGGCGGCTACGCCGCGATAACTTCGCCCCACTCGCCATGAAAAAGAATCTGAAAACCAAACTGCTGCTTTCCAGCGGACCCTTCAGTCTGAGCCTGTTGCTGTCGCTCGGAATCGTGCCGCCGGCGCTTGCCCAGGCGAGCAGCGACGCCACGCCTGCCCCTGCGGCCGGACAAAGCGACGCCCAACCGGCGGCCCCGGCCACCGCCGACAGCGCCGCGGCCAAACCGGACGCGACGCCGCCCGCGCCGACCGGCTTTTGGGAGCGCTCAAACCTGCTCGGCGATATGGGCGGTCTGCGCCCCTGGCTCGGCAACTATGGTGTGAGCGTGGGTCTGCAGGAAACCAGCGAGTACCTGAACAACCTGTCGGGCGGCACGCGACGCGGTGGCGCGTACGATGGTCTGACGCAGATCGGTATCGGCGTGGATACGCAGAAGGCCTTCGGTCTGCCAGGCGGCATCTTCAACGTATCCGGTCTGCAGATTCACGGCAGCAATCTGAGCTCGCGCGGTCTTCAGACGTTGCAGGCCGCGAGCGGCATCGAGGCGAACGATGCCACGCGGCTGTGGGAGCTGTGGTATCAGCAGTCGCTGCTCGGCGGCAAGGTCGACATCAAGGTCGGCCAGCAGAGTCTCGACCAGGAATTCATGGTGAGCCAGTACGCCGCCACGTTCATGAATGCGACCTTCGGCTGGTCGGTTCTGCCGTCCGTCGATCTGCCTGCGGGCGGTCCGGCCTATCCACTGTCCTCGCTCGGTGCGCGTCTGCGGGTTACTCCTTCGGACAACTGGACAGTGCTCGCCGGCGTGTTCGACGGCAATCCCGCGGGCAATGGTGTGGGCGATCCGCAAACGCTAAACGCGCACGGCACGAACTTCAATCTGCATGACAGCGCGTTGTTCATCGGCGAAGTGCAATACGCGCTCAACCCGGCGCCGTCCGACCCGGCTGCAGCGAAGCCCACCGGCTTGCCCGGCACCTACAAGCTCGGCTTCTGGTACGACACGCAGCAGTTTCCTGATCAGGGCTTCGACACCAACGGGCTGTCGCTCGCGAACCCGGCTAGCAACGGTATTGCGCAAAGCCATCGCGGCGACTACAGCTTCTACGCCGTGGCCGATCAGATGGTCTGGCGTCCGGGCGCCGACAGCCCGCAAGCAGTGGGCGTGTTCGCCCGCATCATGGGCGCGCCCGGCGACCGCAATCTGGTGGACCTCGGCATCAATGCAGGGGTGACACTGAAAGCGCCGTTCAAGGGCCGCGACAACGACGTCGTCGGACTGGCGGTAGGTTACGCGCAGATTGGTTCGCACGCCCAGGATCTTGCGAGCGACACCGCCGCCTACACGCCGGGCTACCCGTCGCGCAGCGCCGAGACCATCCTCGAAGCGACCTATCAGTATCAGGTCACGCCGTGGTGGCAACTGCAGGCGGATTTCCAGTATGCGTTCCGGCCGGCTGGCGGCATTCCCAATCCGGAGAACCCGTCGCAACGCATCGGCAACGAAGCGATCGTGGGCCTGCGGACCAATATCACGTTCTGATGCATTGACTCGCCCGGAGACGGGCGAGTCCCTCGCTCTTTTCGCGACCTGGTTCGGCCTCTATACTCGGGACACAGAACGGCAACCCTGCCGTAGCGGAGTCCCGATGCACTCACCGAAACTCGCCTGCTCCACCGGCGGCATGGTCACCAGTCCACACGCGCTGGCAAGCGTTGCCGGTCTCGACGTATTGCGCGCCGGCGGCAATGCCATTGAAGCGGCCATCGCCATCGGCGCGGCGCTCGCCGTCACGTATCCGCATTTCACTGGTCTCGGCGGCGACGCGTTCTGGGTAATCGGCGACCGCGACGGCCTCTTGCGCACGGTATCGGGCATCGGCCAGGCGGCCGCCAGGCCACCGGCATTCGACACTGCCATCCCGCTGCGTGGAGCCGCTGCGACACTCACGAGCGCGGCGACCGTCGACACGTGGGATCAGGTCTACGCGATCAGCAAAACGTCATGGAAAGGGCAGCAGCCCTGGTCCGCGTTGTTCGACCGGGCGCTCGACTATGCGTCCAACGGTTTTCCCATCACGCCTTCGCAGCACTTCTGGCAGACCCTGCGCGCTGGCGAATTGAACGCTCTGCCCGGCTTCGCAAACACCTTTGCCCCGCAGGGCCGCATTCCGGCCGTCGCGGAACGCTTCGTCCAACCCGCGCTTGCACGCAGCCTCGAACGCATCGCCCGCTTCGGCGCCCGCGAGTTTTATGAGGGAGAACTGGCCGAGCGGATCGCACGAGGTCTGCGGGAAGCCGGTTCGCCGCTGACCCAGGCCGACCTCGCCAAAACCCGCGCACGCGACGAGCCGCCTTTACGTGTCGCCTATCGGGGCGGCGAACTGGTGAGCATGCGGCCGCCCACGCAAGGCGTCACCACCTTGCAGATCATGGGCACGCTCGAGCGCTTCGATTTCGGCTCGATCGTCGAAGGCAGCGCCGACTATTACCACCTGCTGGTCGAAGCGGTGAAATGCGCATTCATGGATCGCGACCGCTTCGTCTGCGACCCGGATTTCAAACCCGTGCCGGTCGACGACATGCTCGCGGCGGCCACCCTCGACGCGCACGCCCGCTCGATCAGCATGCACACGGCGCGTCCGTGGCCCCATCTGTTCCGCCCCGGCGACACGGTGTTCATCGGCGCCACGGATCGGCACGGCCGCAGCGCCAGCGTCCTGCAAACTGTGTATTTCGACTGGGGCAGCGGCGTGGTCGCGGGCGATACCGGCATTCTCTGGCACAACCGCGGCGCGTCGTTCAGTATCGACCCGGCGCATCACAACGCGTTACAACCAGGCAAGCGGCCGTTCCACACGCTCAACCCGGGCATGTATCTGAAAGACGGCCGCCCGCATCTGCTGTTCGGCACGCAGGGCGCGGACGGTCAGCCGCAAACGCTCGCAGCGATTCTCACGCGCCTGATCGACTATGGCATGGACCCGCTCAGCGCTCTCGCCCGTCCGCGCTTTCTGCTCGGCAAGACCTTTTCGGATACGCGCGATGCGCTCAAGCTCGAAGAGGACGCCGGCCCCGACGTGTTCGCCGCGCTGGCGGCGCGCGGTCATGACGTGAGCGCGATCCCGGCGCAGAGTCCGCTCGCGGGTCACCCCGGCGCGCTACGGATCGACGCCGACGGCTCCGCATGCGGCGCGCACGATCCGCGTAGCGATGGCCGGGCGATGGGTGTGGACGAACCAGCGCCTTGAACACAAGGTTGCGCGCGCATCCTTCCTACGCCTCGTTGGGTTGGCTCGCCTGCGCAACCTGCGCAACATGGGTAATGCCAAGCAACTGCCCGAGGCTTTTCTCCCCGGGCATGCGCGACGTTTCTATACGCTCTTCCAGTTCGCGCAGATGCGAGGTCATGCGAGCAACGGCCCCCGCGGCATCGCCCGCCTCGATGCAATCGACGATCGCCGCATGTTCGTCGTGCTCGCACGGCGCGTTGCCCGGCGCCTCGTACACCCCGACGATCAGCGAGGTGCGCGAGATCAGTTCGGTCAGATAGTTTTGCAGGATCGAATTGCCCGCGAGCGCGCCGATGCGCAAATGAAAGCAACTCGTTAGCCGCGCCCACGAGGGCTGGTCGAAGCGATGCATCGCCTTGTGTTCTTCAGCAAGCTGCTCACGCAAGGCGCGGATATCGTGCGCACTCGCGCGCTGCACGGCAAACTGCACGAGTGCGCTCTCCAGGGCGCGACGCGCTTCGAAAATCTCCCGCGTCTCTTCGGGGGTCGGCGCCGCGATCACCGCGCCTTTGTTCGGCCGCAGCACGACGATGCCGTCGTACGCGAGCTTCTCAAGGACCCGGCGCACCACCGCGCGGCCCACGCCGAACAACTGGCAGAGCTCCGGTTCGGGCAGCTTCGTGCCGGGCGTCAGACGATGGTCCAGCACCCCGTCGAAGATCGATTGATAGATGCGGGCATCCACGTCCGCTTCGTCCTTGGCGTTTTTTCTGGCCGTCGCCGCGCCCGATTTCACGGTCATGGTGTGCCCTGGGAAGTGTCCGCGTTGCGCTCGATTTCATCCATGTGTTGCGCGATGGCGCCAGGTGTCGTCATCCAGATGTCGCCCTTGCGGCATGCCGCTTCAATATGCTGCAGCGCGCGGCGCAAATGGCGCAGCCGGTAAGGCTGCCCCACCAGATAAGGATGCAGCGCAATGCCCATTACCAGCGCCTGCGGCGCGGCGCCGCGATTCGCCTGCTCGAGCATTTCGTCGAACTGATCGACGATCATGTCGGCGAACGCATAGGCGTCCATTTGCCGGCCCACCAGCATCGGCAGGTCGTTGAGTTCCTGCGGATAAGGGATGGCCCATAGCGGCCCATTACGGGTCGCCATCCGCACGGGGCGGTCGTCGTGACACCAGTTCAGCGTGTAGCGATAACCGGTCTGCGCGAGCAGATCCGGCGTCAGGTGCGACTCGGAGATCCACGGCGAAAGCCAGCCTGCAGGCAGCACGCCGCTTTCCGCCGCGATCCGTTCCCGGCAATGCAGCAGCAGTTCGCGCTCGCCCTGTTCGTCGAGCTCGCTCTGCCGGTGCGCATTCGTGTGGCCATGGCCGATCAGCTCGTCGCCGCGCGCCACGCAGGCCGCGATCAGCTCGGGGCAATGATCGTAGAGCGCCGTGTTGATCAGCGTGCCCGCCGGCATGGCGAGATCGTCGAACAGTTCGAGGCAACGCCACGCGCCCACCCGGTTGCCGTATTCGCGCCAACTGTAATTGAGCACGTCCGGCTGCGGCGAGACCGGACCGAGCGCCGCGCCGAGCCCTTCGCCAAACGCAAAGTGTTCGATATTGAAGCCGAGGTACACCGCGAGACCGGTATCGCCAGGCCAGCGGAAACCATCCGTATCCGTAATGGGCCGGTAAGCGAAGCGCCCGTGCGTGGCGATCGGCGCGCGGGCACGGTGTAACGCTTCGGGCATGTTCCGTGAGTCTGTCATTGAAGCCAGCCGTGAGTGACGGTTAGCGCTCCGCATGAACCGGTTTGGCGTCGTCATGCCCCGTGACGGACCGAAGACGCACCGCGATTGCGCAAGAACGCGGCTCAAATCGCTAACGATCCGAGCCTGCGATCGTTTGCAATATGTGAGCCAACTTGCAGACGTTAGGTGTAGCAACCTGTCGGCGATTGCCGGCCCCGATTCATCGCGCATGGCATATGTCTTGCATTTGACGGGCTTCGCACACGCTCCGCCTGTGCCGCTCACGAGGACCTCTTCTTCATGATCCAGCCTGCTTCAACCGTGCTCCACACGGAGGCCGCCGATATCGAGCTGGTCCAAGTCTCGAAGCAATATGGCGACGCGCTTGCCGTGAATGCGATCGACCTGCGCATTCCGGGCGGCCAGTATTGCTGTCTGCTCGGACCGTCCGGTTGCGGCAAGACGTCGACGCTGCGCATGATCGCGGGCCATGAATCGGTCTCCGAAGGCGACGTCCTGATCGGCGGGCGCAACGTTACGCGCGAAGAACCGGCGGCACGCGGCACGGCGATGGTGTTTCAGAGCTACGCGCTGTTTCCTCATCTGAGCGCGCTCGATAACGTGGCCTTCAGCCTGAAGATGCGCGGGGTGGCGAAAGACGCCCGCCGCAAGCGCGCCGGCGAACTGCTTGAACTCGTCGCCATGTCCGCTTATGCCGAACGCAAGCCCGCGCAGTTGTCGGGCGGCCAGCAGCAGCGTGTGGCACTGGCGCGTGCCCTCCTGAACCAGCCGCGCTGTCTGCTGCTCGACGAACCGCTCTCCGCACTGGACCCGTTCCTGCGCGTGCAGATGCGCGCCGAACTGAAGCGCTGGCAAAAGGAACTCGGCATCACCTTCGTGCATGTTACGCACTCCCAGGAAGAGGCGATGGCGCTGGCCGATCTCGTCGTCGTCATGAGCCACGGCCATATCGAGCAAAGCGGCACGCCTCATGAGGTCTTCAACCGCCCACGCACCGAATTCGTGGCGCGCTTTCTCGGCGGCCACAACGTCTTCAGCACCAACGGACGCCTCTTCACGGTGCGCGCGGATCATCTGCGCGTGGTGCCGCACGGCGTCACGCCCGTGCAAACCCTCGTGGGCGAAGGCGGTCTCACGCGGATCGGCGGCGTGCCGTGCACCGTGCGCGAAGCCGAGTACCAGGGCACCCATTTGCGTATGACGCTCGTGCCGCTCGACGGTTCGCCCGAACTCGTCTCGCTGGTCAGCGACGGCGACTACGACCCCGCGCGGCTCGGTCCCGAAGCCCGCGTCGTCGTGTGGTGGAACGAGCGGGACGCTCATCCGCTGGCGGCCTAGGCCGCGCTTAACCGGTTTTCTTGCGTATCACCCTACCCAAAGAACGTCACCTGAGGAGATTGCGATGAGTGAGCAGAACGAGAGCCCGGCAGCAGCCGAACCCGAGCTGACGGACAAAGGCCTGAAGCGCCGCACGCTCATCAAGGGCGCGGTTGCGGCGGCGGGCATTGCCGGCTTCCCGTACGTGCATGCGCAGGAGAAAATCGTGCTGCGCTATCTGGGGACCGCGGTCAACCAGAGCGACGACATCGCGAAGAAGTTCAAGGAAGACACCGGCATCGAGATTCAGTACATTCCGGTCACGACCGATGACGTCGCCAAGCGCATCATCACGCAGCCCAACTCGTTCGATATCGTCGACACCGAATATTTCTCGCTCAAGAAGCTGATTCCCGCCGGCACGCTGGCCGGTATGGATGCCAAAAAAATCAAGCTGGCCGACAAGATCACGCCGGTGCTGACCAAGGGCGAAGTGAACGGCAAGAAGATCGGCGATCAGGGTACCGCGCCGAAGAAAGTGATGTTCCTGACGGGTCCGCGCTCCACGGAATTTTCCGCCACTCCGACCGAGTGGATGACGCTGATCCCCACCACCTATAACGCCGACACGCTCGGCATTCGTCCGGACCTGATCAAGCGCCCCATCAATAGCTGGGCCGAGTTGCTGAATCCCGAGTTCAAGGGCAAGGCCGCCCTGCTCAACATTCCCGCAATCGGCATCATGGATTCGGCCATGGCCATTGAAGCCATGGGGCACGTCAAGTACGGCGACAAGGGCAACATGACCAAGGCGGAGATCGATCAGACCATCAAGATCCTGATCGAGGCCAAGCGCTCCGGCCAGTTCCGCGCCTTCTGGAAGGACTTCAACGAGAGCGTCAACCTGATGGCTTCGGGAGAAGTGGTGATCCAGTCGATGTGGTCGCCGGCCGTCACGAAGGTGCGCACCATGGGCATCGCCTGCAAGTTTCAGCCGCTCAAGGAAGGGTATCGCTCATGGGCCTCGGGCTTCGCTTTCCCGCGCTCGCTGCAGGGCCGCAAGCTCGACGCCGGGTATGAGTTCGTCAACTGGTTCCAGGACGGCTGGGCCGGCGCCTACCTGATGCGCCAGGGCTACTATTCGGGCGTGCTCGAGACCGCGAAGACGCACATGCAACCCTATGAATGGGACTACTGGATCGAAGGCAAGCCGGCCGCGCAGGACATCCATGCGCCGGACGGCCAGTTGCTGGAGAAGGCCGGCACCGTGCGCGACGGCGGCTCGTACAACGAACGGATGGGCGCGATTGCCTGCTGGAACGCGGTGATGGACGAGAACATCTACATGGTCCAGAAGTGGAACGAGTTCATCGCGGCATAGTTCGCATACCTGCATGAATCAGGCGGTGCTTGCCGGCGCATGGCGCACCGGCAAGCACCGCTTTCCAGACGACGGATATCCCGCCATGGCATCGATCGAGCTTTCCAATCGCGCGCAGGCTGCACCGGTACGGCAGCGGCGTGCGCCGGCGTGGCTGCAGGCAACCCCGCTTACGCTCACCTTCCTGCTGTTTTTCATCGTGCCGCTCGTCATCACGCTGATCGTCAGCTTCTGGGATTACAACGAGTATCAGATCATCCCCGCCTTCACGCTGAAAAACTACAAGGCGATTTTCGACGGCTGCTCGTCGATGACGGACATGTGCGTCACCTTCAAGACCTACCTGTCCACGCTCAAGTTCTGCGCGATCGTCTGGGCGGTCACGCTCGTGCTCGGCTTTTCGATTGCCTACTTCCTCGCTTTCCACGTACGCACGACGGCGATGCAGACCGTCCTGTTCCTGATCTGCACGATCCCCTTCTGGACCTCGAACGTGATCCGCATGATCTCGTGGATCCCGCTGCTCGGCCGCAACGGCCTCGTCAACCAGGCGCTGCTCGGCGCGCATGTGATCGACCAGCCGCTCGAATGGCTGCTGTATTCGAACTTCTCGGTGGTGCTCGCCTTCGTGCACCTCTACACGTTCTTCATGATCGTGCCGATCTTCAACGCGATGATGCGCATCGACCGGTCGCTGCTCGAAGCCGCGCGCGATGCCGGCGCAAGCGGCTGGCAGGTGATCCGCGACGTGGTGCTGCCGCTCTCCAAAACCGGTATCGTAATCGGCTCGATCTTCGTGATCACCATCGTGATG
Source organism: Paraburkholderia phenazinium (assembly GCF_900142845.1). Lineage (NCBI taxonomy): Bacteria > Pseudomonadati > Pseudomonadota > Betaproteobacteria > Burkholderiales > Burkholderiaceae > Paraburkholderia > Paraburkholderia phenazinium. The sequence goes on from NZ_FSRU01000001.1 coordinate 2,819,679, forward strand.
GGCGATTTCCTGACGGTCGGCGTGATGGGCGGCCAGCAGATCGCCTCGGTCGGCAAGATCATCCAGGTTCAGACGGGCTACCTGCAGTTCCCGGCCGCCGCGGCCAACGCGATCATCCTGCTCGCCGTGGTGTTGATGATTGTGTGGGGTTTGACGCGGGTAGTCGACATCCGCAAGGAGCTGTGACATGCAGGCCATCCGCCGCAAGCATCGCGAACGCCGGCCCGCCAGTTTCTACTGGCTGGCCCTCCTGTTCGGGCTGTTCGTGCTGTTCCTGTACGGCCCCGTGATCACCATCTTCATCCTGTCGTTTCAGGGACCGGAAGGCGGCCTCACCTTCCCGATGCGCGGCGTCTCCCTGCACTGGTTCGCGGTACTGCGTCAGGGCGTGGGCGATATCGACATCTGGGGGGCGTTCGCGCGTTCCGTGCGCCTCGCGCTGGCCGTGACGGTGTTGACCGTGCTGTTCTCGGTGGCGGCGGGCCTTGCGTTTCGCAAGCGCTTTCGCGGCGACACCGCCGTATTTTATGTGTCGGTGGCGAGTCTGATCATGCCTTCGATCATCGTGTCGCTCGGCATCGGCCTCACCTTCCGTCTGCTCGATAGCGGCGTCAAATATCTGGCCACTGCGTGGGGCAATCAGTCGTTCGCGGACAACTATTCCACTTCGATGGGGCTGTTCACCTCGGCGCTCGGCGCGCACCTGACGTGGACCCTGCCGTTCGGACTGCTGGTGATGTTCGCGGTGTTCAACCGCTTCAATCCCGCCTACGAAGAAGCGGGACGCGATCTGGGCGCGACGCCGTGGCAAAACTTCCGGCATATCGTGTTGCCGATCATCGGGCCTTCCGTGATCGGCGTGGCGATGTTCGGCTTCACGCTCTCGTGGGACGAGATCGCCCGCACATCACAGGCTATCGGCGATCAGAACACCTTGCCGCTCGAACTGCAGGGGCTCACCACCTCCGTCACGACGCCGGTGATTTACGCGCTCGGCACGATGACCACCGTGTTGTCGCTGACCGTGATGGTGAGCTGTCTGCTCGCCGTGCGCTGGCTGACCCGCAGGCGGCTTGCCGCGGCCATGCGCTAGTGCCAGCGTCTGCCTCCCTAGCCCAGCTTGGCCTGCAACTCAGCCGCCCCACCCCGGCGATACAGCACCAGCGTGGCGAAGAAGCCGCATAAGGCCGCGAAGATCAGCCAGTAAGCCGGTGCCGCTTTATCGCCGGTTATCTCGATCAGGAAGGTCGAGACAGCGGGCGTAAAACCGCCGAACAAGGCCGTGGCGAGACTATAGGCGAGCGAGAAACCGGCGACCCGCACCTCCACCGGCATCACCTCCGTGAGGGCCGCAACCATCGCACCGTTATAGACGCCGAAGAAGAACGAAAAATACAGCAGCACGGTCAGCATGCGCAGGAAGCTAGGCGCATGCGCGAGCCATTCCAGCGCAGGATAGGTGGTGACGATGGCGAGTGCCGAAATGAACAACAGCAAGGGCCGGCGGCCGATGCGATCCGAAACCGCGCCGCCGAGCGGCAGCCAGATAAAGTTCGACACCCCCACCAGCAGCGTGACGACCAGCGCATCCGCGGTGCTTAGATGCAGCACCGCGCGGCCGAAGGTCGGTGTATAGACGGTGATCAGGTAGAAAGTGGTGGTTGTCATCGCAACCATCATCATGCCGGCGACCACCGTCTGCCAGTTGGTCAGCATCGAGCGGAACACTTCGGAGGTGGCCGGATGATGGCGGCGCGTCTGGAACTCCGCGGTTTCCTGCAGCGAGCGGCGCAGCACATAGAGAAACGGTACGATCATGCAACCGATCAGGAACGGCAAACGCCAGCCCCAGGCGCCGATTTGCGGCGGCGTGAGCAACAGGTTCAGCGCGTAGCCGAGCGCGGCCGCCACCACGATAGCCACCTGCTGGCTAGCCGACTGCCAGGCGGTGTAAAAGCCCTTCTTGCCCGGCGTGGCCATTTCCGCCAGATACACCGACACGCCGCCGAGTTCGGCCCCCGCCGAAAACCCCTGCAAGAGACGCCCGATCAACACCAGCGCCGGCGCCAGCAAGCCGATCGACGCATAGCCCGGCACGCAGGCAATCAGGATCGTGCCGCTCGCCATGATGGCCAGCGTGACGATCAGGCCGCGGCGCCGCCCCACCTTGTCGATATACGCGCCGAGGATGATGGCGCCCAACGGCCGCATCAGAAAACCGGCGCCGAACACGGCAAAGGTCTGCATCAGCGAGGCGAACTCGCTGGCGGCCGGGAAAAACGTCCTGGCGATGTACGTGGCGTAGAAGCCGAACAGGAAGAAGTCGAACTGTTCGAGGAAGTTGCCGCTCGTCACGCGCAGGACGGCGCCGAACTTCGAGAGATGCGGTGCGGCACCGCCAGGCGGCTGGGTCGGTTGATCGGATTGCATGTCGTCTCCTGGATCGTTTAAATACCGCTTTTTTTCATTATGGCTGATGCATCGCCCTTAGTCTCACATATTAGTCCTCGACGAGCAGACCGCCAGCGCGCCGCTTTTCGACTGACCATTTGAGCGAGGCCTTTGGCGGCCAGCACACGCAGGATGCGGCGCTACAACGCGAGCTTGTAGCCGACATGGCTCGCGACGAAGCCGAGCTTCTCGTAGAAACGATGCGCGTCGGCGCGGCTCCTGTCGGTGGTGAGCTGGACGAGATTGCAGCCGCGCGAGCGGCACGTCGCGATGGCCCATTCGAACATCTTCTGGCCCAGCCCGGAGTCGCGGCGGTGGGCGGCAATCCGCACCGCTTCGATCTGGCCGCGCCACGCACCCATCCGGGCAATCCCTGGGATGAACGACAGTTGCAGCGTGCCGATGACCTCGGCGCCGTCCACGACCACCACCAGTTGCTGATTGGCGTCGGCCTCGATGGCGCGAAACGCCGCGACGTAGCGCTCGTCGAGCGGCAAACCGGTGATTTCGCGCTGGCTGCCGAGTTCGTCGTCGGCCAGCATCGCGACGATGGCAGGGATGTCGGCAAGCAGCGCCGACCGGAAGACGATCTGTTCCATGTGAAAATCCAGGATGATTTGGAGTGGAAGAGCCTTGATGCGCCGCAACGCAGCGCAGGCGTCCTGCAGCGAATTATCCATCCTGGAGAGGAAAAGCGTATTGCGGGCCGACACCGGGCGGTGTCGGCGGCAACCTGCTCAGCCGGAGTTGCGCTGAACCTTCCATTCAGCGACCGAGCCGCTGCCGGCCAAAGACGGAATGCGCACCAGGCACTCCTGATAGACCGCCTCGGTCCGCTCCACGAATGTCTGCAGCGAAAACTGCGCCACGCTTCGCGCGCGCGCCGCCATGCCTGCCAACGTAATCTCGAGCCGGTTGCCGAGCAGGCGCGCCAGCAGTTGCGCGAGGTGTTCGTGTTCGTGCGGCGCGACAATCCAGCCGTTCACGCCGGCCTCGACGTTCTCCGGCAGGCCACCCGAATCCGACACGATCACCGGCTTGCCCATCGCCATCATCTCGCGGCAGGCAAACGACAGCGTTTCGCGCTGCGACAGCACAAAGCCCACATCCAGCGCCGCCACCAGCGGCCGCACGTCGCTGAGCACGCCGGTAAAGATCACATGATCCGTCATCCCCAATGCGTCGACCCGCGCGCATTGCAGGGCGTCGGGCAAGCGCCCCGCCACCACAATGCGGATCCGCTCGCGTTGTGCAGCGGGCAGCAAGGCCACGGCCGCCACCATGTTCAGCCAGCCCTTGTTGCAGTCCGTGCCGGCAATGCTGCCCAGCACCAGCGCGTCGCGCGGCACCGCCTCGCGCCAGCGGCTGCGCAGCCTTGCGACTACTTCAGACCTGACCGGCGCAAACCGGCCCAGGTCGACACCATGATGCACGACCCACACCACCTTGGTGTCATAGACGGTTTTAGCGAGGCGGCGCCGCGTGTAGTCGGATACGCAGATCACCGAATCGGTGCCGAGCTTGCCCTTCAACCAGGTGCTCAGGCCGCTGACCGGCAAATCGTTGTGCTTCGTGAAGACGATGCGCGGCCGGGTTCGCTTCAGGCCTAGCGTCGCCAGCATGACAATGCGGTGATCCGCCGAGCCGTTCACATGAACGATGTCGAAACGCTCGCGGGCGATCAGTTGCCGCAAGCGCCAGCCCGATCCGGTCATCGCGCCCAGCCGGTTGCGAAACTCGAGCGCGATCACCTCGACACCCGCCAGCAACTGCGCGCTCGCATAAAGGCGGCTCGACTTCGGCGCCGCTACCGTCACGCGATGACGGCCCGCGAGCGCGGCGGCGAGGCTCAGAATATAGGTGGTATGGCCGCCCCCATCGCCCGCGTGGAAGTTCGTGTAGAGGATTTTCATGACCACGCTTCGTCCCGGAAGTGTCTCGCCCGTTTGAACCAGTAGTACGCCCGCCCCCACAGCGGATCCTGATAGCGGTGCAGCTTTTGCGCGAGCCATTCGGCGTCCTTGCCGTTGTCGACGAGGCGATGGATACGGTGAGGGTCGCTGCCCGGCACGTTGCGCCGCAGGTTGCGGGTCGTGTAGAGGTACTCGAATCCGGCGGCTTTGGCAGCGTCGAGATAGTCGGCGTCGAAATAGCCCTCGGGCCAGCACAGATGGCGCGAGCCCGCACCCAGACGGGCCACCAGGATCGCCTTTGACTTCTCGATGTCCACACCGATGTTCTGGCGCTTGTGGACCGGGTCGGCGCACAACTGGTCCCAGCGGAGGTGGCTGTGCGTATGGCTATGGAATTCGAACGTGCCCGCCGCGCGCATCAAGTCGACCTCGCTCCAGCGCACCGTGACCTCGTCCGCACGACCGTCGTGAACGAGACGCTCGCATGCCTGATGCGAACGCGGCGCTTCAAGGCGCTGCGCCCCGATGGCGCGATACGGACCGTCATGCACGCGGCCGGTCACGAGAAACATGACCGCATTGAGTCCGTAACGTAAAAGAATGGGATGCGCGTGGACGTAATTGTCCAGATAGCCATCGTCGAAGGTCAGCAAAACCGATTTGCGCGGCATAGGCGCGCCATGCAAAAAGCGCGCAAATTCATCGGCGGTGAGCGTGACATAACCGTTCTTCGCCAGCCAGCCGATCTGCGACTCGAAGTTCTCCGGCGAGATAGTCAGCGAGCCGCCCGACGATGACACGTGGTGATACGTCAGCACCGGTATCGAATTCGCAAACGATTCAGTCGTCTGTAGCATTTACTATGCAGGCCAAAAGGTGTTTTAGCGCCGGCTCATTTAAAGCGCCGATTACTTTTAAACGGAGGGATGATGTCTCTCGGCGACAGACGGCTTGAGGCGCACTACTCGCCTCGCCGATGCCCGGGTGATGAAATGTGAATTAATATTAGAGTGAACAAACTCTGCAATCTATCGTTCGTTTGTGGAGAATTGTGTCGCATTGTCGGAGGCGCCCATCAATCTCGACAAAGGACTCATGCGCGCGACACGGAGACGTATCGCGCGGAACGCAAGGGCTCGCGTTGAAACGACGCGCGGTCCGCTGGACCGCGGTACTTGAATGGATAGCGGGCATGCAACCGCAACGATGCGCGGCGATGCGTGATGATGCGATCTGGTGCGGCTCGCCTTAAAACCGGATGGCGAGCCGCTTCAACTGGGCGACCACTTCGGCCACACTGCCGATGACGACCTTGTTGCGAAAGGCGCGCGTCACGACGATGCTCGTCATGGCGTCGTAATACCAGACGCCGACTTTGCGCCCCCCGAGTTCGACGATCCCACCGACGCTGTCAACCGGCCCATCTTCTACTGACACGACCAATCTGATCGAGGGTCCATGGCGCATACGCTGCCATTCACTTCGCGGCCGGAGTCGTGACCGGGCCGGCTGCGGCTGCCACGAGGGGATCGCTCTTCATCTGCCGCACGGCGTCTGCCGCGGACGGAGCCAGCTTCTGCTCCACCAGCGCCGCTTCGAAAGCATCGCGCTGGGCCTGTTTGGCCTGCTCATAGTCGGCATCCAGTTCGGCGATGCGCCGGTCATACCAGCTCTGTACACAAGCCTTGTCGGTACAGTTGTGCTGGCGCCAGAGCCATTGCTCGATGCGCGCGGACTCCACCGAGCGCGGATCGAGACTGGCATCCCGGGCGCGCTGGTAAGCGGTATTGAGGCGATCGTCGAGGCTGGACAGTTGCGGATCCTGGCAGACGATCTTCTCCGATGCCGACGACTTGCTCGTGCAATGGAAGCTCGCCGCCGACGCGTTACCGGCAAGCGTCGCGCACGCCGCCAGAACGCAGAACGACAAGCTCGCCGATGGTTTGGCAAGCAACCGGGCAACGAAAGGAACAGCAGTTTTCGATTTGGACATGACTAACCCTGTACGAAGAAGTAAGCGGATAGCGGCGCGTGATGAGCGTTCTCATCGAAGATCCGCACACACAACGGGATGAGGTTCGCACGTGGGCAGAATAGTCCGCTTGAGCGGGTTCTAGCCGTGAAAGAAAGGCCGTAGCGACAGAGTGCTTACCAAAGATTTCCGCGCCCGCGCAATTGGGCCGGCTCGCTTACGCAGCATTACCCCGGCACCCAACCGCGAATTGGCGGCATAGGATGTCCTCACACTGCTTCTTACTCGTCGCAGTGGGTTTAACATCTGTTTGAGTCCGCCTTATGACCGTGGGGCGGACTTTTTTTGCATTGTGCGGCGCGAATACGCGCCAGCTTCGCATCGCGAGACAGGATTTCCGCTCTCACTGCCGCGAGGCGCTGCGACTCGGGTCTACTGAAAGGTCAGGCGCCTGGTGGCACGCCCTGGTGGCGAGCCTGCATGGCGACCGGGCCATTCAGGAGAACACAGCATGTCGACGCCCATCGGCGGGTCAAACACGCCTTCCCACCCGCAGGTGCCGGATCCGAACGAGAGCGGCAGTTCAACCAGCGGCGCGCCGAGCGTCCCGGCCCAACCGGGCGTGCCAGCCACGACCGCGAGCAGTCACTCACTGCTGGGAGCGCTGGCGCAACGCGCGACGCGCACCGGCGCGAAGGCTGCGCAGATCGCCAAAGGCGGCCTCGGAAAAGCCGAACCGGTGATGTCGCCCGCCGCGTCGGGCGGCTATGAGCTCTGGGCCGGCAACAACGCGACCTCCGCCGTCAACGGGCTCGTCAGCAATTTCCACGGCACAAGCGAAGTCACGAGCAACGTGTCTCAGGCGACCAACGGCGTGGGCATGCTGCCTGCCGGGCTCGACGTCGCGACGACCGCCGTCAGCTTCGGCAATAAGCTGTTCAAGGTGGCCGAGACCAGCAAGCAGTTGAAAAGCGAAGTGCCGGGCACGCTTGCGGGCAACGACGCGCTGAGCGCACACAAGCAAGCCAAAGGCAATCTCGCGCGCGCCACGCCGGGCGCGATTCGCGACGTCGGCATTGGCGCGCTGGGGGTCGGCGGGCGTATCTATGCGGCGGGACATCAGGGTCATTCGATGTACGGCGGCAAGTCCAGCGCGGTGACGGCCGACGGCGTGCTGGCAATCGCCTCGGGCGCCGCATATACGATTGCCGGGGTGCAGCAAAGCAGGAAAGTGGACCGTGCGGTGGACCGCGTGCAGGCGGTGCGCTCGGCGGTCCGTCAGCCGGCCAGCGGGCGAACCGAATCGCATAGCGAGGCCATGCGGCAGCTCGATGATGCATTCGCGGACGACAAAATCAGTTCGCATACCTATTGGATCCTGCGCCAGCACGACGACGCCGATGTCGAACGGTTTCACAGCCAATTCGCCGCGCTCGGCATCATCGGGCGGCAGCGCTTCAACGAAGTGCTGCAGTTTCCCGGCGAGAAAAACCTCTTCCAGGTCTTCAACCTGGGGCGCAATCGCAATCTGGACACGGCGAGCATGCGCCGTGCGGCCCGCGAAGAAGTAATCGATGCGTTCCTTCGCTCGGACATCCAGCCGGGCCAGCATGCCGAGTTATTCGATGAACTGAAGTCCGTCCGAAACGAGGCGCTGGGTGCCAAAACGGCCCCGAAGGTCGCGGTGCTTAAGGACTCGCTGCGCGACGCGGAAATCGACCCGGGCCAGTTCAATTCGAACACGCTAAAGGCCATTGCCGCATCCGGCGAAGAGCAGGCGTTCGTCGCGCGTTACAAGACGCTGCCGCAGGACGAGCGCGCGCGTTTGCAATCGACGCTGCACTTCGGCACCTGGCGCTTCTGGAAAAAAGACGCGACGTTGCCGACCACGAAGCTTCAGCGTTCGGACATTCGGGCGGCGCTCGTCAAGCAGTTCGCCAACGGCGCGAGCCTCGATCGACTCGAAGCGATGAAGGTCCGCTACAACCAGAAAGTGCTGCCGCTCCAGAGCGGACGCACCCATCCTCAGAACCCACCGGCCGATCTGCTGCGCACGCATATCCTCGCGTATCAGGACACTACCCTCGATTCTCTCAAGGAGGAAAAGCGCCACGCGAACATTCAGGTGGCCTACGGTGCGGTCAACGCGGCGGCAGGCATCGCCGAACTCGCGGTGAATCCGCTTGCAGGCGCGGGCATCAGCGCGACGCGCGCGGTACTCAGCCCCGCCTATCTCGCGTACGCGGGGCGGCGTGGGCTCGTCAGCGAGATCAACCGCAGAAATGCCCGGCCCATCAATGCGGCCATGCAGGAAGAGGCCTTGCTGTATGCGTTGCCGTCGCTGCACCAGCGGATCGCTACGGGTGGCGCGGACCTCGGCCGGCTACGCGATCGCCAGCAATTCCTCCACGATGAACTGAAGCTAAGCATCGCGGATATCAACAAGGTCGAGACCCTCAAACTTTCCGGTAAGGGCGACGAGGTGCGCGCCTTCCTTGCGCAGAAAAATCCCGAGGCCAACGCGCTGGTTGCACTTCGTGTCGTGGCCGAGGAAGCCGCGGGCTACGGGTACCATCAGCAAATAGAGGATGCCAAAAGGTTCATCGGCGAGGCGGCAAGCACGAGCGGCATCATCGCGCTCAACGCGGTCCGGCAGGACAGCCGGGATCCGGACAAGACCTTCGAGACGCTCAAGACTCACTTCATCGACAATGCGTCGTTCCAGCCGGCAAGCGGCATCGATGCGCTGGCGCATGCACTTTCGACCGCGCCAACCGCAGTCAACTACGGCTTCGATACCGCGCGCTACGTCGGACAACCGGCGCAGGACGTGGCGAGCGATCTGCGGCAGCGCTTCGCGCAGGACAACCCTTCGTTTGCGACGCGGCTCTTCGTCGGGGATCTGTTCAGTAGCGGCCGCGAGGCCACCGCCGCGCGCAACATGTTGCGCGATTTCCGTTTCAGCGAAACGGAAATCGGACAGTTACAGGAGATGGGGAAAAAGGACGCGGGCACATGGCTCGAAGGCCATCTGTTCGGCGAAAATCTGCGGCGGCGTTTTTCGACGCAACTGCTCAACCAGCAGGGGCACGAGCAGGCGGCGGCAGTCGCCGAACGGATGCCTGAGCATCAGGCGAGCGCCGAAGAGCCGCTGACGTGGCGGCGCAATCTCGAGGCTGCGCACGTCAACGTGATCGACAACCCCAGCACACCGGGTCTCGACTCGATGCTGCACGCGCTCGGCCAGCAGTTCTCGGGCAAGACCGATTCTGCTTCAAGCGCGATGAACCGCAAGGTGGTGGAAGCAAGGCGCCGCGTGACCGCGGCGGTGACGGATGCGGATCCCGGCAGCCACGTCGACGTGACGCAGCATCGCGACACCATTGTGCAGATCGCGGCGCAGGTGTTCGGTAAGCCCGGGGCCACCGTCACGTTCGTCCAGGCGTCGGGAGAGGAACGGGCGGAGCGCATCGGCGCAGGACATGACGATCCTGATGCGCCGGTCGCCGGCGTGCTGTGCTACGACGCGCAGACGCGGCGCTCGTTCACCTTGCACGGCGGCGACGTGGGCAAACTGCCCACACCGGCGCCGAATCTCACGCTGCCGGGAATCCAGCGCAGTCCGCTCATCGAGCAAAGCGTGCTCAATGCCTTGGGGATGGCGCCGCAAACACCTACGGCGCCATCCTCTCCCTCAACGCCAAGCGCTAACGAATAAATGCCCCGCTTACCGGGCCGGAATCACCAGATGCTGGCCCACGAGGATCAGGTTCGGATTCGGCAGGTTGTTACGTTGCTGGATGTCGCGGTAGCGCGAGCCGCTGCCGAGTTGCGATGAGGCAATCAGGTTCAGCGTATCGCCCTGGCGCACGACGTAGCTGCGCTCGCCCGATGCCGCCGCCGTCGTCTCCACCTGGTCGCTGATGAAATACTTGCGCAGCAGGTCGAGGTAGGCCGGGCTTTGCTTCACACGGCCAATCGCGCTGTTCAGATAGATCAACAGATTCTGGTCCGCTGCACGGACGCCGATCTTGTACGAGATATCGGAGCCATCGAGTTTCGTGACGGCAAACTTGAGGTCGGTGCCCTTGATCGATTCCACCGCGAACGGATAATCGTAGATGAAGCAATCGACTACGTGATCGTCGACACTCTTGTTGATGAACTGCGGGTCCGAATCGTTAACTTCCACGAGCTTGCTGTTCGGAAACTGGCGGGTCACAAACGCGCGCACGTCCGGATCGCCCTGCAGGATGCCGATGGTTTTGCCGTTCAGATCCGCCGCCGAGCGGATGGAAGAACCATGCTGAACGATCAGCGCGTAGCCGAAGTCGTCCAGATACGGATTCGTGTAGACCACGCCGTTGGGCGTGTTGTCCGGGAAGGTCAGGCCGTCCATCGCGATGTCGGTGACCGGCGCGCCATTGGACGACACCAGCAACTGACGCGGCACGTCCTGATAGGCGTCCACCTCATGATGCGTGTCGATCCTGATCACGCCACCCTTGTTGAATTCGGGCTGGGCAAACAGCAACTTGGCGAACTCGTAATTGAAACCGTGCGGAATGCCGTTGGTCTCGCCGTAGATCGGCTCGGACGGGTTCTCCACGGAAATGCGCACCGTGCGATTCTGCAGGATCGATTGCAGCGTATCGCGGCTCGGTGTCGCCGCGTTGGAGGTGTCCGTCTGCGGCGCCGCCGTGGGCGGTGCCTGCATCGCCTGCATGGGCTGCGAGCTATTGCCGGTGTCGACGGCCGCCACTTGCGACGTGTTGTGCTGACCGAAATAGCCCTGCTTATAAGCGAAGATTGCGCCCGCGACAACGGCCACGGTGGCTACCAAACCCACGAGTTTTTTGAATCCTGAGGTAAATGCCATTTGCTGGCTCCTTATTTTTTCTTGAGGTAATTCGCATAGCTGACCGTCGAGGCATCGTCGGTCGTCAACTTCGGTTGATCGGCTTCGACGATGCCGAGATTGCGGCGGCTCAGCTCTTCGAGCAGCTTCATGCCGTTCTCCGTGTTCACGGCCTTGCGCAGATCCGCGCTGTCGATGAACTTCTTGGAATCCAGCATGAACGATTCGATCTCGCCGACCTTCTGCCCATAGTCTTCCGCCATGTAGGTGAAGGTATCGTTTTGCAATCCTTCGATATCCTCAGAACCGGAAAACGCCGACTTGAACATGCGCCACGCGTTGTGGGTCGAGTTCGCCACGTTGTACTTGGTGGTTTCGAGGTTGATCTTGAAGTCGGTGTTGCTGATGATGGTTTCCAGCGTTTCGCTGGCATGGGTCATCTTTTCGTACCAGCTTTGCGTGACCGTATAGAGCGGCTGCAACTCCTTGTAGGCCGTGTTCAGTTCCTGGAGCTTCATGGCGCGGCTTTCGATTTCGGTTTGCGAGCCGTGATGCGACTGCAGGTATTGCGCCTCCTGCAGATAGGTGTCGGCCTCGCGCTTGTAGCCGTCCATGGTGTTCTTGATCAGTTCCACCTGGCCGCGCGCCTTGGTGCGGTACTCGTCCGCTTCGCGCAGGCGCGTGCGAGCGAGTTTCTGCGTCTCGCGCAACACGCCGGCGGGGTCGTACTTGATGACCGAGTAGGTCAATGCGCGCATCAGCAGCTTGTACCGCAGCCACAGCAGCCGGCGCAAAGAGCCGTCGATGACGAGGGCATACACGAGGCCCACGGCAATGGCGCCGAACACGATTGCCAGCACCGTGTTCTCCATCAGGTTGGCCACGTACGGCATGATCTTGTACGCGCCCCAGCCGAGGCCGCCGAGAATGCCGGCGCCCACCACCATGCCGGTGGTGCCTTCCTTGGTGTCCCAGAAGGACTTCAGCCGCCGGGTGGTCTCGGTCTTGATGAGATCATTGGCCATGTGCAGCGCCTCCGAGATGTTGCTGCAGCTTGGCGGCGAGGTCGGTGTAGCGCTTGTTGAGCGTCGACGAAACCGAGCCGAAGTCGATCTTCGCCTTGGCCAGATCGCCCGCCTTCGCAATCGACTGCGCGCCGATCTCTTCCTTGCGGGCGCTCAGATTGGACAGCTTTGCCTGCAGGTCGCTGATCTGCTGGCTCAACTGCTTCTCCTGATCGCCGAGCGCGCGAATCTCGCCCTCGGCCTGGGCGACGAAGGTCTGTTCGAACGCCGTGGTTTCATGTTCCAGCACCGACGCATACGACTTGACCGCGCCCAGCAAGGCGTCGGTCGGCGTGTTGGTCGCCGCCTGAGCGGCCTGGAAGCGCTGCTTCTCGTCGCCGATGACGCTCTTCATGCTCTCGGCCATCTTGAGGAAAGCGGCGACGGGCGCGAAGGCCTGGTTGCTCTGGATCTGCTGATCGATGTGGTCCTCGACCGCCGGCACGTCGAGCCCCGTACCCGACTGTTCGATGACCGCAGCGGCCTGCGGCGCCTCGGAGACCGAGGCGTGCGGCGGCGGATCCGACGCCGGGACCTCGCCCGCTGCATCGACTGGCTCTTTGGTTTTTCCGGACTCGTCCTCAAAAACAAATGCTTTGATCCTGTCTTTTATACTCATGAATGGTCTCACTAAGTAATGGCCGCTCAACATGGCGCGGGCTTGGCAGGCTGTGGCCTGTTATCGTCCGGCGCTGACTTACGCTCTTCACTTGCCTCGCATCATGTCCGTGCAGGTGACGCCACGATCCCTCGGCTTTGAGTGGATAAGCCGATACGCCGGACATGCCCGGACACGAGCTCAGGAATCCTTGGCAAGATTGTTCAACTCTGTTTCGAGTGCTTCGACGGCCCAGTCGTGACAGGTCCTGGCGCGCGTCGTATCGGGATCGCAGGTCCACGACTTCACCGCTTCCACGCTGCAGGGTCGTCGGGTATGGCGGGTGATGAGCCTCGCGGCTTCGCTCTGAGATCCAGCCAATGCGCATAGTTCGCGCATACGCGTTCGGTTATCGATCGATTCGATTGATCTCGGCGTGTTCATGTACATCAATATAACACCGGGCACTGCTTGAAACGTAGTGCTAACTGCTCAGCAATGGTTAAATCCAACGCACGGATTCCATTAGCGGCGTACGCTCCTCAACCGCTAAAACGCATAATTTTTCATTTTAATTTCGCGTTTCTTTTGTTTAGCTTACCGAATATACGTTACGCATAATCAGTCATTCTGAATATTGGTTTTACCGGCTTTCGGTCAGGCGAAACACCTGCTCCAAAGGCTGCCATGCGGTTTTCTCCGCATGCGGCAACGGCTGCTGGAAATACGCCATCAGCGTCTCCCACTCTTTGACGCGTGGATGCGTCTGCGGGCCGATAACGAGTTGCTCCGGCGTGAAGCCCTCGTCCGCGTCGATCAGCATGACTAGCCGGTTCTCACGCCGCCAGATCGTCATGTCATGGATGCCCGAGGCCCGCAGATGAGCGAGCACTTCGGGCCAGACCTCGCGGTGGTAGCGGTCGTACTCCTCCATCACGGCGGGATCGTCGCGAAGATCGAGGGCGAGGCAATAACGCATGGAACACTCCATAACAAATAAAGTAGCAATTGAGCAGGCGGTCGACGCGGGCGTTCACGCGCTCACCGGCGTGTCGATCTCGATCTGCAGACGCTGCTGCGCACGAATCGCGTCCCAGTCCCAATCGATGCCGATGCCCGGCGACGCCGGCGGTGTCGCGTAACCCTGCTCCACCACAATCGACGCACCGGTCAGCGAGTCCAGTTGCGGAATGTACTCGAGCCAGCTCGAGTTGGGTACCGCCGCGCACAGACTCACATGCAACTCCATCAGGAAGTGCGGACAGATTTCGATGTTCATCGCCTCCGCGGAATGCGCAATCTTCAGCCATGGCGTAATGCCGCCCACGCGGGCGACGTCCGCCTGAACGATCGAGCAGGCATCCGCTTTCACATATTCGGCGAACTGCGCCGGATGGTACAGCGATTCGCCCACTGCAACCGGCACCGTCGTCGCCGCACACAGACGCCGGTGCGCGTCGATGCTCTCGGCCGGCATCGGCTCCTCCAGCCATGCGAGGCGTAGCGGCTCGAAGGCATGCGCGCGTCGCAGCGCCTCGGCCAGCGTGAATCCCTGGTTGGCGTCGACCATCAGTTCGAAGCCGTCGCCCACGGCAGCGCGCACGGCCGCGAGACGCGCGGCGTCCTCCGAGACATGCGGGCGCCCTACTTTCAGTTTCGCCCCGCGAAAGCCTTCGGCTTGCGCTTGCAGCGTCTGCTCGACGAGTTCGCTCTGCGACAGATGCAGCCAACCGCCCTCCGTCGTGTAAGTGCGTACGCGTGGTTTTGCGCCGCCGGCCGCGACCCACAGCGGCAGCCCGGCCACGCGCGTGTTGCGGTCCCATAGCGCCGTATCGACGGCGGCCAGCGCGAGACTGGTGATGGCGCCGACGGCTGTCGCATGCGTATGGAAGAACAGATCGCGCCAGATCGCTTCGTACTCAGCCGGGTTGCGGCCAATCAGCCGCGGCACCAGATGATCGTGCAGCAACGCGACGATCGATGAACCGCCCGTGCCGATCGTGTAGGTGTAGCCTGTGCCGCTGCTGCCGTCGCTACAACGGATCGTCAGCAAAATGGTTTCCTGCACAACGAACGACTGAATGGCGTCCGTGCGCCGCACTTTCGGCTGAAGGTCGACTTGCCGGATTTCGACGTTTTCGATCGTGGTCATGTGAGTTCTATCCTTTGACGCCGCCAAGCGTGAGGCCTGCAATCAGGTGCTTCTGAACAATGAAAGTCAGCACGATGGCGGGAATGATGATGATGACCGCCATCGCGCACATGCCGGCCCAGTCCACTGTGAACTGAGCGGTAAAGTCCATCAGGCCGACCGGCAAAGTTTTAGTGTCGGGACTGCGGCACAACTGGGACGCCAGCGCGAATTCGTTCCAGCTCGTCAGGAAGGCGAAGATCGCCGCCGACGCCACGCCCGAGCGGGCCAGCGGCAGCTCGATATGCCAGAACGCCTGCCAGCGGGTGCAGCCGTCAATCTGCGCGGCCTCGGCGAGTTCCGCAGGTACCTCGCGGAAGAAACCGTCGATCAGCCATACCGTGAACGGCACGTTCATCGCAAGGTAGACGACGATCACACCGATGCGCGTGTCGAGCAGACCGGTCCACGCCCACAACATGAAGATCGGCAAAGACAGTGCGATGCCGGGAATCGCGCGGGTCAGCATCAGCACGACGAACAGCGTCTTCTTGTGACGGAATTCGAAACGGGCAAACGCATAACCGCCCAGCACGCCCACCACGATGGCGGCGAAGGTGCTCGCCAGCGAGATCACCACCGAATTCACGAAGTACTGGCGAATCGGTAACGACTGCATCGCGCCGAAGCCGAACATGTTGCGGAAGTTGTCGAGCGTATAGCTGCCGGCATCGGAGAGCGGCTGGTTCGACAGGATCGCCACGTTCGAGCGGAACGCGTTCAGCACGACCCACAGGCCAGGCAGACAGATCGCCGCCATGACGATAAAGACTCCGAACCATAGCGCAGCTCGCCGCAGCGGTGCCTTGAAGGACGAAAAACCGGGAGTGTGTTCGAGCGTCGTACTCATGATGTCAGGCCGGCCCCATATGTTTGCGCGCCGCATTGAGCTTGCGGAAGAAGTACAGCGTGAACAGCACGGAAACCAGCACCGACACATAGCCGATCGCGTTCGCGTAGCCCATATGCGAATCGTCGTAAGCGATGCGGCCCACCATTGTCCACAGCAATTCGGTGCGCCCGCCGGGACCGCCGTTCGTCATGATGCGCACAATGTCGTAGGCGCGGCCGACGTCCAGCGAGCGGATCGTCATGGCGATGTAGATGAACGGCATCAGGTACGGCAGCGTCACGTAGCGGAAGGTTTGCAGCGGCGTGCAGCCGTCCACCTTGGAGGCTTCGATCGGATCCTTCGGCAACGCCATCAATCCCGCCAGCAGAATCACCGCGAACACCGGCGTCGAGTTCCAGACTTCGGCCACGATCAGCGAAGCGAGCGCCGAGTTCGCATTGACCAGAAACGGAATCGTGCTCTGCAAGCCGAAGAGCGTCTGCAGCAGATGGTTGACCACGCCCGTGCTGTCGTTGAGCATGAACTTGAACTGGAAGCCCACCAGCACCGGCGAGAACATCATCGGGAACATCATGATGGTGCGCAGGATTCGCTGGCCTTTAGTGACCTCATTCAGCAGCAATGCGATGCCGAGACCCAGCACCAGTTCCAGATTCAAGGCAATCGTCAGGAACAGCACGGTGCGGCCGAAGGCGGCCCAGAAGTCCTCGTTGGCGAACGCGCGCATGTAGTTGCGCAGGCCGATGAAATGCCAGATCGTGTCGGGCTCGATCAGCCGGTACGACGTAAAGCTCGTGTAGAGCGAGAACAGCAGCGGCAGCACGACGACGATCGCCACCGAGAAGAACGCAGGCAGCAACAGCTTGAACGGCAAACCGACGCCCTCGTGCGAGACCGGCACGAGAGCAGGTACAGCGGACGAATCCTGGAGGTTGGATCGCATGGTGTCGTAGAGCGAAAATAGGATCGGCCCGCGCGGCGTGCGTCGCGTGGGCCGGAGCATGTCGCTAGTCGGAGGCGTCCTGCATGATGTCGGAGACCTTTTTCGCCGCATCGTCGAGCGCCTGCTGGGACGACTTGTCGCCGATCAGCGCCTTCTGCAACTCGGGCCACAGCGCGTTGGAGATCTCGTCCCATTGCTGGATGCGCGGCGGCGTGAAGGCGTCCTGGCGCGCCGCCGTGCTGAACACGTTGATGGCGTTCGCCATATAGGCATCGTGCTTTTCCTGGAACTCCTTCACAACCGCCTGCTGCGCATCGATCCGCGAAGGAATCGTGCCGAGGCGCGCCTCCACCATCTGCGAATCGAGACTGGTCAGGAATTCGATGAAGCTCGCGGCGACCTCCGGCCGATCGCAGGTCTTCGTAATCGAGAAGCTATGCGAGCCCGACCAGCCCGGCCGCTTGTTGCCGGCACCGAGCGGCGCCGGCACTACGCCGACATTGCCGGCCAGTTTGGAAGTCTTGGGATCGTTGTAGAACGAAGCGAAGCCAGGCCAGTCGAGATCCAGCGCCACCTTGCCGGCTGCGAAGTTATTGCCCAGATCGTCCCAGACGTAACTCGGCACGCCCTTGGGCACCGCGCCCGCCTTGTAGAGGTCCACGAACCAGTTAAGCGTCTTGACGCCGATCGGCGAGTTGAACGCCGGGCGGTTTTTCGCATCCAGCAACTGGCCGCCATTGGCGATCAGCAGCGAATAGAAGGTCCCCGTGATGGCTTCGTCCTTGCCGGGAAACTGCGTGCCGTAGAAGTTCGGCGCCTTGGTGAAGAACTTGGCCTGCTGGGTGAACTCCGCATAGTTCGTGGGCGGCGCGAGTGTCTTGCCGAACTGCTTGCTATAGGCGGCCTGGTTGGCCGGATCGTCGTAGGCGGTCTTGTCGTAGTAGAGCGCTTCGATATCCACTGAACGCGGAATCTGCACCAGATGCCCGTTGATTTCCGACGCCTTCAGCAGGCTCGGCGAGAACGCGGCCAGATAGCTCGCTGGAAAGAGTCCCTTCAGATCGCGGAAAATCGGGTACTGGGCCGAAAAATTCGTGTGATTGGACGACACGCAATAGTCGATGTGACCCGAGGCGATGTCCTGCTTCAACTCGCGATCCAGTTCGAAGTGGCTCTTGCGCGACACGATCTCGACTTTCGCGCCGGTCTGCTTTTCCCACAGCGGAATGCGCGTATAGAGCGCTTCGTACTGCACACCGCCGATCAGCTTGACCCGCAGCGTATAGCCTTTGTATTCGTCGTCGGCGTGGGCGAGACCCGACGCGACGAGGCCCGCGAGCGCGAGCATCGAAGCGGCGAGCCGCAACATGGTTGGCAGGGCTTGCATGGTTGGATAGCGCATTACTGTCTCCTCTTGTATGGGTTCCGCCGTGCAGCCGCACGGCATACCGGCGGTTCATGCGTCATGCGAGCCCCGCGGCGGGACGGCTCGCAGGCCTGTTCAGCGCAGACGTCGCCCGCTTGCGCGATCGAACACCAGCACCTTGTTCAGATCGGCACGCAATGCGACGGGGTTGCCGGCGCGCAGATCGGTGCGGCCATTCAGCATCACGCAACAGGGTTGGCCGACGAGCGTGCCGAACAGTTCGGTTGCCGCACCGGTCGGCTCGACCACATCGAGCGCGAACGGCACGCCGTCCTCGCCGGCAAGCGCCAGATGTTCGGGACGCACGCCGTACACCACCTCTTGCCCGTGCACGGCATTGACGGCCGGCACCGGCAGCGCCACTTCGCCGACGCGCACCTGCGCGCCACCGCCGCGCTGCTCGTACACGCCATTGAAGACATTCATGGCCGGCGAGCCGATGAAACCCGCCACGAAGAGATTGTCCGGATCGTCGTAGAGTGCGAGCGGCGTGCCGATCTGCTCGATCACGCCGCCGTTGAGCACGACGATGCGGTCGGCCATCGTCATCGCCTCGATCTGGTCGTGCGTCACGTAGACCGTGGTGGCGCGCAGACGCTGATGCAGCGCCTTGATCTCCGCGCGCATCTGCACGCGCAGCCGCGCGTCGAGATTCGACAGCGGCTCGTCGAACAGGAACACCTTTGGGTCGCGCACGATAGCGCGGCCCATCGCCACACGCTGCCGCTGACCGCCCGACAGATGCCGGGGATGCCTGCCGAGCAGGTCCTGCAGACCGAGCAAAGTGGCCGCCTTTTGCGCACGCAACGCAATCTCCGCGGCGTCGTGATTACGCAGCTTGAGCGCGAAGGTGAGGTTCTCGAGCACGGTCATATGCGGATAGAGCGCGTAGTTCTGGAACACCATTGCGACGTCGCGCTCGCGCGGCGGCAGCGCATTGACGATCTGACCGTCGATCAGGATGCGCCCGTGCGTGACGCCCTCGAGCCCGGCCAACGCACGCAGCAAGGTGGACTTGCCGCAGCCGCTCGGGCCGACCAGCACCAGAAACTCGCCGTCCGGCACCGCCAGGTCGATCTGCTTGAGGACCTGAACGGCGCCGAACGACTTGCGCACCTGCTCGAATGCAACGGCTGCCATCCACCCTCTCCTCCGCGTTATTCCGCCGCCGGCGGCCTGCTGTTCAGCGTGCCCTGGCGCCTTCGTCCAGCGCTGCTTAAAATTTTAGGTATGAAAACACATTTCATTGATAAAATTTACTAGGTGTTTTCCCCGCCTATGGAATGGGGCATTGGAACGCGCTTTCGGCCTTGGGGGCCCTACAATCGGATTGGGTATCATGTGCGCCGGGTCGATCGGGCAACCGTCGGCTTTACGGGAGGAAATTTGAACGACAACGCGACGCGCTACTCGGCGCCGGCACTGGAAAAGGGCCTCGACATCATCGAACGGCTGGCGGATCACCCGGAGGGCTTATCGCTCGCGGAGCTTGCCAAGGAGTTGGGGCGCACTACGGCGGAGATCTTCCGCATGGTGGTCACGTTGGAAACGCGCGGCTATCTGTTGGCCGCGGGCGACCGCTATGTGCTTTCGCTGCTGCTGTTTCAGTTGGCGCATCGGCATCAGCCGGTGCGTTCATTGGTGTCGACAGCGCTGCCGTTGATGACGCAACTTGCCAAGCAGGCTGGGCAGTCGTTTCATCTTTGCGTGTATCAGAAGGGGCGCGTGTTGATCGTGGCGGGTGTGGAGAGTCCTGAGCGGTGGGGATTTGCGTTGAAGGTGGGGACGTTGATTGGGATGACCGATACGGCTTCGGGGCAGGTGTTGCTTGCGTTTCAGGAGGAACCGCAGCGGGCCGAGATGCTTGAGCTTCATGTGCCTGTGGAGGGTGAGCAGGTGGTGGATAGCGAGCAACTGGCGAAGGATCTGGCGCAGATCCGCAGGCATGGTAATGCGCGTATGTCGAGCCGGCAGGTTAAGGGAGTCAAGAATCTGGCTTATCCAGTGTTTGGGCGGGATGGGCATGCTATTGCGGCGCTGACTACGCCTTATATCGAGCGGATCGATAATGCGCCGGTGCCTTCCATGAGCGAAGTGGGCGAGATGATGAAGCGCGCGGCGCAGACGTTGACTTCGTTGATGGGGTTTAATGTTTATTGGGAGGGGGCTAGTTAATGTGGGTGTTTGTTTGCCTACGGCGTTGGTCTTGGCTGTGCTCTTGCAGCGTTGGCCTTTCCTTGTATTCTTAGTGGTCTATTAGCGATGCCCCTGTGCGGGGCGGCACTTACTTTCTTTGCCGCCGCAAAGAAAGTAAGCAAAGAAAGCGGGCTGCAACCGCTAGCGTTTAGTGAGCCATCTCGGTCCGCCACCGGAAACGGCCCAAGACGAGACCTGCCATCGCATTTCCACCGCTCGTGACACAGCACTCATCCACCCCACTCCGCACTACGTGCGTCGCGGACAGGTTCACCTAGGAATGCCACCTCGATTTCACCGCCAACGGGGAAAAACATTGCCAAACTGCGGCACTCATCATAGATGATATGGTTTCCTAACGAAGTAAAGTAGTGACATTAATTAGCGTTTGCAGAACGTGTTACGCCCAACGGCGGGGCGCGTAGCGCAACGCTGGAGCGGATGACTGCTTTGTCACTAACGTGGGTGGCGCGAGGGCGGGTCTCGTCTTGGGCCGTTTCCGGTGGCAGACCGAGATGGCTCACTAAACGCTAGCGGTTGCAGCCCGCTTTCTTTGCTTACTTTCTTTGCGGCGGCAAAGAAAGTAAGTGCCGCCCCGCACAGGGGCATCGCTAATAGACCACTAAGAAAGCAAGGAAAGGCCAACACCATAAAAAAAAACAACCAAAAGTGAAAGCCACAGAAAACCTACTTATCAAACCCATTCCCCCGCGCCAGCAACAACCGCATCCCACTATCAAGATGCGCCCGAGCACTCTCCTTATCCCCAACCCGCATCTGCTCATAAGTCCGTTGCGCCACATCATGTGGCACCGCCTTAAGCGCCCGCCCGCTACTCATCGCCTTAACCTGAACCTCCGCAGCGCGCTCCAGATAATAGAGATCATCCCACGCCTCAGCGATGCTAGCCCCCGCCACCATCACCCCATGATTCTTCAAGAACA
Organism: Paraburkholderia phenazinium; assembly: GCF_900142845.1. NCBI lineage: Bacteria > Pseudomonadati > Pseudomonadota > Betaproteobacteria > Burkholderiales > Burkholderiaceae > Paraburkholderia > Paraburkholderia phenazinium. The sequence goes on from NZ_FSRU01000001.1 coordinate 2,841,088, forward strand.
GAACATCGGCATCCCCCAGCGCCGCCGCAATACGATCCCCTTCCGACTCGTCGAGAGCCAACCCACCGTAATCCTCATCAACCGCAGTACGCCCATAAAACTTCAACGCCGTCTGCCCAAGCCACAACAACGGCGGCCCCTCCAGCAAACAAAGCGCCGTAGCATTCGGCATATGCGTGTGAAACGCCGCCTGCACCCGCGGCATCGCGCGATGCAAGCGCGCATGGATATAAAACGCCGTCGCCTCCGGCTTGCCTTCGCCGTCCACCACGTGTCCCTCAAAATCGCAAACCAGCAGCCGCGACGCCGTGATCTCGGCGAATGCATAACCATAAGGATTCACGAAGAACAAGTCGTCATGTCCCGGAACTACCGCCGAGAAATGATTGCAGACCCCCTCCTCGAAACCGTACTGCGCCGCCAACTGGAAACAGGCCGCCAGTTCGATGCGGGCCTGCATGACCGCGTCGGAATCGAGCCGCAGGCTGCGCGACGGTGCCGTTGATCCGACCGATAACAACGTATGCGCCATGATGTCTTCCCCTGAGAATTACCAGCCGAGCTCGGCGAACAGCGCCGGCACCCGATCGAGTGTCGCTAGCGTAGCATCGGGCGTGTAGTTCGGCAGCACGCCACGCCCCGTCCCGCGATCAATCCACACGCAACGAAATCCCATATCGCGCGCAGCCGCGTGGTCGAGATGCGGGCTCGCACAAATGTGGACCACGTCGTCCTTCGTCACGCCCAGTTGTTCGTGCGCGTAGTCGAACAGGCGCCGCGCCGGCTTGTATGCCCCCGCCTGCTGCGCGGTGATCACCCGGTCGATCTGGCCTCCCAGTTGCGCGACGTTGCCGGCAATGATGTCGTCGTCGGTATTCGACACGATGCACAGCCGATAGCCCCGCTCCTTGAGTTGCCGCAGCGTCCCGACGACTTCGGGAAACGGCGGCATCGCCGAGATGCGGCTGGTCAGCACCCCGGCGTCGCCCTCGTCGCTGCGCAAACCCAACTCTTCGAGCGCGAGCCGCAGTCCGTCGCCGGCAACCCGGCGGAACGAGCGGTGCGGCCCCGTCTGCTCCAGCGCATGTTCGTGCCGGTCGTAAATCTCGAGCAGTTTCGCCGGCTCGACCTCGTTGCCTGGCTTCGTGCGCAGGATGTCACCGACCGCCGCCAGCAGTCCCTCGTCCCATTGGATCAGCGTGCCGTAGCAGTCGAAAGTGAGCCAGACCGGCCGGCGGGTGTTCTCAAGTGACATGGATCGCTCCTGGAAATCGCGGATTGAAGGTTTCGAATGCGGACAGGTTAAGCGCCTCACCCTATATTTGAAAATTAAATTAAAATCTATGTGTCAGTTGAATTTCAAATAACGAAGCGAGCCGGCCATGCTTGATCTGGAACTATTGAATACGCTGATTTGCGTCGTCGACGAGGGCAGCTTCACGCGCGCCGGCGAACGCGTGCACCGCACCCAGTCGACGGTCAGCCAGCAGGTGCGCAAACTGGAAGCGCTGGTCGGCCGGCCCCTCTTGCTGCGCGACCGCACCGGCAATCAGGTGAGCGCGACCGAGCACGGCGAGTTGCTCGCGCAATACGCCCGTCGGCTGCTGGCACTCGCGCAGGAAGCCCAGGACGCGCTGGCGAGCGACGTGGAACTGACGCCGGTTCGCATCGGCGTGCCCGAGGATTTCGACGCCCGGCGCATGTCGGCCATGCTGTCGGGCTTTGTGAAGGCCAAACCCGGCGTGCGCCTCGAGACCATCGCCGGCATGAGCACCGACCTGCAGCGCAAGCTGGCTGCGGGCGAGATCGAGCTTGCGCTGGTCAAGCGCGAACCGGGCAGCGGCGAGTGTCTCGCGTCCTGGCCGGAATCGTTGGTGTGGGTCCAGGGCGCGGATGTCGAAGCGTCTGAGGAGCCCGTGGACCAACCCATCCCGCTCGCGCTGTTTCCCCAAGGCTGCGTCTACCGGCAGCGCGCCATCCGCAGCCTCGACAAGGCCCAGCGGCGCTGGCGCATCGCGTTCGGCAGCCACAGTCTCACGGGCATTCAGGCGGCCGTTTCGTCGGGACTGGGGATTTCGGTCCTGCCCACAACCGCGGTGCTTCCCGAGCATCGCCTGTGCCCCGGTTTGCCCGACTTGCCGCCCACGGAGCTGGCGCTCGTCACCTCCGGCGGGGTGCTCAATGCGCTGCAGCAAGCGTTGGTGGAATTCTTGCGGGCCGAAGTCAAGGCGTAATCGCCGTGGACCGTCCCGGATTCACCACGGACTCGCCCCAGCTACGCCGCTACGCCAAACCCCGCGCCCACCGCCGCCGGACCGCCCCGCCCGGCCCGAACACGCGCGGCTCCGACCGGAAAGTCCGGTTTGTGCGATCATTGCGGTATTTTTGAGAATTCGGGGCCCCACAACCCGTCCAGTGCCAGATCGGTTTGCGCCAATCGGGTGGACGTGATCGGCCCTTGTTAGCACACGATCGCGTCCGAAGCGGGCGCGAAACGATCTATTGAACACAGTCGCAGACCCTGTCCGCGGCGCAACACAGTTATTGAGGAGCATTGCCAGCATGGGAGTGCCAATTTCGCAGGCCTGGACGGTCGCCACCTATGTCCTGAAGCAGAAGCTGATGCGGCGTAGCCGCTATCCGCTCGTTCTCATGCTCGAGCCGCTCATGCGCTGCAATCTGGCGTGCGCGGGCTGCGGCAAGATCCAGTACCCGGCTCACGTCCTGAAGTCGCAACTCACGCCCGAGCAATGCTTCAAGGCGGTCGAGGAGTGCGGAACGCCGATGGTCGCGATTCCGGGCGGCGAGCCGCTGCTGCATCCGCAGATGCCTGAGATCGTCGCCGGTCTGGTGGCGCGCAAGAAGTACGTGTACATGTGCACGAATGCGTTGCTGCTCGCCAAGAACCTGCACCTCTTCAAACCGAGCAAGTATCTGTCGTTCTCGGTGCACGTCGACGGCCAGCGCGAGCATCACGATTTCGCGGTGTGCCGTGAAGGCGGCTACGACATCGCCATGGAAGGTGTGCGCGCCGCTGTTGCGGCCGGTTTCCGCGTCACCACCAACACCACCTTGTTCGACGGCGCCGACCCGAACAGCGTGCGCCTGCACTTCGACGAGATGATGGAAGCGGGCGTCGAAAGCATGATGGTCTCGCCCGGCTACACGTACGACAAGGCGCCGGACCAGAAGCACTTTCTCGGCCGTGCACGTTCGAAGAAGCTGTTCCGCGCGATCCTGTCGAACCGGAAGAAGAGCTGGCGCTTCAACGCGTCGCCCATCTTCATGGAATTCCTGATGGGCAAGAAGCAACTCACCTGCACGCCGTGGGGCATGCCCACCTACAGCATCTTCGGTTGGCAAAAGCCGTGCTACCTGCTGCAGGACGGCTATGCAGACAGCTTCGACGAACTGATGGAAAGCGTGAAGTGGTCCGAGTACGGCACCGAAAGCGGCAATCCGAAGTGCGCCAACTGTATGGTGCACTCGGGCTACGAAGCGAGCGGCGTGAACTACACCTTTGGTTCGTTCAAGGGTATGTTCCAGACCGTCAAGGCCATGCTGTTCGACAGCTATAAGGACCAGGGCGCCACCGACCTGCTCGCCGGCTGGAAGAAGACCTCGCACGAAGTGCCGATGGTGTTCGTCCCCACGCCGCCGCGTGCGGATGCGGCCAAGGGCCAGCAAGCGGCCGAGGCCGTAGCAGCCGCGCCGGTCGCACCGGCGGCTGACGTGGTCAACCCGGATCAGATGGAAACCGCCGCGGGCACGGTGCACGAGCAGCTCGAAGGCTGGACGCCGCAACTGACCACCGAAGCCGAAGTGCGCGAAGCGATGGAAAAGGCCTTCGATTATCGTGGCGACGTCACGATCACCCGCAAGGACGGCTCGAGCGTGGCAGGCTATCTGTACGACCGTCAATACGGCGCGGCCTTCAAGGACTGCTTCGTGCGGATCATCCCCACCGGCAAGCAGACGAAGGACGTGATTCCGTACGCGGACATCGGCGCCATCGCCTTCACCGGCAAGGATACGGCCGCGGGCAAGACCTTCGAAAACTGGGTCAAGCGATACTGGGAAAAGAAGGCTGCCGGCGAGCAGAACATCCAGATCGAACCGGAATATCTCGGCGATTAATCCCGGCGCCTGGTCTTGACGGCCAGGCGTCGCGCAATGCCGGCTGGGGCTCGCAAGGAGCCCCGGAACCCCTCCCGGGGTCGACCGTGCGAATTCGAAATAAACGCCATTGCTCCCGCGTCAGACTGCAAGTGCTGATTGATCAGCACTTACTCACAAGTCGATATACGGAGCAAAGAGATGGCCAAAGTTCTATGTGTTCTTTATCCCGATCCCGTCACCGGCTATCCGCCGAAATACGCGCGCAATGAGATTCCCGTCATCACGGCCTATCCGAATGGACAGACCGTGCCCTCGCCGAAGGGACCGCTCGGCTTCAAGCCGGGCGAACTGGTCGGCTGCGTCTCGGGAGAACTGGGTCTGCGCCGCTACCTGGAAAGCCATGGTCACGAACTGGTCGTGACGAGCGACAAGGACGGCGCCGATTCGACCTTCGACCGCCACCTCCCCGACGCCGACGTGGTGATTTCCCAGCCGTTCTGGCCGGCCTATCTCACCGCCGAACGCATTGCTAAAGCGAAGAAACTCAAGCTCGCTCTCACGGCCGGCATCGGCTCGGACCACGTCGACCTCAAGGCGGCCGCCGCACACGGTATCACCGTCGCCGAGGAAACCTTTTCTAACAGCATCAGCGTGGCCGAGCATGTCGTGATGATGGTGCTCTCGTTGGTGCGCAACTACCTGCCCTCGCATCAATATGCCGTGAACGGCGGCTGGAACATCGCCGATTGCGTCAGCCGCAGCTACGATCTCGAAGGCATGCACTTCGGCACCATCGCCGCCGGCCGGATCGGTCTCGCGGTGCTGCGCCGGCTCAAGCCGTTCGACGTTCATCTGCACTACTACGATCCGCATCGTCTCTCGGCGGAAATCGAACGCGAACTGAACCTGACCTATCATCCGACGCCGGAATCGCTGGTGAAGGTGTGCGACGTCATCAACCTGCAAAGCCCGCTCTATCCGGCGACTGAGCACATGTTCGACGACAGGATGTTCGAACTCGTCAAGCACGGCACGTACCTCATCAATACCGCGCGCGGCAAGCTGTGCGACCGGGATGCCGTGGTGCGCGCGCTCGAGTCGGGAAAACTCGCGGGCTATGCGGGCGACGTCTGGTATCCGCAACCCGCACCGGTCGATCATCCGTGGCGGCGCATGCCGAACCAGGGGATGACGCCGCATATTTCGGGCAGCTCGTTGGCGGGGCAAGCGCGCTATGCGGCCGGCACGCTAGAAATCCTCGAATGCTTCTTTGAGGGCAGGCCGATCCGTCCAGAGTACCTGATCGTCGACGGCGGCAACCTCGCCGGCACCGGCGCAGGTTCGTACAAGCTGGGCTGATCCCTGTAGAAGCGCGGCGACACAATCGCCGCGTTTCTGCCGTGGTTGGACTAGCGCCGCGTCTGCTGCTGTTGGGCGCGCCAGCGCGCGGGCGTCGTACCGCTCACGCCGCGAAACGCCGTGGTGAAATGCGCCTGAGCCTGAAAGCCGACGGCAAGCGCGACCTGCACGATCGGCATGTCCCTCTCCAGCAGAGTCTTGGCTCGCTCGATGCGCCGGTTCAACAGGAATGCATGTGGTGTCGTGCCGGTGGCGAGCCGGAACTGCGCGGCGAAATGCATGCGGCTCAGGCCAGCCTGTTGGGCGATGTCCTGCAAAGTAATCGGTTCTGCCAGGTAAGCTTCCATGTAGTCGAGCGTGCTGCGCAAACGCGCTGACGATAATCCCCCGCCAACCGGCATGTCCGTCTTGCTTTCGCGTCCGTACCGCGAGAGCACGTGCCCCAGGATCGCGTAGACCTGCCCTTCGACGTAAGCCACGTCGATGCGTCCCTCTTCGCCGTGCGCGGCGGCCAGTGGTTGCGCCAACGGACCCAGCACCGGATCGACGCGAAACGCGGGATCGTCGAAGAGCGGCGCGGCGACGCTGTGGCGCTCTTCGCCACATTCCAGCTCGATCAGATCGCTCGGAAAGAAGATGTGGATCGACTCGTTGGCACCACGAAAACCGCACTGGATCCGCTCGCCGGGCGCGGTGAGTTGCAGACCGCCTACCCCACCCGTGCCTCGGCCGGACAGCTTGCCGTTCTTGTAGCAATCGACCGTCGCTTTGCCGAGCAAAATGCTGACGGTGAAGTAGCGGTCAAATACGGGCGCAACGAGTTCCCGGTGTTCGACACGGCTGTCGGTCCAGTGACCGATCACCACCTGAGAGCCGCCTGTGCCGCTTTCGCGCCGCGGAATCTCCCGCCAGATACGCTCGTTCGCAGGCAGTCCTTGCAACTGGACCGGTGTGCTCCAGGATACGGCACCTGTTGAAACGCTCTGTGACATGTCTCTCTCACCGATCGATTGCGGTGGTCTCGATACAGAATCGCAAACATCATACACCGCTAGTTATCTACGGATATAACGCTAACGCGTGCGAACCCTGGCGCTTTAACTGTACTCCTCTCGAAACCCGACGACTGTACAGTTCCCCGTGCCCATCGTGCCGCTAAGATTGCGCCTCGACAGAAAGCGCGTTGCGATCCGCCATACCTTGTTTTTCGCTTCGTTATATCTGACGGTATATCCCGATCTGCGCAGACAGAGCGGCTGTCACTTTCCCCACACGCATGCAAGACCACTACGACGTCATCACCATGAGAAAAACCCTATTGGCTGCAGCCGTTTCGCTTTGCTGGGCCGCAAGCAGTCACGCACAAAGCAGCGTCACGCTGTACGGTATCGTCGATACCGCGGTGATCTACGCGAACAACCAGACCACTGGCAAAGCAGGCGCGCCTGGGCACAGCGGCGTCGAAATGGACAGCGGCGGCATCAGCGGCACCCGCTGGGGGGTGCGAGGCTCGGAGGATCTGGGCGGCGGCCTTTCAGCCGTGTTCATGCTGGAGGACGGTTTTTCGAGTGCCACCGGCAAACTCAGCAACTCGGGCGATCTGTTCGGACGCCAGGCATTCGTCGGCCTGAGCTCAAAGATGTATGGCACGATCACGGCGGGTCGACAGTACAGCTTCATGTCGCAGTATCTGTCCGCGCTGAGCGCCGAAGGTCTGGGCTGGGCCGGCAACCTGGCAGACCATCCGTTCGACAACGACGACATGATCCGGCATCAGAGTATCCAGAACTCTGTGCGATACGAAAGCCCAACCTATCGCGGCCTGACGGTGGGGACGATGTACGGCTTCTCGAACGAGGCGGGCGAATTCTCGAACGACCGTGCCTATAGCATGGGGGCGAAGTACGAGAACGGGCCGGTCTCGCTGGTCGCCAGTTATCTGCAGATCAACCGCTCGGTCGGTACCGCCAACGTCAACCCGAACGGCGCGGTCACCAACGGCGATAGCGACGCGGTCATCACCGGCGGCAGCCAGCAGATCTGGGGCCTGGGCGGCAAATATGCGTTTGGCCCTGCGTCGATCGGGCTAGTCTGGACGCATTCGTCGACCAACGACGTCACCAGCGTCTATCAGGGCGGCAATCTCGCCCAGCTCGTGGGCAGCCTGCTGCGCTTTAACAACTTCGAGATCAACGGTCAGTATTTCGTGACCCGTGCCCTGAGTCTCGCCGCATCGTATACGTACACCGACGGGCGTTTCGATTCGTCGTCCGGCAGTCTCTCGCCCAAGTGGCATGAGGCCATCGTGCAGGCGGACTACCAGTTCAGCCACCGCACGGACGTTTATCTGGAGAGCCTGTATCAGACGGTCAGCGGCGGCGGGAACAATCCGGCGTTCAACGCGTCTATGTTCAACGTCACGCCTTCGGCCAATAATCGGCAGTTGCTGTTCGTCGCCGGATTCCGTCATCGCTTCTGAAGCAACGCACACGTTCTAGCGATGTAACCGGCCAACGTGCTCACGCGTTGGCCGCGCGTGACCCGCAGCGGAAATTAAAAGAAAATTAATCCGCCGTTTTCAGAGTTTCACCCTCCGCAGCTTGCAAAATCCCCCCAGCTTTAAACACCGGAACGTTAACGTTCGGCTTATCGTTTCGTTCCAAAACTTTGACTGTCATAAGCTCACGTACCTCACTAATATCGTCTCCAAGGATGCTGTTCGACGCGCTTTTTCCTCCAGTCAGCAGCACCCGGATAACACCCGGTTAATCCGTTTCCGACACGATCGAACCAGACCGATGTCAATTCCTGTTTATATAGGAATACGAATTTTATAACGGTTTATTTTCAGACTTGAAACTTGGAAGGTAATGAACATGACTGACCTGTCGCGACGCAAAGTGTTGGTGGGTGCAGCCGCTTCGGCTGCGGCGCTCGGGGTGGCCGCCACGGCCAAGGCCGCTTCGTTCGGCAATCCGGACCGGCCGCCCGAAGGCATAATCAACGCCCTGAGCCCGACGAGCCGGAATGACCCGGGCCCTCAGAACCCCGCCATTGCCAATCAGTTCCCGTCGTTCCAGAACCCGCCGGCAACCGACATCAACGGCATGCCGCTGTTCTGGGCGTCGTTCAACAACGCGCACAAGCGCTATCAGAACGGCGGCTGGGCTCGCGAAGTAACGCAGGACGACTTCGCAATCTCGGAAGATATCTCGGGCGTCAACATGCGCCTGGGCACCAACGGCACCCGCGAAATGCACTGGCACCAGCAGGCCGAGTGGGCCATCATGCTGGACGGCAAGTGCCGCATTACCATCCTCGACGAGCAAGGCCGCCCGCAGGTTGCCGACGTCAAAACCGGCGACCTCTGGTATTTCCCGCCGGGCCTGCCGCACTCGCTGCAAGGTCTCGGACCGACAGGCGCCGAATTCCTGCTCGCCTTCGACAACGGCCATGCATCGGAATTCAACACGCTTCTGCTGACGGACTGGATCGCCCACACGCCGCCGGATGTCCTGGCCGCCAACTTCAACGTGCCGGCCGACGCCTTCAAGAACATTCCGGTCGACAACCTGTGGATTTTCCAGGGTACCGATCCCGGTCCGCTGGAAGCCGCGCAACGTTCCGTGGCGTCACCGCTCGGCCTGCCTGAACATCCGTTCATTTTCTCGCTGGGCGATATGGCGCCGACGAAGGAGACCAAGGGTGGGTCGGTGCGGATCGCCGACAGTCGCAACTTCAAGGCATCGGCAAACGTCGCGGCCGCCCTGGTGACGGTCAAGCCGGGTGGCATGCGCGAGCTGCACTGGCACCCGAACGCGGACGAATGGCAGTACTACATCAAGGGCGAGGCCCGGATGACCGTGTTCGATACAGGTCCGAAGGCGGCAACCGCAGACTTCCGCGCGGGCGATATCGGCTACGTCAAGAAGAGTCTCGGTCACTACGTGCAGAACACGGGCGACACCGATCTCGTGTTCCTCGAAATCTTCAAGGCGGACCACTTTGCCGAGGTGTCGCTGTCCGACTGGCTGACGCACACGCCGAAGCAGATGATCATGGATCATCTGCACGTGACTGAGGAGATGATTGCCCGGTTCCCGAACAACCGTCCCGACGTCATGCCGATCTAAATGCTGATCTGAATCGCACTGCGGTTCTTCTGCTCAGCCGCCGCCCGGGCATCAAGGTATAGATCCCGGGCGCACCAAGGTTCGGCCGCACAAGGGCGAACCTTGGTGTCCAATCAGGCAGTAAGTAGAACGATTCAAAGAGAAAACATCATGGGCTCAATAAGTATCTGGCACTGGTTGATTGTCGCGCTGATCGTGTCGCTGGTCTTCGGCACCAAAAAATTGCGCACGGTGGGCGGCGATCTCGGCTCGGCGATTCGCGGCTTCAAGGACGCAGTGAATACGGAAACGGCCGGCGGGAACCCCGAGCCGGCCGTCACGCCTCAACCGAAGGCTGCAACGCAGGAAATCAGTGGCTGACCGTGCGCACTCCACTAGCGTGCGTCTTGCCCTCTTCGAGCAAGAACGTTTTGAAGGCTTGAGCGGCAGGCACCAGTTGCTTGTCCGCCCGATGCACGACATGCCATTTCTGAATCACCGGAAAGCCCGTGACATCGAGTACCGCGAGCATCCCGGCCTGCAATTCCAGCGTGACCGTATGTGCGGACAGAAAACTGATGCCCATGCCGGACATCACCGCTTGCTTGATGGCCTCGGTATTGCGGATTTCCAGCGGATCGTCCAAAGCCAGCCGGCCGTCGAAGCACTGCTGCATGGCATTCCATGTGTCCGAACCCTTCTCCCGCACGATGAACCGTTCGCTTCCGAGTTCGGCAACGTCAATACTCGTCCTGCCGACCAGTGGATGCAGCGGCGAGGCGACGAGAACAAACGCGTGCGGCGCGAACGCTGTACTGGTAAATCTCGGCTCCACCGGCGCGCCCACCATGATGGCGAGATCAAGCCGGTTTTCTTCCAGACGAACCAGCAGCTCGTCGTGATTTTCTACCGTCAGATCCAGGTCGACCGCAGCATTCCGGTTCGAAAACCCAGCCAGCAACCGCGGCAGGAAATAGCCCCCGGCATTGATGACACCGACACTCAGGCTGCCTCCCGCAAGGCTTTTCATCTTCGCCAAGGTTTCCTCGGCTTCGCGGAAGCAGTGGATGATGGCGCGACTATGGTGGAGCATCTCCTGCCCCGCGGGCGTGAGGTAGATCTTCTTCCCAAGCTGCTCGAACAGCGCAATGCCCGCGTGCTCTTCGAGATGCTTGATCTGCGTCGAGACCGCAGGTGGCGACAGGTTCAACTCGTTCGCCGCCCGGGAAAAACTCAGGCGACGCGCGACGGTTTCAAAGGTCTTGAGTTGACGCAAAGTGGCATTCTTCACAGTGATCTGCAAAAGGTTGAGGGTTTTACCGGACATCCGGCGAGGCGGACCAACGCCTGCCAACAGCGCAAACGAAGGCGCGCAAGTCGAATCGAGCGCACCGCCGCTGCTGGCCGCGCGTCCACGAGCCACGGTCGCGTTGAAGCGGTTTCAGAATAAACCGCACCCGGCGTCCGGCGATATGACTTGAACATTGCAAAATTTTCATCTTGCGTGCGACGGCTCCGTAGCGCCCCGCGGGTTACATCTGTAACGGAGCCGGCCGTTCGTGCAATAGACCCGCAACCGTCGGAGACCACACTCCTCATCTACTCCACCTGCCGGTCGCCCATGCGCGCCTGAGTCAAACACGCTCATGGCTGGCGACTCAAACTATGCGCATTCTTTTCGTGTCTCCACGACACCCTGAGGCCAGTTGGCTGTACAAGGCGCTGCACGAAAGCACTCACAGCCTGTGCCGTTCGCACGATCTGGCCCACGGTGTGTGGCAAGCCACGCGAGAGCCGTTCGACGCGGCGATCCTGATGGCGCACGACCCGGACCTGTACCCTGAGCTCACCGCCACGCTGCCGCAGTTCTCCGCGATTGCGGGGGGCGCCATCCTGATCGCGATTCTGGCGACCGCTACGGCTCAGGAGCGCACCGCAGCGCTACGTGCGGGCGCCGACGCCTGCTTTGCCCGGCCGCTTTCGTTTATTGAAATGCATGAACGCCTGCAGGCGCTGCGTCGAGCCACGCTGGCACGCCGCGTTACCGGACAACCGGCCGCCGCGCAGCTCCAGCTTGATTCGCTGACACGGGAACTGGTGAGCGGGGAGCAGCGTTTGTCCCTGACCAAGACCGAGTATCTGCTTGTCGAGTGCCTGATGCGCGATCCGAACGTGCCCGTCGCCCATGAGCAACTCATTCGCTATGCGTGGCCAGGGCGAGACGTCATCAATTGCACAAGCGTGACTCCGCTGATCTGGCGGCTGAGATCGAAACTGAAGACGCACCTGCCGACGGTTCACATCAATACGGTAAATTGCTATGGCTACCAGCTGAGTCTTTTGCCGCCCTGAACGCCGGGTCGTTTGCCCGCGTTTTCTCAACAGGCTACGGAGTTGGGCAGCTTAAACAACATTTCATTCTAATGCTAAGCATACCGTACTGATTGTCCAGTAACCTCGATGACTGGAGCCACGCGCTGAACGTCTGGCGCTCCGATCATCTCATCTGGACTCAATCATGAAACTGTTATCGAAAACCGCGGTGGTTACCCTCTTCGCCCTTGGCAGTGCTTCCGCTTTTGCCGCCAAAGGCCTCACGCCACAACAGTGCAACGACTATCCCTTCACGCCATTGAAGGCCGAGGTCACGCATGCGCAACTGATGCAGGAGCTGGCTGAACTGGAAGCGGTAGGCTACGACCCGTCCGAAAACGACGAAGACTATCCATCCGATCTCGAACTCGCTGAAAAGAAACTGCAAGCCGAGTACCACGCCGACTGCGTGCCCGCCGGCGCGCAGAATTCGCTCGGAGCGGGCGCGGACACGACACAAGGCACGCCGGCCAGCTAAGGCTGAGGCCGCGCCAGGATTCGATGCAACGCGAGCGCCAGTTCTCCCGAGCGCAACGGCTTGCGCAGCAACGCGGCAGCCCCGGCGTTGCGCGCGTCCCTTTCGAGAGCCGGATTGCCATAGCCGCTACAGAGGATCACCGGCAACGAGCCGCGAATCGCGCGGATATGGCTTGCGAGTTCCAGGCCCGTCAGCTCCGGCATCGTCTGGTCGGTGATGACGGCGTCGAAGCGGTCGGGATCGTCTCTGAAGGCCCGCAACGCTGCGGCGCTCGATCGAAAGCCCACCGGCTCGTAACCGAGTTCGGCCAGCACCTCTTCGGCGAGCGTCACCAGCGCATCTTCGTCGTCGACGACCAGCACAACCTGACCGTCCCCGCGAGGCAATGCTTCGGAGACGGCTTCGTCGGCCGGCAGCGGCGCTTCAGTGACCGGAAGGTAGATATCGAAGCGAGTACCCTGCCCGACCCTGCTGCGGACGTCGATGCCACCGCCATACTCTCGCACGATCCCGTCGACGAGCGACAGACCGAGGCCGGTCCCCTCGCCCGTGCTCCGGGTCGTAAAGAACGGGTTGAAGATGCGCTCCAGCACCTCGGGGGCAATCCCGGTTCCCGTATCCGCGACGCTCAGCCTGACGAAGTCGCCTGGTCCGATCCGGCCTTCCGATAACGTCGTCGCGGCCGGAACATGCTCGTTTTCGAGCGCCACAGTCAGCGTGCCACCCGAGGGCATCGCCAGAACCGCGTTGCTGCAGAGATTCATGACGACCTGGTGCAGGTGTGTCGCATCGCCGGCCACATAGGTGTCGTTCGCATCGAGCTTGACGTCGAGTTCAATGCTGGCCGGCAACCGCCCCTTCAGCAACTCGACGGTCTCCGACACGACCGGCGACACGCGCACCGGCACACGCGCCCCCATACCGCTGCGGCTGAAAGTCAGGATGCGCTCGACCAGCGTGCGTGCCCGGTTACCGGCATGGAGAACCTGCTCCACATAGCGACGCTCATCGCTCGTTGCAGCTAGTGAATGGAAGGCACGTTCGCCATAGCCTAGAATGGCCCCGAGAATATTGTTGAAGTCGTGGGCGATCCCGCCGGCGAAGGTACCAAGCGCTTCGAGCTTCTGCGATTGCCTCAGTTGTCCTTCAAGCTGACGGCGTGCCTCTTCGGCCTCGCGACGCGACGTGATGTCTTCCACCGTCGCAACCAGCATCTCCCCGGCGTGCCGCGCGTAATTCGACGCGTGTTGATGATGCGCCGAGACTCTCGCCATGCTCATGTCCGCCCAGACGACATGGCCGTCGCGGTGCGTGTAGCGCATCTGGAAACGGATCGTGTCGGGTGTGCCGGAGAGCAGTCTGAGCACATGTTCGCGCGTCGCAGGCACGTCTTCGCGATACGTAACGTCGAAGGCGCCAAGCTGTTCAAGCTCGTGCGACGAGTAGCCGATCATCCGCTGAAAAGCCGGATTGGTCGCCGCGTAGTCGCCATCCGTCGTGAGGACGGCGATACCGAGCGGCGCATTCTCGAACACCGCCCGCCAGCGCCGCTCGCTCGAACGAAGCCGCTCGTTGACTTCGCCGAGCCGGCGCATCTGCCTGATCAGTGCAAACGCAAGCAAGGCGACGAACGCGGAGATCGAACCGGTCCGTACGAGCGCGTTGATCGAACTGGTGCGCCAGTCTGCGAGCGCAACCGATTCGTCGCGCGAAACCATCACTAACAGCGGGAAGCCGGGCACCTGGCGTAGCGCCGAGCGCACCCGCGCGACCTTGTTGCCCTGCGGTGCGGCCGCAAACTCGACGATCGGCGTGCCGCCCTCGCGCAGAAGACGAATGGCCGCGCCGGGCCCCAGGTCAATGCGCCTGAAGAAATCGCGGAAGTAGTCTTCTTCGACCAGTGCCCGCGCCACCCCTGCAAATCTTCCTTCGGAGTCCTGCAGGCGAATCGCCACCGCGAAGGTCGGCTTGCCGTCCGTGAGGCTCTGCAACGGTTCGCTCACCACCACCGCCTCCCCTGTGGCCCGCTTCAAATCCTGGAAGTACTGGCGATTGCCGATACTCGGACTCGAGCTGCCCGCAGGGGTCGACGTGGCGATGCGGGCGCCGTTCTCGTCGGCAATGGTCACCTCGCGAATCTGCGGCAGTCCGTCTATCTGATGCCGCAGGAAGGCCTCTTTCTCGGCGGGCGTCGCCAGCCGGTTGCGCGGATCGCGCTCCCAGACCGACGTACGCCGCAGAATCAGTTCCACCCCCTGCAACGAGCGCGCCGTCTGTTCGGCGATGGCACTGGCCAGGCTGGACATTTCCCGGTCGTTGTCCGCAAGCGTCAGGCGACGGGCGCGCCAGCTATCCCAGCCCGATGCCACGCAAACCAGCAACACAATCACGCTAGCGCCGATGGCAATGACCCAGGGCAGATAGGGTGCGCCTGCAGCGCCTTGTTCGTTACGCATCGACCAGGGTTCTCGCGATAGAGTGCGCCGTCGCCGCGCGGCATCGAATTGCACCGGGCGAGGCTACACGGGTCGTCAGCACCAGCTTATAGCGCGACGGAACTCAATTTTTCCACGGCCGCAGCAAAGGTGTAGCCCGCGCCTCGCTCGGTTTTGATAAATTGCGGCGTCGACGGATTTTCCTCGATCTTTCGACGCAGGCGCAGGATCTGCACATCAATGGAGCGGTCGAACACGTCGTCGTATAAACGGCTCGCCTCCAGTAACTGCTCGCGTGACAGAATGCGCCCCGGTGCGGCCAGAAAAGCGCTCAACAGCGAGAACTCGCCGTTCGTGAGATCGATCCGTACGCCGGCGGGCGAGATCAGCTTTCGCGTGCCGATATTCAACTCCCAACCGGCAAAGCGATAGGCGCGGACGTCGAGCTGACGTCCGGTCAACACCTGGGTCGCGGCCGAGCGGCGCAACACGGTGCGGATGCGCGCCAGCAACTCGCGCGGGCTGAAGGGCTTGGTGACGTAGTCGTCGGCGCCCAGTTCGAGCGCCATGACGCGGTCGGCCTCGTCGAGCCTGCCTGATACCACGATGATGGGAAGCGACGACTGGTCGCGTATGCGCCGGGCAATCTGCATGCCGTCCTCGCCGGGCATCCGCAGGTCGAGGATGATCAGATCGATCGCATGCTCCGTCAGCGCCGCGGTCATCTCCTTGCCGTTCGACGCAGCCGTGACTCGCAGATCGTTGTCGCGAAGATACTCTTCGATGAGGGTCCGGATGGCGGGGTCGTCATCCACCACGAGAACATGCGGAGGATTGTCGTTGCTCATGCCTGGTGCTCCTGTGGCGTCCGGAACACGCGGTCTGACGCCACCTGCCTGAGGGGATAGGGTTCATGCGCGCGGCTGATTTCCGGCGTGCGCGAAGCATCGCCAGAAGCGCCGTCGCAAGGTTTGGGGGCTTTGCGTGTGTGCGCAACCAATGGGATCGATTATAGCGTCCACGCCTTGAGCGGACGCTGCAAGAGACTGTTTCAGCCAGGCAGTGGACTATGCGGCGGCGACAGCCATAAAAAAGCCGGTCTTGCGCGTTCCCTGTTGACAGGGTGCGCAAGACCGGCTCGGTTTGAGGCTTAAGCCGTGAGGTTCAAGCCTCGCGTTCAAGGCGAAGCCTGCGCCCCGGCATGACCGGGGCGTCAGACGAAGCGCTTAGAACTTGTGCGTCATACCGACAATGGCTGCCAACTGGTGGTTGTTCGACGAGTAGGACGAGGTGCTGAAGTCGGCCACTGCCTTCTTGCCCGTCGAATCGACACCCGAAGCGGTTTCGAAGAAACCGATGGCGTAGAGCGACGTACGCTTGGACAGCTGATAGATCGTGCCCAGGTTGAACTGGTTGTAGCTCGCGCTGCCGACGTCATCCGCGCCGCTGTTATGCGTGTAGATGTAAGCGCCGGCCAGCGTCAGTGCCGGCGTCAGTGCGTACTTGACGTTCAGTTCGCCTGAATTGAACGTAGCGGTGCCGCCGTTGTACTTGGTGCCGTAGCTGCCCACAGCGTTGACCGTGCCGAGATTCTGGAACTGCGTGTTCGAGTACAGCACGGCGAGCGTTGCCGCACCCAGCGCGTACGAACCGCCGGCCGTGATGATCTGTTGCGAACCGGCCGAAGCGTAGCCGCCGTAAATACGGCTTGCCATGTTGTTGGTGCCGCCCGTAGCCGACGTCGGCGACGACGAATTGCCCTGGTCGCCGAACGTTGCGTAGTACGGATCCTTGGTGAACATGTAGCTCGCGCCGAGCTTGACCGGGCCGTTCACGTACGACACGGCTGCGTCGGTGACTTCGTTCCTCGAGAAGTCGCCGGCCTGGCCGCCGAGGCTGTACAGCACGCCGACCGTCAGACCACGGTAGCTCGGGCTCGTGTACTTGATCGCGTTCTGAACGCGGTTCGACGTATCGACGTTGTCGACGTCGCCGGCACGCGTGCCGTAACCGAGACCGGAGGCGGCCCAGTCCGCGCCCGATGCAAAGTTGGACGTCGCATCATTGCTGGCCGAATATTGACGACCGAGAGTCACCGTACCGTACGTGGCGCTCTGCAGGCCGACATACGCGCGACGACCGAACTCCAGGCCGCCCTGACTCAACGCGCCCGTGCCGAGCGTAAAGCCGTTTTCCAGGTCGAAAATGGCTTTCAGGCCACCGCCGAGATCTTCGCTGCCCAGCAGGCCCCAACGCGACGACGTGGCGCTCGACAGGCCATAGAGCTTTTCGCCCTTGACGTTGTTGTTGAACAGGAAGCCGCCGTCGGCAATGCCGTACAGCGTGACGCTTTGAGCGTGAGCAGCACCCGCAAAGGCGCCCAGCACCAGGATGGCCGCCGTAGTCTTTTGGATTTTCATCTTTACCTGATTGAATATTTGATTTATTTAATACTACTTAATATATATGTGAAATCAGCCTCGTTATTTATCCATTCAATGACGGACAGATAAAACTCAAACCTTGAAATCACATACCCCAAACCTTCAGTAGCGCAACATCGGTTGAGACGGCGGGCGCCGTGGATGATGAAATGACCAGATTCCCCAAACCGCTATTCGCCCGCTCAATCGACGGGTCACAGTGTATCGACCCACCAATACTTTTCTAAATTACCCGTTGGAATATGCAAATTGCAAACTCCTGACGCGCACCAAATCAGGGCGCATAAGCACAGAAATCGGGCAAAAAGCACGAAAAGCCATGCAAACGCGTCACGGTCGTTAGCTTAAATGGTATTTATGACCGGATTGCGTCGAAAACTATGTGGATAATTTGCAACAATTCCCGGAAGACGGCGTGGCCGCTCCGGGAATGGGCGTTCGGTTAACGCGGGGATGGATGCAGCGGACGCGCGTACCGTCAGACCGGCACGTCGCCTTCGATGGTGGTGCGGTACAGCTTGCGGCGCAGGTGGTCGGGCGTGCCGGCGGCGAGGTGCATCAGCGAACGGTTGTCCCAGAACACCATGTCGTGTTCTGCCCACACATGCCGGTACAGATGCTCAGGGCGCACGCTGTGCGCGAAAATTTCCTCGAGCAACTGCTTGCTCTCGTCTTCGGGCAGCCCGATCACGCGGGTCGTGAAATGCTCGCTGACGAAAAGTGCCTTACGGCCCGTTTCCGGATGCGTGCGCACGATGGGCTGCACAACCGGCTTCACCTGGGCAATCTGCTCGGCGGACAGATTCGGCCGCCAGGGGCTGCGTTTTTGCAGTTCGGCGTACTTCGCGAGATACGTGTGCTCCGCGAAGCGCCCTTCTACGGCCTCGCGCAAATGGGCCGGCAACGTGTCCCACGCGAGGTGCATGTTGGCGAACAGCGTATCGCCGCCTTCGGCCGGCAACTCCTGCGCATGCAGCAGCGAGCCGAGGCTCGGCTTCTCCTTGTACGAGAGGTCCGAATGCCAGAAGTGACCGGCGTCGCCCAGACCGATCGGCTTGCCGTTCTCGACGATGTTCGATACGACCAGCACTTCCGGATATCCCGGCAACTGGAACTGGTGCAGCACGTGGATCTGCAGCGGCCCGAAGCGGCGGCTAAAGGCGATCTGTTGATCGGGCGTGATGCGCTGGTCGCGAAACACCAGTACGTGGTGATCGAGGTGAGCGCGGTGAATGCGCGCGAAGTCCTCGGCGGCGAGCGGTTGATTCAGGTCGAGACCCAGCACTTCGGCGCCCACCGGGCCGTCGAAAGCACGAATTTCAACGCGTTGCGGGGCAGCCGGGCCGGCATGCGCGGCCGGGGTGGAAACAGCGGAGTCGGAAGTAATGGTCACTCAAAGCTCTTCGTCTGGTCGGAGCGAAAACGCCGATGATGGCGCGACACGGCCAATCTACCGGCCCGCACGCGCGAGGGCAACGAAGCAAATTCGATACACTTATCCGCTGCAATGATAAACCCGATGCTGGACCGGATGCGGCGCAAGCCGTGCCGCTGCAGACCGCCGAACACTTTCAGGTATATTACAGACCGCGCCTGAAACGCCCATATGTGCGCGGTTTTACGCCCCAATCGGGCCGCGCGGGCGCCCGGAGTGCGCGCCAGACTTGCCTTGTCGGCAGGCACAGCCGATACTTGCTAGTTGCGCGAAATCCCTTCACCCCTCGATTTAACGGCTTTTCTCATGAGCACAATCCTTGAAAGTCTTCCGTCCGGCCAGAAAGTTGGCATCGCCTTCTCCGGCGGACTCGACACGAGTGCCGCTCTGCACTGGATGCGGATCAAAGGCGCCGTCCCGTACGCCTACACGGCTAACCTCGGCCAGCCCGACGAAGACGACTACGATTCGATTCCGCGTCGTGCGATCCAGTACGGCGCAGAAGGCGCGCGACTCATAGACTGCCGGGCTCAACTGGTCGCCGAGGGCATCGCCGCCCTGCAAGCGGGCGCGTTCCACATCTCCACCGCCGGCGTCACCTACTTCAATACGACGCCGATCGGCCGCGCCGTCACCGGCACGATGCTGGTCGCCGCCATGAAGGAAGACGGCGTCAACATCTGGGGCGACGGCAGCACGTACAAGGGCAATGACATCGAGCGTTTCTATCGCTACGGCCTGCTCGTCAATCCGGATCTGAAGATCTACAAGCCGTGGCTCGACCAGGCGTTCATCGACGAGCTGGGCGGCCGCGCGGAAATGTCGGAGTTCATGCGCCAGTCGGGCTTCGAGTACAAGATGTCGGCGGAGAAAGCGTATTCCACCGACTCGAACCTGCTCGGCGCCACGCACGAAGCGAAAGATCTCGAGAGCCTCGAAAGCGGCATCAAGATCGTGAACCCCATCATGGGCGTCGCATTCTGGCGCGACGACGTGCAGATCGCGAAGGAAGAAGTCACGATCCGCTTCGAGGAAGGCCAGCCGGTCGCGTTGAATGGCGTCCAGTTCACGGATGCCGTGGAACTGCTGCTGGAAGCGAACCGCATTGGCGGCCGTCATGGTCTCGGCATGAGCGACCAGATCGAGAACCGCATCATCGAGGCGAAGAGCCGCGGGATCTACGAAGCGCCTGGACTCGCGCTGCTGTACATCGCGTACGAGCGCCTCGTGACGGGCATCCACAACGAAGACACCATCGAGCAGTACCGCGAAAACGGCAAGCGCCTCGGCCGCCTGCTGTATCAGGGCCGCTGGTTCGATCCGCAGGCCATCATGCTGCGTGAAACGGCACAGCGCTGGGTGGCGCGCGCCATCACCGGCGAAGTCACTATCGAACTGCGCCGCGGCAACGACTACTCGATCCTGAGCACGAAGTCGCCGAACCTCACGTACCAGCCGGAGCGGCTTTCAATGGAAAAGGTCGAGTCGACCTTCTCGCCGCGCGACCGGATCGGCCAGTTGACGATGCGCAATCTTGACATCACCGATACGCGCGCCAAACTGCTGATCTATTCGGAAGTCGGTTTGCTCGCGCCAGGCGAAGCGCTGGCGCTGCCGCAGTTGAAGGACGATAGCAAGTAAGCAAGCCGCAGTCCCTCGCGACCGGATGAAGGCGGTTCTTCATCCGGTCGGTGGCCGAGCGCCACGTCCATCACCGCCGTCCTCCCCTCCTGCTTCACCTCCGCTTGAATCCCGCATCTGCGTCGCTCACGCGGCACGCTCCGCACATCTGCTGCAATCCATATCACGATTGATCGTTTTGGCGGCGCAATGCCCGTTGCTACCATGGTCAGTTGGCTCGTGACATGCACAGACACTGATGACGAACGCTCGCAACACCTCGCAAGACCGGCCCACCTCACGCGCTCGCCGCCGCTTGCTGGGCGGCTTCGCCGCGGGCAGTCTGGTGGCGTCCCAGCGTGCCGGCGCTGCCAACGCCCTGCTCAAGCCGCTCGAGATCGCGCCGTGGAGCCGCGCGCCAGGCGCGCCGATACTCGAGCATCCCTACGGACTGCCGTCGCCGCATGAGGCCGATGTGGTGCGGCGCAGCGCCCGCGCGTGGCCACTGCCGGGTACGGCCTCGTCGATGACGCCGCTCGCCGATCTGTTCGGCACAATCACGCCGAACGGCCTCGTCTACGAACGTCATCACGGCGGGGTGCCGGACATCGATCCCGATCAGCACCGTCTGGTGCTTCACGGTCTGGTCCGGCAGCCGAAGCTGTTCACCATGGACGACCTGCTGCGTCTGCCCTCCGAATCGCGCATTCACTTCATCGAATGCTCCGGGAATACTGGTGGCGAATGGAATGGGCCGAGCGGGCAACCGGTTCAGTTGACGCACGGCTTGCTGTCGTGTTGCGAATGGACCGGCGTGCGGCTGTCCACGCTGCTCGAAGAGGTCGGCGGCTTGTCGGCCTCCTCCGACGGACGAACCGACGGATGGATGCTCGCGGAAGGCGCCGATGCCGCGGCCATGACGCGCAGCCTGCCGCTCGAGCGCATCCTCGAGCGGGCGCTGGTGGTCTACGCGCAAAACGGCGAACGTCTGCGCCCGGAGAACGGCTATCCGCTGCGCCTGATCGTGCCGGGCTTCGAAGGCAACACTCACGTCAAATGGCTACGCCGTCTGAAGTTCGTCGACGCGCCCTTGCAGACTCGTGAGGAGACCTCAAAATACACCAGCCTGCTGGCGAACGGCACGGCCAGACAGTTTGCATTCGAGATGGACGCCAAGTCGGTGATCACGCAACCTTCGCCCGGCCATCGTCTGACCACCCAGGGCTATTACCCGATCAGCGGCTTCGCGTGGTCCGGCCGAGGCTCGATTCGCAAGGTCGAGGTATCGAGCGACGGCGGGGCAAGCTGGCAACTGGCGCGTCTGGATGGACCGGTGCGCGATCGCGCGTTGACGCGTTTTCAGGCGGACTGGCACTGGCAAGGCGCGCCCGCGGCGATCCTGTCGCGCGCCACGGATTCGACCGGTTACGTGCAGCCGACACGCGAGGCGCTGGTCGCCGCACGTGGGCTGAATTCGCAGTATCACTACAACGCCATTCAGCAATGGCGCGTCGAAGCGAGCGGCGAGGTGCGCAATGCCTAGTTTATTCGGGCGCAGAGGTGCGGCGGGTGTCGCGGGCGTTGCCGTTGCCGCTGTTGCTGTCGTCACAGCCTTGCTTGCGCCGAATGCACAGGCGGCGTACGGCATCGGTACGCCCTTGTCCGAGCAGGACGTCGCCGCGTGGAATATCGACGTAGCGCCGGACGGCCGCGGCCTGCCCGCAGGTAGCGGCGACGTGCTCACCGGCGCGCATATCTTCGCGGCCCAGTGTGCCGCTTGCCATGGCGCGCAAGGACAAGGCCTGATCGGCGATGCGCTGGTCGGTGGACAAGGCACGCTCGCTACGGCGAAACCGAAGCGCACAATCGGCAGTTACTGGCCGTACGCGACGACGTTGTTCGACTACATCCACCGCGCCATGCCGTATAACGCACCCGAGTCGCTCTCGGCGGACGAGGTGTACGCCGTGTGCGCTTTCCTGCTGAATCAGAACGGTATCGTGCCGCCGGATACGCGCCTCGATGCGGTGTCGCTGCCGCGCGTGAAAATGCCCAATCGCGATGGCTTCGTGGTCGATCCACGGCCCGACAAGCTCTGATATCAGCGGTTGAAGATGACCTTCGCTGTCTCAACGTCGAGCGGCGACGAGGTGTGTTCGTGGACGACCTTCCACCCGCCCCCGCGCTGCCTGAGCGTCATGGTCAGCCGGTTATCCAGCGAGCGCAGCGCCACGCCGTCCGCCGTCAGCGCCTGGTATGTCACGAAGGCGTGAACGACGGCAAGGTCCTGCGCGACAATCGTTTGCGGATCGCTGAAATCCACAACCACGCGCTCGGTACCCAACGAGCCGAACCAGCGGGCCACCATGTCCCGCCATGACGCAATGCCGTTGTACGACCACGCCCCCCACATGTCGAAGACCCGCACGTCCTCGTCGTACAGCGCGATGAAAGCGTCGAGGTCTTTTGCGAGTACCGCCGCCTTGTAGTCGTCCAGGACCTGCAGGATCGGGTTGTCGGGTTGGTCCACTGTGTTTCTCCTGAAGCGGATGGCGATGGCGGCCGGAACCCCTCTAGAACGGCACATCCGAGGCGCCTGACCGGTTGTGTTTCAACACTATGACGATTGACGAGTCGCAGGATCGACATCCGATACGGGGAAATTCGCAGGTATCCACGCGGATGGCGCCCTTGAATGCCCTTGAATAAAGGCCGGCAACTGTACGTTGTCGTACCGCATTCTTGCGCGCGTGCGCGTAGCGTGCAAAGAAGACTATGCGGCCGCACGCGCGTTCGCCCCAAAAGCAAGTGTGGTTTTCGTCCGATAAGACAGGTGGCGCCATGGCAGACAGAATCATCTCGAGCAGTACGCATGACGCTCATATGACCGTCGAGAATCACATTGCCGACGGTTGGGTAGCAAGCGTGTGCATTGTTCCGAAAGGCGCGGCAAAGAGCAACGAACTCATCAAGCTCGATACGCTATTCGAACGCGAAGAGGTTGCATGGAAAACAGTCGAGACGTTTGCACGTGCCGAGCTCAGCAATCTGACATAGCAGACGCCCGTGTAGCCTGCCGCCAGGAGCGTGCCCTTCATGAATACGCTTACCGACGATCCGGTCAAGCAACCGCCCCGGCCAAAACTGCTGCAAGTGATGGGCCCCGGCCTCATCACCGGCGCATCGGACGACGATCCCAGCGGGATCGCCACGTATTCGCAGGTCGGCGCGCAATTTGGCTATGGCCTCGCCTGGACACTCCTGTTCAGCTATCCGTTGATGGCCGCGATCCAGGAGATCAGCGCCCGCATTGGGCGCGTCACCGGCAGTGGTATTGCGGGCAATCTGCGTGAGCACTATCCGCGCTGGTTGTCGACCAGCATAGTCGGGTTACTGCTGCTCGCGAACATCATCAATCTGGGGGCGGACCTGGGCGCCATGGGTGCGGCGCTCAAGCTGCTGATCTCAGGTCCCGCCCTACTCTATGTGTGCGGTTTCGGGTTGCTCTCAGTGGTCCTGGAGGTGTTCATCCGCTATGCACGCTATGTGTCGGTTCTGAAATGGCTGTGCCTGTCGCTGTTCAGCTACGTGATCTGCGCATTCGTCGTGCAAGTGCCGTGGGCTCAGGTCGGCTGGGCCGTGCTGTTACCGACGCTGTCCATCAAGGCGGATTACCTCGTCGCCATCGTCGCTGTCATGGGCACGACAATCAGCCCTTACCTGTTCTTCTGGCAGGCCGAGCAGGAAGTCGAGGACGAAATGGAACGGCCAGGTGCGCATCCGTTGACCCACGCACCGTGGGAAGCGCCCGCGGAGTTCACACGGATCCGCATCGATACTTACCTCGGCATGGCGCTCTCGAATGTGATCGCGTTCTTCATCGTCGTGACGACCGCAACCACGCTGCACGCGCACGGGCTGACCGATATTCAGACTTCGGCTCAGGCCGCGGAAGCGCTGCGCGGCATCGCGGGCCCGTTCACGTTCCTTGTGTTCGCGGCCGGCATCATAGGCACCGGCTTGTTGACCGTGCCCGTGCTAGCCGGATCGGGGGCGTACGCGGTGGGCGAGCTGTTCGCATGGCGGGTGGGCCTCGCACGTCTGCCGTCGCAGGCGAAGCCGTTCTACGCCGTGATCGCCGCGGCAACGCTGATCGGCGTGGGCCTGAACTTCACGTCGATCGATCCGGTCAAGGCGTTGTATTGGAGCGCGGTTCTCAACGGTGTCGTCGCGGTCCCGGTGATGATCGTCATGATGCATCTCTCGATGCGCACCCGCATCATGACCGGTTTCACGCTGCCGCCGACACTGCGCGTCCTCGGCTGGGTTGCCACCGGTGTGATGGCGGCAACGGTCGTAGCGATGGCTGTCAGCTGGTTCACGTAAAACGGCCGTTCTCATGACGGATGGCGAATGGCGAATGGCCGATCACCGACGCCACCCATGTGCCTACTTCACCGGTATCGCTGCGGGCCGCACAACCGGCGCATCCTGCGCCGTCGCCCAGTCGCCGCGGCGGACGTGGTGGATGATCAGCGGAATGCCTGCGAACACCACAATGCCGAAGACAACCAGTCCCGTGTAAAGCAAAGGTGAGCCGACCGGCAACTGGTCCGGCGGGAAGAACGACACGACGAAGCTGAACAGCACGCCGACAAAGCCGATTCCGGCAGTCAGCCACATGCCGGCCAGACCGCCCGGCACCGTGAAGGGGCGCGGCAAAGCCGCTGCGGAGTAGCGCAAGCGGATCGCCGCCGCATACATGAACATGTAGGCGATCAGGTAAAGCGCGATCGTCATGGCGGAGATCAGAAAGAACGCCACCGATACATCCTGGATCACAAAGTAGAAGCACGAAATGACGGTCACGATCAAACCTTGCACCAGCAGGATATGCGTGGGCATACCCTTGCGATTCTTCGCCTGAAGCAGCGGCGGCAACTCACCCTCATGCGCGGTTTCGAGCAGGCCGCGCGACGGACTGCCGAGCCAGGCCAGCACGCCACTGATTGCCCCGACGCCAACCAGCAGCGACAGCGCCGACACCGCCCAGCCCATATGCCAGATATCCACCAGCACCGCACCGAACGCGTCGAATACGCCGGATTGCAGCGAAATCTTTTCGTAGGGCAAGATCGCAGCGATCGGCAGTGCGCCGAGTGCGAAGATCAGCACCGAAATCAGCGCGCCCAGTCCGATGGCCGCCGGAAACCCCCGGCTCGGGCTGCGCATGTCGATCACATGAACCGCTTGCACTTCGACACCGGCAAACAGCAGCACGATCCCGGCCAGAAACGAGATCGTGCCGAAACCATGAATCGCCGGCCAGAAGCGGGCATGGCCATCCTGGGACAGCGCGGCATCGTTCAGGTGTTGCCAGCCGAGCGGATGGCCGCTGCTGATCCAGTAGCCAAGCAGCACGAGCAGCACCATGCCCGGCACGATGGTGCCGATCACGAAGGTCCAGTTGGCGATCTTCGCGAAGACTTCGACGCCTTGCAGCACGACCCACGTCGCAAGCCAGTACGCGACGATGCAGAAGATCCCCACATAGACGCCGTTCTTCGCCAGTTCCGGACGGCCGATCGTGTAGGCGAGCGCCGCCGCGCCGAAGGTCAAGGCAACCGGAAACCAGACGACGTTCTGAATCCACTGCAACCAGATCGCGAGAAAACCCCAGCGTGTGCCGAACGCTTCCGCGACCCACGTGTAGATACCGCCGCGCCGGTCGGCAAAAGCCCCGCCCAGTTCAGCCGAAATCAGCGATGCGGGGATCAGATAGAAAACGACGGTAAACGCGAGATAGACGAACATCGTCATCTCTTCCTTCGCGAGCAATGGAAGGCCGCGCAGGCTTGTGACGACGGCGGCGGCGGTCATCAGACCGATTGAGGTGACGCTCAGATATTTGCCGCGCGTTGCGACATTCGCGGTGTTGGCGGGCGGTAAGCCCGCCGCGGTAGTAACACGGTCATTCATTTCGTGCGCTCCTGTAGAGAGGCGTCATCAATCGTGGTGGAAGGTCGGGCCGGCGGTCGAATGCGGCACCGGATTCTTCGTCAGATGTGCGATGGCATGCCTGATGTCCTCGAGCAGCATCGCCGCCATGTCGCGCGTCACACCGCGCCGGATCAACACGCGCTGCACGATGGTGTCCTCGCGGCCCGCCGGCAGTTCGTACGAGGCAATCTGCCAACCGCGCATGCGCACCCGGTCGGACAGGTCGAATAACGTGAAGCCCGCTGCCTGCGGATGCCTCAGCTTGTAGCAAACAGCGGGCAATGCGCCACGCCCGTCGTAGATCATCTCCAGCGCATCGATCTTTGCCAGACCGTCGGCCAGCGCCTGCGCGGTATCTGCGCACTCCTGCTGGATGTGTCGATAGCCTTCACGGCCCAAACGCAGCAGCATGTAGTACTGCGCAATGATCTGGCCGGCCGGTCGCGAGAAATTCAGCGCAAAGGTCGGCATGTCGCCGCCCAGATAATCGACGCGGAAAATCAGTTTGTCCGGCAAGTCCTGCGTGCTGCGCCACACTACCCAACCCACGCCAAGCGGTGCGAGCCCGTATTTGTGGCCCGACGCATTGATCGATTTGACGCGCGGCACGCTGAAGTCCCATTCGAGTTCCGGCTGGATAAACGGTGCGACGAAGCCGCCGCTGGCCGCATCGACGTGAATCGGAATATCGAGTCCAACATCGGCCTGCAAGGCGTCCAGCGCACCCGCCAGCGCCTTCACCGGTTCGTAGACGCAGGTGAACGTGATGCCGAGTGTCGCCACGACGCCGATCGTGTTCTCGTCGCAATACCGCGCCAGATCTTCCGGTCGCAATCCGGTGGCGTCGCCGCTGAGCGGCACCTGACGCATCTCGACATCGAAGTAGCGCGCGAACTTCGCCCAGCACACCTGCACCGGACCGCAGACGAAGTTCGGCTTATCGGTCGGCTTGCCTTGCGCCTCCCTGCGCTTTTTCCACTGCCACTTGAGGGCAAGACCGCCGAGCATGCAGGCCTCGCTCGAGCCTGTCGTCGAGCATCCAGTGGTCTTCCATGACTTCGGGGCATGCCATAGATCCGCGAGCATGTGCACGCAACGCATTTCGATCTCCGCGGTTTGCGGATACTCGTCCTTGTCGATCATGTTCTTGTCGATCGACAGATCCATCAGGCTGCGCACTTCGTCGTCGGCATAGGTGGTGCAGAACGTCGCAACGTTCTGCCGCGAGTTGCCGTCCATCAGCAGTTCGTCGCGCACCAGATCGAATACGGCGCGGCGATCCGACGAGGCCTCCGGAATCCGGTACTTCGGCAGCGAAGAACCCGATATGGTCGCGGCGTATTCGTCGGCAACGGCATCGGGCGTCGATGGCGGGGACTTGAGAAAGGTCATGGTGCGAGACTCCTGGAGTGAAATGGGTGCGGCGACGAGTGCCGTGCCTGGCGCGGCGGCGATTCAAGCGGCAAGTGCGGTGAATGCGGCAGGTGCGGCGAGTGCGGCGGTTTCGCGAGCGAACACCGGAGCGAGTGAAATGGCGGCGTTGAACAGACGGGAGAACTTCTGTGACCACGGTGCACGAAGGGCCGGACGAAGTCGGTACGGTGGCGTACCGCACTGCGACATTTCAGACAATCTGTTGATTGCATTACACCGCCATTGAGCGCATGGTGGTGTCATTCACTGCGCTGTTTTCCGATCGGCTGTCACGCCGTCGATATCCGGGCTGAGCTCAGCGGAACCCACCGCTCAACAAGGAGCCCATCATCATGATCATCCCCACCATGACCTACCACGGACACGAGTTGCGTGCCTACGCTCACCAGCAATTCCCGCCGTTCGACGATCCCTATGCCCCGGGTGCGCGGCGTTTTGCTTCAGTGGTGCGCATCGACACGATCCCCTCGAACGAAGCCGACGCACGGCGCTACGCAACGGTCTTCGACGCGGTGAGCCCTGCCAGTTTCGACGATGCGATCAACCTTGCGATGCAGTTCGGCAAGGACATTGTCGACGGCAAGGTGCAGGCTACGGCGCTGTGATCCCATCCCATCTCTTCGCGGGACAGGGCGCACCGTCCCCATGAATATTTCAAGGCAGATATGTATAAACGCATTCTGGTAGCGATCGACGGCAGCGAGACGTCTGAACATGCCTTCGACACCGCGCTGCAACTCGCACACGATAACGACGCGCAGTTGCAGCCCCTTTACGTCGTCGACAACCCGTTGATGGCATACGACGCGTCCGGCTACGACCCGACCATCCTGCGCGACGCCTTCGTTGAGGAAGGCCAGCGGCTGCTGGCGGATGCGCTCGCGCGGATGAAGCACGAGAACGTGGCAGGCGTACCGCGGCTGGTCGACGTAGCGCCGGTAGGCGAAGATATTTCGGAGCGGATCCGCATCTCGGCCAACGAGTTCAATGCGGATCTGCTGGTACTCGGCACACACGGGCGACGCGGCTTCAAGCGCCTGTTTCTGGGCAGCGTGGCCGAGCGCGTGGTACGCAGCGCCAGCCTGCCGGTGTTGCTGGTGCCGAGCCGGCAAGCGCAAACCACACTCGCGGATGCGGCCATACCGGGTCACACCGAACTCGCCGCAGCGACCCAGGAGTTGCCGCGCTAACGGCGGCCCGTGAGCACTTAGCCACTCCGCTGCACCGCCACTGCGCCGGTGCAGCGAAAGCCTATGCCGGTTGCCCGGACCGGCCCCCCCTTCCCCCACACCCCTCAAGTTCTCGCGTTTTCCGCCGTAGACCGTAAAGGTGCTGCCAAAACCGTGACTCGGCTCGGGGTCATACCGAAGGGTCACCGTGAGTATTCCAATTCGTGCCACTCCGTTCCATTCTTCACGGAAACCATGATTTCCTCACTTCGAACCCGCATCCTGATCATTTCCTCTGCGACCGTCATCGGCGCGCTCGCGCTCTCGGGAGCGGCTGCTTATACCACCGTGCGCGCCAACACGATGGAGACCATCGCCCAGAACCTGAGCGCCATCGCCAGCGCCAATACGCTCGCTATCGACAAGTGGGTGGCGGCCAAGGCGCTGGCCGTCAAGGTGACTGCCGACGAGGTCGAGCACGGCGATCCGCAGGGCCTCGTCAAGCATATGAGCAACGCGGACGGCTTTCCGGTCACCACCGTCGGCTGGACCGACAAGACCTATTTCTCGACCAGCAGCACCACGCCCAAGGACTACGATCCCACCGCGCGGCCCTGGTACAAGGCGGCCATCGCGGCCGGCACGCTGCTGGTCACGAAGCCGTATGGCGACGTGGCGACGGGTGTGCCCTACGTCTCTTTCTCGG
Source organism: Paraburkholderia phenazinium (assembly GCF_900142845.1). NCBI lineage: Bacteria > Pseudomonadati > Pseudomonadota > Betaproteobacteria > Burkholderiales > Burkholderiaceae > Paraburkholderia > Paraburkholderia phenazinium. The sequence goes on from NZ_FSRU01000001.1 coordinate 2,870,772, forward strand.
CGCCGATGATCCGCAACGGCGCGGCCACCGGTGCGCTGAGCGGCGCCGTGCCGCTCGACGGCGTGCGCGACGTGGTCGCCACCGTGCATCCGACGCCCTCGAGCCTCGCCTTCGTCGTGACGCGCGACGGCCAGGTGATCGCGCATCCGGATGCCAAGCTGATCCTCAAGCCGGCAACCGACATCTCCACCGCCCTCACGCCGGACGCGCTGGCCTCGCTCGCGCAAGCCGGCGCACCGATGGAGGTCAATCTGGGCGGGGTGGCGAAGCTGCTCAAGGCGCAGCCCGTGCTGGGCACCGACTGGTACATGGTGATCGCACTCGACAAGGCGGAGGCAACGGCGGGTCTCGCCAACGTCCTGCGCGCGCTCGGGGCGGCGATGGTCCTGCTGACGCTGGCCGCGGTGGGCATCGCCGCGTTCTTCACGTCGCATTCGTTCCGCAGCCTCTCGCGGGTGCGCGATGCAATGGACACGATCGGCTCGGGTAGCGGCGATCTCACGCATCGCCTGCCGGTGGTCGGCGGCGACGAGGTGGCGCAGATTTCGGCCTCCTTCAACGCCTTTGTCGACAAGATCGGCACCGTGCTGCTGGAAGTCCGCGCGGGCGTCGAAAACATGACGACCGCGACCAGCGAAATCGAAATGGGCAACCGCGATCTGTCGCAGCGCACGGAAACCTCCGCCAGCAATCTGCAGAACACCTCGGCCGCGCTCACGCAGTTGACCGCCAGCGTCAAGCAATCGGCCGAAGCCGCGATGGAAGCCACGCGGCTCGCGACCACGGCGAGCCAGGCGGCGGCGCGCGGCGGCGAAGTCGTGACGAGCGCGGTCGGCACGATGGACGAGATCGCCCGGTCCTCGGCGCGCATTACCGAAATCATCGGCGTGATCGACAGCATCGCGTTCCAGACCAACATCCTGGCGCTGAACGCGGCCGTCGAAGCGGCGCGTGCCGGCGAGAACGGTCGTGGATTCGCCGTGGTGGCCGGTGAAGTGCGCACGCTGGCGCAGCGCTGCGCGACCGCGGCGCGCGAGATCAAGGATCTGATCCAAGCCTCGGAAGCCAGCGTCGGCACCGGCGCGCAGCGCGTCCAGGCAGCCGGCGCGGCGATGCAGGAAATCGTCGCCGGGATCGATCGCGTGAATCGCGTCATCGGCGAAATCGACGGTGCGATGAGCGAGCAGAGCGCGGGCATCAGCCAGATCGACCGCAGCGTCGCCGAGATGGATCAGGCGACGCAGCAAAACGCCGCCCTCGTGGAGCAATCGACGGCGGCCTCCGCGACGCTGAACGAGCAGGCGCATGGGCTGTCGCGCATCGTGGGGCTGTTCAAGCTGCGTCACGGAGATGCCCTCGCGTAACGTGCGATGGCTGCGAGTTTGAGGGGCCGCGCGAAGCACACGAGCGCGGACTCAAGATTTCACTGCGCAACGTTCATCGAACCGGCGATTGCACACTCACGGTGTGATCTGAACCTACCGGACAGGCATTCTTCGTCAAGCCTCAAACGTGCACACTTTGGTTGCCGCCGATCTTTCGGCAATCATTGATGAGGATAGCAATGCCGCACCCCCTTCTACCCCGAGACGAATCCTACGCACGAGGCCTTGCGCTGTTCGAACGCTTGCATGGCGAACACAGCGGCAAGCAGTTGGCCCAGTCGCGCGAGCAACTGTGTCCCGACTTTCTGACGATGACCATGCAATGGGCGTTCGCCGGCGTACTCGACCGCCCAGGGCTCGACCTCGCGACGCGAGAGCTGGTCGTCATCGGGTCTTGCGTCACGCTCGGTTATGCGCTTCCGCAGTTGCGTGCCCACATTGAGGCCGCGCTTGTCGCGGGGGCATCGCGTGAGCAGATTCTCGAAACCATCCTGCAGACGATGTTTTACGCCGGGGGCGCGGCCGTGAACAATGCGTTGGGCGTTGCCGCAGAGGTCTTCGGCGTGGCGGAAGAAAGCGCTTAGGCCGCTTGACCCAGGTTCGCTGCGGCGAAGTGGTCAAGCGCAAATTCGACGAATACGCGCAGTTTCGCGGGTGCGTCAGGATCGCGTGCGTAGAGCAAATAAAAATCTCTACCACGCGTTGCATATCCGGCGAGCAATCGATTCAACCGCCCCGTCATCATGTCCGTCTTCACAAGACCGAAGGGTTGCAGTATCACACCGAGACGCTCTTCAAGCGCATTGAGATGCTTGCCCACCATGCTTGGCGATAAATTCAATCGCTCAGCCGCAGCCACCAGACTACCTGCAGTCACAATCTCGACGAATACGGTCATGCTTTCCAGACGGTCGTTAGCTATCCCAACTTGACGAGATTGAGCACCGGCAACGGGCCGCCTGGGATCTGGACCAACTGCCCCCCGCCGACGAGCGAACCCAGGTCGATGCCGAAGAAGCCGAGCCGCCCGATCAGTTCGCTCACCGCCGATTTCGCAGGCGCGTCGTCGCCCGCGAAGAACAACACGCGATGCCCGCCGTCGGCCTGGGGATCTTCGGAGATGAGATGCGCGGGTAGATGATTGAACGCCTTCACGACGCGTGCGCCCGGCACGAGGTCCGCGAATACTTCGCTCGAGGTCCGGCCATGAAGCTCGGCGGGTTCGAAGCGCGGCGCTTCGATCGGGTTGTTGGCGTCGATCACGATGCGTCCGCCGAAGTCCGGCAGGCCGTCCAGGGCGGACGGCAGCCGCGACCAGTTCACTGCGACGAGGACGATGTCCTGCGCGGCCGCCTGGTCGCGCGTTCCCGGGGTGATCGAGGGGCCGAGTTCGCGCGCGAGGTCCGCGAGCGAATCCGGGCCCCGGCTGTTCGAGATGATGGCTTGAAGGCCTTTGCGGGCCAGCGCTTTCGCGAATGCGGACCCAATGGCGCCTGCTCCGATGATTCCGATGGTGCTCATGACGATGCTCCTGGTGAAGGGTGATGACTCTGGTGATAAAGGCTGGTGACGTTCACGCCCCAAGGCGGGATGAGCGAATCTTGCCGCCTTAATTGCTCGATGATTAGCGGGTAATTGCTTGAATTATTTTCAAGCATTGCTTTAATATCCCAGCATGGAAACCTTGGCCAACCTCGAGTCGTTCGTGCGTAGCGCCGAAACGGGCAGCTTCTCCGCGGCCGCGCGGCGTCTTGCGCTGACGCCCGCAGCGGTCAGCCGGAACGTTGCGCTGCTGGAACGCAATCTCGGCGTGCGGCTGTTCCAGCGCTCGACGCGCAAGCTCACGCTGACCGAGGCGGGGACGCGTTTTCTGGTGGAAATTGGCGGCAATCTGGACGCGCTGCAGGCCGCGATCGCGTCCGTCTCAACCGATCGCAGCGAGCCGGCCGGCGTGCTGAAAGTCAGCATGCCGCCGACCTTCGGCATCACGTACGTCATGCCGCTGCTGCCGGCGTTCCTCGCGCGCTATCCGATGGTTCGTCCGGATTGGTACTTCGAGAACCGGCAGGTGGACCTGATCGCAGAGGGATACGATGCGGCGCTGGGTGGTGGATTCGATCTCGCCCCGGGCGTCGTGTCGCGCGCGTTGACGCCGGCGCATCTCGTGGCCGTGGCGTCCCCGGCCTACATGGCCGGCCGCGCGCCACCGGCCGATCCTGGAGCGCTTGCGCAACTCGACGGCATCGCGATGCGCTCGAGCCGCACCGGCCGCATAAGCCAGCGGACGATGCGCGACACAGCGGGCGAGGAGATGCCCGCGCGGCTCAACGAAACCATCATGGTCAACGACCCGGGAGCGATGCGTGAAGCGGCCATTCTCGGACTGGGCGTCGCGCTGCTGTCCGTGTCGGACGTGCTGCCGTCGATCGAACGCGGGGAACTCGTACGGTTGCTACCGCGCTGGTACGCGGACGCCGGGGCGATCTCGATCTACTACGCGACGCGCGCGTTGCTGCCGGCGAAGACACGCGTGTTTGTGGACTTCGTTGTCGAAGCGTTCGAGCGGGAGCGGCTGGCCGAGAGGTTTGCAGGAAGTGTCGAATGAGTGGAAGGTCAACAGGTTGATGCGGTTCGACCCGCACCAACATGGCGACCGCAGCGCCGTGCGCATCAGACGTTGCCCGAACGCCGGTCTCACGGTTCGCGCAAGTCGGCCACTACAGCATCGAAGACGCGCCGCATGAAATTGCCAGGCTGATCGTGCCATCCCTAACGGCTCACTGACGCCGGATAGCGGACGTTGCGGGCGCTCATCCATTGCGCTCTTGGCGTCCTTGTAGCAACCAGCGGCGCGCGCCATCACCGCCGGAGGAGGCAAAAATTTCCGGACCGACAACGTCGGGACTGCTATGGTTGTTCGGCATATAGTCTTTCGCCTGGGTTATACCCGGAAACGTTATCCTGGGCCCTTCAGGACGTGCTAAAAAGAGTCGATATCCCGGATGCGCGATTGAAAGTCCCGTCTGGCGATTGGAGAATCCCACGCGGACCGTCGCACGGAATCCCGAGGTGAAAGTATGGAAAAAAAAGTGCTCGTCGCGGTAGCCGCCGCGCTGGTGTCTTCTGTGGGTGCGCTGCATCCCGAGTCCGCCCTTGCCGCTGATGCGGCAACCTCGGCCTACGAAGACTCGAATATCGACGCCTCTCTCGATCCCGGCGAAGAACGCGTCTCCGCCAACACCGACAATCAGACGCACCTGAAAGACCTGCGCTACGCGTATTTCATCGGCTATAACGCGCGCGCCAGGGAAGATTCGAAATCCTATGCAACCTTGGGTGACGAGGTAAAGCATCCGCAGAAGCAGCTTGCCGCGCCGGCCGTGCCCGCGTCGCCGAAGCCGGTTGCCGAGCGGATTGCGCCGTCAAGGCGGGTCGTAGCGCAGGCCGCGCCGCTGAGGCAGGTAGCCGCGCCGGTCGCACCGGCGAAGCCGTTGCCCGCGCCGCTCGCGTCGCCGAAGCGGGTGGCTGCTGCGCGAGCCATGCCACCCAGGCAGGTCGTTGCCCAGGCCGCGCCTGTGCCGCTGAAGCGCATTCCCGCGCAAATCGCGCCCGCGCCGCAAAAGCATGTTTACGCGCAGATCGAGTCTGTGCCGCCGCGACGGATCGCTGCGCCGATCGCGTCATTGAAGCAGGTGTCAGTGCATGTCACGCCACCTAAGCGGGCTGAAGTGCAACCTGCAGCTCTGAAGCAGGCCTCGACGCGGGCTACGCCGCTGAAGCTGCCGGGCACCGAGTCCGAGCCGCCCATACTGATTCCGACGCAAGCCGTGACGGCATTGCCGGACGAAAAATCGGACCATGACGACGACACGCAGGTGACGCAGAGCCGCGATTCGCAGAACGCTCAGCGGGCGGTGCCGGCCTACAACCAGGCGTCAACAGAGTCCCAGGCGTCAGGAGGATACGCCGGACGGGAATACGCACCGCCGCCCCCACCGCCTCGAGCCGTTCAGGCTAACCAGTACGCGCCTGCGCAGTATCCGCCCCCTCAGTACCAGGCGGCTTACGCGCAGTCCGCCTACGTACCTCGGCCGCCCGCTCAAGCGGCGGCACAGCAGGTCGTCATCGTGAACCGCCCGCCTGCCTACCCGGCCTATAACCAGAACCAGATGTACACGCCGCCTGAACTGCGGCGGCCGTACCCCGCCGGTTACGGCAATTCGGCGCAACCGGCCGGGTATCAGGGATGGGAATAGGCGCCCTCACTCGCATGCGCCGCCGGGCGCACTGACTCACGTATACAACGGGCCGCTACAAGCGGCCCGTTTCCATGATGGAAGCAGCATGCGTGCATTAAACAGTACCTTGCATAAAACGGTACAGGCTGCTAAAGTGCCGCCATGACATTCGGTAGGGCCTTATTGCGGCTAGATACCATGCATAACACAGTACCTGGCAACGTGTCGAATATGTTCTGAAATGCGATGAAAACCCAACTCAAGAAAGGCACGCTCGACATGTGCGTCCTGGCTGTGCTGGCCCGCGGGGACAGCTATGCCTACGAGCTGGTGTCGACGCTGGCCGAAACCATGGAAATCAGCGAAGGCACCATTTACCCACTGATGCGGCGGCTGCAGGCCGAAGCGTGGGTGTCGACCTACCTTGTGGAGTCGACCTCAGGGCCGCCGCGCAAGTACTACTCGCTCACGGGCACCGGTCGTCGCAGTCTGCTGGAAATGGAAGACGAATGGCGCAGTTTCGTTGACGAAGTCAACGGCGTGCTGGCACAACAAGGCAAACAACAGGACACAGGGGAAAACCGATGAAGCAGGACGGATTCATTGAAGCGTTGCGGCGGGAACTCAGCAGTCTGCCCAAGGCCGCGATCGACGAGATCGTTGCGGATTACCGCGAATATATCGGCGATGCGCTGGCTGCCGGCCGTCACGAGGAAGAAGTGATCGCCGCGCTCGGCGACCCCGCCAAGCTCGCGCGCGAACTCACGGCTCAGGCCAACTACCGGCAGTGGGAAGCGCAGCGCTCGGTCGGCAACCTGATGCGCGTGGTCGCGTCGGTCGCCCGGCTCGGGTTGCTGCAACTGCTGTTGCTTGGACCGTTCCTGCTGTATCTGCTGATGCTGACGGTGGGATATGTCGTCTCCGGCGCGCTGGCCGTGGCGGGACTGGTCGCGATGCTCGTGCTCGGTAGTCATCATTTCTTCGGTACCGATTTCAACCTGAATCTCGGCAAAGAGACGCAAACCAAATCCACCGATCAGGTCGGCGATTTACACACCGACTTCGCCGGACTGCAGGTACTCGACAAGCGCTTCGTCTTGCGTCTGAACAACGGTGCCCGGGTCGATCTCGTCACCACGGCCGGGCCGATCGAACTTAAGCGCGACGCGCAAGGCCAACTCGAGACGGAGATACCCGATGACGCCGCGCGCAAATTGCTGACGCAAAACGCCGACGGTAGCTTCAGCATCGACCGCGACGCGGTGAACGCACTCGATTTCCGCGACACGGTGGACGGCCGGCTCTCGCTGGCGCGCAGCGGCGAGGATAAGCAGGCGCTGAGCTGGAACATCGTCGACACGGACGGCAGTCATGCGAGCTTCGACCAGGACGCAAACGGCGATACGCACCACCTGAGCGTGAACGACAACAGCGACGGCAGCCAGGTATCGATCGGCGACGGCGGGATCGCGGTCGACGACAGCCAGGATCATATCCACATCTCCGGGCTCGGCGGCAAAACGCTCGAATCCATCGCGCTACGCTACGCCGTTATCGCATTGCCGATCGGCTTGCTCGGCCTGCTGCTCTGCATCTGGCTCACGTGCATCACCTGGCGTGCGCTGACGCGTTTCACGCAGCGCCAGATCGACGCGCTGTCGACGAGTTTCGGCCACACGCCGGCACGGTAACGTTTTAACGCCCTGGAAACGCTGGTCGCGAAGACCCGCGTTTCCCCTTCCCCCTACTCGGCCACGCACTGCCCCGTCTCGAGCCGGCTCAAAAACGCTTCAAACCCCTCGACAGGAAGCGGACGGCAGAAATAGTAGCCCTGATACGCGTGACATCCCGCAGCCGCGAGGAAATCCCGCTGAGCCTCGGTCTCCACGCCCTCGGCAATCACGCCCAGCCCCAGGCTCTGCGCAAGCGCCACAATAGCTCTGGCAATCACCGCGTCATTCGGATCGACCAGGACATCGCGCACGAACGACCGGTCGATTTTCAACTGATCCAGCGGCAGACGCTTCAGATAGGATAGCGAAGAATATCCAATTCCAAAGTCGTCCAGCGAGAACACCACGCCACGCGCCTTAAGCGCCCCCATCTTGCGGATGATGTCCTCCGCGTTGTCCACCAGCACGCTTTCGGTCAACTCCAGCTTCAACCGGTCGGGTCTCGCGCGGGTTCGAGCAATGATGCTCAACACCTTGTCCACGAAATCCGGTTCGCGGAACTGCTGGACGCTAACATTGACCGCGATCGTGAGGTGCGCCGTCTCGGACCGCGTGGCCCATTGCGCCAGTTGCGCGCAGGCCGCCTCCATGACCCAGCTTCCCAGTGCAAGGATCAGTCCGGTTTCTTCGGCTAGCGGGATGAAATCGGCAGGCGGCACGATCCCGCGCGTGGGATGCTGCCAGCGCACCAGGGCTTCGGCGCCCGTGATGCAGGTGCCGTCGACCTGCGCCTGGTAGTGAAGCAGGAACTGGTTTTCCTCGATGGCATCGCGCAGGCCCGCCTCCAGCGCAGCGCGTTCCACCACCACGGTCTGCATGTCGGGGTCGAAGAAACACACGGCGTTGCGGCCTTTCTCCTTGGACTTGTACATCGCGAGATCGGCCTGCTTGAGGAGTTCGTCGATCGACGCCTGATGTCCCCTGAACACAGTCGCACCGACGCTCGCCGTACTGCGGTATTCAATCTCGCCAAGTTGATACGGACTCCCCAGCACCGCGAGGATTTTCTCGCCGAGCGCTTCGGTCTGGCTGGCCGCCTCTTCCCAGTTTTCGTGCAGGCTCCCTAGCACCACCACGAACTCGTCGCCGCCCACGCGAGCCACGGTATCGCTCTCGAGCACGCTGGCAGCCAGACGTTGCGCCACTTGCTGCAGCAGCAGGTCGCCTTTGTCGTGGCCCAAGGTATCGTTCAAGGTCTTGAAGTGATCCAGGTCGATGAACAGCAAGGCGCCGCACGTTTCGCTGCGGGCACTGGCCGTGATCGCCTGCTTCAGGCGGTCCAGCAGCAAAGTGCGGTTGGGCAGGTGAGTCAGCGCATCGAAGAAGGCCAGTTCCTTGATTCTCTCCTCGGCGATCTTGCGCTCGGTGATGTCGTGATGCGTGCCCACAAAATGACTGACGACCCCATCCTCGCCCATCACCGCGGAGATCGCGAGCCACTTGGGGTAGACGTCGCCATTCTTGCGGCGGTCCCAGATCTCGCCCTGCCAGCCGCCGTCGCGCTGGATCGTCTCCCACATCTCACGGAAGAAGGCGGCGTCGTGGCGGCCGGACTGAAGCACGCGCGGCGTCAGACCCACGATCTCCTCGGGCGCGTAGCCCGTGCATTCGGTGAACGCCGAGTTGACGCGCAGGATCTTGGCGCTGGCGTCGGTGATCATCATCGGTTCCTGCGAGTCGAATGCGACTGCGGCAATCCGCAGCTCGGCCTCGACCTGCTTGCGCTCGGTGATGTCGCGTCCGCTCGTGCGAAAGCCGATGAAATCGCCCTTGGCATCGCTGATCGGCACCCACGAAACGGACAGCCAGATCAGCGATCCATCCTTGCGAATGCAACGAAATTCGAGGTCGTCGCCGCGAAAACCCTGCTGCCCTTTCCGAAACTCCGGCGCCACGCGCGGCAGATCTTCCGGATGGATCAGCGCGCCCGCGAAATCGGGCATGGCCATGCACTCCTCGACCGTATAGCCGATGTACTCCTCCACCGATGGGTTGATCCAGCGCGGCTTGCCGTCTTGCCCCCACCAGACCTCCCAGTTAACCGTGCAGTCGGCAATCGCGCGAAATTTCTCCTCGTTCTCGCGCAATTCTTTGGTCATCGCCGAGGCGAGCCGCATCGCGCGGCCGCGTCCGGTCATGATGAGCCAGGTGAGGAACGCCAGCAGCAGGCTAAGGCCCGTGCCGATGCTGGCGATCAACCACGCCGCGTTACGGCCGAAGCGCGCCTTGAAGTCGTCCTGGGCACTCATCGACAGGGTCCAGTCATGACCGTCGACGACCAGATATTCGTTGGCCGAAATATCCACGGGCACATGCCGCCCGGCCGCTTCAGGTGTCCGGTGCAGCAGCGCGGCGGGCGACGGTTCGACGCCATCGTAGATCGCGATGGACAGACCAGGCGGCTGCTCGCCATACAGACTGGCGATCACATCGTGCATGCGAAACGAGGCGTAGACCCAACCGACCAGGTGCGCGCGGCGCTGGGCGACGCTGTCCTGCGGTTGCCCTCGTGCGTAGATCGGCAGGTACATGATGAAACCGGGGTGAGCGCTGGCGTCGGGATCCACCGCCAGGCGGACCTTCCCGGAAATGGCGGCCATGCCGGAGTCGCGCGCCTGCTCCATGGCGCTTCGCCGCACCGGGTCGGTCCAGGCATCGAAGCCGGGCGCCGCGCGATTCAGACCAATGCGCGGCTCGCGCTGGATGACCGGCGCGTAGTCTTCGCGCGAACCCTCAGGCTGAATCGCATAGCCGGACAGCCCCTGGCGCCGCATGGCGGCGACATGCTCGTCCTTTTGCGCGGCCGGCACCCACTCGACGAGGCCAATGGTCTGAATGCCCGAGAAGGCGGCGTCGAGATCGAGCGTGCCGACGTAGTCGCGAAAGTGCTCGCGGTCCACCTCGCCGGTGGCGGCGAACATGCTCTGCACGCCGCGTAGCAGGAGCTCATAGGTGCCCATCCGCTGCTCGATCCTGCTGACCGCGTCGCCCAGCGAGTAGTCGAACTGGGTGAGCAGTTCATGGCGGGCCGCTTGCCGCTCATGGTCCCACAGTATCCACGTAACACTCAGTGAAGCGGACAGGACCAGCAGCGGAAGGAGAACCAGGCGCGCCCAGCTCACGGTGGCGTCGGGAAATTGACCATCGACTCGGCGAGGTCGGGTTTGAAATATTTCTCGAAGATCCGCCGTACGGTACCGTCGGCACGCATTTCGTTGACCAGGGCGCGCCACTTGTCGCGCTCCGCGGGCGACAGCGCCTTCTTCGACATGATGAGGCCGTGCGGAACGGCGGGGTCGTTGAACTCCACGATCGCGGTCACGTCGCGGATTTGCTTTTCGTCGATGGCGGGGTAATCGAAGGGCTCGATGATCATCCCCTGGATGTGCCGGAGCAGCAGCGCCTGATACAGCGGATCCAGACCGCTCGCCTGGGTGACGCGGTTTTCGGCCGCCAGGTCGTCGACCAGCCGGTTGGCCGACTCGCTATAGCGGAAGCTGCGGATCACGCCGAGCTGGAACTGGTCGTTGTGCTCGAAATCGGCCAAGCGCTGAATGCCCGCATCCTTGCGTACCAGCAGATAATATTTATTGCTGAAGTACCACGCAAAATCGGCGTACTGATTGCGCTCGTCGTTGGCGATGCCGGAGAGGCTGAAGTCGAGTGCGCCGGATTCGATCAGCTTCCAGATCCGCGCGCGCGACATGAGGCTAACCCGGATCTGGCAACCGCTGCGGCGGATCAACTCGTCGGCGAAGTCTTTGTCGATGCCCGAATCGGTGTCGACCGAATACAGCAGACCGTGATCGTGCAACGCCAGCGTAAATGAACGCGAACAGGTGGGACCGGCCGCCATAGCGCTGCCCAGACAGCTTAACGTCAGTAGCAGACCCCCGAGGCTACGTCGAATCACAGCGTCTCCATCGTGCGAAGGTGACTAGGATACAGCCTTTAATATTGTCAAAAGTGCCGCTGACTACGCATTTCCCTGCCCTGCCCCTCTCACGGGTGCGAATAGGATACCGAGTTTCCGGCTTTTTTTTGGGCGGGTTTTTCGATGTTTTTTTCAGCTTGTCAGCTTACACCTGTGATCGAAGCCGTCGCAACCTTCAATCGGCATGTACTCCATACGCACTATCGGCAGCGCGGCGCCGTTCTTAAGTGCGTTTGAATTTTTCCGTGCTGCAAGTCCTGGCCGATCCAGAGAGGGATGTCGCTTCCATGTACGCTTCGGCTTGTCGGTTGGCAGACTAACCCATCGTTAAAGGAAAAGTAATGGTCGAGCTGGATGATATGCGCCTGTTCCGCGCCCTGGGGGTGTCGCCCTCGCTCGCGGCAGCCGCCCGACGCCTGAATCTCACCCCGCCCGCAGTGACGATCCGGCTGCAAAGACTGGAGGAACGCCTGGGTGTCCGCCTGGCCATCCGGGAAGCGCGCGGCTTTTCGCTCACCGATGAAGGCCGCCGCTTCCTCGACGAGGCGAAGGAACTGCTCGAACGGATAGAGGCCATCCCGGCGAGCGTATCGGGCAAAACAGACCATGTGAGCGGCAATCTGCGGGTCGTCGCGCCACTGGGCTTCGGTCGCGCGTATGTGTCGTCGATCGTCGGCGAGCTGCGCCAGTCCCATCCCAGGCTCGCCATCTCATTGCATTTATCCGAGAGCCCGCTGACCGCCGCCGCGGGGGCCGATGTTGTCGTCAGCATCGGCAATCTCAGGGCGTCGTCATGGATCGGACACTTCCTCGCGCCCAACGACCGTTTGCTCTGCGCCAGTCCCGCGTTCGCGCGCCGCCTGCGGCAGGTCAAGCATCCCTCCGAGCTTGCCCAGTTCGAATGCCTGTGCCTGCGGGAAAACGACGAAGACCTGCCACGCTGGCGGTTTACGCCGCGCGACAGTGGTGCGAAGCACGCACAAAAGCCGGTCACCGTACGGATCTCCGGCGCGCTTTCCACCAACGACGGTACCGTCATCAGGGACTGGGCGATCGACGGGCTCGGCATCGCCGAGCGCTCCGAGTGGGATGTGTCCCATTTGATCGCGGAAGGCAAACTCGTCCGGGTCTTGCCCACGTGGAGCCTGGCGCCTGCACCGGTCATGGCCTTGCTGCCGACGCGCCAGGGGATGTCGGTCCGGCAGCGGGTGTTCCTCGAGGCGGCCAAACGCGCACTGAATCCCGCTCCCTGGCGCGCCTGACGCGAGCGAAGCAAGCGCGCTCATGCGTGTGGCCTTCAGCGCTTCACGATGGCCCGGCGAATACCTATCGTCATCCTAATGAAATACTAACGAAGCCCCAGGGCCAGCTCCACAAACTGCATGGCCCGGGCGTTGGCGTCACGATAGCGATGCGCGATGTACAGCGTGGTAATGGTGTCGGTCTCGTCCAGATGCCGGAACACGACGCCCGGCACCGCAATGGTCTGCAGCGTTGAGGGCACGAGGGCAATGCCGAGCCCCGTGGCGGTCAGCCCAATCAGCGTGGAAGCCTGCTGCGCCTCCTGCACGACCTGCGGTTCGAAGCCGCGCTTCGCACACAACGCAACCGTCTGTTCGTACACGGCCACCCCTGCCTGGCGCGGATACGCAATGAACGGCTCGTCGCGCAGATCCGCCAGCTTGATGGAGGCCACCTCGGCGAGCCGATGCCCCGCGTGCATCGCCAGCAGCAGAGGTTCTTCCAGCAACGGCGTGAACACGACATCGGTGGGGAGCGCGCTTTCCGGCAGCCGCAGCAAACCGACGTCGATCTCCCGCTGCTCGATGGCCTCGATCTGCAGGGACGACGACAGTTCCAGCAGCGCGATGTTGACCTTCGGCCGTTGCGTCCGGTACGCATGAATCAGCCGCGGGAAAAACGGCGACAGCGTCGACGCATTGGTAAACCCGACACGCAGCCGCCCAACCTCGCCGCTGACGGTATCCCACACGCTCTCCTTCGCATGTTCGACGCGCGCCAGAATCGCCCGCGCGTCGTCGAGCAGCGCGAACCCGGCCTCGGTCAGCGCCACGCTGCGGCGCGTGCGGTGAAAGAGCCGTGCGCCGAGATCCGCCTCCAGCGCCTGGATCGCGAGGCTCAGCGGGGCCTGGGTGATGCCCAGCCGCTCGGCGCTGCGCCGGAAGTGCAATTCCTGGGCAAGGACGACGAAATACTCAAGATGCCGGATGTTCACTGATTTACTCTGCAAATCAATAAGTTGATTTCAGAGAATAGATCAAAACTGTTCCAGCGACGATACTGTATTCCACCAACACAACGATGGAGACAGCATGAACGGTGCGGAACTGGTCGAACGCCTGCGCGAGCGGCACAAGATCATTGCGCTGGGCATCCGGGCCTCGCGCACGACGGACATCGTGCGCTGGGCCAAGGCGGCCGGCTACGACACGATCTGGATCGACATGGAGCACAGTTCGCTGCCCGTCGATACCGTCGCCCAGCTCGCCTCGTGCGCCGTCGACCTCGGCCTGATGCCGTGGGTGCGCGTGCCCGAGCGCGATTACGGCACGATCAACCGGGTACTCGACGGCGGCGCGCTCGGCATCATCGTGCCGCGTGTCGAAACGGCTCAGCAGGCGCGCGATGCGGTGATCGCCACGCGCTTTCCGCCGCTTGGACAGCGTTCGCAACTCGCGACGCTACCGTATGTGAACTTTGAAAAGCTCGCACCGCGCGAGATGAACCGGCGCCTCAACGAAGCGACCGTGCTCAAGGTGCTGATCGAAAGCCGCGCCGGCGTCGAGGCAGCCGACGCGATTGCCGCGGTCGAAGGCGTGGACGTGCTGGCGCTCGGTTGCAACGATTTGTCAGCCGATCTGGGGCACACCGGCGAATCGGCCCATCCCGAGGTGGTCGCCGCCTGCCGCCAGGTGATCGCGGCAGCGCAGCGGCACGGCAAGGTCGCGATCGTCGGCGGCATGCCCGAGTGCGAGGCGCTGAACGAGCTGCGCCGCGAAGGCGCGGCCCCGTTCATCTTCGGCGGCATCGACAGCGATGTTTTCCTTGCGGCGCTGCGCGAACGCGCGGACCAGGCCCGCGCTCTTTAAACTCCCCTACTTTCAGACCATGGCAGAGACTCCCCTGATCTCCACCCCGATGCGCGACTTTGAAACGCTGTCGCGCCCGTCGTTCACGATGCCGCCGCTCGCCTGCGATGCGCACATGCACGTATTCGGTCCGCTGGACAAATATCGACACGTCGAACATCCGCACTACACGCTGCCCGACGGCAAGCTCGCGTACTACCTGCAGTTGATGGGCCGCTTGCAGCTCAAGCGCTTCGTGATCGTGCAGCCGAGTTTCTACGGCACCGACAACCGCTGCATGATCGATGCACTGCATGTGGCCGGATCGATCGCACGCGGCGTGGTGATGATCGACGAAGGCACGAATGCCGCGACGCTCGACAGTTACCACGCGTCCGGCGTTCGCGCGGTGCGGCTGGACCTGTTTGCGCGCTCCGGCTTGCCGACTGCGGAGATCCAGCAATACATCACGCGCATGGCGCGCCTTTGCGCGAGTCTGGGCTGGCATGTGCAGTTCTATGCGCCGGGCTGGGTGGTGCGCAACCTGATCCCGTTTCTCGCTGACGTGCAGACCGACTTCGTGATCGACCACATGGGTTATATGCTCGAAGAAGATGGCCTGACGCCCGCCGATTTCGAACGCCTGCTGAGTTTGCTGAAAGACGGCCAGTGCTGGCTGAAGCTGAGCGCGCCGTACCGGATCGCCAAACATCGTGGCTATGAAGCTGTGGCGCCGATGGCCGAAGCCATCGTTCAAGCGGCGCCGCACAAGGTAATCTGGGGCTCCGACTGGCCGCACATTCCGGATTCGACGCGCGACACCGGCGAGTTGCTGAACCTGCTCGGCGCATGGACCGACGATCCGGCGGTGCGGAAGATGATTCTCTCCGACAATCCCGCACGCCTGTTCGATTACTGAGGCAGTCAAACCTATCATGCCCTACCAACCCAACGCAGCGTTTGCCGGTCTCTTTCGCGCGTTCACGTCGGACCCGCAGAGCATCGGCGCGCACCTGACCGGGCAGATGACGCGGCAGGACGCCGACGCGCCGCTGCTCGTCTCGACCGGCAGCGATATCGTGCTGTTTCCCGGCGCAGGCCGTGCGCCGGCTATTGAGAGCTTTCGCAAATCGACGCGCGGCTTCATCGAACTGACGGCGGTGTCGCATCTGCCGCTGGCCGTCGCCTACCTGGCGCGCATGCGCGAACTGTCGCCAGAGGACGATAGCTGGCAAAGCGATGCGGCGCGCCTGCGGGGTCACGCGCAGGAAACCCGCGCGGCGAATTCGCTCGCGTTGTGGCGCGATCATGTCGCCGTCGCCAGCTTCGCGGGCCACGAGCAGAAGATCGCCGATCTGGTCGACTACACCTGCGGCGTCACGATCGACCTGCTCGAGCGGATCGGGAAGGATCACTCGCTGCTGAACTTCGCACGCCTGAACGACGAGTACTTCGCCGCGCCGCCCACGGACGCCTTTCCTGTGTCGATGAACGATGTGATGTTCGCCACCTTCGGGCTCGCCTTTCTCGACATCGTCTATCGCATCGGCAACTGGTTGCGCGCGCAAGCACTCGACTGGAGTCGCCTGATGGTGCTGGTCAGCGGACGATCGGGCCGGCCGACGGCCGGCGCCACGTGGGCGACCAACAACATGTGCTATCTGGTGTGGTGCGCGTCGAACCGCACGCTTCTGCCGGAGCGCGTGTTCGTCGCGCCGCATGCGCCGTCGTTCTCGGTCGCCGAACTGCCCGACGCGGCGGGACTCGCGGAACTCGAACGCAGCTACAGGGCGTTGTGGCTGAACACGCGCGCGAGTATCGACGTCGCACGCGCTCTCTTTCCCGAGCAGCGTCCGTACCGCTTCGATCCCGCGCCCGCCGACGGCATGCCGCCGATCAGATCGGTCGACGATCGCGAAGCCACCACGGCGCGGCTGCGACGCATCATGGAAGACCCGAACCAACTCCTGTCGAATTGCGTCGCTGATTACATCGTCGATCAGTTGCACAGCAACGGCAACCAGCCGCAACAGGTGGAGATACCGGGCTTTACGAACGTGAGGTATCCGCACGCGGAACGGTCCTAGAGACGATCAAAGGCGAAAGCCGACACGACCCGCGCGGCAGGGCATCCGCGCGGACCATAAGAAAACGCCCTTGATGAAGGAGACAAGCTTCATGAACCTACTTGCACGAGAGCCTGCTGCAGGTCCACCGGTCAGCAACGTGCTGAGCATTACGCTGGTGTGCTTTGCGGTCTCGATGATCGACGGCTTCGACACGCTGATGCTGTCGTTCGTCGCGCCGTTGCTCGCGAAGTCGCTGCAGATCGATCACGCTACCCTGGGCCGCGTCTTCGGTGCGGGATTTATCGGCACGGTGCTGGGGTCGCTGATCGTCGGGCCGCTGGCCGACCGCTTCGGGCGGCGGCCAATGCTCCTGCTGGCGCTCGGTGTGACCGGCGTGTTCACACTCGGCTGTGCATTTGCCACATCGGCGACGATGCTGGCCGCGCTGCGCTTTATCGGCGGTCTCGGGATGGGCGGCGCCATTCCGCCGGTTGCCGCCATCACCGCGGAAAGCAGTTCGCCGCAACGGCGCTCATCCCTGGTCATCCTGATGTTCATCGGCTTTCCGCTTGGCGCGGTGGTCGGCGGCGCGATTACCGCGGCCTTGATGGTGCGCTTCGGCTGGCCATTCGTCTTCCTGATGGGCGGCGCCTTCGCCCTGCTCGTGCTGATCCCCGTGCTGCTCGTGATCCCGACGCACGCGCTCAGCCGCGACGAACGGGCCGCCGCGCGGCAGCAAGCGGCGGCACGCGGTCTGCACGTAGTGAGCGGCGTGTTCGCCGGCGGCCGGCTCCCGGCAACCCTGGCGCTGTGGTTCGGCGTGTTGTCGAGCATGATCCTCTCGGGCTTTCTCGTCAGCTTCATGCCTACCATGCTCAACATGAACGGCGTCGAACCGGGTCGCGCGGCGCTCGGCTCTGTCGTGCTCAACTTCGGCGCGATCGGCGGCGCGCTGGTGCTGTCGGCGATGGTCGGCAAACGCGGCCCCTTCGTGCCAGTGTCGCTGTCGTTCATTGGCGGCGCGCTGTTGACGGCGGCGCTCGGCCACCTCATCGGCGCGGGGAACCTCGCGCTGGCGATGCTGTTCGCGGTGGGCGCGTTTCTGGTCGGCGGGCAGTTGACGTTTCCGGCTATCGCCAGCCATCTCTTTCCCGCCGACGTGCGAGCGGCCGGCATCGGCTGGGCGCTCGCCATCGGCCGGCTCGGTTCGATCATCGGGCCGGTGGTCGGCGGCATCCTGCTGTCGCAGCATCTGGCATTCGACACGCTGTTCATGCTCGCGGCGCTGCTGGCGGTGGCCGCTGCGCTCGGCATCGCGCTCGCCAATCTGCTGCGTCCACGCGAAGAGAATGGGCCGCTCCCGCCGGCCCGGTCTTTTGCAATCCCAGGTTCTGAGTTAGGAGAAGCCGGTAATGGCAAACATTGAATCGGGCGGCGGCCTGCTGACGCAGCTGCAGCAATTGCCCACAAGCGGTGCGCGGGCGGCGGAAGTCTTTACGACCGACGAGGGTCTCTTTCTCGGCGTGCCGCAACTGGCCCGCGACGTAGCGGGCGAGCCGCCCTATATGAACGGTGGCGACAGCGACATTGAAGCGCCCATCTACCGCTGGCTGGACGGCCGCTTCGTCGAGCATGAAGCGCTGCCCTTACCCGGCGGCGAAGATCTGGAATACTTTGAAATCGACGGCCGGCGTTTTCTCGCGGCCGCCGGCATTCGAACCGGCAAAGGACCGTACGACCTCGACACCCACGCGGTTGTCTACGAACGCATCGCCCACGCATGGGTGCCGCTACAAGACTTCCCGGCATTCGCAGCGAAGCAGTGGGTCGCCTTCTCGTTCGACTCGCGACACTTTCTCGCGCTGGCGCAAGGCGTGGTGGTGGATGGCATGGTTCCCCGCCATCCACGCGACTCGCGCCTGTTCGAATGGAACGGCGAACGCTTCGAACCGTTTCAGACCCTCGACGGACAATGGGGCTACAACTTCGCGTTTGTCAGTTTCGAAGGCGAGCGCTATCTCGCGTATGCCGATCATGTGAGCGGTTCGTCGGTGCTGCGCTGGAACGGCGAGACCTTCGCGCCGCTGCAAAGCTTCGACGAAAACGGTGGACGTGCCTTCCGCTTTTTCGAAGCGAATGGCGCGCTATGGATGCTGCACGCCAATCTGCTCAAGCACACCACGCTTTATCGATTCGACGGCGCCCAGTTCGTCGCCACGCAAACCCTGGGCGGCGCGGGTGGACGCGAGCTCTGTCTGATCGACGGCAAGCAGGGACGCTATCTGGTGCGCGTGTGCTTTATCACCGGCACGCCTAAAGCACCGGTTGTCGAGACGCAGTCGGAGATTTTCAGGTGGCGGGACGATCGCTTCGAGCGCGTCGGCCCGTTCGCCACCTCGGGCGCCACCGACGCCGCCACCTTCACCGTCGACGCGCAGCGCTACCTGGTCGTCAGCAATGCCTTGAGCGCCGGTGTGCGCTTCCGTACTGACTCGACGCTTTATCGCTTCGACGGCTAGCGGCCAAACACGGCCCGTACGACGGCCACGCAGCTATCGCATTGACGCCCGGCGGCCCGCCGGGCATTCCCCAACGGGAACCGATATCCCTTTAGCCAGGGAGGGCACCGTTTTGCCTGAAAAATAATGACTGGAGACTAGCAATGAAAAAGTTTGCCTTGAGTACCACTGCCCTGCTTGCGCTGGCGAGCCCGTTAGCCCACGCGCAAAGCAGCATAACGCTGTACGGCATTATCGATGCGGGTGTCACCTATTTCAGCAACCTGAACGGCCATTCCGCCTTCGTTGCCAACGACGGATCGATCCAGTCGAACCGTTGGGGCCTACGCGGCATGGAGGATATCGGTGGGGGCTCGCGCGTCATCTTCGACCTGGAAAACGGCTTCAATCTTTACTCCGGGAGCATGGTGCAATCGGGCGTGCTGTTCAGCCGCCAGGCGTGGCTGGGCATCGCCAACGACCGATTCGGCCGGCTCACGCTCGGCAAGCAGTACGACTTCTTCTGGGACGACCTCACGCAGTTCGCGATGGGCTCAGTCGCCGGCCAATACTCCTGGCACCCCGGCGATTTCGATCACCTGGCCGGCACTTTGCACATCAACAACGCCGTCAAGTACACCTCAGCGAACTACGCGGGGTTTCAGGCCGGCGCACTGTACGCGTTTCCTTCGCAATCCGTATCGGCAGGAACAGGACGGGTGATTGCGTTCGGGATGCACTATTCGAACGGGCCGCTGGATCTCGGCGCCGCGTACACCGATACGCACGACCTCGGTCTGAACGGACCCAGCCAGGCGGGCACCACGTTCTTCCCCAATCTCCCTGCCACGCCGGTACTGGCGAACGACGTCAGCAGCGTCGGGGTGGGCGGCGACTATCACTTCGGCATCAGTACGACGCGGCTGCTGTTCACCGATACGCATTTCCGCATCGCCAACGACAACGGCTCGATGCCGACGTATGAAGTGAACGAAATCCTCCAGGTCACACCGGCGACCACGGTAATGGGCGGCTACTGGTACAGCAAGCTCGAAGCGCAGAAGTGGCAGAACGCGACGCTGCTGCTCGATTACGCCCTGTCCAAGCGCACCGATGTCTACACGAGCGCGACCTATCTGCGCGCCTCGGGCGGCGCCGCACCGGTTTTCCTCGGCGGCGGGGCAGCGCCGGTGTTTGCCAACGGGATCTATGTCGGCACCGGCCAGTCTTCCACGGCGGTACGGGTCGGCATCCGCACGTTGTTCTAGTCCCGGCACGCTACATATGTGAGCGCAGCGCGTCGGACGCCGCGGGCGGTTGCCCAACACAACCCGCTCGCGGCCTTAAACAGTACTACTGACTTGCGCCCTGACCGATCCCCGCCTTCTTCTGCGCATTCTGCAGGTCTTGCGGATAGTTCGGATCGTTCTGCGCCGGGTGATAACCGGCATCTTCCAGCTTCTTCAACTCGGCGTTTTTCTTTGCCCGAGCCTGCTTGCGAGCGGCCTTCCGCTGGGCCTTGGTCGTCTTTGCCGCCGGAGCGGAGGCCGCCGGCGCGGCGTCGGCGGTACTGCCGCTCGCGCTGCTTTGCGCGAGTGCGGGAGTGATCGATCCGATGACGAGCGCGGCCGATGCAAACAACACAGCTATTTTCTTGGAAGGTGAGAAGGTCATAGGTTTATCTCCAGACGAATGCCAGGATTCGGGAGCACCGCCCATCAACGCGGCGCAGACAGCGAGGGCTGACGTGTCGGCTCATGGATCGATGCTTCGTTTGATTCCCAATGAAGACACAACATGGGAACCATGAATGTAGCTGAAGAAGCGGCATTCTGTCATTGAGGAGGCTACGCTGCCGCTATCGCGTCATCATCCGCGCCCCTGCACACTCGCGATGCGCCATTCGCCACGTCGCCTCAGTCTCCGGGTCGCCCAAGGGCAGGCTTCACGCTGCGGTGAGTTCGATAAGCGTCCGGCCAGTTGCCTGCCCGAACCGGCGTGCCATGAGCGAAGCCTCCTCGGACTGGGCTTCGTAAAGCACGAGCACCGAGTTCATCCCGACGGGTCCAACGCGAACTGTTCTGTTGACCGGCACGTACGACTTCTAAGGCAAGTCGCCTGACACCGGTCAATGAACTACTCACCGGTGTCAGGCATTTCTTCGTGAAAGAAATGATCGTAGAGCTCACGGCAAGTGACTATTTCCGCCGCTGCCTGTACGTCCCCCTCTCGTTGAAGACGCACGAAGCTTCGTCGCGATTCGAGAAGATAAAGCCGGGCGAGATAAGTTGAACCAAAAGATGTCAAGGCAGCACCCAGGTTTCGACATGCCACAGCGGCGCCATGTTCGTCGCCTATCTTGCGAGCCAGCGCCATCGACTTCTGAAAGTATCGCTCCACACCCTCCACATCCCCGAGAGCCCTCGACACAAATCCGAGCTCGTCATAGAGCATGGATTTCAGATCGTCATCAATCCCCGCAGCGGGCAGTTCATTGTATGCCGCCGAGCGCAGAAAATTTTCACGCGCGCATTCCAGCAACCGGTTTTGCTCGTCCGTATCGCTCGCTTCGTCAGCGCTCCGATAGAATCTCTTGACGCAAATACAGCCAAGATAAAAAAAGGCCGCCGCACAGGTTGGCACATCAACTTCGCCCTCCTGATCGAGCACTCTCATCAAACATGCTTCAGCTTCCTCCAGTTTGCCCGTCCACGTTTCGTCGGGCGGAGCACCCCCGTAGTAGAGTTTGGCCAGGCTAACCAGTGCCTGCGCTTGCAGGCGCGGCCGGTCGATTGCGAAGGCCACATCAGCGGCCTCGCGCAATGTTCTCTCAAGGTAGGCGACGCCATTTCTCGCAAGCATGTCTTCAGCGCTGAGAACCGCATGGACATAGCGAAACCTTGCCTGAACGGCCTCCGGTGACCGCTGCGATGCGGGGTCTTGCATGGTGGAACGCATCCATTGCTCGCAAAAGCTGAAGTAGTGAGCCCTTGCCCTCTGCGATTCACTCGCTCCCTCGGACGCTGCAATTGCCAACTCCAGCCACACGGCCTGGCTAAGCGGCGGCAAGCTGGAGCCTTTTGCGAGCTGCGCCTCAATGGCAGTGCGTGCTCGTAAGAACATCCCCAACCATTCGTTGGAAGTTGGTGCGTACTGCGACTGGATTTTTATGGCGAAGAGAAGTGCGACTGCCGATTCCAAGTCCTTTAAATCGAGTGCATAGTCGAATGCGGCGACGAGATTGGATATTTCAAGCGCAAACGCGTGAACCGCCGCGGCGCGACCGACGTCGGCCCTGGACTGCAGCCAGTCGCCCAATTCGACAGCCGCCTTCACATAAGCGCCGACAGCGGCCATCCCCGTCTCGTCAAATGCCGAACGTGCAAATTCTCCGAAGTGCTCTTCAAACCAGCGGACCAAAATTGCTCGGCCAAAGGGATGAATGGCATAGGCTTCGCTTCCCCAGGACTGCAGCAGATAATCGCTCTCCGCGCGCTGAAGCAGATCGCCCCAATGCCGCTGCGAGTTAGCGTGCGCGTCAACTTCGAGACTATCCAGTCCACATTTCAGGTTGCGGAGTGTGACCAGTTGGAAGAATCCTTGAAACAGCGCGATGAGAGCGAGATCTCTTCGCTCGCCGGCTTGATATCGCCTGTCGATGGAAGCGCACAGTGCTTCATAGACACTGTTCGGCTGCCTGGCGTCGAAAATGCCGTTCACCACGAAGCCTTGCAGCAACGCATCCAACGCTTGCTGGAAGGACTGCGTTGTCCCTGTGGCATTGATACGCGCGCGATCGATGATCCATCGGATAACACCGGGCAAGCCTCGTGACGTCGCAACGAGAAGTGAGAGCAAGCGGTCGTCGTCAACGCACTCCCGGGAAAGACACTCGCCCGCCAGGGCCCGCGAGGCGTCTGGACTCAGACGTCGCAGGGAGAACGCTACTGTCGATTTCTCGGGAAGGAGCGACCGGACTGGACTTCTCGATACCCAGACAATCCTGAGCCCCGCATGGAGCAGCGAGCGAATAAGATCGCCGAGCTTGCCGCCACCTGAGCTTCCGGGCCTATCACCGGAAACTTTGGATGACGCCACCTCGACACTGCAATCCACGATCAGCAACGTTGATTTCAGGAGCTGCCTGCTCGTCGCGGTAGTGATGGAGAACGAATCATCCACCGCGATAGGCAGTGCCCTGCAAATGCTATCGCACAGCGTGTCCTGCGCGGCTAACGCGCCGACAAACTCCCGATAGATGACCTTTTCGAAGGGCGCGACCGCTCCGTGTCCGCCAGGATGATGCGTGAGTGAACACCAACGCGCAAACTCTTGAGCAAGCACGGACTTTCCCGCGTACGGCGGCCCGACGAGCATGACCGCCTGATACTTCACGAGGGCTCGGTCAATCGCAAGCAAAGCATAGTCCTGGCCGATCACGCCACCTTCCGGAGCAGGTGGGATGCCGTCCGAAAACATGTTCCGATGCTTCCCGGACCGCGCGCGCCGTCGACCGACCGTCGATTCATTCGTCCGGAATTGCACCGTCTTGCTTTGAACAAGGACAGGCAACTGCCAGCATTCGGAGGCCGGCTGCTGGCCGTGTGCGAACGCTAGATCACGTCTTGCGTCGGAGAAAATATCGGCAAGCTCGCCACCTTGGCTTATACCGTCGTACAACTGGACGACAAACTGCGCTGCGGTTTCGACGCCAACGTTGTAACGCATGGCGATGACGCTATCCACACCGTTGGCGGCAACTTCGTAGGCAACGGGCATCGCCGCATCCGCAGCCATGGGCAAACCGTCAATGCCCCGCGCCGACAACGCTCCACTGGATTGCGTATAGGCGGAACGGCACGCGTTCATGATCAGCAGCTTGACGGAGCCGGCGTTCAACGCCATTCCCAGCTTGTCGCCGGGGACAAGACTCCGGCCTTGCAGTTCGGGTTCAAACAAGGCATATCCACGAAAGCCGCTGCTGCCCTCGAGATGCTCCCATGTTCCATGTCCGTCAAAATGAACGATCTGGTAAGGTCGACCCGCATCGGCCGCCTCTTTCAGTACTACGCATAATCTTCGGAACGTAGGGGGACGCAGCAGGTCAAGCGTGATTCCCAGGTGGTTTCGCTGTTCAAGGGCGGCAAGTACCGGACGAGCGACGGCCCTATATTCGACGTCACTGTCGTCGAACGGACGACAGATAACGAACAGCACACGATACGGGCGCGATTCATCTAATTCTACGGGCCGCCTCGCGCCATGACGCATTAAGGTCGGCCGGCCCAGTTTCGTCGACATATGGCTCTGCGCAATGCGGAACACGAATGAGCTGACAGCGAGCGATACAGACGCCGCGTTGCGTTCTGGACGCAGCAGTTCCCATGGAAACAACCTTGTCCGCGGATCCGCCTCCTCGATCTCGACTCGCAATCCGCGAAGCGCCTGTGAGACTTCGGCCCAAAGTCGACGGGTTTCCTCGCCGCCATCAAAGACCTGCCGAAACAGATTCACCCCGATATCGGCCATGCGGTCCAACGCCACGTTCGCGAGTCGCGGAACATGGCCGTCTCGTCCCGTGAGAAAGTCCTCAAAATACCAGCGATGAAGCCTCCAGTCGTCTTCGGTCCAGACTGGTGCGAGGTCGGCAGACGCGGTCTTTGAACCGTTGGCGTGGAGGTAGGTGATCGCCACCCTCATCACGCCGCGGCTGTCGAAACCGCACTCCTTGATCTCAAGGACGCTCATGAGCGACGGTGGCCTTTTTCCGGCTCACCGGAGGTTCGACGCGTTGTACACCGAATGCCAGGTAATTGTGGTTGATAAGCGTCTTGCCGTCAGCCTTACTGACGATCGCTGCCTGTTCTGGAAGATAAACCCATGCGCTCCAGTCGAAAGCCTGCTCAACAGACTGAGGTACCTGCACGGCCAAATAAGAGCCCAACGCCAGGCGCGCTCCAAAAGGCGGTGTTTCGAAGTCGAGGCCCATGCGAAACTCCTGGACCTTTCTGTTCCGCCGGGTTCGTTTGAGAAACGCACCTGTCGTTGCGGCCACGATTTCCGTGAATGGAATGATGGCCGGGTTAATTGCGGCACCGACGAGCTTTAGTCCATGTCGAAAAGTGCCTGAATTCAGAACTTGCAGGAATTCCTCGTCAAGTTCGTTCTTGACGTTGACCGTCTGACAACGAAGCCCGATACCGATGTCACCCACCTTGAGCCCCGAAAAAAGGGGATCGCCCGCTACGCCAGCGGATTGACCGTCGAGTACGTTGTAGGATCGGCTAAACCGTAGCTCGCGCTCTTTGAGGCGCTGGTCGAACACCCCGCAGTCGAGCAGAATCTGATGTCTGCCGTTGCCCGGATATTTAGCCACCCGCAATTGCTGCAAGGTAATGTGCACATGAGCGCCGACAAGCGAGCGGTCGGCTACGATGTTGGAGGCATCCACGATGGCCACTGACTGCGTTGTCCCGGCGGACAATCTGGGAATATAGCCGAACACATGAGCCGTGTACTGCCACGGCGGCGCGTCGCCGCCGAGTATCTGGGGCAGTTGGAATCCGAAGTCCGTCGCGGCTATCGCGAGGCTACCCTGTCCATCCAACTCCTTCCGAAGCCATGCAATCGCTTCGTGGTCGCCAATCTCCTCCAGGACAGCAAGGAGTTCATCGGCGGGCAAGTCCCCCATCACGGGGTCGTTGGCATCGGTGTACTCATTCAGTGTCATCCTGCTTCCCCTTTGAAAGGCGAGGCTCACCTACCCGGATCCGAAATCCGTCCAATACAGTGTAGGGTATGGATAACAGCGCGCCATAGGGGAAAAGACGCGAGGCGGGATAACCGCCATTCGCGCTGCCCCAACCGACAGACTGGCGCGCTCTACCAGAATCAAACTACCGCTGAGCGGACCACACGAACCGGCGTCGACTTGTAGGACGGCGTGCCGCTTTCCTTGTCAATGTAGTCAAGCGGCACCAGAACGTTTGCTTCCGGGTAGTAAGCGCCCACCGAACCTGGCGCGATGTCGTAGGCGATCGCCGTGATCTTCTCCAGGCGAAGTTGGCGGCCAGGCACGGCCGTCTCGATGTCGACCAGATCCCCATGTTCAAGCCCGCATGCGGCAAGATCGGCCTCGTTCATAAACAGCACGTCACGCCGGCCGAACACCCCCCGGTAACGATCGTCCAGGGCGTAGATGGTCGTGTTGTACTGGTCGTGGCTGCGCAGCGTCACGAGGCGCAGGACGTCGTCGCCATCCACGTCCGCGTCTTCCTTCACACCGTGGTACACCGAGAACATCGCCTTGCCGGTCGGCGTCGGGAAAACGCGCCCGGTCGGCGGCAGCGGCATGCGGAAGCCACCCGGCACGCGGATGCGTGCGTTGTAGCGCTCGAAGCCCGGAATCGTCTCTTCGATCAGGTCGCGGATCTTGTCGTAGTCGGCGACCAGCTCCATCCAGTTCACCTTGCTGTCCGGGAGCGTCGCGGCGGCGATGCCGGCCACAATTGCGGGCTCCGAGCGCAGGAACTCGGAGGCGGGCGTGAGCTTGCCGGCCGACGCATGGACCATCGACATCGAATCCTCAACGGTGATCGACTGGCCCATGCCGTTCTGCATGTCGAGTTCGGTGCGACCGATCACCGGCAGAATGTAGGTTTCCTTCGCGACCAGCAAGTGCGAGCGGTTGAGCTTGGTGCCGAGATGCACACTCAGATCGAGCGCCTTCATCGCCGGGAAGCACTGATCCGAATCCGGCAGCGCGACCGCGAAGTTGCCCCCGAGGCACAGCAGCGCCTTCGACTTGCCCGCAATCATCGCCTGCATGGCCGCGACTGCGTCGTGGCCATGCTCCGCGGGTGGCTTGAAGCCGAGTACTTCCTCGATCTTCGCGAGGAATGCCGCGGACGGTTTCTCGGTGATGCCGACCGTACGGTTGCCTTGCACGTTCGAGTGGCCACGCAGCGGGCAGATACCGCCGCCTTCTCTGCCCATGTTGCCGCGCATCAGCAGCAGGTCGCAGATCAGGCGCACGTTCGCGGTGCCCTTGTTATGCTGCGTGACGCCCATTCCGTAAGTGATGATCGTCGACTTCGCTTTCGCGTACGCGTCCGCGACGTTAGCGAGTTCATCGCGGGTCAGGCCGCTTTCCGCTTCGATGTCTTGCCACGAAGTGGCCTCGATGTCCGCCACGAGCGCATCAATGCCTTCCGTGTACGTCGCGATGAACTCGCGGTCGAGTACGTCGCCGCGCTCGGCGTCGAGCGCGAGCAGTGCCTTGATCACGCCCTTGAGCGCGGCCGCGTCGCCGCCAGCTTTCACCTGATGATAGGTTGACGCGATGCGAGTGGAACCGAACGTCGCCATCTGTAGCATCGACTGCGGATCCTGGAAGCGTTCTAGCGCGCGCTCGCGGAGCGGATTGAACACGATGATCGGGACGCCGCGACGCGAAGCTTCCCAGAGCGTGCCCATCATTCGCGGGTGGTTGGTGCCCGGGTTGTGGCCGATCGAGATGATCAGGTCGGTCTTCTCGAAGTCGTCGAGCGACACGGTGCCCTTGCCGATGCCGATCGATTGCGGCAAGCCGACGCTGGTCGGTTCGTGGCACATGTTCGAGCAATCCGGGAAATTGTTCGTGCCATATTCCCTGGCGAACAGCTGATAGAGATACGCGGCCTCGTTCGAGGCCCGGCCGGACGTATAGAACTCGACCTGGTCGGGCGACAGCCCGCGCAGGATTTCGCCGATCCGGCCGAACGCCGCCTCCCATTCGACGGCCCGGAAGGTGTCCGTTGCACGGTCGTAGACGAGCGGATGCGTGAGCCGGCCCATATCCTCCAGTTCGAAATCCGACCGTTCCAGCAGCGACGACACCGTGTTGGACGCGAAGAACTCTGGGCGTACCCGCTTGGTCGTGGCTTCCCAGGTGACCGCTTTGGCACCGTTTTCGCAGAACTGGAACGTCGACTTGTGCTCCTTGTCGGGCCATGCGCAGCCAGGACAGTCGAAGCCATCAGGCTGATTGGTCCGAAGCAACGTGAGGGGAGCCTTGATGGTCTCCATCTGCAGCCGGATGGCTTGCGATGTCGCTTTGAGCGCCCCCCAACCACCCGCTGGGTCGTCGTACTCCCGAATACCGGGCACTTCGCGTCGATTCGTCATCTGCGGCTCCATGAACTGCCCCAGAGACCCGGAGACTGTCCTGCCTGGGGTTACGCCGCGTCGCGGCGTACGGTTAGGATAAGGCTCAGTCTACATGGGCGTTCCCGATCTCGTCGAGCAACACCATGCCATACGGACGCCGCCGGACGCACTCGGTCAACTGGCCGCCGCGCAGCTCAGGCTACGGGGCCGATAGGGTTCGGTGCTTTCAACACCCCTACGGTCGTTGTATGCCCTGTGCGTTCACTTTCAGCCGGTACAGAGACGTCGACGCCACGATAAACATCTCGTCACGGTTCTTGCCGCCGAACGTCAGGTTCGCCACCTTCTCCGGCACCGGGATCAGCGCGAGCCGGGTGCCGTCGGGGTGGAAGACCTGTATGCCGATCGCGCTGCTGGTGAAGACCCAGCCGCGGCTGTCAAGGCGAAATCCATCCGGCAAGCCCTCCCCATCGGCAATGGTCGCGAAGATCCGGGCGTTGCTCAAAGACCGGCCGCCTACGACGTCGAACACCCGTATGTTGTGGAAGCCCTCGTCTCCATACGGGATCGTTGACGTATCCGACACGTAAAGCAGTGACTCGTCCGGCGAAAATGCCAGGCCGTTCGGGCAGATCAGAAGATCGGTCATGACATCCAGCGTCTTGTCGCGCGGGTCGAATCGAAACACATGGCAGCCGCGCATTTCCTGAGCGGACTGATGCCCCTCGTAATCCGACAAGATGCCGTACGGCGGATCGCTGAACCAGATCGTCCCATCGCTTTTCACCACCACGTCGTTGGGCGAATTCAGGCGCCGGCCATGATAGCGGTCCACGACGATCTCATCGACCGGCCGGCTGAGATTCGGGCCGAATCGCGTGCGAATCACCGCACGCTGCCCGTGAGAACAGTGCAGCAGGCTGCCGTCCGCTTCACGATAATGACCGTTCGTGAATTCCACGCGATCGCGCCAGACGCTCACGCCCTCTTCGGGATGCCAGCGCATCATCCGGTTGTTGGGAATGTCGCTCCATAGCACGGAGTTGTCCTCGTGCATCCAGACCGCGCCTTCGCTCCATATGCAGCCGCTCGCCAGCTGCTCCAGCTTCGCATCGCCCGCCAGCAATTCCCGGGCGCGCTCGTCATAGACCTCTATAGCCGAATGATTCATTTCGCTTTCCTAACGTGTTCGCCGTTTTTCCGTCAATGCCACCACCATCACGATGATGATGCCCGTCAACAAGGTTCGCAAACCCGCACTCGCTCCGGCACTGTTCAGCAAGGCGACCAGCAGAAACATGAACAACGCCCCGCCCCAGATGCCGCCGATAGACGCCCGGCCACCGGCAACCGAGGTACCGCCAATCACGACCACCGCTACCGTCAGCAGCAAATATTCATTGCCTTGATCCAGCGAATTCCCGCCGGAGTAGGAAGCTATCAGGCATCCGGTCAAGCCGGCCAGGGCGCCGCTGATTGCATACGTCAGCAGGACATGGAAGCCCGTTTTCACGCCGGCCAGGCGCGCCGCATTGCGATTCTGACCGATTGCACAAAGCGCCCTGCCGTATATCGTGCGGGTGAGCAGTAGCCAGACCAGCAAGGTCAGCACCATCGCGAAGAGCGCAAATACCGGCACAGCACCGATGCGCGCCACCAGCATCTCCGCCAACAAGGCGGGAGGCGGCGTACGCATGCCGCGTCCGTAAGCGATGGCGCAGGACAAGACGATCAGGGCACTCGACATCGTGGCGATAATCGGCGGAATCCGCAGCAGGCGGATCAGCAGAAAGTTCACGATCCCCACCACCATTCCGGATGCGAGCGCGACCAGAATGCCCACCGCAATGAGACTGTTCGAGCTTTCCATTGCACTCATCGACAAGGCGCCCGATAGCGCGATCACCGACGGTATCGACAGGTCGATATTGCCGGGCCCGCTCGTAATCACCAGCATCTGCCCCAACGAAACCAGGACGGTGAAGGTCGAGAAGCTGAGTGCCGTCGTCAGCAGGGAACCCATGCCGGGGCCCCCTTTGCCTGCGTTGAACAAGGCCGTGGCGACAAGCGCGAGAATCGCCGCGAGCCAGGTACTTAGCCAGTAGGTATTGCGTAGCCGACCCCACGCGGAAACACGGACGTCGCTCATGCTGGTTTCCCCGAATAGTTGATCACGGTCCGCAAGCTCAGCGCCACGACGAGAATCACGCCTTGCATGGCGACTTGCCAGTCCGAAGACACCTGGTAGAAGTTCAGAAACGACGTCGCCAGCGTCATGGTCAAGGCGCCGAACACGCTTCCCAGCGCGTACACCTTCCCGCCGACGAACTCACCGCCGCCCAGGATGACGCTCGCAATGGAAATCAGGGTATAGCTGGTGGCCTGATTGGCGTCGGCCGACGTGGTCTGTCCCAGCAACAGCAAGCCGGAGACGATGCCGAATAGCCCTGCCAACGCGTAGACGGCGGCGTGAATGCCGAGGCTCGAGCGGCCGCTTCGCTGGATCACTTTGGGGTTGCCGCCAAAGCCGCGCACGACAATACCGAAGACGGTGACATTAAAGATCACATATGCGATCAGCGCCGCGAGCAGGGCAAACAGGACAGGCAACGGCACGAATGGGGGTTGCCACGCCATCAGATCGACGAGGTATTGAGGCGCCTGACCACCTGGACTCGGCACCAGCAACAGTGCGAAGCCCAGCCAGATAAACGACAAACCCAGCGTAACGACAATCGACGACAACTGCCGTACCTGAATCAGGACACCGCAAAACACGTACACGCCAACCGCCAGAACATATAGCAGGACTGCGAGCCAGGGCGAGGCGGGCAGGATGACCGCGCCGATCGCGGCGCACATCGAAATGAACGGCCCAATGGACAGATCCAGGTCGCCTACCGACACCATCATCATCTGCGCGAGGGTTGCGAACACGATCGGGACAGAGGCGCCCAATAGCAGTGTCAGTCCCATATACGACAGCGCCAGCGGCTGATTTCGATAGATCAGCCCCAGCAGGACCGCAAAGGTGAGCGCAGACAGCAAACGGGAGGTATTGGCGCGGAGATTTCTCATGCCAGCTCCTCGAAGGACATGCGGAACAGCTCGCCTTCACTCAAATCCGCATTCGCGATTTCGCCCACAATTTTGCCTTCGTTCATGACATAGATGCGGTCGCAGTGATAGAGCTCCTCGAACTCGGTGGTGTACCAAAGGAACGTGCGCCCCTGATGGGCTTGCGATCGAATGATGTTATAGATTTCAAACTTGGTGCCGACATCCACGCCGCGCGTCGGATCGTCCATGAGGATGACCGGCGCATCCGCTCCCAAGGCACGCGCAAACAATACCTTCTGCTGGTTGCCGCCGGAAAGCGAATCGATGGGGAGATTCATGTCGGGCGTTTTCACCTTCAACTTTTCCATCCACTGCCTGATCAGGCGGCCTTCCTCCTTAAAGGAAATCAGCCCTGCCCGCCCGCATTTTCCCAGCCAGGACAAGCTCATGTTTTTGGCAATCGACCACAAACCGAATACGCCGTCGCTCTGACGATCGCCGGCGACAAAGGCCGTGCCGGCACGCCGTTCATTGCCGAGCCGATCCGCGCGCCCCTTGTGCAACGCATGAACCAGCTTGAGCAGGCGGGTTTGGCCGTGCCCGGCCAGCCCCGCCAGTCCGATGATTTCGCCCTCGAACGCCTTGAGCGGCAAACTTTCCGCAGACAGGCGCGCCTGTATCTGCAGTTCGCCGGCTTGAAATTGCCGGGCGGTCGTCGCTTTGTCGCCCTGGTTCGTGTGACCGTGGCCCATTGCGTCGACTACGCGCTCCACGTCGGTTTGTGCCGTAGGACTTTCGTAGACGACAGCGCCTTCGCGCATCACGACGACGCGGTCGCTGTAATTCATGACCTCTGCCATCTTGTGCGAAATCAGAATGCAGATGCCGCCGCCGCGCACAAACTCCCGCAAGTAACCCAGCAGTTGCTTCGCCGAGTGTTCGTCCAGCGAAGAAGTGGGCTCATCGAGAATGACCAGCTTCAGGGGGTGGTCGCCGGGCGTAAACGCCATGGCGATCTCCACCATCTGACGTTTCGTGATCGGGATGTCCTCGATGATCTGGCGTGGGGCAAGGCCATGCCCCGGGAATATCCGGTCCAGCGCATCCAGCAACTGCGCGCCGGCCTGTTTGCGCCATCCCAGCCCGTTGCCGTGCGAAGTCCGCAGACGCATGTTCTCGGCAAGGCTGAGATTGGGACAGAGCGACAACTCCTGGAAGACGCAGCGGATGCCGTGCCGGATGGCTTCGTGGGTATTCCAGTGATGCTCCAGCTCGTTCCCACCCACGAACAGCGCGCCGTGGTCGTTTTTGAATACCCCCGAGAGGATATTCATCAACGTCGATTTACCGGCGCCGTTGTGTCCGACGATACCCACGCACTCCCCCGGATAAAACGCCAGGCTGACATCGACCAGCGCCCGCACGGCACCAAAGGTCTTGCCGATCGTCGCGGTTCTGACAAATGCTGCATCTGCACTCAATGCCATAACACTCCCCACTCACCCCGACTCAACCCAGATGGGATATCACACCCGCGTTGCCGGTACGCATGCGTTAGTTTGCGGCATGGCTCTTGACGTAGTCCATCACCTGCTGCTTGGTGAATGTCTGGTCATAGACACCACCCTTCGGGGTACTTGCCATTGACTGAACCAGATCGTTCTGGGTAATGACGGAAATCGGCAGATTGATTTCCTTCGGCAGCTTCGCACCGGCCAGCACCTGCTGCGCGTACCAGAACGCAAAGGTCGCGGCACCCGGCACGATGGAAGCGGACTCCGTCTCGTAGCCGTTCTTGTCGTGCTCGTTCTTCCACAACTCCAGTTCGTCATAGCGGTTGCCCATGAACACCACGGGCAATTTTCGGCCAGCGTCGATAAAGGCCCGCGCCGTACCCGCACCGTCGCCCCCCTGCGTGGTCACCGCCACCACATCCGACAGGGTAGGCAGGAGCCCGGCGACGGCCTTCTGCGCGACCGTCTGCGTGTAATCGCCGTTGACCGAGCCGACGACCTTGAACTCCGGATATTGCTTGAGCCCCTCTTCGACACCGCTGTGGATCTGGTTGTCGACCACGAAGCCTGCCAGGCCTCGCACTTCAAGCAGGTTGCCCTTCAGGTTTCGTTTGTGAAAGTAGTCGATCTGCATCTGGCCCATGCGCTTGAAGTCAATACTGATCTTGTACGCACAGGGTTCCGTGACGGTGCCGTCGAACGACACCACCACGATGCCGGCGCTGCAGGCCTGTTTGATCGCCCCATTGACTGCCGTGGGCGAAGCCGCGTCGACGACGATCGCGGTATAGCCCTGCAGGATCATGTTCTGAATCTGCTGCGACTGCTCGGTCGCCTGATTCTGCACCGTCGTGAAACTCGGCGCCGCGGCGACGACCTTGCTGGCCACCGCCTGTTTCGTGACCTTGTCCCAATCCTGCAGCATCTGCTGGCGCCACGAATTGCTCGCGAACGAGTTGGATAAAGCGATCTTTGCATTCGTCGTGGGCTTTTCCTGAGCATGGGCATTGACGCCCGCCAACAGGATGGCGCCCAGACAAAGCAGATTCCGTGCGCAGCGTGCCGTTTTTTCTTTCATCATTCGTCTCCAGAATAGTGTGCACCAGTGGCTGCGGCCAACTGTCGTTAGCCGCGGCCGACAAAAGGCATATGACTCGCCATCACCGTCATGAACAGAACGTTTGCATCTAGCGGAAGGCTATCCATGTACAGGATCGCCTTGACCACGTTGTCGATCGACATGCGCGGCTCGACCCTGGTCGAACCGTCGGCCTGCAGCGTCCCTTTCGCCATCAGTTCGCTCATATCGGTTGCCGCATTGCCGATATCGATCTGGCCGCACGCAATGTCATAAGGCCGGCCGTCCAGCGCAGAAGCCTTGGTCAAGCCGGTGATGGCGTGTTTGGTTGCCGTGTAAGGCGCGGCCTTGGGACGCGGCGCATGGGCGGAGATCGAACCGTTGTTGATGATGCGCCCGCCACGTGGCTGCTGCTTCTTCATCAAATGGAACGCGCCTTGCGTACACAGGAATGCGCCGGTCAGGTTGACATTGACCGCCTGCACCCATTGTTCGTAACTGATGTCTTCCAGCGACGCTTGCGGCGTGAAGGTGCCGGCGTTATTGAACAGCAGATCCAGACGGCCCAATTTTTCTTCGAGCTGTCCGAACAGATGCTTGACGGCATCCGGGTCGGTAACATCGCAGGCCATCGCGTGCGCGCGTGTCGCGTTCGAGCCGGACATGTCGGCCGTTTCAGCCAACGCCTGCTCCTTTCGTCCTGCGAGCGCGACGGTGTAGCCGTGACTCAGCAGGCCCAAGGCAACGTGACGGCCGATTCCCGACCCCGCGCCCGTGATCAGCGCAACTTTCCCATCCATCGTCGTTCCTCCAGATCAGTCGCCGCAGCGCGGCATCAGTTCGACCAGCCGCCATCGATAACGTGAATCGCGCCGGTGGTGAACGACGATTCGTCCGAAGCCAGGTAGGTCACCAGCGCCGCGATTTCTTCGGCACGCCCCACCCGCCCGATAGGTTGACGCGCGATGAAAGCGGCCCGTACCTGAGCTTCGTCCTGCTTCGACGAGACCGCTTGCGCGGCGATCCGTTGATGCAGCGAAGGCGATTCCACGGTGCCGGGACAGATCGCATTGCAGCGGATGCCCTGGCCGACAAAATCCGCTGCGACCGCTTTGGTCAAGCCGATGACCGCCGCTTTCGATGCGCCATAGACGAACCGGTTCGGCACGCCTTTCACGCTCGATGCGGCCGACGCCATGTTGATGATCGAGCCGCCCTTTCCCGCCTCGATCATGTGCGGCAGAAACGCGCGAATGGTCCGATACATCGATTTCACGTTCAGATCGAAGCTGAAGTCCCAGTCGTCCTCCGAGCACTTCAGGATGCTGCCGTCGTGCACGAAACCAGCGCAGTTGAACAGCGCATCGAGCGCTCCGGTTTCGCGCGCGAAAGCCTCCACGTCTGCCGTATTGCGCACGTCAAGCCGCGCCGTACGCAGCGAGCCGGTTCCCTGCGCCAAGGTCTGCAGTTCGGCGAGCGCGGCCTCGTCGACGTCAGTCGCCCATACGCTTGCGCCTTCGGCCGCCAGCATCAGCGCACTAGCCCGCCCGATGCCCTTGCCGGCGGCTGTCACCAGCATGTTCTTTCCCGCCACGCGTTTGCCCATCTTGTCGCTCCGTCCTTATGTTGAAGTCGCAGTCCGCCGCCGGTTGAACACCGGCCAGTGTCAATCGTTCAGGATGACAATCTAATGAATTGCATCGTTGAGGTCCGTCAGATCGCGGCCGCGCGTCTCTGTCGACAGCGCGACGCCGATCAAGGTCAGCGTCGCCAGGACAGCCGTATAGACGCCCATGACCCAGAACGCGCCGCCCGCCAGTCCCACCAGATAGATGCCGAGCACCGGCGCGAGACCGCCCGACAACACCGCGCCAATCTCACGCGCGAGCGCGACGCCGGAGTATCGGCAGCGGTTGCCGAACAGTTCGGCGAAGTGGGCGCATTGGGCGCCGAGCATGCTGTTCGCACCGATCGCCAGACCGCCGAACATCGCAACAGCAATCCATAGCGGATTGCCCGTACTGACCATCCACCACGATGGAAGCGACCACAGCAGCATGAAGATCGCGCCGGCGCGATAGACCGTAATGCGGCCGATACGATCCGACAACGCGCCGAACATCGGCGTTGTAATCGCGCTCGCGAGCGTCGCGATCAACGCACCTGTGGTACCGATTGTGGCGAGATCGGACGAGCGCACGCCCATCCGCGTCGCCACCGTGCCGCCCAGAAATGCAATCACGATGGTCGTATAGATCGTCGAGCCGCCCTGCTCGGCAAAGCGCATGAGCACCGCAGCCAGGACGGGCCGGCGCGCCGTCGTCATGACGGTTTTCATCGGAGAACGAACGACTTCGCGTGCCCCTTCGAGATTCAGGAACACCGGGCTTTCGCGCAGGCGCAGCCGGATCCACACCGCTACGCCGATCAGCACCACGCTGGCGAGAAACGGCAGGCGCCATGCCCATGCAAGGATTTCGTCGTTGCCGAGGGTGTGCTGCATCACGCTAAAGGTTGCCGTCGCGAGGCCGAATCCGGCAAAGATGCCGACGAACGGCAGTGCGGCAAAGAAGCCGCGCCGCGGAACCGGCGACACTTCCGCCATCAGCGTCGAAGCGCCCGCCTGTTCGGCGCCGGCGCCGAAACCTTGCACGAGACGCAGCGCGACCAGAACGACCGCGCCGACAGGACCGCTCGGCAGCAAACCGACCAGCATCGTGGAGACGCCCATGATGGCGATGGTCAGCAGAAGAACAAACTTGCGCCCTTTTCTGTCGCCAAGCGAACCGAAGAACAGACCGCCGAACGGCCGGGCGAGAAAGCCCGCGCCATACGTGCCGAAACTCGCGAGCAGGCCCGCGTTCGCACCGAGCGTTGGGAAAAAGATGTGCCTGAAAACAAGGGCCGTCGCCAGACCGAAGATCGCGAAGTCGTAATACTCGAGCGCGCTGCCGACGCCACCGGTGAGAATGGCGCGCCGCAGTTGCTCCGGCGAGACCGGTGCCTGGCTAGCCGCCTGATCCGCTCCTGCATCGTCTAGCGAGATGCTCTGGATCGGCTCTGCCGCATAGCCGGATCCATATGCCTTCATACCCATTTGCGTCTCCTGTGCAAACGTATGTGCATCTGGAATTCTGTCGTTCTTTTATTCGTTCGATGTGCTGGACACTGGCGTTTGGTTAAGCTATGGTTACCGGTAACCAACGAGGCCCACTCTAACATGAGGAGATAGCATGCACAAGGCTGAGGTACTGGTAGTTACCCGGTATCCGGACGCAGATATGGCGGCGCTGGCGCAGCATTACACGCTGCACGTGCTTGCCGACGCGGAAGACCCGGATGCGTTGCTCGCGGAGATCGCACCCCGTATCCGGGCACTCGCGACGAATGGCGAAGCCGGCGCCAGCGCGAAGCTGATTGACGCACTGCCGCACCTGGAAATCATCGTGTCATACGGTGTGGGGGTGGATGCAATCGACCTGGAACGCGCCGCGCAGCGCAACATACGTGTCACGTACACGCCGGACGTCCTGACCGACGACGTCGCCGACCTGGGGATCGCCCTGCTGCTTTCGGTGGCCCGAGACATTCCGCAGAACGATGCGATTGTGCGTGCGGGTGAATGGGGACACGTGCAGATTCCGCTTGCCACCCGCGTGTTCGGCAAGCGGCTGGGAATTCTTGGACTCGGACGCGTCGGCCGTGCGGTCGCCAAACGGGCAGCGGGGTTCGATATGGCGATTTCGTACCATGATCGCAACCGCTTCGACGACAGCCCTTATACGTTTCATGAAACTGCGGTCGAGCTAGCGCGTCATAGCGATTTCCTCATCATCTGCGCGGCTGCGGACCGAAGCAATCGCGCGTCGATTGGCCACGAGGTACTGGACGCGCTTGGACCGGATAGCTTCCTCATCAATATCGCGCGGGGCAGTATCATCGACGAGCCGGTTTTGTTGAACTATCTAACGGAGCGGCGCATCCGCGGTGCGGCACTCGACGTATTCTGGAGCGAACCCGCCATCGATCCGCGCTTTTTTGCGTTGCACAACGTCGTGCTGCAGCCGCACCGGGCCAGCGGGACGGTAGAAACCCGCGCGGCAATGGCGCATCTGGTACGGAACAATCTGGCGGCGTTCTTCGTCGGCGAGCCGCTCATCACCGAATACACGGCCCACAAGACGCGCACCTGACGCCGACGACTCACGCTCATCCCTGATAATTACCTGGAAGGCCTGACGATCCCTTCCCCGCGCCCACATCTCTACGGACAACATCATGTCTCACGATAACGCCCCCCACGATAACCCGAAGAGCGACGCAGACACGCCCGAACGACGCCTGCGCAGCCGTCGCTGGTTCGACGATCCCTCGGATCCCGGCATGACCGCGCTGTATCTCGAGCGTTATATGAACTACGGCATTACCCGCGAAGAGCTGCAATCGGGCAAGCCGATCATCGGCATTGCACAGACCGGCTCCGATCTCGCGCCGTGCAACCGCCACCACCTGCAGCTCGCGCAGCGCGTACGCGACGGCATTCGCGACGCGGGCGGCATTCCGCTTGAATTTCCGGTGCATCCGATCCAGGAAACCGGCAAGCGGCCCACCGCCGCGCTCGATCGCAATCTCGCGTATCTGGGTTTGGTGGAGATCCTCCACGGCTACCCGATCGATGGCGTGGTGCTCACCACAGGTTGCGACAAGACCACGCCCGCGTGTCTGATGGCGGCCGCCACCGTCAACATTCCGTCAATCGTGCTGTCCGGCGGACCGATGCTCGA
Organism: Paraburkholderia phenazinium; assembly: GCF_900142845.1. Classification (NCBI taxonomy): domain Bacteria; kingdom Pseudomonadati; phylum Pseudomonadota; class Betaproteobacteria; order Burkholderiales; family Burkholderiaceae; genus Paraburkholderia; species Paraburkholderia phenazinium. Next base: position 2,909,301 of record NZ_FSRU01000001.1, read on the forward strand.
CGGCTGGTGGAAAGGCAAGCTCGCGGGTTCCGGCACGGTGATCTGGGATGCCCGCAAGCGCCTGTCGGCCGGTGAAATCGGCTACGAGCAGTTTATTGAGGAGGTGTCGTCTTCGGCGCCATCCGCCGGCCACTGCAACACCATGGGCACGGCGCTGTCGATGAATTCGCTCGCCGAAGCGCTCGGCATGTCTCTGCCTAACTGCGCGGCGATTCCGGCGCCTCATCGTGAACGCGGCTGGATCGCGTATCACACCGGCAAGCGTATCGTCGACATGGTCGCGGAGAATCTGCGCCCATCCGACATCATGACAAAGGGCGCATTCGAAAACGCGGTCGTGGCAGCGGCGGCGCTCGGCGCCTCGTCGAACTGTCCGATTCACATGATCGCGATTGCACGTCATATGGGTGTCGAGCACACGCTCGACGACTGGCAGCGTCTCGGCCCTGACGTACCGCTGCTGGTGGACTGCCAGCCTGCGGGGCGCTTCCTCGGCGAAGCCTTCCATCGGGCGGGCGGCGTGCCTGCCGTGATGCGCGAACTGTTTGCCGCCGGCAAGCTGGACGGCAGTGTGCGCACCGTCACAGGCCGTACGCTGGAGGAGGATCTTGCGGCGGTGCCGGAACCGGACCGCGAGGTGATTCGCGCCTACGACAAGCCCCTCAGGGAGGCGGCCGGCTATGTGGTGCTGTCGGGCAACCTGTTCGACAGCGCGGTGATGAAGATCAGCGTGATCGATCAGGCGTTCCGCAAACGCTTCCTCTCGGACCCCGAACATCCCGACGTGTTCGAAGGCAAGGCGATCGTGTTCGAAGGGCCCGAGGACTATCACGCGCGGATCGAAGATCCGGAACTCGGTGTCGACGATCATTCCGTCCTGGTGATTCGCAACTGCGGACCGGTTGGGTATCCGGGCGGCGCGGAGGTCGTCAATATGCAACCGCCCGCGGCCTTGATCAAACGGGGCATCGACACGCTGCCGACCCTGGGCGATGGCCGTCAGAGCGGCACATCCGCGAGTCCGTCGATCCTGAACGTGTCGCCGGAAGCCGCGGTAGGCGGTAACCTGGCACTGCTGAGAACCGGTGACCGCCTGCGCATCGATCTCAACTCGCGCAAGGTCGACGTCCTGATTCCGGACGAAGAAATGGCGCAGCGCCGGGCCGCCTACACGCTGCCCAAGCTGGAGCACAAGACGCCGTGGGAAGAGATCTACCGCAGCATGGTCGGGCAGCAAGGCACGGGGGCGTGCCTCGAACCCGCGACGCTATATCTGAACATCATCGAAACCCGGGGAGAGTCGCGACACAATCATTGATGCCGCCGGGGGCGCCTCAAGCGCTCTCGCGCTGCACGACCTCGTAGTGGATCTTGACGAGCTTCGGCGTTTCGCGCCGCTCGCGCGCCGGCGCTTCCTTCTCGCGGCGTGATTTGCTCGGTATCTCGCCGTGGTCGATCTCGTCGACCGCGGTGAGCAGCGACTCACCGGCCGCATGACCAATGCCGTAAGGATCGACGGCGATCGTGGTGATGGTCGGGTAGCAGTGCCGCGACACCTCGAAATCGCCGAACCCCGCCACCGCGATATCGCGAGGCACCACGAGGCCACGCCGATGGCAGGCCATGATCACGCCGAACGCGTGAATGTCGCTCGCGCACATCACCGCGTCGGTATCCGGCCAGCGTTCGAGCAACTGGCCGAGCGCCGCTGCACCATGGCCCATTGCAAGGCCGTGAGCCATGTTGGTGGTCCATTCGGTTTGCGTGATGTCGCGCGCCTCATGGCGGGCCTCCGCACGCACGGCGTTCAGGTACCCACGGCGCCGCGCGATACCGCGCAGGTCCAGTTTTGACGCACTACTGACGAAACCAATGCGCTTATAACCGCGTGCGTAGAGATAATGCACCATGCTGCTCGCGGCTTCGGCGTTCGAGAAGCCGACAACGCGGTCGATCGGATGGCGTGGCAACTCCCACGTCTCGATCACCGGAATCCGCGCGCGCGTCAGAAGCGAGTGGGCCTCCTCGGTGTGGTGGCCGCCCGCCAGCACGATGCCGCGCGGCTGATAGCGCAGCAGCGTCTTGATCAGCGCCTCCTCGCGCTCCAGCATGTAGTCGGTGTTACCCAGCAGCAACTGCAGATTGCGCGATTCAACGACGTCGTTGATGCCACGCACCATGTCGGAGAAGTTGGAACTGGAAAGCGACGGCACCAGCACGACGACAAAATTCGACCGCCCTGACGATAGCGCACCGGCGCTCGCGTCGGCGACATAGCCGGTTTCCGCGACCACCCGCAGTACGCGCTCCCGCGTCTCGGCCCCGACGTGCTGCCCCGTGAGAACCCGTGAGACCGTCATTTTCGACACGCCTGCAAGGCGCGCGACGTCGGCCATCCGAATCGGCCCAGACGACGATAGCGGAAGCTGGGATTTACTGTCTGTACTCATACCGGCGTGAATAGAATTCGATCGGTAGATGGTACAGGAACGTTGTCCGGAATTGCGTATGAACTGATCGCGGATGCAGTGCCCGCTTTGCGAAAGCGATCATACGGCACGGGAAGCTGCATTCAGCGCGGCGGCTTCGGGTTCGGTCAGATAGGGGCCGCGGAAGCGCTTGTCGACGCGCTCCCACATCGGGCCCAGAACAACCAGGCCAATCGAGATATGTTGCCCCTTTTGCGAAGTCACGACTCGTCCCCTTTGCCGTCCTGCAGACGTCGCCGATCCTCAAGTTCTTGCCGCGAACGCTGCAATGCATCGGCAATCAGTTGCTCGTCGGGCAGCACCGTCTGGTACTCTGCCGCCAGGACCTTATTGGCCAAATTGTCGAGGGCGTAATGTGCCTCGGCCGCCCCCTTCTCGGTGCACAGAATAAGGCCCACGGGAGGATTCTCGCCAGGCAGCATCCCATGTTCCCTGGCGTAATTGAGGTAGAGATGCATTTGCCCGGCATCGGCATAGCTGAAACGCCCAGCCTTCAGATCGATAATGATCAAACAACGAAGACGGCGGTGGAAGAAGACGAGATCCACACGAAACCATGTGTCATCGATGCGCAATCGACGCTGACGTCCAACGAATGCGAATTCATCGCCCAGTTCCAGGAGAAAGTCCGCCAGGCGCGGGATCAGCGCGTCTTCAAGATCACTCTCTGAATACTCGTCCTTGAGGGCTAAAAACTCGAGGACGAAGGGATCCTTGATCGCCGCCTCCGGCGTCACCGGGTCAAGAGGTTCCGCGGATTCAGCTGTCTTTAGCATTGCGGCCTTGTTCTGCTTCGCGAGGTCCAAGGTTTGCAAGTGACGCGCTTGCTTCGATGATTTTTCAGACGCCGTCTGAAAAATCTCCTCCGGAGGCCAAGTGAGGTAAAAACGTCGCATCTGACTAAGATTGACGGCCCCAAAGCCCCGGCCAAACCGGCCACTCAGGTCGACGGCCAAGCGCTTGATCAGCGTGTCTCCATACTCGGCCCGCCCCTCACCGGCCTGCTCAAACTCGATGATGCGCCGGCCCACAAGCCAGTATGCGGCAGTCGTGACCGCATTGACGTGGCGCACAGCGGCTTGGCTCGATGACGGAGTGCATCATGGAAATACTCACCTCGTCATTAACTGTTCACCGTCGGGTACCCCGCCAATGCAACCTCGGTTTGCGGCGTTTCACCCACATTTCCAGTAGAAATTCTGCGAGGCAAAACCGGTGTGCACGCGCGTCCGCTCCGCGCTAGGCGCTGCGATACGGCCTACTTTGATATTACGGTTTCCCTCGCGATCCGGATCGCTGTATCGAAGCTGCTATCCGTGGCAACGTGTCTGTTATCGACGCTCACGAGCCAATTTTCACCGCTGCAGCACCAGCGAATTCGCCTCTCTTCAAGGAGTAGAGCGAACCACCGCCAAATGGAAGCATCTTCGGCGTTAGCGGCCAAGGCCGCCACCGCTCGGACATGCCCTATCTCGCTCAGATTGCTCACCTGTCACCTCTTTATACGTTGACCTTCCCTCGCACTACACTTGAGACAGTGTTGCCTCGAACTCCGGCACCACCGTGAACAGATCGCCCACCAGACCGTAATCGGCGACGCTGAAAATCGGCGCTTCCGGGTCCTTGTTGATTGCCACGATCACCTTCGAGTCCTTCATGCCGGCCAGATGCTGGATTGCACCCGAGATGCCCACCGCGACGTACAGTTGCGGCGCGACGATCTTGCCGGTCTGGCCCACCTGGTAGTCGTTCGGCACGAAGCCTGCGTCGACTGCGGCGCGTGAAGCACCGAGGGCCGCGCCGAGCTTGTCCGCCAGCGGCTCAAGCACCTTGGCGTAATTCTCGCCGCTGCCCAGACCCCGACCACCAGAGACGATGATCGACGCCGAGGTCAGTTCCGGACGGTCCAGCTTCGTCACTTCACGGCTAACGAACTGCGACAGGCCGCTGTCGGCTGCGGCGGCGATCTTCTCGACCGCTGCGCTGCCGCCTTCTGCCGCCACCGGGTCGAAGCCGGTGGTACGCACCGTGATGACCTTGATCGGGTCGCCCGATTGCACCGTCGCGATCGCGTTGCCTGCGTAGATCGGGCGCTCGAACGTGTCGGCGCTATCCACGGCGGTGATATCGCTGATCTGCGCGACATCGAGCTTCGCGGCGATACGCGGCGCAATGTTCTTGCCGTAGGCGGTAGCCGGCGCCAGGATATGCGAGTAGTCCTTCGCAATGTTCAATACCGTGGCTTCGACGTTTTCCGCGAGGCCCGCTTCGAGTTGCGGCGCATCGGCCAGCAACACCTTGGCGACGCCTGCAACCTTCGCTGCCGCATCCGCCGCGCCTTGCGCGTTGTGACCCGCGATCAGCACGTGGACGTCGCCGCCAATCTTCGCGGCTGCCGCAACCGTATTGAGCGTCGCCGCTTTCAGCGACGCGTTGTCGTGTTCCGCAATTACCAGAATCGTCATTTCGTCCGTCTCCTGCGTTGTCCTTAGAGCACCTTGGCTTCGGTCTTCAGCTTCTCGACCAGCGTCTTCACGTCAGCAACCTTCACACCGGCGCTGCGCTTGGGCGGCTCGACGACCTTCAGCGTTTTCAGACGCGGCGTCACATCAACGCCGAGGTCTTCCGGCTTGAGCGTTTCCAGCGGCTTTTTCTTGGCCTTCATGATGTTCGGCAGCGTCACATAGCGCGGCTCGTTCAGGCGCAGATCGGTGGTGATCACGGCCGGCAGCGTCAGCGCCAGCGTTTCCGCCCCGCCGTCCACTTCGCGCGACACCGTTGCCTTGCCGTCGGCCACGACCACCTTCGAGGCGAACGTCGCTTGCGGCAGATTCGCCAGCGCAGCCAGCATCTGACCGGTCTGGTTCGAATCGTCGTCGATGGCCTGCTTGCCGAGAATCACCAGCGAAGGCTGTTCCTTGTCGACCAGCGCCTTGAGCAGCTTGGCCACGGCCAGCGGCTGCAGGTCTTCGTTCGACTCGATCAGGATCGCGCGGTCCGCGCCGATCGCCAGCGCCGTACGCAGCGTTTCCTGCGCCTGCGCGACACCCGCCGACACGGCGATCACTTCCGTCGCCACACCCGCTTCCCGCAGACGCACCGCTTCTTCCACGGCGATCTCGTCGAACGGATTCATCGACATCTTTACATTCGCAATGTCGACACCCGTGCCGTCCGACTTCACCCGGACTTTCACGTTGTAATCGACCACTCTCTTGACTGGCACAACAATTTTCATGGTTCCCTCTTCGGTCAGCTTGCACGCTAGTGTGCTTGCTTCACTCAGCGGCTGGAATTAGGCATTTTGGAACGCCCCATTTCAGACCCTCGAATGACAACCCGTCGTGCGTGAATCCAGCCCGACCCAGCCCGTTAACCCCAGCCTAATCGCCTCTTCCGCAATCAGTAATTGAGCGGCGCCTTTCGCTGATGCACGCTATCACTCATCAAAGCACGGCAATCCATCAGCCCTGCTTGGCGCGACGGCTATCCGTTTTCATTCAACTCATCAAATCTCGTCACCATGTCAGTCAACTGGCCGGAAACAATCTTCGAGCACTTCAAAGCCGCTGACGTGCGGCAAGTGGCATACGTGCCTGATGCGGGGCACAAACGTCTCATCGAACTCTGCGAAGCAGACGCGGACATTCACGCGGTTTCCCTGACCACCGAAGAAGAAGGTGTGGCCATGATGGGCGGCGCGTGGGTCGGCGGCCAGCGCGGCGTATTGCTGCTGCAGTCGAGCGGCGTGGGCAACTGCATCAACATGCTCTCGCTGCAACATGAATGCCGCATGCCCATCGTGATGCTGGTCACGATGCGCGGAGAATGGGGTGAATTCAATCCCTGGCAAGTCGCCATGGGCAAATCCACCCAGGAAGCCCTTGAATCGGCGGGCGTCTACGTCTACCGCGCGGACGATCCCGCCGAAGTCCCCGAGACCGTGCGCGCCGCGTTGAATTTTGGCTACAACACCTCCCGGATGATTGCGGTCCTGATTGGACAGCGCGTTATCGGCACCAAAAACTTTAACAAGTGAGTACGAACATGACACAGCAGACGACGCCCCTGAATCGTCGACTGACGGTGAAGCGGATTCTCCGCGATCGGCAGCAGGACGTTCTGGCAGTGACCAGCCTTGGCAATCCAACCTTCGACGTGGCGGCCGCCGGCGACACGGCTCAAAACTTCTATCTGTGGGGCGCAATGGGGGGAGCCGTCAGCTTCGGCCTCGGCATTGCGCTTGCACAGCCCGAGAAACGCGTCATCATATTCGTTGGCGATGGCGAAATGATGATGGGACTGGGATCGCTCGCAACGGTCGGTGTCGATAAGCCGGCCAATCTCTCAATCGTCGTGATCGACAACGAGCACTACGCGGAAACCGGCATGCAGCTAGCCCATGCTGGACGCGGTGTAGACATCACGGCAATCGCACGCGCGGCCGGCTTCGAAACGGCAACGACAATCTACACCGAGGGCGAACTCGAGGAGTATGTCGACGTCATTCTCAAGGCCACCGGTCCCGTGCTCGCCACGGTAAAGGTCAGAACGGATCCCGAACCCACCTCCCTGCCGCCCCGTGACGGACCCTATCTGCGAAGCCGCTTCCGCGAAGCGTTGCTCGGCGCGAGAGCTCACGCGAGCCAGTAAGCGGCCACGTGGAAAGTCCCTGCATCAAGGCGGTGGCGCGGCAGACAGCCTCCCACCGCTTTACTGCATCGCGAGCCGTTTCACGCCCCTGTACAATCCGGATCAATGTGACTTCGCACTGATCCTTCTATGCCCGCCAAGGCCGATTCCGATATGTTGGTGGAGGTCTTTAGACAACTGGACCGGCAGCCCGAGATGCTCGAGCGCGTCTTCGACTGCTTTCCGGACGTGCTCTACTACATCAAGGACGCGCAGGCGCGCTATCTGTCCGTCAATCAGACGCTCATTGCCCGAAGCGGGCTGGCGCGCGACGAGGTGATCGGCAAGACAGCCGACCAGTTATTTCCGGTGACCGGCGCCAGCACCAACGCGCAAGACCTGAGCATTATCGAAACCCAGTCTCCCATCGTCGACAGGCTGCGTCTCTACTCCTCCGGATTGGGTCATCGATACTGGTGCCTGAGCTCCAAGTTCCCGGTGCTCAACGAAGACGGACAAGCCATTGGACTCATCGGCGTATCGCGCGATTTACCCCGCCCTGATGAACGTCACCACGGCTACCGCCGCCTGCTCGAATATCTGGATTATCTGGAACAGAACCTGGGACAGAATATCCTGGTCACCGAAGCGGCGCAGCAAGTCTCCATCTCTGTCGACACGCTGGAACGTCTGACCCGTGAGGTATTTCATCTGACGCCCAAGCAACTGCTGATGAAATTGCGGATCGATCATGCGTGCAAGCTGCTGGAGACGACTGACCACAGCATCACGGAAATCGCGACCGAGTGCGGCTACGCAGACCACAGCGCATTTACGCGTCAGTTCAAATCTGCCACGCACCTCACGCCCCGGCAGTATCGAAACGCACGCGGGCGTGGCCTGCATCCTCACTGATAAATCGCGCGCCGGACGCTAGTAGACGCCTTCCTCGATCACCAGTTGACCCGTCGCGAGCCGCGCCGGCGATAGCGGCGAGAGATCCAGCGTTTTGAATTCGCCGAAGTGCAACAGTTCGGCCACCGCGCGGCCAACGCCTGGACTGTGCATCATCCCATGGCCGCTGAAACCCGCCGCGACGAACGAGTTTTCCGGACCCGACTGACCGACGATGCCGTTCTGGTCGAGAACGTTGTATTCGTAGTAGCCGGCCCAGGCATGTTCCACACGCAGCGCTTCAAACGCAGGGATCCGCTCTGCCAGCGCCGGCCAGATGATCTCGTCAAATTCGGAAAACTGCACGTCGAGTGGCAGGTGATCCAGATCCTGTTCAGCCGAGGGCGAGACGATGCAGAGGAAATGATTCTGCTCCCTGCGCAGGTACACGCCGGACGTATCGATCAGGATCGGCATATCCGTGATCGCTGTCGGGCATGACACGACGAACGCCGAACGCCGTCTCGGCCGAACCGGCAGATCGACACCGATGCTTTGCGCAAGAGGCGCGCACCACGCGCCGCCGGCATTCACGAACGCGTCCCCGGCGATTTCCCGTCCGTCCGTCAACTCGACATGGGTCACCCGGTTTCCTCGTGTCCGGTAGCGCGCCGCTTCACCGGTGACGAAATGAACGCCCGCTTCACGAGCACGGTTTCTGAACCACTGCATGAGGCTGTACCCGTCAAACCAGCCCTCGCCTGCCAAACCTTCGACACCATAGGCCAGATCGCCGACGTTCATCCACGGGTAGCGGCGCTGCAACGTCTCGGGTGAATGCTCCTGCAGTTCCACCCCGAGCGATCGGGCAAGAGCGCTCCGGCGCCGCAGCACGCTCTCTTGCTGCGCGTTGCCCACGAACAGGTAGCCGCAGTCCACCAGATCGACGCCGGCGCCGTACCGTACCTTCTCTCGCTCGCAGGAGGAAAAGAATTCATAGCCGAACTGCGATAGCTGAATGCAGATGGGCGTTGAAAACTGTTGCCGGATCGAGCTCGCCGATAGCGACGACGATGCAATCTGATAGGTCGGATCCTTTTCGATCACCCAGATCTCGCGACCCTCCATCTTCTGCAGGCTTAGAAAATACGCGATTGAACAGCCAATCGCTCCCCCGCCCGTGATGACAATTCTTTCGCTCATGTTCTACCTTCGAAGATTCGTAGGCTCGCGAGAGCCAAAGCAATATGGATAACTGAAAGTCAAACCGCCACCGTCGCGAGGTTTTGACATGCGGTGCGAATCCGGCTGAGCGCTTCGTTCAGGTCATCGAGTGACGCGGCGTAAGAGAGTCTGAAGTACGGCGACAGCAGAAAACCGGAGCCTGACACCACCGCTACGTTTGCCTCCTCCAGCAGGTACATGACGAAGTCCTGGTCGCTCTGCAGAAGCGCGCCGTTCGGCGTGCGACTGCCAATCGCGCCACGGCAGCCGACGAACGCATAAAACGCGCCCTCGGGCTGATTGCCATGCAGGCCTGGTATATCGCTCAACGCGTTGACGACGAGCTTCCGGCGTTCGTCGAAAGCCCGTCGCGATGTCTCGACGAAAGTCTGATCACCATTGAGCGCCTCGATCGCAGCATACTGCGACACCGATGACGCACTCGTCACAATCTGGCCTTGCACCAGATTCATGGCGCGGATGAGCGCCACAGGTCCAGCGGAATAGCCGATCCGCCAGCCTGTCATTGAGTACATCTTGGAGACGCCGTTGATGATGAGCGTCCGCTCCTGCAACTCCGGCGCGACGTTCAGGATGTTGACGAACGGACTGCCGGTGTAGATAAGCTTTTCGTATATATCGTCCGACAGTACCCAGACATGGGGATGTCGACGCAATACTTCCGCGATGTGGCCGAGTTCGTCGGCCGAGTAAACCGCGCCTGTCGGATTCGACGGCGAATTCAGCATCAGCCACTTGGTGCGGGACGTAATCGATGCCTCCAGCTGAGCCGCCGTCAGTTTGAACCCTGCTGCCTCATCGCACGCCACGACGATCGTCGTCCCGTTCGCCATTTTGACGATCTCCGGATAGGACACCCAGCACGGCGCCGGCACGATGACTTCATCACCTGGATTAAGGGTCGCGAAAAAGGCCGCGAAAATCGCCTGCTTCGCACCCACAGCCACGCTGACACCGTCCACGGGGTAAGCGACGCCATTGTCACGCTGAAGTTTCGCGACGATCGCTTCGCGCAACTCGCGGATGCCCGCGGCCTCCGTGTAACGCGTCTTGCCTTCGCGCATGGCACGAATCGCGGCCGCCTGAATATTCTCGGGCGTATGGAAGTCGGGTTCGCCTTGCGACAGAGAAATAACATTCTTCCCCGCCCGGCGCAGTTCTGCCGCTTTTGCTGCCATTGCCATCGTCTGCGCAGGAGCGATCTGGCCAATGCGGTCTGCAATGAAGCCCATTGTGTTTGTTCCGTTCGTTTCAAAGGCCTACCGTACGAACCGGGGCTGCCTCTGCGGCGCCCCGGAACACACATGCTTAGAGGCGTTCCGCCACGGCCTTCATTTGCAGGAACTGCAGAAGGTAATCGGGGCCGCCCGTCTTGGTATCGGTACCTGTGAGGTTGAAGCCGCCGAACGGCTGAACACCAACCAGCGCGCCCGTGCATTTACGATTGAAGTACAGATTGCCCACGTGGAAGTCGCGGCGTGCCCGTTCGATGCGGCTGCGATCGTTCGAGAACAGCGCACCCGTCAGCCCGTAGACCGTGTCGTTAACAACCGCCAGGCCCTCCTCGAAGTCCTTGACGCGGATCGCCGCGACGAACGGGCCGAACACTTCCTCCTGTGCGATGCGCGCGCGCGGCGACACGTCGCCGAAGATGGTCGGTTCAATCAGATAACCGACCGCATTTTCCACGGCCTTGCCGCCGGTCAGCAGCTTGCCCTCGGCGTGACCGATATCGATGTACGACAGCACCTTCCTGTACTGCAGTTCGTTGCAGACCGGACCGAAACCAGGATTGTCCTTTGCTTCGCTGACAACCAGTTCTTTAGCCTTCGCAACGACCTTCTCGAGCAATGCGTCGTAGACCGAATCCACCACGACCAGACGCGAGCAGGCGGAACATTTCTGGCCGGAATAACCGAAAGCGGCCTGAATGACACCGGCTGCCGCGTCATCGAGATTGGCCGTCTCGTCGACCAGAATGGCGTCCTTGCCACCCAGCTCGAGGAAAACCCGCTTGAACCATTTTTGGCCTTCGGCCAGCTTCGCGGCGGACTCGTTGATCTGGGCGCCGGTCGCGAGCGAGCCCGTGAAGTTGATAAAGCGTGTCTTCGGGTGGGCGACCAGATATGAACCGATTTCCCGTCCGGTACCCGGCAGATAATTCACCACGCCGGGCGGCAGGCCCGCTTCTGCGAAGATGTCGAAGATCTTCGCCAACGAAACCACCGTGTCTTCCGCCGGCTTGCAAACAACCGTGTTACCCACCACGATCGCGCCCACCGTCATGCCAGTCATCAACGCCATCGGGAAATTCCACGGCGAAATCGTCACGCCGACACCTAGCGGAATGTAGAAGCTCTCGTTCTCTTCACCCGCGTAGTCAATCAGCGAACCCAGGCCGCCCACGTGCCTGATAGCCTGACGCGCGTAGTACTCGGTGAAGTCGATCATTTCCGCAACTTCGGCGCTTGCTTCGACATAGTTCTTGCCGATCTCATAGACGAGCCACGCCTCGAGCTCGCGCTTGCGCTTGCGCATGATGGCTGCGGCCTTCAACATGACACGGGACCGATCCTCCTGGCTCCAACGCTTCCACGATTCGAACGCCACCCACGCAGCTTCGAGCGCGGCGTCCGCGTGCTGCGTCGTCGCCTTGGCGGTGTAGCCGACGATCTCCTCCGGATTCGACGGATTCGTCGAGACGAGCTTCGCTTCGGTTTGCACACGCTCGCCGTTGATCAACAGCGGATAGGTCTGACCAAACTCGGAACGCACCTTTTTCAGGGCTCGCTGCATATCGGCTTTGGCACTTTCAGTGTCGAACAAATCGAACGGCTCGTTCTTGAACGGTGCAATCAGCATCGCTTTCTCCAGATTGAATGGTTTGGGCTGCTCTGCCGCCCTGCTGAGCGCGGCACGCTACCGTGAACCGATTGTCCGGCGCGAAAACTTTGCGGTCTTGATCAGGCTCCATTGATTCGTGCGGAATTCTGCATAGTTATGAAAATCGCGTTGGCGCCACCCACCGTCAATGTCACTTAAACACAGAGACACGAGTAAAAACAGCGGGAAATAGAGCAAATACTGATTTGCGGATTTCTGCTATTTGCTACACTGGATCAACGGGGCATCACTTCATTCGGAGCACGTATCATGGCCATGCATTTCGACCTCGTTGATCTTCGTCTCATCACCTGTATCGCCGAGACAGATAGCTTGACGCGTGGCGCCGAGCGGTTTCATATGTCCGTACCCGCAGCAAGCACCCGGATCAAGAATCTGGAAGAAAGCATGGGGGCGAAACTGCTGTACCGGACGAGCCAGGGGGTTACCCTCACCCCACCGGGCCAGGCATTCCTTCACCACGCCCGGGTTGTCCTGTCGCAACTCGAGCAGTTGCGCGGCGACATGCAGGAGTACGCACGCGGGATCAAAGGTCATGTGCGGATCTTCGCGAACACCACGGCCACCACGGAATTCCTTCCTAACGACCTGCGTGACTTCCTCGCCGAACACCCTGACGTGAACGTCGAGCTTCGCGAACGGCTGAGTCATGACGTGGTGCGCGCGGTGAGTGAAGGCACCGCGGACGTCGGCATCGTGGCAGGCAATGTCCGGCCCGAATCGCTGGAAGTCATGCCGTATCGTTCTGACCGGCTCATCCTGGCGGTATCGGAATCACACCCGTTGGCCGGGGAAACGTCCATTCCATTTGAGGAAGCAACGGAGTTCGACTTCGTCGGGATGCCCGAGGCGAGCGCGATTCACACCTTTCTGAACCGCGTCGCGCACGATATGCACAAGAAACTTCAGGTGCGAATTGAAGTGGGCAACTTCGAGGCGCTATGCCGAATGATCGAGGCTAACGTTGGGATAGGCGTGCTGCCTCGTTCGTCAGCGATACGCTACGTCAAAACCATGAAGATCCGGCTGGTCGAAATCGAGGATGCCTGGGCGACGCGCAACCTGCTGATCTGCGTGCGCAGCCTCGATCTGCTACCGTCATTTGCGCGGGAGCTCGTCGACCTCCTCACGCAGAAATGCAAGGGCGATTGCGAGTCCCTGCCGGCGTAAGCGGTGGCAGTTAGTCTGCGTTTAAAGCCCTCTTCTCCACACACAAATTGTAGTCGGCAGGCCGGTGCGTCAATCTAGCGTGAACGACGCTACCCGACGCCCTCATGACTACCGAACTCAATTATCTGCGCACGTGGATCGGCCGCACCCAGGCCGAACAGGAACTCGTCTCCCCTCGTCTTGCGCAACAACTCGCCGCCACGCTGGACTATGAGGACGTGCCGCGTGCCGGCTCTCCGTTGCCTCCCCTTTGGCACTGGGCGCTCTTTCCTCACATCGTTTCGCAACCGCAGGTTGGCATGGACGGGCATCCGAAACGCGGCGGATTCCTACCGCCCGTGCCTTTGCCCCGCCGTATGTGGGCGGGCAGCCGGGTCCGGTTCGAGCGGCCGCTCGTGGTCGGCAGCCTGGTCACCCGAACCTCGCAGATTGCCGACGTCGCCGCCAAGGAAGGACGCAGCGGAAAACTCGTGTTTGTGCGTCTGCGTCATGAACTGGAAGACGCGGAAGGTCCGCTGCTTTCCGAGGAGCAAGACGTTGTTTATCGCGAGTCCGCGACGACGGCGTATAGCGCGGCGAACGGTCCGACGGCACCCGTGGAGTCCACATGGAAGCGGGATATCGTGCCGGACCCGGTCCTCCTGTTTCGCTACTCCGCCGATACCTTCAACGGGCATCGTATTCACTACGACCGGACCTACGCTCAGGAACAGGAAGGCTATCCCGCGCTGGTCGTACATGGACCGCTGACTGCGACCTTGCTGGTCGATCTCGTCCGACGCAGCCTTCCGGGCGAGTCGATCGCTTCGTTCTCGTTCAAGGCGGTCAACCCGCTCTTTGACGATGCCCCCTTTCATCTATACGCCGCGCGCGCAGCCGGATCGAACGAGGTGAAGCTTTGGGCGGCCAATCCGGAAGGCGTGTTGTGCGTCGAGGCAGCGGCAACGCTAACGGCGCGCGCGTGCTTTCCAACAATGAAACCGAAGGAGTAGAGACAAGTGTTGGCTAACGTTGACCCCTATCAGGACATTCGCGAAGCGGTTCGCGATCTGTGTTCCAACTTCCCTGCCGAGTATTTCCGCAAGGTCGACGAGGAGCGCGCCTATCCCGAGACCTTTGTGCAAGCCCTGACCGACGCCGGTTGGCTGGCCGCCCTGATTCCGCAGGAATATGGCGGCTCCGGACTCGGGTTGACTGAAGCGTCGGTGATCATGGAAGAGATCAACCGCAGCGGCGGCAATTCCGGCGCGTGTCATGGACAGATGTACAACATGGGAACGCTGCTCAGACACGGCTCCGCCGAGCAAAAGGCGCGATATCTGCCGGAGATCGCGAGCGGAAAATTGCGGCTTCAATCGATGGGCGTGACCGAGCCGACCACCGGCACCGATACCACCAGTCTGAAGACAACGGCCGTTCGCAAGGGTGACCGGTATATCGTCAATGGTCAGAAAGTCTGGATCTCGCGGATTCAACACTCCGATCTGATGATCCTGCTGGCGCGGACCACGCCGATCGCTCAGGTGGCCAAGAAATCTGAAGGCATGTCGATCTTCCTGGTCGACCTGCATCAGGCGGTCAAACAAGGCATGACGGTTCGCCCGATCCCAAACATGGTGAATCACGAGACTAACGAGCTCTTTTTCGACAACCTCGAGATTCCCGCGGAAAACCTGATTGGTGAAGAAGGCAAAGGCTTCAAGTACATCCTTGATGGCTTGAATGCCGAGCGGACGCTGATTGCCGCCGAGTGTATCGGCGACGGTTACTGGTTTCTCGACAAGGTTTGCAAGTACGTCAAGGAACGCGTCGTCTTCGGCCGCCCGATCGGACAGAACCAGGGCGTGCAGTTTCCGATCGCACGCGCCCACGTCAACGTCGAAGCGGCCAGCCTGATGCGCTATAAGGCCTGCGAGCTGTTCGACGCCAGACAACCCGCCGGCGCGCAAGCCAACATGGCCAAGCTGCTGGCCGCCGACGCCTCCTGGGAAGCGGCCAACGCGTGCCTGCAGTTCCACGGCGGCTTCGGCTTTGCGAACGAATACGACGTTGAACGCAAATTCCGCGAGACACGGCTCTATCAGGTGGCGCCGATCTCGACCAATCTCATTCTTTCGTATGTAGCCGAGCATCTGCTCGGGCTACCGCGTTCCTTCTAAGGGGCTGCACATGAAACCGCTGGACGGCGTGAAGGTCATCACCCTCGAACACGCGATTGCAGCACCGTTTTGCACCCGCCAACTTGCCGATCTCGGCGCACGCGTGATCAAGATCGAGCGTCCGGGCACAGGCGACTTCGCGCGCGCCTACGACGAGCGCGTACACGGCATGGCCTCGCACTTTGTATGGTGCAACCGCTCGAAGGAAAGCCTCACGCTGGACGTCAAGGCCCCGCAGGCGCAGGGCATCTTCGAGCGCCTGCTCGACGATACCGACGTGCTGGTGCAGAACCTGGCACCCGGCGCCGCGGCGCGACTGGGGCTGTCGTATGAAGCGTTGCGTGAGAAGTATCCCCGCCTGATTGTCTGCAACATCTCGGGCTACGGATCCGATGGCCCGTATCGCGACAAGAAAGCCTACGATTTGCTGATCCAGAGCGAGTCCGGTTTTCTTTCAATTACCGGAGGCCCGGACTCGCCCGCGAAGGCCGGGTGTTCCATCGCCGATATCGCAGCAGGGATGTACGCGTACACCAACATTCTCGCCGCGCTTCTGCAACGTTCGAAGACAGGTTTGGGAAGAGAAATCGACGTCTCGATGCTCGAGAGCATGGTGGAGTGGATGACGTATCCCCTTTACTACGCGTTCGATGGCGCATCGCCGCCGCCTCGCGCCGGAGCCGCTCACGCGACCATCTACCCCTATGGCCCTTTCCCTGCCGGGGACACAAAGACCGTCATGCTGGGGTTGCAGAACGAGCGTGAGTGGGGCGTCTTCTGCGCAAAGGTTCTGCTCGCACCCGAGCTGGCTACCGATCCCCGCTTCAGCTCCAATTCGAAGCGGGTGGCGGCGCGCGAGGCGTTGCGCGACATCATCGTCGCCGTGTTCGGCGAACTGACCTCGGAAGAAGTCATCAGCCGGCTCGATCACGCGCAGATTGCCAACGCGCGAATGAACGATATGTCCGACGTGTGGGCGCATCCACAGCTTAAAGAACGCAATCGCTGGGTGAACATCGACTCGCCCGCCGGCTCCATTCCCGCCTTGCTGCCGCCTGGCATCGATACGGCATCCGATGTCCGGCTCGACCCCGTCCCCGCACTGGGCCAGCACACCGAAGCCCTTTTGAGCGAATTGGGTTTTTCAACCGATGCCGTCCGCGAACTTCGCGACGGGGCCGTCGTATAATCCCTCAGTCAAGGTAAGCCTGTTATGAGCAACGCACAGATTCTGGCTTCGTTTGCGGCCAATCTCGAGTTTGAGCAGATCCCCAAGGACGTCGTGGCACGCACGGAAGACCTCTTCCTCGACTGGTTCGGATCCGCATTGGCTGGCCGCGGTGCACGCCCCGTCGAGACGATCCGGAAACTCGCACAGGACTTCGGCCCGCATTACGGCCCCTGCGAAGTGCTGATCTCCCGCCGAACCACCAGCCCGCTCTTCGCGGCAATGATCAATGGTGCGGCGTCGCACTTCGCCGAGCAGGACGACCTCCACAACAGTTCAGTTCTCCACCCGGCAACCGTCGTTTTCCCGGCAGCGTGGGCTGCCGCTCAAGCACTCGGCAGAAGCGGCAAGGAGTTCATTGCCGCATCCGTCGCGGGCTACGAAGTGGGCATCCGCGTCGGCGAATTCCTCGGTCGATCGCACTACAAGATTTTTCATACCACCGGGACCGTCGGTACGATCGCGGCCGCGGCGGCGGTCGGCAAGCTTTTGCGGCTGAGCGGCGAACAGATGGTGAATGCGTTCGGCTCCGCCGGCACCCAGGCAGCCGGGCTCTGGGAATTCCTGAAAGACGCTGCGGACTCCAAACAACTGCATACGGCCAAGGCGGCAGCGAACGGTCTCCTCGCGGCCTACCTGGCGGCCGACGGTTTCACTGGCGCGAAAGACATCTTCGAAGGCGGCAAAGGCATGGGCGCCGGCATGTCCACGCAAACGCATCCGGAGAAACTCGTTGACGCACTCGGCACGCGCTGGGCGCTGAGCGAGACGTCCTTCAAATTTCACGCCTCATGCCGGCATACCCATCCGGCGACCGATGCCCTGTTGCAGGTCATCAGGCGGGAGCGGATCGTACCGGACGACATCGAGACGGTGGTGACACATGTTCACCAGGCTGCCATCGATGTCCTCGGACCGGTAACCGATCCGCAGACAGTGCATCAGGCGAAGTTCTCCATGGGCACTGTGCTCGCCATCGCTGCCGAGTTTGGCCACGCCGGCGTCCGGGAGTTCGACGCCCACTACAGGGAAAGCCGGATCTCGCACTTCTGCAAGAAAGTTTCGATGGTGCTCGACCGTGAGGTCGATACAGCCTATCCGTCGCGCTGGATCGGCAAGGTCACCGTGCAGACCAAAGATGGTCGCACTTTCGCTGGTCGCGTGGATGATCCCAAGGGAGATCCCGGCAACACCCTCACGCGCGCCGAACTCGAGCATAAAGCGCTCACGCTTGGCTTGTACGGCAATGCGGCCACCGAAGACGAACTCAAGCACGCCATTGCGTCCATATGGGCGATTGGCGATGCGCTCGTCGTCCCCAAACTGCTCCCCGACTCGAAACTGGAGACTCATCATGGCTAACCTGGCACCCCGGTCCTATCTCTTCGTTCCCGGAAACCGGCCTGACCGGTTTGCCAAGGCTGCGGCGTCGGGCGTCGACGTTGTCGTTATCGATCTGGAAGACGCCGTCCCTGCCGCCGAAAAGAGGATTGCGCGAGCCGCTCTGGCCGAGTGGCTGTCCACCAACAGCACGCCGGTCGCGGTGCGGGTGAACGACGTGAACAGCGAATGGTTTCGCGATGACATCGCCGTATGCCGTGCGCCCTCCGTGGCCGCTGTCATGCTGCCCAAGACCGAACGCATCGACGATATTTTCCTGTGCGAGTTCGCCGGCAAGCCGACCGATATCCTGCCGATGATCGAGACCGCGCAGGGTTTTCGGAATGTGGTCGCGATCGCCCAGCACCGGCTGACCACGCGGCTCGTCTTCGGCAATGTGGATTTCCAGCTTGACCTCGGCATCGACGGAGACGATGAGCAGCTCCTGTACTTTCGCTCGCAGATCGTCTTCGCTTCTCGCATTGGCAACCTGCTTTCGCCGGTAGATGGTGTCAGTACCACGCTGGACGATCCCGAGCAGATCACACGCGACACCCTCCGTGCAAAGCGGCTCGGTTTCGGCGCCAAGCTTTGCATTCATCCGAAGCAGGTGGCGGCAGTCAACGCTGCGTTCATTCCCGGCGAGAAGGACGTCGAATGGGCACAGCGGGTTGTAGACGGCGCCGCTGCATCTCATGGAGCGGCCGTCGCGGTGGACGGCCGTATGGTCGACCGGCCGGTCATTTTGAAGGCCCAGGAAATCCTCGCGGAGTCTCAGCGCCGTCGACGCCTGGGCGTTTGATTCAACCTCAAGAGGAGACGAAAGTCATGCAACGGTTTGAGATGTATATCAACGGCGAATCCTGCGCGCCGGCTTCGGGCGAATGGTTCGACACGGAGAATCCCTTCACCGGCGAAACGTGGGCGCAGATTGCCAAAGGCAACGCGACAGACGTCGATCGGGCTGTGCAGTCGGCGCATGCCGCCTTCAGTACAGGACCATGGTCGCAGATGTCGCCGAGCCAGCGCGGTCTGCTGCTTCATCGGGTAGGCGACCTGATCGCACGAGACGCCAGGCGGCTTGCCGAACTCGAAGTTCGTGACAACGGCAAGCTCATGGCGGAAATGCTGGGCCAGTGCCAGTACCTGCCGCAGTGGTACTACTACTTTGGCGGCCTCGCGGACAAGATTCAGGGCGCGGTCATCCCGCTCGACAAGAAAGGCTACTTCAACTACACCCGCAACGAGCCGCTGGGTGTCGTCGCCGCCATTACGCCGTGGAATTCGCCCCTGTTGCTCGCCACATGGAAAATTGCGCCCGCGTTGGCCGCGGGCTGCACGGTCGTGATCAAGCCATCCGAGTTCACTTCTGCGTCCACGATCGAGTTCGCCAAGCTCTTCACCGAGGCCGGCTTTCCGCCGGGCGTCGTGAACGTCGTAACCGGATTCGGGGCGGACGTCGGCTCCCCTCTGGTAGAGCATCCTCTGGTCAAGAAGATCACCTTCACCGGTGCGGACTCCACCGGCCGGGCCATCAACGAGGCAGCAGCCCGTCAGTTCAAACACGTGAGTCTCGAACTGGGCGGCAAGTCGCCCAATATCGTGTTCGAAGATGCAGATCTGGAAGATGCGGTGAATGGCGCGGTTTCCGGCATCTTTGCTGCGACCGGGCAAACCTGCATTGCCGGATCGCGGTTGTTGCTGCAAGAAAGTATCTACGACACCTTCGTCGACAAACTTCTGACGCTGGCACGGACCGCGGAAATGGGTAATCCGTCGAGTATGGACACGCAGGTCGGGCCGGTCACCACGCGCCCGCAGTATCAGAAGGTCCTCTCCTACATCGAAACCGCAACCCAGGAAGGCGCGACCTTGCTGCTCGGCGGGAAGCCTGGCAGCGGCCCCGAATGCGGCAACGGCTGGTTCGTCGAACCCACGATCTTCGGCGACGTGAACAACAAGATGCGAATCGCGCAGGAAGAGGTCTTTGGTCCTATCCTCTCGATCATCAGGTTCAAGGACGAGGACGACGCGGTGGCACTGGCCAATGACGTGCGTTTCGGCCTAGGCTCAGGCGTCTGGACGAAGGATATGGGCCGCTCCCTTCGTGTCGCCGAAAGGCTGCAGGCCGGCATGGTGTGGGTGAACAGCTATCGCGCGGTGAGCTACATGTCGCCGTTCGGCGGCTACAAGGATTCCGGACTGGGCCGCGAGAACGGCATCGACGCGATCCGCGAGTATCTGCAAACGAAGAGCATCTGGATCAATACCGGCGTCAAGACGGCGAATCCGTTCGTCATGAGGTAACAAGGAAATGCCCCGCGAAACACTGCGGGGTAACCTGGCAATCCATTCTGGTAATCAGGATAGCGAATGGATCACGCGTTGCCTTGCGCAACGCCTCGAATCATTCCACGAAACGCTTTGCAAGCGCCTGGACTGTCAGGACTTGATACCTTGAGCGGCCCGGGTACTCGGCGCCCGGACCTCCAGCGTGATCCCAGCCCCTTCGTCGACGGTCTTGAAGTACGTGAAGCCACTTCGATCATCGAGACGCCCGCGGGCGAGCACATCCACTCCGGCGCGCGCAGCGAGTTCCTCGGCCTTGTCGCAACTCTCGACAGAGAAGCCGAGATGAAAGACACCTTCGCCTCGCGTTTCCAGAAACCGTCGTTGCGGCGTATCGCCGTCTCCCGGCTGGCAAAGCTGCAACTGGGCGTTGTCGATATTCGCAAACTTGTAGCGCATTTTGAGAAAGGCCGGACGATCATAGCCGTCCAGTTGGTACGCGTCCAACGGTGGAAAGTCAGTCCACGGACCGACCCCAATCGACTCGTAATACTTCACAGCGTTTTCGATATCGCGGACCACGATGCAGATGTGGTGCAGTTTCTGAAAAATCGGCAGCTTGTCCATCGTGAGCTTCATCCCTGGTCGGTGTTGACGCTGGACTGCAGAACCTTTCGAGGCTACCGCGGCCCGCTTTGAAGAAACGGCAGGATCAACCCGCCTTGGCAATCTTCTTCGGCGTATACGTCTGTGCCGCATCATCATGCGACTGGCCGATGCCTGGGTTCCATTGGAAGCCGGAACGCGCCACGACTCCCGGCTTCAGGCGCTGGTCCGGACCAAAGTCCGCAAACGGATGGAAGAACAGAGGCTCTGTGCTCTCAAGCGCGCGCAACCGCGCCGCGTAAGCGTCCAGGTACGCCTGCCGCTCCTCGACGCTCACGCGCCCGGGCATCCACGACACGTGCGGCGGCAGCACATCGAAGCCGAGGTAATTGAAAATCCCGTTGTGGATCGGCCAGAGAATGTGGTTGATATCGCCGTCCACGCCATCCGGTTCGTAGAGGCTCGCCGCCGTTCCCGTCGTGGTCGACACCATCGCCTTGCGGCCCTTGAACATGCCGGTCTCGTATTTACGGCCGGTGGCATAGGCGAACCCACGCGTCATGATGCGATCCACCCAGCCCTTCAGGATGGCGGGCATCCCGAACCACCACATCGGATACTGGAAGATGATCAGATCGGACCACAGCACCTTCTGCTGCTCGGCATAGACATCCGGCGTCGGTTTCGTGGACGTCCCGAACATGTGCTCCTGTTCCGCCGAAAGATCGAGGAATTCAGGGTTGAGACGTTCGCCTACAAAGTCTTCCGCGCCGAGCTCGGGCCGCCACTTCATCTGGTACAGGTCCGTTACCTGAACCTCGTGCCCCTGCTCTATCAGGGTAGAGACAGCCGTGTCTTTGAGCGCACCGTTGAACGACTTAGGTTCGGGGTGGGCGAAAACGATAAGCACTTTCATGCGACAACTCCATAAAAACCGGTTCGTTGAGCGGGCTGGCCGTTGGCGTACGCTCGGATTCGGATCACCGCCGGGTGCAATCCCGTCACGGTGACCGGTCAGGTCTGTAGCATTCTGGATGTTTACCCAAGCCCGGTCTTGAAGGGGCTCGGCTAATTTTTGCGGAATTTTGCACAGTATTTGATCGCCTTCGTCACTTGCAGGGTCAAAAATCCCTTTCCAGCATGCCGTTCCCGATCTTCGACCCACCCTGCGTGGTGCGGAGAATTGCCAAAATTCCCGCGCATCGCCGGCCGGATCGGTGCAGATGAGCGAGCCATGCGCCGGATCACCCCGGGTCAGCGGATCAGGCCACCGCATCCAGTTGAGCAGTGTCGCCCTCCAGATACGCTGTCCGAACCGCTGGGTTGGCCAGCAGGTCTGCGCCGCTCCCTTCAAGCGCAATCTGCCCATGCTGGAGCACATACCCTCGATGCGCCACGCGCAACGCATGATGGGCGTTCTGTTCCACAAGCAGAATCGTCATGCCGAGCTGCTCGTTCAACTCCTTGATGACCGAGAAAATCTTCTTGATGAAAAGCGGCGCCAGTCCGAGCGACGGCTCGTCGAGCAGCAGCAGTCTCGGTTGCGACATCAAGGCGCGTCCTATCGCGAGCATCTGCTGCTCGCCTCCTGACAGTGTGCCGGCACGCTGCGAGACTCGGCTCCGCAGGATCGGGAACATCTCGTAGATCCGTTCGAGGTCACCCGCAGTCCGGCGATTGGCCGACGTATCGCCCATGAGGAGGTTCTCAAGCACCGTCATCCGCTGAAAGATGCGGCGCCCTTCCGGCACGACTGCAATATCGAGCTTGCCGATCGCATGTGACGGCAGGGTCGTAATATTCCGTCCGTCGAATTCGACCCTGCCGCCGCTAGCGCGGGGATAGCCGAAAATAGTATTCATCAGTGTGGATTTGCCTGCGCCGTTTGCGCCGATCAACGTGACAATCTCCCCCGTGTTCACACCTAGGCTGACTCCGCGTAGTGCCTGGACGCTGCCATAGTGGGCACTGAGTTCGGTAATCTTAAGCATGAGCGGTTTTCTCCTGCGATGCGTCATCGTGTGAAGACGTCTCGTCGTCCTCTCCGAGGTATGCGCCGATAACCTCGGGATTTGCCTTGATCTCGGCAGGCAGCCCCTCTGCAATCTTCTTCCCGTGATTGAGCACGACAATATGATCTGAAACCTTCATGACGACGCTCATATCGTGCTCAATCAGCAGAATGCCAATCCCCTGCTCCCTGGAGAGGGAGGTCAACAGCGCCGTGAGTTCCGCCGACTCACGCGGATTGAGGCCGGCGGCCGGTTCATCGAGGCAAAGCAGGATCGGTTCAGCGCACATCGCACGCGCGATCTCGACACGACGCTGTACGCCATACGGCATGTCGCCCGCAGGTTTGTTGGCGATATCGCGAACGCTCAGGCGCTCTAGCCACGTCAAGGCCTGTTCTATCGCCTTGTCGTTGGCATGCCGAAACGACTTCGAATTCAGCGCGCCGGCAATCGAAAACCTCGACGCCTGCTGCAGGACATTGTGCTGGGCAATCATCAGATTTTCGAGCACGGTCATACGCGGAAACAGCCGTATGTTCTGAAACGTCCTCACCACCTGACCGACCCGCGCGACATCCACGTTCCTCATCGCGTCGAGTCGAAGTTCGCCGCGCTGTGGATGTCGCAGTTTGACGGAGCCTTTCGTGGGTTTATAAAAACCGGTCAGGCAGTTAAAGAAGGTCGTCTTTCCGGCCCCGTTCGGCCCGATCACGGCTGTCACCTCGCCGGCACGCGCCGTCATGGACAGGTCTTCGATTGCATGAAGTCCGCCAAACTGCATGGTCAGGTTCTCAACGCTGAGCAACGAACTGGAACCGTTCATGGATTCGCCTCCACGCCCGGAGCGCTGACCGTCGCACGTCGATGGCTGATCAGCCCGCCGGGGCGCACGATCATGATAAAAACCATCGCAATACCGAAGAGCAGCATTCTGTACTCTGCAAAATCACGTCCCAGTTCAGGCAAGATCACGAGCAAGGCTGCCGCGAGCACAACGCCCAACTGACTGCCCATGCCACCCAGCACGACGATCGCAAGAATCGTCGCCGACTCCGAAAATGTGAAACTCTCTGGAGAGATGAAGCCCTGCCGTGCCGCGAAGAACACGCCGGCGAATCCGGCCAGCATGGCACCGGTCGCGAAAGCCGACAGCTTCACGTTCGTCACATTGATGCCCATTGCTTTGCAGGCAATCTCGTCTTCGCGCACCGCCTCCCACGCGCGCCCCACAGGCAAGCGTCTCAGCCTGGAGACAAGGAGGTTGGTCAGCAACGCGAGTGCCAGGATCAGGTAGTACAGAAAGACGATCCTCTGGGCAGGCGAGTAATCGAGGCCGAACACAGTTGCAAACGTCGGGCCGTCGCTGGACGTCTGCATCGGAAGCCCAAAAAACGTTGGCTTGGGAATCGACGAAATGCCGTTCGGCCCGCCCGTCAGGCCACCCCAGTTCACCAGCAGCAGCCGGATAATCTCTCCGAACCCGAGCGTAACGATCGCCAGATAGTCGCCTCTGAGTCTGAGCGTCGGATAGCCAAGCAGCATGCCGAATGCCGCGGCAAGACCGCCAGCAATCGGGAGCGACTCCCAGAAACCCAAGCCAAAATGCGTCGAGAGCAGACCGTAGGTGTACGCCCCTACCGCGTAGAAGGCGACATAGCCAAGATCGAGCAGGCCTGCCAGACCGACGACGACATTCAGGCCCCAACCCAGCATCACGTATATGAGGACCGTCGTAGCCGTATCGACGACATAGCGGTTTCCTGCAAATAGTGCGGGCAACAGCACGGCGAACGCCACGCATGCCGCTCCGATCCAAACCAGCGAGTCGTTCCGTGCGGTTTCAGACGCGGGCCTCGCGCGCACGCTTCGCTTTGAAAAAAAACTGAACCGTTGCAGCATCCACTGCAATATCAAACGTCCGGCAAAGGCGACCACAATGAAGGCTGCCAGAAGCCCCCATCGTGTTTCGACCTGTAGGCCGTTTGCTCCGTCTCGCGTGGTCAGTCCCAGCATCGGCAAACCCACGAGAGCGGCAACCAGCGCGGCGCCAAGCGCATCCCTGAGGCGAAACTGAATATCCATTCTTTGCATGGTTGTCGGGCTCATCAGACTTTCTCCACCTCTGGCCGGCCAAGCAGGCCGGAAGGACGGAACATCAGAACAATGATCAGGATGACGAACGTGGCCACATCCTTGTATTCGGGAGACAGGTAAGCCGCCCAGAAGGCTTCGATCAAGCCGATGATCAGGCCGCCGAGCATCGCGCCGGGGATTGAGCCGATTCCGCCCAGAACCGCTGCGGTAAAGGCCTTGATGCCGGCCTGAAAGCCAATTGAGAAGTCGATCACGCCGTAGTAGATTGTCACCATGACGCCGGCGACGGCAGCCAGCGCAGCGCCGATCATGAAGGTCAGGGCGATAATCCTGTCGACGTTATAGCCGAGGAACTGCATCATCCGCTGATCTTGCTCGCAGGCTCGCTGCTGCCTGCCGAAAGGCGTCCTGTTGATAAACAACGTGAACGCGGACATCAGCACGACGGTCACAATGACAATGAGCATCTGCACGTACGAGACGTACGGCCCCGGTCCGTGAAGTCCCTCACTGGAGAAAAGATTCACGCCGCCCATGACAAGCGGCGGGATCGACTTGACCCGCGCGCCCTGGGTAAGCTGAACCATGTTCTGTAAAAAGATGGAAATCCCGATCGACGAAATCAGCGGCGCGAGACGATTGGAGCCTCGAAGCGGCCGGTAGCCGACGCGTTCGACGGTCCAGCCGAATACGGACGTCAGTGCAATCGAGACGATCAAGGTAATGGCAATACTCACCACCACAGACGAGATCCCACCGCTCGCGATAAGCGTGAAGCAGGTCACGGCGATGAATGCACTGACCATATAGATATCGCCGTGAGCGAAGTTGATCATGCCGATAATGCCGTAGACCATCGTATAGCCGATCGCGATCAGGCCGTAGACGGCGCCCAATGTCAGCCCATTAATCAGTTGTTGCAGTGCCTGGCTCATGTCCTCTCCGGTGAATCTGCTTCAGAGGCGGTGCAGTGGACAGACGCACCGCCTCATTCCGTATTACAAAGACTGGAAAGGACCGGTCACTTCACATAGTCATAGTTGTTGCCGTTCCAACGGTAGACCACATAGCCAGGGCTCTTGAGATCGCCTTTCGCATCGAAGTCCACCTGGCCGACTACCGTATTGAAGGAGGCGTTGTGGAGCTGCTTCACGATCGCCGCATAGTCTGTGGAATTGGCCTTCCTCGCTGCCTCTGCGAAAACCTGCATCGCGGCATACGAGTACAGCATGTAGCCTTCCGGCTCGATCTTCTGCGCGCGGAAGGTCGCCACGACCTTTGCGGCTGCCTCACTCTTGCGCGGGTCGGGCGGGAAGGTGAACAGTACCTTGTTGATTTCCGGTCCCGCCGCAGTGACCAGTTCATTGTTCGTGAGCGTGTCGCCGCCCAGCACGGTAAGATTCAGCCCTGCCTGCGCCGCTTGCCGCAGAATCAGCGCGACTTCCTGGTAGTACCCGCCGTACGCAAGGATCTGAACGCCGTTCGCCTTCAGTTTGCTGACCAGGCCTGAATAGTCCTTTTCACCGGCTGTGATCGACTCACGCAGCACCACGGGCGTCTGCCTGGCTGCGAGATCCTTGGCGACCTCGTCGGCGAGACCGCCGCCATATGCGGTCTTATCGTCGATGATTGCGATTTTCTTGCCCTTGAAATGCGCAGCGATATAGTCGGCGGCAACCTGTCCTTGCTGATCGTCCCTACCGGTAATGCGAAAGATGCCCTTGATGCCGCGTTCCGTGATTTTCGGGTTGGTGGACACGGTGACCTGCGGGATCTGCGCGTCGTTATAGACGTCTGACGCCGGCAACGTGGAACTGGAACACCAGTGACCGTCGACGAACGCCACCTTCTGATTGACGAAACTGTTGGCAACCGAAACGGCCTGCTTTGGATCGCACACGTCGTCGCCAACGACCAGGTTGAGTGACTGCCCGAGCACACCACCCGACGCGTTGATGTCCTTCACCGCCTGTTCTGCGCCCTTGCGAAACTGATCACCGCCCGAGGCGTACTCCCCCGTCATTGGGCCAGCCACGCCCACCAGAACACTTGCATCCGCAGCGGCCGAGCATGCCAACGCCAAGCCGCCCATGCTCAGTACCGCGCCCATTCCAACCAATCTTTTCCGGCCGTTCATAACCATCTCCAAGAGCAGGCTTCGATGCGGGAACGAACAGGTCTCAGCTATCGTTCCCGGGTATTACCTCGCTGTCACTGCCGCGAGATAGATCGAAGGTTGCCGACACCAAAAACGGCGCGGAATTTGATTGTGCGAAAGCGTGGATTAGGTACAGGCTAACGATGCGCAACGGCGGCATTCCGCTGCGGGAAATCGCACAGTTTGCCAGTCCGTCCGCCGGACGGCCGCGTAAACGACTAGGCGGAAACGGCGAGAAAATCTGCGCATCCGCTCAGCCGAAGATTCGTGTTCTGGCTGACATCCTCGTGCGGCTGGCGCGCACTTAGGGGTGCTCATCCCCCTACGCGGTTGATTTCACGAGTCGCGCCGAAGAGCCACTCAACGGTCAGCCGTTGACTCTCGGCGAAAGCAGATCCTGCAGACCGATCGAGTGGTACATCTCGCGGCGCATCCGGTCCGCCACGCCGTTGACGATCTCTGCGCCGTCCTGCGACGGGTCCACATGCACGCGAAACGGCCGCTTGCCGAACGGCAGGTCCACCACGCGAACGATCTCCGCTGCGACCTCCGCCGGATCCGCATCCGCGGGCTCCAGACTCGCCAGCCCCTTCAGCGCCTGGTCGGTCACGCCGGCATACGGGCCGCTTTCATATTCGGCGGCGATGTCGGCGTCCGCCGGCTTGCCTGAATGCGCAAAGTGATTCGTACCTTTGGTGAAGGCGCCCGGCACCATGATCGTGCTCTCGATGCCCCAGCGCGCCAGCTCGGTCGAGTACGACACGGCGAGCGCATCCATGGCCGCCTTCGCCGCGAAATACGGCGCGAGGAACGGCGGCGTGCCGCCGCGCGTGGACGACGAACCGACCCACACCAGCAACCCCCTGCCCTGCTTGCGCAGGAACGGCAGCGCGGCGCGGTTCACGCGCTGCGCACCGAGCACGTTGACGTCGTACTGCTGGATCATCTGTTCGGGCGTAAACGCCTCGGCCGGCCCGAACACCATGTGACCGGCGTTGTGCACGATCACATCGAGACGGCCGGCGTCCTTCAGGATGTGCGCAATGCCCGCGGCCACCGATGCATCGGACTGCACGTCCAGTTCGACCGTGCGCAGATCGAGCGACTTTTCCTGCGACCACTGCGCGATTTCCGCGACGCGAGGCGCGTTGCGGCCCTGCGTTTCGCGCATCGACGCGTAGACGGTATGGCCCGCTTCGGCCAGCGCACGAGCCGTCATCAAACCAAATCCGGATGATGCGCCAGTCACGAGAATGCTATAAGTCATGAGATATCTCCTGTTGTCCTATGATTAACGCCCGGCTACGGGCTGCGAAGGCTGACTCAGCTCGCCTCGGCCTGCGCCGGAACGATCGCCGAAAATCGACCGGTAGTAATCCATCCCGCTATCCAGATGGGTGTGGAAGCCAAACTTTTCGTCCAGCATTGCCAGCATGTCGGCACGCTCGACGCGCATCACATAGCTGTGCTCGTTCGTCACGAGCACGCACGGCTCGCCTTGCGCCTCGGCGGCGCTGAACCACTTGCCCGGATCGGCATGACCACTCCGAAACGTGCGTCCGGCATGCTCGACCTGCCAACCGCCGTCGAGCAGGATCCAGTACGGCGCATCCGGTTCGACACCGTGATCGCACGTGGCGATCACGGCACCGGCGTCCGCTTCCCACTCGCGTGAGTGGTCGATCACCCACTGCAGCTGCGCCGTCGACAGCGCAGTGAAGAACGGCGTATGCCGCAGCAGGTGCAAATACGTCACTGAGGCTCTCATCGTCATCTTCTGTGCGGCGTCCGGCTCGCGCTTTGCGCCGCATGAGGCCAATCCCAATACGGCGATCAGCGTCAGGAGGGAGGTCGAGAGGCGCCGGCGCCAACGCGCCGCGCCGCTCGAAGCCTGAGGGGACACCATGTCAGGTTCCGCCATCGGTTTGCCGGTACGTCAGGCAAGGCCGCCGTTGGCGCGCAGCACCTGGCCGTTCACCCAGGCACCGTCCTTTCCAGCCAGGAAGGCCACGACGCCCGAGATGTCGTCCGGCTGACCCAGGCGCTCCAGCGGCGGCATCTTCGAGAACTGCGCGATCTGCTCTTCGGTCTTGCCGTTCAGGAACAGCTCCGTTGCAACCGGGCCCGGCGCCACGCAGTTCACCGTGATGCGGCGGCCGCGCAGTTCCTTCGCGAACACGCGTGAGAACGCTTCGACGGCCGCCTTCGTGCCGTTATAAACCGAGTAGCCCGGCAGGTTCAGCGCCAGTGTCGTGCTCGACAGGTTGATGATCCGGCCGCCGTCGTTCAGACGCGTCGCCGCTTCGCGCAGCGTGTTGAACACACCGCCGACGTTGATCGCGAACGTCTGGGCAAACAGCTCGTCGCTCGATTGCGCGAGCGGCGCGGTCTTCAGGATGCCGGCGTTGTTGACCAGCACGTCGACCTTGCCGAGTTGCTGCTCGACCGTCTCGAACAGACGGCGCACGTCCTCGACCTTCGACACGTCGCCCTGCACCGCGATGGCCTTGCCGCCGGCCTGGGTCAGTTCGGCCACGAGCTTGTCGGCTTCTGCCGGGCTCGATGCGTAGTTCACTGCAACCGCAAAACCGTCCTTGACGAGACGCCGGGCGATGGTGGCACCGATACCGCGCGAAGCGCCGGTGACGATTGCGACGGCGGATTGATTTGCTGCACTCATTGAAATTCTCCTGTTCAGGTGGATACCTGGACAGGATAATGACTGACATCACGGCGAAGATAATTCGCCATGTTTTTCCATCAGTATTCCATTTACTTTAACTATTGAGCGGATCATCCCGTCATGGACCGTTTCCAGGAAATGCAGGCGTTCGTTCGTACCGCCGAACGCAGCAGCTTCTCGCAGGCCGCCGACGACCTCAACATTCCACGTGCAACGATCACCAACCTGATCAAGCGGCTGGAACTGCGGATCGGCACCCGGCTGCTCGAACGCACCACGCGCACGGTACACCTCACTCACGATGGCGAGGCCTACTACCACCGGTGCGTGCGTCTGCTCGCCGATATCGAGGAGGCCGAAGGCACCTTCCGCAACGCATCGCCCAAGGGACTGCTTGTCGTGAACCTGCAGGGCACGCTGGCGCGGCACTTCGTGATCCCCGCCCTGCCCGACTTCCTGTCGAGCTATCCGGAACTGCGGCTGCACATCGGCGAGAACGACCGGCTGGTCGATCTCGTGCGGGAGGGCGTCGATTGCGTGTTGCGCGCAGGCACCCTGCGCGATTCGTCTCTGATCGGACGGCAGATCGCGTCCATGGAGCAGGTCACTGTTGCGAGCCCGGCTTACCTCGCACGCTTCGGCGAGCCGGCCAGCCTCGAGGACCTGTCCGAACATTTTGCGGTGGACTACGTGTCGAGCGCGACGGGCAAAGCGGTCCCGCTCACTTTTCTTGTCGACGGCATAGAGACTGATCTGGTGATGCGCTCGACCATCTCGGTGACAGGCGCCGACCTGTACACGGGATCGGCCATCGCCGGCGCCGGGGTGATTCAGGTGCCGCGCTACCGGATTGCGGCTGATATCGCCGACGCACGGCTCAAGGTGATTTTGCCGGGGTTTCCGCCGCCGCCGATGCCCGTGTCCGTGCTGTACCTTCACAACCGGCAGTTGTCGCCACGGGTGCGGATTTTTACTCAGTGGCTTGAAGAGATATTCAGGGGGGTGCCGTATCAGACTGGTGTGAAGCGGAGCGGTAAGACTTAGCGTGAAAGAACCCCGGAATCTCTCGTCCCCTTCAGGAAAGCCGATCGTAGCCGAGCATCTGGTTCACGTACCGAGACCGGCGTCCTTTCACTTTCATCTTTTCCCCTACAACGGTCTCATCTTGCTCTGCAATAGCGAAGCATCATACTCTCGTCGGAAGTCGGCGCTTCTTCGCGCTAACCGTGGGCTTCTCTGCGTCAATTTGCGAAATCGTAAAAATAACGAGGAAAGGATGCGACCGTCATTGAATCGGATAGTGCTGTATGCGAAAGACGTGCAGGCAACCTGTGCCTTCTACGAGCGACACTTCGAATTTGAGTGCGAGTTCGACGCCAATGGTCGCATAGCAGAGTTGGTCTCGCCGCATGGCGGCGCCATCATCATGGTTCATCAAGCCGGAAAGGGATTGAAGGCGGGGCAAGCGTCGGTAAAGCTGGTTTTCGACGTGGAAGACGTCGAGGGCTTTAAGACGCATTGTGCGAAGCAGGGACTTGAGTTCGGCACATCTCACCAAGCAGATGGATATAGTTTCGCAAACGCAAAAGACCCAGCAGGTAACCCGATATCCATTTCGAGCCGAAGGTTCGCCATCGGCCGATAGCAGCGACCGTTTGCGCCTTTCAGTAGCAGACTGGCCGGATCGGGCTGAGTTATGCCCAATGCATAGGCAACGTCCTGGACAAACGGCGGGTGCGGTCGTGAGACGCCGTGCGGCCGTGAGCGGTCGTTGGAACAGTGCTCATAAATCGGCGACAATCGGACATTCTGGAAAGCCATTCTTGCAACTGCGCTGATGTCCTGTCCACTGCGGGCTTAAAGTGCAGCCGATTCGCGCCGCTCTTGTCCACGGTAACTATCTCGGGCTCGCCGTTCTGTCTACCTTCTCGAAGTAACAGCGAGCTACTTGACCGCGCTAATGCGACAAAGCCTTCCAGACCTTCAAGGACGTACGGCCCGAGACACATCGAACCAGTTCGCCACATCATGACCACGACGAGAAGCCTGGCGCTCATTCTGGCATGCGTGTTTGCCTCTTCTCAGCACGGCCACGCGCAATGTGTCGACCTGGTCGCCAGTCTTGACGACGGTCAGTTGATGCAGTCGCGGATTGCGCTGGTCGACCGTGCCACGCCTACCGAGCAGATCCGCATCCTCGCCTACATTTTCGAAATCGATCAGACCGGCGGCCTGCTGTTGCGTCATCTGGTCGACGCCGCGCGCCGAGGCGTGCCGGTCAAGCTGCTGATCGACGGCATCGGCCCCGAGCCGCACTTCCCGTTCGAGGACGAGTTCATCGTCGCCCTGCACGAGGTGGCTCCCGGCATCGAACTCCGAATCTTCCATCCACGATCAGATCTCGTCGAGATTTCGCATCGCATGCACGACAAGCTGTTCCTGGTTGGCGACACGGCCGTGATCGGCAGTACCTCGATCTGGGATGCGAGCTTCCGCAACTGGCTCAGCGAGCGCGATCTGATGGTGTCGGGCGACGCCGGCCAGGATGCTTCCTCCCTGCACGCCATGTACCAGCATTTCGCCTTGTTCTGGAATAGCCCGGAAGTGGTTCGCCCCGAGCCGGAAAAATTCCTCAAAGTCGCAAGTCCTTATCGCGTCTCGCAGGGTTATGCGACGCTGGACCCGGCGCGCATCCGTCATTGGCGCGAATGGCTGCTGGCTCCGCTCGACGCTGCAGCCCGGGCGACGGACCTGGCCGCTACCGATACACCAACTGCCTCCGATACGCCCAATGATCCCGCCGCTCTGCCCGCACCCGAGGGGTATTTTGATCCCGCCTGGATGCCGATCGCCTGCGAGCGCCTGCGCTATGTCCACGACTGGCCCGACAAGCGCTCGCCAGGCACGTTGCAGGACATGCTACAAGCGTTCGATACGGCGCAGCACGAAATCCTGATCATCAACCCCTACCTGATCCTGGTGCCGGAACTGCGCGAGGCGCTTGAGCGCAAGCGGCGCGAAGGTGTCCACGTGATCCTGGTGAGCGCCTCGCTGGCGAGCATCACGCAGGAATTCCCCGCAGTCGGGCGCGCCTATGCCGACGATCTGCCCGGCCTGGTGAATGCCGGGATCGAGGTGCGCGAATATTCCGACCGAGAGAACCGCATGATGCACGCCAAGCTGGTCCTCATCGACGGCCATCGATATTATCTCGGCAGTTTCAATTTCGATTCGCTGTCGGCCCGCTTAAATACCGAAAACGGCCTGTGGATAGATATCCCTGAGGACGGGCTCGATCCCTTGCAAGACAGCGTGGCGTACTTCCTGCGCAACTCAAGTTCGGTGAGCGACCCCAATGGCCGCCTTCTGGCGGATCCCGATGCGCGCTGCCGGGCCGACGGCTGCGGCGGTGCCTGGCGGTGGGTGACGATGTTGATCAGGAACTTCCTCTGAGCGCGGCGTGCCCTGTCGCTAAACTACGTGGCGAGTTCGGGGGCGCCGAGCAAACCCGCGGAAGCGTGTAAGTTTGGATCAAGGCAGCGGGGCTCTTGCCTTCAGACTTCCTGTTTCCGGGCCGCATTCATGCGTCGCCCCATCTGTCGACGCGTCCGTACGCGCGGCTCGTGCATCGCTGGATACGGTCGATTGGACTGGACGACGCCGCGTACGGCACGCACACGATGCGCCGGACCAAAGCGTCGCTGATTTATCGCCGGACAAAAAACCTCCGGGCCGTCCAGCTGCTGCTTGGCCATACCAAACTTGAGAGCACAGTCCGGTACCTCGGCATCGAGGTCGACGACGCGCTCGAAATGGCGGAACGGACCGAGGTTTGAGCCGCGATCCCGCCGGACGGTAACAGACACTGTCCGGCCAGGAGCGGTCTTTGGACAGGCACCCACGAATCGTCGACAATCGTGGTTACCCATTTGCTCAAGTTGAATACCGATGAAAGTATCGAGAGACTTCGGAATCGTTGTCCGACGGGCTGCGCTTGTGTCCAAGGATGTCGACCTATCGACGGTCATGGCCGAATTCAATTTTCAGACATACTTTGACGAATCCAGCAATCTGATATCGCTCGGTCCGTTTTTTGGAGGCGATGCAGCCGACGAGTGCATGAGGTCATTGGAAAGGCTTGGTCTCGCATACGTCGACGACTTTTTTATCTTTGAGGGGTTTGTGCCCGACTGGTGTTCATTCGAAGTCTTTTGAGGCGCGACGGCTGACGAGCAGCTTCTGCTGTCGGCCACAACCTGCCGTTCAGCGAGTTGAGGAATTTGCAGTTTGAACGGCAGCCGCACTCCGGAACCCGATGCTCGCGCTATGCGCGCGATTCGACCATTGCGTATCCGTCAATCCAATGTCAGCTACTCTAAACGCACGATAACGGTTGAACTGTTCAGCGGCCCAACTCGCCGTTGCGGCCCCTCAATCTTCTATCGAGCGGGTAAGATTGGGTTCCACACTGCGGGCATATATGCGCGATGAGTATGTTTTCGAGGAGGCCGAGCCTGTGATCAATCATATAGACATAGAAAACTTTGGTAGCTTCCAAGGTTTGGAGTGGAAAAAGACAGTTCGAGACAACGGGAAGAACGTCAAGCCTTTCCAGCGCCTGAACATCCTCTACGGACGCAACTACTCTGGAAAGACGACCCTCTCTCGTGTTTTTCGTGCGCTGGAGACGCGCAAGCTCCCGCTGAACTATGTGGGCTCGTCGTTCACCGTGACGGGTGAAAAAGGTGCGGTCACTAATGCTGACCTTTTGACCCACAACTATGACGTGCGCGTCTACAACCGCGACTTTGTAACTGACAACCTGAGTTTTCTGGTCAACCAAGAGATCGGCGGCGTTATCAAGACCTTTGCCATCGTCGGTGAGCAGAACAGGGAGATCGACGACGCCATTGCTGCCATCGAAACCAAGCTTGGCAGTGTGGAGGCCAAGGCTGGACTGCGCTTTGACCTAGAGAACAAGAAGAAAGAACGCGATCGCACCAAGACTGCCCATAGCACGGCTTTGAGTGGATTAGAAGGCAAGCTGCGCTCGCATGCTGCTGAGAAGATAAAGAAGAATCCGCAGTACCTCGTGCCCGTCTACACCATAGAGCACATCAGACGCGACATTGCTTCTACCAGTAAGCCCGGCTTCATCGCGCTGACCACCGAGGAACAAGCAGGTAAGCTCACCTTGCTCAAGCAAGAAGCCTTACCCGACATTACAGGCACTCTGGCCGTCACCCTCAAGCTGGAGTCGCTGAAGGCCATTGCTGGCCCTCTTCTGTCCAAGGCGATAACGCCTACCAAAGCGATTGAAGAACTGCTTAAGGACAGCGCTTTGCAGCTTTGGGTCAAACAAGGTATCGGGCACCACCGGGACAAGCGGAACACCTGTGCTTTCTGCCGACAGGACTTGCCGTACGACATTTGGCAGGTGCTGGACGAACACTTCAGCAAAGAGTCGGATGACCTAGAAACGGCCTTGGATGCTGCTATCGCGTCAGTCACGAACGAGATCAAGTCCATTGCTAGACTCAATACCTTCACAGGAGCTCAGTTTTATGCGGATGAGCGTATCGCGTTTGAAGCGAGCAGCAAGGCACTATCGGAAGCACTTGGTGTCTACCAAGACGATTTGGATGCCCTGAAGAAATCGCTTGAGACTCGCAAGAGCAACCTGTTCCAGCCCGTGCTTCTGAAGGCCACTTCACATGACGCCAAGGAGATCGAGAAGCATGTTCAGGACATCAATTCGCTGATTGTCACGAGCAACGGAAAGACAAAAACCCTGGAAGACGACAAAAACACTGCTAGAGATGCACTTCGCTTGGCTGACGTGTTTGCGTTTGCTGAGGCGATCACCTATGAGAAGGAGGTTGCGCGCATAGCTAAGCTCAAGACCGACGCCAACACGGCAGATACGGCCCATACGGACACTGAAAGAGATATCCGTGAAGCTGAGGCAGAAGTCCAAGCCTTGAGAGCCAAGCAAAAAGATGAGCGGAAGGGGGCCGAGAGAGTCAACTCTTTGCTCAACAACTTCTTCGGCCATGACGGTATAAAGCTTGAGGCCCGTGACGGCGCAGACAAAGCCACGGTCAAGTTTGAAATCACACGAAACGGTACGGCCGCGTACAACCTCAGCGAAGGCGAGTGCAGCTTGATTGCCTTTTGCTATTTCATTGCCAAGCTAGACGACCCGGAGAGCAAAGGCAAAGAACTGATCATCTACATTGATGATCCAATTTCTAGCCTCGACGGAAACCATATCTTCTTCATGTTCAGCTTGATAGAGAGTTTAATTGCGAAGCCGATTAAGAATGCTGACGGTTCAAACGTCTACCGCTACAAGCAGCTTTTCATCTCGACCCATAACCTGGACTTCCTGAAGTACCTCAAGCGCCTGTCCATTCCGAAGAAGAAAATCCCTGCTGGTGAAGGCAAGACGAAAAGTGTCGATGACCATGAGCATTTCATGATTGAGCGCAACGGCGCTTCAAGCAACATCTTGCTCATGCCGTCTTATCTTAAAGACTACATAACTGAGTTTCACTACCTCTTTCATCAAATCTACAAGTGCAAAGATCAAGCTGCCGCAGCAGATAGCCATGAGCCATTTTTCGGCTTTGGCAACAACCTGCGAAAATTTCTAGAAGCCTTCTTGTTCTTCAAGTACCCTTATCATGATGATAGGAACGACGCCTTTGAACGGATCAAGAAATTCTTCGGGGAAGAGGAAGATGCAGCAGTTGCGCTGGTCAACCGCCTTAACAACGAGTTTTCGCACCTAGAATCTGCTCCAGACAGAGGCTTTAAGCCCGTGGAAATTCCTGAGATCGCCAAGGTGGCAAACTATGTCTTGGACAAGATTTACGCTGCTGACAAGGTGCAATACAACGCTCTGTTGAAGAGCATAGGAGAGCCTGAGCGAGCAGGCTAAAGGATCGCTTCCGATGTCGGATTGTTGGACGGAAGCCGCCACTTAACTCGATCTATACCGAATGGCCGTGCCGGGGCGCGTTGAGCCGGTCAACGGGTCCACGTGCCGACGTGCCAATGCAAAACGCATGAAGCCGTGCTCGACCAATTTCGGTCTTTCGACATAGGTGTTGCAAATCATTGGCAACCTATCCGGGGCAATTGCCCGTCTCCTAAGCGGCCTCGTCGGAGATAACACGTTTGATTAGCACCAGACAACAGACAGGTTAGGATATCAACCCGGCGAGGAGGCGCAATACGCTCGTTGTCCCATTCAAATAAGTGTTTCGGGTAAAGAGAATGCAACCGACCTACATTTCTGTTGGAAAGCTGTTTGGGGACCAAGTTCGCCACACGGTGCCGCTGTTTCAGCGGCCGTACGTCTGGGTTAGGGAGGATCAGTGGGAGCCATTATGGGAAGACATTGCCGGTCTGCTGGACCGCATCGAGCGCCGTGTCGACGGGCAGTCGGTCGCCGGCCATTTTCTCGGCACGGTAGTCCTCGAGCAAACACCGAACGCTACCGGCAGTCTGCCGCGTCGAGAAGTCATCGACGGGCAGCAACGCTTGACCACGCTGCAGCTTATGTTGAAAGCAGCCGAGCATGCGTTGTCGCACGCGCTCGACTCAGCCGATGAATCGCAGCGCCGGCCGATTGATGTCGCCCATCGACAGATTGCGCCGCTGACGATAAATCCAGGTTGGTCTACCGAAGATGAACAGTATAAGGTCTGGCCGACCAATGAAGATCGTGCACCGTTCACGTCAGTCATGGATTCCAAGGCGACCGACACGTGGGCGAAGCCCACAAACCGAATGGCCGAAGCTTACGCCTATTTCCGCGATATGTTTCAGACGTACCTGTCGGGCGCGGACGTCGGCCAGCGTGCACAACGTTTCGCAGCCGCTCTCAAGGACCACCTGCGTCTCATCGTTCTAGATCTCGATACGGAAGACGAGCCACAAGCCATCTTCGAGACGCTGAACGCGCACGGGACGCCACTGCTGCCGGCGGATCTGATCAAGAACTGGCTGCTGTGGGAAGCCAATCGCCAGCAAGTGAACATCGCGCCGCTCTACGACGCGTATTGGAAGCAGTTCGATCGCGACCACGGTTATTGGCGCGCGCGC
Organism: Paraburkholderia phenazinium; assembly: GCF_900142845.1. NCBI lineage: Bacteria > Pseudomonadati > Pseudomonadota > Betaproteobacteria > Burkholderiales > Burkholderiaceae > Paraburkholderia > Paraburkholderia phenazinium. The sequence continues at coordinate 2,947,356 of NZ_FSRU01000001.1, forward strand.
GTCGGTGTTGGCCATGCGGCGCGCGCACGTATTGACACCTTCCTACAGAACTGGCTGTCGAAAGAAACACTCGAGCAGGTCTCGCCGAAGCATCTCTACGATCGCTTCCTACGATACATGGCGGTTTTGAAGAAACGATCGCTTGGTGAATTAATTGATGTTGCGCAGCTGATGTCGGCTGTCAAAGCGGATGCGCTTCGATACCAGCGAATCGCTAACGCCACTGGCACTACACGTTTCGATGCATTTCTGCGGCGCTTGGCGGTGCTGGATGTGACTGTATTCCAGCCGCTGCTGCTCTTTATCATGGGCCGACCGAACATCACGATCGCCGATCTCGACGACGTGGCGGTCGTGTTGGAGAGCTACTTCGTGCGCCGCATGGTCTGCGGCATGCAAACGCGTGGGGCTGGATCAATGGCACTGGCGTTGGTGAGGGTTGTTGCTCAGATTCCCGAAGGAATGGGCATCGCCGCGTCTTTGGAGAGCTATCTGCTGGCCGCGGCAGGGGCTGACCAATGGCCTAACGACAGCGTGTTCCAACTGGACTGGAGAACCCGGCGCTTTTATGGCGGGTTGAAGCGCGAACGCGTCAATATGATTCTGCAGGCTATCGAGGAGGCCTACCAGAAGTCGACGTCCAGCAAGGCCGAACCGCTATTGACATTCGATTTTTCCCAGCTCGAGATTGAACACATCATGCCGCAAAAATGGCGGGAACATTGGCCACTGGGCGACGGTCAAATTGCAGACGGTCGCGATATTGTTGTGCATGGAATCGGGAACTTGACGCTGGTGAGCAAGAAACTGAATCCGAACCTATCGAACGCTCCGTGGATATCGGAGAACGGTGGCAAGTCGAAGCGCGAAGGATTGGAAGAGCACAGCAAGCTCGAGCTAAATCGTTGGCTGCTTAAGCACAACGGGATATGGGACGAGACATCGATAGCAACCCGGGCCGATGAGCTGTTCAAACAGGCAATGATATTGTGGCCGATTCCGAGCAAATCTGCTCCCGATACAAGTACATCGGATACAGGTACCACACCGCCAATTGAAAGCAGCACGCGCAGCGCACCGATCATGACGAACACCGACCTGGCCACTGCGGTAAGTCGCGCCTCTAGTTCCGCGGGCGTGTCCGCGGCCGATTCCATCTCTAACTTCTACGTGACGTTGCAACCGACTTATTTCAACATGGGATTCTTCAACGTCACCGTCAAGGCGTCAGATCTGTTTCCGGCGGCCGGTGGCAGTATAAAAATCGTCTGCGGTTCCGAGAAACTGGTTGTCGACGGGCGCTTCGATCGGTCGACCAATACCAACGGTGCGCCGCGCGTGTTTGGCTATGCCCCGTTGAAAAATTGGTTTCAACAAAACCTAGCGCCGATGGAAGAATTTGTAGTCGAGATGATCGGCCCTTCCACGATAAGCGTGAACAAGTCTCAGCCCGGCGCCTCGACCTCTTCTCTTCGATGAACGACTGCTTTCGGCAAGAGCGACTGTCTCTTTGGGGTCGAGTACGGAAGTTCAGCGTCGGACCGGGTTCGGCCAGAAGCGGTCAGACGACAACCCGGCACGGATCGCTGACAATCGGATCGCAGTACCATCCGCTCGATAACGGCCGCCAGTAGATGATCTGGACGGCCGAACCGTCGGCCCATGCCGCCAGGAAGCGGAGTCCGAGTGTCCGATACAATCTCGTACTCCCATCGGTCCCTGACAGTGAGCCCAAATGGCAAATCGCCGAATAACTGAGTTGGTACAGGAGGCGCTCGCGATTCGTGCAAGAGCTTACGGCCTGGACAGTGATTCGACTTGGGCGGGGGTAAAAAAGCGAATGCACGAACTTAAAGGCCTCGCAGCGACAGTCGACAGCAACGAAGTTCGTCGGCACGTGATTGTTGCGTCGATTGCAACGCTTCAAACGTTCGTTCGCTTTTCAATCTCCGAACTCGTCAATTCCGAAGCGCAATATCGCGTACGTGCGGCGGAAAGGATTCCGGAGAAATATTCGGTGAAGGACGCGCTCACGCTGTTGGACGATCAGACCATCAGCTTTGGCGAGCTAGTGGCGCATATCGCTTCGTACAATTCGGTTACGGATGTAGTGTCTTGGCTCGGTGCGATCCTCGGACTTGATCTTAAAAGTGCGCTATCTAACGCCCGTAGTCATTACATGCTGCGCAGAGGTTCGAAGGGGGCACCTCTTCTGATTGCCGATGTCGATCAGTTGTTAGGTGACGTAGAAAACGCCTTCCGGCTCCGGCACATATTGGCCCACGAAATGGCCTACGGACTTTCTATCGAAACCGAAGAGTGCCGACGCTTGGTAGGAGCGGTGGACCGATTTATCGCCGCTCTCAACGCAGTTATCTGGAACACCGCTTACACGGAAGTGCCATTGGTTCCGGAGGAATACCGCGAGCGAGCAAGCGAAACGCGATGCGCTGCTAGGAGCGAACTCGCCAAGAGCCTATTCCGAGCAAGGGAGGTGGCGCGAATACTGGGATTTTCATCATGGCTCCGCAACAGTCACCTCCACTGGGTGCGGTTCGGACGAGCGTGGGCGGGAGGAGGACTGCAAGACCAGCTTGTGGGACCCATACCAGAATTTCTTCGATTTGGAGAAACAGACATGATCCTTCGACGATCTGCGCAGGTAGCAGAATGGGTCACCTTTTGGGGAGACCCACTTACGCTTCAGGATCGTTGGCGCAAATAGCGTCACAGAACTGGGGCGCGCTCGGCGACGGTGCGTTCGCGCGACAAGCCAATGTACTGAGAGATGCGTGTCGGGGTTAGATGTCCGCTATGTAGATACGGGTCCGACTGCTCAGGGTCGCGTGCCGACCATCGCCGTCGGGCAGTGACCGGCCTGTAGCCGCCCATCGTGAACGTCTTCTTTCGGGTATGCTGGGATCCCTACGATTTCAAGTCTTGCAGGGGCGATCGTCATCGGCCTGGTGGGTGCGATACGAATCATCGAAATCGCCTGCAACGTGTCGATTCGACAGCCCTTCGTTCGTCGTGGTTTTGAAGCACCATTCAACTCAGGAGAACGACGATGCGATTCATCATCACAGCCCAGGCAAGTGCAGACAATGTGAAGCCGGATGCCGGCGGCGGTTTGGACGAGGCCCTTCTCACGGCATACATGAGATTCAACGAAGAGATGTACAAGGCCGGTGTCCTGGTGGCTTCCGAAGGCTTGAACCCAGCAGCGCCCGGAGCGCGAATTGCGGTTAGCAAGGGGAAACGCTACATCGTTGATGGCCCATTTGCCGAGTCCAAGGAACTGGTCGGTGGCTTTTACATCGTCGAAGTTGGATCGCTCGAGGAAGCGATTTCCTGGGCATTGCGCGCGCCATCCGGTCTCGGCTCGGACGATGTACTGGAGGTGCGCCAACTCACCGGAGCGGGCGACGTCCCGCCCGACGTCCTCGACATCATCCGGGCAGCGGCACCGACCTGGAGCGAGTCGGTTTGGCAGGCGCGGAAGTGAAGGCCACAGACGGAACCGCCGAGTTGCCGCCCAGCCGCGTGCTCGAGTCGACGACCGCCGGCTTCAGGTCGGTGGCGTTACGTTCGGCCTGACCGATTTCAGGCTGGACTCGACCACAAAGGGACATCCACACATGCAAGTAGAATCGTCAACAATCGGCCCAGGCGATTTGATGGCCGTTCCTCTTTCGTGAGACACAGCGATGAAGGTAACGATTGCCTATATCGAGGAACCACCGTTCGGTTGGACGGAAGCGAACCGTACCGTTACCGGCGCTGACATCGAGTTGGCCGAAGCGGTTCTTCGGGAGATTGGCGCCACCCGGATCGAGCATCGTCTGACGATATTCAGCGAACTGCTCCCAGGCGTCGAAGCCGGCCGGTGGGACATGAACGTTCCGCTGTTCGTGACACCCGAACGCGCCGCCCGGGTGGCGTTCAGCGTGCCCGTCTGGGCGATCGGGGACGGCTTCCTGGTTCGGGCGGGCAATCCAAAGTCGCTCAAGAGCTATGCGTCACTTGCTGAACGCCAGGATGCGCGCCTTGGCATCATTGCCGGCCAGGTTCAGCACGACTCGGCAAGGGAATCGGGAGTAACCGAGAACCAAATAGTCATCTTCGAACATCAGAACGACGCTATCGCGGCAGTACGTTCGGGCGCGATCGACGCGTACGCAAGCACTGCGCTGGGAAATCGCATGCTTGCGGATCGGATCGGTGGCTCTGTCCTCGAGGCCGTGGAGCACGAGAGGGGAACGAGTGAGAAGCAACAACATCTCCCTCTCGGAGCGTTCTCGTTTAGTAGACGAAATAGCGAATTGCTTAATGCGGTAAACGAGCGCCTGCGTTCATATCTGGGCTCATCAGACCATCGCGCTCGTATGGCGAGATTCGGCCTGACTCACAACGAGATCGAACCTGCTCTCCCACGTCGAGCATGAGACGGCCTTCGGCCGACGGGATACAAATTCTCCGGATCGACAAAGGAAGTTCGCGTCGAGGTTACGTAAACGATTGACGGACGCTGACTAAACTTCCGGGTTCGGCCACGAAGAGACGGTCAAACGCGACGCGTAGGTCGTCAACAATTCACCGTTGCAGTGTTGGTGTGCCACCCATGTGGCAAACTTAGCAGCCCAGCATCTAAAGCGGAGTGATATGCGAGTCGTCGTACTCGGTGGTTACGGTAATTTTGGTGCGCGGATCTGCCGTGGGCTTGCAGAAGATGCGGCGATAGAGCTCGTGGTTGCCGGGCGGGACGAGGCGCAAGCTGCTGCCTTTGCGAGGACACTCGGGAGAAACGTATCGGCAATGTCACTCGACGCATGCGCTTTGGATTTTTCTAAACGTCTAGGCGTGCTCAAACCCGATTTGGTAATCCACACAGCAGGGCCGTTTCAGGGACAAGGTTACGATGCCGCTCGAGCGATCGCAGAGTGCGGAGCACACTACATCGATCTCGCAGACGGCCGGCGGTTTGTGTGTGACTTCTCCGAAGCACTGGACGCGTCGTTCAAGGCCGCCAAGCGCACAGCCTTCAGCGGTGTGAGCACGCTACCCACCCTGTCGGCGGCGGTCGTCGATGATTTGCGTCATCGTTTCGCCGAACTATCTTCGATTGAGATTTGCATCGCACCGGGGCAGCAGGCTCCGCGCGGCAAGGCGACTTTGGCAGCGGTGTTGTCATACTGTGGCGAGACCGTTCAAGTATGGCAAGGTGGCCGCTGGACATCACAAACGGGGTGGTCGAACCCAATACGAATTTCGTTTGCGAAACTGAAGTCGCGCCTCGGAGCCTTATGCGACGTTCCAGACCTCGAGCTATTCCCGCAACGGTATCCGGGCGTGACCAACGTCATTTTCCATGCCGCGCTTGAAGTTGAGCTAACGCAGCGTGTTTTCGCCTTGATCGCATGGGCAAGGCGTCGACGATTAATTTCGCGTGCAAGTCTGCTGGCCCCTGTGCTATACCGCACGGGGACGTGGCTTGATCGTTTCGGCTCAGGGCTCGGCGGCATGGTAATTCGGCTCGATGGGCTTTCCTCGCAAAGGCAGCCTCTTCATCTTGAGTGGCACCTTACCGTAGACAATAACCACGGGCCGGAAATCCCTTGCATGGCGGCGATCTTGTTGGCACGAAGGTTGGCACATGGCGACACGTTCGCGTCTGGTGCGCAGACTAGCGCGGGCTCGCTACTCCTGCGGGAGTTTGAGCCGGAATTCGCACGGTGGGGCATCCAGACTGAGGTGATCGAACGCGTTGGTTGATGATTGCGCGCGGTATCGCAAAGGGCAGCCATGTCGAAACTGGGATGGCGGCCTAGGGTCGCCCCGAAGCAATCGTCGCCGGCCCGCGTTCGACCAGTTCAGGTGGCATGTATTCCTGAAGATGGTTCCGGGTGGCTTGGCCTTCGTTTCCCACGAGTTTGCAGAAAACGTGGTTTCAGTGACGCCCATCTGCTATAGCCGAGCAGTTTCCCGAGATCGTTCTTGATCCCATCGCAGACTACATTGTCCAGACCATCAATGCCGGCACCTAAGCACTCAGCGAGATGAACAGAAGAAAGAGACTGACTTTTTGGGGCGCTGACGAAAACGACGACAGTCTTCCGCGCGCTGTCATGGAGGGTCGAAAGACCGTCACCGCCGACACAGTCGCGGACTACCACACGCCGTACGGCGAATACGGCGACGGTGGCTATGTGCCTGGTGACATCATCGAGGTTTACGATTTGAAGCAGCGGCTTCGCTGCATCATCAAGGCGACCAAGGTGTATACGATCGAATTCGGAGACATCCCGGAGGAAGTCTGGCGCGGCGAAACGTTTTCCAGTGCGGAGGAGTTCCGCGAATGCCATATTCGGTGCATGCCGCACCTTGAACTGCATGATCACTTCGAACTGGTGACGCTGCACTTTGAATTGATTGAGATCATCGCGCGCGACGTAGTGGACTGACGCTAAACGCGCGTCGCGATGAAGTTACTCGGCAGGCCCGCTTTTCCAGAGCGTCCTCGCGAACCTCAACAGCTCACGATTTCGTTCACTGAGCTAAAACAGGTTAGAACAGGTACTTCGCACGGAGGTAATAGAACCCACCGTCCATACCGATAGCAGACGTCGTGGGGTCGAAATCGGCCCCTGCGTATTGAGCTGCCGCAGGCAGTTTGTTCGGATACTCATTGAACAGGTTCTTCGCGCCCACCGCCACCTCAAAGCGCTTTGTCACGTCGTAACGTGCTTCGACATCCGTGGTGTATTCCACCTTGTTGGTGAACGGTATGAATACGGTGACCGAACCGGCATTCGGTCCGGTACGGTACGACTCCTCCGCCGAGGTGGTGCCGAAGCGCGTCTCGTGCAGAGATACGCCCCATTTGCCATAGTTCCACACTCCCCCAGCAACGATGTTGCTCTTCGGTGTCCCACTGGTCAGATAGGCAATCTGCTGAGCATTGAGCAGCGGCTGGCCATTCGTTCCGGGAGCCAGATGCGTCAACGTCGTGTTGTTGAAGTTGACGCCGAGGTCCCAATCGATCGTGCCATATTGTCCAATGTACGTATGGTACGTCGCCGCCAGATCGATGCCGTCGGTGCGCGTGTTCGCACCGTTGGTGAAATAACTGGCTGAGATCGCCGAGGCCGGAATGCCCAGCGGGGTCGAGAATCCCGCCAGGCCAATCGCGTTGATTGCAGCCTCGCCGGCCTGCGAGCCGCCTTCGACGATACGGTTGCGGATATCGATCTCATAGGCGTCGAGCGTGACGTTGATATCGTGCGTCGGCGTCAACACAAGACCCAGGTTGTAGCTTGTCGATTCCTCCGGCTTCAGCGGCTGCGCACCGAGCGCTCTAGCGGCCGCTGAATTCGCCGCAAGCAATGCGAACGCCGAGGTCGGCGTCGGACTAATCGTTGTGTAATATTGTTCGGCCAGCGTCGGCGCACGGAACCCCGTGCCGACACTCCCGCGCAACGCGATCCATGGAGTGAAGTCGTAGCGGGTCGAGATCTTGCCGTTCGTGGTGTCGCCCACGTCGCTATAGTGCTCGAATCGTCCCGCGAGATCGAGCTGCCACTTTTGGGTTAGCCTGGTCGCCAGATCGATATAGGTGCCGAGCACGTCACGCGTATTGTCGCTCGCGCTCGCCGGTGTCAGACCGACCAGTGCCGGCGTCCCTCCGTATAGATACGCATCCGGCTCGCCTGCGCCGACCGAATAGCCCTCGGTGCGCTGTTCGAAGCCGAACGACACGGTCACAGGCGCCGGCAAGCCAGGCAAACTGAACGGGCGCGTGAAATCAAGGTTATTGGTCCACTCGGTGTTCTCCTGATTGCCGATATAGAACTGCGTCGGCGTGTGACCCGTCGCGTCGTACAAGCCGATGTTCTCCGACGTCACCTGACTAAAGCCAGCGTAATCGCCGCCGTATGTCGTGCTCAGATCCCACTTCCAGCCCAACAGATCGTCCCCTTTCACGCCGACCGTCACCGAGAAGTCGTTTTCGTTAATGAGGTCCTGCGGAATGAAGCCGTTTGGATAAACCGCAGGAAGAACAACGGAGCCCCGGATCGACTGATAACTGGCCGCATCCCGATGGGCATAGGTGCCGAACCCGTAGAGCTCCACACTGTCGCTCACGTAATAGCCGGCGTTGAATCCGACAACCTCACGCGTGCTTGACGGATCGCCAAAGTAAGCATTGCTTACCGAGCCGGCGAGCGCCCCGGTGTGAGCGTACTGCCCCGTCCGGTCCGTATGATTCTCCCGAGACACCTCTGCGCTCAAATCCAGAAACCCGCCTACTCCCAGCGCAAGCCCGTAATGGGCGGACTCGTCCTGACGGAGGCCATCTCCCTGATAGGTCTGCCCCGTCGACGTTTCGATTGAACCACCCTTGGTGTCCGACTTGAGAATGATGTTGATCACCCCCGCGATGGCATCGGAGCCGTACTGCGCGGCCGCACCGTCACGCAGAATTTCCACGTGGTCGACGGCACTCACCGGGATCAGATCGATGTCGACGCCGGTGGAACCTTGCTGCGGCCCCGGGTTAAGCGCAATCGTCGCAGTCGAATGCCGGCGCTTACCGTTGACGAGCACCAGCACCTGGTCAGGTGTCAGGCCATGGAGTGTCAGCACATCGACCAAGGCGGCTTGCGCTCCACCCATGGCCTGACGCTGGATCGACGGCGACAGTGAAACCAGCGCATCGCGCAGGTCGGTCTGGCCAGTGCTCTGCAACTGGGCAGCCGTAATCACATCCACCGGCGTCAGGCTCTTTGTGGCCTTGGTCGCCGTACGGGTCCCCGTAATCACCAGTTGATCTTGAACCTGCACGCCATTCGTCCCACCTTGCTGCGGCACGGCGCCGGCCGGTTGCGCCGCAGGTGGCACGGCCGCACTCTGCGCGAAGGCGGCGCCGGTGCATGCGAACGCGGCCACCGCCGCCGAAATCGCCTTGCACCGAGCCCCTACTCTGGCCTTGCTACCCAGCATTGCTGAACGTCTGTCACGCATGGTCAGTCTCTACAAGTCAGAAATGCAATCGGCTCAATGCGGGCCGCGCACAGGTTCAATCCCCGGTCTTTTCGCGTATCGGGTAATTGAACAAAAATCCCGTTCCACTCGATCAGGAATCCTTATATCCTGGCGGATTGGTCTCCGAGTGCGAGATTGCCTCGGCTTCAAGCCCCCACCGGGCGAGCGCCGCCTGATATTGCCCTCCCGCGATCAAGCCATTGGTCGCCTCGGTCAGAGCATCAGCGAGTCCAGCGCCCTTGCGCGATGCAATCGCTACGTCGGCCCTGAGCGGCCAACCCGCATTGACGGTTCCGACGAGACGAATCTTTCCTTGCGTCGCCGCCGCATAGGCGAGCGGTGCGTGGGGATTGAAAATCGCATCGGCGCGATTGGACAACAATGCGAGCGAGGCCGTGTCCAGATCGTCGAAATACTGGAGCGAGGTTTCCTTGAGTCCCTGCGCTACGTTCTGCTTGTTCCATTCCAGCAGGATGCGCTCCTGGATCGTTCCCGAACCCGTGATGACGCGAAGACCGGCGATATCCTTCGGCTCGCGAATTGACTGGATTGCGCTGGCCACCGGTACATAGAAGGCATGCAAACCGAGCCGATAGGTCGTGAAATCGAATTTCTGCTTGCGCTGCTCCGTCACGCCCACATTCGAGATCACCGCGTCGTACTTGCTGGAAGCGAGCCCCAACGGCCAATCCGGCCATGCGACAGGCACGAATACCAGTTTCAGGCCAAGCGCGTCAGCCACGAGCAGAGCGTAGTCCGGATCCGAACCGACAATCGAGCGCGCGTCGGTGGCATAGCTTGCAATCGGCGCTGCGAATGGCGCAACGGCAACCGTCAGCACGCCAGCCTCGACAAAACGGTATCCATTGCTCAAGCGTTGCACTGCCGCGGGATTCTTCCGGGCTCTCACCCGTCCGCGCTGTTCCGGGCTGAAGTCGAATGAGTGGGTATCGGCTAGCGCCCGTTGCACCGGCCAGAGAGTCGATGCGGCAGCAAGCGCCGCAAGATTCGAGAGGAATTTTCTGCGTCGTGTCATAAGTTGGGCTCTTTGGATGGCAATGCATGCCAGGTGCGCTGACGCTCGGAATCAAAACAGGTAATGCGCGCACGTAACAGACGCCACCGTTCGGGCAGATCTGCGAGGCGTAGACAATCAATCAATAGTGCTTAGCATATTAAGACCACGCAATCCGGCTAGATCCATCATGAAACATGGGCTGCCGGAATAGTGCAGGAGCATCACTCTGGAGCAAACCAAGTATTTGGCAGATCGTTATACAGACCTAATTCAATACCTAAGCCCGCACGCATCCCAATGGCCACGTCCAATCAAGCGTCGCCGCTACTGCCATTAAATGAACAATATTTGATCCGCCACACCTCATCCGGCACCGGTTCGGCGAGATGGAACAGACAGTCAACTGATTGGCCAGCGATTGCATTGCACAGCGCAATACGTTGGGTTTAGGCACGACGGGCTTGACCGTTCTGCGCGCTGAATCCGTGGGACGGTCTCGCTTACCTGTCTTTCAGCTTTCAACCATCAAAACAAAGGGTTGGTAAGGAAGTTTGTCAACGAATCAAAACTTATTAACTTGTATCTAAAAAATTTTGATCCGCTAATCCGGGCCTGCTATGTTCCTTTCCGCTATTGGCTTCTACGACATGGGTCCGGGGCGCAGTTCGCGCACATCGTGCCATTACACGCGAGGGGAACGTAAACATGAAAAAACGAGCACTGGCGGTCGCCGCCAGACACCTGATCTGGACACATGTTGCGCTAGGTGCAACGCTGGCAGGACCGGTATTCGCACAGACCGCACCGGCCACCGGCAGCGGGACCAACCCGGCTGCCGGTGCCGCGGCAGCGCCTGCGGCCGCTTCCGGCTCGTCGGCCATCACCACCACCACCGACGAACACGGCACACAAGCGAAACTCAAGACGTTTGAAGTCACCGGCTCGCTGATCCGTCAGACGGACAAGACCGGCTTCAACGCGGTGCAGACCGTCACTCAGAAAGACATCACGCAGAGCGGCGAGACGACGGTCGCGGGTTACCTGCAATCGCTCTCGGCAAACTCGGCCAGCAGTTGGGGAGAAACCACACCGTTCAATCTCGCGCCGGGCGGCGCGGGTATCGCCCTGCGCGGCCTCAGCGAAAAGTACACGCTGGTGCTGATCGACGGGCAGCGGGCGGCGCCCTACGCGTTCGGATCGAACGGCACGGATACCTTCTTCGACATCGACACGATTCCGACCAACATGGTCGACCGCATCGAAGTGGTCAAGTCAGGCGGCGTGTCGCAGTACGGTTCGGACGCCATCGCCGGTGTCGTCAACATCATCACCAAGCACGATTACCAGGGTCTGCAACTGGACGGCAGCCTGGGCGGCGCAGCGCAAGGCGTGGATGGAACGGTCAAGTTCAATGTGCTGGGCGGTTTCGGCAACCTGGCCTCCGACGGCTATAACGTCACCGCGGCAGCAAGCTTCTATCGCGCGAGCGGCTTGACGCTCGGCGATCGCTCGACGACGGATGCGCTCGACTATTCGGCGCTGGGCGGCCCCAATGTCTCGCCGCTTTCGTATCTGGCGTCGCCGACCGGGGTGTTGCAGGCGCCCAAGAACTGCTTTGGCTCGGTCGGCTCGCCGAACCCTGCGAGCGAATTCGCCGGCGGCTCGACGGGCACGGTCTGCCAACCGCCCAACGCGGCTTCCGCGTATAGCCTGGCGCCGCAGGTCGATCGCTCGAACCTCAAGGTTCACGCGGACTTCAAGATCAACGATACGACCCAGGCATGGGTGGACGCGTGGGAAAGCTACGACACCACGCAACTCAGCAAGGGGTACGCCTATCTGGGCACGGCTGCGCCGGGTGTGACCGCGCCGACCGTCTATTCGCCTTCGGCGGGCTATGGCCTGTTCAACAACCAGACGAGCGACGGTTATACGGTCAACTACGCCTTCCCGAACCAGGTGGTGCAGAACACAGACTCGAACTTCTATCGCGTGTCGACCGGTGTGAAGGGCGAGATCGATACCAGCTCGATCGGTAACTGGAACTGGGAGGCTTCGGCGGGTCACTCGCAGAGCACGGTGACGAACACCGTCAGCAATCAGCTCAACGCAAACGTGCTGGGCACTTACCTGAGCGGCGTGACCGCCTCGACGTTCGACGGCAACACCCTGCAAAATCTGCCCGGCCTTTACGGCACGACCTCGCAGCTCGCGATTTCCAAGCTCGAAACGGTGGATGCGTCGATCTCGACGCCGAACCTGTTTCATTTGCCGACGGGTGACGTGGGCGCGGGCTTCGGTACGCAGTTCCAGCACCAGTCCGAATACGTCGGGCCGGGTTCTTACAATTACCTGAACCCGTATCTGCAGTCGGTGGATGGCGAGCGCAACATTGCCGCCGTGTTCTATCAGTTCGATATCCCGCTGCTGGATAACCTGAAGTTCAGCCAGTCCGGCCGCTACGACCACTATAGCGACGTGGGCGGCGCCTTCTCGCCCCGCTTCGCATTGCGTTACCAGCCTATCCAGGCGCTGACGGCTTATGCGAGCTACGACCGCGGTTTCCGCGCGCCGACGCTGATCGAGGCAGACCAGAAGGTCAATGCGGTGTTCCAGAGCGTCACGGTAAACGGTTCCAACTACAACGTGCCGGAGTTCATCACCGGCAACCCGAACCTGGCGCCGGAACGCACGAAGAACTACAACCTTGGCTTCGAACTGTCGCCGACGCGCAACACGGACGTGGGCCTGGATTGGTATCGAATCTCGGTTTCGAACGTGATCGGCACGCCGAACCCGACTAGCGAGGTGGCGGCGGACATCGCTCAAACGGGATCTGCGCCGGCCTTCATCACCGAGCAATTCGAGAACCTTGGCACGATGCGCACGGACGGATTCGAGGCGACCTTCCGCCAGGCGCTGCCGACGCAACTGGGCACGTTCACGCTGGCAGCCGATTGGGCGTGGGTGTGGCACTTCGATCTGGCCAATGGCCCGGGTCAACCGAGCGTGAACCTGGCCGGCAACAACCTTGGCATCGATACGGTGTTCGGTGCATCGTTCCCGCGCTGGAAGGGCAACACGAGCGTGAACTGGGTTTCGACAAACCGCAACTGGAACGCGACGCTCACGTGGCAATACACGGGGCCGTATGCGCAAGCGGCCGGAAGCCCTGGCTCAGTCGGTTCGTACAGCCAGTTCAATCTGTTTGCGTCTTACTCGGGCATCAAGCATTGGACGCTGTATGCCGGTATCAACAACATCTTCAACCACAAGCCGCCGTATGACGCGCTGTGGCCGTATGTTGACGGCAGCTTCTACGACTCGTCGCTTTACAGCGATCTCGGTGTCTACGCGCAGATCGGGGCAACGTATAAGTTTTGACGGATCGCTGGCCGGTTGAGGTTGGATCTGATAACCCGGCAAGAGAATGCGCGGCCCAGTGCGGCCGCGCAGCAAAGAACAACACCCGTACATCGTCTTCTGGCAAGCGGTCGCAACCTGTCGCTGCCGCGCGCCTCTTACGCGGATTTCCTCTCGCTATCGAAGCCGTCGCGAGCCGCGGTAACCGCATCGTGATTGTCCTCCGCCCACTGCAGCAGCACGTGTAGCGCTTCGAACATCGAATGGCCGAGGTCGGTCAGGCTGTATTCCACGCCTGGCGGTTTGGTCGGAAAGACCTCTCGATGCACATAGCCGTCGCGTTGCAACTCCTGAAGCGTCTGCGTGAGCATGCGCTGCGATATGTCAGGCACGAGCCGGCGAAGTTCTCCGAACCGGTAGGGTTGCTCGGCCAGTGCAGTCATCAGCAACGAACTCCACCTGCCGCTAATGACGTCAATGACGTCGCGCACGGGGCAATTCACGAACGCCCCGTATTTTGCCTTGGCCCCTTCAAGCTTCGCTCTGAGCGTACTCGTCGTCGCCGTGGTGGTTCCCATTTGGTAACTATCTCCTGAAAAACTGCCTTCTTTACGATTGCCCGCGAACGCCCGATTATCGAGGCGCTCTCGAATTGAGAGTAACACTCAAAATGAGGTTCGCGCATGAACGACAGTATTTTTGTGACCGGTGCGGCCGGTCAACTCGGGCAACTCGTCATCAAGCACCTGCTAGCGCGCGGCGTAGCGCCCAGCCGGATCGTCGCCGGTACCCGCAGCCCTGAGAAGCTGGCCGGCCTCGCTGCGGCAGGCATCGAGGTGCGCAAGGCGGACTTCGAAGACTTACATGGCCTGACCGAGGCTTTCAACGGTGCCGGCACCGTCCTCATTATTTCTACGGATGCCTTGGACGGAACCGATACGCGCCTGCAGCAGCATCGCAATGCGGTCGCGGCGGCCGTCGCCGCGGACGTGAAGCGTCTCGCCTATACGTCTCAGCCCAATCCAGCCAGTTCGCTTTTGACCTTCTCGCCCGACCACCTGGGAACCGAGCAGGCCATCAAGGCCACCGGTCTGCCCTACGTGATTTTCCGGAACAGCTGGTATCACGAGAATCTGCTCCGGTCGCTTCCCAATGCGCTGAAGAGCGGACAGTGGCACTCCGCGGCCGAAGGCGGGAGAACGTCGTACGTTGGACGTGAGGACATTGCCGAAGCGATTGCCGCAGCGCTCACCACTTCAACATTGGAAAGCAGGACATATACCCTCACGGGTTCTGAGGCACTGTCTACCGAAGAAGTTGCCCGCCTCGCCAGTCAGGCGACAGGCCAGCCCATTTCCGTCGTTCACGTGACCGACGGACAACTCGCTACGGGGCTGAAGGCCGCCGGCGTTCCTGAGATATTCGTCTCTGTCCTGGTGTCGGCTGAAGCGGAGACGCGGGCGGGCAATCTCTCCATCGTCACGGACCATGTCGAGTCGCTTATCGGTCGCACTCCAAAACGTCTCGCCGAGTATCTCAAGGAAGCAAAGGCCGCTTTCGGAGCTTGAGAGCCTAAGGCGCGATGCGAGCCGCCCGGGCTGCACCGCGATGTGGTTCGCGTGGACAGCCTGAGCCCGCGACGACCCGTTCAGTCCAACTCAAAAAAATCTTTGCATATATCTGCGAAGTCAGATATATTCCGCATCAGAAACAGAGGAATCAGAGATGAATCATGAGTTCGACAACTTTCTTTGGCCGGGTCAGAGCATCGTCTTTGCGTTGAGCAAAGCCCGCCATCTGCTCACGGCGGAAATGGACGTGGCGCTTGCGGGCACAGGCGTCACCAGTTCGCAAGTCGGTACACTGCTGCTCCTGTTTCAGGACATGACGCACACCTCGGCGGGCTTGTCCAGGCTGCTGCGCATCGATTCGGGATTCGTCACACGGACGGTGGATCGACTGGAGAAGCAGGGTCTCGTGCGCCGGACTCGCGACAGCGAGGACCGGCGAGTGGTCAGCCTGACGCTGACCGAAGCGGGACGGGATGCCGCCGCGCGGATCGCGGAAATTGCGCCGGAGATTTTGAACCAGCACTTGTCAGGCTTTACCCCAGCAGAATTCGCAAGCTTGTGCAGGCTCCTCGGCAAGTTGCTGGATGGGTAGGCCATTTTTTTTACCCAAATAACTGACTTGTCAGATAAAAGGCGCCGGCTTCAGGACAGCCGGCCGTCAACCCCCTTAAAGGACGCAACATGAATCCGCCAAAAGCCGCAAGCGCGCCTGCCCCATTGGTTGGCTGGCAGTTCGCACTGGGCACCTTCGCCGTGGCCCTCGCTACCTTCATGAATGTGCTGGACTCGTCGATCGCCAACGTTGCGATCCCGACGCTCTCCGGCGACCTTGGCGTGTCAGTCGACGAAGGCACGTGGGTCATCACGATGTTCTCCGCGGCCAACGCGGTGTCGATTCCACTGACCGGCTGGCTCACGCAGCGGGTCGGGCAGGTCAAGCTTTTCGTGGCAGCGATCCTGCTGTTCGTGGTGTCGTCAGCGGCGTGTGGCCTGGCGCCGAACCTGCCCGTGCTGCTCCTCGCGCGTATCGTGCAGGGCGCGGTGGCGGGGCCGCTGGTGCCGCTGTCGCAATCGCTCCTGCTCGCTTCGTTTCCGCGGGAAAAAAGCTCGAGCGCGCTGTCGCTGTGGGCGATGACCGCAACGGTCGGGCCGATCGCCGGGCCGGCTCTCGGCGGCTGGATCACCGACAACTACAACTGGTCGTGGATCTTCTACATCAACGTGCCTGTCGGCCTCTTTGCCGCCGCAGTGATCTGGGCGCTCTACCGCAAGAGCGAAACGCCGGCGCGCAAGCTGCCGGTCGACAAGGTGGGGCTCCTCTCGCTGATCGTCTGGGTGGGCGCGCTGCAGGTCATGCTCGACAAGGGCAAGGATCTCGACTGGTTCAATTCGCCGACGATCTGGGCGCTGACGATCGTCGCGCTGATCGCGTTCCTGTTCTTCGTGATCTGGGAACTGACGGAGGCCAAACCGATCGTCGATTTGCGCCTCTTTGCAGGGCGTAACTTCCTCGGCGGCACGGCGGCGATATCGGTCGCATACGCGGTCTTCTTCGCCAACCTCGTGATCCTGCCGACGTGGATTCAGGAGTATCTGGGCTACCGGGCCGTCGATGCGGGGCTGGTGACCGCGCCGCTCGGCATCTTCGCCGTGCTCCTTGCGCCCGTGATGGGCAAGATCATGCCGAAATCGGACACACGGGTGCTGGCGACGCTCGCCTTCCTCGGCTTTGCGGGCGTGTTCCTGATGCGTTCGTGGTACACGACGGGCGTCGACTCCTACACGCTCATTCTGCCGACGCTGCTGCAGGGCATCCCGATGGCGCTGTTCTTTACGCCGCTCACGGCAATCATCCTGTCGGGCTTGCCGCAGGAGAAGATCCCGGCCGCCGCGGGGCTGTCGAACTTCGCGCGGATCTTCGCCGGCGCGGCGGGCACGTCGCTCCTGAGCACCATCTGGAACGACAGGACAATCCAGCACCATTCGCAGCTCGCCGAGCAGACCAGTTTGACGAACCCGAACTACGTGCACGCGCTCGCCAATATTCAGACGACGCTGCACGCGAGTCTCTTCAAAGCCCAGGCCTTTTTCGAAACGCAATTGAGCGCGCAGGCGTCGATGCTCGGCCTGAACGACGTGTTCTGGCTGTCGGCGGTGATCTTTGTGCTGATCATTCCACTCATCTGGATCACCAAGCCCAGCAAGGACGGCGCGGCGAACGCAGCGGGGGCCGGCGGTCACTGAGTAGCGCGCCGTCCGGACGGGAAGAAATCGCAGAAATTCTTCTTGACAATATCTGACTTTACAGTCATTGTAGAAGTCACTTGAATTGAGGATGCGCCATGAAGCACTACACGTCGGAAAGTTTTTCCCTGACGCACAGCGTCGGGTTCTTGCTGACCAAGGCTCGCAACCTGATCACGGCGGAAATGGACACGGCCCTCAAGGATCTCGACATCACCGGCCCGCAGATGGGCATTCTGCTCGGCATGCAGCGCGGTTTGGCCTCAACGCCGTTCGAGCTGTCGAAGATGTTGTCCGTCGACACGGGCCTGATGACGCGGATGCTGGACAAGCTGGAAACGAAGGGGTTGCTGGAACGCTCGCGCAGCGTGGACGATCGCCGGGTGGTAAACCTGGTGCTGACGAAGCAGGGCAAACAGATCGCGGCCGAGATTCCGAATATCGCACCGGAAGTGCTGAACGCGCGGTTGAAGAAGTTCACGAAGACAGAGTTCGAAGAGCTGTGCCGTCTACTTAACAAGTTCATTGGAGAGTGAGCGCTGCGGCGCCCCCCCTTTTTTTAATCATTAATCTGACAGGTCAGAAAATGAAAGAGCAGATTACTCAACCCGGCAGCGGTGCCCGTGCGATAAAAGCGGGGCTGTCGGCGATCATGGCGGCGGTGCTCTCGGCATGCGTCAACTATGCGGGCATCCACAGCGACAAGCAGATGGCCCAACCGCAACAGTACGAGACGACGCAAAGCCTGCCGGCCGAAAGCGGTCACTGGCCGGCGGCCGACTGGGCCGACCAGTTCGGCGATGCGCAACTGAAGGCCTTGCTCGAGGAAGCGCTTAAGGGCAGCCCGACGATCGCGCAGGCGCGCGCCCGCCTCGCCGGGGCGCAAGCCTATGCGGACACCGCGAAGGCCAGCACGATGCCGCGCGTCGACGCCGAGTATTCGCTGCAACGCCAGCAGTTCAGCGGCACGGCGGAAGTGCCGCCGCCCTACGCGGGCACCTGGCAAACCCAGAACACCGGGCTGCTGAGCGCCTCATACGATCTGGATCTGTGGGGCAAGAATCGCGAATCGATGAAGGCCGCCGTCTCCCAGGTAGAAGCAAGCGAGGCCGATGCGGAAGTCGTCAAGCTCACGCTCACCACCGCGATCGCCCGCACCTATAACCAGTTGGCAAGGCTTTACGTGCTGCACGATATTGCCCAGCAGGAAGTCGGCCGCCGCGAACAGATCGACCGCATCACGGCCGGCCGCATCGCAACCGGGCTGGATACCGAAGTCGAGCGCAAGACGGCCCAGGCGAATCTCGCGACCGCGCGCTCGGCGCTCGCCGGGCTTGACGGCAGCATCCTGACGACCCGCTACCAGTTAGCCGCGCTGATGGGTGAAGGTCCGGACCGCGGGCTCGCGATCACGCGGCCGGCGCTTGGTGTCGGCGACGAAGTGCGTCTGCCGGACAACCTGCCCGCCAACCTCGTGAGCCGCCGCCCGGATATCGTCGCGGCCCGTTGGCGCGTCGATGCGATCACGCACGAAGTGAAGGAAGCGAAGGCCGAGTTCTACCCGGACATCAACCTGAGCGCCGCAATCGGTCTGGACGCGTTCGGCTTCGGCCGCTTTCTGACGGCGGCGAGCCGCACGTCCAATGTAGGTCCGGCGATCAATCTGCCGATTTTCGACGCCGGTGCGTTGCGTGCGCAATTGAAGGGCCGTTACGCCGATTTCGACGACGCCGTCGCGACCTACAACCAGACGTTGATCACCGCCTTGAGCAACGTGGCGACGCAACTTGCGCAGATCCGCTCGAGCGACGTGCAGCTTGGCGATGCGCAAGCGGCGCAACAGGCCGCACGCGAGGCCGACGATCTGGCGATCACGCAGTACAAGGGCGGCCTGACGAATCAGCTGACCGTGCTCAACGCCGACATGAACGCGCTGCAGGCCGATCAGGCCGTCGCCAACCTGCTGATGAACCGGCGCGACCAGCAGATCGCGCTCGCATCGGCGCTCGGCGGCGGCTACGTCGATACGTCATCCGAATCAATACACAGTGCGGCTGCAGCCGCGCCTTCCAACCCTGTCGTCGCCGCGCGTTGAACCGGCACGTTCGCAAACTCTCTGGAGAATTGACATGAGCGATACCACCACGACCGACCGCACGAGCGCGGACCCGGTGTCATCGAAAAGCAACGGGGCACACGCTGCTCCCGCCGGGACCTCGCCGAACGCGCCGCCGCCCGGCGCCTCAGGCAAGCGCAAGCTATGGCTTGCACTGCTGGGCATGGGCGTGGTGGTCGCGGGTGCTGCGTATGGTGCGTACTATTTCACGTATGCGCAATATCACGAGTCGACCGACGACGCGTACGTCAACGGCAATCTCGTGCAGCTCACGCCGCAGGTGACCGGCACGGTTAACGCAGTCGACACGGACGATACGCAGATCGTGAAAGTGGGCGACCCGGTTGTCACGCTGGACCCGGCCGATTCGAGGATCGCACTCCTGAACGCCGAGGCGGCGCTCGGCCAGGCCGTGCGCCAGGTGAGCACCCTCTACGTGAACAACGACTACTACGCGGCCAACGTCGCGCAGCGCGCGTCGGACCTGGCCCGAGCAGAGGACGATCTGAAGCGCCGCGTCGCGGTGCAGAACACCGGCGCGGTATCGGCGGAAGACGTCTCGCACGCCCACGACGCCGTGGCCGTCGCGCAGGCCGCGCTCGACGCCGCCCGCCAGCAGGCGCAATCGAACCATGCGCTGACCGACCGCACATCGGTCGAAAACCATCCGGACGTGCAAGCCGCCGCCGCGAAGGTCCGCGACGCCTACCTCAACTACGCGCGCAATACGCTGCCGGCGCCGGTGACGGGCTACGTGGCGCAGCGCTCGGTGCAAGTGGGCGAGCGCGTCGCACCGGGCACGCCGCTGATGTCGATCGTGCCGCTCGACGGCGTGTGGATCGACGCAAACTTCAAGGAAGTGCAATTGCGGCGGATGCGCATCGGTCAGCCGGTCACGATGACGGCGGATATCTACGGTTCGAGCGTCAAGTACCACGGGCGGGTGATCGGTTTCTCGGCTGGCACGGGCAGCGCGTTCGCGACGCTGCCGGCACAGGACGCAACCGGCAACTGGATCAAGATCGTGCAGCGCCTGCCGGTGCGTATTGCCCTCGACCAGAAGGAGCTGGAGGCGCATCCGCTTCGTATCGGGCTGTCGATGGTGGTTGACGCCGACACGCGCGACGAGTCCGGCACGCAGCTCGGCGCTGCTGTGAACACGACCTATCACACGGATGTGTTTGCGCAGTACGGCGCGCAGGCCGATGCGGAGATCGCGAAGATCATCGGGCAGAACGAGATCGCAGCGCAGGCGAAGGTGGCGACGTCGGCGGCAGGGAAAGCGGCGATGCGGGATCCTGCGCGCGGTTAGGCGCCGGTCACTCTGGTCGCCATGACAGCCAGGCGTCTGAGAACGCAGGCAGCTAAAGTCCCAATCCGCTAAGGAATGCATCGATCTGCCGCTCGAAACGAGGCCGGTCGTAGTCCACCAGCGCCATACGCCAGATGCCCTGCAGATAGGTGACAACAACTGATGCGGTAACGTGCGGATCCAGCGTTGCAGACAATCGACCCTCGTCTCGATCCTGGCTCAACCGCTCGACGAGACAAGCGTGAAAACTTCCCAGGCCATCCTCGACAAGCTTGCGCAGCTCGGGCTCCGACAGCACCTCTTCGGAGGCCATCGCCGCCATCATGCAGAGCCTCGACGGCGTGGACGGATTGTCCAGGCAGTCGAGCACCGCACCGAACAGCGCGCGAATCCCCTGGCTAGCCGTCGGGGCGCTCATCAGAGCCTGCCCGCGCTTGCGCCCTTCCGTCTCTTCGTAGCGCCTCACGCATGCCAGATAAAGCTGCTTCTTGCTCTTGAGGGTGTTGTAAAAGGAGCCTTCGCCGATGTCCATGATCTTCAGCAGATCGCGCAGCGACGTGCCGGCATAGCCGCTCTTCCAGAACAGCCACGTCGCCCGCTCCAGAGCCCGATCGTAGTCGAATGCAATTGTTCGTGCCATGGCGCCATCATAGCTTATTTGTAGCAGTAGCTAAAAATTGCATTGACAGGCTGGGCGGGCGTGAGCGATATTTGTATCGATCGCTACAAACAAGCATGTGGCGAAACATCGAGGCGCGCCGAACATCAAGGCGGATGTGCCCTTCTCTACCCTGTGCCCGGCGATGTCAGCCGGTCATTCACCGTGTCAACGAATATAAGGAGTACGGCATGTCGGTCAAACAGGCCTCGGCGGAATACAAGGCAATGGTTCAGGAAAAGCTAGGCGAGAAGTTCAATATCATTGCCGGCGATATGGAGCGCGTCCGCGCATCCGGCGCGATCGACGGCGCGTTGAAGAGCGGACAATCCGCACCGGACTTCACGCTGCCCGACGCGTTCGGCAATCAGGTCTCGCTCAAGACTCTGCTGGCCAAGGGGCCGGTAGTGATCAGTTTCTATCGCGGCGAATGGTGTCCGTTCTGCAATCTCGAACTACGCGGCTTGCAAGAAGCACTGCCGAAGATCGAAGCGCTTGGCGCAAGCCTGATTGCCATCTCTCCGGAGAAGCCGGATCACAGCATCGTGGCAACCGAGAAGAGCAAGCTGACGTTTCCGGTGCTCAGCGATTTCGGCAACACGGTGGCACGGCAGTTCGGCATCGTGTTCCGGGTCGGGGATGAGTTACAGGCATTTTCGAAGAACGTCTTCAAGAACGATATCGCGCTGCGTAACGGGGAGGATTCGTACGAACTTCCGGTTCCGGCAACCTATGTGATCGATGCGGCCGGCGTCATTCGCTTCACGCATGTCGACGTGGATTACATGACAGGTCGAGCGGAACCCGATGAGGTGGTCGCCGCGCTGGCAACCTTGAAATAAGCTCGACGGATCCTGAAAACGGATCCTGTCAATCCATCATCTTGTCTCGCGTATCGCGTGTAATGAGCCGCGTGCTGCGCCGGTAGGTGAGATACGCCCAGAGCCAATCGAGAATGACGATGGCCCGGTTCCGTCCGCCGACCAGAAAGGCGATATGAGTTGCGCCGGCTGAACGCAGTTTGACCTTCCAACGGTCCAATTCACCAGTCCAGCAGCCGTGGGCCCAGCGCCACGCCAGCAAGCGTGGGAATCAGCATGCCGAGGAGATACCAGACCGCCCAGAATGGCACGCCCATCTCGGGACAGTGGAAACAGTAAGCAACCGCTGCAGTCGCTCCCGCCAGCAGGCCGCCTGCGGCGCCGGCCAGCCTGGGACGCGTGGGAGCCAAACCTCGCATCGCCCAGAACACCATGATGAACACTGGCACTGAGAGCAACGCGATATTACGCGGACATACGCGCCACGTACTGCCCATGACCAGCGGCAAACGCGCGTCGGAAGGGGTCAACCACAACAGGACGAGCGTCGCAATCCAGACGGCGAGCACTGGCGCAGCAAGCGCGGCCCACGCGCGGCCTACCGCCACGCCTGGCCGGGATAGTCGCGCCGTCGCCAGCAACGCAGCGAGTGTGAGGCACAGAGGCAGAGCCAGCTTGATCCAGAACAGCGGCGTCTTCATCGCCGCGCCGATATCGGGGCGAACGCCATAAACGATTGCCATGAGCACCGTGGAACCGACACCGCCGCATAACATCGCCCGGCTGAATCGCTTTGCCGACACGTTATGATCGATAGCGGGCACCCCCGCGGCCAGCAGTGAAACAAGATCCTCTGTCTTCATGATGCGCCTTGAAACTTCAGTGCCAATGCTTTTAGACCGCGATGCACGCCAACCTTGACCGCCGACTCCGACAGGCCGGTGAGCTTTGCGGTTTCAGTCACCGACAGCCCCTCCAGCTTCATGTGCAGAATCGGCAGACGCTGGCGATCGGGCAACTGTTCGAGCAGCTTGCTCAGATCACGCCGGGCCTCCGCCGGTTCGACATCGCAGGTGGCGAATATCTCGAGCTCGTCGTCCAGCGGCGTGTGCAAGGCTTCCCGGCGCGATCGGGCGCGAAAAAAGTCCGCCAGTTTGTAACCTGCGATCGCATGCACCCAGGCAGTCAACGGCTGGTCCTGACGATAGGTATGGCGTCCATTATGCACTGCCAGCAAAATCTCCTGAACCAGGTCCTCGATATCGTCTTGCAGATAAAAGAGACGCTTTCTCAGGAACCCGCGCAGATGCCCGGTCAGGTCGCCGAGAAATGCCTGATAAGCCGCCGCGTCCCCATCCAGACCACGTACGAATAGAGCCTTCAGCCGCTCTTCGACGGGACGCGCCGGTCCATCTCGGTAGTTCGGTTCATTGCGGGTTCTGGTTACAGTTGGCACGAAATAAGCTACGTGAACAGCATTGACGCGGGTAGTAGAGAAGTGCTTTTCCACACGCCATGATCTCCAGCGGGACGGTCGTTGATCGTTAAAACGGGCACTTTTCTTCCGTCCTTTAGTCGTGGCTCGCCGCCAAACATGACACGAGGTATAACCGGAATCGTTCCGCCTTCCCGGTTTTCCACTAACAACAGATGCTGCTCAAGAGGTTCCTCAGTTTTTTCTCATCGGGCTGTCATATCGCCTTCCCCGCTGCGACCAATGCATGAACGATCCTCACCAGGAGTCAACTCATGCTATCCCGTCTGCTTGCGTCCATTTCACTGCTTGTGGCCCTCCCGGTTGCTGCGGCAATGCCCCGACCGGTGGTTGTCGAACTGTTTACGTCCGAAGGCTGTTCATCCTGTCCGCCGGCTGACGCCTATCTGTCGGAGTTAAGTCAGCAGCGAAGCGACATTCTCCCTTTGGCTTTTCATGTCACCTACTGGAACAGCCTCGGATGGAAGGATCCTTTTTCCCTCGATATCGCCACCCAACGTCAGGCTGAATACGGGCGACGCTTTGGC
Organism: Paraburkholderia phenazinium; assembly: GCF_900142845.1. NCBI lineage: Bacteria > Pseudomonadati > Pseudomonadota > Betaproteobacteria > Burkholderiales > Burkholderiaceae > Paraburkholderia > Paraburkholderia phenazinium. The sequence continues at coordinate 2,971,523 of NZ_FSRU01000001.1, forward strand.
GACGGCTCCTACACGCCCGAAATGGTCGTCGACGGAACAACGGCCTTCGTGGGTTCAGACCGCTCGTCCGCCGAGGTCGCGATTCAGAAAGCGAAGGACGCGGATTCAACGTCCGCGCCGTTGTCCGCGGTGCGCAAGGGCAACGCCATTACTGTTTCGGTCGGCGCCGGCTCCGGAAGCGCGCGCGTGATTCTGGTTGGTTACGACGCGCAGCACATGACCGCCGTCGGGCGTGGCGAAAACGGAGGGCGAACGCTGAAGGAGTCCAACATCGTTCGCTCGTTCCAACAGATTGGTCAATGGACCGGCGAACCGGCTGTGTTCGACCCGCAGTTACCTGCCGGTGAGAAGTCCGCGGTATTGCTCGAGGCGCCGGACGGACACATTGTCGGAGCTGCCCGCGTGACAGATGCGCCTTAGCGTGCTCTCACCCCGTCTCGGACAGACGCATTGTAAAAGTCCTATGTGCTTACCATCTCTTCGGGAGAAGCAAGCGATGTCGCGCGTCACACGCATCAGTACCTTCTTTGCCGTTGTCGCAACACTTGTTCTTGCTCCATCGTTCGCGTCTCATGCGGCGTCGTCCAACTGGTCCGGCGATCAGCGGGCCAGTGTGCGCATCATCACAGCAACCAACGGCGTACAAGGCAGCACGCTTCAGATAGGTGTCGAGTTCCGGTATCCGAACGGGTGGCATGGTTACTGGCGCACCCCTGGCGATGCCGGCATCGCGCCGATTTTCGACTGGTCTCGGTCCCGCAATGTCGCATCGGCATCCGTGTCCTGGCCGGCGCCGTCCCGCCTCGTTATCTCGGGTCTGCAAAACAGTGTCTATACAGGCGATTTGATTCTGCCAGTGAGCCTTAAGCTAGACCATCCGCTCGAGGCGACCCGCATTGCGCTGACTCTCGACTATGCGAGTTGCGCGAATGTCTGCGTGCCCGAACATGCGGAGGTGACGCTCACGTTGCCGCCGGGCACGGACGAACCATCAAGTGAAGCAGCGGAGATCGTCGCAGCGGCGCAAAGGGTGCCGCGGACGCCCACAGAGGCCGGCATCGGCGTGGTGCATAACACGCTGGAGCAAACCTCCGGCGGCCGGCGCCTGAAGGTCGATCTGCTTAGCGAGGGTACCCCGTTTCGGTCGCCCGACCTGTTCGTCGAAGGAGCCGAGGCCGGTCTGCCCGCAGCGCCGCAGGTACACCTTTCAAACCACGGGCACCGGGCTGCACTGGAAGTCGAACTGCCACCTGCCGGTGCAGCGAAAGACCCGCTGCGCCTGACCGTGGTGGACGGATCCAGAGCGGCCGAGTTCATGGCCGCACCCGTCATCGCCACGGGAGGCGACGATCGCGGCATCGTCGTTATTCTGGCCTTGGCGCTTCTTGGCGGCCTGATTCTGAACTTCATGCCATGCGTGTTGCCCGTTCTTTCAATCAAGGTTTTCTCGGTAGCGAAAGCCGCAGGCACCGAACGCAAAACGGCAAGGCGGGTGGCGCTCGCGACGGCACTTGGGATTGTCACGTCATTCGGATTGCTTGCGGCCGTGCTGTCGGTGCTCAAACTCGCGGGTGCGTCACTTGGTTGGGGCATACAGTTCCAGCAACCATGGTTCCTCGCAGGCATGGCGGTCTTCACAACGCTGTTCGCGGCAAGCTTCTTTGACTGGCTCCCGATCGGTCTTCCGCCAATCCTTTCCGGAGGTGCAAGCGGCGCAACGAGTCGGGGGCCGATTGTCGAGGCGTTCGTCGGCGGCATGCTTTCCACGCTTCTGGCGACACCGTGCTCGGCTCCGCTCGTCGGTACGGTGGTCGGCTTTGCGTTGGCACGTAGCCCGCTCGAGATTACCGCGGTGCTTCTCGCACTTGGGGTAGGAATGGCACTCCCGTTCCTGACGTTGGCGCTCGCTCCGTTGCTCGCGACGTGGCTTCCGCGCCCCGGCCAATGGATGATCCAGTTGCGCAAAATCATGGGCCTAATGCTGCTCACGACTTCGGTCTGGCTGATCGTGTCGCTGTGGAATATCGCGGGTATGGCAGTCGCGTCACTCGTCGGCATCGTGCTGATTGCCATTCTCGCCGTACGGGCCGTCGTTACCCGATTGGGAAGCCTGCGGACCCACCGATGGTCAGGCGCGACGACTGCGCTCCTTGCGTGCAGTGCCATTGCAATGGCCTCGCTTACCCCTTCCGGAGCAGCAGATCGCAGCGCTCCACCCTCCGAATGGCAAGCGTTCGATCCAAATGCAATCAGCCCGCTGGTCGCCAGCGGCAAGACTGTGCTCGTCGACGTAACGGCAAGCTGGTGTCTCACCTGTAAGATCAATGAGCTGTCTGTTCTGGACACGGCTGCCGTGCGCACTCGGCTCAGACAGGACAATATCGTGCGCATGCGAGCCGACTGGAGCCGGTATAACCCCGGAGTCCTCGCCTACATTCAGGATTTCGGTCGCTTTGGCATTCCGCTCGACGTCGTATATGGGCCTCGCATGCCACAGGGGCAATTGCTGCCGGAGGTCTTGCAAACTTCGACGCTCTTCCGCGCGCTCGACAATGCCACCCTCCCGCAAACGGCGAAGAGCCATTCATCCGCCGGTTGAAATGGCGCAATTTCTTCAGAAGCTATTCAGACTTACGACCAACTGAAGGTAAGGGCTCGTTGAGATAGGGGGTGTAAGCCGCCACATGCTTCGAGTGGGCGCCTCGACTCAGGAAAGTCTTCTCCATGTTCTTCGTACATGGCTTGCCCTCGTTCGTGTAACCCGAAGCACTTTTTGGACGAATTTAAAGGGCGAGGTCGAACCGGCACAACACGTCGACCGCATAAAGCAAAATGGACAATCCGTCGTGTGTAGCGGCTTCACTTGACGTTGGGCTCCAGAAGCGCCAGCGCTGGCCGTACAACTCCCTCCAGCAGCGCACGCTCCGGTCTTACCCGGGCAAGCACCCGTATGCCCAGGTGTACGCCCAGCAGCAACCGGGCAAGATCATCAGCAGGCTGTGTAGTCGAAATCTCGCCAGCCTGCTGACCAGCGCGCACACAACGCAGGAAAAACGCTTCGACCGCGATCAGTACGTTTGCGATCATCGCCTGAAAATCGGCGTCGTGTGGTGCAACCTCAAGCGCCGAATTCACCAGCAGGCATCCCTTACGGTCCCTGTCGCAGACCGACCGCTCGACAATCTCGCGGAAGAATGCCTTGATGGCGTCCAACGGTGGGAGGCTTCGCTCAAATCTCGATACCCGGTCACCAAAGCTTCTTTCAATGTAATGTGCCAGCGCTCGTTCAAACAGCGACCGTTTGTCCCCGAACGCGTTGAACAGGCTTGCCCCCGTAATTCCCATACCCTGCGCGAGATCCCGGACGGACGTAGCTGTATAGCCATAGATCCAAAACTGGTGGGCGGCGGCATCAAGAACCGCATTTTCATCAAATTCCCGTGGTCGGGCCATGTTAACTCCTGCCATCGCGTAACGTTTTGCCGGTCGGCATTGCAACGTCACACACGTTACGATATTCTAAATCAATTGATCTAAAATGACCTGAGGCGATAGCAAACCTCCCCTAGGGTGCTACGAAAGCCGTGACGCACGCATCAGGCGGTCTGAACGCCACGCACAGTAAACCATGATCGACTTCTATTTTCACCCTACGCCCCACCCTGCAAAGCTTGCCCTGATGCTTGCCGGCATGAAAGCCGTGCTTGACGCAGCGGTTCGGGACCACTCTGCTCTTTGACCCGGGAGTCAGAACCGTGTATTCCGCAGAGCAGCGTCTGAAAACATTGTTTGTCGCGGGCCTCGCGGGCAACGCATCCGAATATCGCTCGTTCCTGTTCGAACTGACGCGTCACCTGCGGGGCTATCTTCGCAAGCGGATTCCACAACTCCACGACGACGTCGAGGATCTCGTTCAGGAAATCCTGCTTGCCGTGCACAATGCACGTCATACATACCGCCCGGACGAACCTCTCACCGCGTGGGTCCACGCGATCGCGCGTTATAAGCTGATGGATTTCTTCAGGACGCGTGCACGACGCGAGTCGTTGCACGAACCGCTTGACGAGCACGACGACATTTTCGCCGAATCCGACGACGAGCCGGCAGATGCCCGTCGTGATGTCGGGAAACTACTTGGTCATCTGCCTGACAAACAGAGGCTCTCGATCCTGCACGTCAAGTTGCAGGGACTTTCGGTTGCCGAAGCCGCCCAGTTGACAGGGCTATCGGAGTCGGCCGTCAAGGTCAGTATCCATAGGGGCCTCAAGGCTCTGGCCGCACACGTGCGGAGAATCGCATGAGAACAGATGATCTTGTCGGGTTGCTCTCGACCGGCATAACACCTGTAAGAAGAGGCGCTGCAGCCCGTCGGTTCGGCATCTCACTGCCTATCGCCGCTCTTGGCGCAACGGCGTTGATGGCTACAGTGTTTGGCCTTCGCCCCGATCTGGGTGTTGTCGTCAAAACCCCGATCTTCTGGGAGAAGCTCACGTTACCACTATGCCTCGCAATCGGTGCCCTGCTTGCGACCGTTCGGCTGGCGCGCCCCGGCGCCAAGGTTGGAGCCGGATGGCCCGTCATGACGACACCGGTGCTGGTCGTCTGGATCGCGGCAATTATGATTGTCGTCACCGCGGCACCCAAAGACCGCCTGCCTGCGATACTCGGGCACTCATGGCGGTCATGTCCGTTCAATATTCTTCTGCTCGCCGTTCCAGGTTTCATCGCCATATTCTGGGCCGTCAAAGGTTTGGCACCCACGAGTCTCCGGCTTGCCGGTGCTGCCTCCGGGCTGCTCGCGAGTTCGATCGCCACAGTCGCGTACTGCTTTCATTGCCCTGAGATGAGTCCGGCATTCTGGAGCGTCTGGTATATGGCTGGCATGTTGCTCCCAGCCGCGCTCGGAGCAGTGCTTGGTCACAAATTCCTTCGCTGGTGAGCAACGCTCCGACACTATGCAGTGGTGTCCCTGATCAAATGGCTGATGTCGACCACCACAGGCAAAAAAAGAAAACTCCCCTGTAACCGGACGTCTGTGACCCACGAATTAGATGACGTATCCATCACGGATACCTTCTAACTTCTGGAGAAATTCGATGTCCACAAAAGCCACTGTTAGTTCCACACTGCTCGTCGGCGTTGTTGCGAGCCTGCTTGCATCAGTCGCCCACGCAGCACCGCTCACAAAAGCGGAAGAAGGTGCAGCCATTGCGGCCCACAAGGAAAAGTGCTACGGCGTCGCCCTGAAGGGGCAGAACGATTGCGCCGCCGGTCCCGGCACGACGTGCCAGGGAACGTCGGCAATGGACTTCCAGGGTAACTCGTGGAAGTTCGTTCAAGGCGGCACCTGCACGAGTATCGAAGTGCCGGGCGGTGGCCATGGCTCGCTCACGCCGCTAAAGTCCTGAACCGGCCAACGGCTTGATGAACGGGAGCGGCCATGAACGATACCTCAAGGACAACAGCGGTTTGCGAGCCTGGCTGTTCGAGTGGCACATCATGGCTGAGGAAACGGTGTCACTCGCTGAGGAGGCCAGCCATGCAGCCGGAAAATCCTTCGGGCGGCCACGCCACCGCGTTTGCACTGGGTTTGACGGACCCATCGATCACCGCACCTGAAGACGTGATCGCCGCGCCGGGCAAGCGTGTGGTCAAGCGTTACAACGTTTATCGCAACAACGTCACGGTCACCCTCATTGACGCGCTGGCTGCGGTCTATCCTGCTATCCAGCGCATCACAGGCGTCGACTTCTTCAGGGCGATGGCCCGTTTCCATCTCCGCGCGACGCCTCCCACTTCGCCGCTGCTGTTCGAGTACGGACGGGACTTTCCTGCGTTCATCGAATCCTACGAATATGCGCGTGAAATGCCCTGGCTTGCGGACACCGCGCGCATCGAGCGGGCGTGGCTGGATGCTTATCACGCAGCCGACATGCCTGTGCTCGCTGCCGAGGCGTTAGCCACGATCGAACCGGCGTCTCTCGCTGAAGTCCGTTTCACACCACACCCCGCCGCGCGGGTGGTGCGATCACGCTATCCCGCCGTCGCCATCTTTGCGATGAACCGGACCGATGGCCCCGTTACGCCGCTCCGCTCAGGCGAAGCGGAAGACGCGCTCGTGACGCGACCCGGACACGAGGTGCTGGTATCGCGCCTGCCGGCTGGCGGTGCGGCCTTCCTGACCCATCTTCTAGAAGCTGCATCACTGGGCGAAGCGGTCGCGGCGGCGTTACAGGAGGCGCCCTCCTTCGACATCCAGGCCAACCTGGCAGGGATGCTTTCAGCCGGCGTATTGACCGGCATTCAACACGGAGATTGACCAGGATGTCGAATCAACAAAACCTGAAACTGCCCTTTCCGGAGCCGCTCGTCTCCGCCATTGGCGCGGCGAAGCGACTGATCCAGACGCTCGCGCAACCGTGGCTGGTTCAGCTCGTGCTGCGGCTTGCGCTGGCTGTGCCATTCTGGAAGTCGGGGATTCTGAAGTGGCACGGCTTCCTGCAACTCAACGATACGGCGATCGACCTGTTCACGCAGGAGTTTCAACTGCATCTCCCGGGCGGTCCCTATCCGTTTCCTGCTCCCGCAGTTTTCGCGTTTCTGTCGGGCTGCGGCGAAGTCACATTTCCGGTGCTGCTCGTGCTTGGCCTTGGAACCCGCTTCGCCGCAGCCGGCCTGATATTGATGACCTGCATCATCGAACTGACCGTGCCTGAGGGCTGGCCGATTCACCTGACCTGGGTGGCAATGGCACTGGGTATTGCGGCGTGGGGACCAGGGCTGATATCAATCGACTATCTGCTGGGTGACCGGTCGTTCAGGTCGTGATCCCGTGAACGCATCTGACCGGACAAGCGAGGTGGCATCACGAATGCCGGGTTCGAAGTATTGTCTGTCCCGGACTGAGAGCTTGCCCGACAGCCGGTTCTCGTATTGCATCGCGTATCCGCTTTAAAAACGTTGCGGCAACATGAGAACTTCAGATCTGATACTCAGGCTAACTAACAATCTGACACCGATTGAGTCGAATTTTTCTTCGAAGCGGCTCAATCGGGCGCTTAGTGTTGGCATGGCCAGCAGCACGGTTTTGCTGGTGGTACTTTACGGCATCCGCAGCGACATGCCGGAATTGCTACTGACGACGATGTTCTGGGTACGGCTCGCGTTTCCAGTAACGACACTCATCGCTGCATTGAATCTCGCTGGACGTCTTGGTCGGCCCGGTGCACCCGTCAGGCTGGCATGGTTAGTGGTCACACTACCATTCATTACCATGTTGCTCGCTGCCACGTTCATGGTATTCGCGACCCCGCCAGGTTATCGCCTGCAACTGATGTTGGGTACCACATGGAAAGTCACCACAGCGAATATTGTTCTGCTCTCCCTACCATCGCTTGCCGCCGTGATGCACGCCTTGAAGGGACTCGCTCCCATCCACCTGATATTGGCAGGGACAGGCGCCGGACTGCTCGCCGGCGCGCAAGGTCTGCTCGTATATTCGCTTTACTGTTCAGAGATGTCGGTACCGTTCTGGGGTGTCTGGTACGTACTGGGCATCAGCATCACCGCCGGTATCGGCGCCCTAGTGGGTCCGCTCTATTTGAGGTGGTAGCCTGGGAAGAGCACCAGGAGAAATCACGTCGCAGGAAATCAGGTTTCCTGATCAATACAGGTCGTCTGTGTTGATTCGACGCTGAGTCAACCGTTGCAACCTACATGCGAAGGAAAAGTCGTGAAAACCATTGGCAGTCTCAGGATAGGCGCTCGCCTTGGAATTGGATTTGGCGTGACGCTCGTTTTGCTATGTCTTGTAGGCGCTCTAGGCCTCGCCCAGACTTCCCGCATTTATGCTGGTACGCAAGATCTTGCAACCAATCTGCTTCCCAGTGTCCAGCGGCTGGGCAATATACGGGCGCTGGCTGATGAAACGCGCCAGGCGTCCTTAAGTTATCTGATTGCAACCAGCTCTTCGGAACGTCAGTTTCAGCGGTCGAAACACGACGCAGCGCTAAATGAGTTATCGCGGGTGTGGCCACAGTACGAGGCGGTGGTCGGCTCGGCTGAAGAACTGCAATTGTCGAACCAGATCAAGGCAGCATGGAGCACCTATCTCTCCCTGGACAAACGGCTGAACGAGCTTGCCGACAGTGGAGATGAGCATTTCAGTGACGCCCGGTCTTTCGCTGGAGGCGAGTCTTTGCGCGCGTTCACCAAAGTCACTGACCTCATTGCGCAGGACATTGCCCTTAATAGTCAGGGAGCGGACGACTCCAGTACCGAGGCTGCGGCCGCCTTCCACAGCGCCTTGCTGTTTACGTGCGTGCTGATCGGAATAGCCATCGCGTTGAGCCTGCTTGTTGCGTTTATCATCGCTCGCTCCATCACGGCCCCAATCCGCATGTCCGTGAAGATTGCCCAAACGGTCGCACAAGGCAACCTCACCTCGAAAATCGAAGTACGCGGCAAGGACGAAACGAGCCAGCTACTGCGAGCGCTCAAACACATGAATGAGCGACTCGCGGAACTGGTTGGACAGGTACGATCCGGCAGCGAGACCATTGCCACGGGCGCTGCGCAGATCGCAGCAGGCAATACCGATCTGAGCCAGCGCACGGAAGAACAGGCTGCGTCGATTGAGGAAACCGCAGCGAGCATGGAGGAGCTGACTTCCACCGTCAGGCAAAACACGGAAAGTGCCCGGCAAGGCAGCGCGCTTGCGGCGAACGCGTCCGACATCGCGCAGCGTGGCGGCAATGTTGTAGGACGGGTGATCGAGACCATGCATGCGATATCGGAAAGTTCGGCCAAGGTGAGCGATATCATCGCCGTGATCGAAGGTATCGCTTTCCAAACCAATATTCTCGCGCTCAACGCGGCAGTCGAGGCGGCACGTGCGGGCGATCAGGGGCGCGGTTTTGCCGTTGTCGCGGCAGAAGTGCGGACCCTTGCGCAACGAAGTGCCAGCGCCGCGAAAGAGATTAAAGGACTCATCACACACTCAGTCGAGCGCGTAAAAGCCGGTTCGGATCTGGTGAACGAAGCAGGCATGACCATGGGTGAGGTAGTCCAGGCGGTCAAGCGCGTCGCCGACCTGATGGAAGAGATTACGACAGCCTCGCTCGAACAGCATACTGGTATCGAACAGGTCAACACGGCCGTTGCGCAGATGGACCAGGTGACGCAGCAAAACGCCGCATTGGTTGAGGAAGCCTCGGCCGCCGCGCAATCGATGTCAGCGCAATCCGGCACGCTGCGCGAGATTGTGTCAATTTTCAAGCTGGCAGTTGACCCTTCGAAGACCGCCCCTGCGACGCCTCGAGCTGAGGTTGCTGCTGTACAACCATTCAAACCGGGCCAGAAAAGAACGGCAGCGGAAACGCCTGCCATTCGCGACGCGGCGGAACAGCGTACGGAATGGGCTTCGTTTTAGCCGACGTTTGCTATTTACGCGTGACCAATGTGCGCGAAAGCCCGCGCCAGTCGCCGTTGAGAGCATCACGCCGTGGCAATACGACAGCAATGGAAAATCCAAACGCGGAGCGTGTGAGAAAAGCGTTAAGGTCAGACGAAAGCGAGCCTTTCGCTATCAAAGATCAAGCACAAGCCGCTCATTCCGCCTCGAGGAACATGTACCGTGAGATACGCACATGTACATCACTTCATTGGCCTCGCGCTGCGCCGCGTTCAGGATGCTGTCGCGATGCACTGGTTGTCCGGCCACGACACGGACCTCGCACGCCCCGCAGATACCTTCCCTGCAACTATAGTCAATGTCGACACCTTCCTTGAGCAACGTATCCAATAGGCTGGCGCCCGGCGCTACCTCGATTGTCCGGCCACTGCGCGCCAGTTCGACCACATAGGTTTCCGTTGAAGCAGCCACGGCGCCTTCGACGGGATGAAACCGCTCAAGATGCACGTCACGAATCGACGCTCGCTCGCACGCCAGTTCGAACGCATCGATCATCGACTTCGGGCCGCAGCAATACGCATGCGTGCCATCAGGCCGCGTAGCAAGCCATGCATCCATGTCGAACCGCCGACCATGGTGCTCGTCGCTAAAGTGCAATTCGACCTCGATGCCGAGCGACTTCAAATCATCGACAAACGCTGCATCCACGCGAGAGCGCGCCGCATACGCGACGCGAACATCACGGCGCAGCGCGCGCAATCGACGCGCCATGCAGAGAATCGCGGTAATTCCGATGCCGCCCGCAATCAATGCGCTCGAGGTCGCCGACTCGTCGAGTGCGAACTGATTACGCGGCGAGCCGATTTCGATCTGTGCGCCACAACGCAACAACTCGTGGATATAACGGGATCCGCCGCGGCTATCCGGCTCGTCGAGGACAGCAATCACATACCGGTCAACTTCGGTTTGCGCGTTCACGAGTGAATAGCTTCGTACGATTCCATTGGGCAGATGCAGATCGATATGCGCGCCAGCAGTGAAAGATGGAAACGTCGTGTTGCCGGTCGGCACGAGTTCCACGCTCACAATGCGCGTCGCTTCGTATCGCAGCGTCCGCACCCGTGCTTTGAGTCGTTCAGCACTCATGGTTTCCACACTCAAAAGTTCATGGCGAGATTTTTATTGGCGGACAAAAATGGATTCGACAATTCATTCCTCGTCATCATTAGCCAACTATGCGGACTTACAGGATCACGATAGGTTTCGAAGACCCACCGGAGGGCGGCGTCAACGCCGATGCTGTTGCTGCGACGCTAGCCACGGCTTTTCCCGGTTCAATCTACCAGGTAGAGCAAATAAGCGGCAACACCCACACGCAAAACGCCCTTAAAAACAGGCTCGACTTGCCGCGCGATCAAAAGATCTACCTGTCACTGGCTCATTTCATCCAGACGTCGCCAAGCTTTGACGACCAGATGTTTCGCCTCGACGCGCATCGCGGCGTGGCCAGGGTTGAACTCATCGAGCCCGCATCAAAGTCGGCGCTGCGCTCCAGGTCGTACGCGTACGAAACTTCAGATGACCACGAGATCGCATCGCTTGAAGCCGCGATTGCCGCCGACTTCGCTGTCGGCGCCACAACCTCCGATACTTGAGAGGTACAGGTCACAGCGGAGCGCGCAACCCGCGCTCCGCCCTGCTCGATGCCTCCCCGCCGTCTCTAGACGACGATCCCCCCGTCGATCACCAGTTCCTGCCCCGTGATATTTCGTCCACCCTCGCTGGCAAGAAACGACACCATTGCAGCGATATCCCAAGGCTCGTTCAGCTTGCCCAATGCGGGACCCATCTCGGCCGTATAGCGCGCAACCGCAGTGGACGTATCCACCCCATCGCGACGACCGCGCTCGGCCCACCCGCGTTTCATGCGATCGACGGCAATCGGTCCCGGCGCAATGTAGTTGACCGTCACCCCTGAACGTCCCGCTTCGAGCGCGGCGCAACGCGTCAGTCCACGCAGTCCCCACTTCGACGACGTGTAGCCGACCCGCCCTGCCCGTCCACGCATGCCGTGATTGCCGCCAATGTTGATGATCCGCCCGTAGCCCCGCTCGATCATCACAGGCAGAAGATACGTCATCGTCAGGAACGGGCCGCGCAGGTTGGTGCTGATCATGGCGTCGAATTCGGCGATCGGCAGTTTTCCAATCGGCACTTCAACGGCCCCTGGAATAGCCGCGGCATTCACGAGTACATCGATGCGCCTGTCGGACCACTCGAGAACCGCCCCCAATGCGTCGGCCACCGCTTGCTCGTTCATCAGGTCGAACGCAAAGGCCTGCGCCGTACCGCCCGCTTCGAAGATGCAAGCCGCCGTCTCGTTCAGCGCATCGAGGCGGCGTCCTGCCAACGCGACGCGATATCCTTCAGACGCCAGCGTCAACGCGATTTCGCGTCCCGTTCCGCTCGAAGCGCCGGTGATCAGCGCGACGGGCATCTCCTGCTTCGCTCCAGAGGTGTTCATCATGGGTTCGTAACCGTGTCGAAGAAACGCGAGCGCGCCATCGTCTGCGTCTTGTAGATCGAACTGCCTTCACTCGGGAACGGTAAGGTCAGCGGGTTTGGTTCGATACGCACGCGGCTCGTCGGCTCACCCAGCACGATTCGCGAGTTATATTCGTTCCAGTCGACGTGATAGAACAACGGCCACGCGTCCACTGCGGCGAACTCCAGAAACAGTATGCGGCGCGGCGAGCCCGACCGGTTCAGGCCAGAACCGTGCACCGTCATCGGATGATGAAACGCAACCGTCCCCGCCTTTCCCACCAGCGGTTGCGCAGTCGAAAAATCAAGACCCTTGGTTGACGGATCAATCGCGCCGACGAACCGGTCCTCGCTGTCATGATGCTCATGCAAGGGTCCAAGGTGACTGCCCGACAACACCTGCATGGCACCGTTTTCGACAAACGCGTCGTCGATCATCACCGACGCCACGCAGGTCGACATATTGGTGTGCGGCGCAAACGCCCAGTCCTGATGCCACTCGAGGGTCGAACCGACCCGTGCAGCCTTCACATTGATCTTGCTGTGATTGAGGCGCACCGCGTCGCCCACCACACGGCGGACAAAACCTAGCACGTCCGGATTGCGAGCGAGTTCGAAATAGAACGGGTCCACGCGATGGGGCTTCTTCATGCGCTGGATCGGCGGCTTTTCGCCGCCCTGCGCGTCTTCGAAATCGAAAATCGCTCGATGCGCATCGTCATCCACCGCATCGGCCATTAACCGGTCGGTCAGCGCGCGCAGCGCCTGGGTCACGTGATCGCCGAGCAAGCCCGGCATCACGACATAGCCGCGTTCCTGATAATGTTCGACCGCAGCGTCGAATGTTTCGCTATTCAAGTTCATCTCCTTTAGTGCAGACGGCTCTCGCCACGTCGCGCCAGCCATCACGCGGACGCAGCCAATTCCTCGATGCGCAGATCGGTCACGACCATATGCGCCTTGTAATGGGTAATGCAAAACGGCAGACGGGCATGCATTGCTGCAAGTTGCGCAGTCGCACCACACGCCCAGAACACCGGCAGCTCGTCTTCGCGCAACGTGGTCAGGCCGTGACCGCCATAGGACTGCGAAAGATCCTCAATGCCGATCAGTTGCGGCAGTCCAATATGCACCGGCGCGCCATGAAACATCGTGTGGCGGCTCGATACGAGCGTCGCGCGTATCGCGTCAGCCGGCGACAATGCGCGCATCGACACGACGAGCGGTCCTTTGAACGGCTCGCACGCTTCGGTTTGCAACGAGGTCACGTACATCGCGGAGACATTGCCTTCGTCGAGATGACGCAGCCGTACACCGTGATTTCGCAACAGCGTCTCGAACGAAAACGAGCAGCCCAGCACGAACGCAACCAGGTCGTCACGCCAGATATCGGTGATCGACTCAGGCGTGCTGCTTAGCTCGCCATCGCGAAACACCATGTAGCCGCCCACGTCCGTGCGCAGATCAAGGTCGGCGCCCAGCGCGGGCATGAACGGCACGCCCGGCTCCGATCGCGCCAGCAACGGCAACGCCTGAGCGTTAGCCGCGCAAAACGCGGCGAATGCATCGGCATAGGCGGCAGGCACGATCATCAGGTTGCCCTGTACGTGATGCGGCGCGATATGGTTCGTGTATCCGGTCCAGCGCCGCTCACGGATCGCATGACGCAGGGCGAGCGGTGTATCGAACGTCGTGGTTGAGTTCATGGCGCGCTGAACTCCACGGTCACCGTGAACGCATGCGCGTTTTCGCCGGTCCATGCATCGGCGGGGATGGCCGGATAACTGCCGCTTTCGACAATTGCGACTGCCTGCTTGTCGAGAATCGGCGAGTTGGACGTCCGCACCACGCTGACGTTGCTGACCGCACCCGCGCGGCTCAACGTGAAGCTCACCTCAACCGCACCCTCCGGGCGCAAGCGGCGTGCTTCACCGGACGGCGGGTATTGCGTGATCGACCGAATATACGAGCGTAACTTGCCCACGAAGCTGTTCTCGAGCGACGCGTTGTTCACTGGCGGCGCCACCGGGGCGGGCGGCGTCGGTTCGGCCTTCAGCGGCGCAGGTTGCGACGGCGGCGTAGCCTGAGGCGGTGGCACGGGCGCGGGTTTGGGCGCGGCCACCGGCGTCGGTGCGGTCGTCGCATGCACCGGTGCCGGCACAGGTACCGGCCGGGGCTTAGGCGGCGGTGGAACCGGTTTGGGCGGCGGCGGCATTGGAGCCGGGGGGTGTACCGGCGCGGGAGGCTCGGGCGGCGGTGCCTGCAACGCCACCACGAACGTCTCCTGCTTCGGCGGAGCGGGCAACGGCGGGATAGGTCGCAGCGCGCCGAGCACGAGCAGCACGGACACAGCCACTACCATCCCGAACCCGGCCCCTTGACTCACTCGCTCCATAGGATCGGCACGCATCGCTTATTTCGCCTTCGTGATGATCGACGCGGCCGGCAGACCCGCATCTTTCAGTTGATCGAGCACGTCGACCAACACCTGCAGATTCGAGTGACCGTCGCCCGCGATGATCACGCTCGGCTTGTCGTTACCCGCAATACTGCGCAAGGCCGCCGCAACCTGCGCAACCGGCGTCGGCTTGCCGTCGACCAGCACGTCGCCGCCCTGATCGATCGTCAACGTAATGCGCTTTTGCTCCTGCACCTTCTCAGGGCTCGCCGAACTCGGCAACGCCACTTTCAATCCGAGCGCCGGCAACACATTCATGCTGATCAGCACGAAGAACGCGAGCAAAAACATCATGACGTCGATCATCGGAATGATCTCGATGCGTGCCCGCCGTACTTCTCTTTGTGGAAATTGCCTCATTTAAAGCCTCCGTCGACCTGGCTGGATAGTCGGCTCAAGCCGCGCGCTGACCGCGCATCTCGGCGCGCCGCGCCTGCCCCGACAAAGTCGCTTCAAGCAGGAAGGACTTGAATTCGTCGCTCAGGCTCTCGCCGAACCGGTGCAGGATGTTGTATCCGAGCAGGCCATACAGCGCCGTACCGATACCGATGGCAGTGGCGAAAAGCGCCGAGCCGATGCCACGGCTCACCGCGCCAGGGTCCGAAATCCCGCCTGCCGACAACGCATTGAACGTATCCATGATGCCGAGAATCGTACCGAGCAGACCCAGCAGCGGCGCTGCCGTTACGATCGTGTCGAGAATCCACAAGCCGCGATTGATCTTGCGATCCACCCGCAGGAACAGCGCCGTCGACACGTCTTCGACACGTTCGCGCGGCGCGTTCCCTTCACGCTGCACGTCCATATACTCGGACATGGCACGTGTCATCACGTCGGCGGCCGACTTGTCGAACTGCGGCTGCGGCCACGCTGGATCCTGCGCGACAGCCAACGCTAACGCCTTCGCAATGCGCGCCCGCCTGGCGGTCAGGTAAAAGTAAAAGACGAGTCGTTCGACGATCACGAAGGTGAGGATCACCATCCCTGCATAGAGCAGGTGGATCGACGCGGCATGGAGAAATTCTCGATTGATTGGCATGATGTTCCGTCAGAAGGCAGTTGCGAAAGTAACCATTGCGGTGACGCCGTTGCCCACGAGATACGTCGGGGCAGAGCCTGCGACCGACGAGCCGTCGAGGGCTTCGGTGGTCCTGGCATTCGTTGTCGCGCTATACACGCCCGACAGGTAGTGACGATTGAGCAAGTTCAGCATGTTGAGACGGATCTCAGGCTTCTTCAGGAACGCCGTGTTCGCGAAGCGCATGCCGAGCGTGCCGTCCATCGTCATGTACGAAGGGATCTTTTCGTCGTTCATGAAGGTCGAGTATTGCGAGCCCACATACTTGACACCCAGGTTGGCGAAATAGCGGCCGGTGTCGTAGTCGACTGCAAACGCGGCCTGCATGCGCGGCGATTCGACAGCTTCTTTCCCCGCCGTCGGGAGGTACGACGTACCCGTTTGAATGTTGTCCTCGATTTCCGTATGCAGATATTCAAACGACACATACGGACGGAAGTTGTGGATCGGCTGCATGCCCAGTTCGAAGTCCACACCTTCGCCCATCTGACGTCCACCATTGATCGGTTCGCTCAGGCAACCCGGATCGCAGATGCTCGACGAGATCTGACGGTTCTTGAAGTCATAGCGGAACAGCGTGGTGGACGACGTGAAATACGGTCCCTGGTAACGGTAGCCGAGCTCGAACGACGTGGAGCTTTCGCCCGGTTGATGCGGGTTTGCCTTCGTCGTCTGCGTGCCGTTGTAGTAGTACGGATAGAGCGAGTTTTCCGGCAAGAGGCCGTAGCTCTCGGTCACGCTCGCGAAAAACTGGTGGCGTTCGGCCGGTTTGAAACTCACAGCGAAAGTCGGCAATGTCGCCATGTGCACGACTTCGTCACGCGGATCCGGATTCGGTTCGAGATCGTTACCCACACGGCGCAGCCACAGTTCCTTGAGACCCGCGCTGATCTTGAGCGAGTCGCCCAGGTAGCTCAGCGTATCGCCGAAGAAGAGTGCGCCGGAGTCGTCAATGGTGTTCCGGTTCAAGCCGGTAATCACCTGCCCGTTCGACAGGCGGATCTGGTCGCTGCTACCCGAGTAGTCGAGCGGCGTGGTGCCGTTCGTGTAGCTATACGGTTGATACAGGTGGTCTTGCGAGTGCTCGAACCACGCACCGGCGACGATGTCGTTGTTGCCAATCGTGTATTCGCCCTTGAGCGTCGTACCTTCGCGAACCGTGCTTTCGATATACGGCGTGTAGACGAGAACGTTAGTGTCGGTGGTCGTGCCATTGCGGTTGAGGTCGACCGGTTGAACCGTGTCGCCGTAACCCACCGCGCTTTCGTTCATCAGCGAGGCATCGCCCGAAGCACCGTAGCCATAGTAGACATATGGCGTGAAGGTCACGCGCAACGCCGGATTCACAACGAACGTGGACGGCATCGACACGAGCAGGTTGCGCCACGGGTTCTTCAGCAATGCGTAATACGACGTGCCGCCGGCCGCGTAGCTCGCGGCGTAGTTCGACGCCGAGCCAAAGCCGCGATCCTGACTGTACTCCGCGAGCGTCGGGTTCTTATACGTATCGCGCACGATCTCCGAATAGGTCAGCGCGAGCTTTGTCGAACTGCCGCCGCCCCAGTCCTTCACAATACCCATGTCGACGTGTTGCTTCTTGTCCTCGCCTTCGCCGCGGAAATGGTTGGCGTCGATGTTCGAAAACGAAATAAAGCCACGCAAACCGGTGTCGCCAATGTCGCCGCTTTCGAGTCGCACGAACTCACGACGCGCATCGTCCGTACCGTACGACATATCGACGAGTCCGCCGGCCTCGTGAGACGGGTTATGCAGGAACAGATCGACCACGCCGCCCGTCGCGTTGACGTTCGGCGAAGCGAGGTCGGGCGTGCCCTGGTTCAACGTCACGACGTCGGTGTTCTCCGTATCGATCCACTCACCCGGAAACACGGACCAGTTCGACACGACACTCAACGGCATGCCTTCGAAGTTGAAACCCATTTGCGAGCCCTGCAGACCGCGCACTGCGATCACGCCCTGGTTGAGACCGTATGCATCGCCGGTGCCTGTCGTCGCACCCGGCGAGTACTTCAGAATCTGAAATACATCCGCGGACGGAGCCTGCTTCTGAATGAAATCGCGCGTGACCGAGCTCTTTGACTTCGGCACGTCTTCGTCGACGATCAGACCGCCACCAGGTTCTTTACGCGTCACGCCCGTTGCCGAGGGCGTGTTGTCCGCGGTGGCCGTACTCGTACCCGTTGCGCTGACTTTGCCGATGTCGGTCGTGTCTTTGTCGGGTGTAGTCGTCTGAGCGAACACCGATGCCGGAACTGTGGCACCTACGACCATCCATTTGATAAGCGTCTTGTTCTTCAATGCAGACCCCTGAGCATGCGAGTGGAAATGTCGGCGTGCAACTGAAGCTCAGCGTCACACCTTTCGGATTCGAGTGACGTCCCGCTGCTGCGGACGTTTCGTGCGATTGAATGTATCGAGGTCAATTTCTTCCCACGAGTGCTTTTTTCGCAGGGCAACGACACCGAACTGTCTACGCACACCAAAGTGTTTTCCCACCCATCTGTCGTATCGAACAACGTACGCGAGCGACGTCCATCCTTCGATGAAGCGCCGCTCATGCTCCCCTTGAAGTCACCGTATCGGCGCCGTCAATCGCGCCGGATCCACACGCCTTTGACGTTCAGGTAATCGTCGAGTTGTTGTGTTCCCGACTCGCGTCCATACCCACTCATCTTGTAGCCGCCGAACGGCATCGCGGGGTCCATCGCGTTGTAGCAGTTCACCCACACTGAGCCGGACCGAATGCGGCTCGCGAGCGTATGCGCGCGCCCCACATCGCGCGTCCACACCCCTGCGCCGAGGCCGAACGGCGTTGCGTTCGCGCGCGCGACGACCTCGTCCACCGTATCGAATGGAATGGCTGCTACCACGGGCCCAAAGATTTCCTCTCGCGCGATGCGCATGTCGTCGTTCACGTTACGGAAGACTGTGGGCGGCACAAAAAAACCACCGTCGTAGCCTGCGCCCGCCAGCCGGCGCCCACCCGCAAGCGCATGCGCGCCCTCCTGTTCTCCCGCGGACAGATAGCCGAGCACCCGGTCAAGCTGCCTCTTCGAGACGAGCGGTCCGATATCGGTCTCGCCATCCACGCCATGCCCCACCTTCAGACTGCGTGCGGTATAGGCAACGGCTTCGACGAAAGCATCGAAGATGGGACGCTGGATGAAAAGCCGCGTGCCGGCGCTGCAGATCTGCCCTGCATTGGCAAAGGCAGCCATCGCCGCGGCAGGCGCCGCGCGATCGATGTCGGCGTCCGCGAACACGATGTTGGGCGATTTACCGCCCAACTCGAGCGACAGCCGTTTCAGATTGCCCGCCGACGCCTTGACGATCTGCTGTCCCGTCACATGCGACCCCGTAAACGAGACCTTGTCGACGTCCATATGCGCGGCCAATGCCGCACCCGCCGTTGCGCCGTAGCCCGGCACGATATTGACGACACCTGGCGGCACACCCGCTTCGAGCAACAACTCGCCGAAGCGCAGCGGCGTCAGCGACGCGTCCTCCGCCGGTTTGAGCACCAGCGTGCAACCCGTGGCGAGCACCGGTCCGGTCTTCCAGATCGCGGCCATCAACGGGCCGTTCCAGGGCACGATGGCGCCGACGACGCCAACCGGCTCCTTGATTGCGCAGGCAAAGAGGTCGCCACCGAGCGACGTGTCCACCGTCTGCCCATGCAGCGTCACGGCCATCGACGCGAAATAGCGCAGCAGGCCGACCATATGGCGCTTGCTACCGCGCGTGTGGCGAATCGGCGCGCCCATATCCAGCGTGTCGAGCAGGCTTAGTTCGTCGAAGTGCGCGTCCACCAGGTCGGCGAGACGCAGCAGGATCGACTGGCGCTCATCGGGCTTCATCGCCCGCCACGGTCCTTCGAAGGCACGCCGCGCCGCGCGCACGGCGCGATCGATGTCCGCCGCGTCGCCTTCGGCGATAGTGGCGAGCCATTCGCCGGTCGCGGGATTGCGCGAATCGAACGTCTTGCCGGACAGCGCGTTCACCCATTCGCCGTCGATCAGCATGTGCTTGACGCGGCCATCGAGAAACCCGGGCTTGCCACCCGTCGGATCAGCAGAAGTCATCGGAACTCAATATGAAGGTCGGTTGAGGTGTTACGCTGCGGCCGCGAGACGTTGGAAACCGCGTTCGAGATCGTCGATCAGATCGTCGACGTCCTCCAGACCCACATGCAGCCGCAAGCCCCGGCCATCCGAAGCCCACGGACGCGCCGTGCGCAACGTGCCCGGATAGGTGGGCACAACCAGGCTCTCGTAGCCCCCCCATGAATAGCCCATCTGAAACAACGTCATGTGGTCGAGCATCGCGGCGAACTGCGCATCCGAACAAGGCTTCAGCACCAGACCGAAGAGACCCGAGGCCGCTTCGAAATCGCGCTTCCAGATGGCGTGTCCAGGATCGTCGGGAAGTGCCGGATACATCACGCTGTCCACCTCCGGGCGCTGCTGTAACCACTGCGCGACCTTGAGTGCGCTACGTTGATGCCGCTCCATGCGGATCGGCAACGTGCGCAGACCACGAAGCGCCATATACACGTCGTCGGGTCCGCCGCAATAGCCGGCTCCCGAAGCGGTCTGCTTGAGACGCACGAACACTTCTTCGGTCGTGACGGCAATACCGAGCATCAGGTCCGAATGCCCCGAGATGTATTTGGTGGCCGCATGAAGCGATACATCTATGCCGTGCCGCAAAGGCCGGAAGCCGATAGGTGACGCCCACGTGTTGTCCATGACCGACACGATGTCGCGCGCGCGGCATGCCTTGGCGATAGCAGGTACGTCGCATACCTCGAACGTCAAGGAACACGGCGACTCGAGGTAGACCACTCGCGTGTTCGGGCGAAACAGCGCTTCGATGCCCGCGCCAATCTGCGGATCGAAGTACTCGATATCCACGCCGAATTTGCGCAGGGTCTCCTCGCAAAATGCGCGGGCGGGACCGTACAGGCTGTCGACGATCAGCAGGTGATCGCCGGCCGACAGAAACGCCATCAGCGATGCCGCGATTGCGCCAAGGCCACACGACGTGACCACGGCACGATAGCCGCCTTCGAGTTCCGTCATGGCATCTTCGAGGGCGCGCGTGGTGGGTGTGCCTTCGCGGCCATAGGTGAAGCCCACGTAGGCACCGCTCGCGCGATCACGGCGCGTTTCGAGCAATTCGTCGACCGTCTCGAAGATAAACGTCGACGCGTGGTAGACGGGCGTATTCACAACGCCGTGAAAGTCGCGCGGCGTGCGGCCTGTGTGGACGACGCGGGTATCCGTCTTGTGCTGCCGTTCGGTTTTTTGGTCCATGATGTCTGTCAGGTGGCGGAGGGGGTCAAACGAGCATGCCGGCATCGACCACGATGTCCTGACCGGTCATCATCCGGCCGGTTTCGCTCGCGAGGTACAGGACGGCGCCCGCGATGTCGGAAGGACTCACGAGACGGCCCATGGCGGTTTGCGCGATGAAGCGGGCGTGCACGGCGTCATAGCTGATACCTTCCCGCTGCGCGGTTCGCCTGAACATCTCGGACAACCGTTCGCCTTCGATGCCGCCCGGCGAAACAAGATTCACGCGAATGCCAAACGCCCCCGCGTCGAGCGCGGCCGATTTGATGAGGCCGCGCAGCGCCCATTTCGACGCTGCGTACACGGAGAAATTCTGCACACCCTTATGTCCATAGGTGCCCCCGATCGCGACGATGCAGCCCTGCTGGCGTTCGATCATCGCCGGCATCACGGCTTTCATCGCGAGCAGGGTGCCGAGCACGTTCAGATCGAAGCAGGCGCGAAAGTCGCGCTCTTCTGCCAGCCAGAGCGGCCCTTTCGCTGCCGAGGTTCCCGCCGCGCAAATCAACGTATCGATCCGGCCATATTCGTCGAGCACGGCATGCGCCGCGGCATCGATTGCATCCTCGCGCGTCACGTCGGCCACGGCGACGCTCGCAAGGCCACCCGCGGCGCGAATCTTGTCCACCACCCGTTCGCCCGCGTCGATATCGCGTCCCACCACGACCACGGTCGCGCCTTCTTGCGCCAGCGCGAGCGCGAGTTCGGCACCCACACCGCGGGTGCCACCGGTCACCATCGCAACCTGGCCATCAAGCCTTCCTGCGCCGGCCCTAAGTTCGAATTCCATTTCGCGCGACATCACACTCATGTGCCGCTCCGGTCGAGTACGGCCCGTTCGAGCGCGATAGTTAGCGTAAAGAACAGATACGCGAGCGTCGTGCTGACCGCGACCGCCGCCCACATCAGGCCAAGATTCTGTTTGGAGTACGCATCGAGCATCAGCGTGCCGAGGCCCGGTGAGCCGGAGAGCCATTCGGCAAACATGGCGCACAGGATCGCGGAACTCCCGGCAAGACGAAGCCCTGTGAATACGAACGGCACCGCGCTCGGCACCCGTACCTTGAGCAAGGTTTGCCAGAAGCTCGCGCCACAGGTCCGCATCAGTTCGAGCATGCTTTGGCTCGGCGCGTCGAAGCCCCGCTTTGCCGCGAGCATCACCTGGAAGAACGTCAGCAACGCCACCATGCCGATCGTGTTCCAGCGGTCACGTCCAAACAGCACGACGACGAGCGGCGTGATGGCGATCATCGGAATGGAGCGAATCGCAATCAGCAGTGGCGTGACAGTCCGGTCGGCGAGCGGCGACAGCACGAACAGCAACGCCAATCCCACGGCAATACACACACTGACCGCAATGCCGACCACGGTGCACCACAACGTCAGCCATGTGGCGCCCGCGATTAATCCGCCGTTAGCGACCAGCGCGGCAGCGACCTCGGTGGGTGTCGGCAGCACATAGTCGGGCGCATGAAGCGCATAACTGATCGCCGCCCAGACGACGCAGACCACCGCGCCAAAGGCCACGAAATCGCCAATGCGATCGACCAGCACGCGAGCGGCCGCCGCCTGCCACGTTCGCGCAGCGATAGCGTCCGTGGAAATCGTCGCGGCAAGCACGGGCGCTTGCGCGTAGTTCACTGGATTGGATCCGTTCATGCGGAAGCCCCTTCAATTACGCGATCGCCCGGCAATGCCAGACGTTCGATCAGACAGACATAGCCATAGGCCCCGAGAGAAATGACGCATGCAATGCACACCGTGCTCCACAACCGGTCGATTTGCAGGCTGAACATGGCATTGAGCATCAGCACGCCGAGTCCTGTACTCGCGCCGCTCCATTCGGCGACGAGCGCGCCGAGGATCGACAGCGGCGCGGCGACGCGCAGGCCGACGAACAGGTACGGCACGGCGACGGGCAACGCGAGCCGGGTAAAGCGCTGCAACGGACGGGCCGCCATGACGGTGAAGAGTTCGTCGAGGCGGCTGCCGACGGCCTGCACACCCTGAATCGCCGACACCAGAATGGGAAACACACAGATGAGGCACGTCACCGCGATCCGGGTCGACACGAACGGTCCCATCCAGATCAAGAGCATCGGCATGATCGCCATGATGGGGATGCTGCTCAGCACGGCAGCGGCGGTCATCACCGTGGTCTCCACCCGGCGCACCGCGTAGACGACAAACGCGAGCGTCAGCGAGATCGCCGTCGCAGCAATGAAGCCGTAGATGGCCACGAACAAGGTTGACAGCGTTTCTTCGAACAACGCGTGCGCGTCGCGCCACATTGCGATGCCGACCGCCGACGGCGCAGGGAACGAGCGCGCGGCGACGCCCGCACGCGCGCACACTTCTGCCAGGACCAGCACCGCGACGATCAGCAACGCCGGCGGCATGAAGAATGACGCGAAGCGCGACGTAAAGCGCGAGGTGCGCCGCGCGGCGGGATGCGAGAGGCTAGGCTGCATGTTCGAACCTCTGCTCGATGTCGCTGAACAACGAGCGCCGAACCCGATCCGTGAGCACACTGAATGCCGGCGTTTCGATATGCTCGAAGCGCCGTGGCCGCGGCAAATCCACTTCAACCACGTCGACGATGCGGCCAGGCCGCGCGGCCAGTACGAAAATGCGATCGGCCATCAACACCGCTTCATCGATCGAGTGCGTGACCATCAGCGCCGTCGTGCCGGTCTGCGACCAGATCCGCAACAGCTCGAAATTCATCCGGTAGCGTGTGATTTCATCGAGCGCGCCGAACGGCTCGTCAAGAAGAAGAATGCGCGGCGCCACGGCCAGCGCACGGGCAATTGCGCAACGCTGTTGCATGCCGCCCGACAACTGCGAAGGACGCGCATGTTCGAAACCATTCAGTCCGACGAGTTGCACGAGTTCGGCCGGCGTCAGTGCACCGCGCTTGCCTTGCGTGCCGAGCATTTCGAGCGGCAGGCGGATGTTGTCGAGCACTGACCGCCAAGGCAGCAGCGTCGCCTCCTGAAACACGAAGCCGATGTCATGCCGCAGTCGCGCCGTACGCGGCGGCGCATCGTCGAGCGTGATCGTGCCGCTCGATGGCGCGACGAGATCGGCGACCATGCGCAGCAGCGTCGACTTTCCACAGCCCGACGGGCCGATGAGCGCGCCGAACTCACCCGGAGCGAGGTTGAGCGTCGCGCCTTCGAGCGCAACGAAGGGTTTGCCGTCGACAGTAAATGTCTTCGACACATCGGCAATGGACAGGCCAGGCATCGGAACTCCCAATACAGTACGGAATGGTACGAAGCGAGACGAGACGGACCGCGCCGGCTCGGCGCACGCCGCGGCAACACGTCTGTCTGAAGGTTAAGTGCACAAAAGCGGCGGACTCGTTGCCGATTTCGTGTGAAGGGGTTGCCGGTTTGGCATCACTCGGCGCAACCGGCGGCAGGCCGGGGTCAGCCGGTCATCACGCCTTGCCCAGTGCCGCGCGAATCACGCTTTGCGTGACGATTTTCGACACGTCAACCGGCAGATTCGCCGGCACCGTGCCCGCCTCGCGGCCCAGCGCCACGTTTTCCTCGAACACGGCGGGATCGATCCACAGCAAACCCTGTGTGCGGGCATCGCCTTCCGTCAGGTAGCTCTGCATCATGGCAACTTCTTCGAGCTGCTCGCTCAACTGCGTGCCCGGCGGCGCATAGCGCGCAACCACCAACTCGGCGGTCTCGCGCGGGTGTTGCGTCATCCACGACCAGCCTTCGATGAGCGCGCGCGTATAGCGCACGAGCACGTCGTGATGCTCTTCAAGCGTATCTCTGCGCGCCATCAGCACCTGCCCGTAGCCGCGAAAGCCGAGGCTGGAGAACGGCAACACATGCGGATCCAGTCCAAGACGGCGCAAAGGCGGCACCACGGTCGTCTCCCAGCCGTAGTACGCATCCACCTGGCGCGCCGCGAGCAAGGCAGGGTCGCTACCAATGGGAACGAACTTGACGCCGGAAGAATCGATTTTCGCCCGCTGAAACAGGGCCTCCACCTGGCCACGAATGCTGTTCGGCAAGCCAATCGTCTTGCCGATCATGTCGCGCAACGAGTTGATTGGCCGGTCGCTCAGGCTCACAAAACAGCTTGGATCGCGCTGCATCACCGCCGCGAAGGCGATGAGCGGCTTCTTGAGCACATAAGCACTGATCAGGCCGGCCGGGTTGCTCTCGCTGACCATTGCGCGACCGCTCGTCACCATGGTCTGATAATCCGTGCCCGGACCGCCCGGCGTGTAGACGACATCGAGCCGCTCACGCGCAAAGAAGCCTTTGTCGATCGCGACGAAGTCGCCACCAAACTGCACACCGTTGATCCATCCAAGCTGATGCGTGATGCGCGTCCGGCCCGCCACGGTGGCTTGCGCATTGCTGACCTGCGGCAGCACGTGCGCCGACAACAGGCCGACACCCAACACCGAAAGCGCACCGAGTGCAGCAAGCGCGGCGCGACGTTGACCATCCACCCCTGCGTGACCAGCCGGGGCCCCCGACGACTTGATTTGAATAGTCTCGCTCATAGCTTCCGTGCGTACGACGATGAGGCGCTGTAACCCGCCCCGATTCACCGGCATCGCTGCCGGCACTCGCTTCGCTTGCTGCGCATGGAGGTGTCTCCCATGCGGAACGGAGACAAGCCTACAGCGCAAAAAACTGCGTCGGGTAGTAAAAAATAAAGCGTTTTCTTCGTAGTCAATTTCGTCGCGCGGCGACACGCAAATGGCACTCCCCCTGTATTTTGGCGAGCGTAGCCTTGCCCTCATTTGACGTTGCAGGGCTCGCCGGCGCTATCTCCAGCGCCATGCCGATTGCTTGCAATGCCGCGCTCATCACCTGTTCATAAGGCCTTGATCATGTCCCGCAGCTCAGAAGGCATTGAAGACAAAATCGCCGCACGTCCGGTGGATATCGCCGAGATTCCGGTCGTGGATTTCTCTCCGTTCCTGCGTGGCGATCTGTCGGGTAAGGCACGCGTCGCAGCACAGATCGCTGAGGCATGCAGCCGCATCGGTTTTTTCTATCTGCGTGGACACGGCGTCGATCAGGCGCTGATCGACGCTGCATTTGCGCAGTCGGCCGCCTTCTATAGCCGCCCCGTCGACGAGAAGCAGCGTACGCGGGCCACGCCCGACTGGTATCGCGGCTGGATCCCCATGCCGTCCAGTCAGCCTCTGTCGCGCAATAGCCGCCTTCACGAGCAGTTCCGCTTGCAGGACGAGTTTGACGACGGCGAAGTCGATCCGCTCTTCTATCGCCCCAACCGCTGGCCCGACGACATGCCCGAGTTCCGCCGCGTGTGCAAGCAGTACTACGATGCGATGACCGACCTGTCGCGTCATCTGCTGAATGCATTCGCGATCGGGCTGGGTCTTCACGAGACACGCTTCAACGGCTATTTCCACAAGCCGCTCTCGCAACTCAGCCTGCTCTATTACATCCCGCTGCCTGAGCATGCCGACATCGAAGTGTCCAATACGGTCTCCCATACTGACGAAGGACCTTTCACGATCCTCGCGCAGGACTCGCGCGGCGGCCTCGAAGTCAAACGACGCGACGGCACATGGATCGAAGCGCCGCCCATTCCCGGCGCCTTCACCATCAATGTGGGCGACATGATGATGTGGTGGTCCAACGGACGCTATCTGTCCAACTATCACCGCGTGCGTAACCGTTCGCACTTCGAGCGCTATTCGATTCCGTTCTTCATGAACCCCGACCGCGACGTCACTGTGGAACCGCTGCCCGAGATACTGGCCGTGGATCAGGAGAAACGCTTCGAGGGCGTGCATGTGGGCAAGCATCTGAGCCGCTTCTACGAGAGCCTGAATCGCCGCGCGGCTGAAGAAAAGTCCGCCATGTAGTCACGGAACGCGCGCCGTCAGATCCGGCGCGCTCGCGAATCAACATGAACCAGCTGAGGATCACGCAGTGACCAGAGTTGCAGGAAAGGCGCGCATTGGCGCGGATATCGGCGGCACGTTTACCGACGTCGTACTGGAAGTGGAAGGACGCCGCGAGTCGATCAAGATACTCACGACCTACGATGCGCCCGAGCGGGCGCTGCTGGAAGGCATTGAGACGCTGCTCGCACGCGCAGGGCTGCAGATCGCGGACGTCGGCCTGATCGTGCATGGTACGACGCTCGCCACCAACGCGCTGATCGAACGCAAGGGCGCAAAAACCGCCCTGTTGACGACCGCCGGGTTTCGCGACGTGCTGGAACTCGCGTCGGAAAGCCGCTTCGATCAGTACGATCTGACGATGCAAGCGCCGACACCGCTCGTGCCGCGGCCATTGCGTATTGGCATTCCCGAACGGATCGCCGCTGATGGCGCGCTGCTCGTACCGCTCGATCGCGACGCCATTTGCGCCGCCGCGCGTCTGTTCGAGCAGGAACGCGTGACGAGCGTCGCGATTGCGTTCCTGCATAGCTACGCGAATCCCGCACATGAGCGCGAAGCGGCGCAGCTACTCGCGGAACTGATGCCGGGAGTCAGCATCTCGCAGTCGTCGGAGGTATCTCCGGAGATTCGCGAGTACGAGCGCTTTTCGACGACGGTCGCCAACGCCTATGTCCAGCCGCTCGTTGCACGATACCTGCGCCGGCTCGAAGAGAAACTGGCGACGCTCGGATTCACATGTCCGTTGCTGCTGATGCTGTCGTCCGGCGGTTTAACCACGGTCGAAACGGCCGCGCGGTTTCCGGTGCGACTCGTTGAGTCGGGTCCGGCCGGCGGCGCGATTTTCGCCGCCAGCGTGGCGGCCGAACACGGTATCGAGCAGATGCTGGCGCTCGATGTGGGGGGAACGACCGCGAAGATCTGCTTCATCAACGATGCGCGCCCGCAGATTTCGCAGATGTTCGAAGTGGCGCGCGTGCATCGCTTCCGCAAGGGCAGTGGCTTGCCGCTGCGCATTCCGGTTGTGGAGATGGTGGAGATTGGCGCGGGCGGTGGCTCGATTGCACAGATCGACTCCGCACGCCGCTTGTCGGTCGGTCCGCACAGCGCCGGTTCCGAACCCGGTCCCGCCTGCTACGGACGCGGCGGCACAGCGCCCACCGTCACCGACGCCGATCTCGTACTTGGCCGCATCGACCCCACCGCGTTTGCCGGCGGCACCATCCTGCTCGATATCGACGCCGCCACAGACGCCTTGAAGCATCTCGACGCATGGGATGCGTCGGCCGCGCAGCTCGCGCTGGGTGTCAGCGAGATGGTGGACGAAGCGATGGCCAGCGCCACGCGCGTTCACGCAATGGAGAACGGTGCCGACGCGGCCGCGCGAACGCTGTTTGCGTTCGGTGGCGCCGCGCCGCTGCATGCGGCGCGGATCGCTGAAAAGCTCGGCATCGCGCGGATCGTGATTCCGCGCAGCGCGGGCGTCGGGTCAGCAGTCGGCTTTCTGCGGGCGCCGATCGCGTATGAATTGTCCCGCAGCCTGCATCAACGCCTCACGCAGTTCGATCCCGCGCCGGTCAATGCGATGCTCGAACAGATGGCTGCCGAAGCACACGAGATCGTCGCCCGCGCACACACGGGTGCGCCCTGTATCGAGCGTCGCACCGCGTTCGCGCGCTATTGCGGCCAGGGCTTCGAAGTGGCCATCGACGTGCCGTCGCGCGCATTGACTGCGGATGACGCCGACGTACTCGCCGAGACCTTCGCTCTGGCTTATCGCGCACTGTATGGCGCGACCGCTGACGGTCTCGCCGTGGAGGTGCTCACGTGGCGCGTGTCGGTGACTGCCCCCTCCGCGCCTTATGAGCGCATCGCAACGACACCGCGCACGCGCACCGTCAAACCGGGCGGTTATCGACGCGTGATGGACCCGGCCAGCGGCGAAGCGATGGACTTCGCAATCGTTGGCCGTGAAGGACTCGAAGCCGGCGACCACATTGCCGGTCCCGCGCTGATTGTCGAGAAGGAAACCACCACGGTCGTGTCGCCCTCGTTCGACGCGATGATCGACGCGCATCACTACATCGTGCTCACGCGGCGCGAGCAAACAGGAGCCCGGCAATGAACCATGCCATGACCGATCTGCGCCAGCAGCTAATGTGGACTCGCCTGATATCGGTGGTCGAGGAATCCGCGCAGGCGCTGATGCGCACGGCGTTCTCCACCACCGTGCGCGATGCAGGCGATCTGTCCGCCGCGATCTTCGACACGCGTGGACGCATGATTGCCGAAGCCGTGACCGGCACGCCAGGACACGTCAACTCGATGGCCGAGGGCGTGCGGCACTTCCTTGCCCGCTTTCCCATCGACGCGATGGAAGACGGCGATCACTTCGTGACCAACGACCCCTGGCTCACGGCCGGTCACTTGCACGACATCACGGTGATCAGCCCGGTGGTGGCGCACGGAAAAGTGGTCGCGATGATCGGCTGCTGCTGTCACCAGGTGGATATTGGCGGCCTCGGGCAAGGTCCCGACGGTCGCTCGATCTTCGAAGAAGGGCTACAGATCCCGTTGCTCAAGCTCGCGTCGCGCGGTGTGCTGAATCAGGACCTGATGAGCATTCTGCGCGCCAATGTCCGCACGCCGTTGCAGGCGGAGGGCGACATGCTGTCGTATATCGCCTGCAATCAGTCCGGCGCGGTGCGCCTGCGTTCGATGCTCAACGAATACGGCCTGCAAGACTTCGATGCCCTCGCTGATTACATCATCGATCAATCGCTGGCGGCGACTCGGGATGCCATTGCGAAACTGCCGCGTGGAAGCTGGTCGGCCGACATGACAATCGACGGCTACGATGCGCCCATCACGCTGCGTGCCAGATTGACCATCGCCGCCGACACCATCTCGGTGGACTACGCGGGCAGCGCGGACGCCGTGAGTCAGGGCATCAACGTCGTACTGAACTACTGCCGTGCGTATTCGATCTTCGGCCTGAAATGCGTGGTGGCGCCGCAGGTGCCCAATAATCATGGCGCACTCGCGCCGTTCATCGTCGATGCCCCCGCTGGCAGCATCCTCAACGCGCAGCGTCCTTCCCCTGTCGCCGCGCGTCATGTGATCGGCCAGATGTTGCCGGACCTGGTATTCGGTTGTCTCGGCCAGGCGTTGCCTGAGCGTACGCCCGCCGAGGGATCGTCATGTTTATGGAGCGTTCAGTTGCGCGGCGTCGACGCCGCGGGTGGCACGACCTTCGATACGGTGTTCTTCAATAGCGGCGGCTCCGGCGCGCGCGCGGTGCAGGACGGGCTTTCGGCGACGGCGTTTCCGAGCGGCGTCCGGGCGATGCCCGTCGAAGTGACGGAAGCCGGCGCGCCCATCGTGATCTGGCGCAAGGAGCTGCGCGCGGATAGCGGTGGCGCCGGCCGCACGCAAGGTGGACTAGGACAGGTCGTCGAAGTGGGCACGCGCGATGGCGAGAGTTTCGAAGTGCTCGCGATGTTCGAGCGCGTACGTTCTGCAGCACGGGGCCGAGCGGGTGGTCTCGACGGTGCGACGGGCACAGTGCACCTCGCATCGGGTACGGCGTTGCGCGCGAAGGGCCTGCAACGCATTCCGCGCGGCGACCGTCTCGTGCTCGCGTTGCCGGGTGGCGCAGGCCTCGGCGATCCGGCAGAGCGCCCGGCCGAGCGGATCGAAGCGGACCTTGCACATGGCCGAATCTCGGCCGCATTTGCCCGCGACGCTTATCCTCACGTCGGTTGATGAAACGGGGTTCCGGCTTGATGCGTCGTCAGGCAAGCCCGAACCCGTGCGCCATCTGACATATCACGCGCGCGTGGAAGCATGCGCGCGTGATCCCATCTAGCTACAGCGCCCGCTCGCGATAACCCTTCCCCCAGGTGCCGAATCCGCGCATCGGCTGTCCTTCTGCCAGCAGATCGAGCGGCACCAGCATTCCACAACACGACGCCTGCACACATTCGATCCAGCGCGGATCGTGCCACCAGTATTGCGCGCGAGCCGTGGGATTCGCTGCGTCATTCACCTGGCGCGCCGGGGATTGCGCGCGGAATTCGCCCTTTTGCGCGACGTGCTCGAACGGCGCCAGCAGACTTTCAACCGTACGATATTTGCCGCCGATCATCACGCCATTCACATGAGTCGCGTCGTCGATGTTCACGGTCGGATCGCCGTCGACGAACACGAGGTCCGCGAGCGCACCCGGCACGATCGTCCCCAGATCGGGATACAGCGCCGCGCCGGCATCGCGTGTCGCCGTCTTCAACGCATCGATGGGGCGCATGCCATAGCGGACCATCGCCCTCAGGTTCAGATGCAGGCTGATCGCGGGCGCGACCATCGGATAGTCGCTCCCTGTCACCACCTTCACGCCTGCATCGATCATGCGAACGATGGCGTCGACCTGGCGGGCGACACTCGGAATGGGCTTCGATGGGCCGCCTGCCGCTGCTCGCCGTAGCGCTTCGCGATCGGCGTGCGTGAACAGCACAGCCACTCGACGGTCGTCTTCGATCAGCGAAGGTGTGTCGCCCAGCATCGCTTCGAGGCCAAACAGTGTCGGCGTCCGGTAGCACCCCGCCGCAGCCGACAACGCGAGCACATCGTCATACATGGTGCCCAACGCACTGCCCGTACGCGAATAGCCGAACCGGCTCGTCTCGCCCATATGCTCGTAGCCGTCGCCACCAAACGCCACAGCGGGAAAGAGATAGTGCGACGTGATCGGAATGCCGAGCGCATGCGCGCCGAGCGTCGCGCGCTGCTGAAGATCCGGCGGCAGACGCACATAGCATTTGATGAGATCGTATTCGAGCTGCGCCGCGCGTTCGAGCTCGCGATCGAGCTGCGCGACGTCGGCAATCGGACGCATGCCGTCCCAGAACGTGCGCGTGCCGTCGAGTGCGTCGCCCGTGCCGAAGTGGCGCGGGCCCGCCCGTTTGCCGGCGTCTACCGATTCCTTGTTCTCAAGCGCGAGATACGGGTTATCGGACAAGCCACGCGTGCTGGTAATGCCGAACGAGAGAAAGATACGCGGATCGCGCGCGCCAAGCTGATTACCCATCTCGCGATGCGTGTGCATGTCGATCATGCCGGGCATTACCGTCAGTGCGCTCGCGTCGATGTGCGCCGTCCGCGGATCGTCTGCGCCGGAGAACCGCGCTTCATCGTGTGGCGACACGGACACGATACGGTCGCGCTCGATCACGATGTCGACATCCGTCAACGCGGCGTCGGCCGCGCCGTCCCACATGCGCCCCGCGTGGATCACGGTGCGGTGGTCCGGACGGTGAACGGTCCATTCCAGATCGAGCGGGACCGGCGTCAGGTTGCCGCGCTCCAGCTCAAGGATATACAAGGCGGCGTTCGATAGAAACAGCACGTTGCGTCCTGTCGCATCGGCACTGAGTGCATCGCAAAGTATCTCTGTAACCCGCTGCGAATCGCCCACCGGCTGAAAAGCTGCGTCGATTCCCAGCGACCACAGTTCACCGCGCATCGTAAACAGCAGACGCGAACGGGCGCCTTCATGCGAACCGCCGCCCGCGATCCAGAGGGGACCGTTCGCATTGCGGACATCGAGCGCGCCCTGCGGCGCAGGTGGGTAATAACGCGTGTCCGCACTCTCGATGTCGTAAATCAGGATCGTGTTGCGCGCCTCGCGATAGCGGGCGGAGTACGGTTGCACGGCAGCGAGCGTCAACCGCGTGCCGTCCGGCGACCACGAAGGCCGCCCCGACCAGACCGTTTGATGCCAGGTGCGCGTCAATTCCCCGGTTTTTGCATCGACCACGTAGATGACGCCATCGGCCGATCCGCACGCGAGTCGACCTCCATCCGGCGCCCACACGCATTGCTTGAGTGCGTGAGCCGCGTGCGTCAGTTGACGGTCAAGCCCGGTCGCCAGATCGCGGACCCAGATGTCCATATTGCCGCCGCGGTCGCAGATATACGCAAGCTGCTTTCCATCCGGCGAGAACGCGGGCCAGATTTTCGCGTAGACGTCATCGGTCAATGGTTGAGGGCGCGCATCGCCAATCTTCAGAAGCCACAACTGGTTCAGCGCACCAAAGGCCACGTGGCCGGCATCGGGTGAGATGACCGGAAACGAAATGCCCTTGACCCTCCGGGGCGCGTCCGAAGCGTAATCACGCCAGCGACGTGCATAGCGGTGCCGCTTGACAGCAACCGTTGCGCGAAACGGCACTACGCCGAGAAAGCCCCGCGACAACGAACTTCGCCGGATCTCACCGTGCGCCGTGTGGAGGAAGATGTCGTCGTCCACGAACGCGACGGGCAACGGAAACACCTCCACGTCTTCCGGCGTCAGCGCAGTACCGTCAATGCACAGACGACTCGTGCGCCAGTCACGGTGCTTGCCGGTCAGCATGCGGTACATCAACGACTGGCCGCCGGGCGTCCATGCAGGGGCGGCAAGCAGAGCGCCCGGGTGTTGGCAGCGCGCCACGGCGGGGTGAACGCGATCGCCGCCGCGCGAGGACACGCATGCCAATTGCCCGTCCCGCACGAAGGCGATCCACGCACCATCGGGTGACCAGGCGGGCTCCGATAGCTCGGCAGCTTCCGCTGCGATGCTGCGCATGGCGCCGCTCGCCAGGTCCATCGCGTAGATCGCGAACCGGCCGCCACGATCCGACGCGAACGCAAGTTCGCGGCTATCAGGCGAGAAGCAGGGCTCGCGATAGTCGAACTCGCCGTGCGTGAGTTGGCGTAGGTCGTCACCCGCCGGATCGATCGACCACAAATGAAAATTGCCGCTGCGGTACGACTGGAAGACGATCCTCGCGCCGTCCGGCGACCAGCGGGGCCAGGCAATGTCGCCAAGATCGTCGGTGAGACGGCGCGCCTCGCCGCCGCTTATCGGCATCACCCAGAGAATGCCCTGAAGGTCCATTGCGATCCGCTGTCGATCCGGCGAAAGCGTAATGGCGAGGTTGGTGCCTTGTTCGAGAGCGACCTCGATGGTCTCCTCATCGATATCGGCCAAGGACAACGGTAAGGATTGGGAATCGTATTGCGGACTGGAACCGGTCATCGTTTGACACTCGTCGTGACTACCCGTCGCGCGCGCATTGCTGCGCGCGCAAAAACGGCCTGCCACATGCAACGACCAAACGACGCATGTGATGGGCCATGCCGTCTTCGAGGCGGATAAGGACGACGTCGCAGTGCACCGCCGTCGATCGCGGTGCATAACAGACGCGCAGTGGTGCACGCAGGTCAGTCGGTCTGGAGCATCGCATCAGCATCTGCGTGGATGCCCGGCACATCCTGCGACGGCGTGGAACGCCACTCGTGGAGCTTGCGCGCGAGTTGCTCGCCGAACTTGGCTGTGGCGAGCGGCAAGGCACGTCCACGTAACTGACCGAGCACGAGCGGGCCGAATGCAGCATCGCGTTCATCGACCGGCACCACAGCAAGCATCGGATCCTGCCGCCAGCCGAGCGTGCCGATGTCGATCTGAAACGTGATGATCCGCGATTGCCGTACGAGATCGACCAGCAAGTCGAATGAGTTCGCCTCGATGATCGGATTGAGCTGCACCGAACTCCGCGCGACGATCTCGTCGATGATCTCGCGACCGGAAAAACTGCTGTCCACGAGACCGATCTCATACTCCAGGCATTCGCGCATCCGCACGGATGGCCGTCCCGCGAGCGGATGATCCGCCGACATCACCGCGACCAGCCCCTGCCCGATCGACATCAGCGGTTGAAGCTCCGCTGCCTGCGGTGGCCGGAACACCAGCACGAGGTCCGTTTCATACGCAATCAATGCACGCATGGCGCGGCCATGGTCGCAGATGGTCACATGAAACTTGACGAGCGGATGCTGCGCCCGGAAGTCGATGATCTCCTGCAACAGAAAACCCCGCGCCACCGCCTGGCTTGCCGACACACGCACCTCGCCGCGCCGTAGCCCCGAGAGCGATTCGATCTGCGACATCACGTGACGCAGTCCCGCGTTCTGCGTGCGTATCCAGCCGAGGAACAGTTCGCCGGCCGCAGTCAATTGCGCACCCGCCGAGGTCCGCTCGAATACCGGCGCGCCGAGTTCTTCCTCAATGTCCTGAATGCGCCGCAAGAGCGCCGACGGCGTGACATACAGGCGTTCGGCCGCCCGCCGTATCGAGCCCGCACGCGCGACCTCTTCCAGATAACGCAGAACTCGCATGCTACGAAGCGTCACGGCCACACTCCCTATCCAGATTTCGAAGCACCCGCAGTCTAGCCAGACTCAATTCAAGACTCCATAGCCAGTTAAACAACAGGGGCGAACCAAATTAACACCTCGTCCTTCGATATTGATCAAGTATCGTGAAGACAACTCCCTGGTGCCTCAACGGGTTGAATCGAACGAGCGTGCCGCGGATACAAAGCAAGGTTGATGCCAATTTCAGAACAGGCCGCGAGCATCGACCCGGGACAGATCTCTCTATAAAGGACAATCAATGGATTTGCAGCTGCGCAACAAAGTCGTGGTAGTGACGGGCCCAGCAAAGGGAATGGGTCCAGCGATCGTGCGCGCGTTTGCCGCCGAAGGCGCGAAGCTGGTCCTCGCGGGACGTGACATGGCTGCGATTGAAGGTCTCGTGCAAGACCCCGCTTTAAGTGGCGCAGACATCCTGATGATTCGTTGCGATGTCACCGATGCGGCCGACGCCGACGCGCTCGCCAACGCTACGATGGCCCGCTTCGGTTGTATCGACGTACTCATTAACGTGGCGGGCGGCACCGGTCCCGTAGGCGGCACGACGTGGACCACCACGAATGAAGAGTTCGAGGAGATCGTCGATGTCAACCTGACCGGCTGTTTCAACATGATGCGGGCCATCATGCCGTCCATGATCGAACGGCGCTACGGGAAAGTCGTCAACGTGGGCGGTACGTTCGGCATGCGCGGCCGCGCCGGTCGCATGGCTTACTCGGCTTCAAAATGGGGGCTACGCGGCGTGACCAAGTCGGCAGCGCTCGAAGCCGGTCGCTACAACATCAACGTCAATTACGTTGCGCCCGGTATGGTCGACGGCGAGCGCTTTCGCACGAAGGTCGTGCCCGACGTCATGCGCAAGCTGTCCATCGGCGAGGAAGAAGCCGTCGCGCATCACGCGCAGGACTATGCGCTCCAACGCATCAGCAACGATAGCGACGTGGCGCACGCGTGCCTGTTTCTCTCCTCCGATGTATCACGTCAAATTACCGGAGTCGATCTGCCTGTCGACGGCGGATGGGCCATGCTCTGACCGCTGGTCTGCCACAGCACTTACTTTCCTCGCAAACACACCATGATTGCAGACCTGATCATTCGCGGCGGCACTGTCGTCACCGACTCCACCCAATACGTCGCATCCATTGCGATCAAGGACGGCCGCGTGCTGTGCATCGGACACGATGCGAGCATGCCCGAGGCGAAAGAAACGCTCGATGCGCGCGGCAAGCATGTGCTGCCCGGCGCGATCGACGTTCACGTTCATTTCCGCGAACCCGGCTACACCCATAAGGAAACATGGGCAACAGGGACGGCGAGTGCTGCGATGGGTGGCGTCACGACGGTGTTCGAAATGCCCAATACGAACCCGCCGACCGGCACGCCCGATGCATTGAAGCTCAAGCTCGAAGCGGCACAGAAGGCATACGTGGACTACGGCATCTATGGACTGCTCGCCGAAAACAATCTGGATCAACTGGAGAGTCTGATCGACGGCGGCGTGGCGGCGTTCAAGTGCTTCATGGGCAACACGTTCGGCAACCTGCCCTCGCCGCCCACCGGCGCGATGCTCGAAGGATTTGAAATCGTCGCGCAGCATGGCATGCGCATCTCCCTGCATGCGGAAAACGCGTCGATCATGGCGCGACGTCAACAGCAACTCAAAGCGGCTGGCCGGCATGATCCGCTCGCCCATCTCGATGCGCGACCACCCGTTGTTGCCGTAGAAGCGGTGGCCCGTGCGGCGATTCTCGCTGAATGGACCGGCGCCCGCATTCACATCCTGCATGTTTCGTCGGGTGATGAACTGCGGCCGCTTGCGGAAGCGAAGGCGCGCGGCGTCGACATCACCGCCGAGACAGCACCGCACTATCTGCTGCTCGACGAACGTGCGTACCGCGAAAAGGGCTCGCTGATTCGCGTGAATCCGCCGATTCGTCAGAAGCAGCATCAGATCGCGCTATGGGAAGGCATTCGCAACGGCACGATCGACATGATCGCGACCGATCACGCGCCGCACGCCGAAACCGAAAAGTTCAAGGACGACATCTGGTGCGCCGATTGCGGCTTCACCGGCGTGGAAACACAAATGCCGTTGATGTTGACGCAAATCGCGCAAGGCCGTCTCACGCTCAACGACTATGTGCGACTCACCGCGACGGCGCCCGCGAAGGCGTTTGGCCTCTTCCCGTACAAGGGCATTCTGCAACCGGGGGCGGACGCCGATATCGTCGTGATCGACATGGAGCGCGAAGAAATCATTACGTCCGGGCGGCTCAAGTCGATCGGCAACTCCACGCCGTTCAACCTCACACCCGTCAAGGGCGTGCCGGTACATACGCTCGTGCGTGGACGCTTTGTGATGCGCGATCGCGAGCTGGTCGAAAGCGCGCGCGGGCATGGGCAATCAGTGCGCCGGATCCAGAAGATGCCCGCGGCTACCCCACGCAATCTCGATCAGAGTACGGCCGCGATCACGTCGTCGCATCCGCAAGAAAGCGTGCTTTGACTGCCGGCGTGGACACACAGGTGCTGCGGGTGGGCCGGTTGTTGACGGCGCCCGGCCGGCACGCGCCTTCGGGACCGTCTGCGATTCATGTGCGGGACGGGCGCGTGGCCGCAATCGAAGCGCTGCCGCATGACGCGACGGACCGTAGCCGCTCGTTGATTGCGCTGCCTGCTCCCGTCAATGCACACGACCACGGACGCGGACTGCGCACACTCGCGTTCGGCGCCGCGGATGGTCCGCTCGAAACGTGGATCGCCGCGCTTGCGCGCGAGCCACGCGTCGATCCGTATCTGCGCGCCGCCGTGGCGTTTGCAGGACTCGCCGAAGGCGGCATCTGCGCGGCCAATCACTGTCACAACACGCAGAATAGCCAGGCGCTCTACGAAGAAGCCGTGGGCGTGGCAAAGGCCGCGTATGACGTAGGCATTCGCGTGGCGTTCGCCGTGCCGTTTGCAGGGGCGAATCCGACGGTGTATGGCAACCTCGGCGCCCTCCTTGCGCGTCTGCCTGAAGACGATCGGGCGGTATTGCTCGCCACGCAGCGGCCGTCGCGCACGCTCGCTGACAACCTCGCGTTGACTGAGCGGATCGCTGCCCTCCAACATCCGTGGTTCTCGGTGCAATACGGGCCGGTCGGGCCCCAGTGGGTCGACCATGCGACGCTGGAAGCGGTTGCGCGCGCATCCGCCGAAACGGGCCGACGCGTCCACATGCATCTGTTCGAAACGCGGCAGCAACGCGAATGGGCAGACGCCCGCTATGGTCCAGGTGGACTGATCGCTTATCTGGCCGGCATCGGTATGTTGTCGGCGCGCCTCACGGTTGCGCACGGCGTCTGGCTCACGCCGGATGAATGCGATGTGCTTGCGCGTTATAACGTGACGGTTTCGATCAATACGTCATCGAACCTGCGTCTTCAGTCTGGGATTGCACCGCTTGCTTCGATGATCGAGCGCGGAGTGCGTTTTGGCATTGGCCTCGACGGCATGGCACTCGACGACGACGATGACATGTTGCGCGAGATGCGTCTGCTGCGCCATGTCCAGCAAACGCAATCGCACGCCACGCTATCCATAGGCGAGCTGTTCGACGCGGCGTGCCGGCATGGCCGCTCCACGGTCGTCAGCGATGGCGGCGGCAGCATCGAAGTGGGCGCGCCCGCGGACATCCTGATCGTGGACACGACCCGGATCTTCCGTGACAGGCTCAACGACAGCGACGAAGGTCTGCTCGACCTGCTGCTTGCGCGTCTGACCAAAGCCGATATCGCCACCCTGGTCGTGGCGGGCCGCACGATCGTCGAGCGCGGTCAATGTTGCTCCGTCTCGCGCAGCGCGCTTGAACAGGCACTGCTGAACGACGCGCGACGTGCACGCGAGATCGCGCCGCTTCAACCCGCCGACACAGCACGGTTGACCCGGCTACACACGGCGCTCGGCGACTTTTACGCCTGCGGTTGTCACCGCAAACCGGATTGAATGAACCGGCTGGTCACAGAAACCGGCCCGCTACCAGGAATCGGACTCATGGAAACAGCAGCAGACAACGAAATGATGACACGCGTCGGACCGACGACGCCGGGTGGGACGCTGTTGCGCGCGTATTGGCAGGCGGTCGCGCTGGTGGAGGAGCTTGACGGGCCGCGCCCCGTCAAGGCCGTGCGTCTGATGGGCGAAGACTTCGTGCTGTTTCGCGACGAACTGGGACGCTACGGCCTGCTCGATCGTCATTGTCCGCATCGCGCCGCCGATCTCGCGTACGGCCGGCTCGAAAACGGCGGCTTACGCTGCCTGTTTCACGGCTGGCTGTTTGCGGTTGACGGCACCTGCCTCGAAACGCCGGCTGAGCCGCCCAATGTGCGTCTTTGCGACCGCGTGCGTCAGACGGCTTATCCGGTGGTCGAACGATCGGGCATCCTGTTCGCCTATCTCGGCAAGGGCACGCCGCCCGCGTTTCCCGCATTCGATTGCTTTGTCGCGCCGTCGAGCCATACGTTCGCATTCAAGGGTCTCTTCGAGTGCAACTGGCTGCAGGCATTGGAGGTGGGAATCGATCCATCGCATGCGTCGTATCTGCATCGTTTCTTCGAAGACGACTCGCCGTCCGAAAGCTACGGCAAACAGTTTCGCGGCACATCGGCGGATTCCGATGTCGCGATCACGACGGTTTTGCGCGAATACGATTGCCCCACGATTCAGGTCGAGTCCGCTCCTTACGGCCTGCGCTTGACGGCGCTGCGTGACCTGGGCCACGCGCAAACCCATGTGCGCGTGACGAACCTCGTATTTCCGCAAGCGTTCGTGATTCCGATGAGCGCCGAGATGACGATCACGCAATGGCATGTGCCGGTCGACGACACCCATTGCTATTGGTACGCCATCTTCACCAGTTTCACGGAACCCGTCGACAAGGCGCAAATGCGCGCGCAGCGGCTGGAACTCTATGAATTGCCCGACTACACGTCACGCCGTAATCGCCGCAACGAGTATGGCTACGACGTCGACGAGCAACATCGCGAGACCTACACCGGCATGGGCCACGACATCAACGTTCATGATCAGTGGGCGGTCGAATCGCAAGGCCCCATCCAGGATCGCACCCGGGAACATCTCGGCACCGCCGACAAAGGCATCGTGCGTTACCGCAGGTTGCTGAAGGATTCGATTCGCGCGGTTTCGCGCGGAGAGCGTGCGCCGATGATGGTCGATGAGAGCGAAGCGCGGAACTTGACGGGCCCCGCGTCGATCGACGGCATCAGTCATGGCGTAGAAGCGGCGACTTACTGGCAGGACGCCGACCAGCGTCGCCGCGAAGCATGCGAATGGGCTTCGCGCGCGCAATCGACGATGAAGGAAGCGTGATGCCGTCACGTCCATTCGCCGAACAGCACGCGCTGTGGTCCGACGCGCAGCACGACGCCGCGTCGCTGCTGGCCGCTCGTCTGGAAAGTGGCGACTTCGACACCGTGCGCTTTGCGTTTCCCGATCAGCACGGCATCTTGCGCGGCAAAACGCTCGTTGCTGCAGAAGCCGCGCGCGCGCTGCGCTCGGGCGTTGGCTTCACGTCCACGATGTATGCGAAAGACACGTCGCATCGCTCGGTGTTCTCCGTGTTCACCAGGGAAGGTGGACTCGGCCTCGACAACATGGCGGGCACATCCAACAGCGTGCTGCTGGCCGACCCCACTACGTTCAAGGCGCTGCCGTGGAGCCCGCGTACGGGCTGGCTGCTCTGTGATGCGTATCTGCCCGACGGACGGGCGGTGCCCTATGCAACCCGTCCGATCCTCGCGAAAGCAAACGCGTTGCTCGCGGAGCGAGGCTGGCAGTTGACAACCGGCCTCGAGGTCGAGTTTCACGTTTTTCGCGTGACCGATCCGCATATGCAACCGGAAGATGCGGGACAGCCCGGACGTCCTGTCGATGTCGAACTGCTGACGCATGGCTATCAATATCTCACGGAGTCGCGTTACGACGCCGTCGACGGCTTGATGCAGTTGCTGCGCGAAACGTGTGAGCGACTTGAGCTGCCGGTCAGTTCGCTGGAGATCGAGTTCGGTCCTAGCCAGTTCGAGTTCACCTTTGCGCCGCAATCCGCGGCGGCATCGGCTGACGCCATGTTGCTGTTTCGCAGCGCCGTCAAACAGGTGTGCGCCCGACACGGCTATCACGCGACCTTCATGTGCCGCCCACGCATTCCGAACGTCGTGTCGAGCGGCTGGCATCTGCATCAGTCGCTTGTGTCGATTGATGCTGCAGACGCGGGTTCCAATCTGTTCAAGCCCGATGCGACCGGACATCCCCTATCGCCGCTCGGCCTTCAGTTCATGGGCGGCCTGCTCAGACACGCGAGTGCATCGACGCCGTTCGCGACGCCGACCATCAACGGATACAAGCGTTTCAGAAGCCAGTCTCTAGCGCCGGATCGCGCATGCTGGGCGCACGACAATCGCGGCGCCATGCTGCGCGTGCTCGGTGGCGTGGGCGATAACGCGACGCGCATCGAAAACCGCATTGGCGAACCTGCGGCGAATCCCTACCTCTATTTTGCTTCGCAGATCTTCTCCGGCCTCGATGGGGTCGATCAGGCCATCCATCCTGGCGAGTCGGCCGATCAACCGTATTCATCGCCCGCGCCACGCTTGCCGACCACCCTGGCGGCTGCGCTCGATGCGCTGGCCGCGGATGAAGTCTTACGTTCCCAGTTTGGGCCTGGGTTTGTCGACTACTTCATTCATCTGAAGCGCGCCGAGCTGGAGCGGTATCAAGCTGAAGTGTCCGAGTGGGAGCAACGCGAGTACTTCAATCTGATGTAGATCCGTGTGGCCGTGGTGCAAATAGGTGGCGAGATCGTATTCATCAACCGGGATGGGGCTTCTCGAACCTGCGTTTCTAGTTGCCCCCAGACTTTGGACACAATCGCTTAACCTTTGACGTGCGCCTACACCGATGCCCTGATAGTGGCGGCGCGGGCGATTCTCAGACTATTGCACAACGCTTGGGCTCGGGATTCCATCGAACCAGCCGGTTGTTTCGCCTGGGCCGCGATGCAGTCTTCAGGCACGCTCACTCGGGAACAAAGCCCGTTTTACCCTCCAACATCACGGACCCGGCAATGTCCTTTTGCGCCTGTAGGGCGGCCAGACTCCTGGTGTAGCCGGCTTCCAGCACTCCATAGGCATCACCGCCCAGGACGGTGCGCAGCGGCGGCTCCGGCATCTGGCTGATCGTATAGATAGCGTCGGCCATTTTCACGGGATCGCCCGAAGCATTTGCGTCACCGTTTTCCTCGATCCAGCGACGTAGCTTGCCAACCGCGCTGCCCTTGTAGTCTTCAAGTTCCTGAGTCCAGTGGATATTGGCCACGAAGCCGGTCCTGATAGAGCCCGGTTCAATAATGATGGTCTTGATGCCGAACTCGGAGACTTCCTGGGCCACCGCTTCGGCAAAGCCTTCAAGTCCGAACTTCGCGGCGTGATATAGCGCGCCTCCCGGGAAGGCGGCACGTCCGCCGACGCTACTGACATGGATGAACGTGCCGCGCTTCTTTGCGCGCAGCGTGCCGAGGAATGCACGAGTGACATGGATGGGCGCGAGCAGATTCAGGGTGATCTGCTGCTGGATATCAGCTTCGCTCATTTCCTCCATCGCGCCAATCACGGCGCCGCCCGCATTGTTCACGACTACGTCGACATCGGGATGGCGCGCTGCGACGCTTTGAACCTGTTCGCGATTGGTCAAGTCGACCGACTCAACTTCGAGCAGATCCGGCCACGCCTGCTTCAGCGCCTGCATCGCTTCAACACGGCGCACCGCTGCAATCACAGGATGCCCCTCGGCAAGCACCTTTGTCGTGAGGGCGAGCCCCAGACCGCCAGACGCACCGGTAATGAACCACTTCTGACCAGACATTATGCCGTTCTCCCTTCAAATTGCGTGACTCAGGACATACCCACTGCTCATTCCGGTTGCCCTCACGATGGCGGGCCGTTTCTGGTCCCTCGCCGGCGTGATGACAACTAGCGTTGGCCACATGGTCGGTGTAAGGCAGGCGTGCGCAACGACCTCGTGCTGTCGGCTTTCCGCGAAGGCCGATCCTGTACATCAAACCACGCGTAGACTTCAGTTTGGGATCGTCTCGACCGATGCGTCCAATACTTCGTTTTCATCCATTTAATGCTTGGAAGGTATCAGATGGAACTTCGGCACTTGCGGTACTTCGTCGTCGTTGGCGAAGAGCAGCATTTTGGACGTGCGGCTGAGCGCCTCCGTGTTGCTCAGCCCTCCCTGTCGCGGCAGGTCCGGGATTTGGAGAGCGAACTGGGATTCCCTCTGTTCGACCGATTGCCGCGAGGAGTTCGATTGAGCGCAGCGGGGAAACTGTTCCTGGACGACTCGCGACGCATCTTGCAAGATGTCGATGAGGCGAGGCGTCGCGCCGAGCGGATCGCCCTTGGCAGAGCCGGTACGCTTCGAATCGGAATTGCCACGGCGTTGTCCTGGCATGCAATGGTTGTCGACTCGATTCGCGAACTTCGGCGCCGACAGCCAGATGCGGAGTTGATGCTGCACCACATGCTTTCTATTCATCAGATTGAAGCAGTCTTGTCGGGCCGGCTGGATGCCGGGTTTTCCGCTGCCATCACGCCGTGGCACAAGGATCTGGCGCATTGGGAGTTCGCGCAAGACAGGATCCTGCTTGCAGTGCCCAAAGGTCACCCCTTAACGAAGCGGCAAGGAATTCGATTGCGGGATCTGCAGGACATGCCGTTCATCTGGTTCCAGCGATGGGCTAATCCAGGCTTCGATGATCAATTGATGCGGGCGTGTGCTCGTGGCGGCTTGCGCGCTCCGCACATCGTCCAGGAGGCAATGGACCGCGACACACTATTGGGTCTTGTGCAATGCCAGATTGGAATCGCCTGGTCAACAGAGTCGACGCGTTGGCACTGCCCTCGAAGCGTTGTGTTACTTCCGGTTGTTGACATGAATGTCCGGCTCCCGTTCAATCTAATCTGGAAAAAAGACAATTCGTCGCCCTTACTGCAGAAGTTTGTCGCTCAGGTACAGGCGGAGGGCAATTCTGTCCAGTCACACCGGCCGGAGTAAGCGCTTGATGCAGAGGCATAGTCCCGAAGCTATCGTCGTTTTGAGTTTTGACACGGCCTCGGCCGTGAGCCGCAGGTATCAGGCGCGTTCGATTGCGCTCATATGCATCCGGTCGAATCAGGGAATAACTGACGCATCGCCACGGTCTTGCAGGTATGACAGACTCGAAACGGGTGATCAAATGAACATCGTCGACATGGCACATGCATCGGGATTTGCCGTCATCCTGGACGGCAGAATCGGTCGCGAGGAATACCAGAGCGTATGCGGTTCGGTATCGGCATTACAGCGATTCGCCGAAGCGGTACGTCAGGACGCGGCGAGTCAGCGCGAATCTGCGCCGCTGAAGTCGCCGCCGGCTGATCTGTCTGGACGGTTACGCCGCAGTTTTATTGGAGGTACGAGAAAATCTGGCGGCCAGGCGGCGTTTGCTCGTCGCGCGTCGCACAACGCTTGCCGGATGCAGTCATGACGGCGCAGATGCAAACCGTTCTGCGTCGGTTGCAGCTTGGGTCTGGCGTGGTGTTGCTGATCTACCTCTTTCTTCATCTGGTCAATCA
Organism: Paraburkholderia phenazinium; assembly: GCF_900142845.1. NCBI lineage: Bacteria > Pseudomonadati > Pseudomonadota > Betaproteobacteria > Burkholderiales > Burkholderiaceae > Paraburkholderia > Paraburkholderia phenazinium. Next base: position 3,016,237 of record NZ_FSRU01000001.1, read on the forward strand.
CGCGCTCGGGATCTGGTCACTCGAACTGGCTGGACGTGGCCTTGCTTTAGCGCTATGGCTCTGGCACAGCACACCTGGAACGATTGCGTTGTACGGTGCGGCTGCGCTCCACTTTGCGCTGGCCGTGCGCACGATATACGGGCGCCGTCACTGGACGTTACCGTTAGCTGAGTGGGTTCGCCTGTGGGCAGGACTCAGCCTGCCGCTGCTGCTTATCCGCCATGCAGTGACGACCCGGCTCGCGTCCTCGCTCTATGGCTTCGAGCCTGACTATGAGCGCGTCGTGATCGTCCTGCTAACGAGTGGTACGCAGGGTTTGCAGCTTGCGCTGCTCGCGCCTGGATGGATACACGGATGCCTCGGACTATGGTTTCGATTGCGTCACTTCCCGTGGGCGCGCCGCATGAAACCAGCACTGTTGGCTTTGGTCGCCCTATTGCCATTACTATCCGCGGCAGGCTTTATCCGGATGATGCGAGCTGTCGAGGCGAAGAGCGTTGTACTTGCGGCCCCCGATCCAATCCTGATTGCGCATCGGCTCACCCTGGATGTCTGGCGTCACGATCTCGTGACCTTCTATTTGTCCCTGATCGTCAGCGCGTTTGCCGCAGGCCAATTGCGCAACGGCCTTGAACGCCGGAGGTTGCGGAAAATTTCGCTGAATTCGTGACACGGCTACGACCCTGCGCGAGAGCGCCGCTGCTGAGTCGCAGGACCGAGGCCAGCACCTCCAGGATTTTCTGGTCTTCGTCCCGGGTCTGGATTGTTTTTCCGACATCGTGATGTCGGTCAATTTCTGTTTCAAGACCTTCTCTCGCTGAACTGACCTGCCTGGCGGTCAATCCGGTGGCCGACCCTTCGGCCGCAACAGCCCACCGGGCGCCGGGACCCGGGCGCCATTCAGGACGTTCTGGCGGATTCCGGTCTACTGCTCACCCGTATCTCGGCAGTGGACAGTGCGCCCTCGTTGATCACGAGCCCGATCCCGCCATTCTCGTAGCCTTCCGTGGTGTCGCTGATCGAGAAGACGGGCTGCCCGTCGATCGAGCAGTCGATCTCGCTGCCGCTCAGCGTCACCGACATCGGATAGGATTGCTCGAGATTCCACGAGTACGCCTTCTCGGCGAGTACCGTCCGCTTGCCATCCCTGACCTTGATAAGGCGCAGATAGCCGTCGCGCGACAGAAGCATGGCGTAATAGCGGCGCAACCCCTGAACCCGAACCGCTAGTCCACCCTCGTGTCCCAGGTGGATAACGATGCTCGACGATACGGTGTAGTCGCTCCACTGCCGTGTGCCATGAATGATGATGCCTTCGCCCACGCTTTGCGAAATACGGAATGCCGCCGGAAAATTCTTGCTGAAGATGCTCACGCTATTGATCCACGCGAGACGCCAGAAATCGCCCGGCTCGTCGGGGCGGCGCAGACGAAGCTCCGGCGGTCCGTCACAGCGGAGATAGTCGACGAGAATCACCCCCTTGGCCTGCGGCGCAGCGGTCGCCAGATTGAAGCCGATTTGCTGGATCGGCTGGCCGCCGGTATCGGGCAGGCGCCAGCGCAGCAACGTGCTTTGCCCAGGGGCCAGCGTCTGCGACTCGCCGTCGATCGTGTTCAGCGTATCGCCTTTGCCATACACTTTTAGCCGAAGGTTGACGGACACGGGCGCCGAGTTGCCCGGCCCGGCGGCAATGCTCGCCTCGACCCATTGCCCCGGGTAGATGAGCGGCGTAGCCATCAACTCGTACACCGGCATTTGCGGCGCATTGGGTGGCGAAAAAGTCGGCGTCATCGCCGACAGCTTCTGACCCGGCGCGAGAGACTGGATGCGCAGTGCAAGCTTGCCGCCGCTGTTCTCCACGCTCAACGCGCCCGGCGAACCACTCCTCGTGTCGGCCTCAAAACCCTGCACGCTGCCCGGCAATGAGAAGTGAAAGAGCGCACCGTTCTTTGGCCTATCCGGTGCGGGCATGCCGGCGAGCTGGTGGCCGAACCCGGCGATCTGGTAGGCAATCCGCACCGCATCGGTGACCGCGTTGCCGCCATCGGCCGAAGAGATCAGCATCCGGTCCGCGATCGGGCCGCGCCAGTCAGGCCCCGCATCCACGCCTGCGAGCCCAAGCTTGATGCCCAGCAAACAACCGAGATTGCCCGAATTGCAGTCGGTGTCCCAGCCGGACGTGTTGACTATCATCAGCGCCTTTTGCAGGTCGTCCGGCGCGTAAAGCAGACTCATGATGATGAGTGCGTGATTGGGCACCACATGGCAGTTGCCTGGGAATTTGTCGTAGCCGTAGTGGTCCTGGATGCGTTGACGGCAATCGCGCCATTCCGGCAGTTCGGCGTGCCAGCGGCGCACGTCGGCAATCAGGCGGGCGATCAGACTGTCCTCGGGAATCACGGAAAGCCCAACTTCAATCAGATGGGTGACGTCATCCGAAACGAATGCTTCGGCCTCCATGGCAGCGAGCAACTTCGCCGCATGAACGGCCTCACCATCATGGCTCACCTTCGCGGCCTGTTCGGCGAGGCGCGCTGCGAGCTGGGGCTGGCCGGGCGCGACCATGGCCCAGCCGTCAATGAAGATCTGCGCGCCGATCTGTTCCGCGACGGTTTGCCCGTTGACGGCAATGGAGCCGCTCGCGGGCGCCGGAACGCCTCGCTTCAGGTTTAGCCATGCCGTATGCTCGCTGGAGTTGCCGCTGCCGCCCCACCAGAGAATCGCGCGGTTCTCGACAATATTGTTGAGCCACGTCTTGCCGATTTCCTCGGCCGAGAGTTCCGGCTTGACACCGTGCTCTTCGAACGCACGTAGAAATGTGAAGGTGCCGGCGACGTCGTCGTCGGTCACGACGAGCGGAACGCCTAGCCGGTCGTGAACGTAGTAGTCGATAGTGCCAAGCTCCGCCATGATGCGCTGATGAGTCCAGTTTTCGAAAGGCCTGCCGAGGAATACGCCGATAAGCTTACCGAGCACGCCGGCGTAGACGCGTTCCAGATAATCTTGCTGAAGAGACATGAGTGGCACCTCTGCATACGGTACGGTTGACGAAGGTGGTGAAAGACCGGGTCGCGTAAAGCGGCACTCAGCCTTTGACCGATCCGCTTGCCATGCCTTCGATAAAGCGGCGTTGCATGACAAGAAAAAAAGCGACCATCGGCGCGACGATAATAAGCGCCGCGGCCATGATTTCGCCCCAATCGCTGCTGTACTGACCGCCCATCGAGTAGAAGCGGACCACGGCGGTCTGCACGGCGTGTCCTTGCAGGAACGTCGTCGAGATCAGGAATTCGTTCCAGGTGTTCATGCCCGCGATCACCGCTACGGTCAAAAGTCCCGGCGAAACGAGCGGAAGCGTGACGCGGCTGAACACCTGCCAACGCGTCGCACCGTCCATGATCGCGGCCTCTTCTATCTCCACCGGAATCGCCAGAAAATAAGTGCGCAGCAAAAAGATCGAAAACGGACTGTAGATCGCCGTATAGATCAGCGAGGTCGCGAAGATACTGTCCACGAGGTTCAACTTCGCAAAGCCGAAGTACAGCGGGAACAGGTAGAGCTGGATAGGCAAGGTGGTGGTGGCGAGAAAGTACACCGCAATCCAGCGGGAGCCACGCACTTTCTGCCGGGCGAGCGCATACGCCGCCATCGAACCCGTCGCGCAGATCAGCACGACCGTCAGACCGGTCACTTTCACGCTATTGAGCAGCGACCTCGCCATCTCTGCGTCGCGCCACGCCCGTGCGAAATTGATCCACTGCGGCACGTGCGGCAGTGACAGCGGATCGGCCACGATCTCCGCGCTCGTCTTCAGCGCGCTGACGACCATCAACGCAAGCGGGAACAGTGCGACGACGGCGCCCAGCGCGAGGATCACATAAGTGATCGTCAAGGTGCCTCGGCTTATCGCATGGTTCACGATTCAAGCTCCTGTTGCTGAACGCGAACATAGAAGATCGTCGCTACCAACCCGAACAGACTGATCACCAGCGCCACAGCGGCAGCCGGCCCCATCGTGAAGTTATAAAATGCGTAGCGATACGAAAGCGTCGAGAGCACTTCGCTCGAAAACGCGGGTCCTCCTTGGGTCAGCACATAGACAAAGTCGAACGCGAGAAACGACCAGATCACGGTCATGATCATCATCAGCACGATGGTGGGCCGGATCGCCGGAAGCAGGATGTAACGCATCAGTTGGAAGTAGCCGGCGCCGTCGAGCCGGGCCGCTTCGATCTGTGCGCGATCGACCTGACGGAAAGCCGCGAAAAATATCACGGCCATAAAGCCCCACCAGTGCCAGAGATCGACGGAGGCAACGGCCAACAATGCCGTGGACGGATGCGCGAGGGGGTCGTCGAGGTGGAACCCGAAGATATGCAGCCACCCTATCAGCCCGCCATCCGGGTTATAGATCATCCCCTGCCACACCCGGGCGATCACCACGGTCGCGATGATAGCGGGAAGAAAATAGACAATCTGGAAAAAGGTCCGTCCTTTCCGCACCATCAGCAGCAAGGACGCAGCGACGAGGCCCATGATGATCGGCACCGTCAGGAATAGCGCGGTCCACTTGACGTTGTTGAGAAGCGCCGAGGAAAACACGGGATCGGCGAACATCGCGCGAAAATTGTCGAACCCTGCGAACACGGGATCCGACGTGCCGTCCCAGCTGACAAACGCCATGGCAACGGTGAGCAACGCCGGGATCAGGATGATCAGCAGGTTAATCAGCAAGGCTGGAAAGAGAAACCACATAAGGTCAGCTCACAGCGGCATTTGAACGATTTAGCGCGGCAGCTTCATGAGTGCCGCGCTTATTGGGCACATCAGCGGGGCGATTCAACGCGGTGGCAACGGAGGCACCTTGCCGTCCTTGAGTTCCTTGGCGAAGGTATCCTGCATGGTCTGGAGGTATTGGTTGACGGTGATCTTGCCGAGCCAGACCTGTTCGATACCCCGGATCAGATAGTCCTCTGTCGCGGGCGGCCAATAGGTCCAGGTCGTATAGCCGTAGTTGCCGTCGCGCACGCCTTTCGAAAACGACGTCACCGTGTTCGCGAACAACGGCGAAACATTCTTCTCCAGCTTGGTGGCATCCACCGACGTCAGCGGTAAGTTCCAGTCGCCCGGCCAGTCCTTGCTGATCTTGTCGTAGAACGCATCGGAGTAGAGATAGTTCAGAAATGCGGCGGCAGCGTCCGGATTGCTTGAGCTCTTGTTGATGGAAAGCGTGCTGCCAATACCGATCTCGTAAGTCGGGTAAGGCACGCCGTCGCGCAGACTGGGTAGCGCAACGACGCCGAGTTCCTGGCCCGTCTGGGCGAAGGCCTTGGTCATGAAGTCGAACGAGAACGTGCCGTTGGGTGCCATCCCGGCCTCTCCCTTGGCGAGGCGTAATGCCTGCTGGTCGCTCGTCAACGAGAAGTAGTCCTTGCCGAACCAGCCCTTCTGGTACCAGTCGTTCAGGAGACCGATCGCCTGCTGGAACACCGGCGCCGTCCACGGCAGTTCGCCCTTGAGAGCCTTGTACACATTGTCCGGTCCGGCGAAGTGATTGAGCACCACCGTCACATGCCATTCGTTCGCATCGCGCCAGTCGCCGTTGCCTACGGAGAACGGCGTGATGCCCTTGGCCTGCATCGCAGCCGCGAGTTTGTTCAGATCGGCTAGCGTCTTCGGCGGCTGCCAGCCGTTCTTCTCAAACAGCGTCTTGTTGTAGTAGAGCACCATCGTCTCGAAGGTACGCGGCAAGACGTAAATATGGCCCTTGTAGATCCCGGCCTTCAACGCCGGTGCAAGGATGCGCTGGTCGAGGTGATACTTCTGGATATAGGCATCGAGAGGAAGAAGATGGCCCGACTCGATCAGCGGAAGCGCATAGCTTGGCCCTGGCGTCATCACAAGGTCCGGTCCTCTGCCTGCGAGTACCGCCATGCGAATCTGCTTGTCGCCGGACCCACCGGCGCGGACATCGAGCGTTAGCGGACTGCCGGGATTCGCAGCATTAAAAGGATCGACGAGATCCTTTTGAAGGATGCGCTGCTGGTCCGGCGTGGCGCCGCGCTGGTACCAGAGCGAGATAGGATCGCCGGCGAAAGCTGACGTCGCCGTGGCCGGCACGAGGACTGAGAGCATCGCACAGATCAAAGCCATGCGCCGCGACGCAGTGACACAAGATTTCACCACCACCGCTCTGCTCTTCATTGCTGTCTCCTCCTGGTAGGCGGGATCGTCGTCGCCCTATTCACGCGGATTGGCGCCGCATGATCTCAAAGGGCATTTCCCGGTGCCGACCGGGCGTGTTCTCGGGTAGTTCCGTTAGCCGCTGCAGCATCATGTGCGCCGCCACCTGCCCGAGGACGTTCTGAAACTGGTTGACCGTACTGAGCGCCGGTGTGAGTACCCGCGCAGCGAAAATATCGTCGAACCCCATGACAGCGATGTCGTCAGGAATGCGATATCCGGCGTCGCGTATGACCGACATCGCGCCAATCGCCATCAGGTCGTTGGCGGCGAAGATCGCGCTCGGACGCTCTGGGCGCAGCAGCACTTCGCGGGTTGCCTGGATACCCGCTTCCTCATCGAAGCCGCTATTGACGAGGATGTCGGGAACCAGTCCTGCTTCGAGCATGGTGCGCTGGTACCCGAGGGCGCGGTTGTCCTGCGGGCCGCCAGTCCCGGTAATCATCGTGATGCGCCTGTGCCCACGCTCAAGCAGATAGCGCGTTGCTGCCGTGGCGGCGGCAACGTTGTCGACGAAGAGATTGTCGATAGGAAGCGGCCCGCTTTTTTTGGCCGACGTTTCGATTCGCAGGACGCCAACGTTCGCGCGAGTCAGTGGTTCAAATTCCGTCGCCCGTAACGCGAAGAACACGCCGATGATGCCGTCGACGCGCCCCTGCATTCCCCACTCGAGCACGCGCCGCTCGCGGTCGGCGTCGGACTGGGTGTTGAGTGCGATGACGTCGTACCCCGCGTCCTCGGCCGCGAGTTGCACACCGCGTACCAGGGCGGGATAGAAGGGGTTGCCGATGTCCGGCACGACGCAGGCGAGCGTCATGGTCCGCTGCGTCTTGAGGGCCTGGGCCAGCCTGTTGGGCATGTACCCGAGTTCCCGTGCGGCGCGGAAAACACGCTCAAGCGTGTCCCCGGGAAACGACTGGGTAGTCGAATTTCCAAGGATGAGAGATACGGTGGTTTGCGACACATTCGCGAGACGTGCGACCTCCCGCTGCGTTGCCCGTCTCGACGGCATTAGCTTCATTTCCGCAATAATCCGAATTAGTAATTCGTATTAGTAGGAAATGTATCACCCAATTTTGCGTGGAGCAACAAGAACGCACTCAGAGAAAACCCGGAACGCCGGCTCAGCCCGAGCGGCCGAACAACTGCACCACGAGTCCGCGAAGCCATCTACAGGAACCGGGCACGGATGGACGGCCAGTTCGTTCAATTTCGCCAGCGCCTCGCCGATGTGCCGCGGCAGCGTCGCAATGAGGTCGGTGCTTTTGATGATTGCGCCCAACTCAAGGAAGCCCGGCAGTTCCAGCACCACGTCCCGCAATTGAACGTGCGACGGAGCAGCCGTTACCCGCCGGTCTTCGACACAGCGCCCGACGCAACATTCGCCGCGTCATAACGCGCCCGGTTTGCCTCATTCGGCGGGTAGAGGCCTGGCAAAGCAGCACCGTTTTCGACCTCGCTCATGATCCAGTTTTCCAGTCGCTCCTGTTCGACCGACGCGGCAACGACCTCGTCAAGAAGCGCGGCCGGAATGAGCACAGCGCCGTCCTGATCGACCACGATGACGTCGTTTGGAAATACCGCGACGCCACCACAGTCGACGGGTTCCTGCCAACCGACAAACGTCAGGCCCGCCACGGAAGGTGGCGCTGCGGTGCCCTGGCACCAGACTGGAAGGCCCGTATTCAGCACGCCCGCAATATCCCGCACCACGCCGTCCGTGACAAGCGCTGCGACTCCACGCTTGTGCATCCGTGCACAGAGGATGTCGCCGAAGATTCCCGCATCGGTTACACCCAGTGCGCCCACGACGGCAATACAACCGCCTGGCATGGCTTCAATCGCCGCACGGGTTGAAATGGGCGAGCCCCATGATGCGGGCGTCGCAAGGTCTTCCCGCGCCGACACGAAACGAAGTGTGAATGCACGGCCGACGAGCCGCGGCTGACCTTCCGCTATCGGCCGGGTACCGCGAAGCCACACGTTGCGAAGACCATGTTTGAGCAGCACCGTCGTAAGCGTGGCGGTAGATACGCCCGAGAGAGCTGCAACGATCTTTTCGTCGAGCGGAAGTGAGTCGATGGTCATGGTTTGGCGCTCCCAAAGAAAAGTGATCAGATGCTGGCGATGAGGCCGCCATCGATCCGGACTGTCGAGCCAGTAATGTATGAAGCTCGGGGACTCGCAAGGAAGGTCACCACATCGGCGTACTCTTGCGGCTCGCCATACCGCCCCACCGGAATCGATCCAGTGCTCTCGGCAGCAACGTCCTCGACCGCTCGTCCTTCGCGCCCGGCCTTCGCTTCGTCAAGGAAGCGGATGCGATCGGTGGCGATACGCCCGGGCAGCACGATGTTGCAGGTTACGCCGTCGCGGCCGACTTCCCGCGCCAGTGTCTTCGACCAGCCGACCAGAGACATGCGCAATGCGTTTGATAGTCCGAGGTTCGGTATGGGCGAGACAACACCCGATGAAGTGCTGGTGATCACCCTGCCAAAACCACGTTCGCGCATGCCTGGAAGCACCCGGTCGGTGATCGATACCACCGACAGGACCATGCTCTCGAAATGCTTGCGCCACAGTGCTGCATCCTGTCCATGCGCCGGCGTCGGCGGGGGGCCTCCGGTGTTGTTGACCAGTATGTCGATAGGCCCCAGTTCGTCCTCGATCCGACCGACGTGACTGTCCACAGTCGACAGATCGCCAAGATCCCACTGAAGCGCAATGGCATGCGAGCCCGCTTCTCTCACCGCTGTTGCGGTCTTTTCGGCTGCCGTCAGATCAATGTCGGCAACGGCAACGCGTACGCCCTCAGCCGCAAGCGTTCGCGCGATGACGCCGCCCAGACCGCCACCACCGCCAAGCACGAGGGCGGTCTTATCTTTTAGCTGTAGGTCCATCGTCTTTTCCTGTGAAAAACTGGTTAGCCATTTACTGCTGCTCGCGGACCGGCACGTCACCGGGCTCCGCAACAGCGTCAACTTCAATACGCACGCCGTTCAACGCGCATCCGATGGTGGTGCGTACGGGCGCGGCACTGCCCATCACTTTGGCGTACACGGCGTTAAAGCGCGGGAATTCGCTGATGTCCGACAGATACACCTGGACGCGAACCAGCCGGCTGAAATCAGTGCCGGCGTCTTCCAGAACAAGACGCAGATTGTCGAGCACCGCGCTCGTTTGCTCTTCGATCGTGTCGCCAATAATGTTTCGCTCAGGATCTCGCGGTACCTGACCCGCCACGAAAATCAGTCCGCCTGCGCGGCGCCATAGGCTGTAGTGACCGCCTGTGGACGGTTGCTTGCTCAATTCGGTCATGTGTGAAGTCTCAAGGTGGGAAGAATAGGGACATGAATCCGCAGGCATCCGTCTTCGGCGATCACCGGGTCAACGCGACAACCGAACGCTCGTTGCCGAGTTGCTCGCGGTATTCCCACTGCCCGTCGAGGGATCGAACCAGGGCGTTGCTGTACAGGTAGGCCGTGGTACACGTGTGCTCCGGGATCAGTAACAGCCGGTCGCCCGTATGAAGTGCGTCGCTGCGAATGACCGTGTGCTCCTCGTTCATCATCACGATGTCGCCGGCGCCTTCAAAACGCTGTAGCAGCGGCTTGTCCGGTGAGATCGCCTTACTGCCGGCGTCCAGCGTCGACGTGCCGTTGCGCGTTGAAACAACCGTCGTCAACACGAACCCGGCCGCAACCCAGTTGTGATGCGTGAGCTCCCTCAGGTGCTGGGCGTTCGAATACACCCAGGTGCCCGGCGACACATATCGCATCACAGAGCGCGGCCACAGGTCGAACGTATAGCTGCATGCGCCGACGACGTCGGCATCGATGCCGTCTTCACGCAGGCTCGACTGCAGCAACTCCAACGTACCGGCAAGCTTTTCCACTTTAGCTTTACGCTCGTCATAGGCGCCGCGAATATGGCCGTCGTAAACATGCCACCCCGCAAGCCGACCTAGCCGCTCCACCCCACGCGCGAGTTCGAGTGCTGCCTCGTCCATCGCCACGCCTGTACGCCCCATCCCCGGATCGAGGTCGACACGCAGCCGGACGGAAGACGAGGCGCCGTCGAGTAGCCGCGTCCATACGTCCAGTCCCTCGCGAGAGTCGATGAGGCCCGTGAGTTCGGCCTTCGGAAACACCGAAGCCAATTCGATAAACCGGGCGATGTTTTGCGGGTTGACGGTAGGGAACGCCCAGGTGACGCGCGTGGCGCCGGCAGCCAGGACCATTTCGACTTCGGCAAGCGTGCTTGCCTTGAAAGCGTCGACGCCATTGGCCAGCAGCAATGCAACAAGCCACGCGGCGCGGTGGGTCTTCACATGCGGCATCAGCCGCTGAACGCCGCCGCACGCTTGCGCGGTGACCTTCAGATTGTGCAGGACGCGGTCCTCCATCACCACAAAGCACGGTGTCGAGACCGCCGGCACCAGGTCCGCGGCAACCGGATTGAACGGGTTATTCGTTGTCATAGAGTCATAGTGATAGAGCGTTGGAGTCGTCTCGCGCGGATGAATCGCATCGAAGAACGAACTCGCATCGACGGCGGTTGGCTAGTGACGCAGGTCGGACAGGAATGCCTTTGCCCGCGGGTGTTGCGGCGATCGAAAAAATGTTTGCGGATCGGCTACCTCGAGAATCGCGCCGCGATCCATGAACCAGACGCTGTCGCTCACTTCCCGCGCAAACCCCATTTCGTGGGTCACGCACATCATCGTCATGCCATCTCTGGCAAGCGACTTCATCACGTTGAGCACTTCGCCAACCATCTCAGGATCAAGCGCGCTGGTCGGCTCGTCGAACAGCATTACCGGCGGCTCCATGGCCAGCGCGCGCGCAATCGCGACGCGTTGTTGCTGTCCTCCGGACAACTGCTGCGGATATGCGTTCGCCTTGCTGGCCAGACCCACCCGATCGAGCAGCGCCAATGCCTGCCGCTTCGCATCCGCACGGTTTTTCCCGGCCGCCTTCATCGGTGCGAGGCACACGTTGTCGAGCGCCGACAGATGAGGAAACAGGTTGAACTGCTGAAACACGAAGCCAACACGGGTGCGAAACCGGTTCAGGTTCAACGAAGCCTGATGGACACTCGTTCCGTCGACCGTGATCCCGCCACCCTGAATCTCCTCGAGGCGGTTGACGGTGCGGATTAGCGTCGACTTGCCCGACCCGGAAGGACCGCACACGACCACCACCTCGCCTCGCTTCACCTCGGCGGTGACGTCGACGAGCGCCTGATACTCGCCGTACCACTTATTAACTTTGGAGAACTGAATCATTGATGACACTCCTGACTTCTTGCATCTTTCCTGAGGCACGCCGACGCGCGATAGACCGCTCTATGAGATGTGCGCATTGGGTGAGCGTGTAGCACACCACAAAGTAGGTCAACGCAAGAATGAAGAAAACCTGAAACGGTTTGGTAAGAAGACTGGCGTTAATCTGCTGGGCTGAAAACGTCATTTCCTGGACACTGATCACATAGCCTATCGACGTGTCCTTCACCGTCGATACGCATTGACTGAGAATGCTAGGCAACATGTTGTACAGCGCCTGCGGCAGAATCACGTGACGCATCGTCGCGCCGTAACTCATCCCGAGTGAGCGTGCGGACTCGGTCTGCCCTTTCGGCAAGGATTCGATGCCCGCGCGGACAATCTCACTCAGGTAGGCCGCCTGATAGATCACCAGCGTGACGACCAGGGTCGTGAATGCGCTGACCAGATGACCGATCAGGCCCGGCACGAGGAAATAACTCCAGAACACCAGCATCACGAGCGGCACACCGCGCACGATGTAGACGAGCACCGTCGAAGGCACGCTCAGCAATCTGTAGGGCGAAACCCGGCATAACGCCAGCAGCACGCCAAGCGGAAACGCAAAGGCGAGACCGAGCAGCGCGAGAATCAGTGTGAGCGCGAGACCGCCAACCGGTCCGTTCGGATATTGTCCGAGCAGCAGGAAATGCGCGTTGTGGATGAGTATGTCGAGCATCGCTTATTTCGCCAGGATACGGGTGCGGCGCGCGACCGCCGCGCCCACACCCATCAGGCCCAATGAAATGGCCAGGTAGATGACCGTCCCAACCAGATAGATCTCAAAGGTTCGAAACGTCTGATTCTCGATGTCACGCACGGTGTAGGTCAGTTCCGCAACACCGATGGCCATCGCCAGACTGGTATTCTTGAAGAGCACCACGGTATGGTTAATGAACGGCGGCATGGCGATGCGAAAGCCTTGTGGCAGGATCACGTAACGCATCGACTTGGCAAAGCTCAAACCCAGCGAGCGGGCGGCCTCATGTTGACCGGCGGATACCGCCCGCAGGCCGCTTCTAATATCTTCCGAGTAGTACGCTGCCATGCACAGGCCAATGGCAATCGACGCGAAGATGAATTCGCCCCCATGTGAGTTGATCCATGCTTGCGCGCTGTCCGGCAGCAGCGTCGGAACCCCGAAGTACCAGAGGAACAGTTGCGCGAGCATCGGCACGTTCTGATGGAAGGCAACGTAACCGGCGACGATCTTCTCGATGAGCGGGTTACCTATCGCGCGCAGCGTCGCCAGCACCGTGCCGAGCGCAACAGCGAGTACCCAGCTCGTCAGTGTAAGCAGCACGGTGTACTGCATTCCCCACATGAGGTGCTTCAAATTCTGAGCCGTGAAGATGCTCGAAAAATTGAGATGCGATAACATACGGAATCCTCATCACAAAAAAGCAGCTCGGAGTTCAGCTTTTGATCGGCCCGACCTTGAAATCGCGATGCATCTGATAAATCGTGTTGGGGCCGAGCCATTTGTCGAAAATCTGCTGGGCCTCACCTGACTTTTCCATTCCGTCCAGCGCGTTATTCACTGCGTCGAGCAAAGCGGGTTCGCCCTTCTTCATACCCAGTCCCCAGTATTCGAGACCTACCGGCGGCAACAGCGCTTCCACTTTGGTGTCTTGACCGAGTTTGGCGGCAAAGCGATGCATGATGGGCTCGGACACGACAAAGCCATTGACCTTGCCCTGCACCATGGCCAGGAATGCGGATGGCGAATCGTCGTAGCTGACGAGCTGCACGCTCGGCATGACCTGACTCATGATTGCGATATTGCTGGAGCCCTTGATCGTACTGACGCGCTTGCCGTCGAGATCGTCCCGCGCCTTGAACGGGCCGTCGGTCTTCACCGCAATGACCTGCCTTGCGACGTAATACTGATGCGTGAATGCGAGCTGTTCGGCGCGCGCCGGCGAGTAGCCAAGCACAGCGGCGAGCACATCGACACGGCCTTGCAACAGTTCCGGAATGCGCGCTTCCATCGACACCACCTGCAACACGGGTTTGACGCCCAGCGCCTTCGCAACGCCCTTGCAGTAGTCGACGTCGTAACCCACGATCTCCCGTGACGCCGGATCCTGAAAGCCAAACGGCTCGAAGTTGGCCAGCACTCCGCACACCAGCGTTCCGCGCGCTTTGATATCTGCGAGCTGGTCAGCCTGTGCGGTACCCGCAACCAGGGCTAGGGCGAACCCAAGCAATGCGGCGGCTATTTTGTTAGACGATTTCATGCGATCTCCGTAGACAGTGTGCTTCAAAGCGCAACCGCGAGCGTTCGATGTGCTCGATCTGCATTGCTGGGGACTTGGAGACCCTATTCTTGGTGGAAAAAAATACCAAATAAAGAGATATTTGTGCATACTTGTCCATTCCAAAATGAGATTGATTTGAGAGGGGCTGCGTGGCACATCAGATCACTTTTCTGCAACTCGAAGCATTGGTTGCAATCGCGGATATGGGTTCGTTCGAAGCGGCCGGGCGCAAGCTCGGCAGCGTTCAATCCGGCGTATCGCGCCACGTTCGCGAGCTGGAGAATCAATTCCCGAAGCCGCTTTTCGACCGCGGTTCACGATCGGCACGGCTGACCGTCGACGGCCTCGAGGTACTCTCGCAAGCGCGCACGATTCTTCAGCAACGCGATGCGCTGGTCAGTCAATATGCGAGCGAGAAAGTATTGCGGCGCTCGTTGAGGCTGGGTGTGACTGAACTTGCGGCGCTAACCTGGTTACCTGGCTTCATCGACGCACTGCGTTCTACCTATCCGCTAGTGGATGTCGAACTTGAAGTGGGTGGTGTCGCTGTGGAACTCTACGAAAAGCTCAGACTGGCGCAACTGGATCTGGTCATCGTTCCCGACACGCCACGCTGGGCGGACATGTTGAGGTTCCCGCTCGCGAACGTGCGTAACGGCTGGTTCTGCAGTCCCACGTTCGGCCTCAAGCGGCGCAGGCTCGCCGTGTCGGAACTCGGTCAGTTAACCTTACTATCCCAGTCTGCCGACTCGGCGGTGGGACATGTCATGAGCAAATGGCTCGAGCGTAATGGTGTGCAACCGCGCAGCATCCTCACCTGCAACAACTTCGCGGCGCTTGGCGGCATGGCGAGCGCCGGTCTGGGTGTCGCCAGTCTGCCGGACGCCATCTCCGGCGAACTCGTGACGCTGGGACTGTTGCGTGAAGTTCTTGTGACGCCGGTAATGCCGCCGGTGCGCTATGTCGCCGTTGCGCGGCAAGACTCGCTGACCCCGTTCCACCGCAAGGTCATCACGCTCGCGCGCGCGACGTGCAATTATGGAATGCGCTATCAGGACGCCGACGCACGCGAACCGCTCGCCAACGAGGCTAAATAGCGATGCTGACCGTCAAGCAGATTGAGACGTTCTACTGGGTCGCGAAGCTCGGGACGGTTCAGCGGGCGGCCGACAAGCTGCATATCACGCAATCCGCGGCAACCAAGCGCCTGCAGGATGTCGAAGCGAAGTCCGCTGCGCGTTTGTTCGAAGGAAGCGGCAAGAAAGCGAGGTTGTCTGCGAAAGGGCACGAAATGTTCGCCCTGTGCGAGGGTTTGCTGGACAGCATTGGGCGACTGGAAGCCTACCAGGACGCCGACCGGCATATGGCCCGCGTGCTGCACATCGGCCTGACCGAACTGGTGGCGTTGACGTGGTTCCCGGCGTTCCTCCAGCAGATGCGCGAACTGTTCCCCAATCTCGTTCTGCAACCCCATGTGGACATGTCCGGACCGCTGCAAGAGCGGGTGCTCGATGGACGCCTCGACCTCGCAATTTTGCCCGAGGCCGAGTTGCCCGCATCGGTCGAGCGCGTGGTGCTTGGGCGTGCCCGCTTCGCCTGGTTTTGCCGTCCCGGCGCGTTCGACAGCAAGCGCACAGTGCCGCTGCACGAACTGGGCACCGTTCCCGTCATCGAGCAGATTCCCGCATCCATCATCACGATCCTGAGTTCAAGAACCTTCGAAAGTGCGGGCGTCGATCCTGAGCGTATTTGCGGCGGCAACAACGCGGTCGTGGTGGGCGGCCTCGTAGCGGCCGGAGTTGGCGTGAGCCTGCTGCCCGTCGATCTTTTCAGGCAGCAAATCCAGAACCGGCTCATGCAAATCGTGATGACCAACCCACCTGCACCGATGGTTCGCTACGACGCGATTTTTCTGAAGCAATCACATTCTGCGCTGGGGTACATGGTGGCCGACGTTGCACGGCGTTGCTGCGACTTCACTTCATCGGTGCAACAACCGGCAGCGCGTTAAAGGCAATCCGCCGAAGTCCATCTGTTCCGCTAGCCTCAAGACCGCGCGAAACATGGCCAGCCGCCAGAGCGGCAGCCCCATGAACAGCCGGGGATTGCCGAGGCGGCCTGCTTACCCGGTGTGCTGCGCGGTAGAACCACCGAGAAGGCGATGCGTTGCAATCGGACTGAGTCCGGTCTCGCATGCGGGTGTTCCCTTCTCCAGATGGATAACCAGGTCGTGGGTGGTGGAGCGGCGTGTGAGCATGAGGCAGGTGACTTCGTTCTGCAGGACGCGGGTCGAATGCCAGCAATGTGGCCGCATGCATACGCCCTCGCCAACCGGTATCAGGAACGCCTGCAGGGAATCGAGATCCGGACGGCCATCCGGGGTGCTCGTCGCGACAATCTGTATGACTGACCCGGTCAACGGAACGATTGCCTGCTGTGTCAGCCAGTGAGCCTCAAGACTCTCTACGGTATCTTCGCTGTTTCTGTATTTGACCCACAGGACTTCCGTCTCCCCAGCCATGCCTGTGTCGAAGAGGTGCTCGTGCCAGAAATCTGAGGATGGACTGGTGTACGACGGAATGCCATCGGCGATCCGCAGCGGTTTACCCAGCATCCAGCCGTAAGCTTCAAAGGCGTCGGCGGTCAGTGGCTCGATTGTCAGGGATCGAAGAATCGGCATTTCGGAAAACCTTTGCGCTTAAAGGGTGACAGTGAGAACGGTACGGTTTGCCGCGCCAGCCTATGAGTTCGGCGGCGCGGCCCCCGTATCGGGAAATAGTGCGAATTCCGGGCCGTTGGCCAGGCTGAAATCGAGCACCACTTTCAGCGCCAGCCGCGTAATGGATTCAAATAGCAGACTGTCCGGGCTACGACGGAACGAGGCCACCAGCGCAAGTGTCGGGACGCGATGCGTCACCTTGAGCAATTGCAGATGTCCGGACTCCAGTTCGCGCATGACAAAGGCCGTCGGCAACACCGCAATGCCGAAGCCGTCGAGGACCAACCGGATGATCGCGGCAACCGACGAAACACAGTTGATCTGGACATGCGACTCGCCACTTGTCGCGAACAACTCGTTTAGAAAGACATGCGGTGACGAATGCCGTGCGAAGCTGATGATAGGAAAAGCAGCCAGTTCCCCTTCCGACATCGCTTCGGCCGACAGGTTGAGGGACGGGCTCGCTACCCACCGCATCGGCAGACTACCGAGAGGGACATTCACGGCATCGGCACCGGTGACGTTCGTCGTCAGCAGTGCGATGTCGACATTGCCATTGACGAGTTGAGCCGAAAGATGGGCTGTCGTGTCGGAGGTCAGTTCAATGGCCAGATTCGGGTACTCTTCCCGCACCCGTCTCAACAGGTCGGGCAGCCAGGTGTGCACAACCGACTCGATCACGCCAAGGCGCAGCAATCCCGCGACCTTGGAACGGTCACTGACGCTTGTGAACATGTCCTGGTTCAGCTTCAGGATCTGCTCTGCGAACACCAGGGCCTTGCTTCCCTCCTGGGTGAGCGTCACGTCTCGCGGCCCCCGCTCGAACAGCCGCACGCCGAATTCCTGCTCGAGGGCCGAAATCCGGCTGGAGATCGCGGCTTGCGTCGCGTGCAGGCGTTCGGCGGTCAACCGGAAATTGCGCAGCTTGGCCAGCCATACAAACGTTTCAAGAAAACGGATGTTCATGGGACACCGTGTTGATGCGTCGAATAGCAAACGGCGAACAGCGGGCAATCCAGCATGTTGGCGACATATGGATATTTTCGGTCAGTTTATCGCGGTGCCGTGCCGTGCGTGACAAGAAAAATTAACCGCTCGGACCAACATTTATTTGTTAGACATTGAGTCCCTGCTCGTCAAGACTGACATTCGAGACTCAACTCGGGACTCCACTCGGCAGTGGTGCCGCACGTGACGCTGGTTCGCCCGTCCGTCAACCCGGTGAAAGGTAGCGATGAACACACTTGAATGTGAAATCGACGGCAGTACAGGTTTGCGTCACCTCTACTCGGTCGATATGCTGGCCCACACTGGGTAGCGCCGATGAAACCTATTCGCCAACTGCATGAAGCGCTTGCCGATTCGAGGCTTTCCGCAAGCGAATTGCTCGAGCAAAGCGCGGCCACAATCGCCCGCGACGCGGGCAGAAACGATTCCACCTACACAAGTCTCGACATTGCCGGCGCACGCGTGGCGGCGGCAACCAGCGATTCGTTGCGCCAGCGCGGCTATGTGCCGTCGTCATTGGCCGGTTTGCCCGTATCGGTCAAAGATCTGTTCAATATCAAGGGGCAACGTACGACCGCCGGTTCCCGGGTCTTCTCCGACGCCGCGCCGGCCGTCCGCGACGCGCTCGCAGTCGCACGATTACGCGACGCAGGTGCAGTCTTTGTAGGCCGCACCAACATGAGCGAGTTTGCGTTCTCAGGATTGGGGCTCAATCCGCATTACGGAACGCCACCCAACCCGCTCGACACACAGTGGGTGGCAGGGGGATCGAGCTCAGGTGCGGCAACCTCGGTAGCCCTCGGCCACGTCGTCTGTGCGCTGGGTACTGACACCGGCGGGTCGCTACGTATTCCGGCAACATTCTGCGGGTTGACCGGCTTCAAGCCCACGGCCCGCCGCGTCCCTCTGGACGGAGTATTGCCCTTGTCCACCTCATTCGACTCGGTCGGCCCGATCGCTCGAAGCGTCGACTGCTGCGCACTGGTTGATGCTGTGCTGTCGGGGCAGGTACTCGATACGGCCGCACGCCCTTTGTCCGGCGTGCGTTTCGGCGTCACGACTGACTACGTCAGCGACGACATCGACGAAGCGATTCGCTACGCGTTCGATCGCGCGGTCGGTCTGCTGCGCCGCGCCGGCGCATCGGTCGAACACTTCGCATTCCCCGAACTGTATGAAATGGCAAACCGCTATCCGCTTGCCGGAATCACAGCCATCGAGGCATGGGCATGGCATCGCAAGTGTGTCGATCGCGCGCCAAACGCGTACGATCCGCGCGTGCTGAAACGTCTGAAGGTAGGAGAGGGGCGCAGCGCGGCCGACTATATCGAGTTGCTCGCTGCGCGCGAGGGGTTCATTCGGGCAGCGCGGATGCGTCTTCTGAAGTTCGACGCCTGGCTCATGCCAACGGTTGCCATCGCGCCACCGGAAATCGCTGCTCTGGAGCAGGACGACGGTTACTTCTTTGCCGTGAACTCGAAAGTGCTGCGCAACCCGAGCATCATAAACTTCATGGACGGCTGCGCCCTATCCGTGCCATGTCATCGTCCGGGCGAGCCGCCGGTAGGACTGTCGATCTGCGGGACAGCGCTTGCCGACGCCGCGATCCTGTCAATTGGACGCAGCGTCGAGGTGCTGTTGAGCGACGCTTCAGCATCGAACAAAGCATCAGATTTGTTTATTGCTCGCCAATAAAATTAGTCGTTGGACGGCGCAAATTGGCGTTTGAATACTGCGCCTCATGCCCGGCGTCTGCTGTCGTTACACGCCACGGGTCCCCGGATGCCAAAACATACGGCTCTTCGTCCACTCTCGAATCAAGGATCTACTCGTGACTCACTATTCCAGCACGCTTCGCCTGTCGCGTCGTCCCCTCACGATCCTGGTCGGTGCGGCCCTTCTGGCGTTCGGCGGCCGCAGTTTCGCCGCCCCTTCCGTCGTCCTGATCGGACATGCCGCCCCGCTGACCGGACAGCTTGCCCACATGGGAAAGGACAGCGAAAACGCGGCACGGCTGGCGATCGATGAGATTAACAGCCAGCATCCCGTGATTGACGGAAGGCCCGTGATGTTCCAGCTTGACTCGCAGGACGATGCTGCCGATCCGCGTACCGGCACGCAGGTCGCACAGAAGCTTGTCGACGACGGCGTGGTGGCGGTTGTGGGCGACATCAATTCGGGCGTGTCGATTCCTGCCTCGAAGATTTACAGCGGCGCAGACATCGTACAGATTTCGCAGGGCTCGACGAACCCCACGTACACGCTGCAGGGTTACAAGACAACGTTCCGCGTAGTCGCAACTGATGCGCTTCAGGGACCGGCGCTTGCCAACTATGCGCTGGACTCGCTGCACGCCAGGACGATTGCCATTGTTGACGATTCAACGGCCTACGGCCAGGGACTTGCCGATGAATTCGAAAAGGCCGCGAAGGCGAAAGGCGCCAATATCGTCACGCGTGAAGCAACCAACGACAAGGCGATAGACTTTCGCGCAATCCTCACGAAGATCAAGGGCCTGCACCCCGACGTGATCATGTACGGCGGCTCGGATGCAACAGCTGGACCGCTAGCGAAGCAGGCGGCGAACCTCGGGATCACGGCGAAAGTGCTGGGAGGCGATGGTGCATGCACGGACAAGATGATCGATCTGGCTGGCGACGCGATAGGCAACGTTACATGCTCGGAGGCAGGTTTGGCATTGTCGAGAATGCCGAAGGGACAGGACTTCGACAAGCGCTACGTCGCCCGTTTCAGGACCCCGATCGACGCCTACGCGCCATTTACCTACGACGCGGTCTACGTCATCTACTCCGCAATGAAGCGGGCGAATTCGACCGAGCGAACGAAGATCCTTGCCGCGATGCCTTCAACACAGTATGACGGCGTCATCGGTCACATTGCGTTCGATCCGCACGGTGACCTCAAGGATGCAGCCATCACGATCTATCAGTTTAAGGACAAAAAGAAAACGGTGATGGACGTCATCAAGATGTAACTGACGAATCCATCGAGCACCGCGGTCTCACGAGGCGTTCGAGCCTCGGTTCATCCCGACCAACGGACCTTCACACGGACGATGTTGGGCGTCTTGCCTTAACGGCTCGACGCCGGCACGCGTTCTGCCTTGCCCCTCTACTGTCTTGCCGAAGTGGGCAGCCCCAAGAGGTCGCACGCAAGACTAACGACCTTCTCGATTTCCTCGGGCGCGCGTGGATCCAGGCCAGTCATCCGGCTGTACTCGTTCGCAAACACAATGCTGGTGTTGATGATGCCAATTATCGCGTAGTGAAGCTGCCCCGGATTGCCGGCGCGTACTACGCCCGCCAGTTGTCCGGCGCGAATGGCCTGCGTGGATATCTCGTAGGACGGACGGATGTAATTCTCGATCAACCAATCGAATCGGTCGCTTTCTATCTGACCTTCAAACGCGACCAATCGATGGAATTCGGGATGCCTCGCAGTGAAGGTCGCGAATGCGTGGAACATGTCACGCAGCACCATACCCGGTCCCTCTGTAGCCGCTTTCTCCACCCAGTGCGACGCGCTTAATTCCCGCGTGCTGTCGCCAAAAATCGACCTGACGACCTCGCGCCACAGCGCGTCTTTAGTCTTGAAGTGGTAGACGACCAACTGATGCATTTCGCCAGCATGCTTGGCAATCTGACGCAGACTCGATCCCTCGAAGCCCGACGTGGCAAAAACTTGCAGCGCCGAGGCCAGGATGCGGGAGCGGCCATCGGATGGGTTTCCCGATTTGGAAGTGTTCATGCTGACGCCCTTCAGTGCCCGTAAAACGGGATTGTTGACTTTCCGACTGGAAAGTATATCATCGCAATAACTTTCCGATCGGAAAGTCAACAAATGAGGACATGATGAAACGGGTAATCATCGTCGGAGGCGGCTATGCCGGCGCAAATCTCGCAAGAGCGCTGGACAAGGTCGCAGAGGTGTGTGTCGTCGAGGCGCGCGACCATTTCGTCCATAACGTTGCGGCGATACGCAGCGTGGTCGATCCGTCGCTGCTGCCGCAGATCGTGATTCCCTACGATCGCCTGTTGCGGCGCGGCCGGGTCAGGCAAGGTCTCGTGACTAGCGTGTCTGACGGTGGCGTCACACTGGCGAACGGCGAGACGATCGAGGGCGATGCGGTGATTGTCGCGACCGGCTCGAGCTATGCGCGCCCGTTCAAACCCGCCTGGCATTTTGCGCAGGCATTCACGGACAGCATGAAGGACGCCCATGCGGGTCTGCTCGAAACGGATCGCGTCGCGATCGTCGGCGGCGGTGCGGTGGGCGTGGAACTGGCCGGCGAGATCGCGGCGGCGCATCCGCGCAAGCGCGTCACGCTGATATCCGGCGCGCCCACGCTGATGCCCGGTTACCCGGAGAAGCTGGCCCATTCGCTTGAGGCACAACTGCGCGCCAAGGGTGTCGCCCTTCATTTCGACACACGGGTCGCGAATCTCGAATCGACGGAATACCCGTATCTCGGCACGCTGGCGTGCATGCCCGACACGTCCGGTGAGCAACTGATCTTTCCCGCGCTCGGTGCGCGACCTGTCACCGCTGTGTTCCAGCAGATGCCGAACGCCCGCTTCAATCCGCAAGGCAGAGTCAAGGTCGACGCATGGTTGCGGCCGGCGCGTGCACAACGGGTGTTCGCGTTCGGCGACGCCGCGGCCACCGGCGACCCAATGACGATCGTCGCCATCACCCGCCAGGTGCCATGGCTCGTCAAGGTCGTGGCGGCCATGCTTGACGGGCAGTCAGTGGAGTCGCAGCCTACCTATCTTCCGTGGTCATCCAGGGGCATTCTCGTGCCGCTCGGCCCGCGCGACGGTGCGAGTGTGCTGCCGGTCACGCGCAACGGTGTGCTTGTCGGTAAATGTCCCACGGCATTGATCAAGGGGCGCGACCTGTTCATTCCCCGTTACCGCAAGGACTTCGGCTATTCGGGGCAATTCGCATGAGTACCTCGCAAACCACGCACCGTGTAGCCGGGGCGTCGTGGATCTCGCCCGCGCTCTGGGTTCTGGCGATCGCCAGCGTGGTGTCTCACTTCACGGCCGTGCTGTTGCATCTGCCCCAGGCGGTCGGCGGGGCGATGCTTGCACTGTCGCTACTGCTGTTTGGCCTGCTGCACGGCGCGTCCACTTATGGATGGCGCGGCATTCTGTTTTTTATCGTCGCCTGCCTCGGCATCAGTAACGCGTTCGAGAATCTGAGCATCGTCACGGGCTTTCCGTTCGGGGCGTATCACTACACCGATGCGATGGGCCCGAAACTATTTCTCGTTCCGCTGCTGATCGGCCCGGCATACTTTGGCGTCGGGTACCTGTCGTGGACGCTTGCGCGCGCCATTCTGGGCGACGTGTCCGGCAAGCTGCGTGGCGTGCTGTCTGTTGCGACGCCTGTTATCGCGAGCTTCATCATGGTGAGCTGGGATCTGACCATCGATCCGATGATGTCGACGATCACCGGCAACTGGGTCTGGCATCACGGCGGCGACTATTTCGGCGTGCCGTTCGTCAATTTTCTCGGCTGGTATCTGACTGTTTATGTGTTCTACCAGGTGTTTGCGCTATACGCGCGGCGCCTTGACTCACCGCACTCGGAGATACCCGGTTACTGGATCAAGCCGTTGCTTGCCTACAGTTCGATGATTGTCGCGCCCGTTTTAAGCTTGCTGTTAGACACGCAGGCGGGGTCGGTGACCGATCCCGCTGGCACTGTGTGGCAGCTCCATGACATTCGGGCGGTAACAACTCTCGTGGGCCTGTTCACGGTCCTACCATTCTGGCTACTGGCCGTATTCCTTTCGGTCCGCCGTGTTCGGGAGTAGGAGTGCTCCAAGGCGACTCTGGCGTGCGGCAGGGCGCTGAGCCGGTGCAATTGTCGTCCTGCCATGTTGCCCTCCAATCCTACCCACAAGGCGCTTTAAAATCAGCGGTCTACAGGACGTCTACGGAAAATACCGGAATGCCCGGGAAGCCTTGACTGGCGGAAGGCAGCAGGCGCCAACAGTCGCCGGCAAAGCCACACCAGGTTTGACTCCCGCACACCCGAACCACGACGTACCTATCATCCTACCCATACAGCAAAATCAATCGTCTGGACAGGTCAGAAAATGGCACGCAGGCGCTTCCGATCCGGTCCTTGCGAACTGGCCTCGAATCCCCACTCGATCATCAACAGACCACCCAAACCCGCGTGGTTAAAGGATTTGGCTGTGATCGACACGGGCCTTTAGCCATGAAAACCTTCAGCATGAGTGGAATGAGTGTCACCGCGTCGACTGTCTCACCGTAGGTCTGCACATGCAACGCGGCGTAGCGATCAAGGTCAGCCTTGAGCGGTGCCGGACATGCGCCGATGCGGCCCACGAGCTTCACTCGCCGCTTGCAGCGCTGAAACTACAGTTGCAGGCAGCTACGAGAAGCAGTACGTTGAAGGACGATGGTCAAACGCTTGAACGTATCGACATGCGGCTCAATCGCATCATCCGGCTCTTACAGCAACTATTGACGCTCGCACGCGACGATGCGCAGGCTGCGATCGAAGGTACAGTGGTCAGTTTGCATCGAATCGGTGACTCTTGGCGACTTTGACGCAGCCGATGAGCGTTATCCAAGAACTTATCCGTAAATTATGTTGACGTTCAACGGCACCTTGCGAAAGGCGATGATGGCAGCGGCAAGATGGTTTAGGGCGATGAAACTACGTTCGAGTTTTTCGTATCGAACGAGCGGTCTGCGAAAGCGGTTGAACCAACTACGACAGCCTTCAACCAGTTCGATTGCAATAAGGCGGTCGGCTATGATGCGTGGAACAAGATGAACGACTGAAAGCCTGATGAAGACGCTGAATCCAGCCGTGGCTCGCGTGCTCAAACGCCCGCATTACCCGCTTGATGGAATCCTGACGTGCGTGCGTTGGTACGTGTCTTATGCGCTAAGCCTGCGAAACCTGGAAGAAATGATGGCGGGGCGAGGCATCTCGGTGGATCACTCAACCGTGCATCGTTGGGCCCTCAAGCTGCTGCCGGTGCTGGAGAAAGCGTTTCGCCGCCACAAACGCCCCGTCGGCAAGAGCCGGCGCGTCGATGAGACCTACATTAAGGTCCAGAGAGCGTCATGATGTTGCCTAGAGAGTAAATCTAACTATTATCTCGGCAAGTTTTCTCCCAAGTCTAGTGTGTTTACCCATGAGCTTAGACCGTTGACTTGGCCGATACGATTACAAAAATGTGTCGATGATCCCCCTACCCCAAAACGAGTCTCGTGAGCGGGTTCGGCGATGCAGCAAACCGTCGTCTGTCGAGCGCCTAGCGCCACTGCTCGGCGACTTCGTCGGCAAGCGCGAGTTTCTCGCGGATAACCTTTGCAATACCTGTCTGCGAGTCCCGCAAACCGTCTATTTGCGACAGCGCAAATTTTCCCGCCAACGAGTTCGTGCGCCGTATCAATCGCCCGTCAATTCCCGATATTCGTATGGCTAGTCGCTTTATCTCGTCGAACTGATTTCTTGCCCCACCAAAGTCTGGTGTGACGTCAGCGCGCGCGCGAAACTGCGCACTCAGTTCGGAGGCGTATTCGGACGACTGTCCAAGCCGATCCATGTCGATCAGGAGATCCGAACCGTCGACTATCCGCGACGCGCAGAGGCTCCACAACGCCAGGAAGGCCCGGTACGCGTTGCTACTCTCGGCCGTGCGCGCATACTGTTCGCAAACCGCAGCGTACTCTTCGGCCGATGCATAAACGAACGGCGGCAGGCTCACTCCGAACGTCTCGACAACCTGTTTAACAACGGGTTCGACCTGGTTGAGACCAAGGACTCGAAATGGTGCTGCAACAAAGAACGGGTTGCTCCACTCCTGGTTTAGCAGCCACCCAGATGCGAACTGCGCTGCGGGATTTCGCAATACGACGGCATGCACCGCATGCGGAAAAGCGCTCCGGAGCCACGGCAAACGTCCTGCGGAGCGACAAAACTTGAAGACGGGCAATTTTCCCAGACCAGTCGACTGGTCCTGGAGATTTTTCAAATAGGTCCGCAATGCTGGAAATTCGTCGTCCGGTGTGTTTCCAAAACGATCGATACTAAAGCGTTTCCGGTATCCGACCACGCCGTACCCACACTCCTGTATGAATGAACGGTACTCTTCATAGTAAGGCTTACCAAGTGGCGGATGACCCGAATCTGACGTGGATCGAATGTTGGGTATCTCGGCGACCCTTAGCTCGCCGAGCAAATTGCCCAGTGGTTCGTAAAGGGCGTTCACCGGCTCCAGGGCCCGGAAGCGCGACCACACCCATGTTCCTGCGCTCCGCCAGCCGGTGTGCAAAAAGATCGCTTGCGCCAGCTCCTTTTCTTGCCCGGCAACGTACCGGTCGCTGGCAGGACATTTTGATGTGTCCGCCACACCGTCTCCATGACGCGAGGTAATTTCAAGTAACGTCATCGTCCGCTTTTTCCATGGATTTCTCATTCTCATGTAATTGGGATTGCAAAATATATATTCTTAACCATCGAAAATCATGCTGACCACGTGCTTTCACCAGTGAAACTAACTTAAGTCTAGATGCCTCGGCTCGCGCTTCTGTTTCAGGATGATTGCAAATTCCTTACGCTAACTAACGTAGTAATGCGTATTGGTCGATGCTGTTCGGCGAATTCTATGCGTGACATCAGGCGCGAACCGATCCTGACCGACACATATGAGACTGTTGCTCAGTTCCGCCGGGCCGAGAGCAGCGCCTACATTTATCGCGTGAGTGGCAGGACTCGGAGCGGCCATAAGAACCGGCCGCGCTCGCAAGACGAAAACGTCCAGTTCATCGAAATAGAGTCCGAAACCCCTACCGGCCTACGGATAGCACAGGAGCGGCAAGGCCAGCTCGGTTCGGTCATTCTGGATGGGCGGACCTTGCGGTCCACGTGCGAAAGCAGTTCGCGCGGGGACAACGAACAGGTGCGTGTGTAGGCGGTCAGGCTAGTCAACCAACGTGGGCCGCGATCATCAGAAGCGCCGTCGCTCGACTTAAGCCTACTCCCTAGGCCAGTAAAATTAATAGCCCGAATCGCATCAAGCAATCCCTCTTATCAATGACGATAAACGTTGTTGCGTTTGCAACGGCCCCTTGCGCACTTTACTCGGCGCTTGGCCGCTGACCAACGGCAAACACCTGCAGTTCAAACTGCGATGAGGCGGGGGGAGCCTCGACGCAGGCGCGAGCGGGGGCGCTTCCCTCAGGGAGCCAGTCACTCCATTGTGAAGGAGTATCCAAGCGGCAGGATCAACGTAGTAATCCTCTCTGGAATTCCCCTGCTCCTGCTCAGAAAGTGCCCTGCGCCGGATTCGCGCAACGTCGACAACGAAGAGCATGTAAGGGCTGGGCCGATCAGTCTCAAACCACGCTGAAACATGCTCCTCCAGAATCGCTGGCGCGAATGGACGGAAAGATTCACGATTCTTGATTTTTAGATTCAGGACACTTTGCATCGTGACGTTTCGTGCGTCGCCGAGAATCGCCCGCGCGCCTAAGGACCGAGGGCCGAATTCCATTCGCCCCTGAAACCAGCCGACCACATTCCCTTCCGCGAGAAGATCCGCCACCTCGTCGAACATCTCGCTTTCAGCTACCGGTCGGAAAACCGCGCCGCAGGACATCAGCGCGGTTTCTACTTCGTCATTGCTATAGCTCGATCCCAACAGCGCGGATTTCATCGAATCGACACCGGTAAACTTCCGCGGCTGTTTCTTTTCCATGTGCCAACCAGCTAATGCCGCACCTAGCGCGCCTCCGCTGTCGCCGGCCGCCGGCCGGACCCAGATGTCGTCGAAGATTCGCGCCTTGAGCAATTTCCCATTCGCTATGCAATTCAACGAGACTCCGCCCGCCAGACACAATGCTGTTTGTCCGGTCTGCACCCTCACGGATTTCGCCAAACGCAACAGGGCATGCTCCAGAACGAGCTGGATCGAGGCGGCGAGATCGAACTCACGCCCGGTGATCAACGCTTCTGGTTTTCGCCGTGGTCCACCGAATAATTTTTCGAATTTCTCGTTGATCATGCTGTCTCCGACCGCGTAGTCGAAGTACTCCATATTCAACCAGAAGCTCCCATCCGGTTTGATATCAATAAGATGGTCGCAGATAGTCTGGAAGTAACGCGGCTCGCCATATGGCGCAAGCCCCATCAGTTTGTATTCTCCGGAGTCCACCTTGAACGGGCAGGCCAGCGCGCTGCCACCATCATGAGCCTGATACGGTCTGCACAACTTAACGGGCACGACCCGCACGCGTATCTGAAGGACATCCTCACGCGGCTGCCGACCCACAAGGCCAGCGACATCTCTGCATTGCTGCCGCATCGCTGGCAGCCGACGGTGATCGTCGGTTAGCCCAATCCGTCAAGACGGGTTTGCTGGCCACTTACAGTTTATTGACATGGGCGTCGTAACGGAAATACCGTTCGTGTATCCTCAGCATCGTTTTCAAATATGGACATCCGCGTACTTCGCTAATGCGAGACCATCGCCCGCCTCGGCAACATCACCCGCGCGGCAACTAAACTTCACATCGCGCAGCCCGCGTTGAGTGTTGCCGTGAAAAAGCTCGAGGAGGAAGTGGGCGTCACGCTCTTCACCCGTGGACGCAATCGCCCCGTGACCCTGACACCGGAGGGCGAATTGTTGATGCGCCGTGCGAAGCGCATCTTTCAGGAACTGGATTCAGCGCGACAGGAAATCGCAGACAGTCAGGAGTTGCGCACCGGTGAAGTCCGGGTGGGTATGCCGCCGATGTACGGACTGCAGTATTTCCCGCCCCTCATGCGTGCGTTCCATGCCCAGTACCCCGGCATCCGTGTTATTGCAATGCAGGGGAGCGCTGGCGAGGCCCGCTCGATTCTTGCTATCCTGGAGGGACGGCGCGTCGAGAAAGTGGATCGTTGCAAGGCATTGTCCCGTTCTCACGCACCGTCAGCCAGTGGCGCAATTGACAGATTCCGGTAACATCACGCCACCGTGCAGAACCCCAAAAAGCACCCTGTTCACGCCTTCGACGTCACGCTATTCAAGCCACCTCGGGTGATATCTTCGCGGCGGCAATCCGCGGCACGCTCGTCGATTCACGCACTACCAATTGCGTATCGAGCCGCGCCGACATGACCCGCCGCCCCGCGGTCAGCGCACCCATCAGCGAACGCGCCGCATGACGCCCCATCTCCGCGGCCGGAACCGCGATCGTCGTCAATGCGGGAGAAAAAATGGTCGTGTAATCGTCGTCGTCAAAACCGACCACGGAGATATCCTCGGGCACGCGCAGGCCGAGACGTCGGCATTCCGCAATGGCGCTCAGCGCGAACACATCTGCGTTGCACACCACCGCGGTCACATCGGGGAATTCGTAGTAGATCTGCCGCATCGCATCGGCGCCTTGCATCATCGCCGCGCCGTAGCTCTTTTCGATAATGTGGATGCCGTCGTTCAAACCATGCGCCCGCATGGTTTCCTCGAAGCCGCGCATGCGCGCCTGCTGACGGTCGTTGCCCTGCAGCGGACCGGCGACCATCGCCATATTCCTGTGACCAAGCCGGATCAGAAACTCCACGGCCTGCTTCGTCGCCGCGTAATTGTCGAAGCCGATGGACGGCACGATCGGATCTTCGTTATACGAATACGTGGTCACACAGGGAATCTGCGTTTCTTCCAGGTAGCTCCTGAGTCGCGGATCTTCGATCTTGCCGACCAGCAACAGCGCCTCGGCGCCGCGCTCGACGATCTTCTTGACCGCATCGAGCATGTTCCGGTTGTCGAACCCGTTCGTCACCACGAACACGCTATACCCCGCGGCCGTGAGTTGTTCCTCGAACGCGTGCGTCATGCGCGCAAACATCGAGTAATCGAGCGACGGAATCACTGCGCCGATGATGAACGACTTCTGCAGGCGCAGTGCCTTGGCCGCCGGATTCGGGCTGTAGCCCAATTGCATCGCCGCGTTGAATACCTTTTCCCGGGCCTCTGCGCCGACGCGATCGGGAATGTTGAACGCACGGGAGACGGTCGCGACCGAGACGCCCGCAGCCTTCGCAACGTCGAATACGTTCGCTTTTGCTTTCTGACTTTTCATGGCTCAGCAAGATGGGAACGGCGGACAGGGTCCGCTATTCCTGTTTTGACGAGCCAAGTGTATCACCGCGAGGCCGGTTGGAAAACGATTACACGCATGCCCGCCGTACCGCGGCGGGGTAATCATCCAGCAATCCGTGGGCGCTCGCGCAGCCATCAGTACGGACCTCTTTCACAGGTTTTCGTGGTTCGGTGAACGGCACCGTGCGCTTCGAGCCAGTCCGAAGCAGGCGCCTCGCCGCGATCGCACACATACCACACGGCGTTCGGGTCCGGCATCTCTTCGGTCCATACGCCGCGCAACCCCAGCGGTCGGGCGGCCGCGACCGCAGAGGCCACCGCTGCGGCCTTGCCGGTTCTGCACCGGATGGTCGTGAAGACAATCGGCGCGGCGGCGAAATCGTCAATGGCGAACCCGGGCAGCCCGTCGATCGCGTAAGGGGTCAAGATCGTGAGCCGCTGGCTGCTGACCAGCGCGGCCGCCCCCGGCAAAAAATCGCGCGTCCACCGTTCGACCTGCGCCAACGCGGCACGCTTTGCCGTGCGCTCGACCAACGAGTCGTATTCCCACAGGTGATAAAACGTCACCACCTCGCCGGGGATCAGCCAGTTGGCCACCAGCCGACCGTAAGCGCTGCCCCGGATCGGCATCGCAAGATCCCTGAACAGGCTGAAGTAAGCATCCGCGGCCCGTACGTCGATCCGGTACTCGCGCAACTCGTGAATCATGTCGAAGCACCCCTGGTCTGCTATCGGGCGGTATAGCCGCCATCCACCGTGAACATTGCGCCCGTGGCGAACGACGACTCGTCTGACGCGAGGAACAGAGCCATCGTCGCAATCTCGTGCGGCTGTCCCATCCGGTTGACCGGCGCACGCGCCTTCAGTCCGCTGACGAAACCGTCCGGATCGGGCACGGTGCGCAACATCTCTTCGTAATAGCTCGACCAGATCACGCCGGGCGCGATGCTGTTGATGCGAATGTTCTGCTCCGCGTGATCCAGCGCCATCGAACGCGTCAACGCAGCCACGCCACCCTTCGCCGCGACGTACGCCGCGCGGTCCGGAATGCCGCACACGGCGGCCGTGGACGAAATATTGACGATGGCCCCTTTGCCACGCCGCGCAATCTCGGGAATTGCATACTTCGAACAGAGAAAAACGCTTTTCAGGTTGACCTCCATAATGCGGTCCCAGTCGTCTTCCTCCGTGTTCACGACGGTCCCGCGAATCCCCAGCCCCGCGTTGTTGACCAGGATATCAAGACCGCCGAACGCACTGATCGTCGCGCCCACCGCATCGCGAATCTGCTGCGACACAACCACGTCGACGCCCACCGCGAGCGCGCGCTCGCCCAGCGTCGCAGCCACGCGCCGCGCCTGGTCGAGATTGCGGTCCGCTAACACGACCTGTGCACCTTCTTTCACAAAAAGTTCGGCGGTTGCTGCTCCAATGCCTGAAGCCGCGCCCGTCACCAGGGCTACTTTTCCTTCGAGTCGCATATCGTTTCTCATCTCTGGATTAAATGTTCAAGACGGCGGAAAACCGCTTCTTCGATGCTCATTGCCGCGAGCCACGAGGTGCGCGGGTTGTCCGGTAAAGGATTGTTTTCGAGGCGGATGAACAGATGCCCGAAGGCACCCTGGGCCTCGACTTCATGAATGTTCCTGTCGATGCCGGGATCGGCCGTTAGGACGACCGTCGTTTTGTCGAAGCCGATGCCGGCGAGTGCGACCGCAGCCGTGACATTGGCGTTCTTCGGGTAAAGTCGCGCCGATTCGCCGGCGCTGCCCTCGAAAATGACT
The DNA here is from genome assembly GCF_900142845.1 of Paraburkholderia phenazinium. Lineage (NCBI taxonomy): Bacteria > Pseudomonadati > Pseudomonadota > Betaproteobacteria > Burkholderiales > Burkholderiaceae > Paraburkholderia > Paraburkholderia phenazinium. The sequence goes on from NZ_FSRU01000001.1 coordinate 3,047,732, forward strand.
GTCGGCCGATCGATCGCCAGCAGATCGAATTGCGACTCGGCAGGCGATCCGAGCCACGCGTGCAGCGGCTTTCTGCCGGTGTAGCGCACGAAATCGAGGCCACCTGTGCGCGCCGCATGCAATGCGTCGATACCGCCGATTGCGCCGGACACCAGCGTGACACGCGCGCCGCCGGCCTTCGCTGCGGCAGCGATCTCCTCGCGCAGCGATGACGAAGCGAGCGCGCCCACCGACACGACGATTGCGTCGACCCCACGCTCGAGCAGCGGCACCACTGCTTCGTGCACGGCGGCATGACCGGCGCACTCCACTGCGAGAGTCGGCCGCCACGCCACGAGCGTGTCGACATCATGAAAGACCTCGACGCCGTAAGTCTGCTTCAGCAGATCCGACTCGCCTGCGGCGTCCGGCACAAGGCAGCACCAGTCGAAATTCGCGGTGCCCAGTGTCTGCAACGCGGTGGCGACGCGCTTTCCCATCGCCCCCATGCCGATGATCAAAATACGTTCGCGAACCTCCGCGGACTCAAGAGGCACTGCAGCTAACTCGCGGACCGTCATGCCGCCCTCCGGTCCAGAAAAGCGGTCACGTGGTCCGCAAACACATCCGGATAAACCTGCGGGAAAAAATGTCCCCCCACAGCGCCGACGAGCATCGCATTGCGGATGCGGCGCGCGAGATCTTCGGAATGGTGAAACGGAACGATGAAATCGTCTCGCGCGCCGACGATCAGCGCCTCGATATCGAGTGCGGCCAGTTCCTCAGAGCGCTCATAACCGAGCAGCATCTCGATCCGGCGCAACGCCGTCTGCACATCGAACTCGTCGTCGCCATCGAATCGCAGGCGGTCCGCAGCGAGATGCTGCTCGTACCAGCGGGCGTCGTAACCGAAGAGCCGCGCGAACGCCGAATAAGCGCGCGTGCCGAGCTTTTCGAGCATCAGGTGACGCAGATCGAACAGATCCCTGAAGCGGCGATCCGGCTTCGCCCACCCGCCGCTGAGTACGATCTTCGCGCAACGCGAGCGGTGATCGATTGCGAGCGTTTGCGCGACGAGGCTGCCTGTCGAGTGGCCGATCATATGAGCCACACGCACGTCCTCCACGTCGAGCACCTCGAGCGCCGCCTGCGCAATCAGTGCAATGCGCTGATCCGCGGCCTTCGTACTGCCGCCGACACCGGGATGATCGAACGCGATCACCCGGAAGCGGTCTGCGAGAAGTTCCGCCACAGGCCGCCAGAACGATGCGTGTCCACCGAGACCTGCGATGCAAACAATCGCATCGCCGCGCCCGAGCGCCTCGTAATAGACACCTGAGCTTGTATGCCTGCCCATCGCTCAGCTCCCATCCCGTGGAGTGGAAAAGACCGTGCGTGCTTCGATCTCAGCGACGTTCTCCGGTCGCGCAAACGGTTCGGGAGCAGCTTCGCCCGGCTTGCGTCGACGGCCGATTTGCCGGAAGAAAGTCTCGAGACCCGAGGGCAGGAAGAACCAGGCCCAGTGCAGATCGACATCGCCGTCGTTGATGAACGTGTGGGTACGCAGCTTGCCGAGAAACAGCGTCATGCCCGGCTCGAGCCGGTACTCGGCGCCATCCAGAACGGCCTTGCCGTGACCCGCGATGAAATGCAGGACTTCCTCATTGTCGGTATGCGAATGCAGCCTGACGACGCCGCCGGGCGGCACCGTCTGGGTTCCCACCGAGAACGGCCGATCCATCGGGACGAGATGCGGCGCCACATGGACAGACGCATAGCCATTGGCCGGCTGTGGCTGCCAGTAACTCTCTTCGTCGCGTGGATGCACGAGCAGAAACTTGCCGCCCTCGCCTGCGGCGCGTTGCGCCGGCTGCTTCAATCCACCTGTTTCATCACCATTGCTGCTCATGCTCACTCTCCGTACGGAATGACATGTGACCTATAAATACGAAATCGATTACCGCTCAATGAATCGCGTTATAGCGCTCTATTCGTTTGAATTACCTTGTCTTTTGGTAATCGATTTCACCTTGAGGCTGAGTGTGACGCCTTACGACTCCACGCCGGCCTACTCTCTCCAGATGTCGTTTAACCGATAGCCGGTGGGGAACGGGTCGGACCGATCGAGGACGTACTGATGAAACCCGGTGATCCACGCACTCCCCGTGATCGCGGAACGAATGCCGGGTCGGCCGCCCACCGTCAGCGTCTCGACGATCTCGCCTGTGAACTCCGTGCCGATAATCGACCGGTTCAAGAACTTCTCGCCCGGCTCGATCAGACCGCGTGCGTGCAGCACGGCAAGCCGCGCACTGGTGCCGGTGCCGCAAGGCGAGCGATCCAGCCTGCCCGGCGACACGATCACACCGTTTTTCGACGCCAGTCTCGCCGGGGTACGTTCGAGCGGACCCGCAAACAGCGTCTGATTGATCGTGTGAATCTCCGGCATTTCCGGATGGACTGCCGGAATCTGCTCGGCTGCGGCGGCCTTGATCGCTTCACCGATCTTCACCATGTCTGCCGCTTCGGACGGCTCAACTGAAAATCCTACGGAAGCCGCATCGACCAGCACATAGATCATCCCGCCGTACGCAACGTCCACGGTCAGCGTTCCGAGGCCGGGTACTTCGACGGGAAGATCCAGGCCGAACACGAAACACGGCACATTGGCGAACCGGACATTCAGGCACTTGCCGTCCCGACACTCTGCTTGCACCTCCACGAGGCCGCCCGGCGCCTCGAGAACCAGACGCGTATAAGGTTCCTGCATCGGCAACATGCCGGTTTCGAGCAACGCCGTCACGGTGCAGATCGTGTTGCTGCCGGACATCGGCACGTAGTACTCCGACTCCATGATGACGAACCCCGCGTCCGCCCTGGGATCGCAGGGCGGCAGCACCAGATTGATACATTGCGTGACACTGCCGCGCGGCTCCTGCAACAGGAACTTGCGCAGATCGTCTGCCTCGCGCTCGAGATATTGCATCTTCTCGAACATCGTCTTGCCTGGCACGTCGAGCACGCCGCCGGTAATTACATCGTTGCGTTCGCCGGCTGTGTGAACGCCGACCACCGTAATCATTCGCTTCATTTCCATGGCCTGATTTCCTGCCTGAGTTCGTGCCTGATCCTCGATCGGAAGCGGCGTCGCCGCCCCTGTCCATGTCCCTGCCCGGCTAGAAGCGCTTCAGCACTTTTCGCTCGATCCTGCCGACGCAGCGCGTGAGCGGAAACGCGACGACGAAGTAGATGAGCGCCGTTGTCGTGAGAACTTCAACTGGACGCGCGCTCGTATTGGCAATGTTCTGGCCGACGAACATCAGGTCCGCCATGCCGAGCGCGGACACCAGCGCACTCTCCTTGAACAGGCTGACGATGTTCGACAGCAGCGGCGGCATCGCACGCACGAAAGTCAGCGGCAAGATGACATGGACGATGCGCGTCATCCGGCCAAGACCCAGCGCCACGCACGCGTCGAGCTCTTCCTTGCGGATCAGCGCGAGGGAGCCGCGGAACGTTTCGCACGTAATCGCGCCCATGTACAAGGACAGCGCCGTCAGCGATGCGACGACGATGCCGACGTCGACGTGAAGCAGAAGCGGCAGGCAGAAGAAGAACCAGAACAGTTGCACGAGCAACGGTGTGCCGCGGAACAGCTCCACATAGCCGGCCGCCAAAGCGCGCACGGGCGCGCTGCCGTATGTACGCAACAGGCTCGCAATAAACCCGAGCACGATGCCCGCAATCGATGCGCCGACGGTCAGCTTCAATGTGAGCGCGAGCCCGGCAAGCAGAGGGTCGATGTATCCCAGAAGAAACAGAAAATTGAATTTCATACCGTTACACCGAATAGCGCAGCGCACGCCGGCGTTCGACGCCCCGAAGAATCTGGGCAACGGCCACCGATACGGCCAGGTACAGCAACCCTACTGTCGTAAAGACCTCGAGCGGCCGGTAGGTGTCGGACGCCAGTTCCTTGCCGCGATACATCAGTTCCTGAATCGCCACGACGGAAAGCAGTGAGGTCTGCTGCAATGCTGAAATACCGTTCGTCACGAGTACCGGATAGGCGCTTCGGAACGCATGCGGAAGGACGATGTAGATGGCGCGCTGAAACGGCGACAAGCCGAGCGCGATACCCGCATCATGTTGTTCCCGCGGCACCGACTGAATGCCGGCGCGGTAGGCTTCCGCGTTGAAGGCCGTGAGATTGAGCGAGATGACGAGAATGCCCATCGTCACCGGTGTCAGAAATACGTTGAAGATGATCGGCACGCAGTAAAAGAACCACACCACCTGGACCAGCGCGGGCGTGCAACGAAAAAATTCGACGAATGCCGAAACCAGCATACGGATCAGCCGCGAACGGGCCTGCGACAGCAGGCCAACCCCGAACCCTGCAACCACGCCGATTGCGTTCGCACACAGCGCGATCAGGAAAGTGATTGCGAGACCCTGACGCAATGCGTCGAGCCCCGACGAGATCGACGAGAAATCGAAGGAGTAAGTCACGCTGGCACTCCTAGTCAATGTGCAGGACGTTGTTCAGAAATTCGCGGGTCCGCTCATGCTGCGGGTTCCTGAACAACTGCTCGGGCGTACCCGACTCGACGACGACGCCGTCCGCACAGAAGAGAATCCGTGAGGCGACCTTCTTCGCGAACCACATGTCGTGCGTGACCATGATCATCGGCATCGCGTTCGCGGCCAGTTCCTGAATCACCAGTTCGACTTCCGCGACCAGTTCCGGGTCGAGTGCCGACGTGACCTCGTCGAACAGCATGAGCTTCGGGTCGAGCATCAACGCGCGCGCGATCGCCACGCGCTGCTTCTGGCCGCCCGAGAGCTGGGCCGGATAGGCGCGTGCCTTCGCTGCGAGACCGAGCCGTTCCAGAAGGTGGAGCGCGCGCTGTTCAGCCGAGCTGCGCGACTCCCCTTGTGTCTTGCATGGGGCCAACGTGAGATTACGCAGCACATCCAGATGCGGGAAAAGCGTGTAGTGCTGAAAGACCATGCCGACCCGCTTGCGAATCGCCAGATCCATGCGGGTTTGCCGGGATTTGGGATCGAAAGACAGATAGCGCTGACCATCGAATTCGACGCTGCCGCCGTCGATCGTCTCAAGGCCCATCAGCACGCGCAGCAACGTGCTTTTGCCGCCGCCGCTCGGGCCGATTACGACGAGCCGGTCGTCGGGTTGCATGTCGAAATCCAGCCCTTTCAACACCTGCAGAGTGGGACTGTATTGCTTGCACAGCCCTCGCATCCGTACCAGCGGTTGCACGCCGCTGTACGCAGGTGCATCTGCCGGGTTGAAGCCGTCGCGCGACGGTGCTGCATCCCTCTCGTCCATGGTTTGCCGGCCCACCTTCATCACTTGTTCCATTTGCTTTCCTCGCAACGGCTGCGCGTGTCATCAGCTTATTGCTTGACCGACTGCGCAGCCTGCTTGACCGCGGCGTCCACGCTTGTCTTCACGAAACCCGTCCTGGTCTGCTGCTCGATAAACTGGTTAAGCAGATTCAGGTCGGCAGCAGTGAAACTTTTGTTCAGACCAAACGCGACGTCTTGCAGATTGAACGAAGGGGTCGCGCGGAAAATCTCGGCCCAGTCGGGATGCGCCGCCTGGAAGATCAGATTCGCGTCGGATTGATCGGCCAGCAGATCGGCGCGATGGGAAATCACTGCAAGACGCGTGCTGTCTGCATCCGGCAGACGGAGGATTTGCGCCTGTTTGATGGCCGGCGTGATGGCCTTGTCGTCGGTGGTCCCCTGCACCACCGCGATAACGATGCCCGGCTTGTCGATGTCGGCCACCGATTTGATCGGCGTCGGCAACTTCGAATCGGTGCGGCTGTACACGAAGTCCGTATCGTTGCGAACCACCGCGGTCGAGAAGTTGATCACCTGTTCCCGAACCGGCGTACGGTTGATGGCCATCGCCAGGTCCCACTTGTTCGTTTGCAGCCCCGCGACCATGTTGTCCCACGTCGTATCGACGAAGCGGACTTTCACCTTCAGTACGCTCTCGCCGAACTTGCGGCACAGATCGCTAAAGGCACCGGAGTAATCGCCGGTTTTCGGATCGCGCACGACGAACGGCGGCGCCAGCGCCGCGCCGCAGCGCAGTTCGCCGGCTTTGCGGATCGACGCAAACGTGGTTTCTTCCGCACTGGCGGGCGCCATCGCGCTGCCGATTCCGCTCGCGATACACACGCTCAACACAATTGACTTCAGGGTCGAGCGCAGCGTTTTCCGATCGAAAATCGATTGCGCCTCAGCAGGATGCATGGTCTTCATGATAGTCGTAGGTTCCAAAGAATGAACACAGGGGCACGGGTTTGAAGGCTCTGTATCCGGAACGCGCCGCGCCTTCCCGGCGCGACGCTTCCAACGTTTTCAGCCTATTCGTCTGACGTGGTAATCGATTACACAAAATACTGAAAAACACACGATGATCCGCGTGCTCCGCGCTGGTGACCTAGCGCTTGCTGCTCTTGGCGCATCCGGAGTGCGTAAACCCATGCTAGGTGAAAAAAAAATGCGTGTAAAGGATTACACGCATCCGTAAATACGAGCATTCGTCGGCGGTATCGCGAACCGGCTCGACGCCGACCTCGAACGCACGCAAAAACAGCCGTGGCCGGCGCCCGTGCCGCTCCTTGCATCCCAATTACTGGCATATTCAAAATCAATTAAACAAACGCCGGCAACGGTCGATAACAAGTTAAGCCGCTTCCCTCCCGCGGTTGGACTTTTCATGCAGAGCTCATACAACTATTTGCTGGTCACGATTTCGTTTGTCGTTGCGACACTCTGAACGGCGTCTGCGCATTAGCCTCGATCAGCGCCGACTCGGCATCCACCTGCGAGGGATATAACTGCAGATCGAAGGACAGCCCGAATTCCCTCAGTAGTCTGAAGTGTTCCAACCAGCGCGGCTCGGTCAGATAATCGAGCGCGACATAGTTATACTTGGGATCGCCGTGCCAGGTTGAGCACCTGGCGAATACCCCGCACGTTACGGTGGGCCACCGCATCGGCCAGCAGCGCACGCGCATCCTCGCGCAACAGGTCGACACCCGCGACGATGCCTTCGGGCTTACCCGACGACAGCGGATCGTCGGCGAGCGCCTGCAGCCAGTCGACTTCCGTCGGAGACGTCCACGCGTCATGGATCGCCTCGACGTGCACGACCTTCAGCACGTCGATCTCCGCGGCGCTGTCGGCGACGTCGTCCGGCTCCCCCAGCCTGCCGAGCGGAATCCGCTGCTCGAAATAGGCGCGCTTGTCGGACTCGCTCAGGTCGGCCTCGTTGATCTCGGTCCGGATCGTGCCCGGCAAGACCGAATTGCAACGGATCCGGTGCGGCCCCAGCGCAACCGCGCACGACTGCATTAGCGCGTGCACGCCGGCCTTGGTCGGCGTGTAGTGAGTCTGCAGCGCACCGCCGACGAGCGCGCTGATCGAGCTCGTCGCGACGATCGCCCCGCCCCCGCCCTGCCGAACCATCTGTTTCGCCACCGCCTGCGCTACATGGAACGCCCCATGCAGATTGACCTCCATGGTCCGCTGCAATAGCTCGGACGGCAGATCGAGAAACGCATGGAACGGACAGATGCCGGCGTTGCTCGCAAGCACATCGACTCGCCCGAATGCATCGACCGCGCGAGCCACCAGGTCCACAGCCGTCTCCGGCCGCGCGATGTCGCCCGGCACGGCGATCGCTTCACGTCCGGTAGCACGGATTTCGTCGAGCAGGCTGTCGATCTGATGGTCGAGCTGTCCCGGCAACAGCGGATTGCTCCAGTAGTTCAGCGCGACATGGGCGCCGTGCCGCGCACATGCCAGCGCGATCGCGCGCCCGATGCCTCGCGACCCGCCCGTCACCACCACGACCTTGTCTTTGAGCAGCATGGATGCCCTCCTGTGGCCTGTCCCGAGCCGGGATCAACGTGCATACGGCCGCTGGGTGTGCACCTCCGGATTCAGCCTCACGCCGAAACCTGGCGTGTCGGGCACCTTCATCTTGCCGATGACGGCCACGGGCTCATCCAGCAGCAGCGGAGCGAACATCGGGACGACCCGGTCGGCATCCGGCGCCATCATCAGGAACTCGGAAACGGACTGTTGTGACGCGTCGTCATGAAATGACAGCTGTAGACCGACGAGCCATGCGGGATTACCAGCACGCCCGTGCATCCGCCAGCGCCGAGATCTTGATCAGTTCGGTGATACCGCCGCACCAGCCGACGTCAGGCTGGATGATGTCGCAGCACTCCATTTCGAGCAGCATCCGGAAGCCCCGGCGCGTGGCTTCGTGCTCACCCGTCGTCACCAGCATGCCGTGCGGAACGTTAGCGCGCAGTTGCGCGTAGCCCCAATAATCGTCGGGAGGCAGGCATTCCTCGACCCACTTGAGACCGAACTCCTGCGCGCGATGCGCGAGCTTCGTCGCGTATGGCAGATCGAGGCTCAATATGTCGAATGGTGGGCATGCTCATGGACGTCACTCCATGTAGGGAAAGCCGGATCGCAGCGGGAGGTCAGGCCTAATGCGCCCAGCGCAGCACAAGTGCGTCGAGACGCCGGGCGATCTCGACAAGGCTCTGCCGGGTAGCCGGATGAAGCGGCGTTAGCGGCCGGCGCGGCGCGTCGGAGGCGATAATCCCACCCTCCTTCATTAAAGCCTTGCACGCCATCAGGCCCGACTGGCGATTCTCGAAGTTGATCAACGGCAGCCATTTCTCGTAGATACGCACCGCATCCTCACGATTGCCCGCCAGATATTCGCGAATGATCGGCTGCAAGCCGTCCGGGTAACCCGCTCCCAGCACACTGCCAGTCGCGCCCGCGTCGAGATCCGCGAGCAGCGTGATCGCTTCTTCACCGTCCCACGGCCCTTCGATGGCGTCGCCGCCCAGTTCGATCAGTTCTCTCAGCTTGGCGGCCGACTGGGGTACCTCGATCTTGAAGTAGCTCAGGTTGGGAATCTCGTGGGCCATCCGCGCAAGAAAAGCGGCCGACACCTGGGTACCGCTCATCGGCGCATCCTGATACATGATAGGAATCTCGATGCGCTCCGATACGTCGCTGAAGAACGCATGGATCGCCGCTTCGCCACACCGGATCGTGGCGCCGTGATACGGTGGCATGATCATGACCATCGCCGCGCCACGAGCCTGTGCGTCACGGCTGCGCTCCGCGCAGATGCGCGGGTTGAAATGCGTCGTGGTCACAATCACCGGCACGCGCCCGGCCACATGATCGAGTATCGTCGCGGTCAGGCGCTCCCGTTCGGGGTCCGACAGGGAAAACTGTTCCGAGTAGTTTGCGAGGATGCAAAGACCATCCGCACCGGCGTCGATGATGAAATCGATGCAGCGTTTCTGGCCCTCGAGATCGAGGTTCCCCTGTTCGGTAAAGATCGTCGGAGCGACGGAATACGCTCCTGTGTAACGGCGTCCGCCGGGCGATACTCGGTTCATTACGGCTCCTTAATTTTAATTAGCATTACAGATTTATTTATACAATCATATCCATCAAATATCATATTGAAGATTCACAACAGGAAAGAACAGTTCCGGCGAACGTCAGACTCGACCGTACCGCCCGCGCAACCCGTCGGTCACACCACACAGGATCGCCTGCAATTTCCTGCGCTTTTCCTTGGCGTGAAGTAAAACGAACGCGACATGTTTCAACGTGATCAGATTGATCAGCAACATTGCCGGATAGCGGCGCCAGTAATCGCGTGCCACCAGAATGCAATTGCGTGCCGCGTAATAGTGGCGCAGGGCGCTCTGATCGAAGATATCGACCTGTGGCCAATGCTGGGGCGCCGGCGGCTTGCCGAGCTCATGCGGTAGCGACACGTCCGCGTTCACGCACACCGGCACGCCGTGAGCCTGCGCGCGCATGCAGTATTCAGCGTCGACGTGGTCGATGAAAAAATCCTCGCGGAACTGTCCTAGCTCCCGGTACGCTTCCAGCGAGATGGCGGTTCCCGACGAGATGATCACCGAGCAGCGCAGCAGGCCGTGCGCGCCGTCGTTGATCCGCTTGATCTGCGCCGACCAGCGGCGCACCGTGAAGAGCGGCAGATCGCGATTGAAGTTCAGGTTGAATATCCGCGGCCCGACCAGGAACCGGGAATCGCCCACCTCGGCGCATCCTTCCAGCATGCGGTCGAAATAATCGTCCGGGATATAGGAGTCCTGGTCGAAAATGAAAAAGACATCACAGCCGCGATCGATCAGAAACTGAACGCCCGCATTGAACGCTCCGGCGATGCCGCCGCGATTCTGGTTGACGACCACGTCGACGCCATGCGCTCTTAGCCGCGTGTGCAGTTGCTCGTCCACGCTCGGGGAGTTGTCGACAGCCACGACCACAGGACTCAATCGTGGCAAATCCACCAGATGATCGACCTGCTCCTGGGTCGGTTTGTAAAGCGTGATCAGTGTGCCATGCTTCATGACGGCGCCTCGTTGCGAAGAGATGATGGTCTCTCGCCCCTGCATGCGGGCGAGCCCGTCCTCCTGTCGGTCGACTGCGTCCCGTACCGGCGCGGTGCGCTGCGGCGCTTCCCCACTTGTCTGGAAACCCCGCGGCCCGCCCGTTATTTCGCGTACAGCTTGATCACGCTCGCATGCACGACGCGCGTGATCTCTTCCATTCGCCAGCGGATATGCGTATCCGTTAGCGCCATACAGCGCTCGACGTCGCGCGCCGCCAGCGCATCGAGGATATGCAGATGCTCGGTGAACGCCTCGTTGCGCCGCTGGTCGACATCCACCCATCGCACGTAGTGGATCCGCGCGTTAATACCCTGCAGCACCCGGCCGATTTCCGCGTTGCCCGACAGCGCGGCCAGCTCGAGGTGAAACGTCTCGTCCTTGACGACGAGCTCGTCGGACGGCATCCGCTCCGCGCTCTTCATCACCTGCTTCCACGACCTGCGCAACGTCTTGATGTCGTTGTCCGACGCCCGTTCGCAAGCCAGCATCACCGCGGTCGATTCGATCGTGCGGCGCAACTCGAAAAGATCGAACACTTCTTTCCCATCCAGTTCCCGAATGAAAAAACCCCGGTTCGGCACGAAGGTCAACAGGTTCTCCGCCACCAGCCGGTTAAGCGCCTCGCGAATCGGCGTACGGCTGACGTCGAAGCGCTCCGCCAGTTCCAGTTCGTTGACCCGCTCGCCGGGGCGGATCTTGTACAGCACCGCCATCTGCTTCAACTGCTCGTAAATCTCGTTTACCGTCAGTCCTGCCCGCTTGGGCGCGCTGGTTTCCCGCGCCCCCGGACGCACCATCACGGAATTCGCAGCCATCGTGTCTCCTGGTTCATTTCGCTACAACTCATTATCGACTACACCTGCCGGCCGCCCGGTGGCCGCCGCCTGCACATTCGTTCAAATCGTAAACAGCCGGCCAAACTGCGGCAAGCGGTCTTCGACACCGCCGAGCCGCAACGCATGCCAGGCCAGTGCATGATTACTCGACAAAACCGGCTTGCCCAGCTTTGCTTCGATCTCGGCGATGGCGTCGACGAGCCGCAGACTCGTGCAGGAAACGAACACCGCGTCGACGTCCGGATCGCGGCCCAGTTCGAGTACCGCGTATTCGAGCGAGGCGCGATCGATGCGGGCCACTTCGTTATCGTCGCGATGCTCGAACGAGCCGACACTGACGACGTCGACGCCGCGCGCCTTGAGGTAATGGCTCATCGCGTCGTTGATCGGGCGCTCATACGGTGTCAGCAATGCCACCCGCTGGGCGCCGAGCGCGTCGAGCGCGATGCGCGCGGCAGTGATGGGGGTCGTACAGGCGACACCCGGGCGCGCCTCGCGGATACGTTCGAATACCCGCTCCTCGCCCAGCACCATCGAAGCCGACGTGCAACCGAACGCGACCACATCGAGATGCTCGCCCGGGCGAATCAGCTCCACCGCAGCCGCGATCCGGCCGTCCATCTCGGCAAGCGTCTCAGCCGTGATCTCGGCCGAATTGGCAACCCGGCTTTCATAGAACGCCACACCGTCGAGCGACAGCATGCGCCGCCATTCAAACTCGATCGTATGATCGGTCGCCAGCACGACGAGGCCGATCGCCGCGCGCCCCGCGATCCCGTCGTCCAGCGAAAAGCCGAAGCGCGCGTATGCGCCCGGAGGAGAGTCGATAGGGCTCGATTGAAGTTCGCTCACTGCAGTGTCATCCCTGTGATGTCGATGTCGGGGCGGCGGCCACTCATCAGGTCGACGAGTATCTTCGCGGTGCCGCACGACATGGTCCAGCCCATATGGCCGTGCCCGGTGTTGAAGAACAGGTTGCGATGCCGGGTCGGGCCGATCAGCGGTGTGCCTTCAGGCGTCATTGGCCGCAGGCCCGCCCAGTACGACGGACGTTGATAATCCGCGCCGTTCGGAAACAGCGCCTTCGACGTCTGCAGCATGTGCGAGAAATCCGCCGGCGAATGGTTCGTGTCGTAGCCACAGAACTCTGCTGTCGCCGTCAGCCTCAAGCGTTGCCCGAACCGCGCCCATGCGACCAGCTGGCTCTCCTCAACGCCACCGAGCATCGGCGGCTCGTGCGACTCGTCGATCGGCAGCGTGACCGAATAGCCCTTGACCGGGTAGATCGGCAGGCGATAGCCGAGCCGGCGTGCGAGGAACGGCGAATATGAACCTAGCGCGAGTACGTAACGATCGCCGCTTACCCGGCCTCGCGATGTGTCGACGTAGTCGATCTGGTCCGCGCTCGCGCGCACCTCGCGGATCGTCGTGCCCAACTGGAACTCGACACCGAGTTCCCGGCACCGTCGTTCGAGTTCGCGAGTAAACAAATGCGCGTCGCCGCTTTCGTCGGACGGGCAATAGATGGCGCCTTCTATGCTGCTCGCCGAAGCCGCGAGCGCCGGTTCGCGCGCAATCACCGCGTGCCGGTCCAGCGTCTGGAGGGGCAGCCCGTTGTCGGCCAGGATCGACATGTTCGACACGCCGCGCTCGAACGACACAGGATCACGGTACAGATACAGCAATCCATGGCTGATGCGGTCGTACGTCAGCCGCTCGTCCTGGGTCGTCTGCTGCAGCAGTTGCTGCGAATAGCGGCACAGGCGCACCTTGCGCGACGTGTTCAGACGCGAACGTTCCACCGTGCAGTTGCGCAGGAACAGCCAGCACCAGGCCCACATCCGCCAGTCCGCATTCAACTTGAGCCGCAACGCCTGCCCCTCCGCGAAGAGCGACTTCAACAGGATCTTCGGCGCACGCGGCGAAGCCCACGTATACGAGTGGCCCGGCGCGATCAAGCCCGCGTTGGCAAAACTGGTTTCGAGCGCGACGCCTTCACACCGATCGACCACGACGACTTCGTCGCCCGCTTTCGCGAGGAAATAAGCTGTGGTCACACCAACGATGCCGCCGCCCAGAACGACCGTTTTCATCCGCCTCGCTCCTATAGCGCAGCAATCGCCGCGATTTCCACCGTGTACTCGGGAAACGCGAGCTTCGATTCCACGCAGGCGCGCGCCGGCGCATCGCCTTTGGGAACCCACGCGTCCCAGATCCGGTTCATGTCCGCGAAGCTGCGGTAGTCGGCCAGCCAGATGCTGGCCGACACGATCCGGCGTTTGTCCGCGCCTACGCTGTCGAGCAGGCTGTCGATCTTGTCGAGGATCTGACGCGTCTGACCGGCGACATCGAGACTGCTGTCGCCGGCAACCTGGCCGGCGATGAATACCAGCCCGCCGGCCACGACCATCTGACTCATCCTGTCTCCCGCCCCATAGCGCTTGATGTCCATCTTCCGAGCCTCCGTCAATCGATTCAGGTTGAACGCATTCTAGCCATCAAAATTCAGCACTGTATACACTTTTTTAATCAAATTATATCGATTCCCCATTTCGATTCGCGATCCTGATCGTGGTGCAACGGATTTCTCAGTCTCTGTGCAAAAATGCTTTAAAACAGTGAATTATGCGAAAAAACCGCATGCCTGAAAATTCCTGCCGCAGCCGTTTAAAAAAATTCCCAAACGTTTTTTGTTCTGTGATTCTGTCGACACTTCTGTATATCAACCACCACTTATTGATGCTTTTGGAGAACGACAATGAAGCTGCGTCGCTGGGGAATCGAAGCATTCGTGACACTGTGTTTCGGCCTGTCTCACCTGCCTGATGCGCACGCCGACGCAAGCGTTGGCGCCGTGTTGCCGCTCACGGGATCGAGCGCGTCGATCGGCGAGGATCAGCGCCGCGGCATCGAACTCGCCGTCGCAAAGATCAACGCTCAGGGCGGCGTGCTCGGCCAGAAACTGCAGGTCAGGATCGAGGATTCAGGGGGCGGTGCGAACACTGCGCTGGACGCTGCCCGCAAGCTCGCCACGGTCGACCACGTACCGGTCGTGCTCGGTGAATTCTCGTCGTCGATCACGATTCCGGTTGGTCAGTTCCTGGTGCGTCAGGGCGACGTGCACGTGAATATCGGTTCGTCGAGCCAGCAGATTCGCAAGATCGGTCCTGGCTCGTTCAGCGTGATCGGCCTCGACAACCTGTCCGCGCGCTTCGCCGCGCAGGACGTGTTCGACCGGAAGCTGCGCCGCGTCGCGTTCATCGCGCCCAACAACGGCTACGGCCAGGGCATCGCCGACGAATTCAAGAAGCGCTTCGAGGCGCTGGGCGGTACGGTCGCGGCCCTCGTGCTCTATACCGAAGGACAATCGACCTATCGCCGCGAACTGGAGCAGATGGCGCGCGCCAACCCCGACGCCTACGTCTATAGCGCGTATGGCCAGGAAGCGGCCACCATCAATCGCCAGGCGTATGACATGCAGCTGAACAGGAGCCCGTGGTACGGCATCTACCTGACGATGTGCACGAGCGATACGCCGCCGCAGATCGCGCGCGGGCAGATCGGTCTCGAAGTGGCCTCGGGTGGCGCGGGCGCAAAGGCGTACGAAGAAGCGTACGAGGCCGCCTACAAGGAAGCGCCGCGTTCCGCCTTCGGCAGCTACGCCTATGACGCGACGATGCTGTCGGCCGCGGCGATCAACTATGCGCACTCAACCGATCCGGCCAAAATCCGCTTGGCGTTCGACGCCCTCGGCGAGAAGTATGCGGGTGTAACAGGCACGATTTCATTCGATAGCGACGGCCAGCGCATTGCCCAGCCCTACGAGAAGGTGTCGTTCAAGCAAACCGTCGCCGCGCAGTAAAGGCAGCGGCGCTACCGGAGCCCATCATGCTGCAGTTTCTTCTCGACGTCCTGATCCGCACGTCCGATCTGCTGCTCGTCTCGGTCGGCCTGTCGACGCTCTATTCGCTGATCCGTTTCCCGAATGTCGCACACGTGCAGTACGCCATGCTGGGCGCGTTCCTGTCGCTCGCCGGACAACGCGCGGGTCTGCCCCTCGGGCTCGCGGCCGCGCTGTCGTGCGTGCTCGTCGGTTGCCTCGCGGTGCTGCTGAACATCTTCGTCTTCATGCGACTGTTGCGCTCCGGCAGCGCGGTCGCGATGATCGGCTCGCTCGCGGTCTCGCTGATTGCGGTCGCGCTCGTACTCAGCACGGCGGGTTCCCGACCGCTGCAATACACGCAGGACATCAGCGCGCCCCTGACGCTCGACGGGGTAGCGGTGTCGTCCGCGCAGGCGGGCTCGATCGCCTGCGGTGCGCTCACGCTGCTGATCTTTTCCGTGCTGCTGTACCGAACCAACCTCGGCCGTTCGATGCGCGCGCTGGCATCGAACCGGGCGCTCGCGCTCGCCTCCGGCATCGACGCGAACCGGGTAACGAACCTGATCACATTCGCGAGCGGCGTGCTGGCGGCACTGGGCGGCACGATGCTCGGCCTCACCGAAAGCGTGCACGTCAATCTCGGCAACAACCTGTTGATTCCGGTGTTCTCGGCCGCCATCCTCGGCGGCCTCGGCAACCCGCTCGGCGCTGCCGCCGGGGCGCTCCTGATTGCGCTTGCCGAGACGCTCGTCATCAACGTCGATTTCGGTTCGCTGGTGGGCCGCTCGATGCAGTTCTTCCCGGTTGCCTACGTGAGCGCGGTCTCGTTCCTGATCCTGCTCGTCACGCTGATGGTCCGTCCGTACGGCATCTTCGACCGGGAGGTGCGGCGTGTCTAGCTTCCTGATCCATCTGCTGACCCTGGTCTGCCTGTACGCGATGATGGCGCTGGGCCTGAATCTGCAAGCCGGCTACGCCGGAATGGTCAACTTCGGCTTCATCGCGTTCGCGGGCCTCGGCGCCTATGCCGCCGGCATTGCGTCGCAGCTGGGCTGGCCGCTGCCCGCCGCACTGCTGCTGGCTCTCGCCGCAGCCGCCGTGCTCGCCGTCGCGACCGCCCGGCTCGGCCGTCAGCTCTCGTCCGACTACTGGGGCATCGCGACGCTCGCGATCGCGGAGATTCTGCGCACGGTCGCTCTCAACGAGTCGTGGTTGACGGGTGGCGCGCAAGGCATCGGCGGCATCCGCCCGCTGTTCGCGGATCTTCCCTCACCGTGGCGCGACCTTGCGTTTCTTGCGCTCGCCGCGCTGTGCCTCGCGCTCGTCTACGGCGGCTACGCACGCATCATCCACAGCCGCTTCGGACGCGCGCTGAAGGTGATGCGGGAAGAGACGTCGCTTGCGGTGTGCTTCGGCTACGACCCCGTGTCGCTGAAGATGCGCGCGTCGGTCGCCGCCGCGCTTCCCGCCGCGCTCGCCGGCGGGCTGCTCACCTACTACATCAGTTACGTCGGCCCTGACGTGATGGTGCCCTCCGAAACCTTCGCGCTCTGGACCATCGTGATGGTGGGCGGCCTCGGCAGCAACCTCGGCGTGCTGCTCGGCGGGCTGCTGGTGCAGTCCGTGTATTCGTTCGCGCCGTTCCTGAAAGACTGGCTCGGCGTCAGCAGCGATCTGGCCGGCGCGGTGCGCCTCGGGCTGGTCGGTCTGATGTTGCTTGCCTGCCTGTTGTGGCGGCCGCGCGGCTTGCTGCCGGAACGCCTGGAGGCGCTCTCATGACGTCCCTACTCGAACTGGACGGCATCGCCATTCGCTACGGCGGCAACACCGTGCTGTCGGGTCTCACCCTGTCGATCGACAGCGGCGAGATCGTCGGCCTGCTCGGGCCGAACGGCTCCGGCAAGAGCACGGTGCTGAACGCGGTCACCGGCTTCACGCCGCTCGCGAGCGGATCGATCCGCTTCGACGGGCGGCGCATCGATCCGCTCGCGCCGCACCGCATCGCGCAACGCGGGATTCGCCGCACTTTTCAATTGCCGTCGATGCCCACCCGGATGTCGGTACTCGAACTGACGATGACCGCGTCGTCCGAGCATCATCAACTGTGCGCAGCGCTGCTGCGCGGCCGCGCGACGCGCCGCATCGAACACGCCACCCATGCGCGTGCCAGCGCCCTTCTCGAGCAGTTGAAGCTTACCGCGGTCGCCCACCTGCCCGCCGCGTCGATTTCGGGTGGGCAGAAAAAACTCCTCAGCATCGCCTGCGCGATGATGACCGAGCCCAAGCTACTGCTGCTCGACGAACCGACCGCGGGGGTTCACCCCAACCTGCGCGGCGAACTGATTGACGAGCTGCGGCGCATTCACGGCCTGGGCGTGACGCTTGTCGTGATCGAGCACGACATGCACTTCATCCGCGAGCTATGCGAGCGCTGCGTGGTGCTCGACCGGGGTGCCGCGATCGCGAACTGCAAACCCGCCGAGCTCGACAAGAACCGCCGCGTACTCGATGCGTACCTGGGCCGCGCGCATCGCACCGCCCGACCGCTGGAGGCGCCATGATCGAGGTCCGGGATCTGTTTGCAGGCTACACGCCGGAAGTTGACATCCTGCACGGTGTATCGCTGCGCACCGGACCGATCGACATCGTGACGATCCTCGGTCCGAACGGCTGCGGGAAATCGACGCTGCTCAAGGCGATCGCGGGCTTCCTGCTGCCGCGCTCGGGAAGCGTCACGATGCAGGGCAGGGATCTCGCGTGCGTCCCCGTCAATCGCAAGGTCCGCGAGCATGGCATCGGCTTCGTGCCGCAGACCGACAACGTATTCGGCGCGCTCACTGTGCGCGAGAACCTGATGCTGGGCGGCCACGCGATGTCGTCGTTCCCGCGCGAGGCACGCATCGAGGAGCTGTGCGAGCAGTATCCCGTGTTGCGCCGGCGCTATCGCTCCCCCGCTTCGGCATTGTCGGGCGGCGAGCGCCAGATCGTGTCGCTCGCGCGCGCGCTGATGCCGAGGCCCGTGATGCTATTGCTCGACGAACCGTCGGCGGGCTTGT
The DNA here is from genome assembly GCF_900142845.1 of Paraburkholderia phenazinium. Classification (NCBI taxonomy): domain Bacteria; kingdom Pseudomonadati; phylum Pseudomonadota; class Betaproteobacteria; order Burkholderiales; family Burkholderiaceae; genus Paraburkholderia; species Paraburkholderia phenazinium. The sequence continues at coordinate 3,066,006 of NZ_FSRU01000001.1, forward strand.
CGCCAAAAATGGTCGACGAAGTGTTCGACGCCATCGTTCAGATGCGCGACGCGGAACACATCGGCGTCCTGATGGTCGAGCAGAACGCGATCGAGGCACTGCGTATCGCCGACCGCGGCGTCGTGCTGACGATGGGACGCGTGGCGCTCGCCGGGCCCGCCGCAGAGCTGCTGGAGAGCGACGAGATGCGCCGGCTGTATCTGGGCGGGAGAGCCGCATGAACCCTCCAGCCGTGGATGCCGCCCCCGCTGGAACCGGCGCCGCCCGCGCCCGGCCGGCTACGATCATGATCGCGGTCGCGTCGGGCTTCGTGATGGCGATGCTCGACGTCACCATCGTCAACGTCGCGCTGAAGGCGATGCAGGACAGCCTGTCCCTGTCGCTGACCGCGCTGGTCTGGGTCGTCGACGCCTACACGCTGAGCTTCGCTGCGCTGCTGCTGTGGGGCGGCGCGCTCGCCAACCGCTTCGGTTCCAGAACGATCTATCAGACCGGTCTCGTCATCTTCGTGACGGCGTCGCTGCTGTGCGCGGCGGCATCGACTCCGACCATCCTGATCGCGGCCCGGTTGCTGCAAGGCGTCGGCGCGGCGCTCTTCATGCCGAGCTCGTTGAGCCTGCTGACGCTCGCGTTTCCGCCCGGGCCGCTGCGCGTGCGGATGATCGGTATCTGGGGCGCGCTGGTGTCCGCAGCGATGGCGTTCGGCCCGTTCGTGGGCGGCGTGCTCGTGAACGCCATCGGCTGGCGCGGCATCTTCTGGGTCAATCTGCCGGTGGGTCTGATCGGCCTGTGGCTGACGCACCGTCATGTCGCGCGCTCGCCACGCCATGCCGGTCCGCTGAACGGCGGCGGCCATCTGTTCGGCGCGGCCGCGCTGGCCGCGCTCAGCTTCACGCTGATCCAGGGGCCGAGCACCGGCTGGACGTCGCCGGCGATCGTCGGCTGCGCGCTCGCGACGCTCTGTGCCGTCGCCGCGTTCGTCGTGCGCGAACGGCGCACGCGCCACCGGATCCTGTCGCAAGCCCTGCTCGGAAATCCGCAATTCGTGACGGGCAGCCTGCTCGGGCTCGCGATCAATTTCGCGATCCTCGCCGAGATTTTCCTGATCAGTCTCTACCTGCAACAGCAACGCGGCGAGAACCCGCTGCAGACAGGTTTTCACCTGTTTCCGCTGATGGCGATGTTCGGCGCCGGCAATCTCGCGTCGGCACGCGTCAGCGCCCGTCTGGGCGCGCGCGGCACGCTGCTCTCGGGGCTCGGGCTCGCGACGCTCGGCGCGGTGGCGCTGATCGACGTCGCGCAGATGCCGTACTGGATACTCGCGCTCGCGATCGGCATCTCCAATTTCGGCGCCGGACAGGCGATTCCCGCGATGAACCTCACGGTGATGCAGTCGGCAGGGCCGGCGGACGCCAATCTTGCCGCTGCATCGCTCAACGCCAGCCGGCAAATCGGCTCGTTGCTGGGCGTCGCGATCGCCTCGGTGATCCTGCATTCGATCGTCGACCAGCAACTCGCGACGGCCATGGGTTTCGCCGTGATCGCGGCCGCTTACGCGGGCGGCTTCGGACTCGTGTTCAAGGCATTGCGGCCGGATTGAGGCGGATCGCGCGCTGTCTGTGCGTGAAGCGCCCCGCGACGGACGTTTCCATTTTCGAAAGTTTCGATCACATCGAGGATTTCATGAACACAGCAACTGCCCGGAAAGGACTCATCCTCGCGGGCGGGTCCGGTACCCGCCTCCACCCGCTCACGCATTCGGTATCCAAGCAGTTGATGCCCGTGTACGACAAGCCGATGATCTACTATCCGCTCAGCACGATCATGCTGGCCGGCATCCGCGACGTGCTGATCATCTCGACGCCGCGCGATCTCGACGCGTTCCAGCAACTGCTAGGCGACGGCGGCCAATGGGGCATGAACTTCTCCTATGCGGTTCAACCGCACCCGGACGGCCTCGCGCAGGCATTCGTGATCGGCGCGCCATTCATTGGACACGACGCCGCCACGCTGGTGCTGGGCGATAACATCTATCACGGCCCGGCGCTGTCGGCCTTACTGCAGCGGGTCGCCGCACGCCCGGAGGGCGCGACCGTGTTCGGCTACTACGTTCGCGATCCGCAGCGCTACGGCGTCGTGTCGTTCGACGCAACGGGCCGCGCCATCGATCTCGAGGAGAAACCCAGGCAGCCCAAATCGAACTATGCGGTAACCGGGCTCTATTTCTACGACAACGATGTTGTCGATCTGGCGAAGGACGTGCGCCCATCGGCGCGCGGCGAGCTCGAGATCACCGATCTGAATCGCGCCTATCTCGAACGCGGCACGCTGAATGTCGAGATTCTCGGGCGCGGCTATGCATGGCTCGATACCGGTACGCACGAGTCGCTGCTCGACGCCGCCAACTTCATCCAGGTCATGCAGGCGCGGCAGGGCTTGCAGATCGCCTGCCCGGAAGAGATCGCGTTCCGGCTTGGGTGGATCGGAGCAGATCGTCTCGAAGCACTTGCCCACAAACTCGCGAAGAGCGGCTACGGCCAGTACCTGCTCGACATCCTGCGCAAGGAGGTGGTCGCGTGAATATCGTCGAGACACCCTTGCCGGGCGTGCTGCTGTTCGAGCCGAGCGTCTTCGGCGACTCACGCGGATTTTTTGTCGAGAGTTTTCGCGCAAGCTGGCTTGCCCAGGCCGGCATCGATGCCACCTTTGTGCAGGATAACCAGTCCCGCTCGCGGCGCGGCGTACTGCGCGGCCTCCATTACCAGCGCGTCAATCCGCAAGGCAAGCTGGTGCGCGCCGCACGCGGCGAAGTCTACGACGTGGCGGTCGACATCCGGCGCGACTCTCCGTATTTCGGCCAGTGGTTCGGCACCCGACTCGACGACGTGTCGCACCGGCTGCTGTGGATTCCACCCGGCTTCGCGCACGGCTTCTGCGTACTGTCGGACGAAGCCGATTTCGCCTATAAGTGCACGCAATACTACGACGCGGCTTCGGATGCCGGCGTGCGCTGGGACGACCCGGCGCTCGGCATCGACTGGCCCGCGCTCGAGGTCGCGCCGCAACTGTCCGACAAGGATTTGCAGCATCCGTGCCTCGCGGAGCGGACACCGCAATCTCTTCCTTCCTATCGGCTGGCGCGATGACGATTCTCGTGACAGGCGCGGGCGGCCAGGTCGGACGCGAGCTCGTGATGCGGGCCGGACAACGTGCGCTGGTCGGGCTCGACCGCTCGCAACTCGACATCACCGATGCCGGCGCGCTTGCAGCGGCGCTGTCCGCGCACCGCGTCAGGCTCGTGATCAACGCCGCAGCCTGGACTGCCGTGGATCGGGCGGAAAGCGAACCGGACGCCGCCTGGCGCGTCAACTGCGACGGCCCGGCCGCGCTCGCCGCCGCGTGTGCTGCGGCCGCCATTCCACTTCTGCATATTTCGACTGACTATGTGTTCGACGGACGTTCGGCGCGCCCGTACGACGAGACCTCGGCCGTCGCCCCCCTCGGCGTGTATGGCCGCAGCAAATGGGCGGGTGAACAGGCGATCCGCGAGACGTTGCCCAAGCGGCATGTGATCCTGCGGGTCGCATGGGTGTTCGGCGCGCATGGCGGCAATTTCGTGCGCACAATGCTGCGTCTCGGGCGGGAGCGCGAAGCGCTGAGCGTAGTCGCCGATCAGTACGGCGCACCGACCCATGCGGGCGCCATCGCCGCCGCGCTGCTGTCGATCGCGGACCGGTACGGCGCGCAAGCGACGCTGCCATGGGGCACCTATCACCTGAGCGGCACGCCCGTCACCACCTGGCACGGCTTCGCGGAGTCGATCTTCGCCGAAGCGTGCGCCGCCGGCCTGCTGGCGCGCGCGCCGCTCGTTCATCCGATCCCGACCGAAGCCTATCCGTTGCCGGCGGCACGTCCGGCGCATTCTGCCCTCGACTGCACCTTGATCCGCACGCGCCTCGGCATCGAACCGACGCCGTGGATCGCAGGTCTGCGTGAAGTCCTCAACACCTGGAAACGAACCCCATGAGCTATCGATCCAAACAGGTCCTCGTCACGGGCGGCGCCGGTTTCATTGGCGCCAACTACGTCCGCCACCTGCTCGCCAGCGATCCGCAGGTCCGCATCATCAATCTCGACCTGCTGACCTATGCCGGCAGCCTCGACAATCTGAACGGCCTGCCCGACGACAGCCGCCATACGTTCGTACACGGCGACATTGCCGATCAGCCGCTCGTCGAATCCGTGCTGCGCGAGCATGCGATCGACACGATCGTGCACTTTGCCGCCGAAAGCCACGTGGACCGGTCGATCACGGGACCCGGCGAGTTCGTGCGGACCAACGTCGTCGGCACCTGGACGTTGCTCGAGGCCGCGCGGCAATACTGGTTGAACGAACAGCGTCTGAGCGCGGCCGATGCCCAGGCACAGCGGCGCTTTCACCATATCAGCACCGACGAGGTATTCGGCACGCTCGGGCCGGACGACGACGCCTTCTCCGAACGCACACGCTATGCGCCCAATTCGCCCTATTCGTCGAGCAAGGCGAGTTCCGATCACCTCGTGCGAGCGTACTTTCATACGTATGGCCTGCCGGTATCGACCACTCACTGTTCGAACAACTACGGCCCCTATCAGCACAGCGAGAAATTCATCCCGACTGTCGTCAGAAGCTGCCTTGAAGGCGCCGACATCCCGGTGTACGGCAACGGATCCAACATCCGTGACTGGCTATACGTCGAAGACCACTGCCGTGCGATCGAGGCCGTCATCGCCCGCGGCACCGTGGGGGAAACCTACAACGTCGGCGGTTGCAATGAATGGAAGAACATCGATATCGTGGCGCTTATTTGCACGTTGATGGACCGGCACCGGCCTGACGCCGCGCCACACACGCGCCTCGTGACATTCGTTGCCGACCGCCCCGGTCACGATTGGCGTTACGCGATCAATGCCGCGAAAATGCTGAGCGAATTGCAATGGCGTCCGATCGAGAGCTTCGAGACGGGAATCGCAAAAACGCTGGAGTGGCTGGTGCGAAGGCCATCATGACAGGACCGGCCTTCGACATCCGAGGCCCGATCCAACGCATATAGCGAACCAGCCGGGACGCCGAGCGTTGTTACGTCCCCTGAAGCACGGCACGTCGCTCCGCAATGGCCGCCAAGTCGGCGTCGCCAGCTCCATCGCCCACCATCTCGGTAAACGCGTGCCCAATCGGAATGCCCGCTAAAACCAGGTAGTCGGGTGTTTGCGCGATCTCTCAATCGGCTGCTGGACCCAGGACATAGCAAATCCAACCGGTTTTGTCGGGCGCCATATTAAAGAGTTCGACAAATTTCTGCGGATCCCGATGGATCGCTACGACGCAAAACCCGCTGTTGCGCACCGATCTGTCGCACCGGACGACGAGCGGCCCCGCATCAGTCATCGGGCACTGCCCCCGACCAATCCGCATAGCGCCCGCACGCATATCAACGTGCCGCATGTAGGTCCAATCTGGGTAAGCGCCGTTTACTCTGAGGGAGACGCGCTTCTGCTCCGATACGACTCGCTGACCTCTGGGATCCCTTATCCGCCATACGCCGGGATGCCAGAAGTCGACGAAGTTCCCCTTCCAGAACGAACCGCTGCTCGGCTCGTCGCGGGCAACGATCCTGTTGCGAGTAAATGGCGGATAAAAATTGATATTCTCACTCGGTAAGGAGTCGTCAAGTCCCAACCAGTAAGGCTCCACGCGATCCCAAGTTGGCCCTGAACAACAACAACAACAACAACAACAACAACTACGCAGCGAACACTCCTGATACAGACTCCGTACATTCGGCCACCCAGTCGCGGAACGTCGACCGGAAACCATGCACGGTGATCCCCGGGCGGGACATGCGTCTCAGGAGAGTCAGCATTGCCATATTCGACAGTGGGAGTACGGTCGCCGGGAATTGACCAGACGCGGGTGTCCAGATCGAATTCCTCTGGCCGCGCAAAACGCACCTCGTTCGTACGAGTTGCCGTGAAGATGAGCAGGTGCAGGACCCGTGCCGCGCGACGGGGACGTTGCTCCAGATCGCGTACGAAACTCGGGATATCTTCCCACGGCAGCGCCGCATGGTGTCTCACTTGCGAGCGCTTCTTCGACCGCGGCAACACGAGTTGCAGATGGTCAACGTACCGTGCCGGGTTGCTGCCCGTGCGGTGGCCCATCACGGTCTCCGCGTCGAGGATGGCCTTGATACGACCGCGCACCCGGCGCGCGGTCTCCGCCTTTTTAGTCCAGATCGGTTGCAGAATTCGCACGATCATCGCGGTGTCGATGTCACGCACCCGGACATCGCCGATCACAGGAAACGCGTACGTTTTAAGCGTGTTGCTCCACTGCTGGGCATGCTTGCGATTGCGCCACTCAGGTTCCTGCGCCCGGATGTACGCTTCGGCCGCCTCACGGAACGTCACGTTGGCATCCCCCGATATATTGAGCAATTGCCTGCGCTGCTGCTCCCGCCGCGCGAGGATGGGATCGATCTGATCCCTGACCATTTCACGGTACCCGGTGGCCAATTTCCGCGCTTCGCCAAGCGAGACTCGCGAAAGCGGACCGAGGCCCATTTCTCGCACACGCTTATTGAGCTTAAAGCGAAATACCCACGAACGCGCGCCACTGTCCGCGATCTGCATGTAGAGACCACCGCCGTCGGCATAATGACCGGGTGCTATCTCTTTGGCGATCCGCAGCGCGCTGAGCCGGTGCAACTGTCTTGCTGCCATGTTGCCCTCCAATCCTACCCACAAAACCCATGTCGCTACCCATACTTCATGCGGAAATTGTGCGGGACAGTAGTGGAAGCCGCAAGCACGTCGTTACCCATAAGGCACCTTAAAATCAGCGGTCTATAGGACGTCTACGGAAAATACCGAAATGCCTGGGAAGCCTTGACTGGCGGAAGGCAGCAGGAGTCGAACCTACCAGAGAGTGTCTGACACCCCCTACTGGGTTTGAAGCCCAGCCGCACCACCGGATGCGAATGCCTTCCTTCGTGAGAAGCAGGTGACGCGCGAAGCAAGCGAGGATGTATTCAAAGCGTCTCGAGCAAACGGCTGTCGGCGCGCACGAGGCGTAGATCGCGCTGAAACCGAGTATACCCAACGCGGTCGAAGAACTCCAAAATCTGGATCGCGCGTTTGCGGCCCAGGCCGCTCGCGTCGCGGAACGCAGACGCCCCCAATACACCCTCATGCTCTTGCGCAAGCGACGCCACCAGGCCCGCCAGTTCGCGCACCACGTCAGGGTGATAAAACAGATCCCGCACCACCTGATAGACCTCGCCGCGCCGTGCGAGCTTGCGCAAAAGTTGCCGCACCCGCTCTTCCGGCGCCTGCAGCGCGCTCGCCAGATCGCGCACCCACGGCGGATCGAAACGGCCTTGCGCAAGCAAGGGCAACAGTTGCGCCGCCAACTCCTGTTCGCCCGCATCGAGCGACACCGAATGCTCGGGAAGATGCAGCCACGCGCCGCTGCGCGTCACCGCACCTTCGGCGATCAACGCATCGAGCAGCGCACGCCACAATGTCTCCGTGACGAGCGGCGCTGCGATACGCCGCAAACGCGCGGCATCGGGGCCCTGCTCGTCCGGCATGCGAGCGTGAAACTGCTGCAACGCGCTCACAATCTGCGCGTGCATCTGTTCCCAATGAGCGCGCAGCACGATAAGCGCATCGTCCGCAGCCTTGCCGTGCAATGCGATGGTCAACGCCGTTGCCGGCACACTTGGCAAGGACGCCGGCAGTCCCGTCAGATGCAGCAACGTCGAGCGCAGCATGCCGCGCGGCGCCTGCTCGAGCAGCGGCTCGAGCAGGCGCTCGTCGAGCCAGGCTCGCAGGGCATCGAGCCATGCGCGCCGCTCAGGTGTACGACGCTTGCGCGCCGGTCCAAATGGATCGAGCACGCGGCCACCGCCGACCGTGCGCGTCGCCTGGGCGTTACGCATGATGAAGCGATCGCCCGGCAATGCGCAGACCGGTACGTCGAACACGAGTTGCACGCGGGCCGCTTCACCCGCTGACAGGGTATCGCCTTCCAGCAAGGCCACATGCGCGACCCGATGCAAGGTACCGATATGCACATGCACCGGCGTCCAATGCTGCAGTGTGAGGCCTGCATCGGCCAACAGCGTGAGTTCGACATCGAGCCGCTCCGACGACCCGGCCAGAGCCGCATCGACGATCCAGTCGCCTCGCGCGATCGCATCCTTGTCGATGCCGGCGAGATTGAGTGCACAACGCTGTCCGGCATGTCCCGTCTCAGCCGCGCGATTCTGGGCGTGAATGCTGCGCACGCGCACCGGCGTCGCGGCCGGAGCCAGCATCAGCGTGGCGCCGGTCGTCACGCGCCCGGCGAATACGGTGCCGGTCACGACCGTGCCCTGCCCCGCCAGCGTAAAGACGCGATCGATCGCGAGACGAAACAGCCCGTCATCGCGACGTCCGTGCCATCGCAGTGCGGCTTCGTGCAGATGCGCCTTCAGATGTTCAACGCCCGCATCGCCGGGCTGCGTCGCGTGGGTTTCGAACAGCGGCGCATCGGCAAGTGCGGTTGACGCGAGCCACGCCTGAATCTCTGCGCGCACTTGAGCAAGACGCGCCGCGTCGACGCGATCGGTCTTGGTCAACGCCACGGCACCATGCGTCACGCCAAGCAGTTGCAGGATCGCCAGATGTTCGCGCGTTTGCGTCATCACGCCGTCGTCGGCGGCGATCACCAGCAACGCGAAGTCGATCCCGCAAGCACCCGCGACCATCGTGTGCACCAGCTTCTCGTGACCGGGCACGTCGATCATGCCCAGCACCTCGCCGTTTTCCAGCGGCGTATAGGCATAACCCAGTTCAATCGAAATGCCGCGCGCCTTTTCTTCCTTGAGCCTGTCCGTATCGACACCCGTCAGCGCGCGCACGAGGGTCGTCTTGCCATGATCGATATGGCCGGCGGTGCCGACGATCATGCGCGCACCTCTTCGCACTGCGCGAGGAACGCGGCTTCGTCGACCGCTTCGAGACAGCGCAGATCGAGCCGCAATGCATCGTCGGCGATGCGGCCGATGACCGGGCGCGGCAAGTCGCGCAATGCTTTCTCAAGCTTCATCAAGGCACGGCCGTTCCGCTTGCCCGTTGCATGACGCACGACGAGTCCATAGCTCGGCAGTTGTTCGACGGGTAGCGCGCCGCTGCCGATCTGGCTGAACATCGGTTCGGCGCTCACCGCGAAGTGCTCCCCGAGGGCACGCTGCAAGACCGGTAAAGCACGCTCGGCAAAGACCCGCATTTCCGCGGCTGGGCGGGTCAGCAGACGCAGCGTCGTGAGGCGTTCGCGCAGAAATTCGGGCGCCCGGTAAAGTCGCAGGACCGGTTCGAGCGCGGCGAGAGTGAGCTTGCCGACACGCAGCGCGCGTTTCAGAGGATGCTTCTTGATCTTGCGAATCAACTCAGCGCGCCCGACGATCAGTCCGGCCTGCGGACCGCCCAGCAGCTTGTCGCCGCTAAAGGTCACGAGGTCGGCGCCTGCGGCGACGTTCTCGCGCACGGTCGGCTCGCGCGGCAGGCCCCATTGCGTCAGATCGACCAGCGTGCCGCTGCCCAGGTCCACCACCACCGGCAAGCCGTGCCTTTGTGCGAGGGGCGCCAGTTCATCGAGTTCGACGCTTTTCGTGAAACCGCTGATGACATAGTTGCTGCAATGGACCTTCATCAGCAACGCGGTCCGCGGACCGATGGCTTCCTCATAGTCTTTCAGATGCGTGCGATTGGTGGTACCGACTTCATGTAGCCTTGCGCCTGCCCGGGACATGATGTCAGGAATCCGAAACGCGCCGCCGATCTCGACCAGCTCTCCGCGCGACACGATGACATCCTTCTTCGCGGCCAGCGCCGACAGCGTCAGCAACACGGCCGCAGCGTTGTTATTGACCACGGTGGCCGCCTCCGCGCCGGTCAATTCGCAGATGAGCTCGTCGATCAGATCGTCGCGGTCGCCGCGGCTGCCGGTCGCCAGATCGAACTCGAGATTCATCGGACGCGTCAGAGCTTCGACTACGGCGCTGACGGCTTCGTCCGGCAACAGGGCTCGGCCAAGGTTGGTGTGCAATACGGTGCCGGTGAGATTGAAGACGCTGCGCAGAGGGCTTTGCGCGCGCTGCGCCAGCAGAACGGCGGCTTGCCTGGCGATATGGGCTTCGTCGCAAGCAGTGGCGAACGGCGAGGCTGCGCCGCGCAGTGCGGCGTCTGGCGGCTGAGAAACAGCGGGCGTCTCGAACGGGGTAGAGAGACCGCTTGCGAGACATGTCCCGTCCGGCCCGGTGGTTTGAGCCTCTGCTTTCGCGGCTGTTTGCGTTTGCGTTGTCGCAGCGCCGTGGGAGTCACCCTGCACGATGGTGGTTTGCAGCGTGCACCGCAGCGTGTCGAGGGTGGCGCGCACGGCGGCGAGGACCTGGGTGCGGCCGTATTCGGCCAGCAGCGGCTGCACTGCTGCGGACGACATGACCCGTTCCACGGCTGGCACGCGCGCCAGCAGCGTGTTCAACTGATTCCCCTGTACTTCGCTCACGCCGCGTGTCTCCTGCTTATGCGTCTGATGGTGCTTCGGGCCATAGCAGCGGATTGGGTCCGCTGCGTTGATAGCCTGCTTCGTTCATTAACAGATCGAGTGTGAGGCTCGCGAGGTCATCGGCGAGCGGTTCGAACTCGAAATCCTTCTCCTGATAGCCGATCTTGCGATAGGTATGGCATTCATCGCAGGATTCGGCCTTGAGGGCTTCGCTGCCGCCTTCGATGCCATGATAGGCGATCCCTTTGGTGGAATCGCAATTCGAGCACTTGGTGCGGACCATATGCCATTCATTGGCGCACAGACCGCATTGCAGATAGCGATACCCTTGATACTGGCCGCCGACGCGCACGATGCTGGCAACGGGCAGGCTCCCGCAGACGGGGCAGACGCCGGGCGTGTCGAGATAGGGAATATCGCTCGAATCGAGCCGGCTCGCAAGGTCGGTCCAGACAACCTGGAGGGCCGCCATGATAAACGGCGCGGTGGCGGGGTCGATTTCGTTGTAGCGGTGGGCGAGGATGGCGTCGGCTTGCGCGTCGAGTGTTTGCGGGGTTTGCAGGCGTAGCGAGTCGAGGACTTTACCGAGCGTTGGGGTGACGGCGCCGGCGGCTTCGACTTTGTCCAGCAGACGGTGGAGGATGTCGCGCCAGGTGGGGTCCCGGTTTGGCGAGAGCGCAGGGATCAGGGGCAGCGAGTTTTGTTGGGATTTTTTTATTGCCTCCGGCTGTGGAGGGGGTGCTGTGAAGCTGGTTTGCAAGGTGTGTTGGGCGGTGGCTACTGTTGACATTAGTCTTAGGTAGGCGGCTATTGGGTTGGTGGTGGCCAGGTGTTTTAATCGCGCTGCGCGCGCGGCGAAAACCGTCGCCCGGTCAGGCAGGCGGATGCGAGGGATCACCGAGTGGTCCAGGGATTCTATCTGCGATGCTTCCATGATTTTTTGGGGCATTGATCAGGTTCCTTCTGTTTTTTGCTGCGTATGCTTTGGTACTTGCTGGTGGTTTTTTGGGGTTTTTGCCTGCGGCGCCTTGTATTTGGCTGTGTTCCTACGGTGTTGGCCTTTCCTTGCTTTCTTAGCGGTCTATTAGCTTCGCCCCTGTGCGGGGCGGCACTTACTTTCTTTGCCGCCGCAAAGAAAGTAAGCAAAGAAAGCGGGCTGCCACCGCTAGCCCGTAGTGAGCCATCCCGGTCTGCCAGTGGGAACGGCCCAAGACGAGACCCGCCCTCGCACCACACGCCCTGGTGACAAGGCACTCATCCGTTCCAGCGTCGCGCTTCGCGCCCCGCCGTCAGGCATAACGGATCTTCGGCTTGCTCTCCTGTGTTTTGCATGATTAGGCATCCAAACATTCGTCACACATACTCCAGGCGTTCGCACCCGCATCCCACCGTAAGCGGACCCAATCCGCCGCGCACGCAGTGTGCGGGCGGGAAGAATGAGCCCTGTGTCACGAACGCGGGTGGTGCGAGAGATGATCTTGTCTCGGACCACTCTGCGGTGATACGGGGGGTGGCTCACTACGGGCTGGCGGTTGCAGCCCGCTTTCTTTGCTTACTTTCTTTGCGGCGGCAAAGAAAGTAAGTGCCGCCCCGCACAGGGGCAACACAAATAGACCACTAAGAAAGCAAGGAAAGGCCAACACCATAGAGAAAACAGCCAAAACCAAGGCGCCGCAGGCAAAAAGGGCCGCCAGCAAGGCAAAAAAAACCAACCCTTATTTAACCCCCTCCCGAAACCACTTAGGATGATGCTTCCTGGCCCACCCGAGGGTAACGGTGCCACGCACCATAGCGCCGATGGACCCTTTGATCCAAAGCGCAGCATAAACATGAACCACGATCCCGACAATGAGCACAAACGCGGCAGCAGCATGCACAACCACCGCGAAGCGAATCACAGAAACAGGAAAGTAAACCGAAAAATACCGCCGCCAAATCACAACACCGCTGCAAAGCAACAAAAGCAGGCACAGCACCATGGTAAAAAACAGCAACTTCTGCCCCGCGTTATACCGCCCAATCTCCGGCAACTTCTCCTCGCGATTGGCAAGCACATCGTCAATCTGCCGCAGCCACTGCACATCGTCGCGATCCAGATAGTTGTGATGCCAGAACCGCACCGCCAGAATGAAGAACGACACAAACATCACCACACCCACAAACGGATGCAAAATCCGCGTCCACTGCCCGCCGCCGAACAGCGCCGTCAGCCAGAACATCGACGGATGAAACAGCGCCAGCCCCGACAGCGCCAGCAACACAAACGTAATCGCCATAATCCAGTGATTCGTCCGCTCGTTCGCCGTATAACGCACAATCAGATTCGGATCATTTGACTTCATCGCCCTGCTCCCCTTCATCCCTGATGCGTCGTGCCTCATCCCGCGCCGCCAGCTCATCCTCTTCCGTCACCTCGTTCGGTCCAATCCGCGTGTAATGGAAGAACCCCGACAGCGCCGCCAATGCAATGCCCGCCACCGCCAGCGGTTTCGCAATACCCTTCCACAAGCGCACCATCGGGCTGATGCGCGGATTGTCCGGCAAGCCGTGGTAAAGCGACGGTTGATCCGCGTGGTGCAGCACATACATCACATGTGTACCGCTCACGCCCGGCGGATCGTACAGCCCCGCATGCTCAAAGCCGCGTTCCTTCAGATCCTCGATGCGCTCCGCCGCGTGCTGCTTCATGTCCTCCTTGGTGCCGAACACGATCGCGCCGGTCGGGCACGTCTTCACGCAAGCCGGCTCCTGTCCCACCGCCACGCGGTCGGAACACAGCGTGCACTTGTAGGCCCGGTTGTCCTGCTTCGAAATGCGCGGCACGTTGAACGGACAACCCGTCACGCAGTACCCGCAGCCAATGCAGTTCTCCTCATGGAAATCCACGATGCCGTTCGTGTACTGCACAATCGCGCCCGGCGAAGGACACGCCTTCAGGCAGCCCGGGTCCTCGCAGTGCATGCAGCCGTCCTTGCGGATCAGCCATTCAAGGTTGCCGTTCGGATTCTCGTACTCCGAGAAGCGCATCACGGTCCACGAATGCTCGCTGAGATCCATCGGATTGTCGTACACGCCATGGTTGATCCCCACCACGTCGCGCAGATCGTTCCACTCCATGCACGCCGTCTGGCACGCCTTGCAGCCAATGCATTTGCTGACGTCGATCAGCTTCGCCACCGTGCCGGTCACCGGCTCGCGTACCGCCGGAGGCTGCACGGTGGTGGCCGACATTCGCTTGATATCCAGTGATTGCAGTGCCATCGCGCCTCCCCTAGGCCTTCTCGACTTTCACCAGGAACGACTTGAATTCCGGTGTCTGCGAATTGCCGTCGCCCACCACCGGCGTCAACGTATTGCTCAGGTAACCCGGCTTCGTCTGCCCTTTGAAGCCCCAATGCAGCGGAATGCCGACCGTCTGCACCTTCTTGCCGTCGATCATCAACGGCTTGATGCGCTTGGTCACCACCGCCACCGCGATCAGGTAGCCACGGTTGGACGACACCTTCACGCGCTCGCCCGCCACCACGCCCACCTCCTTCGCAAGGTCTTCGCCAATCTCGACGAACTGCTGCGGCTGAATAATCGAGTTCAGCCGCGCATGCTTGGTCCAGAAGTGGAAGTGCTCGGTCAGACGATACGTGGTCGCGGTATGCGGAAACTCCGGCGCCTTGCCGAAAGCCGCCCGGTCGTCCGGAAACACGCGCGCGGCCGGATTGCTGGTAGCGAGCGCATTGTGCGGATGCAGCGTGTTATAGCCCAACGGATTCTCGAACGGCTCGTAATGCTCGGGGAACGGGCCTTCGTTCATCTCGTCGCGCGCGAAGAAACGCGCGACGCCTTCTGGATTCATGATGAATGGCCCCATGCCGTTTTCCGGCGGTTCATCCACCTTGAAGTCGGGAACGTCCGGCCCGGTCCACGCCGAGCCGTTCCAGCCAATCAGCTTGCGGGTGGGGTCGAACGGCTTGCCGTTCAGGTCGCACGAGGCGCGGTTGTAGAGAATCCGCCGGTTCACCGGCCACGCCCATGCCCAGTTCAGGGTCTGGCCGATGCCGGTCGGGTCGTCGTTGTCGCGCCGTCCCATCTGGTTGCCTTCCTCGGTCCATGCGCCGCAGAAGATCCAGCAACCGCTCGAGGTCGAACCGTCGTCCTTCAGCTGGGCAAAGCCGGCGAGCTGCTGGCCCTTCTTCAGCAGCACCTTCGCGGCGTCATTAGGATCGTTCAGGTCGGTCACGGCCTTGCCGTTGAACTCCATCGCCAGTTCTTCCGGCGTCGGGCTTTCCGGGTCCGCGTACGGCCAGTCCAGCTTGACGATCGGATCGGGGTATTTGCCGCCCTGCTCCTGATACGCCTTGCGCATGCGCAGGAAAATCCCGGACATGATCTCCAGGTCGCTCTTCGCTTCGCCTGGGCCGTCCGCGCCCTTCCAGTGCCACTGCAGCACCCGGCTCGAACTCACCAGCGAGCCGCGTTCCTCCGCGAACAGCGTGGTTGGCAACCGGAACACTTCGGTCTGGATCTTCGCGGCATCGACGTCGTTGTAGTCGCCATGGTTCTTCCAGAACTCGGCGGTTTCGATGGCAAGCGGGTCCATCACCACGAGCCACTTCAGCTTGCCGAGCGCCGAGCTCGTCTTCGCCTTGTTCGGCGAGGACGCGAGCACGTTGAAGCCCTGCGCGATATAGCCGTTCATCTTGCCCTGATCCATCAGCTCAATGGCCTGCAGCAAATCGTAGGGCTTATCGAGCTTGGGCAGATAGTCGTAGCCCCAGTTGTTGTCGGCGGTGGCGGCATCGCCCCACCACGACTTCATGAAGCTCACGAAGAACGCGCCGTAGTTCTTCCAGTAACTGAGCTGGTTGGGCCGCAACTGCTGGGTCGCGCGTTTCTTGATGTATGCGCCGTAGTCCTGCTCGTCCTCCATCGGCAAGGTCATGTAGCCCGGCAGCAGGTTCGACATCAGCCCGAGATCCGTCAGCCCTTGGATGTTCGAGTGACCGCGCAGCGCATTCATGCCGCCGCCGGCGATGCCGATATTGCCAAGCAGTAGCTGTACCATCGCGCCGGTGCGGATCATCTGCGCGCCGACCGAGTGATGCGTCCAGCCGAGCGCGTACAGGATCGTCCCGGCGCGGCCGGGCACCGCGGTCGTGGCCAGCATTTCGCAGACCTTGAGGAATTTGTCCTTCGGCGTGCCGCAGGTCTTCTCGACCATCTCGGGCGTATAGCGCGAGTAGTGCTGTTTCAGCAGGTTGTAGACGCAGCGCGGATCCTGCAGCGTCATGTCGACCTTCACGAAGCCGTCGTCGCCGCGCTCGTAATCCCACGACGCCTTGTCCGGATACGCGTGCTTCTCCGCGTCGTAGCCCGAATAGATGCCGTCGTCGAACGCGAAATCCTCGCGCACGATGAACGCGAAGTCCGTGTAGTTCTTCACATACTCGTGCTGGATCTTGTCATTCGTCAGCAGATAGTGGATCACCCCGCCGAGGAACACGATGTCCGTACCGGTGCGAATCGGCGCGTAGAAGTCGGCCACGGACGCGGTGCGCGTAAAGCGCGGATCGACCACGATCAGGCGCGCCTTGCGATGCGCCTTCGCTTCGGCCACCCATTTGAAGCCGCATGGGTGGGCCTCGGCGGCATTGCCGCCCATCACCAGGATCACGTCCGCGTTCTTGATGTCGACCCAATGGTTCGTCATCGCTCCACGGCCAAACGTCGGGGCAAGACCTGCCACCGTCGGACCGTGTCAGACACGCGCCTGGTTGTCGAACGCAAGCATCCCCATGCTGCGCACTGTCTTGTGCGTCAGATACCCCACCTCGTTGCTACCCGCCGATGCAGCGAGCATACCGGTGGTCAGCCAGCGGTTGACCTTCTTGCCGTCCGCGGTGGTTTCGACGAAGTTGGCGTCGCGGTCGGCCTTCATCAGTTTCGCGATGCGGTCGAGCGCGTCATCCCACGAAATGCGCTGCCACTGCTCGGCACCGGCGGCGCGATACTCGGGATACTTCAGGCGGCTCGGGCTGTGAATGAAGTCGATCAGGCTGGCGCCCTTCGGGCACAGCGTGCCGCGATTGACCGGGTGGTCGGGATCGCCTTCAATATGGATGATGCTGGCGGTGGCGTTCTTCGCGCCGTCACCCAGGCCGTACATGAGGATCCCGCAGCCCACCGAGCAATACGGGCAGGTGTTGCGGGTTTCAGTGGTGCGCGCCAGCTTGTACTGTCGGACCTCGGCGAGCGCGTTGTCCGGCGAGAAGCCCAGCAGGGCCAAGCTCGATCCGGCTAGCGTAGACGCCGTCACCTTCAGGAACTGACGCCGGGACATTTGCAGCATGGTCGCCCTCGGCATGGATGTTGTGGGGGTACTTAAAAGTATAAGACGTTTCCTTAATAGTTTCGTTGCGCCAGCATCGAGTCTGTACAGGACATACCCTGACTCGGAAACGTCCTTGTTATAGTGACAGGCATGGTGCTTGCGGCAGCTTGCCCACCCGTGCCGCAACGGCATAGAGGCGCAGAGGCCGGCGCCGCGATCCCGCACAGAGATCTCATGGAAATCGACACGCTATCCGCCGACAATCTGCAACGCGCCGCCCGCCACCAGGCCTCGTGGGCGATGGGCGCTTTCACGAAATTCGCGGAAGACCGCTGCGCGGCCATGGCTGCAAGCATCGCGTTTTACGCGGCGTTTTCGCTTGCGCCCACGCTCGTCATGGTGATCGCCGTGGCTGGCTGGTTCTTCGGCGCCCAGGCGGTACGCGGAGAGTTGTTCGCCCATATCCACGGGCTGCTTGGCGACGAAGCCGCGGCCGGTGTGCAGACCATCGTGCTGAACGCCCGACATGCGGGCAGTGCCGGCGGCATCGCGGCAATTATTTCGTTCGCCTTACTGGCGATCGGCGCGTCGGCCACTTTCTCGTCGCTCAATTCCGCGCTCAATATCGTCTGGCCGCTCACGGGCCCACGCTCCTCGAGCGTGATCGCTCTGGTACGGGTGCGGCTGATTTCGTTTGGACTCGTGCTCGGCGTGGCGTTCCTGCTGATCGTGTCGCTGGTGCTCGATACGGCCATCACCTTCGTCGGCAAGTGGCTGTGGGGCAACTCGCCCTATGTCGTGATCGGCAATCTGCTGCAGTTGCTGGTCGCCCTGCTGGTGCTGGCGTTCGCCTTCGCTGCGCTGCTGAAGTTCCTGCCCGATGCCGTGGTCCGCTGGCGCGACGCCTTCGTGGGCGGCGTGGTCGCGGCCGTGCTGTTTTCCGCCGGCAAGAAACTCTTCGCCCTCTATCTGGCCCATGCGGGCATGGCCAATTCGTTCGGCGCGGCCGGTTCACTGGCCGTGCTGCTGATGTGGCTGTACTTCTCGGCAGCGGTGCTGCTGCTCGGTGCGGAGTTCTCCGCGGCTCGCGGACGCCTGCACGATCCGCGCGGCGCATGGGGGCAACTCGAGGAAGCGCCGCCGGGCAGCCGCGCGAAGATGGCCTCGGTGTTCGCCGCTTCAACGATGCCGGCGCGCGCGCCGGGCAGCGCTGCGCCCGGCACGAAGCTCGCCGCGGCCATGGCGGTCGCGAGTCCGGCAAGCGGTACGGGAAGCGCGACGGACACGCTCGCTGACCAGCCCGCGTCGGCGACCGCTGGTGCGGCCGCGCCGTCTTCAGGCGCACGCACGGCGGCCAGCATCGGTCGCAAAGTGATTCGCGCGGAAGACCACGCCACGCGCGCCGCCGCCTCCACGCTGCTGGAGGCCGGCCGCAAGGCTGCGGCCGCCGACCGCTACGTCAAGCGTCATCCTTGGGGATCGATGTTGCTGGCCGCCGGCGCGGCCCTGCTGGTCACGGCCGTGGCGGGCCGCCGCCGCGGCGACGGCGCAGCCGCCCCGGAAAGCGCCGATGACATCCGTTGATGCCATTTTCGCGTCGCATACCAGGGAGAACACCCACACTCGGGGGCAACTGTCCAGCACGCATATCAACATGATGGCGATGTAACGGGTAATTAGGCACGCACTACGACGCCATCGCCATAGACAACAAAATTACATAACGCCTTCAAAAGTGTGTCCAAATGACGAATGCCCACACTTCCACTATCAACGAAACAACAATAATGCGATTTTCGGCATTCAATGTTGCCACATCAGCAATAATGCCAGGTACGCTTG
The DNA here is from genome assembly GCF_900142845.1 of Paraburkholderia phenazinium. Taxonomy (NCBI): domain Bacteria; kingdom Pseudomonadati; phylum Pseudomonadota; class Betaproteobacteria; order Burkholderiales; family Burkholderiaceae; genus Paraburkholderia; species Paraburkholderia phenazinium. The sequence goes on from NZ_FSRU01000001.1 coordinate 3,084,764, forward strand.
ATAAATAAGCGTTTTCGGCCAGTGTCACGTTTACGAGACACTCATTTTTTTTCAGTATTACCCTTCAGACACCCTGCGCTATTCTCCTTTCCGCAACAACGAAACCAATCATCGCGTGGAGAAATGGATGAAAAAATTCGCACTGTCTAGCCTCTCGCTGGCACTGCTGGGTGCAGCAGGTGCAGCTCATGCTCAAAGCAGCGTTACTCTGTACGGCGTGCTCGATGACTCGATCCAGTACGTGCACAACGTGACCACGAAAGCGGATCCGCTGACCAACAACAACCTGTTCGGCCTCGCTGCCGGTAACCTGCAGGGCAACCGTTGGGGCTTGAAGGGCACGGAAGATCTGGGCGGTGGCCTGAAGGCTGTCTTCCAGTTGGAAAACGGCTTTAATCCGAACAACGGCGCGCTGGGTCAAGGCGGCAAGATGTTCGGTCGTCAGGCATTCGTTGGCCTGCAAAGCGACCAGTTCGGTACGGTTACCCTCGGCCGCCAGTATGACCCGGTCGTCGACCTGGTCCAGGCAGTCACGGCTGACAACTACTGGGGCTCCACATTCACGACGCCGGGCGACGTTGACAACAACGACAACAGCTCGCGTACGAACAACGCAATCAAGTACACGTCGCAAACGTACGCTGGCTTCCAGTTCGAAGCCCTGTATGCATTCGGCGGCGTAGCAGGTTCGACGGGTTCGGGCCAAACCTGGTCGGGCGCGGCAACGTACTCGAACGGTCCGATCAGCGTCGCAGCCGGCTACATCCGTATGGACAACGCCAGCACGGCAGCTGGCCGCGGTGCCACGGCAACCACGAGCGCAGGCTGGGCGAGCGGTGCGACCTCGGACGCGACGTTTGACGGTGCAATCAACACGCAATTCGCTTCCGCGAAGTCGATCGGTATCGCTTCGATCGGCGCGCAGTACGTAGTTGGCCCGATCACGGCCGGCCTGCGTTACAGCAACGCACAGTACAAGCCGGACGCATTCTCGACGTTCACTTCGACCGAGCGTTACAACGTCGGCGCTGGCTTCGTGAACTACCAACTGACGCCGGCAGCATTGCTGGGTCTGGGCTACACGTTCACGCACGGTTCCGGCTACGGCCCGTCGGCAACGTATAACCAGGTCTCGCTGGGTGGCGACTACAACCTGTCGAAGCGCACGGACATCTACCTGGTCGGCGCGTATCAAAAGGCGTCGGGCACGGACGTGACCGCATCGGTGGCCGACTACGGCAACACGTCGAACTCGACGGCGCAGGAAATCGTCAGCCTCGGTATCCGTCACAAGTTCTAATCGACTTGACGGACAGCTAAAGCAGGACGCTGTTCGAAAGCCAGCCACAGGCGATAAGCCGGTGGCTGGCTTTTTTTATGGCTGAAGGGAATTGCGCTGCTACGGGAGGCGCAACCAGGCGCCTCCCGTAGCGCGCCAGGCGGTCCAGGTCTAGCGCTGTGCCTTGTTCTTCTCGGCCTGCGCCAGGGTCTGAGCCGGCTTGGCGGCCGCCGCTTCATCGCTCGCCACCGGCGCACGGTGCAGCACCAGCGCCCGCTCAAGGCGCTGCATCGGCACATTCGCCGATTCCTGCCAGTCGGGATCGGGAATCTCCGAGAACACCTGACGCAGGCGTTCGCCCCACGTCCGATGGATCATTTCGAAGTACGCATTGTCGTGATCGACCGAGACGAAACGCGTCACCCGCAACGCGTCCTTTTCGTAGACCAGCAGATCGAGCGGCAGGCCCACCGACAGATTCGAGCGCAGCGTCGAGTCCATCGAGATCAGCGCGCACTTGGCGGCTTCGTCGAGCGGCGTGGTGGGGGTTAGCACGCGGTCGATGATCGGCTTGCCGTACTTCGACTCGCCGATCTGGAAATACGGGTTCACCGCCGACGATTCGATGAAATTGCCCGCCGCGTAAATCATGAACAGATGCGGCCGGCCGCCGTTCGGCTTGGCGGGCGCGGCGATCTGCCCACCCAGGATGAAGCTGCAGTTGAAGTCGACGCCGAACTCCTGCAGCGCCTGAGCTTCCCGGTGATGCACGTCGCGCACCGCCTGCCCCACCACGCGCGCCGCGTCCGCCATGGTGGGTGCGCTCCACAGGGTGGGCCGCTCGGGATCGGTCGGTTCGCTCAGTTCCTGCAGCACGGCCTGGGTCAGCGACAGATTGCCGGCGCCAAGCAGCACCAGCACGCGCTCGCCCGGCAATTCGAACACCGTCATCTTGCGCGCCGTGCTGATGTGATCGACGCCGGCATTGGTGCGGGTATCGGACAGGAACACCAGCCCGTCGTCCACGCACATCGCCACACAGTAAGTCATAAAAGTTATCCAGAAGACCCGCAAACGCCGCTATTGTAATGCCGCCGCGCCACGTCTTTCGTACGATGCCTCTTATTGCGGCGCCTGCGCGCTCACCGTGACCGAGACGTTCAGCTTCTCTTCCAGACCGCCGATGCGCCGGCCGCGCACAGGCGCCGCGGCTTCGTAGTCGCGCGCCGCCGCGAGCCGGCAGTAGATTTCGCTGGCAAAGGCCGCGCGCGTGACGTCGACGGAAATCCAGCCCTGCCCGTCGAGCCAGACGTCGACCCACGCGTGGCTCGCACCGTTCGGCGCGTCGCCCGGCGCGAGATAGCCGCTCACGTAGCGCGCCGGAATGCCCCGTAGGCGGCAGCACGCCAGCATCAGGTGCGCATGGTCCTGGCACACGCCCTTGCCGAGCGCGAGCGCCTCAGACGCCGTGCTGGTCGCTTCCGTGACGCCTGGCTGGTAGGTCACGCGCTGCACGATCGCCTCGGACAGTTTGATCAGTCCTTGAGGCGAGCCGAGCGACGCCACCGCTTGCGCCAGTTCACGCACCGCGCCATCCGCCTCGGTGAGACGCGTGGCACAGGTATAGTGTTCGAGCGGAATGGGGCCCACTGCGTCGCGCAGAAGCCCGTCGGCGAGCGGAATCGTATCGATCTCCCCCGACACATGCAGACGGATCTCGCTATGCGGCTTGTTCAGCACCAGCGTATGCAGCACATTGCCGTAGGCGTCGAAGGTGGCGTCGAGCTTGCCGGGCGCGTCGATGGTCCAGCGTCGCACCACCTGGGAGGCGCCGCTCGACGGCGTAAGACGCAACTGCTGGATCGAATAGTGAACCGTCGTTTCGTAGCGATAGGCGGTGTCGTGGCGGATCGTCAGGTACATAAAGAAAACTCCGTCAGGCCACTGGCAGCATCAGATAGGTCCGCGCCACCAGATTGCCGAGTTCGAACACCCGGGCAAGGAACTGGGTCAGATAGGCATGCAGGCCCGCTTCGAAGATCTGCCGGATGTCGGAGTACACCAGCTCGGCGCGCAGCTTGCCGGCGAATCGCTCGCACTGGTTGGACCCCGAGGTGCGCAGCATCGCCAGATTGACGCACACGCCCTCCAGCGAGGCCAGCAGCGAGCGCGGCATCTGCTGGTTCAGGATCATCAGTTCAACCACCCGGGCCGGCGTCACGACGTCGCGATACACCTTGCGGTAGATCTCCAGCGCCGACACCGAACTGAGAATCGACGTCCAGTAGTAAAAGTCTTCGAGCTGGCGGGCTGCGTCGCGCGAGTTCGGTTCGACGTCGGCGAAGCGCACGTCGAGAATCCGCGCGGTGTTGTCCGCGCGCTCCAGGTACGTGCCGAGCTGCGTGAAGAAGAACGCGTCGTCCTGCAGCGCGGTGCCGATCGTCACGCCGCGCGAAAGATGCGAGCGGAACTTGACCCACTCGAACAGCTCATCCGGGTTCGCGGTGAGCTGACCGGCCGCCGTGCGTTCGTTGAACTCGAGCCAGGTGTCGTTGATGGTCTCCCACCATTCGGTCGTCAACGTGCCGCGCACGGCACGGGCGTTTTCACGCGCGGCCTGCAGGCAGGAGTGAATGCTCGACGGATTGGTCGAGTCCGCCACCATGAAATCGAGTACGTGTTCGCGCGTCGGTTCGTCGTAGCGTTGCGCAAAGGCGGCTTCGAGTTCGGAGATCCGCAGCACCGAACGCTGCGCGCGGGCCTCCTGCTCCGGCGTCTGCGGCAACAGCAGCGCCTTCAGGTTGATATCGAGCATGCGCGCGGTGTTCTCGGCGCGCTCCATGTAACGGGCCATCCAGAAGAGGTGGTCGGCAGTGCGGCTTAGCATGACGGCTTTCCATGTTTGTGATGAACGCGATGGCGGTACAACCCGCAACCCCCTCAGTCGACCATCCAGGTGTCTTTGGTGCCGCCTCCCTGCGATGAATTGACCACCAGCGACCCTTCCTGCAACGCGACACGGGTCAATCCGCCTGCGCACATCGTCACGGTCTTGCCGGACAGCACGAACGGGCGCAGATCGATATGGCGCGGCGCGATGCCGGCCTCGACAAAGGTTGGACACGCCGACAACGCAAGCGTGGGCTGCGCGATATAGCCCGCCGGCCGCGCGATCAAACGCTCGCGGAACGCTTCGATTTCGGCGCTGGTCGACGCCGGCCCAACCAGCATCCCATAGCCGCCGGCGCCGTGCACTTCCTTGACCACCAGTTCGGACAGATGCGCGAGCGTGTAGGCGAGATCGTCCGGCTTGCGGCACTGAAACGTCGGCACGTTGTTGAGGATCGGCTTCTCGCCGAGGTAAAACTCGATCATCTCCGGCACATACGGATAGATCGATTTGTCGTCGGCAATGCCGGTGCCCATCGCATTGGCGAGCGCCACTCGCCCTGCCCGATACGCGGTCAGCAGGCCCGGTACGCCGAGCGCCGAATCGGTGCGGAACGCGAGTGGATCGAGAAAGTCGTCGTCCACCCGGCGATAGATCACATCGACGCGCTTGGGCCCCTGGGTCGTACGCATGAAGACGTAGTTGTCGTCGACGAACAGATCCTTGCCTTCCACCAGTTCAACGCCCATCTGCTGGGCAAGGAAGGTGTGCTCGAAATACGCCGAGTTGTACATGCCCGGCGTGAGCACCACCACCACCGGATCGTCGACGCCCTCAGGCGCAACCGAGCGCAAGGTATCGAGCAGCAGGTCGGGGTAATGCGCCACCGGCGCAATCCGGTTCTGCACGAACAGCTCGGGAAACAAGCGCATCATCATCTTGCGGTTCTCGAGCATGTAAGACACGCCGGAGGGCACCCGCAGGTTATCTTCGAGCACGTAGAACGCGCCGTCTTCGCCGGCTCGCACCACGTCGACGCCCGCAATATGCGCATACACGCCGAGCGGCACGTTGACGCCCTGCATCTCGGGACGGTACTGCGCATTGGTATAGACCTGCTCGGCCGGAACGATGCCGGCGCGCACGATGTTGCGGTCGTGATAGACGTCGTGGATAAACAGATTGAGCGCCTGGACGCGCTGCCGCAGCCCGGCTTCGAGGGTCTGCCATTCGCTGCGTGGGATGATGCGCGGGATCAGATCGAAGGGGATGAGCCGTTCCGTGCCGGACAGATCGCCGTTGACCGCGAAGGTAATCCCCACCCGGCGAAACAGCAGATCCGCCTCCGCGCGCTTGCGCGCGATTGCCTCGTTACCCTGCTTTGCCAGCCAGCGTTCGAAGCGTGCGTAATGAGGCCGCACGACTTCGTCATGATGACGCATCTCGTCATAGCATCGCATGTCACGCCCCGCTCTTTGTGTCGGATAGAAGGCGAATGCGCTGCGCATTCGGTGTTCGACTAGCATCAAAGCAAGCGCTATGCCATTGGCTTTCCGCACGCAAACCCATTGGATGCACACGAACGGCGCATAGCCTCGGTACGGCTTCTGCACCATCGTACTGCGGCGGCTCGCAATGCGCCACTCCGGTGCAGCTCACGCTGGCTCACGGCGTATTTCCGGGCCTCGGTGGGGCAGCGGCGGATCCATCGAGACGATCGGCACGCATTCGCGGCGGCCATAAAAAATCCCCGCGGATTCGCACCCGCGGGGATTTTTGCACTGCCTGGACATTCAGCGCTTCAGTTCGCGCATGGCGCGGGCCGTCGTTCGAAAACGAACGGTGCAGCGCCGTGCACGCTTACGCTGCTGCTGCGTCCTTCAGCTTCTTCAGCGGACGTGCCTTGATGCGCACGCTAGCCGGCTTGGCCGGGAACCAACGCTCTTCGCCCGTGAACGGGTCTTTGCCGAAGCGCTTCTTCTTCGCCGGGACAGCTTGCACGACGATCTTCAGAAGACCCGACAGCGTGAATTCGCCAGCACCCTTCTTGTGGACTGCGCCGAGGATCGTGTCTTCGAGCGCGGCCAGCACAGCCTTGGCAGCCTTCGGTTCAACAGCAGCACGTTCTGCGACGTGTGCAGCCAGCGAGGCCTTCGTGAAGGTGTCCTTGATCGGCGACGGTGCGCCGGACGCCTTCACGGCGACCTTCTTAGCTGCGACGACTTTCTTCGCAGGAACTTTCTTCGCAGCAACCTTTTTGGTCGGTACCGTAGCAGCCTTCTTGGCCACCTTTTTTGCGGAAGTCGGCATGTTTCTCCTACCTGTTGTTGGTCAGTGAATGCAAGAAGCGCCCGCGGTATGCGCACGCTTCAAGGCCGGATTCTACAAGCGCTACGGCGTTTTGCGCGACTCTTTTGTGTGTAAGCGTTACGGTTTGTTGCGTCGTGCCGACTCCGCAACACTTTTTAACCCGTATTTCAGGGGGTAAACGTGAAAAGGCGGGTGCCGGCGCCGGGTTACTTTGCTCGCCGCATTGAACCTCAAGATAGGGCAAACCCGTTGCCAGGTACCTGTTTTTAGCTGCTTTAGCGGCACTCCATGCGTTCGATCGCGGCGGCGCGGCGACCGTTTGCCGCATAAGCGGCGGGTCCGATGCTCAGCGTGCGAGGCGCGGCATCAGCTTGGCGAGCGTGTTCAGCGCGGCGTCGATCTGCTCGACGGCGATGCCGCCGTAGCCGAACATCAGGCCCGGTTGTGCCCTCGCCCGCAGATGAAATCGGCCGAGGCCGTAGAGCCCGATCGACGCCTCGCGCGCCGCCGCGATCACTGCTGCTTCGGTCAGCGGCGCCTTGAGATAGGCGGCCAAATGGATGCCGGCGGTCGGCACCACGGCGTCGAACCACGGCGCGAGTCCGCCGCGGAGATGCTCGAGCAGACACGCGCGACGCGCGCCATAGAGCTTGTGCATGCGCCGCAGATGCTTGGCGAAATCGCCATTCAGCATGAATGACGCAAGCGCCGTCTGGGTCAGCGTGCAGCCGTGCCAGTCCGTCACCTGCCGTGCCGTGCACAGCGGCCCGAGCAGCGATGCGGGCGGCACCGCATAACCCACCCGTAACTCGGGAAAGATCGTTTTGGAAAACGTGCCGATATAGGCGACCAGGCCGGCGCGATCGAGACTTTTCAACGGCTCCATGGGCCGCCCTTCGAAACGGTATTCGCTGTCGTAGTCGTCTTCGATGATGACCGCGCCGCGCTTTTGCGCCCATTCCAGCAACGCGACGCGCCGCTCGAGACTCATCGGCATGCCGAGCGGAAACTGGTGCGACGGCGTCACATAGACGAGCCGCGCATGGTCCGGCAGCTTGTGGACGATCAGGCCGTCCGCATCGACCGGCACCGGCACGACCTTGGCACCGGCCGCCGCGAGGCTGGCCAGCGCGGGTGGATAGCCTGGATCTTCGATGGCGGCCACGTCGCCGGGACGCAGCGTGACGCGTGCGATCAGATCGAGCGCGTGCTGCGCGCCTTGCGTCACGATCACCTCATCCCAGTTGCACACCACCGCGCGGTTGAAGCCAAGATAGCGCGCGACGGCAAGACGCAATTCGGGCTCGCCGGCCGCTTCGCGATAGGTGCCGGGACTGCGCGACTGCGCCCGCACGGCCTGATTGATGCAGCGGCGCCAGACGTCGAATGGGAACGGCGCCTTGTCCGTCTTGCCGCCGATGAAATCGTGCGCCAAAGCGGGCATCGGCCCAGGTAAGGACAGCCCGTGAGGCATCTGCTGCCAGAGCGGTTGCGCGCGCGCTTTCGATTTCGCTTTCGCCTGCACGCGCGCCGCTTCCACTGCCCGGACGTAGCCGGAGCGCTGCGCGGGCAGCCGCTGCAAACCTTCCGCGACAAACGTCCCCGAGCCTGAACGCGCGCTGAGATAACCTTCGGCAAGCAGGCGCTCGAAGACATCGAGCGTGGTCTTGCGCGAGACGCCGAGTTGCACCGCGAGATCGCGCGTGGACGGCAAACGCGTGCCGCCTGTCAGGCGCCCTTCGACGATGCCCTCGCGCAACTGCCGGTAGATCTGCCCCGCGAGGTCGTGACGTCCCTCGACTACGATGTGGATCTCCATCGAAGTGGCTACCTGAAATAATCGATAAATGGCTATTTTATACGACCACTCCAGGACCTAAGCTGACGTCTGCGGTCCCGTCTCGCGGACACTTTCAAACAGGAGCAAGCTATGCAATCCCGTCTCGACTTCTACAAGGCCACGCCCAGCGGCACGCGCGCGATGATTGCGCTGGAGCAGGCCGTCAGCCAGTGTGGGATCGAAAAATCGCTGATGGAACTGGTGCGTTTGCGCGCCTCGCAGTTGAACGGCTGCGCGTTCTGCGTCGATATGCACGTCGCCGATGCGCGCAAAGGCGGCGAAACGGAGCGGCGTCTCGCGTCCGTGGTGGTCTGGCGCGAAGCGCCCTTCTTCACAGAACGCGAACGGGCGGCGCTCGAATGGACCGAGGCCGTCACGCTGGTCGCCCAGACGCATGTGCCCGACGCCGTTTGGGAAGCGGTCAAGCCGCATTTCAGCGAGCAGGAGATCGCCGACCTGACCATGCTGGTGGTGGCGATCAACGGCTGGAACCGGATCTCGGTAGCGTTCCGCAAGATCCCGGAGTGAGTTACTCTGCCGCCGCCGGCGAGAGTCCATTCGCCGCGTGCGCGGCATCGCGCGCCTCGCTCGCGCAACGATGATGTTCGCGCGACAGGCGATTCATCAGCGGCAGCAGTAGCACGGCCACCAGGGCGCCGAGCGCGGCCAGCCAGCCGAGCCCCATGAACAGCTTCGTATAGAGCGGCAAAGACTGCAGCGGACCGAGATCGCCGGACGGCATCTGCGCGAAGTTCGCCACCACGCTGCCCAGATAACCGGACACACCGCTCGCGACGAAATACGCGCCCATCAGGAAGCCGCTCATGCGGGCCGGCACGTAACGCGCAATCATCGCGAGACCGAGGCCGCTCACCAGCAGCTCGCCGAGCGAATACAGCCCGTAGCCGCCCACCATGAACCACGACGACACCCGGCCGTCGACCGCATAGCGGCCGCTCACCGCATACACGAAGAAACCCGCCGCGACGACCACGAAGCCGATCGCATACTTCACCGCCACCGACACGTCATTGCCGCTCTTCGAGAGTTTCGTATACAGCACCGCGAGAATCGGGCTCAGCAGCATGATCCAGATCGGATTGAGCGCCTGAAACTGCGCCGCGCTCCAGGTGAAGAGCGACACGCCGAACAGCGAGAAATGCGGATCGACGTTGCGCACCGCGAACAGCGTGAGCGAGGTCGACATCTGCTGATAGAACACGAAGAACAGGATGGCCTGCAACGTCAGCACCAGTGCCGCGATCAGTCCCGCGCGTTCCGAGTGTTCGCATTTGGCGAGCATGTAGCCGAAGATCGCCAGAATCGCGACGCCCGCCGTGTACACGCAAGCCACCGCGATAGCCTTGTGCTGCAGCACGAACATCGTCGCCACGCACAATGCGGCGCCGCCCAGCACCACGGCACCCACCCGCGCCCAGCGGACCGGCTCGGCATCCGGTGCGGAGCCCACATGCGCCAGCGTGCGGAACATGATGAAGTAGTTCAGCACGGCGAGCAGCATGCCCGCGCAGCACACGGCAAACGCCGCATGCCAGCCCCAGTGGTCCTTGATCCACGGCGTGGCGAGCATCGACACTGTCGAGCCGATGTTGACCGCCATGTAGTAGATCGTAAACGCGCTGTCGATCCGGGCGTCGTCGCCTTCATAGATGCGGCGCACCAGATTCGCGGCATTTGCCTTGAACAGGCCGTTGCCCACCACGACCACGCCGAGCGAGGCGTACATGTAGGTGAGCTGGTCGTTCGGCACGGCGAGCATCAGATAGCCCGCGGACAGCACCAATGCGCCGAACACCATCGTGCGGCGCGTCCCGAGGATCTTGTCGCCGATCCAGCCGCCTACCGACGGTGCGGCATACACGAGCGCCGTGAATGCGCCCCACGTGAGCGTGGCGTGGCTATCGGTGAAGCCGAGCTTGTCGATCATGAACAGGACCAGCAGCGCGGCCATCCCGTAGTAGCCGAAACGCTCCCACATCTCGATCAGGAAGACCGTCGAAAACGATCGAGTCTGGGATACGGTTGAATTCATCATGTGCCTCGTGTTCTTGCGATTGCGGCGGCGCGCGTTTGAATGAGCGTGCCGCTGAAAACTGGGTCTGGAAATATCAGGCCGCCGTGACGCACAAAAGTGCCGGCATGCGCATGCTCATCCGCGCAACACAGCGGAGCGACCAGGCAGTGGGAAAAGGAATGAGTTCGACATAAATCGCGCCATATCGACGCCGGACGCTAGCAAGCGAAACGGCTCCAATGATAAAGCATGAGGTGGGCGAAGCAGCCGGAGGGCGGCAGGCAGCGGCCCGTGCGAGCGGGCTGCGAGAGAAACGCGGCGGTAGGCATCAACGATGGCAGTCATCTCAAGTTAGCAGCGCAGTTGGGGTAAACCGCGCTGCTTGTCGTTCCGCGCACAGGATCGCTGCGCACGGGATAGGAAACAGCATGCGGGCCGAAAGTGTGGATCGGCTCGTAAGCGCACGCGATTGTCCGGAGCGTGGGCCATGCCGTCACTCAGGGAATTCACTGATGCGCGCCACGCTACCCAGGGCAATTGCAAATTTTTCTGCGGCTTGCCGCGCGATATCATCCATGAACCCGAAATGCATCAATTTATTTAAGCACCCGATGCGGTAATGGTTCGAATTCAAAATAGCGCGATTTTTAACGTCTATTTCACGTTCGAACCTCAGCGGCCCGTCGAGCAACCTGCAAACGGGGTTGGGCTTCTGGCAACATAGCGGGCTGGTTTCGAAAAAAAATGCCCCACAGGCATACTCACGCTTTTCCGATGGCCTTCGAGGCTATCAAACTTTGTTTACTTAAATCAAACATATTTTGACGGGCTGATTCATCCTGCTATGGTTACGAAAACTGAAAACAAAAATCCGGCCCTTGAGCTGGGTAGCAAGATACGCGCGCTCCGGCAACGTCTGAAGCGCACGCTCGATGACACAGCTACGGCGGCGCGCATTTCGAAGCCTTTCCTGTCGCAAGTAGAACGGGGCCTTGCGACACCGTCTCTCACGTCGCTCGCGGGCATTGCCAGCGCGCTCGGCGTGACCGTGCAGTATTTCGTCGATACCCCGAGCGAAGAACGTTCGGTAAGCCGTGGCGACCAGTTGAAATTTTTCGGCTTCGCGGATTCCGCGAACCTGTTCGCACGTCTGACGAATCTGACTGGGGGACGTCAACTGGAAGCGATTCTCGTCAAGATGCCCCCGGGGCAGAAGCGCTCCGAAGTGAACACCCATGCCGGCGAAGAGTTTTTGTATGTGATCAGCGGCAAGGTCTCGCTGACCCTGGAAGGCAAAACCTTTTCGCTGCAGGCGGGGGACAGCGCGCATTACGAATCGACCGTGCCGCATAGCTGGGCCAATACGGCGCGCGGCGAGTCGCTCGTGGTCTGGGTCGGGACGCCGCGCCTGTTCTAAACGGCACGGCATGATTCTTATGGAGTGCGTTTTCGGCTGGAGACAGCCTTTGCACATTCATCAGGATTGCTATGGATTCGCGGTGACCTCGCCGCTCAGGTAATCCGCTCCGTCGTCAGGGCGCGCGAGAGACCGTGCATGGGCCGGCGCAATGCGACATCGAATGGGTTGGTTTGCGGCCCGAGCGCCAAGGCCTGGCGGCGCAGCAGTTCCACCACCATCGGCAAGCGGTCGTCGCCGAGGCGCGCGGCCAGCGTGCCCACGCTGAGCGCCGCCACCGCCACGCCAGTGCGGTCCAGAATCGGCACCGCCACCCCCGCCATGCCGTCGAGTACGCCGCTATTGCGCCCCGCGTAGCCCAGTTGCCGCACCCGCTCGATCTCGGTGCGCAGATACACCTCGTCCAGCACGCCGTAGCCGCGAATTCGCGGCACGTTAAAGCGGATGATCTCCTCGCGCTCGGCTTCCGGCAGGAACGCCAGAATCGCGAGACTCCCCTGGCCGACGCCCAGCGCCACCCGTCCGCCAATGTCGCCGGTGAACGAGCGAATCGGGAACGGGCCTTCGCAGATGTCGAGGCAGACCGCGTCGAAGCTGCTTTTGACCAGCAGGAAGATCGTGTCGCCAAGGCTCGCACACAGGCGCAGCAATGCCGGGCGGCACAGCGTACGCATGCCGCTCGGGTTGCCTGCTTGCGCCGCGAGCGCAAAAAACTCGACGCTCAACCGATACAGCTTCGAGCTTTCGTCCTGCTCGACCATGCCCTCGGCGATCAGGGCGTGCAGGATCCGGTGCACCGTGCCCTGGGTCAGCCCCACCGCCTTGGCGAGCCGCGTGACGCGTCCGCCGTCCGGTTGCGCTTCGGCCAGCGCGCGAATCACGGCAAACGAGCGCTGCAGCATGCCCGTGCCGGGCGCCTCGGGGGACGCGGCCGGATCGGCAGCGGCAGTTCCCCGTTTTGCAGCAGCATTCATGATTTTCCCTCAAACTTATTCCACTGATCGGAACACTATAGTGTGTTTTATTCATCAATGGAATAGCTGCAGCACGCTTCGCTGTACCAGTCTTATCCCGATCGATTAGGGATTTCTCGCACATCACGCAGTGGAACAAAACAGCCCCGTCTCCCTCTACTGATTTCACTCAACGGAATTTTTTATATTCTTATACCGCCAAGCGGAATTTGCATTTGACGCCATGCAATTTGGCTAGCTAGAGTCGGCCCCATCAGACGTTTTGTCGATTCAGCCGGTGTCCATGCACCGAAAGGCCAGACCATGTCGTTCCTCACGCTCACGGACGTAGCGAAATCGTTCGGCGATCTGCAGGCCGTCGCCGATGTGAACCTCTCCGTCGAAAAAGGCGAGTTCGTTTCGCTGCTCGGTCCGTCCGGTTGCGGCAAGACCACCACGCTGCAGATGATCGCGGGCTTCGTCGAGACCACGCGCGGGCGCATCACGCTCGACGGCCGCGACATCACCCACACCAAGCCGAACCAGCGCGGCCTCGGCATCGTGTTCCAGAGCTATGCGCTGTTTCCGCACATGAGCGTGGCGCAGAACGTCGGCTTCGGCCTCGAGATGCGCGGCATCGACAAGGCCGAACGCAACGAGCGGGTGCGCGAAGCGCTCGCACTGGTGCGGCTCGATACGCTCGCGCATCGCTTTCCGCGCGAACTCTCCGGCGGCCAGCGGCAACGCGTAGCGATTGCGCGCGCCATCGTCATCGCGCCGCCGGTGCTGCTGCTCGACGAACCGATGTCGAATCTCGACGCCAAGCTGCGCGAAGACATGCAATTCGAACTGCGCTCGATCCAGCGCAAGATCGGCACCACCACCATCATGGTCACGCACGACCAGTCGGAAGCGCTCTCCATCAGCGACCGCGTAGTGGTGATGGAAGCCGGCCGCATCACGCAGATCGATACGCCCTACCGCGCGTACGAACGCCCCGAAAACCACTTCGTTTCGCAGTTCATCGGCAAGGCCAACATGCTGCCGGGCACGATCGTCGCGCGCGACGGCGACGCCATCCGCATCGACCTCGGCCATGACGTCGCCGAAACCGGCCACACCGCGCAACTGCCGCAGAAGGAACGCGTGGTGAAGATCGGCGACGCCGTCACGCTATGCATTCGCCCCGAAAAACTGCGGCTCTGCGCACCGGGCGCTGGACGTCTGGCCGCTACCGTCGCAAGCCGCTTCTTCCTCGGCAGCCAGTGGCTCTACCGGGTCGATTCGAAGCTCGGCGAGGTCATGGTGTGCTGTCAGAACGAAGGCACGGAGCCGCTGGCGGAAGGCGCGGCGGTTGGCGTCGACTGGAACAGCGACGCGATCCGTTTCGTGCAACGGGAGGCACGTCATGGCTAGCACGCTGCCCCTCGGCAAGGAAGCCGGCAAAAAACCGGGCAAAGAACAAGGCGAAGACGGCCACACCCACGAGAGCGACAACGGCGGCAGCGGCCCCCGCGACGACAGCACCCGCAGCACGCGGCGCGCGCCGTGGCAGGCGTTCCTGCCTCTGTGGCTGATGTGCGCGCCGGCCTTCCTGCTATTCGCGGCGCTGGTGCTGATTCCGCTTGCGATGACGCTGGTACTGAGCTTCTACCGCTTCGATCCCGCGAGCGGTCCGATCGCCGCCTTCCAGTTCGGCAATTACGCGGAGGTGCTGAAGTCCAGCTACTTCCATACGATCTTTTTGCGCACCTTCGGCATTGCCTTCCTGACCACCTTGCTGTGCGTCGTGATCGGCACGCCCGAAGCCTACGTGCTCTCGCGCATGCGCGATCCGTGGCGCTCGCTCTTTCTGCTGGTGATCCTCGCACCCTTGCTGGTCTCGGTGGTGGTGCGCGCGTTCGGCTGGAGCATGCTGCTCAACCCGAATGGCCTCGTGAACCAGGCCTTCGCGCTGGTGGGTCTCGGCCCCTACAAGCTCGAATACACGACCTTCGCGATCGTCATTGCACTGGTCCACGTGATGCTGCCGTTCATGGTGATTCCCGTGTGGACTGCCCTGCAAAAGCTCGATCCGCAAACCGAAAACGCCGCCCTCTCGTTGATGGCTTCGCCCGCCACCACGCTGCGCCGCATCGTATTGCCGCAACTGACGCCGGGCATCCTTTCCGGCAGCCTGATGGTGTTCGGCCTGTCGGCGAGCGCCTTTGCGATTCCCGGCCTGCTCGGCGGACGGCGCCTGAAAGTCGCCGCCACTGCCGTCTACGACGAATTCCTCAGTTCGCTGAACTGGCCGCTCGGCGCCACCATCGCCCTGCTGTTGCTGCTCGCGAACCTGATCGTGATGCTCACCTACTACCGGCTGCTGGAACGCAAGTACGCCCGGAGCATCGGCTAACCCGACGCGAACACGAGAACCCCAAGATGAGAAAAAACGGCCCTCTCGCGCTGATCTTTCATGCGCTCGTGATCCTGTTCGTGCTCGCGCCGCTGGCGATCGTGGTGCTGGTCGCCTTCACGCCGGACGAGACCCTGACGCTGCCCACGCATGGCTTTTCGTTGCGCTGGTTTCGCGCGATCCTCGACTATCCCGACTTCATCTCGGCCTTCTTCAACAGCCTGAAACTCGCCTTCGCCTCGGCGACGCTGTCGCTGATCGTTGCGCTGCCGGCGGCGCTCGCCATCGGCAGGGCACGGTTTCCGGGGCGTGGGTTTTTGAACGGACTGCTGCTCTCGCCGCTGGTGATTCCCGGCCTCGTGCTGGGCATTGCCTTGCTGCGCTTCTTTGCGCTGATCGGCGCCACGGGTTCGTTCGCGTGGCTGGTCCTCGCGCACATGATCATCATCACGCCGTTCGTGATGCGGCTGGTGCTCGCCTCGGTGAGCGGCCTCGACCGCAGCGTCGAACATGCGGCCGCCTCGCTCGGCGCCGATGCGTGGACCACCTTCCGCCGCATCACCTTTCCGATGATCCTGCCCGGCATCACGGGCGGCTGGCTGCTCGCCTTCATCAACAGCTTCGACGAGCTGACCATGTCGATCTTCGTCACCTCGCCGCAAACCGTCACGCTGCCGGTGCGCATGTACATGTACGCCACCGAATCGATCGATCCGATGATGGCCTCCGTCTCCGCGCTGGTGATCTTCATCACGGCCGGCGCGATGCTGCTGCTCGACCGCGTGTATGGACTCAACCGCATTCTGATCGGCCAGCACTGATGACTTCCCCTGACCTGCCCCGTATGACACGCCCTCCGCATGCGCCTGATGCTGCGTCCGTCAGCCCCGCTGCGCTTGCCGAACCCGGTCCGCAATTCGTTAGGGTTGCTGAGTTGCATCGTGAGCCGCTCGCTTTCGTTCTGGATGGCAGGGACGCCACGGCGCTCGCAGGCGACACCGTACTGACCGCGATCCTGATGCAGCAACGCAGCGTGCGCCACAGCGAATTCAGCGGCGAGCCGCGCGCCGGGTTTTGCCTGATCGGCGCCTGCCAGGACTGCTGGGTACGCAGCGAAGACGGCACGCGCCTGCGCGCCTGTTCGACCTTGCTCGCCGCCGGCATGCGCATCGTCACGCGTAATGCTGTCGTAGTCGTAGCCGCCAACGCCTCAATGGACCCGATGGCTTCGGCATCCCCCGCATCCGACGGAGTCGCGCCATGAACGACCAACGCCGCGTCGTGATTGTCGGCGCTGGACCGGCCGGCGTGCGCGCCGCCGAAACGCTCGTCGCGGCGGGAATCAAACCCGTCGTGCTCGACGAGAACGCCCGCTGGGGCGGCCAGATCTATCGGCAGCCGCCCGCCGATGCCGGCTTCGAGCGCTCGAAGCAGACTCTCTACGGTTTCGAAGCCCGCAAGGCCGATGCGCTGCATGCGACCATGGCCGCCCTGCTGCCGCATCTCGACTACCGTCCCGACACGCTAGCCTGGGCCTGCGCGCCCGGCCGACTCGATACGCTGCACGCAGGACGCGAAACCGGCGTGCCGTTCTCGCATCTGATCATCGCCAGCGGCGCGACCGATCGCATTCTGCCGGTGCCCGGCTGGACGCTGCCGGGCGTCTACACGTTAGGCGGCGCGCAGGTCGCGCTGAAGTCGCAAGGCTGCGCGATCGGCCGGCGCGTCGTGCTGGCCGGCACCGGACCGCTGCTCTACCTCGTTGCTTACCAATACGTCAAAGCCGGGGCACATGTCGCCGCCGTCCTCGACACCAGCGCGCTCTCGCAACAGATGGCCGCGGCGCCGAAACTCGCGCTCCAGCCGGCCACCTTTGCGAAAGGACTCTACTACGTCGGGTGGCTGAAGACACGTGGCGTGCGAATCGAGCGCAACGTGACGCTCGTCGGCATCAAGGGCGGGCGCCACGTCAGCGGCATTACCTGGCAAGGTGCGCGCAGCGGCGCGCCGAACGAGACGCTCGACTGCGATGCCGTGGGCCTCGGCTTCGGTCTGCGTCCGGAAACCCAGCTCGCCGATCTGGCCGGCTGCCGTTTCCGCTTCGATGCGCAAAACCGCTGCTGGCTGCCCGAACTCGACGCCGGCGGGCGCAGTTCGGTGCCGGGCATTTACCTGGCCGGCGACGGCGCGGGCATCGCCGGCGCCGATGCCGCCGAACTGGCCGGACGCCGCACCGCCCTCGCCTTGCTCGACGATCTCGGCGTCGCCCATCCGCGTGGTCAAGGCATGCCCGACGCGGCCACGCTCGATCGTCGCCTGCAACGCATCGCCGTGTTCCGTGCGGGCCTCGAAGCCGCTTTCGCGCCACCCGCGCGCGCGGCCTCGCAATGGCCCGACACAATGACCGTGTGCCGCTGCGAAGAGGTCGACGCCGGCACGCTGCGTCAATGCATCCGCAGTGGCGCAGCCGGTGAGATCAACCGTCTGAAAGCACTGACGCGCGTCGGCATGGGCCGTTGCCAGGGCCGCATGTGCGGCGAAGCGGCGCTCGCGCTGCTCAGCACGGAAACCGGCAAGCCGCTCGAGGCGGTGGGCCGGCTGCGCAGCCAGCCGCCGGTCAAACCGATTCCCATGTCGCCCGCGCTCTATACCGAGGGCGTCACCGAGATTCCCGAGGACGCCCGCGATGAATAAACCCGTGCACTACGACGTCGCGATTGCGGGCGGCGGCCTGGTGGGTGCGTCGAGCGCGCTCGCGCTGGCGAAAAGCGGCTTGCGCGTAGGTCTGTTCGAGCGGCGCTTCTGCGGCGCGCAGGCGAGCGGCGTCAACTACGGCGGCGTGCGCTGCCAGGGACGGCCGGTCGAACAGATGCCGCTCGCCATGCGTGCGCGGCGCGTGTGGGATCGCTTGCCCGAGCTGATCGGTATCGACGGCGAGTTCGTGGTCTCCGGCCATTTGCGGCTCGCCCGCAGCGAGGCCGATCTGGCCGCGCTCGAAAGCTGGGCGCAGATGGCGCGTCAACACGGCCTCGATCCGCAACTGATCAGCGGCGAGACGTTCCGCCGCCGTTATCCGTGGCTCGGCGCGGCGGCGATCGGCGGCTCGCTGTGCGCCAGCGACGGTCACGCGAACCCGCGCCTCGTCTCGCCGGCCTTTGCGCGCGCCGCGCGGGCGGCCGGCGCCGAGGTTCGTGAGCAGACCGAACTGACCGACATCCGCCACGACGGGACGCGCTTTCACCTGAGCGCGGGCGACCTGCGCTTCACCGCCGACTGGTTGATCAACTCGGCCGGCGCATGGGCCAATAAGGTCGCCGCGTCATTCGGCGAGACCGTGCCCCTGAAGCCGATCTATCCGAACATGTGGGTCACCGAGCCCTTGCCGCTCTTTATCACGCACAACCTCGGCGTGTATGGCGGCGGCATCTACGCGCGCCAGGTCGCACGCGGCAATTGCGTGGTCGGCGGCGGTCGCGGTCATGGCGACGGCGAATACGGCCAGCCCTCCACCGAAACCACCCGCGCCGTGATGCGCGACGCCTGCGCCCTGTTGCCCGCGCTGCGCGACGCCCTGCTGATCCGCACGTGGAGCGGCGTCGAAGGCGAAACGCCGGACAGCAATCCGATCATCGGCGCGAGCCGCACCGTGCCGCGCCTGCTGCACGCCTTCGGTTTTTCGGGCGGCGGCTTTCTGCTCGCGCCCGGTGTCGGCGAAGTGCTGGCCGACCTGGTCGTCCACGGTTCGACCGCCACACCGCTCGAGGCGTTTTCGATCGAACGCTTTACGTCCGTCCCTACCCCTAGCTTGCACGCTCTCTAGTCAAACCCAGGAGATCCACCATGAAATTGTTCAGAACGATGGCCGCGCTCGCCGCCTTGTGCGCATTCGGTGCGGCCGCGCCGGCGTGGTCGCAGACCAAGACGATCTATATCGGCATGAACGGCGGCCCGATGGAAAAGGCCTATACGAGCCAGGTGCTGCCCGACTTCGAAAAAGCCAACAACGTGAAAGTGGTGGTGGTGCCGGGCACGTCGTCGGACATTCTCGCCAAGCTGCTCGCCAACAAGGCGAATCCGGGGATCCACGTGGTGTTTCTCGACGACGGTGTGATGGCGCGCGCGGTCAGCATGGGCGTCTGCCAGAAGCTCGATGACGCGCCCGTCCTCAAGGAACTCTACCCGTTTGCGCGCATGAAGGACGATATGGGCGCGGGCGTGCAGCTCGGCATGACCGGCATTGCGTACAACAAGAAGCTGTTTGCCGAAAAAGGCTGGGCGCCGCCCACCTCGTGGATGGACTTCGCCGATCCGAAGTACAAGGGCAAAGTGGTGTTCCAGTCGGAGTCGAGCAGCACGTTCGGCCTGCACGGTTTTCTGGCGATCAATCGTCTGATGGGCGGTAGCGAGCAGAACGTCGAGCCGGCCTTCACGAAATGGTCCACAACGGTGGGGCCGAATGTCGCCGAGTACGTGCCGAACTCGGCGAAGATTTCGGAAATGGTGCAGACGGGCGAAGCGGGTCTGTTCCCGCTGACGCCGACCGGCGTCAGCGATCTGCAGGACAAAGGCCTTCCGGTGGCGTATGTGAATCCGAAGGAAGGTCCAGTGCTGCTGCTGGTCGACCTGTGCGTGGTGAACAACAACTCCGACCCGGCGCTCGCCCAGAAGCTCGCGCAATTCCTGCTGTCCGCCCCGGCGCAAACCAAAGCGGCCGATGCCGGCAAGCAGATCCCCACCAACCGTCTCGCGAAGATGCCTGCGGCGATGCAGCAGAGCCTCGGCAATATCGACGATCTGCTGCACAAGGTGACCGTAGTGGATTGGGATGCGATCAATGCGCACCGCGCGCAGTGGGATACGCGCTGGAACCGGCAGATCGAGCAGTAAGCCCGACGCGCCTCGGTTCGCCGAGGCGTGCCCCGATAGGCTTCAGTTCACCTCAGTTCACTTCACGACGGAGAGCGCGACCGCGAGCCAGATCGCGCTCACGCCGCCGAGAAACAGACGCCGGGCGACGCGGATCCCGGCGTCGCTGGTTTCGGTTTCGACCGGGCGGGTTGCCGTCCACGGCACGAGGCCGAGGCAGGCGAAGCCGCCCAGTGCGAACAGCACCACCAGCACGTCGGTGAATCGCCACGGCGCGGGCTCATGGACGCCCCAGTAGCCGAGATACACGATACCGAACGAAAACGCCGTCGCCGACGCCGAACTCAGCGCCACCACCGACCCTGTTGGACTCGGCATGATGTCCTCCTGTCGCCCACCTGCCGCCGCAGCGCGGCTTGAGCGATTCTACCGCGTGGCGTGCGCCGCCCCGAGCAAGGCGCCGTGAGACGCGGCCAACGGTCTATGCGGTACGCGCCTCGCGTGCCTCATAGGCCTTCAGGTGGTTATAGGCGATGCGCAGCAGCGACAACCCCGCGTCGCGCTGCTGTGCCGAACCGCCGCGCTGGATCAGGTCGCCGAGAATATGGTCGGCCTCGGTGCGGGAATGGTTCTCGACGTCGCGCAACATCGACGCCGTCAGCGGCGAAGGCGTGAAGAGCGTCTGATTGGCGCGGGCGTCGAAATGCGGCCCCATCGTAAAGCCGTTGTGCTGCGCGATTGCGCGGCATTCGCCCAGCACGCCTTCGATCGCGCGACGGCCATCCGGTGCGCTGAGAATATCGGCCACCGCGCCGCGGAACAGGCAGGTGCTGGCGGCCAGCGTCGCGAGGAACACCCACTTTTCCCACATGCTCAGCAGGATATGGTCGCTCGGCAGGACGTCGAAGCCCGCGCCCGACATCTGTTCGCCGATCTCCCGCACCCGGGCCGACAGGCCGCCTTCCAGCTCGCCGAAGGAGACCGCATGCATTTCGTTCAGATGGACGATCTCGCGCTCGCGATTGAGCGTCGCCGCGATCACGCATTGGCCGCCCAGCACGCGCGGCGCACCGAACTTTTCTTTCAGGACATCGATATGACGCATGCCGTTGAGCAGCGGCAGGATCAGCGTGGACGGACCAACGAGCGGCTCGAACGACGCAATCGCGTCGTCGAGGTTGTAGGCCTTGCAACTCAGGATAACCAGATCGAACGGCTCGACGGAGTCGCCCGCCTGCACGGTCTTGGGGTCGCGCAGCGTGAAGTCGCCACGCGGACTCTTGATGACCAGCCCCGCGCGACGCAACTCTTCGGCCCGGCCCGCCCGCACCAGAAACGTCACGTCACGCCCGACCTGGGCCAAACGCCCACCGAAGTAACCGCCCACCGCACCTGCACCTACAACCAGAATTCGCATCACATTGTCTCTCGGGAGGAGTTGTTGTTCCGCTCACGGGCGCCGTGCCGCCTCCAGCCGGAAAGAACCGGAAGGACGCAGGACGCGAACCGGGCATCTGCGTCAATGTAGCAAAAAATCCCGGTCTGCACGGGCTTGCCCGACGGCGCTCCTGCGTGCGCGTCAAAGTCTCGTCAAAGAATTTCGAGCGCCAGTGCGATGCCTTGCCCACCGCCGATGCACAGCGTGACGATGCCGCGCTTGAGTCCATCGCGCCGCATCGAGTGGATCAGGCGTGTGGTCAGCACTGCGCCGGTCGCGCCGATCGGGTGGCCGTGGGCGATCGCGCCGCCTTCGACGTTGACGAGTTGTTCCGCCAGCCCGAGCTGGCGCAACACGGCAATCGGCACGGCGGCAAAGGCCTCGTTGATCTCGACGCGCTCGACATCCTTCAACTGCCAGCCCGCGCGAGCGAGCGCCATCTGCACGGCGGGCACCGGTCCGAGGCCGAACATGCCGGGCTCGACCGCCGCGACACCGTAGGCGACGAGCCGCGCGAACGGTTCGATGCCGTGTGCCTCGGCAAAGCCACGCTCCGCGACCACCATGGCGGCCGCGCCGCTATTCAGACCCGGCGCGTTGCCGGCGGTAATCGTGCCGTCGGGGCGAAACGCAGGGCGCAGCCGCGCCAGCGTTTCGACGGTGGTATCGGCGCGCGGTTGCTCGTCGCGTGCGAAGTGCTGCGGGCCTTTGCGTCCTTCGATGGTGACGCTCACCAGTTCGGCGTCGAACCGGCCGCTCTCCTGAGCCGCCACGAAACGCTGCTGCGAACGCGCGGCCCAACGGTCCTGCGCATCGCGGGTGATGTCCATCTGCGTCACGAGGTCTTCGGTGTGCCAGCCGGAATGCTCGCCGGAAAACGCGTCGACGAGGCCGTCGCGCAGCATGCTGTCGTGCACCTGCGCATTGCCCATGCGGTAGCCCCAGCGGCCGCCGTCGAGCAGATACGGCGCGCGGTCCATGTTCTCCATGCCGCCCGCCACCGCCGCGTCGCCGAGGCCCAGCCAGATTTCCTGGGCCGCCGACGCAATGGCCTGAGCGCCCGAGCCACAGACGCGGTTCACGGTCAGCGCGGGCACCGCGACCGGCACACCGCCGCCGATTGCGGCCTGACGCGCCGGGTTCATCTTGTTGCCGGCCTGGATCACATTGCCCATCACCACCGAGGCCAACTCGCCTGCGGCAAGACCGCTGCGGCTCAACGTCTCGCGCACGGCAAGCGCGCCGAGGGCGGTGGCCGGCACGTCTTTCAGCGTGCCGTTGTAAGCGCCAATCGGCGTTCTCACAGGATTGCAGATCACTACGTCTCGCTTGCTCATCATCGTCTCTCCTATTCAAGTAACGCTTGCCTGCGCCGCCACTGCCGCGTCAGTTCGCGGCCAACGCAGGTTGTGCATCCCATCCCCCGCCCAGCGAGCGGTACAACGCCACCGCCGCCAGCGCGTGCTCGCGCTTTGCCTGGTTCAATGCTTCGGAATCGCGCAGATACGCCTCTTGTGCCGCCAGTACGTCCAGGAAGCTCGACGCGCCGTCCTTGTACAACTCGGTGGACAACCGCAGCGCGTGATTCGACGCGTCCAGCGCGCCGCCGAGACGGTCCACCTGCACGGCATCGTTGACCAGATCGCTGCGGGTGTCTTCGACTTCCTTTAGCGCCTGCAGCAGGGTCTGCTGCAGGCCGAGTTGCGATTCGCGCATCTTGCTTTCGCTCTCGTCGATGCCGGCGCTGATCCGGCCGGCGTTGAAGATCGGGCTCGTCGCGTTCAAGGCGGCGCTGAACAGGTTGTCGGTCAAGGTGGGCAAGCCGAGATACGACGAAGCCAGCAGGCCGTCCGCGAGATTCAGCTTGAACTGCGGATAGCGCTGCGCCTTCGACACCCCCACCTCGGCCGCGCGCTGTTCGACGCTTGCGTAGGCAGTGCGCACGTCGGGCCGGCGCAGCAGCGCTTCGGACGGCAGGATCTGCGGGACGCTTTGCGCCGGCGCCGGAATGTCGCGCGCCTCGGTGAGCAGCAGGTTGCCGACGCTCTCCGGCGTACGCCCCGAATACACGGCGATCAGGCTGAGCTGATGCTGGATCCGCGAATTCACCTGCGGAATCTGCGCCTGCAGATCCTGCAACTGATTCTGCGCACGGGCGACGTCGAGCTGCGTCGACAGGCCGTAGTGCAGCCGCTCCTGCGTAAGCTTGAGCGCGCGACTGCGGATCTGCTCGTTGTCGTTCAGGATCTGCAGTTCCGACTGCGCCCAGCGCAGGTCGATATAGGCAGAGGCCGTGTTGGCCGCCAAGGCGAGCCGCAATTCGTTCAACGCGGCTTCGCGACCCGCGACCTGGGCCTGCGCGGCCAGCACCGCCAGCCGTTCGCCGCCGAACACGTCGGGCGTCCAGCTCGCCGCCACGCCGACGCCCGCCTGGCGAACATAGCCGAGCGGCGGCGGCGCGTTGAGTCGCTCATCGGTCGCCGTCGCCGTGGCGTCGAGTTCAGGCAGCAACACCGAACGCTGCTGCGTGGTAATCGCTTGCGCCTGCTTGACGCGCTCGACTGCGGCCTGCACATCCAGATTGCCGTTCAACACGGACTCAACCAGTTGATGCAGCACCGGGTCGCCGAAACGCGCCCACCAGGCGTTCGCATCCACGGTGTCCTGCGGCGCGTCGACGCTCCACGCCGCGGGCGCGACGGCCTGCACGACGTGCGGCAGGTCCGCATGCGTTTCCGGCTGAACGGCACAGGCCCCCAGCCCGAGCAACAGAAACGCACTCACACCAGTTTTGGCGACGATCGATTTCATATCGTTATCCTTATGAATTCATCAATGAGCGTCGGGAGGCGGTGTGCTCAAACCGAACGGCCGCGAAAACGCCACGCTCAGCAAACCCACCACAAAGCACAGCGCCACCGCGAGAAAGGCGTCGGAGAAGGTCAGCACCAGCGCTTCGCGCATCAGCAGCGAATGCAGCAGGTCGAGGCCCGCATGGGTCGCGTTGAGCGTATTGCCGCTTATCTGCGCAAGACGGCTGGACTGCTGCTGCAGCAAGCCTTCGACCACCGGCCGCCCGGCGGTAAGGTGTTCGTCGAGGCGCTCGTAGTGCAGATTCAGGCGGTCGTTGAGCATGGTGCTGCTTACCGCAATACCGATCGCGCCGCCCAGGTTGCGCATCAGATTGAACAGGCCGCTCGCCGAGCGCAGCCGCGACGGCGGCAGCGAGCCGAGCGCCATGGTCACGATGGGCGGCACGCAGAATTGCTGGCCGATGCCGCGCAAGGCCTGCGGCAGCAGCAACTCCTGCCAGCCCCACTGACTGGTCAGGGGCACATAGAGATAGCAGCCCAAACCGAAGCACACGAGACCGAACACCATCAGCCAGCGCATGTCGATCACGCGCGCCAGCGTCGAATAAGCCGCCAGCGCCAGCAGTTGAAAGCATCCCACCGAGAGCAGCGCCAAGCCGATCTGCAACGAATCGAAACCGCGCACACGGGCGAGAAACACTGGCGTCAGAAACACCGAGCAGAACAGCCCTACCCCGGTGATGAACGACAGCAGGCTGCCGATGCCGAAGTTGCGGACCGCCAGCGCGCGCAGATCGACGATGGGCTCCCTGGCCGTGAACGCGTGCACGATGAACAGAAAGCCGCAAATCGCCGAGATCCACGTGCACAAAACGATCACATCGTCGCCGAACCAGTTCTTGCGCGGCCCTTCCTCGAGCACGTATTCGAGGCAGCCGAGAAAGCCCGACATCAGCAGGATGCCCAGGTAATCGCCCTTTTTGAGCAGCGACAGATCGACCTCGTCGATGTGCACGAACTTCGGCACCATCAGCGTGACGAACACGCCCGGCACGAGGTTCAGGTAGAACAGCCAGTGCCAGGACCATTGCGAGGTGATCCAGCCGCCGATCACCGGGCCGATGGTCGGCGCGAGCGAAGCGAGCGCGCCGATGGTGGTCGAGGCGATCAGCCGCTGTTTGCCGGGAAACAGCACGAACGCGGTCGTGAACACCGTGGGAATCATCGCCGCGCCGAGGGCGCCCTGCAGACCGCGGAACAGGATCATCGAGTTGATGTCCCACGCGAGACCGCACAGCATGCTCGTGATCGTGAAGCCGAGGGCGGAGAACGCGAACAACCAGCGCGTCGAGAACACGCGCGTGAGCCAGCCGGACATCGGAATCACCAGAATTTCCGCGATCAGGTACGAGGTCTGCACCCACGACAGTTCATCCTGACTGGCGGACAAACCACCGCCGATATCCCTCAAGGAAGACGCGACGATCTGGATATCCAGCGTCGCCATGAAAAAGCCGAGGCACATCAGCGCGAACGCGAAGGCCTTGGTGCGGGTCGGCTGATCGGCGGGATTGAGCGGTGGGTGGGTCATGGTCGGTCTGGACTTGGCGAAGGCGAAGGCAAGCGCGGGGGGCTCGGCGGCTTGGCGCGGTACGACGCGTTATGGCGCGGTGCGGCCGTTACGAACGCGCCGGCTCGTTGCCGGTAGCGCTACTGCTGCTACTGCCGCTGCCGCCGTCGAGATGAACCTTGACGGTCGCCGACAAGCCTGGCCGCAGCACGCCCTGCATCTCCTGCGGCACCTCGAGGCGAATGCGCACCGGCACGCGCTGCACGATCTTCGTGAAGTTGCCGGTCGCGTTCTCCGCGGGCAATACGCTGAAGGTCGCGCCGGTTGCGGGAGCGAGGCTCTCCACCACGCCGTGCAGCGACTGGCTGGAGGCGTCGAGCGCGACGTCGACCGGATCGCCGACGCGCATCTTCTTCAACTGGTCCTCCTTGAAGTTCGCATCGACCCACAGCCCGGACGACGGCACCACCGTCAGCAGCGACACACCTGTGCTGGCGAGCAGCCCCAGCTGGGCGGTGCGATTGCCGATGTAGCCATCCACCGGCGAGCGGATCGTTGTGTATTCAACGTTCAACTCGGCGACACGCTGCGCCGCCTGCGCCGTCGCGACGCGCGCCTCGGCCGCGCCGATCTGCGCATCGAGCACGCTGATCTCGCGTTGCGCGGCGAGCAGCGCCGCGCCGCTGCGATCCACTGCGGCGTGCGCCTTGACGAGGTCCGCATCGGCCCGCTCGACGACCTGGTTCGACACCGCCTCGTCCTTGACGAGCTCACGGTAGCGTGCCTCGTCCTGCGCGCTGCGCGTCAGCTCCGCACCCGAAGCCTTCACCTCGGCGGCTTGCTCGTTGATGGTCGCCAACTGCAGCGACTTCTTCGCCTGCAACTCGGTGACCGCGGCCTGCGCGCTCTGCACATCCGCGCGCGCCTGAGCGAGACGTGCGTCGTAATCGCGCGCGTCGAGCCGGATCAGCACCTGCCCGACCTGCACATGCTGGTTGTCGTGCACCAGCAGGTCGGTGACGAAGCCGTTCACCTTCGGCGCCATCACTGTCACGTCCCCGCCGACGTAGGCATCGTCAGTGCTTTCGACAAAGCGGCCGACGACAAACCAGTACGACAGCGCGGACGCCAGCACCACCAGCACGACGATCACCGCGAGCAGCATCCACGGGATGCGGCGGGTCGGTTTGGCGACGCCGGCGGCGCCAGCCGGTGCAAGAGTAGAAGGAGTCGTGGACATGATTGGGTGTGCGTATGCACTAAATAATGGTCAAAACAGGCGTGAAAAGCACGCCAACCCTTACCTGCTAGCCCGCTAAGTCAGGCTTTCGTCATCGCAAACAATTCGCTACGCAACGAGGCTGCGCGTTCGACGCCGAAGCGCCGCTCGAACGCTTCCTGCGCCGCATGCCACCGAAGGCGCGCCGCGGCGAGCTTCGTCTCACCGGCCTCGGTCAGGCTGAGCGCCAGTTCCCTGCTCTTCACTTCCGTGCTGCGGCTCAGCAACAGGCCATCGCGCTGCAGCGGCTGCAGCGCACGCACCAGCGTGGTCCGCTCCATCACCATCTCATCGGCCAGTTGCTTCATCGTCATGGGCGCCGCCCGCTTGATGCGCCTCAGGATCGAGAACTGCGTGATCGTCAGGCCGACCTGCGCCATATGCCGGTCGTACAGTTGCGACACGTAGCGGGCCGCCTGGCGAATCGCAAAACAGTCGTCGTCGGGTAGCGCCTGCATATCGTCCATGAGTGTCCCGAAACCGAGTGCATACACACTTATTAGGGCAAAATATTACCGCCAACCTTACAGCAGTTCACAACATCATCCGTCCGCGCGCTCACTCGGCCGTCATGCCGAACAGCTCTGCGCGTAGAGCTTTGGCCCGGGCATGGCCGAATTTGCCTTCGAACTCGGCCTGCGCATTCCGCCACGCGGCGGCCGCCTGGGCAAACGTCGTCTTGCCGCTCGCCGACAAGCTGAACAGATAAGTCCGGCCATCGTGCTCCGACGCTTCGCTCACCACCAGGCCGTCGCGTTGCAACGGTTTGAGCGCGCGCACCAGCGTCGTACGGTCCATCACCATGGCGTCGGCCATCTCGACCATGGTGGCAGGCGCGCGCCGTGCCAGCTTCGCCATGATCGTGAACTGCGCGGCCGTCAGCCCCACCTCGCCCAGATGACGCTCGTAGATCTGCGTCACGTAGCGCGCGGCTTGCCGCAGCGCGAAGCAATTGCACTCGTCGTAGGTAAGAGGACCGTTCATGCGAGGCAGTATATGTGTGCGTACACACAGAGTCAACAGGCAAGGAAAACGTAAAATCTTTGTAATCTTCAGATCTAAGTTATTACAATATGTTACCGTCCGATCCGATCGGGCTTGAGACCAGCATGAGCGCTTGCCCTGGGGCCTGCCCGAGCACCCGCTTCATGCCGTATTCCAATCCATTTTGCTGACGCGAGGGGCCAACACGTCATGTCAACGGTAACCAGCAGCACCGCATCCAGTTCTGCGAGCACGTCGATTCAGGAAGCCGCGCAGTCGATCATCAGCGGCTCGACCAAATCGAACACGGACGTGAACGCCCTCGTCACCGCGCTCGTCAATGCGAAAGTGGCCGGCAAAAAGGCCGCGCTCACCAGCCGGGCCACGCACGACAACAATCAGTTGACCGCGATCGGCACGGTGAAGTCGGTGCTCTCGCTGCTGCAAAGCGCCCTGACACCGCTCGCGAACGGCAGCGCCTTCACCACCTTCACAGCATCTGCCGGCGGCAAGGGCCTGACAGCCTCGGCTGGCAAGGGTGCGGTGGCGGGCAGCTATGCCGTGGACGTCAAAAGCATTGCCGCCTCGCAGTCCATCACCTCCGGCGCGTTCACCAGCAAGACGGCCCTTGGTGCGGGCTCACTGACGTTGTCGGTGGGCGGCAAAAGCACCACCATCAATATCGCAAGCGGCAAAAGCACGCTGACCGATATCGCCGCGGCCATCAACGCGGCGTCCGGTAATCCGGGTGTCGCGGCGACGGTTGTCAACGGGGTGGACGGCGCGCATCTGCTGCTGCACTCCAGCGCCACCGGCCTCGCGAACGGCATCAATGTGCAGGTCCAGTCGGAGAGCGCGGACCTCAACAAGCTCAACGTGAAGAGCACCATTTCGACCACCACACCGGCCACAACCCAGGTGGACGACTCCGGCAACTGGAAGCAAAGCGTCGCCGGACAGAACGCGCATCTCACCCTCTCCGGCATGGAGATCGAGAACGCCAGCAACACCATCACGTCCGCTATCGAAGGCTTGACGCTGAACCTGTCGGCCGACGCGGTGGACAACCCGCAGACGCTCACGATCGCGCAGGACGTCACGGATCAGAAGACCGCGATCAGCGCGTTCGTCACGGCGTACAACAACTTCATCAGCACTTCCGCGTCGTTCACGGGTTTCGACGCCACCAGGAAAGCCGGCTCGCAAGGCGGCGTGCTGCTCGGCGATTCCACCTTCAACGCGATCCGCAACACGCTGGCGAGTGCGATGAGCGGCGGCCTGAAACAGGGCAGCAGCACGGCCAACCTCGCGGCCATCGGCATCACGTTGCAGAAGGACGGCACGCTCAAGACCGACGACGTCAAGCTGACGACCGCGTTGACCACGGACTCGACGGCCGTCGCCGCCCTCTTCGACTCGAAGACGGGCCTGGCTGCTTCGATGAACACGTCGCTGACTTCGTTCCTGAAGACGGGCGGCATGCTCGATGCCCACAGCGACGCGCTCACTGCCGACCTGAAGGCGATCAGCAGCCAGCAAACCCAGTTGACCGATTACACGGACAAGCTGACCAAGGGTTACAACGCGCAGTTCACGGCGCTTAACAAGCTGATGACGCAGACGAGCCAGAACGGCGACTATCTGACCGCCCTGTTTGGCGGGAAGAATAGTGCTGGGGCGATGGCGAACAACAAGTAGGTTCGCGGCATGGGGAGGCGGCGCCTCCCCGCTCACAACAAGCGATGCGCGAGCCGCGCCGCCACCCGCGCGGTGCGCTTGTCGTGATCGAGCGAGGGGTTGTATTCGGCGATATCCGCCGCGCGCAGTTTGCCTGAAGCGCGCACGCGCATCGCCATCGCTTCGACAACCGCTAGCGGCACCCCAAGCGCCGCGGGTGCCGATACGCCTGGCGCGGTCGAGCCGGGCAGCACGTCCAGATCGACGGTCAGATAGATATCGTCTGCGGCTTCGAGCCACGCGTCCAGTTGAGCCAGACGGTGCGGCAATTGCGACTCCTGCAGTTCCGTATCGAGCACATACCGCACGCCGAGTTCCTGCGCCCGTGCGAACAACGCCGCGGTATTGGCGAGATCGCTGATCCCCAGGCACACGTAATTGAACGGCACGCCACGCGTCGCGCAATCACACGCCATCTGATCGAAGGGCGTGCCGGAATTCGCCGGACGCGTCTGGCGCAGATCGAAGTGCGCATCGAAGTTCACGATAAGCAGTCGGCGCTCGGCCGCGTCGCCTAGATGAGCGCGCAAACCGCTGTACGTCCCCCAGGCTACTTCATGACCGCCGCCGAACACCAGCGGCCGGCCACCGCATGCGAGGATCTCCGCAACAGCCTGGCCCAACGCGTGTTGCGCGGCTTCGAGATCGCCGTCGTCGCAGAGTACATCGCCGGCATCGTACAGTGCCGTCGATGCCTTCGCCGGCAGGCCGGCAAGCGCTTTTCGCAACTCCTTCGGCGCATGCGCCGCCCCCGTGCGTCCCTGGTTGCGGCGCACGCCCTCATCCGAGCCGAAACCGACGATCACCGGCGTATCCCGAGCGAGCCGCTCGCCCGCAAACCGCGCGACCTGGCTGAACACGCGCCGCGTATCGCCAGGCTCGCCGTCGTCGCGGCGGCCGCTCCACACCTTTTCGTCGAACGGAAGGTTCATGCGCGCGACAACACGGCTTGCAGAAAGGCGCGCGTACGCGGTTGCGTCGGCGCCGAAAAAATCTCCGAAGGCGGCCCGGCTTCGACAATCACGCCGCCGTCCATCACCACCACGACGTCGGCGACTTCCTTGGCAAAGCCCATTTCGTGCGTGACGACCACCATCGTCATGCCTTCGCTCGCCAGCAATTTCATGACCTGCAGCACTTCGCCGACCAGTTCCGGGTCGAGTGCCGAGGTGGGTTCGTCGAACAGCATTACGCGCGGCTGCATGGCAAGCGCCCGGGCAATCGCCACGCGTTGCTTCTGGCCGCCCGAGAGGCTGGCGGGCATCACATTGGCCTTGTGCGCGAGGCCCACCTTGTCGAGCAGGGCCATGGCCGCGGTTTCGGCCTCGGCCTTGCTCGCGCCGCGCAGCATGCGCGGCCCCACGGTGATGTTATGCAGCACCGACAGATGCGGAAACAGATTGAACGACTGAAACACCATGCCGACCTCGGTGCGCAGCGCATTGAGCGAGCGCTCCTTCAGCATGACGCCGTGATCCACCAGACGATGACCGCAGATATCCACGGTGCCGCCTTCGGCCTGTTCGAGACCGTTGCAGCAGCGCAGGAACGTGCTCTTGCCCGAGCCGCTCGGCCCGATCACGACCACCACCTGCTGCGGTTGAATGTCGAAATCGATGCCGTTCAACACGACGTGCGCGCCGAACGACTTGGTCAGCCCGCGAATCTGAACGATAGGTTGCGACGCGTTGTTCATTGCACCATGCCTCCTGCACGCAAACGACGCTCGACGCGATGCAGTGCGTAATTGGTCGCCTGGGTCAGCACGAGATACACCAGCGCAATGGCCAGGTACACCTCGAGCGAACGGTACGACACGCTGATGATTTTCTGACCTTCGTGCATCAGGTCGTCGATGGTCAGCAGGGACACCAGCGCCGAGTTCTTGATCAGCGCGATGAATTCGTTGCCGAGCGGCGGGATCATCCGCACCACGGCCTGCGGCAGGATGATGGCGCGCATTGCCTGGCCCGAGGACATGCCGATCGACCGCGCCGCCTCCATCTGCCCGCGATCCACCGACTGGATCGCCCCACGCACGATCTCC
The DNA here is from genome assembly GCF_900142845.1 of Paraburkholderia phenazinium. Lineage (NCBI taxonomy): Bacteria > Pseudomonadati > Pseudomonadota > Betaproteobacteria > Burkholderiales > Burkholderiaceae > Paraburkholderia > Paraburkholderia phenazinium. The sequence goes on from NZ_FSRU01000001.1 coordinate 3,116,620, forward strand.
GAGACGTAGGCGGCCGAATACAGTCCCAGCCCCAGCACGCCGCACACGAACGCGGGCAACAGGATGCCGAACTGCGGCAGGCCGAAGAACAGCAGAAACAGTTGCACGAGCAACGGTGTACCGCGGAAAAACGTCAGGTAAGCGGTGCAGAAGCCGTACAGGACGCGGCGCTTCGGCGTAAGACGGCCAATGCCGATCAGGAGACCGAGCACGCAACTCAGTGCGAGCGCCGCCGCGGTCACTTCCACCGTGACGAGCGCGCCGTGTGCGATGTCGGTCCAGCCGGCGATGACCGGCGAGAAATCGAGTTCCATCTGTCTGACTCAGCCGGTTATTGCGCGTCAGCGCCGAACCACTTGTGGACGATCGCCGCATAGGTGCCGTCGGCCTTGATCCTGGCGAGTGCGCTGTTCAACGCACCCTTCAGCTCAGGCTCGTCCTTGCGCACGGCAACGCCGTACTGCTCGGTGGTGAGCTGCTGGCTGATCACGCGAAAGCCGCCGCGCGTCCTGGCCAGTTGATACGCCGCAGGTTTGCCGGTGACGGCCGCATCGGCCCGGCCGATACCGACCAGATCGAACATCTCCTGATTTTTCTCGACTTCGACGCGCTGTACTTGCGGGTAGTTGTCGCGCAGGAAGTTGACCGATTTCGTGCCCACCTGCACCGAGACTTTTTTGCCGTTCAGGTCGGTCAGCGCCTTGATCGGCGAATCGGTTTTCACCAATGCGACGAGGCCGCCCGCGTAGTACGGGTCGGTGAAGTCGACCACCTTGGCGCGGTCGTCGGTGATGTAGATCGCCGAGATCGCGGCATCGAAGCGGTGAGCGATCAGGCCGGGAATCAACCCCTTGAAGTCGATGTCGGTCCACTGCACGGTCTTGCCCATCGCCTTCGCCAGCGCGTTCATGATGTCAATGTCGAAACCGGTGCGCGCGCCGTTTTCGGTGAACTCCATCGGCGGGAAGGTGGCGTCGGTGGCGACCTGCAGCACATTGGCGCCTTGCGCCGAGGCTGGGCCGGAGAAGCCCGCAAAGGTGACGGCGAGCGTCAGGCAGGTGACGGAGAACAGGCGTTGCAGTTTCATGGCGGAGCTCCAAAAAAGGACCAAGGCAAGGATCAATGCGGAATCGGGACCGGGAGAATCGTTCGGGTTCGGGTTCGTGAAAATCATTCGGACTGCAGATGCTCGGAGATGGCGCGGGCCGTGCGTAGCGTCCCGTCGATAAACTGGCTTTCGCGGCCGGCGGCGCGGGTCGACGGCGCCATCAGCGTGATCGAGGCACTGCAGCCCGCCGCGCGGCCGCCGCGATGGAAGATCGGCGCGCTCACGCCCCACACGCCTGGGTCGACTTCGCTGTCGCTGACGGCGTAGCCCTCGGCGCGGATGCGCGCCAGTTCAGCTTCGAGCGCGGCACGCCCTGGCGCGTCATGTTCGAACGTGCTGTCCAGTACTTCGGTGCGTGCCTTGTCGCTCATGAAGGCGAGCAACGATTTGGCCGAGGCGCCGGCTTTCAGGGGCACGGCCCGCCCCTTCTCGAACGAGCAGCGCAACGAATGCTGGCTCTCGACCATTTCGAGGCACATCACCTGGTTCTTCACTGCGACGACGAGCCCGATGCTCTCTTGCGAGACCCGCGCCAGCACCTGCATTTCGCTGCGGCTCGCTTCGACGAGCAGCGAATTGACGTCGAAGCCGAGCGCGAGCTGCAGGCTAATCGGACCAGGGGCGTAGTGTCCGGCGTTTTCCGCGACGAAACCCCAGCGTTTGAGGAGCGCGATCTGCCGGTAGAGGGTGCTTTGTGCGAGTCCGGTGATGGACTGCAGGTCTCTCACGGAAAGCGCCTTGCCATGACTGGCCAGCGCCGCAAGGACGAGCAGCACACGTTCTGCACCGGTGACATTCTGTTCCGCGTTCACGACCACCACGACACGACGAATAACGATGAAGTGAGGATGCCAGAACGTTCTCAGATTTCAAAAATCGATTTCCCATGGAGTGGGAATCGATGACGAGGGTTTTCCCCTGAACAGGAGAAAACGACGCGCGTGAGCCGCGAACCTCACAACGGCAGCACGCTCACCCCCACTTCCACACGATGCGCGCCACCGCCGAGAATCATCCCGCGCAGCAACGACACGTCGCTGTAATCGCGGCCAATCGCGAGCGTCACGTGATCCATATCGGCGAGCACATCATTCGTCGGATCAAGATCGATCCAGCCACTCCCCGGGCAATGCACCGACACCCACGCATGGGACGCATCCGCCCCAATCAGGCGCGGCTGACCCGGCGGCGGATCGTTGCGCAGATAGCCGCTCACATAGCGCGCCGGCAGCCCGAGCGAACGCAGACAGCCGATCATCACCTGCGCGAAATCCTGACATACACCGCTCTTCAATTCGAACGCGCGCTCGGCCGGCGTATCGAACATCGTTGCTGAAGGCTTATACGCGAAGTCGCGGTAAATGCGATGCATCAGATCGATCGCACCGGCCGCGACCGGCGTGCCGGGCGTGAAGCTCGGCAGCGCATAGGCGCGCAACGCGGGCCGCAAAGCAATATTCGGCGAGGCAAAACAGAATTCGACTTCGGGCCGGAACTCGCCGCCCACGTGAAAACGCAGCGCGTCGGCCACCTCCTCCCATGCGGGCGTGGTGTCGGGATCGAGCTTCGTCCAGCGCGGCGTCAGTTGCACCGTGGTTTCGCTGACCATCTGCAGACGCTCGTGCGGCGCGTCGAGCGTGAAATACAGCACGTCGTTGCCGAACGCATCGATGCGGCTGTGCATATACGACGGTTCCGGCTCGATCTTCTCTTCATGCGAGATGACGCGCTGCCAGGCGCACACCAGCGGCCGGATGGTCGCGAGATGCTGCGCGGTTTCGACGAAGGTCGAATAACGGTAAGTGGTGCGGTGCGAGACCGACAGGATGGTCTGTGCGGTCTTCATGACGATACCTGCGAAGCGAGCGTGTTGGCGTGGCTGAAGTAGCGCGCGCTGATTTCGTTGGCCGCCGCGGCGGCGAAAGCGCCGAGGTCGTCGCAGACCTGGATCAGCACCGTGTAGGCGCCGTTCTCGTCCGTTTCGCACAGGCTTTCGAGCGACGGCAACGTGTCGGGCGGCGGCATCAGATCGACAAACGCGCGGTGGCGGGTGCCGCCCGCCGCAATCGTAATCTCGTCGAGCTTGCCGCACAGCCGTTCGTAGACGCCGTACAGGCCGCGCGGATTGGTCGGTTCGACCACCAGCAGGTCGATCAGCGCCGGCACTTCGAGACGGCCCGGGTAGAGCGAGCGGTAAGTCAGCGTGCTGTCGAACAGTTGCAGCAGCAGGTCGAAACCGGCCGGCGTGGCGAGTTGACCCTTGTCGGCCACCACGCGCAGGGTCGACGTCATCGAGGCGACCCGTTCGATATGCCGGCCGGCGAACAACAGGCGCCACGCTTCGTCGCGGGTCATGCGGTCGCCTTGCGCGCCGCTGATCGCCGAGAGTTGCGTGGCCAGATGTTCGAGCGCGTCCATCAAGGTGACGCGATCGTAGCGGTCATGACGGCTGCTGCCTGGCGCGGCGGCGCCATTGCCGTTCGCGGCGCTCGCACTGGCGGCGGGCATCAGCTTCTGCAAGGCGTCGCGGAAGTCGTTACGGGCGGCGAGAATCGTCCGCCAGTGGTCGTTCGAAAGACGGCCGCGAATCTCGCCGCTCGCCCGCACCTGCGCGTTCAGCACCTGGCCGATGCTGGCGGGCCCCGTGGTCTCGTGCAGATTCGCCACCAGCGTGCGTTCGAAGGCCTGCAGCGAATCGTCGTTGCGCACGTCGCCGAATTGCACCAGCCCGCAGTACTGCGCCAGTTCGACCAGCGTCTCGAACATGGCATCCGCGTCGTTGCTCTCCAGCGAGCCGAGGATCAGGCGCAGCAGCCGCACGTTATTCTCGGCGCGTTCGCTGTAGCGCCCGGCCCAGAACAGATTCTCCGCGGCCCGGCTCGAGACCGTGCGATGCTTGCGCGCGAGGTCGGCGGGCTGCATCGGCGAAGGCAGCAGCGTGAAGGTGGAGATCGGCTGGCTCGACAGCACCCAGGTATCGACGCTGCTGCCGCCGAACTGCATCGACACCGTCGCCTGCCGTTCCGCGGCGAGACGCGTGAAGCCGCCCGGCATTACATGCCAGCCGCCGTTGAAATCGGCGATCGCATACACGCGCAGCACCGACGGACGGCGCCCCAGCGTGCCGTCCTCATAGCGCGGCGCACACGAATACGGCAGCGGCAGTTGAATCGTGAAGTTATCGGGCAGCGCTTCGATCCGGCCGCGCCATGCATCGAGCGGCTGAACGCCGTGCGCGAGGCCCGGCGGACTGTCGCGCTGCGCGGCCGGCCAGGTCGGCACGAGAAAGGCTTCGTCCAGATGCGCAAAGGCGTGCTCGCGCGCCGCCTCTTCGCCGCACCACCAGGTCGGCACGCCCGGCAACAGCAGGTCTTCGTCCAGCAGCGCCTCGGCGATGCCCGGCAAAAAACCATGCAACGCCGGGGATTCCACAAAGCCCGAACCCGGCACGTTGGAGACGATCACGTTGCCGGCCCGCATCACCTGCAACAGGCCCGGCACGCCGATGCTCGAATCCGCGCGCAGTTCCACCGGATCGCAAAACGCGTCGTCGAGGCGACGCAGCACCACATGCACCCGCTCCAGACCGGCGAGCGTCTTCAGATACAGCATGTCGTCGCGCACCGTGAGGTCTTTGCCCTCGACGAGCGTCACGCCCAGATAGCGCGCCAGAAACACATGCTCGAAATAGGTTTCGCTGAACGGCCCCGGCGTGAGCAGCGCGATATGCGGCGAACTGTCCGCGGCATCGCCATGCATCACGGCGCGGGCCGACTGCACGAGCGTGGCGATCAGTTGCGAATAGGTCGGCGCGAGGCGGCTCACGTGCAGCGACCGGAACGGCTCGGCGAACTGGCTCGAGACGATCAGCCGGTTCTCCAGCGCGTAGCCGAGGCCCGAGGGCGCCTCGGTACGATGCGACATGACCGTCCAGTTGCCGTTCGGCGCACGGGCAAGATCCACCGCGACCACCTGCAGATACTGGCCACCCGGCGGCGTAAAGCCGCGCACGGACCGCAGATAGCCCGGGTGCCCAAACACCAGCGCGGGCGGCAACTGGCCGCGCTGCAGCAGGGTCTGCGGACCGTAGACGTCGGCCACCACCGCGTTGAGCAACTGCGCCCGCTGCATCACGCCGGCTTCGATCTCGGCCCACTCGGCCTCGTCGATCAGCAACGGCAGCAGATCGAGCGCCCACGGCCGCGGCTCGCCCTTGTCCGCGTAGACGTTGTAGCTGATGTCGTTATCGCGGATCTGCTGCGCGACCGAGGCCGTGTGGTGCTCGAGCGCGGCAATGCCGTCGTCGCCGAGCAGTTCGAAAAACCGCCGCCACGGCTCGCGCAACGACCCTGACGAATCGAGCAACTCGTCCCAGTGCCCATCGCGGACCGGCAGCACCCGCAGGAGCGACAGCGCATCCGCGTGAGCCGCGGTTGCCTCGAAGGGAAAAGTCGATTGAAAGGCCAAGGTCGTATCGGGTTAATTGTTTTTCAGGTCACCAGTAGCGTAAGTCCAACGTGAACGGGAATTCCAGACTGCGTTGCGGCGCCTCTGCCACGAGCGGTCCAGGCGTATGACCCATCGTAAAGAAGCGCGCGCGCCGCCGGCTCTCGGCCTCGTACGCGTTGACCGGGAAGGTCTGGTAATTGCGCCCACCCGGATGAGCCACATGATACTGGCATCCGCCAATAGAACGGCCAGTCCAGGTGTCGACGAGGTCAAAAGTAAGCGGAGCATCGACGCCGATCGTCGGATGCAAGGCCGACGGTTGCGACCACGCCCGATAGCGCACGCCCGCCACAAACTCGCTGACGCGGCCTGTGGGTTGCAGCGGCAGCGGCACGCCGTTGACGGTCACCACATGACGGTTCTCGTTCAGACCCAGCACGCGTACTTCAAGCCGCTCCACCGAGGAATCCACATAACGCACCGTGCCGCCCGGCGCGCCCTCCTCGCCCATCACGTGCCACGGTTCGAGCGCGCTGCGGATGGTCAGCGTCACGCCGCTGGTCGTCGTTTCGCCCACCAGCGGGAAGCGGAACTCGAAATGCGGCGCGAACCACGAGCGGTCGAAGGCGTAGCCTGCTTCGGCCAGGTCCGCGAGGACGTCGTCGAAATCCATCTCCACAAACGTGCCCAGCAGGAAACGGTCGTGCAGTTCCGTACCCCAGCGCGTCAGACGCGTGGTGTACGGCGTCTTCCAGAAACGCGCCACCAGTGCGCGCAGCAGCAACTGCTGGACAAGGCTCATGCGCGCGTGCGGCGGCATTTCGAAGCCGCGCAGCTCCAGCAGACCGAGGCGGCCGGTCGGGCCGTCGGGCGAATAGAGCTTGTCGATACAGAACTCGGCGCGGTGCGTGTTGCCGGTGACGTCGATCAGGATGTTGCGCAGCGAGCGGTCGATCATCCACGCCGGCAATTGCCCGCCGTGGCGGCCGCCGAGCAGATCGATCTGGCGCTGCAGTTCGCGGAAGGCGATCTCCAGTTCGTAGATCTGGTCGTTACGCGCCTCGTCGACGCGCGGCGCCTGGCTGGTCGGTCCGATAAACAGCCCCGAGAACAGGTACGACAGCGACGGGTGGTTGAGCCAGTAAGCCACCAGGCTCGCCAGCAGATCCGGGCGTCGCAGGAACGGACTGTCGGCCGGCGTCGCGCCGCCGAGCACGAAGTGGTTACCGCCGCCGGTGCCGGTGTGGCGGCCGTCGGTCATGAACTTCTCGGTGCTCAGATACGTTTCGTGCGCCGACTGGTACAGATACTCGGTGTGGTCGACCAGTTGCTCCCAGCTCGACGCCGGGTGGATGTTCACTTCGATCACGCCCGGGTCCGGCGTCACCTGCAGCATCTTCAGACGCTGATCGCGCGGCGGCGGATAGCCTTCGATGACGACCTTCATGCCCAGTTCGGCGGCCGTCGCTTCGACTGCGGCGAGCAGGTCCAGATAGTCGTCAAGCTCGGTGAGCGGCGGCATGAACACATGCAGCATCTTGCGGCCGCTGCCGAAACTGTCGGTTTCGACCTTCGGACCGGCGGCGCGAGCAGGATCGCGGGCTTCGACGCACAACGCGGTGCGGGTGATCCAGCTTGCCGATTCGCCCCGTTCGGGTATGCGCAGGGTGGCGGGCGTGGCGCCGGCCGCCCCTGCGCCGGTGCCCGTACCTGTGCCGCCGGCGCGCAGTGCAGCCGCACCGCCCACACCGTGACCATCCGCGCCGCCACTTGCCTCGCCTGCCACACGCCCCGCCCCCGTGCCGCCTTCATACTGCATGCGCAATTGCGCGGCCGTGCGCAGCGGCGCGGGCGGGGCGAACGGATCGTGCGCGTGCTGGTACGGATAGTCCGTCTCCGAGACCCACGGCAGCGCATCCAGCGGCAGGCGGTAGCCCATCGGCGAATCGCCCGGGATCAGATACATGCGGTCGCCGCGGAAATACCACGGACCTGTGACCCAGCGCGGCCCTTCCAGCGGCAGGTCGCGTTCGCGCGAAAGCGGCAGCACGTAGCCCGTCACCGAGGCGAGGCCGCTATCGTAGACGCGCCGTAAGCGCACGCGCTCCATCTCGTCGTCGAGGCGCGAATCGAACGGATCGACGTTGACCGGCAGGCGCCGCTCGCGCCACAGGTAGTACCAGGTGTCCTCGTAGCCGGCCTTGATGAACTGCGCGTCGAGCGCGAGCTTGCCCGTCAGGTGGGTCAGGAAGGTACGCGCGTCTTCCGCGGTATAGCTGCCCGGCTGGCGCTCGTCGGCGAACAGCGTCGGATCCTGCCAGCACGGCTCGCCATCCGCCCGCCAATAGAGCGACAGCGCCCAGCGCGGCAGTTGCTCGCCCGGATACCACTTGCCCTGGCCGATATGCAGAAAGCCGTTCGCGCCGTAGCGGGAACGCAGCTTGTCCATCAGCCCGACCGCGTAGCTGCGCTTGGTCGGCCCGAGGGCGTCGGTGTTCCACTCGGCGGCGTCGCGATCGCGCACCGCGACGAAGGTCGGCTCGCCGCCCATCGTCAGGCGCACGTCCATCGCCTCCAGTTCCTCGTCCACGTAGGCGCCCATCTTCAGGACGTCGGACCAGACTTCCTCGGTATAAGGCTTGGTGACGCGCGGCGTCTCCAGCACCCGCGAGATCGACATCGTGTGTTCGAACTCGACTTCGGACTCGTCCACCGCGCCCGAAATCGGCGCGGCGCTGCCCGGCTCCGGTGTGCAGGCTACCGGAATGTGGCCTTCGCCCGCCAGCAGGCCCGAAGTCGGATCGAGCCCGATCCAGCCGGCGCCCGGCAAGTAGACCTCGCACCAGGCGTGCAGGTCGGTGAAGTCGACTTCGGTGCCGCTCGGGCCGTCCAGCGACTTGGTATCCGGCGCCAGTTGCAGCAGATAGCCGGACACGAAGCGCGCGGCAAGCCCCAACTGCCGCAAGGTCTCGACCAGCAGCCAGCCGGAATCGCGGCACGAGCCGGCCGCCGTGGTGAGCGTTTCTTCGGGCGTCTGCACGCCGGGTTCCATCCGGATCAGATAACGGATCTCGCGCTGCAGGCGCTGGTTCAGTTCCACCAGAAAGTCCGCGGTCACCTTGGGCGAGCGGTCGATGCTCGCCACGAACTCCTTGAAGCGCGGGGTCGGCTCCCGCTTGATCAGGTAGGGCGCCAGCTCGGCGGCGAGGCCAGGCGCGTACTCGAAGGGGAATTTCTCGGCGGAAGGCTCGAGGAAGAAGTCGAACGGGTTGTAGACGGCCATTTCGGCCACCAGGTCGACGGTGATCTTGAACTCGCGGGTTTTCTCGGGAAACACCAGCCGCGCCTGGTAGTTGGCGAAGGCATCCTGCTGCCAGTTGATGAAATGTTCGGCCGGCTCGACCCGCATCGAATACGACACGATCGGGGTACGGCAATGGGGCGCGGGCCGCAACCGCACGACCTGCGGCGACAGCGCGACCAGGCGGTCATAACGATAATGTGTGACATGGTTCAACGCGACACGTATAGACACACCGGACTCCTGGGCGAAGGATGGCAGCCCGCCAAAAAGCAAGCTTCATGCCGTTGGTAGAAAAACTTGCCGGGTCTGGCCTCGCGGCCGGCAAACAAACTCCGTGTGCGCATGCGTGGACCTCGCAGCCTCCCGAAGCCTGCAAGAACCTGTCGACGCCTCACCTGGCGCACCCGTCGGCCAGCCTCGCACAAGGCTTTCCCGGCTGCACGCACCAAAGCGGCGCAGAGCGCATGCCCCATCATGCACGTAATGTGCGTTAAACCAGTGACGTCTGGCAAATGCGGCATGAAGATTGCGGTGTATCCGGCGCCCGTCAGCCCACTTTCAGGTCCCCCATGAGAACCTTCCACTGCAACCGCTGCGAGCACCTTGTGTTCTACGAAAACGTCCTCTGCGAGCGCTGCGAGGCGATGCTCGGCTTCGTGCCGGAACTGGGCGAACTGAGCGCCTTCGAGGCGGCCGGCGGAGATGCCGGCGAGGGCCTCTGGCGCAGCCTGCATCCGCAGGCCGCCGGCGCGCTGTACCGGCAATGCGGCAACTACGCGCTCGAACACGTCTGCAACTGGATGATCCCCGCCGGGCAACCGGAGACGCTATGCCGCTCCTGTCTCCTGACGCGCACCATTCCGAACCTCACGCCGCCCGATAACCGGCTCTACTGGTACCGCCTCGAAGTCGCCAAGCGGCGCCTGCTCTATACGTTTGCGACGCTGGGCGTGAAGGTCGAGTCGCGCCGCGACCATCCGCAGGACGGGCTCGAGTTCGAGTTTCTCGAGGACACCGGCGACGGCGGCCAGGTCATGACCGGCCACGACAACGGCCTGATCACGCTGAACATCGCGGAAGCCGACGACGCCTATCGCGAACGCACCCGCACCGCCATGCACGAGCCCTACCGCACCCTGCTCGGGCATTTCCGGCATGAGACGGGACACTACTACTTCGACCGCCTGGTCGCCGGTACGCCCTGGCTCGAGCCGTTCCGGGCGCTGTTCGGCGACGAGCGCGCCGACTACGCAGAGGCGCTGGAAACCTACTACCGCGACGGTGCGCCGGCCGAGTGGCCGCAGTCGTACATCAGCGCCTACGCGACGATGCATCCGTGGGAGGACTGGGCGGAGACGTGGGCGCACTACCTGCTGATCGTCGACGTGCTGGATACCGCCACGTCCTACGGCGTGGCGCTTTTGCCGAGCGATCCGAGCGAGCCGACGCTGACCGACCAGACGCCGGTCGAAGACGCCAGCTTCGATAACCTGATGAAGCGCTGGTTTCCGCTGACGTACGCGCTCAACAGCCTGAACCGCAGCCTGGGCATGCCCGACGGCTATCCGTTCACGCTCGCGCCGCCGGTCGTCGAGAAGCTGCGGCTGGTGCACCGGGTGATTGCCGGGCAGCCGCCGCCGACGCTGTCGGCGCCCCCGCCCACTGCACCGCCACCCGGCCCGGAAGCGGTTACGCCGTCGTAAATTTTTGTGACGGCTGGTAAACTTTGGTAGTGAAACGGCGGCTATCCTGCTCGTTCGAGCGGACAGCCGCTGCTCCGGCGCGCCCGCCGGGCCGGCTCCGCATCCCTCTCGCTACCCTTTCGGATCAAGGCAGGACCTCGATGCGGACCGACCAGTCTCTGGCCTTGGCCAAAGAGCGCCACCTCGCGGGCGACCTCGCCAGCGCCCGCTCGCTCTACGAAACCGTCCTCGTCGACGAGCCGGCCAATGCCGACGTCATGTTTCGCCTTGGCGTGCTCGGGCTGCAATGCGCCGCCTATAACGAAGCGCTCGACTGGCTGGACCGCGCAATCGCGCTGGCGCCCCACGAAGCCCGCTATCAGTTCGCGCGCGGCCAGGTGCTGTCGGCAGCGGGACGTTTCGACGACGCCATCGACACCTACCGCGCCCTGCTCGCCTTCGACGCCACCTCCGCGGACCTGTGGTTCGCGCTCGCCGGCGCGTTGCAGTCGAACGGCGACGCGCGCGGAGCGGCCGCGGCGTATGAGTCGGCCGCCGCGCTCGATCCGGCGCAGGTCGATGCATTGAACAACCTGGGCAACTGCCATCGTCAGCTCGGCGCGCCCGAACGCGCGCAAGACGCGTATCGCCGCGCCCTCGCCGTGCAACCCGATCACGCGAACGCGCTGACCAACCTCGGCACGCTCCTGCAGGAGAGCGGCCAGCTCGACGCCGCCATCGACCTGCTCAGCGCGGCAGTGCGCAGTGCGCCGGACTCCCCGACGTGCCTGCTCAACCTCGGTGTGGCGCGCTGCGCGCGGCGCGAGTTCGACGAGGCGGTGACCCTGCTCGCGCGCACGCTCGCACTCAACCCGCACTTTCCCGAAGCCGCGTACAACCTCGGCAACGCGCTGCATGCGCTCGGGCGGCGCCACGAGGCCCAGGCGCAGTACCGCCATGCGGTCGCGCTCGATCCGCTGCACGCCGACGCGCATAACAACCTCGGCAACGTCAGCAAGGAACTCGGCGAATACAAGTCCGCCGCGGCGGCGTTCGACGCCGCGATCCGCACGCGTCCGGGCTTTGTGGCGGCCTATAACAACGCCGGCAATCTGATGCGCACGCTGCGCCGCACGGGGGAAGCGGAGGCGCTCTTCGAAGCCGCACTCGCAGTCGACCCGGATCACTCGGTCTCGCACAACAACCTCGGCAACGTCCTGAAAGACTGCGGCGCGCTCGACGAAGGCATCGTCCACTACCGCCGCGCCATCGAGTCGGATCCGGACAACGTGGTCGCGCACAGCAACCTCGCCTATGCGCTGACGTTTCAAGCCGAAGCCGGCGAAACGGTACTCGACGAATGCCGGCGCTGGTCCGCGCAGCATGAAACGCCGTTACGCGCGACGCGCCGGCCGCATCCAAACGACCGCACGCCGCAGCGGCGATTGCGGATCGGCTACGTGGCGGCGGACTTTCGCGACCACTGCCAGTCGCTGTTTACGGTGCCGTTCTTCTCGCATCACGATCATGAGCAGTTCGAAATCTTTTGCTATGCGAGCGTCGAACGTCCCGACGATCTGACGCGCCGGCTGGCCGGTTATGCCGACGTCTGGCGCGACGTTCGCGAACTCGACGACGAGCAGCTTGCGCAGCAGATTCGCGCGGACGGTATCGATATCCTCGTCGATCTGGCCATGCACATGGCCGACGGCAGGCCTTTGCTGTTTGCGCGCAAGCCCGCGCCGGTGCAGGTGGCATGGCTGGCCTATCCGGGCACTACCGGGATCGAGGCGATCGATTACCGGCTGACCGATCCACATCTCGATCCCACACACGACCACCACTACACCGAACGCTCAGTGCGCCTGCCCGACTCGTTCTGGTGCTACGACCCGTTGACGAACGAGCCCGCGGTCAACCCGCTGCCGGCGTTAACCGCGAACACGTTCACGTTCGGCTGCCTGAACAATCCCTGCAAGCTGACCGACCGCACGCTCGCCATGTGGAGCGCCGTGTTGCGCGAGGTCGGCGAGGCGCGTCTGCTGCTAATGGCGCCGGCCGGCAACGCCCACCAGAATCTCGCGCGGCGGATGGAACGCCAGGGCATCGATCTGCAGCGGGTCGGTTTCGTGCCGTTCCAGCCGCGTGGCGATTATCTACGCACCTATCACCAGATCGACCTAGGCCTCGACACGTTTCCGTACAACGGCCACACGACGAGCCTCGATTCGCTATGGATGGGCGTGCCCGTTGTCACGCGGGTCGGCGAAACCGCTGTGGGACGCGGCGGCCTGAGTCAGCTCGTCAATCTGGGACTGCCCGAACTGGCCGCATACTCGGACGACGCGTTCGTCCGCATCGCCGTCGCGCTGGCTGCGGACCGTACGCGTCTCGCGGACTTGCGGCAAGCGCTGCGGCCACGCATGGAGCGATCGCCGCTGATGGATGGCGCGCGCTTTGCCCACCACGTCGAAGCGGCTTACCGGACGATGTGGCAGGCGTGGTGCGCGCAGTAAAGCGAGCGAATCAGTAGGCGACATACGGCCCGGTACCGCCCGGTGTCGCTTGCTGCTCGACTGCCGCGTAGACGTTGCGGCCGTAGAAGAACGGCAAACCCCAGTCGAAAATCGCGGACGTCACGAATGCCGGTCCCGCAAGCAGCGGCATCACCGAGTCGCCGCCGGAACTCTGCGTCAGCGCCGTCGCGTTGCCCACATTGAACGACACCGCACTGTTGACGCCATTCACGCCTTCGATCATCGCGCTCAACTGCTCAGTCGAGGTTGGGCAGTAGTACGCACTATTCGGACTCGCGCAGGTGGGCAACGCGCTGGTCTGGAAGAACAGTCCGGTTGAACCGCTGTCCATGATGCTCTTCGTGTACGTCAAGCCGTTTTGCACCGTCGAGAACGTGCCGTTCGACGGACTGACGCCGATCACCTGCGCACTGGCCAGGCCATTGTTGCTTTGCGTGCCGATGCCGAACACGAGTTGACCGGTCAGCGTCACTTCGCTATTCGAGCCGACCGCCGGCAGCATCAGGATCGAACCGTTGTTGTCGGTCGTGAAGTAGGGAATCGGATTGGCCACCTGCAGCGCTTCCGCGATCGCAAGCGACGTGCAAGTGGTCCCCGCACATCCGTAGTAGGTCGCGGGCACGGCCTGCTGCGCGCAGTTAGCGCCGCAATCGTGCTTGAACACGCCGATGCCGAGCACACCGTTGGCCGCCAGCGCGACCGGGGTGTTGCGCGAGGCGCCGACGCTGCTGCAGTTCGACGGCACCGCGCTGTAGCCCGGATCGATCACCTGGATCGGCAGCGAAGCGGCTTTCTCGCCGCCAACCTGCACGTCGGCGATCCGCACCGCACCCCACGTATAACCGTCGAAGAACTGCATGCATTCGGCGAGCTGATTGCCCGAGGCATCCTGCTCCTGCGGCAACGCCACCGAGGACGGCAGTTGCGAAGCGAACACGCGCAGCCCCCACGAGCCGGTATCGACCAGCACGTGATTGATGGTCTGACACTGCGTGGTGCCCGGCGCGCACACCGTAACGCTGACAAAAGGCATGTTCGGCACGCCGCTCACACCGGAGTCGACCGTCACCGCCACCGCGTTGGCCGCCAGCACCTGGGTCGCCGGCGACGTATTGGTGACCGACTGCGTAGGCGCCGACGCGTTCGACGCGCTGCCGCTCGAGCTACCGCCGCCACCGCCGCCGCATGCGGCGAGCAGCACCATCAGCAGCGCGGCAATCGCCAGCTTAAGAAACGAATCTGAATCGCGCATGATGGCTCCGTTATTGAATGACGTTGACATCGACGCCCGCCGGCACGGCTTGCGGCAGGTACGCATGACCGGCGAACGCGCGCAGGTGGCCGCCCGAGAACACCACCAGGTCGCTGTTCGAGACCGCGAGCGGTGTGCCGCGGCGCGTCGCGGTTGCCGCAACGTAGGAGTCGAAGGCTGCGCCGAGCGTGGTCTTCAGATCCGGCAGCGTCGGGCCTTCCCATGCCACGCCGAACACGATCCCGCCGGGCGCCACATACTCGCGCACGACCGTGCCCGAAGGCAGCGTCAGCAGATGAACCGTGTACGCGGCTTGCGAAGTCGCGCTGTGTGCGGTGGCGTGCATGAGCACCTGGTCGTTGCCGACGGTGCTGACGTTCTGGCCAAGCGTGGCCTCCGCGGGCAAGGAAAGGACACAGGTTGCCCCCAGCATTGCGCAAGCAATGCCTGTATGAAGCATCGTTTTCAAGTGAATTCCTTCGAGGTGAAAACGCTCGCGAATCGCCCGTGGCGATCGAGAACGACGAATTAGGGGCGCACTCCTCGACCGGTGGAAACCGGTGCTGCAATCACGCCGGAAGAGGTTGCGTGAATGCGTCTACGGAGCGGCGGGGCGAAACTTTAGCGAGGCAAAAAGCACCCTCGCAATCGTTTGGCTGAGCGTGTTAAACGGCGTGACAGCACATGCTGTTTGACTGAAGAAACCAGTACCCGTACTGGCGGTGCATCCCGGCCCGTTTAGGTCGTTTCTTGCGTTTTAAGCGAACAGCATCAGAAAAATTAAGGGCGGCAGCAAAAAATCCGGCAACGCGGAAAATTTTGCGGATCGTATTAAATGGGCGCTACATAATCGACGTTCAGCCTGTTTCCCTCATACATTTCGTTATGCGAAGCTTTTTATTCGTCTGAGGAAAACGTTGGGCGGTTTCGTTGCGAAGCCGGGACGGAACCCTCGGAGCCGCAAACCGTGTCATCGTCGCGCCGCGATCTGCAAATGAAAATGCCGGCGCTGACGGAGTATGTCCTGTCAGCACCGGCATCGTGTTCGACCCGGACGCGCCAGACCCGAGTTCAAATGGAATTCGAATCGGGCGCGTGGGCTACCGCCGCCGATCTGTTACTTCTTCGGTTGCAGTAGGGTTTTCAGCTCCTGCACATTCTCTTCGACGCGTTTGGCGATCACGGCATACGACTCCGCCTGCGACTGATATGCCGCCTGCGCGAGTTGCTGCATGTCGGCCAACGCTTTGTGCAAGGTCTGCTGGACCAGTTCGGCCGTTTGCGTGGGTGCCCCACCCGAGGCGGAGAATTGTCCGGCCAGCGACTGCAGTTCGCCCAGAGTCGAACGCAGCATGTCGGCCTGCTTCTGCGCGAGCGACTGCATGCCCTGCAGCGCAGCCTGATTGGCCGTTACCAGCGCCTCGACGTCCTTGCGTCGCGCTTCCATGATGGCGGGCACGTCGAAGCCGGGTAGCTTGAACTGCTCCAGCATTTTGGTGAATTCGCCAAACGGATTGGCGGCGTCAGGTCGTTCCATGCTCATTCCTCCTTGGGGCAGATGGGTCCACGCCAATCGCTGCATCACTGATGACCCCCAGGGCCGATGAATGTGCCTCGATTGACCTCCGGTGTGCCGTGGCTCGCTGTTGCGCCGAAACTGCTGCCTGCCGGGCGCCTGCGGGCCATGCCGCTACACGGCTCAATCATGCGCCTTCTGCACACATTGCGCCAGCTAAGGGACAGAAGTGACCGCTGCCCTGCGGCGTTGCTCGACCCAGACCGCGCTCGCTGCGCCGCATCGCACGTGCCTTACTGCGCGTTACCTCATGCCTCGACATCATGGGCCACTGCTACGCTCGCGCGAGGTGTCAGCGAGATGCGGCCGAACCCGTTTGGTGCATGGTTGAAGTGTATTTCGCAGGTTGCCGTAACCCGAATGAAATAAACCAAACCCTTATCGGCACAAGTTCACGCAAATGTGCCATGTACACCTTCAGAACTCATAGCGCATGTCGTTTACACACCTACACCCCTGCGCAGCGTGAGGTTTTTCTCAGACGAAATAGCTCACGCGCCCCGCCCTCCGCAGAGATCGTTTTTCCCCATCGTGTACAGGTATCCGCATGAACAAGCTGACGAACACAATCAAGTTCAAGATCATTCTCGCGCTCGGCGCGTGCATCGTCTTGATGATCGCCATTGGATTGATGGGCGTTCGTGGGCTCGCAACCTTAAGCTCGGACATGAACTCCATGTATGGAGACAGCACGGTACCGATTGAAGACCTCGCGGCCACTCAGGCCTACGCACTGAAGATTCGCCTCGCGCTGAGCCGCCTGCAGGTCCTCCACGATCCGAGCGAGGTCAAGCAGGCATCGGAGCAGATCCATGGCTTGCAGAAGAAACTCGACACAGCGTGGACCGACTACTATCCGGGTAAAGTTTCCGCGGACGACGAGCGCAAAATCGCCGACCAGATCTCGGCTCAATACGCCGACTTCAAATCGCTGGTCGACTCGCAACTCGCGGCCGCCGACAGCGGCACGCCCGATACCGCCGCGGCGGACCTGGAGAACATGCGCAACGTGGGCACCAAACTGTCCGACACCATCGATCAGGACATCGATGTGAATGCGACCCAGGTCAAGCAACTCGCCGGCCAGGGTATCGACACGTTCCACATGCTGCTGTGGATCGCAATTGGTGGGATCGTGCTGGGCCTCGCCGTTGCGATCGCCGCATCGGCGTATCTGCTGAAGGCGATCATGAATCCGCTCCAATCGGCGGTACAGCTCGCGCAACGCATCGCCGAAGGACAGCTTGAAAACGAACTCACGATTCATTCGAAAGACGAATTCGGTCATCTGCTCGGCGCGCTGAAGCAGATGGATACGCATCTCGCCGAAATCGTCCGCGGCATCAAGACGTCGAGCGAATCGATCATGGTCGCCTCGAGCGAGATCGCAGCCGGCAACATGGACCTGTCCTCGCGCACCGAAGAGCAAGCGGCTTCGCTCGAAGAAACGGCCGCCAGCATGGAAGAGCTCACTGCAACCGTCAAGCAGAACTCCGAAAACGCGCGCCAGGCGACGACGCTGGCAGGCAATGCGTCGGACGTAGCCGACAAGGGCAATACGGTCGTGGAACGCATGCTGGTGACGATGGGCGATATCACCGCGAGTTCGGCGAAGATTGCCGACATCACCACACTGATCGAGGGCATCGCCTTCCAGACCAACATTCTCGCGCTGAACGCGGCGGTCGAAGCCGCCCGCGCCGGCGAACAGGGCCGTGGCTTCGCGGTGGTCGCAGGCGAAGTGCGCAGCCTCGCGCAGCGTTCGTCGAGCGCCGCGAAGGAGATCAAGGACCTGATCCAGAGTTCGGTGGCAACGATTCACAACGGCTCGTCGCAAGCGGAAGAAGTGGGCCGCACGATGGCGGAAGTGCAGCAGGCCATCAAGCGGGTGGCCGATATCAACGCGGAAATCTCGGCTGCATCGGATGAGCAAAGCCGCGGCATCGAGCAGGTGAATCAGGCGGTGGGCCAGATGGACGAAGTGACGCAGCAAAACGCGGCGCTCGTCGAAGAGGCGTCGGCAGCCGCGCAGTCGCTCGAACAGCAGGCCGCACAGCAAAAACGTGCCGTCTCCGTGTTCAAGGTCACCGAGAGCAAGTCGGCCGTCGCCGCGCCGCGTACCGTCGCCACCGCGAGCAAGGCAAAGGCGCGTGCTCCGCTGGTGCGTCCCGCGCCGAAACGCGCGCCGGTCGCCCCCGCTGCAAAACCCGCAGCCGCGTTGGTCGAGGGCGGCTCCGACAATTGGGAAACGTTCTAACGCGTGAGAACAACGGCGGTACGCGCTCGAGACTTCGTACGATCGCGCACCGTCCGGCACGAGTCGATCCGCACGCAAGCTCCGCTTCCCTCCTCGCTGCGAGTGCGGCGCATCAGGCGCGCCGCGCAGCCACGCCTCGATGCCTCCGGCTTTGCTCTGCCCTGCGCCGCATCATGCAGTCACCCCGTCCGAAGTCGTATCCGGACGCCACCCTATCGCCGCAGGACGTTTATGTAAGATTTGGCCGATATACTCGCCACGCCTCGCTAACCGGTGTTTCACCTTCCTTATCGAGCCGTGAGATGTGAAGCGCTCGCCATGAGCCGGCCCATCCGATCCTATGCAAACCAGTGACCGCGCCCCGCCGCCACCCGTGCGGGGCTTCCAACATCTGCGCCATGGCCTCGCGGCTCGCATCAGCCGGATTGCCGTGCTGGCCGGACGCCATCCGCTGACCGTCGGTGCGCTGGGAACCCTGCTGTCGCTGGGTGCCGTGGGTCTCACGCTCGTCACGCTGGCGGCCGGCCGTCAGGACGCGATCGATCACGCGCGCGACACCTCGCGCAGCGTCATCTCCATTCTGAGCAGCGACGTCCAGCATAATTTCGAACTCGCGGATCTCTCGCTCCAGGCGGTCGCAGCCGGCTTGCGCGATCCGGTCGTGATGAATCTAGACCCCGGCATACGGCATAAAGTGCTGTTCGAGCGCACGGCAACGGCGCGCTATATCAGCGCGGTAACCGCCCTGGACGAAGATGGCAACGTCGTCGAATACGGTGCAGGCACGCCGCCTCAGGCCAACTTTGCAGACCGCGATTATTTCTACGTCCACGAACAAAGCCGCGACCTCGGCCTCTATATCTCCAAGCCGTACCACTCGCGCCTGCGAAACCACGCAGGGTCGATCGCGCTCAGCCGCCGGATCGAGAAAGCGGATGGCTCGTTCGGCGGGATCGCCGCGGTTGCCATCGACCTCGACTATTTTCAGCAACTACTCGACAAACTCGACGTCGGCACGCACGGCATCGCCCTCATCCTCCGCAACGACGGAACCCTGGTGGCCCGCAGCCCGGCGCTCGACGACTCGACGCAGTTTGTCGTGCTGCGCTCGCCGATGTTTCGCCGCATGCTCGAGGGGAAAAACGGATCGTACGAAGCGGTGTCGCCCGTGGACGGCAGGACGCGGCTCTACACCTTCGCACGCATTCCCGGCACGACGCTGATCGCAGCGGTCGCCCCCGCAGAAGACGATATGCTCGCCGAGTGGAAGGGGCGCTCCGAGATCGTCGGTGCGTCAGCGCTGTTCGTGAGCGGGACCTTTGTGGTGGTGATCTGGCTGCTGGCGTTCGCCTTGCGCGACCGCACCGCGATGCAGTCGCGCCTCGAACACATGGCGCAGACCGATTCGCTGACCGGTCTCAACAACCGGCGCACGCTCGACAAGGCGCTGCTCACCGAATGGCAGCGCATGCAGCGAACCGGACGCGAACTGTCGGTGCTGTTCATCGACGCCGACCATTTCAAGAAGTACAACGACGAGCACGGTCACGCCGTCGGCGATCAGGCGCTCAAGCGTATCGCCGCCGGTCTCGAACGCCACCTGCGACGCCCCGGCGACCTGGTGGCGCGCTACGGCGGCGAGGAGTTCGTGGCGGTGTTGCCCGATACGGGCGAACGCGGGGCGCTTAACGTCGCGGAAGCGATTCGCCGCGAGATCGAGGTATGTCATCACGCCGAGGGGGTACGGCGCATTCCGGCGCTCACCGTGAGCATCGGCTGCGGCACGGCGGGCCAGGCGGGCGACGCCTCGCTCGACGCTTTCATGCGACGCACCGACGCCGCGTTATATGCGGCGAAAACCGCCGGCCGCAATCGTGTGGCGCCAGCCGCACCCGTCGATCTCTAAGTTGTGCGATACGCTGTTGGCGTACGCTTCTGCAAGGTTGTGTAAGTTACTTTCAGATTTCCGTAACCCTGCAGAAGGCGGCGTCGACTATCGTGTGGTTATGTTCGGCGCACTGTCGCGCCAACGCTGACCCGACGGGATCGACAACATGAAAAAGACCCTTCTGAGCGCGGCACTGGTTGCGCTCCTGACCGCCGCCACCTCGTCCGCCTTCGCACAGCAGGACGGCCCGCCCCGTTTGCCCGCGCAAGACCACGGCCAGCCGCCGCACGACGACCTCATGCCCCCGCACGGTCCCGGCTTCGCGGTCGTCAACGATCTCGAACAACTGCGCCGGCTGTACGCGATGACGGGCCACGAAAGCGACATCATCGCCGTCTACCACGACGTGCTGAACAAGACACAGGATCCGATGCTGCGGCACTTCGTTTATGACTCGCTCGCGCGCGAGCAACTGAAACCGTCGAACCCGGATCAGGCCATCGCGACGCTGCGCCTGAGCCTGGCCGAAGATGTGGCCGCGTCCAACCGCGCACCGCACGGCGACAGGCCGGGCGCCGATGCGCCGCCGGCACAGAATCAGCCGCAGTAGTTCCGGCGCTCGCGGACCAAGGTGCAATTCGTCCGACGGCACGCAGACCGTCGTATCATCTGCACCTTGGCCACCCACCGTCGAGCACCATGCCGTTTGCCGCGTCACCCCGTTTCGAAGCCGCTCTTCCCGTTCCGCGCCGCATTGGCCTACCGCTTTCGTGGGCTCACACCCGCGTCCTGACGCGCCTGTCCACCGCCGCGCTATGCATCGCGCTGGCCGCGTGCGCCACACCTCCGTCTTCGTCGTCCTCGCTGCCCGGGCAGCAGGCGCGCATCGATCCGGTCAGCGTGTTCCCGATGGACGCCTACGACCAGAACGTCGATCACTGGATCGATCCTGCCGGCGCAAACTACGATCAACCGTTTCTGAGCGCCGCAGACCAACGCACCCATTTTGAAGCGCTGCGTGCGCGTTACTTCGGCACCGCTGCGGACGATGCTTCGCCGTGGAACCGCACCTACGTCGAGACGCGTGTGTACCGCAACGGCGGCGCCGATATCGCCGCGCTGCAGCGCCGCCGTCTTGCCTGGTTCGACAACACCGGCAAGGCCGCCGACGAGATCGGCTACGGCCAGAATTTCCGGCCACACACGCAGACGTGGATCGATGCGATTGCACAGAACATGGACGTCGGCCAGTTCGAGCGTGCGCCCACCTATGCCGCCGCGCACCGCGCCATTGCGACCGGCAACGTCCTGGTACGCGAACTGCCGACCATGGACCCGTCGTTCTACGACCGGCGCCTCGCCGGCGAGGGTTACCCGTTCGACAACCTGCAGGTCTCGGCAGCGCGCCCCGGCACGCCGCTCTACGTGCTGGGCAGCAGCGTCGACGGCGGCTGGTACTACGTGCAGACACCGGATGTGCAGGGCTGGGTGCGCAGCGACAAGATTGCGCTGGTGAGCCCCGCGTTCGTCGACATCTGGCGCAGTGCGGCGCGCAATGGACTCACCGCGGTCATCGTGGCCTCGGCGCCCGTGCGCGACAGCCAGGGCGCATTCCGTTTCGACGCGCCCGCCGGCACCTTGCTGCCGGTCGCGCCCGGCGATAGCACGGCCCAGCGCGTCGTGATGGTCCCCGCCCGCGACGAAAACGGCAATGCCGTGGCCCGCATCGCGCAACTCGGCGACACGCAAATCGCCGACGCGCCGCTCGCCGCCACGCCACGTCATCTGGCGATGCTGCTCAAGGCCCTGATCGGGCGACCATACGGTTGGGGCAATACCGGCTTCTATAACGACTGTTCGTCCGAAACGCAAAGCATCTTCGCTGCGTTCGGCATCTGGCTGCCGCGGCATTCGTCGACGCAGATGAGCGCCGGGCACATGACCGATCTGTCTTCGTCCACGCCGGAACAACGCATCGACTACCTCACGAAACATGGCGTGCCGATGCGCACGCTGATCTATATCGGCGGTCACGTGATGCTGTATCTGGGCAACACCACGCGCGATCGTCAAGTGGTGCCGCTCGTCTATCAGGACGTGTGGGGCTTGCGTCCGGCGGACAACAGCCGGCGCGCGGTGATCGGCGGCTCGGTGATTTTCCCGCTGCTCGCGCATATCCCCGAAGACCCGAGCCTGCAATCGCTCGCCGCGACACCGATTTTCCAGATCAGCATCATCGGCGCGCCGGCTGAAGGCACGCCCGTTCAACCCGACGACGACAATCCTGCCGGCTGAATCGCCGGGCCCTCAGCGGCTGCCAAGGCGGCCTGACCATGCCTGCCGCGTTGCGGGCATGCGAATTGCAGCATACGTCTCCAAGCGAGGGGCTCCGGCCCCTGTGACTATCCATCACATATATTCGGAGGCGTTATGTTGGGAACCATTCTTCTGATCGTCTTGATCCTGCTGCTTGTCGGCGCCTTCCCCGCATGGCCGCACAGCCGTTCCTGGGGCTACGCGCCGACGGGCACCATCGGGATTGTCGTCATCGTCGTGATCGTCCTGGTCGTCATGGGACAGATATAGGCTGAAGCGACGACGTAGCTCGCAGAACGCGGACCGCCAGTTTGACCGCATCGTTTGTAAAACTGGCGGTCAGCTTCCCCGTTTGCCACTCCCCCGCCCGTCTCATCCCGCCCCGCACCTGGCGTCCAGCCACGCGTCAGTTCGACCTCAGCCCGGACCGTGCCTTCGACGTGCAACGCCGCCCACTCGCCGGCCCGTTTTGACGCGGCACGCTGCTTGCGGCTGAAACGCGTGAGCAGACGGACTTCCGTTTGTGTCGATGACCTAATTTCTGGAGGATCCGGAAATGAACAGCACTGCGAAGAAAACTAGTAGCCGCCGGGCGAATGTCTAGCAACTGATCAACGATTGATCCACGCCGGGGGGCGAAGCAACGACGCACGAGCGGCGCGGCGCGCCATTCGAATAACTAAACCACCACGGAGAAGCAATGAATCATCATGACGTGGAACTGGAACTCCTGCACCTTGAATACGTATTCGCCCATCTTTCGGCGACCCATACCGTCCCGCCCCTCAGCTATTGGCGCGGCCGGCTCAATGCGCTGCGCAAGATCCCGGTTGTGCCGCAGCAGCGAGACCGCATCAACCGGTTGGAGCATTTGCTCGGCGCACTTGAGGTCTCACGTCCATCGAGTCCAGACGCGACACCGCAAGAAGGCCCCGCGCGTGTCGCGATTCGCGCCCGTCGTTAGCTTCCGCGCGGATCCTCTTCGAGCCGCAGGCGGTCGAACGAGCGCAGCACGCTGCTGCCGGTCAGCGCCAGTTTCCAGTAACGCTCCTTGAGCGCACCGACCACGAACAGGTTATAGGGCAGCACAATCGCGCCGCGTCCCCAGTTGGGCCGCCACGTGCGCGCGATGCCTCGGCGCATGAACAGCGAGAGCGTCGGCACCCCCAGCGCGGACGCCAGGTGGCCGAGCCCGGAGTCGTTGCCGATAAACCAGCCGGACTCGGCGATCCACGCGGCCACATCCGCCAGCCGCTCGAACGAATGCAGCCGTTGCGCGGCGTCCTTGTCCATCAGCCAGGTTTGCCGCTCGCAAGGCGCGACCAGCAAGGTGGGCTGGAAATCGCGTTGCACGAGCTTCTGCGCGAGCGCGACGAATTTTTTGCGCGGCCACATTTTCTCGATGTGACTGCCGGTCGGATGAATCGCCACGCGCCGCTCGTAAGCGCGAAAGCGAATCCAGTTCGGCACGGTGATGCCGTTGTGGCGCGTGATGTCGGCCAGACCGAACTCATCGCGCGCCACCGCGACGATCATGTCGATCATATGCCCGGGCACCTGGAAGGCGTCGAAGCCAACGATCTCGCAGACCTCGCCGCTCGCAGCAAGCGCCTTGCCGCACGGCGTTGCGCGCAACTGGATCACCAGCTCGAATTGCCCCGCGGCGTCCTGTTGTTCGCACTCGTTGCGTACGTCGATACCTGGAAACCAGTCGGCCAGATCCTTCACCACCCAACTGAACACGGTGAGCCGATAACCGTTCCTGATCAGGTTGTTCACCAGCACCATCATCAACAGCGTGTCGCCAATGGCCGTGGGCATCACCACAGCAATCGACGCGGCACCTTCGAGCTTCGCCTTCATCTTTCCTGCATCTCCGTTGAGCCCATCTGCGCCGGCTGCCCTGTCACGCGCAACCGCAGCGCACGAAACGCGTTCAGCACGCGTTCGACCGTAATGCTCTCGCGCCACCAGCGCTCTTTCAGACCTGCCGTCGGCACCCACCATGACGGCAAGACGATGTCGCCGGTCGTGAAACCCGGACGCCAGCGCTGCGCCACGCCGCGGCGGCGAAACAGCGTCAAGGTGGGGATGCCGAGCGACGACGCCAGATGTCCTACGCCCGAGTCATTACCGATAAACCAGCCGGATTCGTAGAGCCATTCCGCCAGCAGCGCCGACGAGGCGAACGAACGCAGCGGCGGCAGTTCGCCGGCGAGCGTCTCCCAACGGGCAAGCTCGCGCGTTTCCACCACGAATTCAACCTGCAGGCCACCGGCTTGCAGACGGCGCGACAGTTCGAGAAAGCGCTGCGGCAACCAGCGCTTATCCGGCGTGCTGGCCTCGGGGTGAATCGCCACGCGCGAAGCATGCTTGCGAAACCGCAAGCCGGCAGGAGGACGCATGCCGTTCGACGTCACCGCGTCGTAAAGCTCGAAACGCGCTGCAGCAAAATCGGCGAAACGCTTCGCCATGCAATAAGGATTCTTCGCGTACTCAACTTCGTGCAAATCGATAAAACCCGCATGCCAGTCGCCGACCTGCGCGAGCGGCCGGTCACGATGCATCTGAATGACATGGAGATAGTTCGCCAGCACGCTACGGGCGCGGTCCGGCGCCAGAGCGGGCGCGATGCGCAGACGGGGAAACCACTCGGCGAGCGCGTGGGCGTGGTCACCGAAGACGTCCACTTGCCAGCCTGCGAGCGAGAGATTGTGCGCAACGATCAGCAGGTTCAGCGTATCGCCGAGGGCGGGCGACATGATGAACGCGGCGCGGCGCGCGGCGAGGTGAACGTCAGGTACGCCGCCCCCGATCGAATCGGTGCGATTCGCCTGTCGCGTCTGATCGTTCGCCATACACTCAATCCAGCCTAAGTAGATTCGACCGCATGTTGCCACACAATCGGTAGACGACGGATTTCGAAGTCTTGCCGCATATTTCGGTTGACGACCTGCGCGAGCGAACCGCGCAGCCGGGCTGCCCGGCGACCCGGCCGGTTTGATTTCGAAGCATTTCTTCGCGGCTTTCCGAACACTCCGCCGAGCCGCACACGGCGCGCGCGGCAGCGCCAGCGCCCAAGCCGTTCCGCCTCGCGAGCGCCCTTCGACGCCGGTTCTTTTGCGGGCAGCACCGTGAAACTTTCGGTAAGAGTCGTGACAGCGCATCCGCTCGCGCTTCATGCACTATGCCGGTCAAATTGACCCATGGCGGTGCCCGCCCCTTCAATCATGCAAGTCGTCGTGTGCCTGACCTCGTTCAATCGTATCGATTGCGCGCGCATCTCCATGGAGATCATCAAGCTGAACTGGGCTCACAAATGGCCGGTGGTCCACGCCTGTTCGGATGCGGGCTATACGCGCTATATCGAGGACGTGCTGGTGAAACGCGAGCCTCGTCCGCTTACCGCCGGCGCCCTCGACCTGTTGGTGGCCTCCGTCAGTGCTGCCGTTTCGCGCTTCCACGCGGAGTACGTGATCCATCTCGAGGCGGACACCTGGGTCTTCGACCAGAAAGTCATCCAGCGATATCTGGAACAGCTTGCAGAGAATCCCGCTGCGGTCATCGCCGCTTCCTCGTGGAGTACGGATTGCGTGCCGGCGTGGAAACGCTCGCCCTTGCTGGGACGGCGGCTGCGTGCCCGGCTCGCCGGTGTGCTCAGGCCGTTCGGTTCGAGCTATGGCGTTCGCGAGAAAAAGTCGCTTTCCACGCAGTTTTTCATCGCCAGGGCGACGCCCGAATTTCTGGAGATGCTGTCCGGCCTCCGCGTGAAAGACGACCATTTTCTCGAGAAAGTCCTGTATACGGCAGTGGTCGAACGCTTCGGGACGCGAGGCATCGTCAACATGCCCGAGCGCGAGCCGGTCCATCCGCGCTTTCGTCATGCCTGCGAGCCGCTTAGCCTGTTCTGTCAACATTGGCCGAGCGCCGAAGACGCACCTTCGGCGAAAACCCATCCGGACCTCACGCAAGACGATCGGCTGCGCGGGAAAAAGGAATGCCTGCAGGCGATGCCGTTAATGCGGCACGGTCCGTATATGGACAAACTGCTGAACAGCGACAATCTCGCTTATTACAATGGCAATGCCAAGCGGTCTGGGTAGGCTTGGCTTCGCGGTGCCAGAGAATCAGAAGCTGCTGTGAAACCCACGCTAGCGGCCATCAACTATGCCCCGCCGCTGCAACGCCGTGCGGCTTGACGTACCAGTAGTCGATCACCCAGTCCGGGTCATGATAGGACTTCGGTAACGTAGACGGATAGGCGAGTGTCGACCGGTAGGCAATGCGCGAATTGGGCGCGTAAAACTCCGGAACCAGGTAGTACGAATTGACCAGCACGCGGTCAAGCGCGCGGGTGGCCGCTTCGAGATCGTCGAGCGTGGTCGCGGTTAGCGCGGCGTGAATCAGCGCGTCGACCACCTTGGAATGCACGCCAACGGTATTTTCCGAGCCTACCTCCGAGGCGGCGGCACTCCCGAAGCGGCGCAGCAGTTCGACGCCCGGCACGGTGACCGGCGGATAGCCTCCCGTGGTCATATCGAAGTCGAAGCTGTCGAGCCGTTGCTGATACAACGCACTGTCGACCTCGCGCAGATGCGCCTCGATACCGAGCATGTTGAGCGCCTGCATATACGGCAGCAGCAAACGGTCCATGCCGGGTTGGTCGTCGAGTACCTCGATGCTCATAGGCGTACCGTTCGCGTCGCGTAACGCACCGTCGCGGTAGTGCCAGCCCGCCTGGCTCAACAGATCGCGCGCTTCACGCAGATTGTTGCGCAGCGAATCCGGCGGCAGCGTCGACGGTTGTTTCAGCATCGGACCGAACACCTCGGGCGGCAGGCTCGCCCGGTACGGTTCGAGCAGTGCCAGCTCCTTTGGACCGGGCATGCCGGTGGCTCCAAACGAACCCGGATCGAAATAACTGTTCGAGCGCCGATACTGGTCATAGAACATCATCCGGTTCATCCAGTCGTAGTCGAATGCGAGGGTGAGCGCGTGGCGCACCCTCACGTCCTGAAACATCGGCCGGCGCAGATTCATCAGAAGGCCCCGCATATACGCGGGACCGTTGGCGAAGGTGCCTTTCTGCAGCAGACCATTACGGAAATTCTCGCCAATGTACCGGCGCGCCCAGATCGTCGCACTGCCTTCGATGTTGACGTCGATATTGCCCGCCTTGAATGCTTCAAGCAGTCCGAAGTTGTCGAAAAAGAGCTGAAACGAGATGCGCCCGAAGCGAAACATGCCGCGCCGCGCGGGCAGATCGGCAGCCCAGTAGTCAGGATTGCGCCGGTAGGCAATGTCCTTGTCGTTCTTGCGACGCTCGATCAGGTAGGGCCCGCTCGCGATTGGCGGCACGTTGGCAATCTGGTCGAACGGCGGACGCGTGCCATCGGGCCGCATGCCCCACTTCGGCGAGAACACCGGCAGATCGCCCGCGATCAACGGCGCGTCGCGTTCCGCGCGCTTGAAGTCGAAGCGGATCGTCGACGCATCGATCACGGTTGCGCTTTTGATGACCGAGAACTCGGAGTTATAGAGCGGCGAGGCTTGCGGGCTGGTGAGCGTATCGAACGAATACTTGACGTCCGCTGCCGTGATGCGATCGCCATTGGAAAAGCGCGCCGCGGGGTTGAGGTGGAAGGTCGCCGAAGCGAGGTCCGGTTGGACCTCGACATCGTCGGCGATCAGCGGGTATTCCGAGGCGAGCTCGTCCCAACTGCGCTGCATGAGCGTGTCGAACATCAGGTTGCGGATGTCCGGCGCCGGCGCGCCGCGCAGCAGGAAAGGATTCAGCGAATCGTAGCTTTGCAGTTCGTCGTAGTTGCCGAAGTTCAGCGTACCGTCGGCGGGGGCACCTGGGTTGGCGTAGTCGAAATGGGTGAAGCTCGCGGGATAACGCGGTTCGCCGAATTGAGCAAGCGAGGATGCGGCGTGAACGGGCATCGTGAACAAAGCCAGCGCAGCCACGGTCATGGTGTTGTGTAGTGCGACGCAAGCCAACCGTCTACTGAGATCCATCAGTCCCTTCCCTTGGCAATTGCTGCCAAGTTTAGCCGCCTTCTCCAGCAACCGGAATCCGACCAATATCTTAGGACTCTTCCGATGGGGGAGCATTAGCCCACAGGCGCCTCGGGCAGGAGTAGATAGGTGCAAAACCGCCAAGCCTCATGAGAGAATCGCGGCAAACCACAACCGAACGCTGACGATTGAGGCCCTGCCTCGCGTCGCGCACCCGCTGCCATGGTTCATCCTTCACCGCGCCAGTCGTCGTCCGAACGACCCGTGTCCGCACCCGACCCGCTGACCGTCGAGCAACAGGCGCTCCAACGCCGCCTCGAAGCCTACTCGCCCGATACACCCGGCGTCCCGATGCCGTACAGCCGACGCCTCGCCGAGCGTGAGGGCTGGTCGCATGCGCACGCCATGGCAGTCATCGCCGAATATAAGCGCTTTGCATATCTCGCGGTTTCGAGCGGGCATGTCGCGACGCCTTCGAAGGCTATCGACGCCGCATGGCATCTGCATCTCGAGTACACCCGCGAATACTGGGACGTTTTCTGCGTCGAGGTGCTCTGCGCGCCGCTGCACCATACACCGGGCAATGGTGCCCCTGACGAAGCCGCTGCTTATGCGCGGCTCTATGAGCAGACGCTCGACAGCTACCGGCGCGCATTCGGCAGCGAACCGCCCGCGACGATCTGGCCACGTCCGTCGACCAACCGCGTGCAGCACGAGACGGCACCAGGTAATGCACCCAGCCACGCGCGCGGCGAAGAAGGTCTGGCTCAACGTTTGAAGCGCCGCCGGACTGCCCTGCGTCCGCGCCGTGCACGCTTCGCATGGCTAGCCTGGCTGAGCGGCGCCGTCGCGACCTGCGCGTACGCGCAGGAGCTCAACGTGCTGAACTACGCCGGTCCACAGTTCCTGCAGTTCTATCTGCTGCTATGCGCCGGCGTGCTGCTGCTGATTTTCGCCATGCAGCGCATCACGTACCATCGGCATGCATGGGGCATCTGCCGCCATCAACCCGCCCCGCGCGAGTTGCCGCCTGACGAGGTGGCCTTCCTCGCAGGCGGCGCGGCACGAATGGCGCATGTCGCCACGCTAGCCCTGGTCGAGTCTGAAGCGATCCGTTTTACGCCGATTGCAAGCCGCCACCCCTACGTGACGGTCAAAGACTCATTCAAGGGCGGACGCTTCGTCGACGAATGCGAATGGTTGCGGCGCCGCAAGGACGGCCGGGCCAACTACACCACGTTCCGCGCGCGCCTGATGATGCGCGAAACAACGCTGAGCCGGGACCTTTGCGCCGAAGGTTGGCTATGGGCGCCCCACAGCATGCGCAAGCTGCGGTTCGCGGCCCACATGCTGGCTTTGCTGACACTAGGCACAGGCTGCGCGAAGACCATCGTCGGTTTGAACCGAGACCGGCCCATAACGTTCCTGGTCATGGCGATGGTGCTGTTCCTCGCCGCGTATCTATTGTTGACGGTACGTCTGCCAGGACTCGGAGGCAGAGGACTGACAAAGGCCGGACGCACGGCGCTCGACGCACAACGCGCGCGCTACGCAAACCGCGAGCCGGGACGCGACGCCCCGCTTTGGAAGCTGGCGTTCGCCGGCGTGGTCGCGCTCCAGGGCACCTCATGGTCGATCTATGCGAATGCGCTCGAAGAGCCCTCACCCGCGATAAGCAGCTCATCGCAGTTCGATGCCTCCACGGACTCGTCCAGTTCGAGTTCGAGCAATTGCAGTTCGAGCGGGTGTGGTGGATGTTCGAACTGAATCCGTGCTGACCGCTTAACGTCCAAGGCATTGACGAAGGCCGAAACGGCCTCATGTCAAAGCGTCGATGCGTCAAACGGCGCGCTGAACAGCTACGCATTTGATCTCGACGAGCAAACCCGGATGAGCCAGCTCCGAGACGCCAATACACGTCCACGCGCAGGCGCCGCGCGGGAACACACGGTTCTTGACCTCGCGGAACACGTCCATATGCTGGCTCATCGCTACGTGGTAAGTGGTCATCTCCACCACATCCTCAAAGGTGCAGCCGCCTGCGGCCAACACTTGCCGCAGGTTTTCCCAGCAAGCGGTGAACTGCGCCTCAGGATCATGGATGACTTCTAACTCTTGCGTCCGCCCTACTTGTCCGGCACAAAACAGGAGCTGACCGACCTTCACGGCAGGGGCATAACCCGCGCGCTCAACGAGCGCACGCATGGCTTCGGGCACAATGATTTCGCGGTCTGGCATGGGTTGGGCTTCTCTATGCGCTATACGTGGCAGGTGATTGGCAGGCGGGTAGCATTCTGGCACGAGTTCCGTTTGTATCGCGGACGAGCGACTGCGGCGATCTGACGCTCTCCTTCGAAATAATAGTTGCCATGCTAATCATCTTGCGCTTTAATACCTCCCATGTTCGATCATTGTCTCTACTTCAACTCCGTCGCGCTTGCCCGCCTGGTCGAGCGCGAGTGGACCGCCGTCTATGCCCGCTTTGGCCTGACGCCGGCGCAAGGGTTCGTGCTGCGCGTCGTGCTGGCGTCGCCGGGGAGTCTGAGCAGTCAGGTGGCGGATATCCTCGGCATCGCTCGCCCCACTGCCACGCGTCTGATCGACAATCTCTGCGACAAGAACCTGGTCGAGCGCCGTCAGGGCGAAGAGGACGCCAGGGAATGGGGCGTGTATCCCACCCGCTCGGGCAAGGCACTTGACCGGCCCATCAACGAGGCCAGTGCGGACATCGCCAAAGCGTTGCGCCGGAAAATTGGCCCTGACCTGTTCGAATCCACTGTGTCCGGCATGCAGAACGTGAGAAAGGCGCTGGATTAAGCTGCCCGCCTCATGCTGCCAATCGCGCGGCACAGATGGTTGTCTTGCTAATCGAATTGGGAATCGGAAAATGGACAAGCTTGCGACACAAGGCATGCCCGCCTGCGAGGCAGCGCAACGGTATGCGCTCAAAGCCAAAGAACGACTGCATTGGGTGGTCGGCATCGTGATTACGCTAGTGGTGCTTGCGCTGTTTGCGAT
Source organism: Paraburkholderia phenazinium (assembly GCF_900142845.1). Lineage (NCBI taxonomy): Bacteria > Pseudomonadati > Pseudomonadota > Betaproteobacteria > Burkholderiales > Burkholderiaceae > Paraburkholderia > Paraburkholderia phenazinium. Next base: position 3,148,028 of record NZ_FSRU01000001.1, read on the forward strand.
GGCTGTCGCGTTTGCGCCGTCCAGCGTCCGTGCCAACACGTCCCTTTGCCTTAAGCAGGTCGCGAACGATGAGCACGTTAGCCTCGAAGCGTTCTTTCAGAGCCCGGCAGAACAGGATGCGTTCGCAGAGGCCATCTCCGCTTGCTCACGCTAGGCGAGGATGGCCTCATTGCTTGTGCCTACCCAACGTAGTTCGCAGCCACGCGTTGCCGTGAGCCTGGACCGAACGTGAGAGCGCTAAACAAGGCCAGGACCCATGCGCCCAGGCCGCCATACAGCATCACAAGCCCGAAGCCATGCACCAGTGCGGCATGAGCGATCGCCGCTTGCGGATCCATTGCGGCAAGCGGCGCGCTTCCTTGACTCAGTAACGCCATATCGCCGGCAGCGACCTTTTCGGCGAGCAAACGCACCTGCCCGCGATCCACAGTAGCCGGCAGTACGCGCGTCAGGTAAGACAGCACGCCTTCAAGAAGAATGAAACCCATCATGGCGATATTGATAGCCAACGTAATAAGCCGCGCACTCATGTCGATCCCCGAAGCCATGCCCGCGCGGTCCGGCGAAACAGCGCCTGTCGCCGTATTCGTCACCGGCGTGTTGGTCAAGCCGAGGCCGATGCCGCACAACAGGCAGCCGGGCAACATCGTGAGCCAATCCGCATGCTCCGCGCCGCTGCCGAACTTCATCAGAATGAAGCCGAGGCCAATCGTGAACATGCCAAGCGGAATCACCCGGCGAGCCTCGATCCGGAGCACGAGCCGCTCGGCCAGCGGCGGCACGACCAGCGTGGGCAACGTGTACGCAAGCAACGACAGGCCCGCGCTCACGTTGCCATAGCCAAGCGCACCGTGAAAATAGATCGGCAGATAAATCATGAACGGCCAGAAGCTGAAGTTCATGCCCATCGATCCAAACAGCGCGCCCGAAAAACTGCGGATGCGCAGCACCGAAAAGTCGAACATCGGCCGGGGGCTGCGCTTTTCGATCACCAGGAAGGCGATGAAACTCAGCACCGTCACCGCCAGAATGCTCAGCGCTGCGAGACTGCCGAAGCCGAGATCCGGGCCTTGCGTGATGAAATACACGAGACCGAAGCACGCCACCGAGAGCGTGACGACGCCGGGAACATCGAGGTGCTGCGCATGCGGATCGCGCGACTCCTGCACGCCGGCGAAGACCAAAGCCAACGCGACGATCGAGACGAGAATATGGATCAGGAAGACCCATTGCCAGTTCGAGACCGCGACAATCACGCCGCCGATGATCGGCCCGAACCCGAGGCCGATACCGAAGATGATGCCCCACGCCGCAAACGCCCTGCTGCGCTCGCGGCCTTCCTGGAACTGATGCGACAGCACGGCCACCTGGCAGATCAGCATCGCGCCACCGCCGATGCCCTGCATAAAGCGGCTCGCGATCAGCACCGACGTGCTTTGCGCGAGTCCACAAAGCAACGAGGTGATCGCAAACAGCACGATGCTGGCGACGTACATGCGCTTACGCCCGAAGCGGTCCGCGAGCGCGCCGGTTGCCATCAAAACGGTTGTGCACGCAATCGTGTACGCATTCATGATCCATTGCATGGACTTGAAATCGCCATGCAACACGGTTTGAAGCGTGGGGAGAATCGTCGGCACGCTTGAGATTTCAAGGCCGAACATCAGTGAGGTCAGGCACACCGCAGCAAGTGCGAGCGCGTTTTTTGGAGAACGGGAGAGCGTCATGGATATCGCCGGAAGGTGGATAGAGTCCTGTCGCGCAGGCGTACGTCCATAGCGGGTCGCCCTTCACATGCAGAACCACTCGATTCGCGCGACTTCGAGGTTTAATATATCGGGAACGAGATTCCCGATTGACGAGAGTTTTTCCCGTGAATTATTCCTGTGGGGACCCAATATGACGGACCGGCTCGATGGCGTGTCGACCTTTGTTCAAGTCGTCGACGCGGGCAGTTTCACGCTGGCAGCCGAACGCATGCATCTCACGCGTTCGGCCGTCGGCAAGGTGATTACGCGTCTCGAGGCGCGTCTCGGCGTGCGCCTTTTGCAACGCACGACGCGTAGCCAGACACTGACCGAGGCCGGTCAGGCCTATTACGACCGTTGCGTGCGCGCGCTTGCCGAACTGGAGGCCGCGGAGGCCGATCTAGAAAGCGAGCGCACCGAGCCGCGCGGCCGTCTGCGCGTGAGCGTGCCGGTCGCGTTCGGGCATCAATGCGTCGCGCCGGTGCTGTTCGAACTCGCACGCAAGCACCCACAGTTGCAGATCGACATCTCGTTCACCGACCGCGCGGTGGATCTCATCGAAGAAGGCTTCGACCTCGCGGTGCGCATCGGCGATCTGCACGACAGCACGAGTCTCGTCGCGCGCCGTCTTGGCGTGCAGCATATGAGCATCGGCGCGGCGCCGTCGTATCTGGCGAAATATGGCCTGCCCGTAGACATCGACGATCTCCATGGTCACGCCGGCATCGCCTATTCGCGCGGCGGTGTGCTGGCGCCCTGGCGCGTGCGGGACGGCGAGGGCCAGCCGCAGGAATTGCGCATCGCGCCGCAACTGAGTCTCGACGACGTCCAGGCCATTGCGGGTGCTGGCATTGCCGGCTTCGGGCTGGTGCAGTTGCCGTGCTGGCTGTTGAGCCGCCATGTGCAGACGGGCGAACTTGCGTTCGTGAGGGAACGCTGCGGCGTGCGTGCGCAGGACATTCACGCCGTGTGGCCGAAAACCCGCTATCTGCCGCTCAAAACACGTTGCGCGGTCGATGCGCTCGTTGCGGAGATTCCGGAGATGATTCGCGCTTGAGCCGACGCTTAACGCGGCAACGCCACGCGAATCGCCGCAAGCCACAGTCCCACCGCATGCGCCCCTGGATCGGCAAAGCCCAACGCGCGCTTGCCGACATAGCTGGACCGACCGAGCCTCGGGCTCATCGATGCCGTCTGCTCCGCACCGGCCACGGCTGCGTCGACGGCGCTCTGCAATGCTGCGTGGGCGTCGACATCCGCGTCCGCAGATTGCGCGAGCGCGGCTTGCAATGCATCGACCGCCGGCAATAGCGCATCCACCATGGTGCGATCGCCCGGATGCGCGCCACCCAGTTCCATCAAGGCCGTAACGCCCGCGCTGAACGCCTGCGCCCAACGCTTCGCAGCAGGGCCGCTCGCTTGATCGAGCACGCTGCCTGCGCGCAGCAACATCACCGCATAGAGCGGCCCCGACGTGCCGCCCACCACACGTCGAACGGTCGCGGACATGGCGCGCAACACGGCACCCGGTGCCGTCTCCGCCGGATAGGTATCGAGTTCATGCAGGATGCCCCGCGCGCCGCGTGCGAGGCTAATGCCGAGATCGCCGTCGCCCACGCGCTGATCCATCTCGGTCAACACCGCTTCCGCTTCGATCAGGCGCGCGCACACCGCTTCGATCACCTGACGCAACGCCGAACCGCGAGCGAGGCGCGCGCCGCTCGTGTCGACGGGTGCGACCGGCGCGTCCTTGACATAGGCCTGCGCCACACGGCCGCTCAATGCCGGCCACGCGGACGTGTGCGCGGCAGCATCGAGCCATGCGAGCCGCCGATCGTCGAGGCGCAATAAAGTCAGCGACACGCCCGCCATTTCGAGCGCGCTCAGAAAGGTGCCTGCCCATGCGCGCTCCACCTTGATGCTGCGCGCGGCGAGAAACTGCAGCGCCGCAGCGGCGACAATGCTCAATTCGCTCTGCGGCGTACCGCCCAGATTGTTCACCAGCAAGGCAACGCGCGCGTCCGCCGGCAAGGCAAGATCGTCGACGATCCTGGTGAGCAAACGCGCAACGATGGCGTCGGCCGGCTCGAGCGCGCCGCGTTCGATACCGGGCTCACCGTGAATCCCAAGCCCCCACTCAATCTCGTCGTCGGCCAGTTCGAAGCCCGCCTTCCCTGCCGCCGGCACCGTGCACGGCGTAAGCGCAACGCCCATCGTGCCGAGCATGGCCGCCGCCTCTCGTGCGGCCTGTGCCACTTCGTCGAGCGGCCGCCCTTCGGCGGCCGCGGCGCCCGCAATCTTGTGAACCAGCACCGTGCCCGCGAGACCGCGCCGGCCCGCGTGTTCGCCGTTGGCGGAGAGCGCGACATCGTCCGCGACGATCACCATCTCCACGGCAATGCCTTCGGCGCGGGCAATTTCAGCGGCGAGTCCAAAGTTGAAGCGATCGCCGGTGTAGTTTTTGACGATCAGCAGCACGCCGGCGGGACCCGCGACCGCGCGAATCGCGTCGAGCACGGCATCCGTCGAAGGCGACGTGAACACTTCGCCCGACACTGCCGCGCTCAACATGCCCGGACCTACGTAGCCCGCATGGGCCGGTTCGTGGCCGGCGCCGCCGCCGGAGATCAGCGCGACTTCACCGCGTTTGGCCGCGGCTTCGCAGTCGGCCCGCACGATGATCGTGCCGCCCTGCAGCAACGACAGACCGGGATTGAGCGCGGCGAGTCCGTCCAGCATCTCGGGGACGACCGCGGAAACATCGTTGATGAGCTTCTTCATGTGCGCCAGCTTCCTTGTGAGCCGCGGGCCGTGCATCGCGAGCCGTTGCGGCTGGGGTTGCGAGACTGCTATGGGATGGCTATCGAATGGTTGCAAGCACATCGCCGCAAACCCGACTTTACCGCGCCTCGGCGTGCAGCGCCGCATCGCGTTGCGACGTCTGGAGAAGCAAAAGGGAAATACGTGGAATGGTCGCGCTATTGGCGCGCAAGAAAGAATGAAGCGAACAGCGAAGCGAGACACGACAGTAGACAGAAGCTGAAGCCATTGAAGCCTCAATAGGACAGCTTCCGTCTGCGTCGATTGTGCGTTGGTAGGCTCGATTGGATTCGAACCAACGACCCCCACCATGTCAAGGTGGTGCTCTAACCAACTGAGCTACGAGCCTTTAGAGGCGCGAATTATAGAGACTCTCTTTGCACAGCACAAGCCCCGCGCAAGCCGGGCGCCGATCCCATCTTCAACACATCGCCGCCGCTACTGAAGAGCATTGCGTGCGCGCGCCCTCGGGAAAATTGCGCTTATCATCACGGTCAGACCAGCCCCGTCAACAGGACGCACCGTGAACACACCCGAATTCCCGAACGACCTGGCGCAGATTCGCGACATCATGCGTCAGTTCGTCAGCGAGCGCGACTGGGACCAATTCCACACGCCGAAGAATCTGGCGACCGCGCTGAGTGTCGAGGCAAGCGAGCTACTCGAACCGTTTCAATGGCTCGTCTCCGGCGACGCAAGTGAACTCGACGAAGCGAAGCTCACCGCCATTCGACACGAGATGGCCGACGTCCTCGTCTACCTCGTGCGCCTTGCGGATAAGCTGGACGTCGACCTGTTTCAGGCCGTGCAGGAAAAGATGGTGCTCAACCGGGCCAAGTATCCGGCCGACAAGGTGCGCGGCGACTCGCGCAAATACTCGGAGTACAAGGACAAGGATCGCTAGCAGTCAGCGCACCATACTCACCGATACATCTGCGCGGTCGACGACCACTTGAACGTGCGCCGCCACTTGCCCCCCTGCTGTCGGAGCTGGATATCGTGGAAGCCGTCGGTCGCGCCCGGCAGGATCACGAGCGAGTTGCTGGCCTCGTACTCGTCGTGATCGCGCGTGCCGTCCTTGTGCCAGTCGCCGGCGATCAGCTTGTCGAAGGTCATGGGGCGTGCGAACACGACCCGCAATGCTTTGCCGTCGACCCGGAACAGATACAACGCTTCAAAATGGCCTCCGCCGCCGGCATAGCCCTCGCTCCAACCGGCGCGAACGCCGAACGCATACTCGCCGCTTTTGATCTGGTACGGCGCGAGGTCGAATCGCTTCCAGCTGGCCGGCATGGCCAGTTTGGCGTCGTTGGCGTCCTTTGCGTCCAGCGCCTCAGGCAAGTCGAGATCCGTGTCGCTCCAGTCGGTCTGCGTATCGACAGGCGTTTCGGTGCGCGCCACCAGCCTCGGCGCCCCGCCGCCGGTCGCGTCGAAGACCCCGAACCACACCTGCCTGTTTTCCGAATCGCTGCTATCGAAGCTCTCGCATTGGCCGCGCGCGTATTGCTGCGCATCAGCCGCGTCCTCAGGCGTGTCGGCGAGGCAAATCATCGCGACGTACGCGTTTGCGCGTTGCGGCCAGGGCTTGGCGCCTGCAAGAACCACGCGTTTCGGATCCTGGCCGGGCGCCAGTTGCTGCACCAGATACGGTGTGCTGAAACCTGCGGGCAACGCTGTGCCAAAGCCGTCGGGCTGCTTAGCGCCGCTCATGCCGCTGTCGGATAGCTTCCGCGCGTCTTGCGTCTTGATGGCGCCGGGGACGGCGTCGAGCGAGTGGACGGTCGTGTCGGCCATGACCGTCGTGACGTGAAGGACACTCATCAAAGGGCACAGGAGCAGGGCGGCGCGGCGGATTTTCATTTGATGCAGTGAAAGTTTCGATGGCGGAATTATGGCGAAAATTTTCCGGCGACGGGCGCGTCAAGCAGCCGGGACAACGCGCGAGGCCGCCGGACCAAGGCCGGCCCATGCGCATTAAATATTCCCACCGGCGAATTTTTATTCAATTTTGCTTCAATATTTTTCGAGGACACTTATCGCTGCACATCCACGTTGATTCCCACCGCGTTGTGCACCGGGCCGGGCCACCCACACTGCAGGCAGGGAACAGATCAATGAAACATCGTGTGCAAGAGCTGACGGGATTGCGTGCCATCGCGGTGACGATGGTCGTCGTGGGTCATGCGCAGCGTTTGTTCGCCGGCGGCTATACCGGCCTGCTCAAGCCGCTGCGGCTGTTTGCCGATGGCCGCCTGGGCGTGCTGGTGTTTTTCGTCCTGAGCGGGTTCCTGATTACCAGCATCCTGCAGGCCGAGTTGAAGAGCACCGGCAGCATCAAACTGCTGCCCTTCTATGTGAAACGGGCACTGCGGATATGGCCGGCTTTCTATACTTACCTCGCGGCTGTCGTCGTTCTGTCGATGATCGGATGGATCGACCTCGACCGTCGCCAGGTCCTGTTCGCGGCGTTGCATGTGTGGAACTACTCCGCGTTGGCAGGCATGTCCGCCGACAATGCGCTTCATGCCGACGGCGCCTGGTACCTCGGCCACTTCTGGACACTCGCGCTGGAAGAGCAGTTCTATTGGTTGTGGCCGCCACTACTTTTTTATATCTGGCGGCGCAATAGCCAGCGCGTGCTCGTGACGCTGATCTTCGCCGTGCCGTTGATCAGAGTGGCCACCTATTTCGCGGCGCCGCAATTGCGCGGGCAACTGAGCATGATGTTCCATACGGGCATCGACCCGATCCTGATTGGCTGTTTCGTCGCGCTCAACAAGGACCGCCTGGACGCCTGGGTTCGCTCATGGCCTGGCGGCCCGCTTATTCCTACCTTGATGGTGCTCGTGCTGTTCGTTCTCATGCCGGTCGCCGAATCGCGGCTCGGCGGATTCTGGAGCGCGACCTACGGGACGACCTTCGAAGCGGCGCTCGTCGGCCTCGTGATCGTAGTCCTCTACTATCAGCGCGATTTCTGGTGCTCGCGACTCTTCCGGACAGCGCCGTTCGTTTTCGTCGGCACCATTTCGTTCAGCCTGTATCTCTGGCAGCAACTGTTTGCGAATGTGAACCTGCCGATCGCCCATGCGTTCCCGCTCGGCATTCTGGAGGCCCTGGGGATGGCAACCGCCAGCTACTATTTCATCGAAGCCCCGTTCCTGCGCCTCAAGGACCGCGTGGCGAGCCGGCTGCGGCGCCTGCCTGCCAACGACGCGGGTCTGCTGACGCCCGCCTCCGACGGCATCGGGCCAAAGGCGCTGGAATAAGCGCTGAGGTGCGAGGTGCGCGCCGTACGCGCGACCTTTTCCCTACCAACGCGCAGGCACATGAAACTTGCCTTGCCTGCCGGATTTCTCCACCGCGGCGATCAATTCGCGCGCGGCGGCACCTTGGATATCCGCTCGAGCGCCGAACCGGGTCCCTGCTTCACGGCTCGCCTTCCGGCCAGCCAGGCCGCGTGCGACAAAGCGACGGAGGTACCCGATTCGCTTCGTCGCACGCCCTCCGCTCGTGCGTCGTTACAGATAGCTGCAGACGTAGTCGAGCGTTTCGATCACGTCGATATCGAAGCGGCTCTTGCCCGGCACCGAGAACGTCTCGCCCGCGCCATACGTCGTCCACTCGTCGCTGCCGTCGAGACGGATACGGCATTGGCCGGCCTGCACTTCCATCAGTTCCGGCGCGTCGGTGCCGAAGTTGAGCGTGCCGGGTAGAATCACGCCGAGCGTCTTGCGCGTGCCGTCGGCGAACAGCACGGTATGCGAGACACACTTGCCGTCGAAGTAGACGTTGGCGCGTTTGATAACGGAAACCTGATCGAATTGCGTTGCGGCCGTCATGGCGGTCTTCCTATGGGTCAACGTGAATGGATGCGTTGGCGCGGTCTGTCGGGCCGGCGCCAGCCCGCCATCATACAGGCACAACCGGACACCAACGGCCCGAGTCCGGACACACCGTGACCGCCTCGCCGTGCAGCCGCACGCCCTCTTCATCGGGTGGCAGCGAGCCAACAGGGGCAACGTCGAAGGCAATCTTCAGTGCGCTCGCAACGCAGGCCTCTTCGATGGGCAGCTCCCACGTCAAAAATATCTGGATGCAGTCCCGATCCGGCGCGAAGTCGGCCGCGTTAAAGCCGCTGCTGCCGCGTTGAATCACGCCATGGGGTTGACCCGTGTCGAACAGGATGACCGTGCCCCGCGTCAATGGAATGCGCTGGCCCGACGAAGGAAAGTGCACATCCAGTCCCTTGTCCTCGCTCAGGAACAGATTGCAGAAGGCGGCGCCGCCATATTGCGCACCGTCGTGGTGATACCTCGCGCCGCGACAGGCCATGAGGGCAACGTCGCTGCCGGCGAGTATCCCGGGCAGTCCAAGCGCGCCGGTCCAATCGGACACCGCTTGCACGCAGCGCGTGTAGTCGGGCCAGCGCGCCCGCGCTCGCGCCAGGGGCATGACCTCGACGTCGCCGGGCTCGAGATCCATGTGCGAGGCGATCTCGCGGTCCCAATCTGCCAGCAGGCGTGCGGAGGGCATCGGCACGTCGACCATGCCCGACAGCACGACGTCGCTCACGCACCGACTGCGGATGGCGTCGTCACTCCAGAAGTATGAGGTCAGCATGTGTTGCGCTTGATGCGGCCGATGCGGTTGAGGGGTGCATCTGCGCCATTGTAATGATTCCAGGGGGGCGCTTCGGCGTAAGCCGCGCGGGGAACCCGCCGTCAGCCATGCTGAAACCACCGGAATATATAGCACGCGACATGGAGCTAATGTGAAGATAACGCCTCGTTCGGCATGCGCGTGTCGGCTTGCACGAGAAACCGCGCACACAGCAACGAGCCGACACCCGCGAGGGCGATGACGCAGCCCATCGGCCAGGGCGTGCCGTCGGTGAAGATCCCCACCAGTGCCGATCCCAGGATGCCGGTTCCATACTGAATCGCCCCGATCAGCGCCGACACTGCGCCCGCGCGCTCCGGGAACAGGCCCAGCGCACCGGCAATCGAATTGGCCACGATGAAACCGGTTGCAGAGATAAACAGAAACAGCGGAATCACCAGACCCGCCAGGCCGCCCCAGTCGGTGCGTGCATCGACGGCAAGCAGCATGCCCGCGAGCGCGGCGCCGAGCGTGCCGACACGCATGAGGCGGTCACTGCCGAGTCGTCTCACGAGCCGCGAGTTGAGCAGATTCGTGATCATGATGCCGACAATGCCCGCACCGAACAGCAGCCCATAGAACTGCGGCGAAACGTGATGGTAGGTGATGTACGCGAACGGCGTGCCCGCGATATAGGCATACATGCCGCCGTAGAAAAACCCGCCTGCGCCGGCATAGCCGAGCAGCCGGCGATGCCGCAGCAGTTCGCCGTAGCGGCCCAGCGCGCGCGTGAGCGGTTCATGGCTGCGGCGCTGCGGCGGCAAGGTTTCAGGCAGCGCATAGAGCGCTGCCAGCGTCGCCAGACCGACGCCCACCAGCGTCCAGAAGATAGCCTGCCACGACGCCACATGCAGAATCTGTCCGCCGAGACTCGGCCCGACCAGCGGAGCGATCGCCATCACGGTCATCAGCGTGGACATCATCTGGGCCGCACGGTGTCCCACATAGAGATCGCGCACCATGGCGCGGGCCAGCACCACACTGGCGCATGCGCCCACCGCCTGCAGCGCGCGCCAGCCGATCATCATGGCCGCGCTGGTGGACACGGCGCACCCCGCCGAACCGGCGATGAACAGCACGAGTCCGATGGCCACCGGCAAGCGGCGGCCGTAGCGATCGCCGATCGGCCCCCAGAAGAGTTGCCCCACGCTGAAGCCGATCAGATACCCCGAAATCGTCAGTTCGACGGCGCCCATACTGGCATGCAGCGCCGTGCCCATGACCGGCAGCGCGGGCAAATACAGGTCCGTCGAGATGGAGGCGAATGCCATCAACATACTCAGGATTGCCAGGATTTTCAGGCTGTGCCCCTGCGCGCCCTGCTGCATGGATGCATCGGCGCCGAACACGGCCGGCTCGTCTGAAGCGGCGGAATGCGTGTGCGGCAGAGCCGATGGCGGTTCTTTCACTGACATGATTCGAAGTTCCATTTTTCATAAACGCGGCAAGCCGCCGGTGCCAGACTCGCTGGCAACCGGCGGCTTGCTGCGACAGGTCAAGCTAGTCGATCAGCGATCGACGCGCTGCTGCAAATGCGCCGGATAGCGATCGCCGACCACCTTGATCTGCTCAAGGGCAGCCTCGATCGCGGCGAGGTCCCCAACCGAGAGGTCGACCGCCGCCGCGCTGATGTTTTCCGTCAACCGGTGCAGTTTGGTGGTGCCCGGAATCGGCGCGATCCACGGCTTCTGCGCCAGCAGCCATGCAAGGGCGATCTGCGCGCGGCTTGCGCCTCTATCCTCGGCGATGCCGCCCAGCACCTCGACGAGCCCCGCATTGGCCTTGCGGTTCTCCTCGGAGAAGCGCGGCGCGATGTTGCGGAAGTCGGTTTTGTCGAACGCGGTGTTCGCATCGATGGCGCCGGTCAGGAAGCCCTTGCCAAGCGGACTGAAGGGCACGAAGCCGATGCCCAGTTCCGCGAGGGTCGGCAGCACCTTCTCTTCCGGCTCGCGCCACCACAGCGAATACTCGCTTTGCAGCGCCGTCACCGGCTGCACTGCGTGAGCGCGGCGGATGGACTGCACGCCCGCTTCGGACAAACCGAAGTGCTTGACCTTGCCCTCTGCGATCAGATCCTTGACCGTGCCGGCGACGTCCTCCATAGGCACGTCCGGATCCACACGATGCTGGTAGAACAGATCGATGCGGTCGGTCTTCAGGCGCTTGAGCGAGGCCTCGGCCACCGCGCGAATGTTCTCCGGACGGCTGTCGAGTCCCTTGAGGACTTCACCGTCCTTGAAACCGAACTTGGTGGCAATCACGACCTGATCCCGAAACGGCGCCACCGCCTCGCCGACCAGTTCCTCGTTGAGAAACGGGCCGTAGGCCTCGGCGGTATCGAAGAACGTGACGCCCTGTTCGAAAGCAGTCCGAATCAGTTTGATGCCTTCCGCTGTTTCGGTGGCCGGGCCATAGCCGAAACTCAAGCCCATGCAGCCGAGGCCGAGTGCCGATACCTCGAGACCGCTGTTACCTAGTTTGCGCGTTTGCATATCCTTTCTCCTTTCGTTAGGCCGCAAGCGGAGCCTTGCGCCGACCGTTCAATGCGATCGATCTTATGCCGTTGCACATGGCTCAACAATCCAACTAAACTTGCACGGGCTATTGAGAGAATTTCAACTATGCTGCGCGCCGGACTTGCCGAACTGACTGCTTTCGTCGCTATCGCCGACCAGCGAAGCTTTCGCGCGGCCGCCCGCACGCTCGGGGTGTCGCCGTCGGCCCTGAGCCACTCCATGCGCGGCCTGGAGGGACGGCTGGGCGTGCGGCTGTTCAACCGCACTACCCGCTCCGTCGCGCTGACCGAGGCCGGCGAACAACTCCTGTTGCGCGTGAGGCCGGCCATGGCGGACCTCGAAGATGCGGTAAATCAGGTTGCGTCCGCGCACGACCGGCCGTCCGGTTTGATTCGCATCAGTGCTTCGGAGGCCTCCGCGCGGCAGATCGTCCGTCATGTTCTTCCGGGCTTTCTTGCCGCCTACCCCGATATCCACGTGGAGTTTGTCGTCGACACGCGGCTCGTGGATATCGTGGCCGACGGTTTCGATGCCGGCATCCGGGTCTTCGAAGACGTGCCGCGCGACATGATCGCGGTCCGCTTCGGCGCCGACATGCGCTTCGCCGCCGTGGCTTCGCCCGATTACCTGGCGCAGCACGCGCCACCTAAAACGCCGGACGATCTGGCGCAGCATCGCTGCATCCGTTTTCGCTTCGAGAGCGGTGCGCTCTACCGGTGGGATCTCGAACGCCGCGGCAAGAGCGCCAGCATCGACGTCGATGGGCCGATGACGCTCGGCAACCTCAATCTGATGATCGAAGCCGCCTTGGCCGGCATCGGCATTGCCTGGATCCCGGAAAATCAGGTCACGGAGGAACTGGCATCGGGCCGGCTGGTGCATCTGCTGCCCGAGTGGAGTCCGTCCTTTGCCGGCCTGTGCCTCTATTACCCGGCAAACCGCCATCCGCCTACCGCGCTGCGCTTGTTCGCCGACGCGGTACGCGAGTGGGCCCGCAGCCGTTAAGCAACCCGTCGCCCTTCGATCGGATACCCCGGATCCGTATAGCCCGGCGTCGACGCGTGGCCCGGTGCGACAAGACTGTCGACGAGCTTCTCGTCTTCCGCTCCGAGTTCCAGCTTCAACGCTTCGCCATAGCTGTCCCACTGCGCTTCGGTACGCGGCCCCGCGATCGCGCTGCTGACCAGCCGGTTTTTCAGCACCCACGCCAGTGCAAAGGCAATCGAAGTCGTCCCGCGCTGTGCGGCGTGAGCGGCGATCGTCTGAGCGATCTTGAGCGACTCAGGCCGCCATTCGGTCTGCTGGATCCGCTTGTCGCCGCGTCCTGCGCGCGAGTCGGCCGGTGGCGGCGCATCCAGCGCGTATTTGCCGCTGAGCACGCCGCGAGCGAGCGGGCTATACGGCACCACGCCGAGACCGTAGTGGGCAGCCGCCGGCAATTGCTCGACTTCCGCCGTGCGGTCGACCAGGTTGTAGAGCGGTTCGCTTGCCACCGGCCGGTCGATGCCGAGTTGATCGGCCAGACGCGCGATCTCGGCAATGCGCCAGCCGCGGAAATTGGACACCCCGTAGTAGCGGATCTTGCCCTGGCGGATCAAGTCGGCAATCGCCCGCATGCCCTCTTCGAGCGGCGCATCCGTGACGGCGCGGTGAAAGTAGAGGATGTCGAGGTAATCGGTGCCGAGGCGCTTCAGACTCGCGTCGACCGACTGCATGATCCACTTGCGCGATTGCCCCTGCTCGTTCGGGCCCTGCGTGGTCGGATAGCCGAATTTCGTGGCGATCACCCAGCTATCGCGTTGCTGCGCCACCGCGCGTCCGACGATCTCCTCGGAACGCCCTGCGTGATAGACGTCGGCGGTGTCGATGAAATTGACGCCCTGGTCGAACGCCTTGTCGATGATGCGCTTCGCGGTTGCCTCGTCCGTCTCGCCGCCGAACATCATGGCGCCGAGGCACAAGGGGGACACTTTGAGCGCGCTACGGCCCAGATATCGATAATCCACTGTGTATTCTCCGTTCGGGCCAAAGCCCGCAATAGACATTGCGAAAACATTGGCGGGTTGCAGCCGGTTCGACTGCCTATACCGCGCAATTTAATGGCTGCAGCCGGACGTGACTAGGCGGTAGAATTGGCATGCACATATGAATTGGATTCATGAATGGCACGCGAAAATTTTAACGACCTGCTGGCGTTCCTCGCGGTAGCGCGCGAACGCAGCTTTACGCGGGCGGCGGCGCAGCTCGGCGTGTCGCAGTCGGCGCTCAGCCACACGATCCGCGGACTCGAATCGCGCCTGGGGCTACGCCTGCTGACACGCACCACACGCAGCGTCTCCCCCACTCCGGCCGGCGAACGTCTGCTCGCAACCGTGGGACCGCGCTTCGAAGAAATCGACGAAGAGCTCGCCGCGTTGAGCGAGTTGCGCGACAAGCCAGCCGGCACGATCCGCATCACCACCGACGAAAACGCCGCGCGCAACGTCCTGCGCCCCAAGCTCGCGCAACTGCTGCGCGAGTATCCGGACCTCAAGGTCGAGCTGATGGTCGACTATGGCCTGACCGATATCGTCGCGCAGCGCTTCGACGTCGGCGTCCGGCTTGGCGACCGGGTGGCGAAAGACATGATCGCGGTCCGCATTGCGCCGGACATGCGCATGACGGTGGTCGGCGCGCCTTCGTACTTTGCGAAGCGAACGCGGCCGAAAACGCCGCAAGACCTGACCGACCACAACTGCATCAATCTGCGGCTGCCAACGTATGGCGGCCTCTATGCCTGGGAGTTCGAAAAGTCGGGCCACGAGCTCAAGGTGCGTGTCGAAGGCCAGTTGGTGTTCAACGCAAGCACTCAGATGCTCGATGCCGCTGTAGATGGTTGCGGCCTCGCGTATGTGCCGGAGGAGATGGCGCGACCGTATCTCGCCGACGGCAGCCTCAAGGCGGTACTCAAGGACTGGTGCCCGGCGTTCCCTGGCTATCACCTGTATTACCCGAGCCGACGTCAATCGTCGCGGGCTCTCGGTGTGCTGATCGATGCGCTGCGCTATCGGGCGTAGTGGTGCGTGCCGTCAGGTCAATTAACCATCCTTAACAGATTCAGCGCTTTCCGGCGCCGGGCTTCCCTTTACACTGGTTCGCCTGCTCGAACTATCGACAGGGCAATGCTCCGGTACCGGCCTTTCCTGTCCCCCGCCTGATCCACTCAAGGCGCAGCGATGCAGACAGCCCGATAGGTCGATGACGCCGATGTCACCGTGCATCTCGCCTTGATGCCTGATCGCTTATCGCCATCATGAATACACTGCCGACTTCAATCGCCCCTGCGGCAACCGTGCTACTGGTCGACGATCAGCCGATTGTGGGCGAAGTGATCAGGCGGGCGCTGGAGAGCGAAAGCGGTATTCAACTGCATGTCTGCATGGATGGACGCGAGGCCCTCTCTACAGCGTCGCGCGTGAAGCCGACGGTGATCCTGCAGGATCTGATCATGCCTGGCGTGGACGGCCTGGATATTGTGCGCAGCTATCGCGCCAACCCGGTCACGGCCAATGTGCCGGTGGTGGTGCTGTCTTCGAAGGAGCAGCCGATCGTCAAGAGCGAGGCCTTTCTTGCCGGCGCCAACGACTACCTGGTCAAGCTGCCCGACGCGATCGAACTGATTGCGCGGATCCGCTATCATTCGGCTTCCTATATAAGTCTGCGTCAACGCGACGATGCGATCGACTTTCTCTCGCATGACATGCGTTCGCCGCAGACGTCGATTCTCTCGCTGCTGGAGAGGGTCCGGCTGGAACAGGGCACGCTCACGCCCCTGCTCGAACGGATTGCCACGCACGCCACCCACGCGCTCGAGTTGGCGGACGGTTTTCTGCACCTGGCGCGCGCGCAATCCGAATGGCGGCAGTTCGAAACGATCGACCTGAACGAGATCGTGGTCGTTGCGGTGGATCAGCTCTGGGAAAAGGCGCTCGCCAAAGGCTGCCGCATCGCCATCGATGCGCCCGCCACTTCGCTGACGCTGTTCGCCGACCCGTTGCTGCTCACGCGCCTCGTCACGAACCTGCTCGACAATGCCCTGAAGTACGGACCCGACGCTTCAACCGTGCGCTGCATTCTCGCGGATACGCAAGAGGGCGTGCTGATCGGGGTCGAGGACGAAGGGACCGGCATACCGGCACGCGAGTCGGACCGGGTCGCGGAACGCTTTGTCCGGCTGCCGTCGGGCGTGATCAATGAAGGCAGCGGCTTCGGACTGGGCCTCGCCTTCGTCAACTTCACCGCCACGAAACATCGTGGACGCGTGATCATGAACCGCACCGAGCGAGGATTCATGATCGGCGCGCTGTTTCCCAAAGCGGAGTCGCCGGCGCGAGCCACTGTGGGACGGTGAGTTCAGGTCGAAACGCCCGGCTCGTACATCGGGCCATGGCGAACGAACGGGCACGCCAATTTCCGACGCTAAAGCCCCGCTAACTTTCGAAGTCTTTCGAACCCTCAAGCGTGGGCAAACTCAGGTCGTTATGCGAGTGGTCAGAGCAATGCACAACAGACCTACGCCGATCAATCCATGGCCGCAGCGACGGCCGGAGATGCCAGGATGAAACGTTCAGAATCGCTGTCACGCAGGAAGCGCGCACTGTCGACATTGAAGCTAACCAAACTGCTATGGTATTTCCGGCTTCGGCTCAACCTGCACGACCTCGACGCCATACTGCGCCGCGCGCGGCGTCTGAACCGCGAACCGGCGGGACAATGAAGCCGCTCAAGCTACCCACATCGCCGTTCGTACCCAAGCCGCGGATGCTCAAAACGGTCTGACCTCAAGAATACAGCCCTAAGGTCTGGCGTTGCCGCCATTGCGCGCAGGTCTGCAGGTCCAGGTCGAGTTCACGCGGATCGATCCGGCTCCAGCAATAGAACGCACCTGGCCAGTCGGGAATCGGTACCGGCGACTCGAAGCGGATGTCCGACAGGCCGGCGCGATAGGTCTGGGACGGCCAGAACAGCGGCATCACCCGGCGCGCCTCCATTTCCCTCAGCAGTTGGGGGGCGCCGCCCTCGTCGGTCAGCACACCGCACTGGAATCGCCAGTCGCCCTCGGCCCACGCGAGAAAGAGGCCTGGATTGCCGTCGGCGTCGAACATCAGCACGGCGTCCTGCTCCGGGCGCCAGTAATACTCCGCAATGTGTTCGCGGGCAACGATCTCGTCGAGGGCCTTCAAGGTGCGCGGATCGCAGTAAGTCGAACCGACATCGTGAACGCTGATGTAGCCACGCTGCGCGCAGTGCCTGGCTTTGGCTTCCGCCAACGCGCTGAGCAGTTTGCGCGTCATCCCGGCATCGGTCTTCTTGAGGTAGAAATCGATCAGCCCGGCATTGAACGCGTCGACGGCCTCGGTCTCTCCGGCCGCTCCGGTTAGCAGGATTTTCGTGCACGCGATGCCGCGAATCGAGGCGAGAAACTCGATGCCGTCGATTTCCGGCATCTCGTAGTCCACCACCACGGCCGCGACCTCTTCGAAGCGCGCGTCGTCGATCAACACGTCGCGCCCAAGCGCGCTTCCCCCCTTCTTCTCGAACTCGGAATAGTCCGCGCCCGACAGCCGGTTAGGCAAGCTCGCCTGCGCACGCGACGAGATGAAATTGAAGGCCTCGCGAGGCCGCGTGAAAAACCGGTTCAGATGTCCGTCCGGGACAATCCCTCGCAGCGCATGCAGGAAGTCAGCACTGTCGTCGAGAAAAACAGCGGACACAGGATAGAGGACAGGCTGCCTGACAAAGCTACTCATACATTCCTCGAAGAACGTGTTTATAGGCACAGATAAAACGCTTGGCATACCAAAATAATGCATTCCTCCACTCAGGAGGAATGCGTGGCTGCCGCTAGCAGCCATTACGATTCAGGAGTTTTTCATGTTCGTTCGAGATGCAATCCCCCAGGTTCTCTCTCGCGGTACCGCACTGCTTTCGCAGGAAATGCTCAACGCCACGACCGAGAAAACGTTTCACCACAGCATCGACGTCTATCTCAAGGATTCCAATGCCTTTATGAACACCTATTTCGCCCGTTACTTCGAATGGCAAGGCGTGTGTCGCGAACGCTGGTTCCATGATTGCGTGCACAACAATCTCCTTGCCGCCGGCGGCATGTTCGTGACGAAACGCGCCCACCAGGAATATGTCCAGGAGACTTTTCCGTTCCAGCGCGTGGACTGCTACCTCAACACTTTCCAGGTCAGGCAGTGTTCGGCCTACCTGCTGTTCCGCTTTTGCGTGGACGGCAAGCCCGTTTCGATGGGCTACCAGCAGATCCTGTTCGCCGACACCAACCGGCGCATTCAGCGTTTCCCGTCTGGGATCGTCGAACGGGTCAAGGAATATGAACTTCTCATGCCGTCTAATGTGAGCTAACTGACATAGTCCTGCCTTTTGCTGTACCAACGGTGGGACCTGTCCGGCGGGCCGCGCTGCGCGCGGTCCGCCGACGAGCCTGGCTCCGGCAACCTCAACGTGAAGGTCGTATGCTCGCGCGGCACCGATTCGCACGAGATGCTACCGGAAAACACCTCGCAGACGCGCCGGCAAAACACCAGCCCCATGCCCGCGCCATGTCCATGCGACTTGGTCGAGTAGAAGGGATCGAAGATATACGGCAGCACGTCCGCCGCGATGCCCGGACCCGTGTCGCGAAAGCTCAGCACGCAGAAGCCGTTTTCCTGCTGCGCGCGGATCTCGATCTTTCCGTCGCCGCTCTCACGGATCGCGTACAAGGCGTTCTTGAGCAGATTGAAGATGACGAAGACGATCAACGAATCGGAACCGGAAAAACGCAACAGCGGATCGATGGGCGCCACGAACACCAGATTGCGCTCCCCAGGGTGAAAGGGAAAACGTTCCAGCGCCGAGTCGATGCAGGTGCGGATCGAATGCGGCGCGAAGCTTCGGGGGTCCAGCCTGTCCAGCGTAAACGACGCCAGCGACATCTCGACCACCGTACTGGTACTTTCAACCTGACGGCGAATCGCCGAGGTGAGACTGGCGAGCCGCTCGGATTGACCGGGGTACAGGCCTTCACTGCACAAGCGGTGCTGCACGGCCAGATGGTAGCCACGCAGCAGTTCCGGCAGAACCGTGCCGATCTCCTCCGCATGCATGCCAATGGCCGCAAGCGGCGTGGCGACCTCGTGCGCCACCGTAGCCGCCAGCAGAAATGGCCGCATCAGCCCGTGACGAACGATCGTGATGCCGAGAATGCCCAGTCCTGTTGCGATGAAGATGACGCCCGGCGGATAGAACGTGTAGCCATAGTTCACGGCGTAGTCCACCGCCGCGAGCGAATACAGGCACAGGCTCAGCAGACACAGGTCGAGGAGCCGGCGTTGCGACTTGCCGCGCACCTCGCGCCGCGCCGTCACCAGCAGCCAGCCGCTCCGGCAGGCGAGGAAGAGGGTCTGCAGGACGTGCACGGGATGGAGAACGCCGGCCTTGGGATAAGGGCCGAAGAAATGCATCTCGAAGCCGGCCACTACCCCGTCGCCCGTGAGCAGCAGAATGGCCAGCAATACGCTCAAGCCGTAAGAAGCAAGCAGCAGGCGGCGCTCGGCGCGCCGCCCCGTCACTTCGGTGACGAAGTGATAAAAGGTGGTGGGTAAAAACAGAATGAACAGGTAGCCCAGCTTGACGAGCGGCGCGGCGACGTCGGCGCTGGTGGTCTGGAACAGGAAGGCCCACGTACCCTGCCAGGCAAAGGTGGTGACGCACATCAGCGCAAAGGGCACGGACAGGCGCGTCGCGCCCTCGGTGAGCAGCACGTATAGCCCGAACCCCAGAAACAATGCGGAGACGAAGGCAGGCAATATCGAGTACATGGCGCTCTGTTTGCGTGTTCGCTGTTTACCAGTCGTGATCGTTCAGGAGCGGCCGCCACGACGAATCGACCCCGGTTCGTCACGGGCCGCGGCGCAAATCGTATCATCCCGGCCGTCAACGCCGACCGCGAAACCGCCGCCAACCCCGGGCGGGCATTTGCAGGAGCGTATTACAGCCACATAGTGGTGAGGTAACTGTCAATGTTGACAGGGAACACCCGTGCGGCCCCTTTTTACATGGTTTGCCGCAGCCTTGAATGGAGATTGAAAACCGCTGCGATTTTGTTTATAAGTGAACTTTGGCGTGGTTTATGCCGAAAAGCGCGCGCAACGCGCGTTCGGCCCGATGGTGAGATACTCGCTGTCATTCTGCGCTGCCACGCTGTTTAACCGGTGTACCGGGCGCCCATGGCGCCGCCGCGCCGGTCTGCCGTCAGTCTCATGTCTACGGTCGATTACACGTGAATCAGCAGCAACCCGGTCAGCACATGCCCGGAAACAACTACAGAGCCAACAGGCAACAACGGATGAAGGTGTATTGGCGAGGGTTTTTTGCGGGCACTGCACCTGTTCGCGGGATCTGCGGCGACCCACTGCAACTCGTCGTCGCTACGGGGAGGTGATGATGGACCCACGCTTTCATGATGCTTACCAGCGGTTTCTCGCTGCGAAAGACGAAGATCAGCTGTTCAAGCAGATCGCGTCGTTCGCGGAACAGCTCGGGTTCGAATATTGCTGTTACGGCATCCGCATGTCGGTGCCCGTATCGAAACCCGTGGTCGCCATCTTCGATACCTATCCGCGCGGCTGGATGGAGCACTATCAGGCGAGCAGCTTTCTGGACATCGACCCGACGGTCCGTGCCGGCATGCGCGGCTCTGAGCTCATTCTCTGGCCGGAGTCCGAGCAAGGCGACGCGGCGCGGTTGTGGAGCGACGCGCACGATTTCGGCCTGAAGGTGGGCGCCGCCCAGTCGAGCTGGGCCGCGCAAGGCGCTTTCGGCCTTCTGACGCTGTCGCGCCCGGCGGACACGTTGACGGGAACCGAGGTCGATTCGTTGACGTTGCCGATGAGCTGGCTCGCGAATGTCTCGCACACCCTGATGAGCCGCTTCCTGATGCCGGTCCTCGCCCCCGAAAGCGCCGCGACGCTGACGCTACGCGAACGCGAGGTGCTGTGCTGGACCGGTGAAGGAAAAACCTCGTACGAGATCGGGCAGATCCTCAGTATTTCCGAGCGCACCGTCAATTTTCACGTCAATAACGTGCTGCTGAAGCTCGCCGCGACCAACAAGACCCAGGCGGTCGTCAAGGCGATCGCCATGGGCTTGATCTATACCACCTGAGCGCGCCTGAGCCGCCTGGGCCAACTGACAGCTCCGCCCGGAAGCGGTGTTGCGAAACTTGACGTCTTGGTCGAGCACCTCAGTATGGATCGGGATGTGCCGCCCGTTCCACTCGCCCCGGAGCGCCGGCGCGAAGGCGGCGACTAACCCTGATCCGGCGCCATGCGCATCAATGTCAGCGCTGAGATCCCGGATCAGCCCTGGCACGGCCTGGCGGGACGCCGGGTCGCGGCTCTTGGGATAAACCGTCAATACCGGCCCAAACACGGAGCGCATCGGCAAGCCGCGTTACGCCCCTTCTAGCGTTGCGTCGAGCGTCATTGCAAGGTCTCCATGTGCTCGTGTGCTGCCCGTTCGGAATTTTTATGTCGCAACAAAGCCATCGCCCGGCACGCTAAAACGATATCAGCCAATCTGAAATGGGGGTGTTCTGCGAATTGCGTCAGACGACATGGAATGACTCGCCGCAAGCGGGTCATTCCGGCGCGCGGGCATTATCTGCAGCGGTCGCGCGCGAGCAATGCAAGGCGCGAGCGGGCGGCCAGCTCCTGGTCATAGTTGGACAGGCAACCTTCGACGTTGCGCGTGACGGGAAATGTCGCCACGGCGCGGCTATCCACACCGCCCGATTGCTGCGACTCGGGCAGTTCGCGTGTGAAGTGGATGACCCGTGAGTTGGTGCGTGTGACTTGCAACTGGCCTTCGTCGACCAGCGCACGCAGCATGCCGAGAACCGTCACCCGCGAGACAGAAAACAAATGGGACAGTTGAGTGGCGGTGTATTTATGCCCGCATTGCATGCGGCTTAGCAGCGAGATTTTTGTCAGTGTCATGGAGCCTCGAATCCAACTGGTGATCCGGCAACGCGAGAACCGCGTTGCCGCTAGACCAACAACATGACCGGCTCTGCTGAATACCAGTCAATCCGGAAAAAGGAGAAACCCTGCCACTTTTTCGCGTATCGAGACACGCGCATCTTTACAAAACACCAACAGCGGCGCGATCCGCGCATTCCTTCTTGCGGCTTGCCCGTCGCGACGCTCGTCGCGCGGGCCTGCTCGCGTTTCTTATCGTGCTCTCAGGTTCCAGCAGCCCTCGGTAAGGCTCAAAACTCTTCTTGGCGCCGCGGGGCGCAGCGCCATGCTCGCGGGGCGGTACAGCGGAGCCCTTTGCTACGCAGGACAGGCTTTCACCATCCCGGAGCGCACCGACCGATCCACGAAATCCGATTATGCGCGTCGACTATCCGGCGGGTAACTGTCAGAAATGACAGTGCCGTTGTAGGGCTGGGCGTGGTGTGGGTCAGAGCTCGGCCGGGTCACGATGACTCGATCCGCTCGCTCTCTCTGCTCCCGCCATCCATTGGCCTAAGACACCTTTGCCGCCGTCACCGTCACCTCGACCAGCCAGCCGGGTTCGACGAATCGCACAGTCAGGGCCACCAGCGCGGCGTAGTTGCGACGTTGCAGTTCACGCCATCGCATTCGCGAGCTGGACCTCGACCGTAACATGCGACAGTCCCTTGAAGCGCTCGAGCACCGCATGATAGAAACGGGAATCCCGCTGTGACTCGCTGGTCGCCACAGACACAACCGCGCTCATGTGACCTGGGCCCACCCGCCACACATGCAGGTCGATCACCTTGTCGCCACCGTCTTCGATAGCATGGCGGACGTTCTCCGCCATGCGCCGGTCCGGATTGATGTCGAGCAGGATTGCACCGGTGTCGCGCATCAGCCCATACGACCAGTTTGCAATCACCAGAGCGCCAATGACGCCCGCGAGCGGGTCCATCCAGAGCCAACCGAACGCACGCGCCAGGACGAGCCCCAGGATTGCCAACACGGAGACTGCTGCATCGGCCATGACGTGGATGTAGGCCGAGCGGATATTGTGGTCCCGGGTCGCGGCGTCGTGGGCGTCATGGGCGTGGTCGTGCTCATCGGATTCGACCTCATGCTCATGCCCGTCATCACCATGAGCATGATCGTGGCCATGAGCATGGCTATGCCCGTGGCTATGCCCATGATGGTGGCCGCTCAGCAGCCACACACTCGCCAGATTGACGAGCAGTCCGACAACCGCGATGGGAATCGCCTCGCCGAAATGAATCGGCACAGGCGACAGAAAGCGCGCCACTGCCTCATACCCTATCAGCACGGCGATCATGGCCAGCACGATGGCACTGGTGAAGCCGGCCAGGTCGCCCAGCTTGCCGGTGCCGAACACGAAGCGGGAATCGGCGGCATGCTTGCGCGCATAGGTATAGGCGAGGGCGGCAATCAGCATCGCGCCCGCATGCGTCGACATGTGCAGACCGTCGGCGACCAGCGCCAGCGACCCGAACATACTGCCGCCGACGATTTCAACCAGCATCATCGCGCTGCACAGCGCGATGACCGCCCATGTTCTGCGCTCGTTCTGCTCATGGGCCGCGCCCAGAAAGATATGGTCGTGGCCCGCCCCAAACGCAGCGTCTTCGAAATCACTCATGGTTTGCTCTACTTGAAATAGCTGTGCACGACTTCGATGAGCTGGTCCGTCGCACTGACGCCCGGCTCCTTGTGGGATTCGGCGTCGACGAGATGAGAGCGGATATGGTCTTCGAGCACGACGGCCAGCAGGCCGTTCATCGCCCCGCGGCAGCCGGCTATCTGCTGCAGCACATCGACGCACTCCCGCTCTTCCTCAAGCGCACGTTCGATGGCCTCCACCTGCCCCTTGATGCGGCGGACGCGGTTAAGCAGCTTCTGTTTCTCGCGAATGGTATGGCTCACTGATCACCTCCGATATACCCGGGGGGAGTATATATCAGATAGGGGGGAGGGGTATATGATCAGGGCCGCGCAGGCGGTCAGTCGTAATTCAGTCCGCTGCTCGAAGTGCAGGCGTCGCCGTCGCCGCAAACGCTCTCGCTGCAGCAATACGTGCTCGACAATCGGCATGTGAATCACACCGTGAGCACGCTTGCCGACTACTTATCGCCAACCTAACTCCCATACTTCTCCGCAAACTCCTCCGCACCAAGCGCGCGAAAATCGGCCAACGCCGCGTCGATCTGCTGAGGACTCCAATCCCACCACGCAATCTGCTGCAGACGCTCCGCAACATGCGGCTCAACCCGGAAGCGCAGCACCCGCGCCGGCACGCCCACGACGATCGCAAACGGCGGCACGTCCTTGGTCACAACGGCTCCCGACCCAACCGCCGCGCCCGTACCAATCTTGACGCCCGGCATGACGATGGCGTTATGCCCAAGCCACACGTCATGGCCGATCTCGACCTGATCCTCGGCGCGCCATTTGAATATGCCCGCGTCGTCGTCGAGAGACAGGCCATAAGAACGCGAGCGATAGGTGAAGTGATGATGCGTCGCGCGCCACGTAGGATGATTGGGCGGATTCACCCGCGCCCCGGTGGCAATGTTGACGAACTTGCCGATCACCGCATGAGCGATCTGATTGTCGCCCATTGCATAGCCATAATCGCCCATGACCGTTCCGGCAACGTAACTGCGTGGACCCAGATACGTATAGCGGCCAAAGTCGCTGGCCCGAACCACCGCCGTCGGATGGATCTCCGGATCTTCCGACATGACGCGACCTTGCGTCCACGGATCCACCGCGACGCCATGATTGATCAACATAGCAGTACGAATTTAAATAATGAGGTATTGAAGATGGCCTTCGCCGCGCACTCACAAAACGAGGCTGCGCAGCCAGGCAGAAACGCGCTCGGCGCACGCCACCAGCAGGAACGTGGCGATCAGCAGAAACGACACCGTCTGGTACTGGAACAGGTTCATTGCAGTCAGCAACTGAAAGCCAATGCCGCCCGCGCCGACAAACCCCAGTACCAGCGAAGAGCGCAGGTTTTCATCGAAGCGGAACAGCCCAATGCCGAGCAGCGACGGCAACACGCCCGGCACCACGGCATGGCTCAACACCTGCAAGCGGCCGGCGCCGGTGAGTGTCAGCGCTTCGACCGGCCCCATGTCCATGTCTTCGATCACTTCCGCAAACAACCGCCCCAGCATGCCGACCGAGTGCACGGCCAGCGCGAGCGCACCCGGAAACGGTCCGAGCCCGACGGCGGTCACGAACAGCAGCGCCCACACCAGATCGGGCACCGCGCGCGTGACGCCGATCAGCGCGCGCGAAACGACATACAAGGGCTTCGCCGGCGTGACATTCGCGGCGGCCAGAATGGCTAGCGGGAAAGCCAGAATGACCCCGAACACGGTGCCGAAAATCGCCAGGTCGATCGTCTCGAGCACGGGCCAGAGATTCGGCACGAACTGATCGAATGCCGGTGGCATGGCGCGCGAAATGATGTCGGCCATCCCGTGGGCGCCGGTCACCAGGTCCTGCGGACGCGCCTGCACAACGATCCACGCCTGCACGAACAGCGCAAGCGCGACGACGATCACGCACACCGTCCAGAATGGGCGTGCGCCCGGCGAGCCGGTCGGCGCGCGCATTGCCAGAGCCTTGTTCATGAGGCCTCGTCGACGTAGAGCTGCGCGATCTGCTGGCTGGAGACCTGCGATGCCGGCCGGTCGAATTCCATCCGGCCACGCCGCAAGCCAACCAGCCTGTCGGCATAACGCGCCGCCAGTTCGGGCTGGTGCAGGACGCAGACCACGGCAAGGCCGTCTTCGGTGGCGAGGCGGCGCAACAGCCGCATGACTTCGTCGGCGGCTTCGGGGTCGAGGCTCGCTACCGGCTCGTCGGCGAGCAATACATGCGGACGTTGCGCGAGCGCGCGTGCGACCGCCACCCGCTGCGCCTGTCCGCCCGAGAGCGTGCCGGCGCGCTGGCCGGCCAGATGCAGCAGGCCGACTTCGTCCAGATACGCGCGGGCCGGTTCGATTTCCTCGCGCGGCACGCGTCCCAGCGCGGTCCCCAAGGTCCGATGACGCCCCAGCGTGCCGCAGCACACATTAGCCAGCACGCTGCGGCGCTTGACGAGATTGGCGTTCTGCGAAATCAGCGCAAGCGGCAGACGCGCCCGGCGCAGAGCCTTGCCCGAGAGCGCGGCCAGATCGCGTCCGGCGACCTCGACCGAGCCGGACGTCGGCCGGTTCAGTCCGACCACGCACTTCATGAAGGTCGACTTGCCGCTGCCGTTGCTACCCAGCACCACCACCATCTCGCCGCCGCTGACCGAGACATTGAAATCGCGCAGCGCGGTATGACCGTTCGCGTAACGCATCGTCAGGTCGTGGACGGCCAGTTTCTCGCCGGGAGCCAGCGTGGTGCGCGGCGCCATCGCGCGTGAGCTGGACCCTGCGACGCCGAATGCGGCCGCGGGGTCCAGCGGCAGATCGCCGGATGCGCTGATCGAGGTATTCACAGTTTTGCCAGATCGATATGGAGCGTGGACACCAGATCGCGAATCTGGTTGTAGGCGGCATCCGATTGCGGCACCGTCTTCAGTTCCGGGTTTTCGTTCGACGCCAGGAACTTCTGATCGGCCTCCGGCAATTGATGCAGATCGAGCGAACTCAGCACGCTAGCCAAACGGGCCTTGAAATCAGCGGGCAAATCGGCGCGCACGGCCAGCGGATCGAGCGGAATGGGCTGCGACTGCCACAGCGTCACGTAAGCGGCGGGATCGTACTCGTTGTGCAGCTTGGCGCTGGCGATTTCTTCGCTGTTCAGTTCGCCCGCGTCGACCTTGTGGTTGCGCAACGCCTCGAACGATGCCGTGTGGCTGCCCGCATAGATGGCCTTGATGCCCTTGTCGGGGTCCACACCGTTTTTGCTCAGACCATAAGCCGGAAACAGATGGCCCGAAGTGGAAGCCGGATCGGCGTACGCGAAGGAGCGACCGTTGGTGTCGGCGAGCGTCTTGATGCCCGAGCCGGGCCACGTGACGATGGACGCGTAATAGGTAGCCGGCTTGCCCTGCTCGCCGGCGAACGTCGCCACGGCCTCGGCATGCGCGACCTGATGGGCGAGCACGTAGCCGAGCGGGCCGAATTGGCCGAATTCGAGCTTGTTGTTGCGCATCGCCTCGATCTCGGCGTTATAGCTGGTTGCCACATAAAGCTGTACCGTGCAGCCGAGCTTGTCGCCGATCATCTTGGCGAGGTCCGTGTAAACCGGCAGCATGCGTTGCGCCGATTCGTACGGTTCGACGCCGAAGCGAACCACGCCGTTGTTCGGGCAGGTGCTGTCTGCATGTGCCGCGCCGGAGGCGAGACCCGCCGCAAACGCCAGGACTGCGAAAACTTTGGATACCTTCATATTGTCCTCAAGTCATGTTTAAAGCGTAGCGTGCGATTCAACGACGTTTTCCCGCTTCCGCGCGAACCGGCCCGTGACGGCGGTCGGCGCGGCCCTGCTGTCCAACCT
This sequence comes from Paraburkholderia phenazinium, assembly GCF_900142845.1. NCBI lineage: Bacteria > Pseudomonadati > Pseudomonadota > Betaproteobacteria > Burkholderiales > Burkholderiaceae > Paraburkholderia > Paraburkholderia phenazinium. The sequence goes on from NZ_FSRU01000001.1 coordinate 3,175,343, forward strand.
GGCGCATTCTAGAAATCGCATGTGACACATCCATGTCTACATGGAGACGTCTAGATGAATGGAATGCCGTTGCGCTACCTGACTGCCCTGCCCGTGTGCATGATTCGCCGCATGACGCGCTTCAAACGACGCGCTCGCCGGCGCGCCAGGTTTCGCGCGGTACGGGCAGCACATCGTGCATCCGCACGCGCACAAAGTCGGCCCGCAAGCCGGGCTCGATCGCACCGCGGTCGTGCAGTCCCGCTGCGCGAGCCGGTTCCGCGGATACGGTTGTCATGGCGCGCGGGAGCGTCCAGCCGGCCTTGTCGACGAGCTCAAACGCCGCCGTCAGCAGACTCGAAGGCACGTAGTCAGACGAAAGGATGTCGAGCAAGCCGGCCTGCGCGAGTTCGAGTGCGGAGACGTTGCCCGAGTGCGAGCCGCCCCGCACGATGTTGGGCGCGCCCATGATCGTCGCGATGCCGTGCTCGCGCGCGGCTTGCGCGGCGACACGGGTGGTTGGGAATTCGGCCAGCGCGACGCCTTCGGCGGCCGCCTGTTCGACGTGCTCGACCACCGTATCGTCATGGCTCGCCACCGGAATGCCGAGTTCGACGCAACGCGCCACGATGTTTCGGCGGTGCTGATCGGCGTAGCGCTCCTGGCCGTCCGCAAGCTCGGCCACCACGGCGGCGAAGCGTTCGTCGGTCAGCTTGCCATGGCGTTCCTGCCAGCGGCGCCATTGATTGGCATCGTGCCATTGCCGCTGTCCCGGCGTGTGATCCATGACGGAAACAAGCCGCAGCAGCGGATGCGCGTAAAGCGAATCGAACACCTCGACCACGTCCGGTGCGGCGATTTCGCAGCGCAGGTGCAGGAAATGTTCGGCACGGAGCAACTCGCTCTGCGACAAGCGCGCGAGTGCCTGCGTGCACTGCGTCTGCAGTTCGCGGTGGTGCATGTCCACGTCGGAGCGCGCACCAATTCTGAGCGAATCGAACACGGTGGTAATACCGGCGGCCGCGACCTGCGCATCGTGAATCACAAACGCCGCGTCGATATTCCACCGCACGCCGGGGCGCGGCGCGAGATGCTTCTCGAGATTGTCCGTGTGCAGTTCGATCAGGCCCGGCAGCAGATAGTCGCCGTCCCAGTCGACGGCATCGCGCGCGGCCGTGCTGCCGCGTTCGACGTCGCGGATGATCCCGTCTTCGACGCGCACGGTCCCGATAAACTCTTCGTCTCGCGTCACCACGCGAGCGTTACTGATCAACATCGACTGACTCCGTATGCGAATCCGCCCCGCGGAGCGTTGCCGCAGGGCACAGTAATGGCGGTTGCAATTAGCGGCGGCGCGGCGCTCAGAGGCATCCCGATCTTCCAGAGCACGGTTATCGCGCCCCTAATATCATCTAAACGTCTAGATGTATAGGGATGAACTGATAACGCCGGTAACGCGAGCAATCCACGTCACATTTCCGTCACGGCTCGCGCACGAAAATGCGCAGGCAGCATGATCATTTGATCCGTTGGGAATGACAACACAATGACATGGGCCGAGAAAGTCGCGCCGCGCATCGTGAGCGGGCCGCGTCGCCGGCCCGCCGGGTTCAGTTCAGAACAGGTTGCCGTAGAGCGGCACCGTGGCGGCGCCGAGCGCAGCCGAAATCTCCCGGTTGGCGCGCCCCTGGTGGAAGGTAAGGCGCCCCGGTCGGCCGTTCATCTCGTACTCGGCCGCCACCTCGCGCGTGCGCGCGAGCAGGCGCTGCAGCAACTCGGGCGGCAGCAGGCCGTTGACGATGATGTCGGACACGTCGACCACATTGGATACGCCGGCAAGCACCCGGCCCAGGTCGGTGCCGGCCTGTTCGACCCATGCATCGAACGCCTCGCTTTGCCTGGCGTGCAGCGCGGCAAGATCGAGTTCCGCGACATGGTCATGCCCAAGCGCATGTGCCAGTCCGCGCAAGGACACCACGGTTTCGAGGCAGCCGCGTGCGCCGCAGAAGCAAGGCTTGCCCTCTCGATGGGCATTGACGTGGCCGATCTCGCAGCCGTTGCCGGTGAGGCCGCGCACCGCGCGGCGATTCATCAGCAATGCGCCACCCAGGCCGTTGCCGATAAAAACATGGAGATAGCTGCCGAGGCGCCGGCCATCGCCGAACCAGTATTCGCCGAGGCCCGCGGCCGTGCCGTTGTTCTCGATATGGATTTCATGGTCGACCAACTGGGACAACGCGTCGCGAAAGCCGAACTCGCGCCACGCAGGGTATTCGGCTGACTGGCAAACGAGGCCGCGCACGGGGTCGATGGCGCCCATCACCGACACGCCCACGCCTAGCAGTTTGCCGACGCGGCGCGGATGGTCGCGCAAGCCGTCGTACAGCTTGGCAAGCACTCGCACCGCGCTGGCGGGATCCTCGATCGACAATTGTTGGCGTGCTTCATGAATCACATTGCCGGCCACATCCACCAGCACGCCGGTCGCGAACTCGTGGTCGAAGTGCAGGCCGATCGTAGCCGCATAGCCGGGGATGATGCGCAGGCTGCGCACCGGCTGACCGGTGGTCCGTGCTTCGCGTTCAGCCGCTTCTTCGACGGCGCCCTCCCCGATCAACGCGGTGACGATATTGGTGATCGTCGCGGCGGTCAGGCGCGTAGATGCCGCGATCTCGGCACGCCCGATGCCCGGGTCCTGGCGGATGGCTTCGAGCACGAGCGCCCGATTGAGGTCGCGCACACGAGGCCCGTTGAATCCATGCTGATGTCGGGAATGCTTGATCGACACGCGAATATGCTCCGTTGCAGTTGAGCCCTTCGCGAGCTTGCGCAGTACGAGGGCGGTACGTTTCGGCAGGTAGTATACCTACCGTCAAGCATCGGCACTTCGCCGGTGGTCACGTAGCGGGCGCGGGCTGACAGGCGTCAGCCCGCGCATGCCACTGTCGACCAGTGGCTGACTTCCGCATGACTTCTGCTTTACTTCTGATAGCCCGCCTGTTTCACCGCGCGATCCGCGGCGGCCTGACCCGCGGCCAAGGCCTGGTCGACCGTCAACTGCCCCGCCACCGCGCCGGAAATGCTCTGCCCGACCACCGTACCGAACGACTGAAACTCTGGAATGCTAACGTATTGCACGCCGGTGTACGGGACCGGCTGCGCGCTCGGATGGGCCGGATCCGCGGTCTCGATTGCGTTACGCACGAACTCCGAAAACGGCGCCGCCTGTTTGTATTCAGGCAACTGGTAAGTCGAGAGACGCGTACCGGGCGGCAGCGAGGCCCAACCAATATCGGCGCCCACCAACTTGATGTATTCCTTCGAAGTCGCCCACTCGACAAATCGCTTTGCCGCATCTTGCGAGCGCGACGTCTTCGGGATCGCGAGCGCCCAGGACCACAACCAGTGCGAGCCCTTGGGTGTCGCCTGAATCGGAGCGGCGGCAAATCCCACTTTGTCCGCCACCGTGGACTCGTTCTTGTTGTAGAGAATGCCGGCAGCCGAAGTGGCATCGACCCAGATCGCGCACTTGCCGCTCGACATCAGGGAGAGATTTTCGTTGAAGCCATTCGAACTGGCGCCAGGCGCACCGTCCTTCTGCAACAGGTTCGTATAGAAACTAATGGCGCTCTTCCATTCGGGCGAATTGATCTGCGCATGCCACTTCTCGTCGAACCAGCGGCCACCGAACGTGTTGACGAGCGTACCGACGTAGGCCATGTTCTCGCCCCAGCCTGCCTTACCACGCAGGCAGATGCCGTAGATGCCGTTGCTCTTGTCGGTCAGCTTGTCCGCGAAGTCCTTGATCTGTTCGTAAGTGGGCTGATCGGGCATGGTCAGGCCTTTTGCCGCGAACAGATCCTTGCGATAGAACGTCATCGAGCTTTCTGCGTTAAACGGCAGCGCATAGAGTTTGCCGTCATAGGACAAACCCTCCCGCACGGTCTTGAACATATCGTTGAGATCATAGTCTGCCGGCAAACCGCTAATCGGCACGAGCCAGCCGCGTTTGCCCCACAGCGGCGCCTCGTAGGTTCCGATGGCCAGCACATCGAACTGACCACCGTTGGTCGTGATGTCCGTCGTCAGGCGCTGCCGCAAGACGTTTTCTTCGAGCACGACCCATTTCAGCTGAATGTCCGGGTTAGCCTTCTCGAACGCCGTTGACAGCTTCTTCAGTTCAATCTGGTCGTTATTGTTGGGAACGCCGACTGTGACGGTGGTTGCCTGCGCAACGTTGCTTACCGCCATGACACTGCACATGGCGGCAGTCATTGCGACACCACGATATAACGTGCGCAGGATTCCCTCTCTGCGATAGAGCTTTGCTTTCATTTCGTCTCCTGGAAAATTATCTAGCACCTAGATCGAACAGAGAACTTCAATCACGATGAGTCGTGCCAGGCTCAAGTGATGGTGTAACCGCCGTCAATCAACACGTTGGCTCCGTTTATCATGGCGGCGTCCGTGCTAGCCAGATACAGAATGGCGGAAGCGATTTCAGCAGGCTTGGCAAAACGGCGGGTTGGAATGGCGGCTCGGGCGCGCACTCCCGTCTCCCCTGCCCATCCGCTTAGTCCTAACTCGGTCTCGACCACAGTCGGTGAAATGGCATTCACGGTGACGCCATGAGGTGCCCATTCGAGCGCCATGCAATTGGTCATGCCGAGAATGCCGGCCTTGCTGGCGCAGTAGGCAAGATGGCCTTCGATGCCGATCACGGCGGCTTGCGACGCCAGGTTGATGATCCGGCCGCTTTTGCGCGCGAGCATGCTTGACGCGAAGGCACGCGCAATTAGAAACGGTCCGGTCAGATTAACGGCGATCGTTTTATCCCAGGTCTCCAGGGGGAAATTCTCTGCGGGCGCGAGTGGCCCGATACCCGCGTTATTGACCAGCACGTCCACGTGGCCGAAGCGCGTCAAAATGTCGTTCGCCGCCGCAGTGACGGATGCAGCATCGCTCACATCGACAATCCAGCCGGCGTGTTTGGCGCCGAGGCTCGATGCCACTTCCGTCACCGACTGGGCGCGGTCGATCAGCGCCAACGTGGCGCCCGCCTCTGCGAAGAGCTCTGCGGTCTTGCGCCCAATTCCGGCCGCCGCGCCGGTGATGACGACGACCGCATCCGTAAAGTCATAAGTAGTGTTCGACTTGAAAACCATGATGGTTCCTTGCTCGTGTGATCCGAAGGCTGCGGTCAGCTCATCCAGTTGCCGCCGTCGACATTGAGCGTCTGGGCGGTGATGTAATCCGCGTCCGCCGACGCGAGGAACACGGCGGCACCCGTCAACTCGGACGGACGACCCATCCGCCCCAAAGGCACGGCCTCTCCGACAAGACGCTTCTTCTCGCCGACCGGACGGTTTTCGTAGCGCGCGAAGAGCGCGTCGACGTCCTTCCACATGGGCGTGTCGATCACGCCCGGCGCAATGCCGTTCACGTTGATGTGATGAGGCGCGAGCGCCAACGCGGCCGACTGGGTGTAACTGATCACGGCAGCCTTGCTCGCGCAGTAGTGCGCGACCAATGCCTCACCACGGCGTCCCGCCTGCGAGGCCATATTGATGATCTTTCCGCCGCCGCCCTGCTCCACCATCTGGCGGGCCACGCGTTGCATCAGAAAGAACATGCCCTTCACATTCACCGCAAAGACACGGTCGTAGATCTCCCACGACTCCTCCAGCAGCGGACGCATGTCAAAGATGGCGGCGTTGTTGAAGAGGATGTCGATACGCCCGAAGCGCGCAAGGGTGGTGCGGACAATCTCCTCGATACCCTCGCGCGTCGTGACGTCGGCGCGCATCAGTACGATCCGCTCGGCAGGCACGTCGCCATAAGTTGTTTCGAGCTCGGTCTGCGGCTTTACATCGACGACCACCACCTTGGCGCCTTCATCCAGATAGCGACGCACCACGGCTTCGCCAATGCCGGCCGCCGCACCTGTCACGATCGCAATCTTGTCCTTGAGTTGCATTTACGTCTCCTGTCAAAAATTCGTACCGTTCACACTCACGCGCGGCATGCCAACGCATACATCCCGATGACGTCTCTCACCTTGCTTTGAATGATGCTCATGGGAGAGCCGTCGATAGCGCCGCGGCGCAATGCCCAGTATTGGGCGGGAAGATAGCGGCTCAGCAGATTCTCCGGAATCGCGCTTGCCGTAAGGTTGTCGATCAGTTTTTTGGCCGCGGCTTCGATCTCGGGGTCGGCCCAGTAGTAACGCACCCGGTCGCTATAGCTGTAGGTGCGGAGAAGACGGCGCTCGTGGTCGTCGCCGTGGTAGTACTTCTCCCAGTTCCCGGGTTTGGTGAGCATGACCGCTTCCACCACTTCGCGCAGCTTCGAACATTCGCTTCCGTTGATAATCTCGGCCTCGATGTCCGCCAGTGCATACAACGCCTCGCGTAGCGCAAAAGTCACGCCTGGGCCGACCTTCAGGATTCCGAACCCATCACGAACGAGTTGCCGGAGCGCTTCGGGCTTCTGATAGTCCGTCGAGTGCGCCTCGAAGACCATGCCCGGCAGTTGCGTGAGTACGTTGGAAAGCTCCGTCGCAAGCTCGGGCTTGTAATCGATCACCTTGGTGTGATCGAACTCGACACCCGGTTGAACGACCAGCGCAATCACGCGCTCCCACGCTTCATCAAGCCCCTGTTCACGCCACGCGTCGCGATGAACGGCGACGGTGTCGAGCGCCCCTTCCCAGCGTGTCACCTCCACCGCTTCCAGCTCTTCGCTCGCGCCGCCCGGAACAGGGACTTCGGTGCCGATGACATACACTGGCTTCGTGGCTGTGCCCTCGCGCGCGGCCGCTCGCTCCGCAACAGCGCATAGACGCGAGGCGCGCTCCGCAACGACGCCATCCGACAGGCGTGCGGGATCGCCGCCGCAGCTCATGCTGGTATCCAGATGGATCTTCGAGAAACCCGCCGAGACATACGCGTCGATCAGCGCCTCCGCGCGCTGCATCGCTTCTTCGGCGGCAAAACCTCGCCACGCATTCGGTCCAAGATGATCTCCGCCGAGAATCAGACGGTCGCGTGACAAGCCGATCCCATCCGCGATTCGATAGACGAAGCGTACGAAATCTGCGGGCTTCATTCCTGTGTAGCCGCCGAACTGATCCACCTGGTTCGAGGTCGACTCGATCAAAAGCGGCGTGCCGTCGTCCAGTGCCTGCTTCATGGCGGCGCCCAGCACCCATGGATGCGCCGAGCAGATCGAGTAGATGCCCTTCAAGGTTTGCGCCGCGGCGCGATCGCCGGAAAGGCGTGCAACGACGTTATGCATGATGGTGCTCCGACGCATGTCCAATGAACTCGTCCAACTCTGCGAGCGTCGCGGTTCCCTCCATCGGCCCCTTGGCGGTCACCGCCAAGGCTCCACTAGCGCTGGCGTAGCGCAACGCCCGTTCGACTTCCATGCCCTGCGAACGGCAGGCAATGTACGTCGCGCCGAAGCAGTCGCCGGCACCGGTTGGGTCAATCTCTTCGACGCAGAAAGCAGGAAGATGCCGCTCCATCGTGCCGTCGTAGAAACTGCAACCCTCCTTGCCCCGCTTGACGACCACTTCGCGCACACCACGCTTGAGCAGCTCGTCGATTGCCTCCGCCTCCGAGCTCGCCGTAGCAAGCAAGGTCACTTCGTGGCCACTGGGCAGAAAGACGTCCGTGTAGTCGAGAACGAAATCGAGTGCCTCACGCATCTCAGGAATCCGTAGCATTTCCTTGCGGACATTCGGATCGAAGCTGACGGTGCCGCCTTGCCCTTTCACCGTCTCGATCACCTTCTTCATCGCTTCGATGATGCGCGACGAGAACAGCGACGACCCCATCACGTGGAAGTGCCGGCAATCCTTCAGGAGATCGTCACGCAGGTTGTCGACCGACAGCAGGCCCGACGCACTGTTGGCAATATTGAAGATGAAATCGCGCTCGCCATCCTGCCGGTAGGTGACGAACGCGCTGCCGGTCGTCGCGGTTTTGATGACGGCAATGCCCGAGACGTCGACACCGTCCGCACGCAGTCTCTCCACATTCAGGATGCCGAAATCATCGTCGCCGACACAGCCGATCATCGCGCAGCGACTACCTGCATGGGCCACCTGGTCGATGAAGATCGCCGGCGCACCGCTGGCGTACGGACCGATAAGCGTGCCGGGCCGGCGAAACGACTGTCCGCGCTCGACCGCCATAATCTCGACGAGTATCTCTCCCATCGTCAGGATGTAGCCGGTGTCGCCGGCCTTGTACAGTTCGGAATTGACCATAAGACGTTTTCACTTGCAGTGAGCCCCCTGCCGTCTCGCAGCGCGAGGGCGATAGATCTCAGCGCGTCGCTCAGCGCGTCGTATAACCACCGTCGACGACCAGCACTTCGCCCGTCACATAACTGGCCGCCGGCGAGCAGAGGAACAGTGCGGCGGTCGCGACTTCTTCCGGCTGGCCGACCCGCGCCATCGGAGTCATGTCGCGCCAGATCGGGAACCACTCGTCATTGGCCATGCCACCGCGCGACATGTCCGTGTCGATGTAGCCGGGAGCCACCGCGTTCACGCGGATGTTTTCGGTGGCGAGTTCGCTGGCGAGGCTCTTGGTCATCATGTGAACCGCTGCCTTCGAGCTGTTGTAGGCGACCTGGTTCTGCGGAATGTTGGAGATGAAGCCGGAGATCGAGCCCACGTTGAGAATCACGCCGCCGCCTTGCGCACGCATCGGCGCGAGCACGGCCCGGCAACCGCGGAACACCGCGTCGACGTTCAGGCTCATGATGCGACGCCAGCGCGTTTCGTCGAAGTCGCCGGTATCGCCGTGAATCGCCACGCCGGCGTTGTTGACCAGCACGTCGATGCGTCCGTGGCGCTTGAGCACTTCGTCGACCAGTTGCTGGGGCGCCGCTTCCTGCTCGAGGTCGGCTGCGATGAAGTCGACCTCGTAGCCGGCCTCGCGCAGACTGCGTTCGGCTTCGGGCACCGGACTGCGGCTGCTGATGACGAGGCGCGCGCCGGCTTCGCCGAAGGCATGCGCGATGGCGAGCCCGATGCCGCGCGTGCCGCCGGTGATCAGCGCGAGCTTGCCGTCGAGGCGGAATTTTTCAAGGATCATGACGTGTCTCGTGAAGGGTTGATAGATCGACTGCTTGACGATGGCGTTCGGCGCAGGGCGCGGGTACGCATGGTTTTGTCTGCTGTTCTTTTCAGATTAAATCAATTGATTTAACTACGTCAACGGCATTCGCCCTACTTCGGGGAAACACTGATGGGGAGGGAGTTACGGAGAGTCATACAGCGCCGGCATCACGCGCCGAGTGTGCCGATTTGAGGCAGACTGCGGCGTTGTGCGGCATAATGGATCCTCTCAGGTTCTGGCACGGCCCTCGGAATAGCCAGAATCCTTTAGCCGACCGGAATGCGGTCGGCTTTTTTTTGGGGCGGATGGTGATGCCCCACGAGTGACGCGTCGTGGTTGCGTACCGTCGTACGCAAGCCTGTGCCCCCTTGAGCAGCGAGCAGGGTCGTACATGGCCTGCATGTAACGACTCGCTACCTCTACGGCGCCCTTCTACCATCCGGGACATCACCCATCAGGCTCAACACCCGTTCCAGTTTCTCGATATGCGGGAAGTGCCCCGCTTCCGCAGGCTACTGCTCCGTGCTCAGGCCGAGGGAACGGCGCGCGCCGATATGGATGTCGGCGCTCGGCTGGCTCGTCGACCAACCCGCATTCGCGCCACGGGCCGATCATCTCTTTCACGTTATCGCGAGCGCCATCCTGGCGAATCGGCCTGGCGACGATATCAAGAAGGCAACGTAACAGAGCGCAACGAACGGTTGTCTGCAGTGCGTAGGATGGCGTCCTCTATGCCCGGCAGGAATGACAGTTATGCACTCGTGCGGTCTTCTCTGCGGCTTTGAGTTGCCCGACTATCTGGTCGATCTGTACAAGAACCGCAAGGCACCTTGCCGGTTCTCCGCAAGAAAGTCGCTTCGGCGTCTTGACCCGGTCCTGCTTCGTTCCCGGCCACGAACCGTCGGGAACGATTGGACAGGCAATCTGATACATCACCATCAAGGCAATATGAAATCACGTACTTTTCTCGTAACCGGTGCCAGCAAAGGCATCGGCAGGGCCGTCGCACAGCGGCTGAATGCGGACGGGCACCGCGTAGTGGGGCTGGCACGTCAGGGGGACGACCCAGGATTTCCAGGAAGGCTCGTTTCTGTCGACCTGTCCGATCGCGCGAAAACGCAGGCCACACTCGACAGGCTTGCGGCGGAATACAGGTTCGACGGCCTGGTCAATAACGTTGGGCTGGTCAAACCGCAAAGGCTGGGCGCCATCGATCTAGACGCGCTTGACGCCGTCATGTCGCTCAATCTGCATCCAGCTATCCAGGCGGCGCAAGCACTCCTGCCCAATATGAGCGCCCAAGGCTGGGGGCGAATCGTCAACGTATCGAGCCTCACTATCCTTGGCATCGTGGAACGTACGGCTTATGCCGCCGCCAAGTCCGCCCTGGTGAGTTTTTCACGCTCCTGGGCGCTTGAATTGGCGACCACCGGCATCACAGTCAATTCCGTCGCTCCCGGCCCCACGGAAACCGAACTGTTTCGAGCCAACAACGCGCCGGGAAGCGCAGGGGAGCAGCGCTATCTCGCCTCCGTCCCAATGAAACGCTTCGGCAAGCCAGACGAGATTGCCGCAGCCATCACTTTCCTGCTGTCCGAAGACGCTGCGTTCATCACGGGCCAAACGTTGTTTGTCGATGGCGGCGCCTCGATAGGCAAGGCTTCAATTTGAGGGCAGAACATCTCCTCAATCCAGGAGACGAAAGGGCGTGCTTTTACGCTGACCATGCGCCCACTGGGAAAAACGGTCCACAGGTCGATACCCGCGGTTCGCCGGCTTGTGCGAACCAGGTTCGCGTGCCAACGACGCAACGCCGACCGTGAGTGACCTTGCGTGCCGTCGTGCTCGAGTCGCCAGGCCCCCCATGCTGAGTGCTACGTCGATGCCGCGTTCCGGCAGACCGGAGTGAGGTCCACCCGATATGCCCCTAGGGAATGACTGTTATGCCGTCATGCTGCCTACCCCGGCCAGTTCATTTCAACGACGATGTTTCCATGTCTGGCGAACCGCTACCAGGAGCTCGTCTGACAGCAAGTCGTCGTTGTGGCTCTCCCCGCAGTCGCAAGAGCCAACGAACGTGTTACCGCGCTCGTCCTGCTAGCCGGTACTAACCGATCCGCAAGGAGTAACTCCATGAACAAGCTGTTTTCAGCCGTCAAAGTCGGCCCCTACACCCTTTCCCATCGCGTCGCGATGGCGCCATTGACACGCATGCGTTCGGAGCCGGGTGACGTGCCGGGCGATCTGATGGTTGAGTACTACACGCAGCGCGCAACCGAAGGCGGCCTTATCGTCACGGAGGCAACCCCCGTTTCGGTACAGGGCTACGGCTATGCAATGGCCCCGGGGATCTACTCCGACGATCAGATTGCAGGATGGCGCCGGATCACCGATGCCGTGCACGCTAAAGGCGCTCGCATCTTCCTCCAGTTGTGGCATGTCGGCCGTCAGTCTCACCCCGATCTTCAGCCAGGCGGCGCGGCGCCCGTCGCTCCGTCCGCACTGAAAGCCGAAGGCCATGCCTATTCAGTGAACGGCGAAGTTGAATTCACGATGCCCCGCGCGCTTGAATTGCACGAAATCCCCGCCATTGTCGAGGACTTCCGCAGGGGGGCCGAACGGGCGCTGCGCGCGGGCTTCGACGGTGTGGAGCTGCACGGCGCAAACGGCTATCTGCCGGATCAGTTTCTGCAGGACGGTTCGAATGCTCGCACCGACGAGTACGGCGGCCCGATCGAAAATCGCGCACGTTTCCTCCTCGAAGTAACGGACGCACTGATTTCCGTGTGGGGAGCGGATCGGGTTGGCGTGCGCATTGCACCGAGCGGCACCTATGGCTCGATGCATGACAGCGATCCGGAAACCACCTTCGGTTATGTGACGGAGCAGTTGGACAAGCGTGGCATCGGCTATCTCCACGTGGTCGAGCCACGCGTCAAGGGAACGGAAACGATCGGCGAAGTTCACGATCCGGTCGCGGCGCGCCATCTGCGCCCGAAGTTCACCGGCACGCTCATCGCCGCAGGCGGCTTCACGAAAGAGACTGCGGACGCGATCATCGAAGCGGGCCACGCGGACATCGTCGCGTTTGGCCGCCACTTCATCGCCAACCCCGATCTGCCCGAGCGCCTACGGTTGAATCTGCCGCTCAACCGGTACGACCGGAGTACCTTTTATGGCGGCGACGCACGCGGTTACACCGACTACCCGTTCCATGCCGAAACGCAGGCGGCGTAATTCTGCAGCCCACCATCGGGATCCGGAAGAGCGGATTCCGGTACTTGACTCCCTTCACACAAGCACGCCCTGAACGACGCAGCGACCCGCGCTAACGTAGCGCCGGTCGTTGCGTTGGCCGCTACGGCACGGCAGGGCGAGCGTTTCCAATCTATCTCGCAGGACTCGATATGAGCATTCTGGTTCCGTATCCTCGCGGCTTCGCCTTCGACACGGACGTCATTCAACCCGTCTCCAGCGCTTCAACCAGACCATCCCGCCCGCCTGTAATCGCTCGGCGACACCCCGGACACCCGCTTGAACGCGCTGCTGAATGCGCTTTCGGATGCGTAACCCAACCTTGCCGCGAGAACGGCAATGGGTGTTTTCTCGTCGATTAGCGCCTGCTTTGCCATGCGCATGCGCCACTGCGTGAGCCACGTGAGCGGAGCCACGCCCGCGACAGACCTGAAATGCACGCAGAACGCCGTACGCGACATTGCCGATGCGGCCGCAAGCTCATCCAGCCGCCACGCCCGGCCGGGATCGCCATGCATCAACCGTAGCGCGGGCGCAAGCCGCCTGTCGCCGATAGCGCGCAGCCAGCCGTCGGGGACTTCCGTGCCGCTGTCGAGATAGACGCGCAGCATTTCCACAAACATCAGTTGTGCCAGGTATGCCGAAGCAAGGCCGCTGCCCGGCAGGCCCGACGCGAACTCATTCACTAGCCGCGCAAGCAGCCATTGAAGAACGGTCGCCTGCTCGCAGTCCGCGCGGATGTGTATCAGCGGCGGCAGGACGTCGACCAGCAGCGCATCATTGGACGGTGCGAGCCTGATGTGCCCGCCGATCTGCGTGCAACCGTTGCCGTCGCCAATTTTCGCGGTCCGGATCCCGTCACCTGAGAAGACGGTGGCCGCATCGACCGGTTCCGCGTTCGGATCGCTTGCGAGGACAAACGAACGTTCACCCGTCAACAGAAAGACGTCTCCTTCGCGGACTGACACGGGTGCAGTCTGCGCATCGAGGCAAAGCCAGCAACTTCCCTTGACCAGTGCAAAGAATTTGATCTTTTTCGGCCGCGGAAAGCGGATCGCCCATGTGCCACCGGCGGAGAAGCCACCTGCCACGACGGGTTGGGCGCCGAGCAGGCGAAGGATGTCCGACAGTGGATCGTTGTCGAATTTTGAACTCATGCGACAGTATCCCGTACTTTTGATTATTCATCGTACCGGAATTTGAGCCCACACTGTGCGCATCATTGTTCGTCCAGGAAGACGCCATGCTGACGCCACAACAACCGCTTGGTTCGGGTTTCGGAGCCGCCACCACCACCGATGAAGTCATGACCGGCATCGATCTTTCCGGCAAGACCGCGATCGTGACCGGAGGCTACTCAGGCCTCGGGCGTGAAACCGCGCGAGTCCTGCGCGCCGCCGGAGCACGCGTCATCGTTCCCGCGCGTGACCTGAGCCGCGCCCGCGAAGCACTGGCCGGCATGGACGTCGAAATCGCGCCGATGGACCTGCTCGATCCTACGTCTATCGACGCCTTTGCTGCATCGTTTCTCGAATCGACACCGGCGCTGCACATCCTCGTCAACAGCGCCGCGATTATGGCCGTGCCGGAATTGACACGCGACGCGCGAGGGTATGAGTATCAGTTCGCGACCAATCATCTCGGCCACTTCCAGCTCACCACGCGGCTCTTGCCGACGCTGCGCAATGCGAATGGCGCTCGCGTGGTGTCGGTCTCATCGATCGGTCACCGCTATTCGCCGGTATTTCTCGACGATCCGCATTTCGAGCACCGTCAGTACATCCCGTTGGCAGGATATGGGCAGTCGAAGACGGCCAACATCCTGTTCGCCGTTGCGCTTGACCAGCGGGAGAAGGCCCATGGCGTACGCGCATTTTCGCTGCATCCGGGCGCCATTGCGGATACCGGGCTGGGGAAATACATACCGCTCGAACACAGGGTGGCAGCGGGCGTCATTGATGAACAAGGCAAGCCCGTGCGTGATCCGGCAAGACAACTCAAGACCATCGGGCAGGGAGCGGCCACGCAAGTCTGGTGCGCAACAAGCCAGCAACTGAACAGCCTGGGCGGCGTGTATTGCGAAAATGTCGACGTGGCCCCAGTGATGAAGGAACAGCCGGAGAAGATCGATATGGCGGATGCCATGAGGCTTACGGGCGTAGTGCCCTATGCCATCGACCCCGCCTCCGCCGATGACCTTTGGGAACTCAGCGAGCGGCTTCTCAACTGGTAGCATGAAACCCGGCTCAGGCGCCGTGGACCCGTATCGCAGCCAGTAGCGGCAGCTCACGCCGCATACGCCTCGAAGCGGACAGGCTTATACTCGGTCGACTCCCACGGACTCACACCTCAGGCATGCCAAAGCACACCGCTCATCCTGAGCGGCATCCATCCGAATTGCCGCTCGCTACGCCGAGCTTCGCGTCAGTGTCGATGGCCTCGCTGATTGCGGTTCTTGCGTGGCTGGCCTTCGTCGCACAGACCGACATCACGATTGGAAGAATGCTGATGCGCGGTCTGGGCGTGATCGAGGGTATCGAGCGGATCAGCAGCTATCTGACGAACCTCACGGTCCTCGCCGTCGCCATCGGTTTTACTTGTGTGGCACTGCGAGCACGCTCCGCGCCCGGGCGCTTTTTCCGCAAGCCGCCGGTGCTCACCGCTGTCGTCGTGTATATCGTGTTCGTCGGCATTGCCTATAACACCCTGCTGCGCCATCTATGGACGCCAGCCGGCTTCCGCTCGCTGCTCAACGAATCGCTGCATACGGTCATCCCGCTGCTGTGCGCGCTGTACTGGCTGCTGTTCGTTCCGCGCTTTCATCTGCAATTGCGCCACTGCCTCTTCTGGCTGGTCTATCCGCTCGGCTATCTGTTCATGACACTTTGGCGCGGCAGCGAAACCGATTTCTATCCTTATCCGTTCATCAACGTCAGCGAGCTCGGTTACGAGCGTGTGCTCGTCAATACCCTGTTGCTGCTGCTCGGCTTCGTCCTTTTGATGGGCGTCTTCATCGCGATCAATCATCGCCGTCCGCGTCCGGTGCCAGCCGTCGATGCTCGCCAACCTGATGGCAGCGATCGCATCAAGGACCGTTCGCTGAACCCTTGAGCCGCGACTCGGCAAGTTCTTCGCACTGCATCGCATTGAATCGCGACGAAGGCGGCCACGCCGCACCAACGCTACAGCTTCAAATACCGCTGCGGCGTTTCCCCCATGGTCCTTTTGAACATCGTGATAAAGGCACTGGAGTTGGTATAGCCGAGTTTGGTGGCGATCGTCCCCACCGCCACGCCCTGCGCAATCAGCGAAACCGCCTCGACCAGTCTGAGCTGTTGCCGCCATTGTCCAAAGGTCAAACCGGTCTCGTCGCGGAACAGACGCGCAAGCGTGCGCTCGCTAGCACCGGCACGCTCGCCCCACGTGCCAAGCGAATCGCAGTTATCCGGCTCGTTGAGCAGACGTTCGCAGATCTGCCGCAAGCGGCGATCGTTCGGTAACGGCAGGCCGCCCTCCGTCGCCTCCGGTGCATCCAGCATTTCCTTGAGCAGCAACGGCGTGATCAGCGCGGCGCGCCGGTCGGGATCGTCCTTCTTGTCTTCGATCATGGCCGCGACGAGTTCGCGCAACAGCGGCGATATCGACAGCACCCGGCAGCCGGCCGCAGGCCAAGGCGAGGCTTCCGGTTCAAAGTAGACGCTGTGCATCAAGACCTCGCCCGTCGCCCACAACTCGTGGCCGATACGCGGTGGGATCCACAGACCGCGACGCGGCCCGAGCGTCCACATGCCGGTCTGCGTCACCACCCGCAGCACGCCGCGCACGGTGTAGACGAATTGCGCCTGCTCGTGCGAATGCCACGCCTGCCTATCTCCATCTCGATAATCATAGCAACTGGCTATGATGTCGCGCGACTGCCGCGGATATCGGATGTCGGGGGTTAAGCGCCACGCCTGGTCCACCTTCTACGCTCCTCGAAAAACCGCCAGAAATTGTCTGTTTCACGAAGTTTGTTGGCGATACCTCGTGAGACCTCATCGGTTATCTTATTTTGCACTTGATGGGAACGAACTGGCAATGCAAATAGTAATGATTCTTAATAGCATTGGCGGGCGTTTGCGGCCTTTTAAATTAAACCAGGAACAGGAAATGACTCGGGGAAAGGAACACACCGGCCAGCCGGACACGGCGGGCTGCCTGCGCACACGGAAATTCACATGCTTCCGGCTGATGCCGATTGCGGCAGGCCTGCTGCTCGCGAACGCCGGCCACGCCCAGTCGCTGCCCGCAGGCGCCGCCCCGGCAACCGGCGCGTCCGAGCCGCGTGCCGCCTCCGCTCATGCCGCAGAGGATGCGCAACTTCCCGTCGTCCGCGTGACCGACGCCCGTGCGGCCGAGACGGGCACCGGACCGGTAGTCGGCTATGTGGCGCGCCAGAGCACCGCGGGCACCAAGACAGATACGCCGCTCATCAAGACGCCGCAGGCGGTGTCCGTCGTCACGCGCGACCAGATGGACATCCAGGACGCGCAAAGCGTGGCGCAGGCGTTGCGCTATACGTCCGGCGTCAATCCGGAACAGCGCGGCACCAACACGGATTCGCTGGAGTATCTGTATGCACGCGGCTTTCTGATCGACGAGTTCTGGAATGGTCTGCGCACGCCGGGGCCTGCTGGCGGCTTCGGGTTCAATGTGACCAGTTTCGATCCGTATATGTTCGAACGCATCGAGCTCGTGCACGGCCCGGCTTCCGTACTGTATGGGCAGGGCTCGCCGGGCGGCGTCGTGAATCTCGTGAGCAAGTTGCCGACCGCGGAGCCGTTGCATGAGATCGGCTTTCAAACCGGCAGTTATGGACGTGTGCAGGGTTTCTTCGACTTCAGCGGTCCGCTCGATCAGGACGGCAAGGTCCTCTACCGTTTGACGGCCGACGGCTTCAACACCGGCACGCAGACCGACTACGTGAACCAGCAGCGCTTCGCGATCGCCCCCACCATCACGTGGCGACCGACGAAGGACACCACGCTCACGGTCTATGCAAACTACCAGGCCGATCCGGAGGCCGGGCTCTACAACACGGTGCCGGTGGTCGGCACAATCCAGACCGGTGTGTCGCAACTGCCCCGCAGTTTCAATCCGGGCGAGCCGACTTTCGACAGCTTCCGCAAGACCCAGGAGTCGATCGGCTATCAGTTCGACCAGCGTCTGAACGACATCTGGTCGCTCAGGCAAAGCTACCGGTTTCTGCACAACAGCCAGACCGTGCAGTACGTGGCCGACGACCTCGGCTACGTGAACAACGGCACGGAGCTCGCGCGCGAGGCGTACCTGAACTACGGCATGGTCAACTCGAACACGATCGACAATCAGGCGATCGCCCGATTCGGTACCGGACCCGTGTCGCATCAGGTGACGGTGGGCGTTGACTACCAGAACATCCAGTTCGATCACCACTTCTACGGCTCGGCGGACAACAACGTGCCGTCGCTGAGCATCACGAATCCGCAATACGGTCTCGCGATTCCGTATCCGACGTTCCTGTTCGGCACGTCGCAGGCGGAGTCCGTCAAGCAACTGGGCACCTATGCGCAGGATCAGTTCGATATCGGTCGCTGGTCGTTCCTGCTCGGCGTGCGTGAAGACTGGACCAACGAAGATTCGACGTCCTACGCGAACGGCTCGTCCACAAGTCAGTTCAACCGGGCATTCACCTGGCGCGCCGGCGGCACGTATCAGTTCGACAACGGCATCGCGCCCTATGCTAGCTATACGAAGTCGTTCCTGCCGCAAGTGGGCGCCGACTATAACGGCAAGGCGTTCGATCCGACCACCGGCGAGCAATACGAAGTCGGCGTGAAATTCCAGCCGAAGGGTTACAACAGCTTCGTCACGGTTTCGGCGTTTCACCTGACGCAGAACGACGTCCTGACGACCGACCCGGTGCACACCGGCTTTCAGGTCGAGACCGGTCAGGTGCGTTCGCAGGGTTTCGAAGTTGAAGCGCATGCGAGCCTGACCAACAACCTGCAACTGATCGCGAGCTACACCTACACGAATCTGCTGAACACCAAGAGCAATACCGCCGATCTCGACAAGGTGCCGGTCGGTATTCCGCGCAATACGGCCTCGCTGTGGGCGGATTACACGCTTCATGCCGGTCCGCTCGCCGGGTTGCAGTTCGGCACGGGCGTGCGCTATATCGGCGGTTCGTATGGCGATACGGCGAATACGCTGCTGACGTCGTCCGCGACGCTGGTCGATCTCGCCGTGCGCTACGACCTTGGCCAGGCGTTCAGCAGCTTGCGCGGCTGGACGGCGTCGCTCAATGCAAGCAACCTGCTCAATCGCGAATACATGGCGTCCTGCAGCAATGGCTCGTGTTATTGGGGCGAAGGACGGCTCGTACTGGCGGGGTTGAAGTACCAGTGGTGATCACGCTGAGGCAAGCGGTTCTCGAGGGGTTGCGGCGATGAACCGCCGTACATGGCTGGCGGCGCTGCTCGGTGCGGTTTCGACAGCGGCGCTCGGCGCGTCCGGCGCCGGCGCGCGACCGCCGCAACGCATCGTCGTACTCGACTGGGCGCTGACGGAGATGCTGTTGTCGATCGGCGTGGCGCCGGTCGGCGCGGCAAATACCACGGGGTTTCGCCGCAACTTTCCGGCTAGCGATCTGCCAGCTGCCGTGGTCGATCTCGGGCTCATGTTCCAGCCGAACCTGGAACTAATGCGTTCACTAAATCCGGACCTGATCGTCATCTCACCGGCTCATGCGGCGTTGCGCGCGTCGCTTGAGCGGCTCGCACCCACGGTCACCTTCGGCCAATACCGGTCGAGCCCGACACCTTACACGGCCGCACGTAACGAAACGCTGCAACTAGCGCGGATGCTCGCTTGCACACCCCGTGCACAGGTCATGCTGGCAAACGCCGACCGCTCGCTCGACGACGCGCGCATCCATCTCGCCGCACGACATGGCGCGCGCAACATCGCGCTGTATGTCGTGCGATTTCTCGATGAGACGCATCTGCGTGTCTACGGATCGCAGAGCCTGTTTGGCGAAATGCTGACCACACTCGGGCTGCAAAACGCGTGGCAAGGCTCGCCTCGCGCGGGCGGTTACTCGACCATTCCATTTGAGGCACTGGAGCCGGCGCCGGGTACCGCGTTGCTCTATCTTCAGCCATTGCCGTTACCTGTCGTGAACATGATGAAAAGCAGTCCCCTGTGGGCCGCCATGCCGTTCGCAAGAGCCGGCCATATGATCGGCGTGCCGGGCGTCCCTCCCGAGGGCGGCGTGCCCTCAGCAGTTTATTTTGCCAACCTGCTGGTCGACGCACTCACGCAGACAAGCGCACGCTCAAGCCTCACAAGTACGGTGTCCTCCCTGCCTGGCAATGCACGTGACGATGCAATGGAGGACCTCGCGTGACCTCTCTCGCGGCCACACCCGGCGCGTCGCTGCGGCGCACGCCGTTGCTCCCAATCTGTCTTGTGATGGCGATTGCCGTGCTGTTGACGCTGCATCGGCTGGAGCACCGTCTGCCTGTCTCGCTATGGTGGCAGGCGCTGCTCGCCCCGGACCCTGCAGACATGCGGCAACTGCTGGTGCATTACAGCGAAATGCCGCGCATCGCCGTCACATGGCTATGCGGCGCCGCGCTGGGCATCGCAGGTGTGGCCACTCAACAGGTCCTTCGCAATCCGCTGGCCGAGCCGATGACACTCGGCGTATTCCCCGGCGCCTATCTCGCGCTTTCGCTGGCGAGCGTCTACGCACCGGGCCTGCTCGGTTCGGGGCGCGACGGCGTGGCGCTCGCGGGCGGCGCGGCAGCGCTGGCGATCGTGTTCCTGCTCGCGGCGCGGCGCGGGATCTCACCGCTCGCGTTGATATTGGGCGGCATGATCGTCAACCTGTGTTGTGGCGCATTGAGCCTCGCGCTGGCAATTTCGCACTACGATCTGTTGAGCGGCCTGATGATCTGGGGCGGGGGTTCGTTCGTCCAGCAGGATTGGCACATCGCACTCGCCCTCCTCGCCCGGCTCCTGCCGTGCGCGGTCTGCTTGCTGCTGTGCGTGCGCCCGCTGACCGTGTTCGATGCGGGCGACACCATCGCCGGCAGTCTTGGCGTTTCGCTGCGCGCGACGCGCGGTGTGGCGCTTGGCTTGACGTTGCTCATTACGGCGTTCGTGGTGAGCGCGGTCGGCGTGATCGGCTTTATCGGCCTCGCGGCGCCTGCGCTTGCACGTTTGAGCGGCGCACGCCGCCTGCGCGACCGGATGTTATGGGCGCCATGCCTTGGCGCCGCGCTGCTATGGCTGGCCGATCAACTCACGCAACAGATCTCCAGCCTGTACGGCACGACGATCCCGACTGGCGCCGTCACCACCTTGCTCGGCGCACCTCTGCTGCTGATGTTGCTACGGCGATTGAAAGGGCGTCCGGACATCGCCTCCGCTTCTGCGTTGCAATCGGGAACGTTATCGCCACGAGCCACACGCGTGACGATGGTAGGCAGCGTCACGCTGCTTCTACTTTTGACCGGCGTATCGCTCAGCGTGGGACGCGACCTGACAGGCTGGCACCTCGACAGCCCGGACGAGATTGCCGGCTTGCTGTTTCTGCGTCTGCCGCACGTCGTCGCGGCAGCGGGAATCGGGACACTCCTCGCGCTTGCCGGCGGCATCATCCAGCGCATGACCGGCAATCCGATGGCGAGTCCCGACCTGCTCGGCATCGCCGCGGGCGGCGCGTTCGGGTTGACTGCGGCACTCTTCCTGACCGCGCATCCCACGCTGCCCATTTACCTTGTCTGGTGCGCGTGCGGCTCGCTGATCACGCTGGGCGGCCTGATCGTGTTCGCTCGTTCGTCCTCCTACGCACCGGATGCGCTGGTGCTGGCCGGCGTCACGATCAGCGCGGTGTTCCAGGCCGTGTCGACCCTTGCCATGGCAAGCGACGATCCACGCGTGATCGTCCTGTACAACCTGCTCGCCGGATCCACTTACAACGTCAGCGCGACGTCCGCAGGCATCGTCGCCACCGTCGCGCTCGCGGCGCTCGCTATCATTCCGTTTTGCCGACGCTGGCTGGATATCCTGCCGCTTGGCGGCGCCGTGTCAAGCGGTCTCGGTGTCAACGTCACCGTAGCCCGCTTTGCCTTGCTGGTACTGAGCGCGTTACTCACAGCAGCCGCGACGCTTGTGATCGGGCCGCTCTCGTTCATCGGCCTGATGGCGCCGCACATGACGCGCCTGCTCGGCGTGCGCCGTCCCATGCCGCTGCTGTGCATATCGGCCGCTATCGGCGCGGCGTTGATGGTTGCGTCCGACTGGCTCGGTCGCTGGGTTCTGTTCCCGCAGGAAATGCCGGCGGGCGTAATGGCGACGCTAATCGGCGGCGCGTATCTCATCGTCGCCATGTTCATGCGCGGCGTACGTCAACAGCCCGCTTCTTGAGCCTTACTTTTCAGGAGTTCCATGTCTGTCCTGCTGCAACTCGCCCGCAATGCCCGCGGGATCCTGCTGGTCGCGCTCGCAACGAGTCTGATCAGCGGTTTCGGTAACGCCGGGCTCGTCGCGCTCATCAACCAGGCACTCGGCGCCTCGCGCACGCGGCTCGGCGAACTAGGCCTGCAGTTTCTCGTGCTGGGCGTCGTCGTACTGCTCACCCGCACGTTGTCGCAGACGCTTTTCATGTATCTCGGCCAACGCGCCAAAGCGACACTGCGGATGCGCACGATCCACCGTATCGGCGAAGCGTCGTACCGTCATCTGGAGCAGCAAGGCGCGGCGCGTTCCATTTCCGTGTTGACCGGAGACCTGGACCAGATCGTGATGTTCTTCGTCAGCATGCCGGCGCTGGCCATGCAAGGCGCAGTGATCAGCGGATGCCTGATCTATCTCGGCTACCTGTCCTGGCAGATCCTGCTGTTCGCGCTGCTTACCATCTGTATCGGCGCAGTGGGCTTCCGGATCGCGAACGGCCGCGCACTGTTTCATCTGCGAGCGTCGCGGCGTCGCGAAGACGATCTCGTCAAACACTTCCGTGCGCTATTCGACGGTGCAAAAGAATTGAAGCTGCACCGCGAACGCCGGCAGACGTTCATTGCGGATACGCTAGCGACAAACGTCGAAGCGGTGCGCGTGCAGCGTACCCGTGGCTACGTGCTGTATGCCGCTGCGGCGAGCTGGGGCAGTTTCATCCTGCTGGCGTTCATCGGCATCACGGTATTCGTTCTCGCTCGACTGTACCCGGTCAGCCTGCATGTGGCGTCCGGTTACGCGATGGTGTTCCTCTACATGATCATGCCGATCGAAGCGCTGCTCTCGGCCATTCCGAGCGTCAGTTCGGCCCGCGTGGCGCTCGAACGGATCGAGCAGATCAACGCCGACTTGCCGGTAGAGCGTGCGGATGCGGCGACGGATGCCGTTGCATCATCGTTCACCAGCATCGCGCTCGACGGTGCGACGCATCGCTACTTCCGCGAAAAAGAGAATGAAGTGTTTACGCTGGGGCCGATCGATCTGTCGTTCCGGCCCGGCGAAATCGTCTACCTTATCGGCGGCAACGGCAGCGGCAAAACCACGCTCGCGAAGATGCTGGTGGGCCTCTACAAGCCGGAGAGTGGTCACATCCGGCTCAACGGCAACACCGTCGACGAAGGCGCGTGGGACATCTATCGCCAGCATTTTTCGGTGGTTTTCAGCGACTTCTTTCTCTTCGACAGCCTGCTGGGCATGCGCGACGCCAATCTCGACGACAAGGCGCATGACTATCTGAAGCATCTGCAACTCGATCACAAGGTCAGCATCAAGGATGCGGCCTTCTCTACACTCGATCTGTCGCAAGGACAGCGCAAGCGGCTCGCGCTGCTCGTTGCGTATCTCGAGGACCGGCCTTTCTATGTGTTCGACGAGTGGGCCGCCGACCAGGACCCGCTGTTCCGCGACGTGTTCTACCAGCAGCTGCTGCCCGAGCTGAAAGCGAAGGGCAAGACCGTGCTGGTGATTACGCACGACGACCGCTATTTTCATCTCGCCGACCGCTACGTCAAGCTCGATTACGGTCAGATTGTCGAGGCCGGCGCGGGCGCAGAACTGACCGCGCACTAAGTCGCACAACGAAGCCTCACCGCTCCCGCCTCTCCGCTTCCATCCATCGCCCGTGTGCACCACCCATATCTCTTACATATGGATGGTGCATCACATATGTATTTTACATTTGCGACAGCCGCCACTACGATCTGCTCCATTGCGTTGTTTGCCTCCCGTTGCCGCCATGTCATCCGGATCGCGACGCAAAAGAAAATAGAAATTTCAGGAGACTGTTCAGTGAAAAAGCAATGTCTTGTCGCTGCGCTTGCAGCGACCGGCTGTGTCTGTGCGCACGCGCAATCGTCCGTCACCCTCTACGGCGTAATCGACACCAACATCGAATATCTGACCCATGCCAGCGCGACCGGCGGCTCGCTCATTCGAGAAAATTCAGGTGGACTGAGCAACTCCCGGTTTGGTTTTCGCGGCACGGAAGATCTGGGCGCCGGCACGACGGCCTGGTTCGTGCTGGAGGCCGGCTTTAACAGCAACGACGGCACGCCCGCCACCGCCGGCACGCTGTTCAACCGTACGGCGGCGGTGGGGCTATCGAACAAGCTGGGCTCGCTGTCGGCTGGCCTGCAGTACACGGCCATGTACGATCTGCTCGAAAAGTACGATCCGATGGGCTACGCACCCCAGTACACGTGGTTTCCCACCACGGGTTCGTCGGACGACTTCTCTTATAAGGCGCGTCTCGACAATTCCGTGAAGTACACGGGCCAGTTCGGCGGATTGAAGGCCATTGCCGACTACAGTTTCGGCGGCGACGCAGGTTCGTTCCAGAGCAGCGCGGCGTATGGCGGCGGCCTCGAATACGACGCCGGCACCTTCTCCGCAGCGGTGGCCTACGACTATCGCAACGGTGCGGTCAATTCGAGCGGCACGTGGACCAAAAGCCGTAACCTGAGTCTCTCGTTCCTGCAGCGGATCGGCGACGGCGAGATCGTCGGCGGCTATGAGCACTACCTGTATAACCCGACCAAGAGCGCGTCGGTTTCGGCCGCGCTGTGGTTCGGCGGCGTACGTTATCGTTTCACGCCTGGCTTCCAGCTGACGGCCGCCACCTACTACCAGTCCAACAAGACGGCGGACGTGTCGAACTCGTGGATGGGCGTTCTCAGCGCCGACTATTCGTTCACCAAGCGCACCGACGTCTACGCGACGGTGGCCTATGCGGCTGCCACACGCTATGCGAACGGGACCTATACCCCCGTCGGCGTCACCGACGCGACCGCCTTTGCCTCCAACCAGACGGGCGTAACGCTGGGCATCCGGCACCGCTTCTAGGCATTGCGTGCGTGACGGCAGTCGGTTTTCCGGCGCAGATCGAATCGGTATTATTCAGGAATCCATATGATAAATCAAAGATCCTTGTTGAATCCGGGTTGGGTGGGAGCGCGTTTGCCCTACCCGGGGGCGCACGTGACGCGTACCTTGCGCCCGGCGGCGGTATTGGCCGCCCTGCTGCCGTTCGTGGGACCGCACGCCTACGGCCAGGCCTGCAACAATCAGATCCTGCCGGGCGGCGCATCGTGTGCGGCGACGGTATCGGCGGGCAGCACCGTCACCAACACAACGATCAACGCGGGTGGGGTGCAGAAGGTCAAGGGCGGCACCACGCAGTCGATCGTCAACTCCGGCGGCAGCCAGACCGTCTCCAGCGGGGGTGTCGCGACCGGCACGGTACTGAATCCAGCCGGCGTACAGATTGTCTATTCGCGCGGCTCCACCCTCGGCACGGTGATCTCCGGCGGCACACAATACGTGTCGGCCGGAGGCACCGCGGTCAATACGATCGTCAATTCGGGCGGCAGCTTCGGCGTATCGAACGGCGGCCTTGCCGTCAATGCGGTGGTCAGTTCCGGCGGCCTGCAACGGGTGTATTCAGGCGGCAGTGCGTCCGGCACCACGGTTGCGGGCGGCAAGCAATATGTGTCGGCGGGCGGCTCGGCGTCGGGCACTACCGTGAACGGCGGCTTCCAGGTGGTCTATACGCGCGGCGCGGCCACCGGAACCGTGGTCAATATGAGCGGGAATCAGACGGTGTCCAGCGGCGGCAAAGCGACCGGAGCGTCGATCAACAATGGCGGCACGCAATTCGTCTTGCTTGGCGGCTCCGCCGCAAATACCACAGTAGCAGCGGGTGGCACGATGGTGGTCAACGCCGGCGGCACCACCGCGAGCGGCACGGTCGCCGCACTGCCGGTCAGCGGCATTACGCTCGCCGGCACCTTGAGTGTGATCGAGTCGCCGGGCGACGGTCTGAGGGGTGCAGCGGCGGCCACGCTCAATGGACTCGCCATCAACGGCGGCACCGTGACGCTCGGCGCGCCAGGCACGGGAGGCTACAAGACGTTGACTGTCAACGGTTTGTCCGGCAACGGCCAGTTCGTGCTGAACACGAATATCGGCGCGATGCAGTCGGACCAGCTTGTGGTCAATCAGGGCTCGGGCAGGTTTGTTCTCTCGGTACACGACTCCAGCGTGACCGCGCCCACGGGTCCAGGCGAACGACTGTTGCTCGTCAACGCTACCAATAGCACCGCGACCTTTTCGCTTGCCGGCAGCACGATGGACGTGGGCGCCTACAAGTTCGGCCTGCAGGATTCCGGCAGCCAGTACTACCTGTACAACACCGGTCGCGAGAGCGACATCGCCTCCGTTGTGCAAGCCGCGGCCAGTGTGCCGACCATGTTGTGGTACCAGCAGCTCGAACAGACCTTCGCCCATCTGGCGGATTACCGCGACGGGGCGGCCGATGGTCAGTTCTGGGTACGCAGCTACGACGAACGCATGCGCACGAGCCCCGGCGACACGTCGACGACCACGGATTTCTACGGCGTGCAGGCAGGTCGCGACTGGCGAATCTCTAGCGCGCTGGGAGACTTTCACGTGGGCGCAACCGGTGGCTTCGCACAGGCGAGCGAGGACTTCGATCCGGTCGGCAACGGTACTGCGCGGCCATGGAACCTTGGAGCGTACGGCGGATTTAACGGCTTCGGCGGGATCTTTGCCGATGCCGTGGTGCGCTACCTGGGCATGAAGCAGGAGGCCAGCGTGAGCAGCGCGGCTAACCCGGCCAGTGCCGGCTACGATCTTTCGGGTTACTCAGCATCGATCGATGGCGGCAAGCGCTGGCAGCTCGGCAGCCACTGGTGGGTCGAGCCGCGCGTCGAGCTGACCTATCAGCGCAGCGGTAGCGTCGAGTATCAGACCACATTCGGCACGCTAGTCGGTCTGGAAGCGACCAACATGGTCATCGGCAGTGCCGGCGCAACCGTAGGCGCGTCGCTCGCAGTGGGGCAAATCACCCTCGTACCGTTCCTGAGCATCGCGGGCACCCATGTGTTCAATGGGAACGTGAGCGATACCGTCGGCGGCACGCTCCTCACCACCTCCGTACCGCAGACATGGGTGGTGGCCAACGCCGGCGTAAGCGCCGCGCTAAGCCGCCGCGTACGCGTGTACGGCGCCTTCGAATACGGCAAGGGGCGCGACTATACGCAACCGTGGGCAGTCACGGTCGGCCTGAGCTACGTCGACTAACGCGTGGTAAGAACGGGGCGGCGGGTTCGTCGCCGGAGAAACCAAGTCATGCTAATCGAAACTGAAGCCGAAGCCGAGGTCGTTGCCGTACCGGCCCCGTCCCTCTCCGCCACGCCTGACCACCCGGCAGCGGCCATGCCCGGCGCGCCTTCCATGGTCGATACCGGCCCTCCGTCATGCGCAGGACCATACGGCATCCGCTACGACTTCAACTACGGTTGCCGGGTACAGGTCCCCGCCGGCGACTGGCGCGTGCGTTTGACCGATATCGAGGCAGACGTCGTATTGTTCGACGAGATCGTCAACGACGGCACGGTCAATAGCCTGAAAAAGTACTTCGTGCGCTTTCGCATTGAAGTACTCCGCGGCGACGAATGCGTGTTCGAACACGACTATGACGCAGCCGGACAGCAGGTTTACATGCGGCTACCGGTCGGCACCCTCGGCGACATCATTGCCTGGTTCCCGTATGTGGACGAGTTTCGCAAGAAGCATCGCTGCAAGATGCTGGTCTCGATGGGCAAGGATATCTGGACGCTATTCGCAGCCTGCTATCCGGAACTTCACTATGTCGCGCCCGAAGATGAGAGCACATTGCGGCCGCAGTGCTATGCGAGCTACTTTCTGGGCATCTTTTTCCCATGCGACGACCGTACGCATCAACCGACCGACTTTCGCGTCAGCGGCTTGCAGAAAACGATCCCGTTCCTGCTCGGTCTCGCGCCGGTGGAGCGTCGTCCGCGCATCGCGATCGAGGATCCGACGCGGCGCATTACCGAACCCTATGTGGTGATTGCCGCGCAGTCTTCGTCGCAGTGCAAGTATTGGAATCATCCGACCGGCTGGTATGAGCTGATCAAGCAGCTCAAGGCGATGGGTTACCGCGTGCTGTGTATCGACCGGCAGCACGCGCACGGCGAGAAGCTGTTATGGAATCTGATCCCCTATGGAAGCGAAGACTTCACCGGCGATCTGCCCTTGCAGGAGCGCGTGAGCCTGCTGCATCACGCGGATTTCTTCATTGGCCTGTCGAGCGGCCTGTCCTGGCTCGCCTGGGCGCTGCACAAGCCGGTGGTGGTGATCAGCGGCTTCACGCATCCGCACAACGAGTTCGAGACGGCCTATCGCGTGATCAACTTTCACGCCTGCAATAGTTGCTGGAACGACACGGGCGTCGAGTTCAACCACGGCGATTTCGCCTGGTGTCCACGTCATGCCGGCACTGAGCGGCAATTCGAGTGCTCGCGTCTGATCACACCGCGTCAGGTGATTCGAACCGTGGAAACGTTGATGACGGACCTTGATCTGGATCCACGCCGAGGACCGGAGCGCTCGCTTTAAAGGACCCGAGATGAGATTCAGGAAGCGCAACTGTGTCGTTGAAGCTGTCCAGTGGCATCAGCCCGGCGATCATCCTGCAGTCGAATGGCAAAACGCCGGGTGGTGCATGGCGACGCCGGACGGATGGCGCAAGGTTCTGCCTGGCGACTGGATCGTGACGGGCTGCGACGGATCGCTATACCCCATGAGGAATGAACTTTTCTGCAATCTGTATGAGCCGGTTGCGGGCGGCGTAGCGGGATGAGAAAACTCACGCAGGCGCGAACAATGTCGCGGCCCAATCCGCAAACACCCTTACCTTGGTGCTATACCTTCGGCTGGGCGGATACGCGATATAGACATTGATTGGGTCCGGTCGCCAGTGCGTGAGAATGGGTACCAGCCGCTTTTGTTCGATGAACGGGCGAACCATGAAGTCCAATGTGTGGACGATCCCCAAGCCCGCCAGTGCCGTTGCAAGGTGGGCATTGCTCTCGCTCACCAGCACTTCATTGCGTATGTTTTCCAGGGTGATCGTCTCCTTGCCCCGGCAAAACATAACAGGCTGCGTCAGACCGGAACTTGCAGAAAAATACCCCACCACAGGCATGTTCTTATCCACGATGTCCTGCGGATGCTTCGGGGTGCCATACATCCTGAGATAGGCGGGACTCGCACAGGTGGTCCACGCAAGCGTGCCGATCGGATGCGTCACGAGGTCCGGGGCGTCGGCGGTACTTCGAATCGCACAGTCTATGTTCTCTGCGACAAGATCCACGGTACGGTCAGTGACGCTTAGCTGAATCTGTATGTCCGGATAACGGGTGCGAAAAGCCGGCAATGCAGGAATGAGGATGCCGCTTGCGACCGACCCTCCCGTATCCACTCTCAGCACGCCACGCGGGCTCGCCTGCCCCCGACCGAGCGTGGCTTCGATGTCATCCAGGTCGCTGAGCATCTGCCGGGTGCGCTCATAGTAAGCGGCGCCATCGGTCGTCACGCTGACGCGCCGCGTATTTCGCTCCAGCAATTTCACGCCAAGATGCGCCTCCAGCGATTGGACCCATTTGCTCGCTGTGGCATTGGGGATGTTCAGAGAAAGCGCCGCCCGCCCGAAGCCGCCCGTCTCGACTACACGGACAAAGATACGGATTGCCTGCAAATGGTCCATCGATCGGCCTCGCCCATTATCCACACACATGAATAGATAAACCACAATATACCGATTTATCTGCACGGGTGTTTAAACTAAGCTGAGGTCATTCATTCACGCAGGCAAGCCAAGGAGCCCTGAAATGACCCCCTCTCTTTACGACAACATCCATTCGACCCGACATGCGGGAAAGGTAGCGCTTGTGACCGGCGGTAGCACCGGAATCGGTCTGGCGACGGCCAAGCGCCTGGCACGCGAAGGTGCGACGGTGTTCATTACCGGCAGACGCCAGGCGGAACTGGACGCGGCAGTCTCCGAGATCGGCCACGGGGCGCGCGCGATTCGCGGCGACATTTCGTCGGCTGCCGATCTTCAGACCATCGTCGACAAGGTGTCCGCGGAGCACGACCGGATCGACATTCTCTTTGCCAACGCCGGCGGCGGCGAATTCGTGCCGCTCGGCGAAATCACCGAAGCACAGTTCGACAAGTACTTCGGCATCAACGTGAAGGGCACCTTGCTGACCGTGCAGAGCGCATTGCCGCTCATGCGGCCAGGCAGCGCCATTGTGATTACCGGATCAATCGCGTCGATAAAAGGGACGCCGGCGTTCGGCGTCTACGCGGCCACCAAGGCGGCCCTGCGCTCCTTCGCGCGCACCTGGGCATCGGACCTCAAAGGGCGGGACATCCGCGTCAATGTGGTCGCGCCGGGTGTCGTGGTCACACCGGCATACAAGTCTGAACTCAAACTGAACGACGAACAGATTGAAGCGTATAGCAAGGAAGTCTCTGCAACGACGCCGCTTGGCCGGGTGGGTCAGGCCGACGAGATCGCCAAGGCCGTTTCCTTTCTCGCGTCCGACGATGCCAGCTATATCACCGGGACAGAATTGTTCGTCGATGGTGGGCTCGCGCAGATCTGAACGACTGCGCCTCGACGGCTCAGGATAACGGGCAGGCTTTTTCTACTGTTCGCTCCGTGTATCGGAAGAGGCGCTCGGCGCAACGACGTCGCCCGCCTTTTCCTTCGCATCCGATTTCAGCGCCTTTGAAGCGTTCTTCGTGCCCTTCGAACGCGTCTGAAGTCGCTCTGCAACGAGCGCATGGAGCTTGCGCTTCACGCGCACGGCCTGAGCAAACAGCAAGGGCAGTTCGACGAGACGGCCACGCGCGCCAAGCACGATCAGGTGTTTCTCATGCCATGTCTGGCAGTTGGCCCAGCGCGCCTTGTAGTCGCCATGCAAGGGACGAAAGTCAAAATCGCGGCCATGCGCGTGCGACCACTCGACCACGAAGTCAACCAGCAAAGCGCCGACCGAGTAAGTGCCGAATGCCTCGTCATAGGTGGTGATGAAATACTCGACCGATTTCGAGCCGACCAGATTCACCGATGCCGCAACCGGAACCCCCTCCATCTTCACAAACGCGACGAACGGCGTCGCCGCCAGGTCCACCCGTTGCGCCAGTGCGATAAAGAAATCGCGCACCTGATTGTCCATCAGGTAGGGCGTAGCGACGCCGCGACTGATGGCCCATTTGCGTTTGTTGGCGAATAGCCATGTCAGCACGGTCTCGGCGTCGCCGGTCGTCTTGCTCCAGCCGCATTCGAGTGTGCCCTTCGCTTCGAGCCGCTTGCGGCTATAGCGCAGACTGGAGCGAAGCGACTTGGGCAGCGTCGCCATGAAATCGTCGTAGCGGGGAAAGTCATGCAGGCGAATCGAGTAGCCATCCAATCCGCGCCATCGTGCCGGTAGCCGCGCCAACACCCACGACTGCGGCATGCCTTCGAGCGATTTGTACAGGAGTCCGTCTTTTTGAACCATCCCCATCTCAAGGATGTCGGCATTCACATGCATCACCGCAGCGGTTGCCACAGCGTAAAGCTCAATGCTCGCGCTTCCCTTGAGAAGCGGACCACCGTATTCTTCGTCGCTGCCGCAGGTCAACGCCTTGGCGACGCGCAGCACACCTTTGCGGACGATCGAAACGGGCCATAAGGCCAGCAGTTCCCCATTGCGCCACACGAGCGCCACATTGACCACGCCACCCGCGACGATGACATGGGTCGCAGCAAGTTCGCAATACGGGAACATCAGACCTGCCGGGCAATTTTCGGCGGTAGCGGCGAGTGCGCTCCACGGCTGACGCAAAGCGCTAAACGCAGCCAGCGTGTCGATCACGATCACTTCTTGCCGAAGCGCAGCGCCCTCACCTGATTCGGACAGATCGCTCCCCGCGCCAGGAGCCCGATCGGTATTGACCTCGTCCATTGCCGCCATATGAGCGCCCTCTTCCGACGAAACACCCTGAACCACGCACTACGACTGCGCCGGCCACCATGCCCATCCGCGAGCCGAGCGCCGTATTTCGACCACCGAGAGCGGCGCGATCTCAATGTGAGCGAACGACACCGCCGGTGCGTTCAACGCATGCAGCAAAGCAGCCCGGATGACCGGGGCATGGGTGATAGCGACCACGCTCGCCGTCTCGTCCAACGCATCGAGCCAGCCGCCTACCCGCACAAGCACCTGCGCAAACGACTCGCCACCCTGCGGCGGCGCATCGGGATTGCGGCTCCACGCTGCAAGTTCGTGCGGCACGTCTTCCGCAAGCTCGGCGAGCCGCCGGCCGCACCACTCACCATAGTTCATGTCCGCCAATTCGGGCGTTACCTGCACCGCAAAACCGAGTGCCTCTGCCGTCTCGCGTGCGCAGGCCGCAGGACTGCTGAGTGCGATCGCAGCACCGAGCGAGGGCATGCGTTCGCGCCAGGCCCTGGCTTGCGCGATGCCGCGCGCGTCCAAAGGATCGTCAGCGGGAAATCGGCCCTGACGCATCGCAGCGGTCGCGGCGTGGCTGACGAGTAAAACACGTGTATCCATTCTGCCCTTTCAGTTGAAAACCCTGCCCACGATGCG
The DNA here is from genome assembly GCF_900142845.1 of Paraburkholderia phenazinium. Taxonomy (NCBI): domain Bacteria; kingdom Pseudomonadati; phylum Pseudomonadota; class Betaproteobacteria; order Burkholderiales; family Burkholderiaceae; genus Paraburkholderia; species Paraburkholderia phenazinium. The sequence continues at coordinate 3,207,747 of NZ_FSRU01000001.1, forward strand.
TACGGCAACTTGCATTTGCCCAACCATTGAAAGCTTAGCGCGTAGAATACGCCTTAGCGCGGAGCACGGAAGCCGGTGCAAGCCCGGCGCGGTCGCGCCACTGTAAGCGGTTCATCGCTGAACCGAAAGCCAGACCCGAGCTCCGCGCAATTTCAGCCATCCACTTATCGGGGCGCGTAACCCCTGGAGAAAACCCATCATGACTGACGTTGTACTGCATCCGGCCGCCGAGCCAACCCCCATTCCCCTGCGTGAACTGCTGCCATGGATCGTCTTTGGCGGCTTGATCATGCTGCTCGCCATTTACTTCGTCGGCGCCGAAGAGGGTGCAACCTCGCTCGTCCCCGGCATGTACGTCCATGAATTCGTTCACGACGGCCGCCATCTGCTTGGCTTCCCCTGCCACTAACGCGGAGTCCATCATGGTCGGTAAATTGTTGGTACGCGGCATGCTCGCAGGCATCGCCGCAGGACTGCTCACGTTCAGTTTCGCCAAGCTAGTCGGCGAACCCCAGGTAGATCAGGCGATTTCCTTCGAGGAAAAGGCCGACGCGGCAAAGGGCGAAGCCCCTGAGCCGGAAATCGTCAGTCGCCACACGCAGGCAGGCCTGGGTCTGCTGACCGGTGTGGTGACGTTCAGCGCAGCGGTGGGCGGTCTGTTTGCCCTGACGTTCGCCTACGCGTTCGGCCGCGTCGGCAAACTGGGGGCGCGGCCCTTGTCTGCCTGGCTCGCCCTCGCGGCGTTCATCACGCTGGTGATCGTGCCGAACATCAAGTACCCGGCCAATCCCCCCTCGGTGGGTGACCCCGAGACGATCGGCATGCGGACGGGTCTGTTCTTCCTCATGATTGCGATTTCGATCGTCACCATGGTGTTTTCGCTCAAGGTGCGCAAGTACGCCATTGCCCGTCTGGGTCAATGGAATGCGTCGATCGTGGCGGGCGTCGTCTTCGTCGCGATCATCGGCGTCGTGCAGTTGAACCTGCCCGTGATCAACGAAGTGCCGGCGGCTTTCCCGGCGGTTCTGCTGTGGAAATTCCGGGTCGCGGCAATCGGCATGCAGGTGATCCTGTGGACCACCATCGGCCTGCTGTTCGGCGCGCTCGCCGAGCGCGTCCAACGCGCGGCATCGACGGGGCGGATCACCGGCAAGTCGGCTTACCTCTAAGGCGCGGCAACCGCTCGCGCGGTTGCGCCCTTGCGTCTGCATCCGCAGACGTGTGCGGCATTCCGGCGAGGCCCGTCCCGTCGCGACAGGGCGTCTCAACAGGCACGCCGGAATGCGCCGTCGAAGCGGCGCGAATGCCTTAAGCGGACGCGCGCAGCTTCTTCGCAGCGGCCACCATGTTGGTCAGCGCCGGAATGACTTCTTCCCACTGGCGCGTCTTCAGGCCACAGTCCGGATTCACCCACAGGCGTTGCGCCGGGATGCGTTCAGCCGCTTTCTTCATCAGTTGAACGATATGTTCTTCGCTCGGGATGTTCGGCGAATGAATGTCGTACACGCCCGGGCCGATTTCGTTCGGGTAGTTGAAGTTGTCGAATGCGTCGAGCAACTCCATATCCGAGCGCGAGGTCTCGATGGTGATGACGTCGGCGTCCATATCGGCGATGGACGCGATGATGTCGTTGAACTCCGAATAGCACATATGCGTGTGGATCTGCGTTTCGTCATCCACGCCGTTGGCGGTAATGCGGAACGAAGTCACGGCCCAGTCGAGGTATTCCCCCCACTGCGACTTGCGCAGCGGCAGGCCTTCGCGCAGCGCGGCTTCGTCGATCTGGATCACGCGCACGCCGGCCTTTTCGAGGTCCAGCACTTCTTCGCGGATCGCCAGTGCGAGCTGATAGCACGATACCGAACGCGGCTGGTCGTCGCGCACGAAGGACCAGTTCAGGATCGTCACCGGGCCGGTCAGCATGCCCTTCATCGGCTTGCTCGTGAGCGACTGGGCGTACTTGATCCATTCGACCGTCATCGCTTTCGGGCGGCAAATGTCGCCGAACAGGACAGGCGGCTTCACGCACCGCGAACCATACGACTGCACCCAGCCAAACTGGCTGAACGCGTAACCATCGAGCTGCTCGCCGAAGTATTCGACCATGTCGTTACGCTCGGCCTCGCCATGCACCAGCACGTCCAGACCCAGCGCTTCCTGCTCGCGCACGCTGCGTTCGATCTCGGCGCGCATCGCGGCCTGATAGCCGGCTTCATCCAGCGCACCGCTCTTGAACTGGCTGCGCGCATGACGGATCGTGCCGGTCTGCGGGAACGATCCGATGGTCGTGGTTGGATACGGCGGCAGCTTCAACAGCGCAGCCTGCTTGTCGGCACGCGCCGGGTAGGGGTTCTTGCGCTGACCAAGGGCCGGGCTGATCTCGGCGAGGGCGGCCTTGACTGCTGGGTTGTTGACGCGCGGCGACGCACGACGTGCAGCGATTGCGGCGCTGTTCGCAGCCAGTTCCGCCTTGACGGCGTCGCGGCCCCCGTTCAGGGCGGCGGCTAGCACCTTCAGTTCGTCCAGTTTCTGCAGCGCGAATGCGAGCCACGAGCGGACTTCCGTATCCAGCTTCTGTTCGCTTTCGAGGTCCACCGGCACGTGCAGCAGCGAGCACGATGGTGCGACCCACAGACGCTCGCCCAGTTGCTGCGCGACCGGCTCGAGCCAATCGAGTACGCTCGCCAGATCCGTCTTCCAGATGTTGCGGCCGTTGATCACGCCCAGCGACAGCACGCTATCCTTAGGCAATTGCGCAATCACCGCCGCCACTTCGGCGCGGGCGTTGATCGCATCCAGATGCAGGCCCTGCACCGGCAGTTTGCAAGCCAGTGGCAGGTTGCCGAGCAATTGGCCGAAGTACGTCGCCAGCAATAGCTTGACCTTGCCGTTCGACAACGCTTCGTACGCCGTAACATACGCCTGCTGCCATTGTGCGGACAATTCGGTGACGAGGTTCGGCTCGTCGATCTGCACCCATTCCACGCCTTGCGCCGCGAGCGTAGCCAACAGTTCCGCATAGACCGGCAGCAGACGCGGCAGCAGGGCCAGCTTGTCGGAGTCGTCCTTGGTCTTGCCGAGCGCCAGATACGTCACCGGGCCGACGATCACCGGCTTGACCTTGAGGCCTTGCGCCTTGGCCTCAGCCAGTTGTTCGAGCAGGCGCGACGGGTCGAGCTTGAATTCGGTGCCTGCGCTGAATTCGGGGACGATGTAGTGATAGTTGGTATCGAACCACTTGGTCATCTCGCCGGCCGCGACGCCGCCGCAGCATGCGCTATGGTCTTCGGCGCCCTTGGCCGAGCGGCCGCGGGCGACGCGGAAAGAGTTGTCGAGGGCGTCGCCATGAAAGCCCTGCACGCGCTCCGGCAGATTGCCCAGCGTGAAGCTCATGTCCAGCACCTGGTCGTAGAAGGCGAAATCGCCTACTGCAGCCAGCCCCAGGTCAGCCTGGTGCGCCCAGTGACGCTGGCGCAACTGGGCGCCCAGCGCCTTTAGTTCGCCGAGCGAGGACTCGCCTTTCCAGTAGGACTCGAGTGCGAACTTCAGTTCGCGCTTCGCGCCGATGCGGGGAAAACCCAGATTATGTGTCGTTGCCATCGTGTCGCCTTGGTTCGATCAGGTTGCAGATGCGTGGATCGTAGCGAAGGCGGCATATGAAGTAAAATGGTGGTAATTCAACGAACCATTAATTTTGTTCATACATCATCATGCTTGAGAGAATTCATCTGGCCATCGTCCAGGCGGTGGACAAGCACGGCTCGCTCACCGCAGCGGCGGATATCCTGTGCGTGACGCAATCCGCTCTCAGCCACTCCATGAAGAAACTGGAGCAGCAACTGGGCACGGACATCTGGTTGCGCGAGGGGCGCAGCCTGCGCCTGACCCAGGCCGGTCAATATCTGCTGGCCGTAGCAGGCCGCGTGCTGCCGCAACTCGATCTCGCAGAGGAACGCCTGGGCCAATACGCGCAGGGCGAGCGCGGCGCGCTGCGCATCGGCATGGAATGCCATCCCTGCTACCAGTGGTTGCTCAAGGTGGTTTCGCCCTATCTCGCGCGCTGGCCGGACGTGGATGTCGACGTCAAGCAGAAATTCCAGTTCGGCGGCATTGGCGCGCTGTTCGGCTATGAGATCGACCTGCTCGTGACGCCGGATCCGCTCTACAAACCAGGCTTGCGCTTCGAACCCGTGTTCGACTACGAGCAGGTGCTGGTGGTCAACCGCGAGCACCCGCTGGCCGGGGCCGACTATGTGAAGCCCGCGCAATTGACGAGTGAGGTGCTGGTCACGTACCCGGTGGAAATCGACAGGCTCGATATCTACAATCAGTTTCTGATGCCGGCCGGTGTCACGCCCCGGCGCCACAAGGTGATCGAGACCACCGACATCATGCTGCAGATGGTGGCAAGCGGCAGAGGCGTCGCGGCGCTGCCGCGCTGGCTGGTGGAAGAGTATGCCGACAAGATGAACGTGGTGCCGGTACGCCTGGGGCGCAAGGGCATCGCCAAGCAGATCTTCCTCGGCGCCCGCGAAACCGATACTGACGTCGACTACCTCAAGGCCTTCGTCGAACTGGCCCGCATGCCGGCGGCGGCATAGAACGCCGCGACACGGCGCTATACCGCGACGTAGCGCTCGCGCCTCCCTGTTGTTCCTTGAGGCATTCTATTTCGACGTGGCCCGATGAGCGGACAACGCGCCGCCCAGTTCTTCGTCGGTCAGTGCGGGGGCCGTGGTGAACGAAAACAGATCGCCCCATTGAAGCACCCATGCGGCCAGTCCACTGGCATCCGTTGTTTCGACAATCGCGACGCCGCTCAATTCGCCGATCGCATGCCAGCGTCCTAGCAGTTGCACATTCTCCGGCGGACGGCCACCGGTTGCCATGAAACGCTCGATTGCGGGTTGCTGCGTCGGCGGCAGGCCCTTCCATTGAACAATGAACTTCATTTCAGCCTCCAGAACGGAGATTGAGGACGCCGGCTCGTGGCGGCCCAGCATCACCGCTCACACCGCCGCCTCGTGACGCTTCGACGACTCTTTGCCAGGGGGTGTTGCTTCGTTCACGTGATCGGCATGAGGCTGCGGAGCGCATGAATCATCATAGGTGGCCTCGCGCAACGGGGACTTCCTAAATACAGCCGCGAATAGCCAAGTGTTAAAGCAACGCCGCCATCCTTATCGTCTGAACATAGCTTGGCGTCGCGGAGCGCCAGGATAGTCTGGAGACCGAACATCCTGGCGAGCCGTCGCGTGCAGACAAGTCGTGGACACTGTCCGGGGCACCGGTGCACTGCGTGTACTATTCGATTTGAACGCAGCGGATGATCGCTACCTATGCAGCAACATCCACAGTGTCATTGCAGTTCGTCGCGAAAGCGGTCCAGGGAGACGATGGAATGCGCGTACTGATCGTCGATGACCACGAGCTGTTCAGGGCCGGATTGGCGCTTTTACTAAGAGAACTGTATCCGGGCATCGAGTTGTTGCACGCGAGTACGCTGTCGCAAGGCTTGCATCACGCGCGCGGCGAACTCCTGAACATCGTTTTTCTCGATCTCGATCTTCCCGATGGTCACGGTTGCGAGGCGCTTGCCGAACTGAAGGAGTCGCGACCGTCGTTACCGGTGATCGTGATATCGGCTGACGAGAGCATGGAAACCATTAGTCGATGCATCGAACTCCGTGCCATGGGATACGTACCCAAGTCGTCACCTCCTGAAGCGCTTCATGCAGCGATAAGCGCGGTGCTTGTCGGAGGTGTGTTCCTGCCCGCCTCCAGCATCGCGAGGTTCAGGCACGACATCGGCACAAGCGAAACGCCGGCAAATGAACCAGGGCACGAGCGGCCGGGCGGCAGTTCGGAAATAAGCAACGCAGCCGGGCTAGGACTCACGCCGAGAGAGTTCGAAACGTTGACGTGGCTGGTGCGCGGACTGCCATCCAAGGTCATTGCCTTGAAGATGGGACTCGAGGACGTCACGGTACGGAAATACGTCAGTCATCTGCTTGCGCACTTCAATCTGCGGCGCCGTACGGAACTCATCGTCATGCTGGCCGATAGAGGGATCAAACTCGGCGTCCCGCCAGTCACGGATCCCGAGCATGATCGAAGCCTGTCGGCTGTTGCGCGGCAACGAACCGACTGACTTCCGCAAGCGTGCTCTCCGGCGCGGAAGACTTTCGCAACAGCACGAACGGCTCGGGGAAATCGCGAAGTGCGTGAGGCGACACCAGTTCGCCCGTGATGAACGCAACGGGAAGCACGCCCGCCCAGGCGAAATGCTGCCTGATCCGTTCGGCGACCTCGATGCCGGTCGGCCCGTCGCGCAGCCTGATATCGGTGACGATGATGTCGGGTGCGCGGCCGTCGTCGGCGAGAATCGCTTCGAATCCCGCCATCGACTCGGCGGTATCCACCAGTGCGCCAGCACTGAGGAACAACCGGCGCAGGCCCTCGAGAACGGCCGGTTCGTCGTCGCAAAGCAGGATGTACTTGTCCTTGAGGATCGACGTGAACGCGTCGTTGCTCCGATTGTCTGTCTCGACGACGGGTGTAATTTCCGATATCGGAGCGTACATGGAAAAGCGCGACCCGCGCCCTTCGACCGACCAGAAACGCATGCTGTGCTTCGGCAGAATCCCGACAACCCGATGGACGATAGACAGCCCGAGTCCCAGGCCCTTCGAGCGATCGCGACCCGGGTTGCTGATCTGGTAGTACTCGGCGAATATCGCATCCCGATGCTCGGCCGAGATACCGACGCCTGTGTCCCATACGTCGATGCGAAGCCGTTCTCCGATCTCCACCCAGCCGATTACGACGCCTCCCGCAGCGGTGTTCTTGATCGCGTTCGATACAAGATTGGACAATGCCCGCTTGAACAAGGCGCGGTCGCTGTCGATGGGCGGCGGCCGCCGCTGCCGCACGCTGCTTCTGAATTCGATGCCCCGCGACCTCGCCGGTTCAAGGTATTGCTCGAAAACTTCCGTCAGCAGATCCTGCGTATCGACCGGCGCCAGGTGCGGGACGTATGAGCCTAATTCACTGTAGTCCTGGATATCCTTGAACATGTCGAGAATGTCGCGTGCCGTTTCTTCGATGACATCGAGATCATGGCTTGCGGCGTGTTCGTCTTCGAGTTTTATCCGCGCGCTACGGATGAAAAGATTTATCGCGGCGAGGGGCTGCTGGATATCGTGGTAGGCCGATGAAAAGAACCGCTCCTTCTCTTTGACGAGTTCTCTCATGCGTTCGTTTTGTTGCCTGACCACGCGGGACGCGGCGTCGACGCGCGCCTTGGCTGCGTGCAAGGTGCGCCGGAATATAAATTCGCGCCGGGCAGCGCGTTCAAACTGAATGCTGACAACCGTGCCGACGATATACATCATCGGCACCATACGTCCACGGGTAATCCAGTCGTCCCACTGCGTGGCAGCGCTGCCCCGAGGCCAGAGGTAAAGCGTCATGCGGAACGTGACAACGCATAGTCCGACTAGCCACGCCACCGTGATTGCACGGAGTCGGAACGACGTGAATATCACGAAAAGGGTCAAATATAAGAAGGGGAAGACTTCCCGAATGGCCAGGTCAATCGGGTAAGTTACGATCATCCTCATAAGGGCGAGCCAGCAGCTCAGCGTCCAGACGCACATCAATCCGACCGCCCATCGCTCGTCAAAGGCACGCGGCCCCCACGTCAACCATACCGGGATCGCCATACCCACCGCGCCGGCAAGCTGCACGAGGCCAACGTGGTTGATGCCGCCGGGATCGAGCCTGTCCAGCCGCCAATAGTCGTGGATGGAAAACGCTATCCACATCAGCGTGAAGATGGTGCCGGCCAGCCTGCGTTGGCCCGCGTAGCGACGCGCATAGTCCATACGGAAAGCACGCTCCACAGCCTCCGAGCCGAACTTGCGTACTACGAACTGTGACCATCTCATGAGGCTGCTCGATCGGAAAGCCACCGTGGCTGGATGGTGCGCGGTATCAGGCGTAGCCCCCTCGTGCGTAGCCAACGTGCGGCAAAAGCAGCATAACAGGTCGCCATCGGCGCCATCAGCCACAAATGTATCGGCACCGTGGTGTGTAACTGCCCGCGCCGTTCTGGGTCAGGAAGGTGCTCCGGCACGCGAGGTGACGACCCAGCACGTCACCCGGCACGTCACCCGGACCGGACAACAGGAGTGCCTACATCTTTCGCCAGTGGCACGCCTCCGTTGCCTACGCATGTGCGTTGCGACAGTGTCTCGTCTGACGAAGAATAAGTATGACAGCAACGCTGAAAGGGCACGCGTCCGAATGCACCCAGACCGGTTGATCCTCGCAACTAGCCGAATCTGCTTTGGCCCCTGCGAGGACTGCTGTCGATCAACGAATGATGCACGGACCCATCCATCGGACTCCGAAGGAGAATTTTCATGAAATTTTATCGATCGATCCCTATCTGTCTTGTCCTGATAGCGGGCGGCATCGCAGACGGATGTTTCGCCCAGACCGCGATCAGCCCGCAAGAGTCCGTGGCGGATACCAGCGCCCCGCCGGTTCCAGCGGTCGCGCTTCCGTCTGTCGCACCGGTCGCCTCTGTTTTCCCTGGAAAGACACGCGAGCAGGTGACGCGCGAGCTGGAAGACTTTCAGCATAGTGGCCAGGCGGCGCAGATGCTGGAGCTTTACAAAGGTGGCAGCTAACGAACCGTCGGACCGTCCCGGGTCAGAAGAAGGGGTTTTCTACCAATAGCCCGCCACCGGATTCGCTCCGGCCCTCACGCCTCAGCCGCGCGATGTATCCGCAGCGGCAGCAAAGTCGCCGCCCCAAAAGCCAATAGATGAAGGCAGGAGAGCATCGCAAACGCCATCAGAAACTGCTGTGGCTGAGCGCTCATATGATCGTGCATGCTCAACGAAATGACCACGGCGAGGAGCGTGGTCACCACCGGCCCGCCTACCCTTTGCGCAATGTTCAATGCCGTATTCGCCACCGCAATCCGTGCTTTCGGAATCGACGCATACGCTGCCGATATCGACGGTATCGCGATCGTTCCTTGACCCACGCCGGCGAGGAAAAGACTGATCACAGCCCATGTCGACGAGAATTGATGCCCTGGCATCCAGAGGAACGCGATCGTGCTCAAAAAAGCCAGCAACGCCCCTCCTGCCGAGACCGCGCGGCAGCCATATCTTTCGGTCAGGAATCCCAGCAGCGGAAACGAGCACATCATGCCGACGCCCGTCGAAGCCACGAGCCAACCCGCTTGCGCCGCGGACAAGCCACAACCTGCGATCAGGTACAAAGGCACCACCAGTTGCCGGCCAAACAGAACACCGTTGGCGAAAAATTGCGTGACCGCAGCGACAGAGAAGGTTCGCTCCGCGAAAACCCGTATGTCGATTAGCGCCGAACTGCCCTTGCGGAAGGCGTGCCGCAAGAACCCCGCAAACAACACCGCGCCGGCGAACAATACCCACCGCCCCTCTGCCCGCGACGCATTTTGCAGCCCGTAAATGAGCGCGACGAGGCCAGGTGAAATCATCGCGAAGCCGAAAAAATCGAACGGACGCTTCTGTACAGATACGGTATCGCGCGCGAGCAGCCACGCAGCCAGTCCGACACCCAGAATGCCGACAGGTACGTTGAGGTAGAACAGCCAGGACCACGCCGCGTGCGCAAGGATCGTCCCCGCCAATACCGGACCGAGAATAGGGCCGAGCAGAATGGGCAGCGCGGCGTAGCCCATCACACGCGCCATGTTCTTTCCCGCTACGCGCGCAATCATCATCTGGGTCATGGGGGCCAGCACGCCGCCCACCAGCCCCTGGAATACGCGCGCACCAATCAGTTCGCCCATCGTGCGGGACGCGCCGCATAAAACCGACGCCAGGGTGAACGTCGAGAAGCAGAGAATGTAGAGCCGCTTCGCGCCGACGCGGTCCACGAGCCAGCCGTTGAGCGGCAACATCAGCGTCATGGCCAGCAGGTAGCCGCTCACGATCCACTGCGCAGTCGCAATCGGTGAGGCCAGCGTGTGACTGATGGTCGACAGCGACACATTGACCACGGTTGAATCGACCTGGGTCATAAACGGCCCAATCACCGCGACGATGGCCACCTTCCAGACAGACGGACTGATCCCGTCGGACACGCTAGCGTGCTTGTCGATATGGGTCATTGCTCGCTCACGTCTCGGCCAGCCGCTTGATGATCCCCGCAGCCCTGAATAGCGTGTCGCGCTCCTCGGCGTCGAGTTCGGCGATCACTTGCGACAACCACATCAGCTTCGCTTCGACATTCTTCTTGCGCAACTGGACACCCTTCGGTGTCAGTTCGATCAGCATCTGACGACCGTCGGTTGCGTGCGGCGTGCGCGTGACGATGCCCATGTCCTCAAGCGAGGTAATGGTCGTGCCCATCGACTGCGGCTTCATCTTTTCGGCGCGCGCGAGTGCTGCAGTCGTGGCGGCCCCGTCTTTAGCCAGCCGTGACATGACGAGCGCCTCCGTCATGGAGAGTTCTCCCCCATAGGACTCGTTGCGGGTACGTCGAATCAGCAGGCCTAAGGCCTGCATGAGATCGAGAACGGACTGCTCGAAGGTACTGGTAGGCATGGTCTTTCAGCGGCAAGTGAATTGAGCGTGCGGCAATAGTGAGGGTAGACAGCCAAACTTGCAAGTTAACCTTTTAAGTTTGACTGTCTAGTTCGAGTCGCTATGCGTGCTGGCGCATGCCATTCATGACGGTTCAGGCGCGCTTCAGATCCTGGCGCTTACGGCGCTCAAGCGGATTGGGTGCGTCTGCATCGATTTTTCTCGCCTTCCATGTTTACATTTTATTTTCATTTGCATTACACTTTCTCTCACTTACTCCGACGTAAGTGCACTTGTCAGTGTTTCTCGACCTGCCTCCTTCCCTTGGGTGTGCAGGTCTTTTTTTGTCCACTCGCCTCGGACACACACCCTCCCTCTCCTCAAACTGCGCCCTCACCGTTCGCTCAACGCCCCCGCCCACGGGCTTGACGGCGCGCTGGACGCGGCGATCGCCCGGGCCCTCAGCGCCACTGCGGGCGTGTCGTCGGAGAAAACATGCGGCCTATTCATGTTACGAAAAGCACACACTTTATTTACCTATCTCAAACAAATTTTGACGAAATATTTCTGCCCTGATATGTTTCCGTACACGAAATGAAAGACAGACGCAGCCCTGTTGTTGGGCGGCAAGAGCAGTAGGGGTCGCAAGCGGGCGCAACGCATCGTTGCCGGCATTGCAGAGACACGAGGGGCGCCCGGCAATTCCATTCATTGAGGATAACTAATTCCCTACCCTGATAAACGGGGTGAGGTGGGTATTGCTCGTTTGAAAAAGCATCCGGGGCTTCCTTCTATGGAAGCTGACACGTCTTATGCCGGATCAGGCCTATTAATTAGTATACCTACTCAAATTATCGAGAAACCAGGCAAGGCGGTGGGGTACCGCGAACGAAGGGGCTCGCCAGGCCTCTTCGTATAACAACCGGCGTTAGTGGCAAGAGAGAGAAACATGAGACAGAAGGCTTTAGGTTCGGCCATACGAAAAATACTTTGGGCCGAAGTGGCTTTAACGGCTGTGGTGGGCAGTTCCGCCTTCGCCCAGAGTCAGCCATCGGCAGCAGGGGCTGTGGCTGCATCGAGCGCGACGGTCGCGCAGGCGAGTACGCAAGACGGTGCCACGGCGCCTGCTGCTGCAACGGACGCCGCAGGCACGCCGGGTGTCAAGCAGCTCAAGAAATTTGAAGTCACGGGTTCGCTGATCCGCACGTCGGACAAGGTCGGCAATATCGAAGTTCAAACCATTACGGCGAAGGACATCCAGCAAAGCGGCTACACCACCGTCTCCGACTTCCTGCGCGGTACCGCGGCCAATTCCGCGAGTAGCTGGTCGCAGTCCACGATGAACAGCTCGGCGCCGGGCGGAGCCGGCATCGCACTGCGCGGCCTGAGCGAAAAGTACACACTGGTGCTGGTGGACGGACAACGGGTCGCCAACTACGCGCAAGCGGTGAACTTCACCGACACCTTCTTCGACGTCAACTCGATTCCGCTGAACATCGTCGATCATATCGATATCGTCAAGACGGGGGCGGTGTCGATTTACGGTTCCGATGCCATTGCCGGTGTCGTCAACATCATCACCAAGAAGAACTTCCAGGGCCTGCAGCTCGACACCCAACTGGGCAAGGCACAGCACCCGGGCAATGGCCAGGGCAGCTTTAGCGTGCTGGGCGGTTTCGGCGATCTCAACTCCGATCGCTTCAACGTGACGGCCGCGGCCAGCTACTACCGCGACAGCGGCTCGACACTTGCCGATCGCGACATGACGTCGGGTCAGGATTTCACGCAGTACGACGGCGGCCACGCAGCGCCGTTTGGCCCGAACCAGCAATCGTACTGGGCCACCCCCGGCGGCAATGTGGCGTTGAACCCCTGCCCGCCCGGCAGTACCGCGGCGAAGAACGCCGGCCAGTCATGCACGTACAACGTCGCTGCCGGCACCTCGTTGACACCCGCCGTAACGCGCCTGAACGCAAAGGTTCGCGGCACCTTCAAGCTCGACGAAGACACCGAAGCGTACGCCGGCTTCTGGGTGAGCCGCGACGAAAACGTGCAGTTGCAGGGCCCTGCTTCGATCAGCAGCACCACCAACGTGTTCAACCCATCTGCGGGTTCCGTCTCCCCGCTTCCGCGCACGGTGCCGGCCTCGAATCCGTTCAACCCGTTTGGCGTGGCGACGCCGATCAACCTGACGTTCCCGAACAACGTCGGCGTGGCGGATACCGTATCGACGTTCTGGATGGCTTCGACCGGCGTCAAGGGTTCGTTCAACACCGCGAAGCTCGGTAACTGGGACTGGTCCGCTGATTACGGCCACTCGCAAAGCACGGTCGACACGACGTACTCGAACCGCCTGAACGTGGCGGGCCTCGAGAATATGCTGATGAACGGCACGTATAACTTCGCGAATCCATCTTCCACGCCGAACGGCCTGAATGGCGTGTTCACGGACGACAATCAGCAGTCGATTTCGAAAGTGGATAGCCTGACCGCCAAGACCTCGACGGCGAACCTGTTCACCTTGCCGACGGGTAACGTCGGTCTCGGGTTCGGCACGGAATTCCGTCATGAGTCGTCGGTGATCAATCCGCAGACGCTGTCGTCGCAGGGCATCACGGCGCCGGCCAACGTGCAGTCTGTGGATAGCTCGCGCAATGTGGCCGCGGCGTTCTATCAGATCGATATTCCGCTCCTCACTAACCTGACCTTCACGCAAGCCTCGCGCTACGACCACTACAGCGACTTTGGCGGCGCCTTCTCGCCGAGCTTCGCCCTGCGCTTCCAGCCGATACGCATGCTGACCACCTACGCATCGTTCAGCCGCGGCTTCCGCGCGCCGACGGGCGTCGAAAACTCGCAGGCGGTGTATCTCGGTCACCAGAACCTGGTCGATCCGTACGATCCGAGCGGCGTGCCGACGAAGCACTTCACCACGGAGCAGACCACCGGCAATCCGGATCTGCAACCCGAACACACGAAGAACTACAACATCGGCTTCCAGTTGTCGCCCGACGCGCTGACCGATATCGGTGCGGCGTTCTACAAGGTGCACATCGACGGCGTGATCGGCACGGCAGATCCAAACGCGGAGCTTCAGGCGAACGATCCGTCGACCGTGGTGCGCAATCCGGATGGCACGATCCGCTATATCGTGCAGCCGTTCGTCAACCTCGGCTCGCTCGACACCGACGGCTTCGACATGAACTTCCGTAAAGCGCTTCGCACCACTTACGGTACGTTCACGCTGACCGGCGACTGGGCTTACGTGTGGCACTACAAGCTGCGTAGCCCGGGCGCGGCGCCGCAGGACTTCGCCGGCAACAACCTCGCGTATCTGCAACCGTTCGGCGCCAGCACGCCGCGCTGGAAAGGCAATACGACGCTGGCCTGGGACTTCCACAACCTGACCACCTCGTTGACCTGGCAATACACAGGCCCTTACACGAACGCGGTGGCGGCGGAGTTCGGCGACGGTGGACCGGGTTCGGTGGCGTCGTACAGCCAGTTCAACTTGATGGCAAGCTATCGCGGCATCAAGCACTGGACGATTTACGGCGGCATCACCAACCTGTTTGACCGCAAGCCGCCGTTTGACGTCGAGTGGCAGGCGACGCCGGACATCACGGGTTACGACCAGTCGCTGTACACGGACCTTGGCCGCTTCTTCCAGGTCGGTGCGACATACCGCTTCTGACGGTCTGACTGAAGTAGTAACGACTGAGTAGTAAGCTGCAAGCTGCGCCGCTTCCTGTGCGATTTAAGCAGGAAGCGGCGCAGCGCCCCGCAGACCTGTCACGTTTGTCCATTGCTCGCCGCCTCGGGCGAGCGCTGCAATTCGCCCTCAATGACGCGCCAGGTCCCACGCCTCTACAACGTGGCCGTAACCCCGCCATCGACATACAGGATGTGACCGTTCACGAAGTTCGAAGCGCCGCTCGCCAGAAACACGGCGGCGCCGACCAGATCTTCGACATCGCCCCAACGCCGCGACGGCGTGCGGCCGATCAGCCACTTGCTGAACGTTTCATCCTTGACGAGGGCCTCGGTCAACTCCGTCTTGAAGTAGCCTGGGCCGAGACCGTTGACCTGAATGCCATGTCGCCCCCAGTCGATGGCCATGCCCTTCGTCAGCATCTTGACCGCGCCTTTGCTTGCCGTGTAAGCCGCGATATTCGGCCGGCCCAGTTCGCTCTGCACGGAGCAGATGTTGATGATCTTGCCGCGCTTGCGCTCGATCATATGCCGCGCCACCGCCTGCCCGACCAGAAATACGCTGTCGACATTGGTCTTCATGAGCTCTTGCCATTGCGCATGAGTGAACTGCTCGAGCGACGCGCGGCGCTGCATGCCGGCGTTGTTGACCAGAATATCGATCGCGCCGATCTCACCTTCGATGCGCTCGATCGCTTCCTCGACGGCGCCTGCGGACGTCACATCGAAGCGCGCCGCGTGCGCGACCGCGCCCTCGGCCTGCAACCGGCTCACCGCCTCCGTGAGCGGCGCTTCGCTGCGGGCATTCAGGATCACCTCGGCCCCTGCGGCAGCAAGCCCTCTTGCCAGCGCATAGCCAATCCCGGCACTCGAACCCGTGATCAACGCACGACGTCCCGATAGATCGAACATCTGCAGAATGTTTTCCAACTTGAATCCTCCTGATTTTCGCTGCCGGCGGCGCGCGTCAAACGTCGTTCATCGCCGTCGGCACACCCCGCCTGCGGCACGTCCGCCAGTTTACGCGCAAACGTCGTCTTGCCGCAGCCGGAGATCCCATTCGTCCTCAGGACACCGGCGTGAACTTGAGCTGGCCGATCGGCGTCACCTTGTCGGTGCGCACCAGACCATAGGCCGTCTTCGGGCCAAGCCACTTGTCGAAGATGGCGCTCATCTCGCCGCTCTGCTCCATCGCCTGGAGCGCCTTGTTGACCGCATCGAGCGCGGCCGGCTCGTTCTGGCGCAGACCCACGGCGATCGGCTCGATCAGCATCGGCTCCGCGGCAATCGCTACCGCGCCGTCGGTGCCGTCGACCTGCTTCGCGATCTTGGTAGCGGTCATCTGGTTCGTGACAAAGCCTCGCACCTTGTTCTGCTCGAGCGCGAGGAAGGCCGAGCTGGTGTCGTGGAAGGTGACAGCCTGGCCGTCCTTGATCGAGAGCGGAATCGACTGTGCGGACGTGGAGCCGTCCGCCGCGCTAATCTTCTGCCCGGTGAAATCGGTCAGCTTTTTGCTCGCATCCGCCTTCTTGACGACCAGCACTTCCTTCGTCGAATAGTAAGCGTCGCTAAAGGCGATCTGGGTCGCACGCGTTTTGGTGTACGCGAGGTTCGCCACCACCAGATCGACCCGCCCCAACTTCAGTTGCGGAATGCGCGCTTCGACGGCGAGCGGTTCGAGCTTCGCCTTCACGCCGATGTGCTTCGCGATGGCGTTGCACAGGTCCACGTCCATGCCTTCGAGCTGACGCGTCTGCGCATTCGGATACGAAAACGGTTCGACGTTCGAATAGACCCCACAGGTCAACTCGCCGTGGCTCTTGATATCGGCCAGTTGATCCGCGTAAGCCGGGGTAAAACACGCAGCGCCGCCGCCAAGTACCAGCATCCCCGCCACCATCTTCTTTACGTGCATCGTTGTGCTCCAGAGGTATATGAGTAACGCAATCAAACCGGATCAGTGCGTGCGCAAGTCCGAGAGGAATCGCTGCGCGCGTGCATGCTTCGGCGACGAAAAGAATTCGCCGGGCTCCGCTGTTTCGAGAATCTTGCCGGCGTCCATGAACCAGACCCGATCGGCGACCTCGCGTGCGAAACCCATTTCGTGGGTCACGCACATCATCGTCATGCCGTCCTGAGCGAGGCTTTTCATGACGTTCAACACTTCGCCGACCATCTCCGGGTCCAGCGCGCTGGTGGGTTCGTCGAACAGCATCGCGGGAGGATCCATCGCCAGGGCCCGGGCAATGGCAACGCGCTGCTGCTGGCCGCCGGAGAGTTGCGGCGGATACGCCTTGCCCTTGGCGGACAACCCGACGCGCGACAGCAGATCCGCGGCCTTGCGCTCCGCCTCTGCCCGCTTGAGACCGTTCACACGCATGGGCGCGAGAATGATGTTCTCCGTCACGGAGAGGTGCGGGAACAGGTTGAACTGCTGAAACACGAACCCAATGCGGCTTCGGTAAGCGTTCAGACCGAGCTTGCGGTCGTGGATGTTCTGCCCATCGAACGCAATCTGCCCGCGGTCGATTTCCTCAAGCCGGTTAACCGTCCGAATCAAAGTCGACTTACCCGAACCGGACGGACCGCACACGACGACCACTTCGCCTTTGCGGACCTCCGCGTTGACGTCCACGAGCGCGTGATATTCGCCGTACCATTTGTTGACGCTGGAAAACTTGATCATGGGGATTCCTTCGAAATGCTGAAGCGCCTAGTTCTCGGTGGGCAGCGGGTGGTTCATCGAAGCACTCGCCGTCCTGCTGTTCTTCGCCGCCTTGCCGGCCCGCTTGCGCGTGACGCGGCGCTCCAGATACTGCGCGAATTGCGTCAGCGCATAACACAGGACAAAGTAGCTCAACGCCAGAATCAGATATACGGCGAACGGTTTCGTCAGCAGGCGGTTGTTGATCTGATCCGCTGCGAAGGAGATTTCCTGAACGTTGATGATGTAGCCAAGCGAGGTCTCCTTCACCGTCGAAACGAACTGCGTGACCATGCTAGGTACCACGTTATAGAGCGCCTGCGGCAGGATCACCGCGCGCATGGTCTTCAGGTAACTCATGCCCAGCGCACGCGAGGCTTCGGCCTGTCCTTTAGGCAGTGCTTCGATACCCGAACGAATGATCTCGCCCAGATACGCCGAGTCGTAGATCACGAGGGCGCACAGCATCGTCACGAAACCCGTGACGGGGTAGCCCGTCAAGACGGGCACCAGAAAATACACCCAGAAGATCACCATCAGGAGCGGGATGCCCCGCACCATGTAGACGAGTCCGGTAGCCGGCGCGCGCAGGAACGCGAACGGGCTGATCCGCGCGAGCGCTACCAGAATGCCGAGCGGGAAGGCGATCACCAGCGCCGATAGCGACAGCAGAATCGTCAGCACAATCCCGCCGATCGGACCATGCGGATACTGCCCGATCAGCAGCAGCGTCCAGTTGTCGCGCAAGATAGCGAACATGATCACTTCACTCCTGGAATGCGGTAGTACGTAGCGAGCTTCGCTCCCAGCAGCATGATGACGAGCGAGATTGTTAGGTAGACCACCGTCGCCACAAAGTACGATTCGAAGGACAGGAAAGTTTCGTTCTCGATCTGCCGCGTCACGTAGGTCAGTTCCGCCGCCCCGATTGCCATGGCCAGGCTCGTGTTCTTGAAGAGCACGACCGCGTGATTGACCATCTGCGGAATTGCATTGCGCAAGGCCTGAGGCAAAATCACAAAGCGCAGACCGTCTAGAAAGTTCAGCCCCAATGCACGCGACGCCTCGTACTGGCCATAGGAAATCGCGCGCAAGCCGCTGCGGATATCTTCGGAGAGGTAAGCACCGCTGCACAAACCGATCGCGACGACGGCAAAGATAAACTGGCCGTTGTAGTCGTTCAGAATCGTCTGCAATCCGGTGGGCAGAATGTACGAGATGCCGAAGTACCAGAACAGGATCTGCACGAGCGTCGGGACGTTGCGATGGTAGGCAACGAAGGCCGCCACGAAAGCGGTCGCGACTCGATTGTGGGTCAGGCGGATCAGCGTGAGCAGAATGCCTACGAACAACGACAGTAGCCACGCTAACGCGGCCATCGCCAGCGTAAGTTCGACCCCGTGCAGAAAGAGCGCGCCGTAGTCACCTTGCAGCACGGTTGCCAGGTCAAAATGAAGTTTCATGTTGCACGCCCCAATGATTCGGATCGGACCGGTGCCGCGCGTTAGACAATCGGCGGCCACACCGTTTTCAATGCGAAGACACCGTTGACTCCTGCATTGATTTCATACTAGCTCGCGAAAATTCAAGGTTGCAGACGCCTTTCTTCTGGTCCAATAAGTTTCGCGAATGATGCGGGTGAGGCCCGTGGGACGGCCCTCTGGGCGAGGTTGTGCATGTCTTTTGTCTCCGTTGGATGGCGCGTTTTGCGCCACCCTTATTTTTAGACGCGCGTTGGCATCGAGGCCAACGCGCGTACCGAATCGAATCGGATCAAACGCGAGCAAGCGCGCGCGCAACGCGCTCAGACAGCGGCCGGTGCGCCCGTCAGGACTCGCGGATTGACCGGTGTCGGCGGCTTGCCGGGCGTGGCGCCAAGACCGAGCGCCGCAAGCAGGTTGTCGACGCACAGCGAGGCCATAGCCCGCCGCGTGCTGACCGAGGCGCTGCCGATATGCGGTGTGAGCACCACGTTGCTCAGCGCCAGCAGCGCCGGGTTCACGGCCGGCTCGCCTTCGAACACGTCGAGCCCTGCCGCCGCGATGCTGCCCTCGGCCAACGCCTCCGCCAGCGCGGCATCGTCGACCACGCCGCCGCGCGCGATATTCGTAAGCGTCGCCGAAGACTTCATCTTGCGAAGTTCCTGCAGGCCGATAGCATGGTGGGAACTGGCCGAATACGGTACGACGATAACGAGGTGATCGGCTTCGAGCAGCAACGTATCCTTGTCGACATAACGCGCGCCGCAACTCGCCTCGATATCCGGCGAGAGCTGCGAGCGGTTGTGATAGATCACCCGCATGCCGAAACCGAGCGCCCCGCGCCGCGCAATCGCCTGACCGATGCGGCCCATCCCCAGGATCCCCAGGGTTGAACCGTGCACATCGCTGCCGACGAACATGTCGTAGCGCCCGGTCTTCGTCCACTCTCCGCGGCGCAGAAAACGTTCGGACTCCGTGACGCGCCGCGCGGCCGCCATCATCAACGCAAAGCCGAAATCGGCCGTGGTGTCGGTCAGCACGTCCGGCGTGTTGGTGACCAGCACGCCACGGGCCGTGCAGGCTTCGACATCGACGTTGTTATAGCCCACGCCGATATTGCAGACGGCCTTGAGCTGCGGACAGGCGTCGAGCAAAGTTGCGTCGATCCGGTCGCTGCCGGCCGTCAACGCCGCGCTCTTGCCTTGCAGGCGCGCGATAAGTTCGGGCTGGGTCCAGAGGGTGTCGTCGGGATTGTCGGTAACGTCGAAATGAACCCGCAGGCGCGCCACGATATCGGGAAACGACGCGCGGGTAACGAGGACCGATGCTCGCATGAAAAGGCTCCTGGTAATGCTACTCGGATGATGTTCTCGCGGGCGAGCCGCAGCTTGCCCGACTTACTCCGCCGGCTCGCGTTTGATGGTCGTCAGTCCGCCCGGCACCTGCAGCGTGGGCAGAATTTCCATATTGCTGATATTGACGGCGAGCGGTGCGGCGATCGCGAAGGCGATGGCGTCGGCGATATCCGACGGCAGCGGCAATTCGAAACCGTCGATGAATTTCTTGCGCGCCTCTTCAATATCGCCGTGGACGTGGCCGAAGATATCGGTAGCCACGCGCCCCGGGCAGATCTCCGTGACGCGCACGCGCCTGCCGGTCGCATCCACCCGCAACTGCCGCGACAAGGCATGAATCCCGGCCTTGGTCGCGTGATAGATCGAATTGCCGTTGAAGTTGTAGATGGCCGCGATCGAGCTGATGTTGACGATATGCCCGCGATCGCGTGCCACCATGCCCGGCATCGTGAGGCGGACCAGGTGCAGGACCGCCTGCAGATTCACCTCAACCTGCACGTCGATATCTTCAACGCCCGCATCGAGAATCGAGCCCTTGCGCGACACGCCGGCATTGTTCACGACGATATCGAACGGTACGTCCTGAGTCAGCTTCGTCACGGCGTTCAGATCGCAGACGTCGATCGCATGCGGAATGCAACCCGTGCGCTTTGCCAGCTCGCCCAGACGGTCGGCGTTGCGTGCCAGCGCGTGCACCTCGAGTCCTTCGCGGCAGAAGCGCTCGACGATCGCTGCGCCCATTCCCGTCGAAGCGCCAGTCACCAGCGCGGTCTTATAGTCTGAAAACGGCATGAATTACCTCTATCTGGAGTTCTACGAAATGTCGTACCTGCGAAATAACGTCCTTCGGGGTAGACGACTGCCTTACTGATCAATGTATACGGCGGGAAAAACCGCCGCCAAGACGAGTTGGGTTTGAAGGGATAAGCGGGGCTTATGACGAACCGCCATGGCCTTGCAGAACCGAACGAAGCCCACTGAAGCCGCTCACCGCACCAGCTTCGATATCGGCACCACCCGTCCGCCCGCGGCTTCGATTCCGCCCCGCACCGTGCGTGCGAGCTCGACTGCGCCAGGCGTATCGCCGTGCAGCAGAATCGACTGCACGGTGACCTTGAGCTTGTTACCCGCAATCGTGGTGATCGTGCCGTCCTCGAGCAGCTCCTTGACGCGCGCGAGCACGGCGACGCGGTCCTTGATCACTGCCCCTTCGAGCTTGCGCGAGACCAGCGCACCCTGATCGTCGTAGGCGCGGTCGGCGAGGAAAGTATTGGCCGTGCGAATGCCGATGCGCTCGGCGGCCCGTTCGATTTCCGTATTGGTCGACACGCTGATGATGAGGTCGCGGTCGAACTCGGCGACCGCCCGCACGAGCGGCTCGGCCAGTTCATACGACGACGCCGCCATATTGCCGAGCGCCCCATGGAAACTCATGTGCGTGACGCGGTGTCCCGCAGCCTTCGCAATACCGGCCAGCGCGCCCATCTGATAGAGCACGTACTTGGCCAGTTCCAGCGGGTCCGCCTGCATCTGCCGTCTGCCGAAACCCAGCAGGTCGGGAAAGCCGACATGCGCGCCAATCTCGATCTGCCGCGCCAGGGCCATGCGCACCGTCTTGTCCATGATGACCGGGTCGCCCGCGTGATAGCCGCACGCAACATTGGCCGACGAGACGATATCGAGCATCGCTTCGTCTTCGCCCATGGTGTAAGGCCCGAAGCCTTCGCCGAGGTCGGCGTTTAGATCGATTTCCATCGTCCACTCTCCGTTTGTCTGATCAATCGATGTCCGGTGAAGCACCGCCGCGCGTCATCAGCCGCAGCGGAATGCGCGTATGAAGCCGTTTCCTATGGCGACGACGCTGACGATGCAGCAAGCTCCAGCAATGGCGTGCCATAGCCGACGTGGCCGGCATGCGGCGCGAGCCATCGGATCACCTTGCCGTCCACGGGCGCGACGACCGGGACACACAACTCCGCGATCCGCAGCAGACCTACGACATCGCCCCGCCTGACGTGAACGCCAACGGCCGCAAGCGGAACGGAGGAGCGCGCAGGGTGTGTAGTGAGAAAGACCCCGACCGAGGATGCGTTCACCTGTGTCGTCTGCTTCCGCGAATCCTGTGCATCCTGCGCGCGAGACGCACCATGCGCAGCGGGCACCGGGCACACGCGCTCCTCGTCATCAACTTCCCGCTCCATCGACAACCGCACCACCGTCCCGGGCCGGCTGATTTCGATGAATTCGATATCCACCGCCGCCAGCCACGAAGTGACTTGCCGAAGTTCGCCGAGTTCCACTTCGATGTTCTGTGTCATGTGTCAATGTCTGGAACTGCGAAAAAGGCCAACGAGGTTGCGGACCTTGAGCAGGTAGCGCTCCACTTCTTCGAGGGCCGCCACCGCCTCCGGATAGGTCGTCTGCACGAAACGCAGCTTCGTGCCGATCCGTGCCTGCGCGAGTCGCCACAGGTCCGCTTCGATCACCGTGCCGATCTTCGGATAACCGCCGGACGGCTGCGCGTCGCGCAACTGGATGATGGGCTGGCCGCTATGCGGCACCTGAATCACGCCGGGGACGATGCCGTGCGAACGCTTTTCGATCGTGTGCGTCGCACTCAATACCGGCCCCGCCAGACGATAGCCGTAACGATCGCTCTGCGGCGTCACCTTCCATCCTTCGCGCCAGAAGGCATCGAGCGATTCCGGCCGGTAGCAATCGTATTCCGCCGCCGGCAGCACGCGCACCACCGTTTCCGCCGCATCGGCCACAGGCGTAGCAAGCGGGCCCGGCAGCGAGTACTCGGGCGGCACGGCGCCAAAACCCACCTCGGGCAACGCCGCACAGCCGTCGCGGCCGAGCGCCTGCACCACGTCCCCTTTCTGAAGCTGGCGACCGTCGTAGCCGCCGAACTGCCCCCGCAACTGCGTGCTGCGCGAGCCGAGCACCACCGGCACGTCCACGCCGCCCGCGAGCGACAGATAGCAGCGCGTGCCGCTGGCCGGCACGCCGATCGTCAGCACGTCGCCCGTCTTCGCCTGCGCGGTCCACCAGGGGAGAATGGGACGGTCGCCGAGCCGCACGGAACAATCGGCTCCCGTAATGGCGAACGCCTGGTCGTCAAGGAAGCGCACACGAAACGGGAACATCGGAATCTCGATCCCCGCCGCGTCATCAGGATTGCCAAGCAACAGGTTACCCACCGACAGCGCCAGCCGGTCCATCGCCCCGGCCGTGCCGACGCCGTAACGCAGGTAGCCCTCGCGCCCCTGGTCCTGCACGGTGGCGAGCGCCGATGAAGACAGAATCTCGATCATGGGACGATCCTCTCGACGCGAAAGCGAATCATGTCACCGGGCGCCAGCGTGGCCGGGTTGTCGCGGGTCGGGTCGAAGAACGACATCGAGGTGTGGCCGATGGTGTTCCAGCCGCTCGGCCCCGCCGATGCCGACACACCCGTCTGCACGCCGCCTATCGACACCGCCCCGCCCGGCAAGCCGAGTACCGGCACCTTGCGGCGCGGCGTGGCGATACGCGGATCCATGCCGCCCAGATAGCAGTAGCCGGGATGGCTGCCGAGCGCATAGACCGTATAGAGCGGCGCGCAGTGCATCCGCACGACTTCGGCGACGGACAGGCCGGTGTGCGCCACTACGTCGTGCAGATGCGGCCCGAACTCGCCGCCATACGCCACCGGCAGCTCCACCACTTTCCCTTCGACCTGCAACTCGGCGGCCGCATCCCATGCCTCGCGCAACGCGGCGCCGAGCGCATCGGGGTCGGCAGGCGGCGTGGAAAACGTCAGCATCAGATTGGTCACGCCGGGTACTGCCTCGCGCACGCCGGGCCACGCCTCGACCTCGCGGGCAAGCGTCCAGATACGGCGTTGCACACGCAGATCGAGCGCGCCGGGCGCCTCGAACAGCATGGCCGTCGTGCCCAGCATGCTGATACACAGTTTGGCGTCCGAATCGTCCTGTTTCATTACGGTGGCGGTCCTGTTTGAATCCGGTCGCATCCATCCGGTGATGTCGGCATGCGTGATCGACGCCTGCTCAATGGTGGGCGTCATGCCTGTTTCCTCTTTGCCAGCCAGCGTTCCAGATGATGAATGTCGACGCCGCCCGCACAGAATCCCTCGTCCTCCAGCACCGCCCGATGCAACGGCACATTGGTATGGATGCCTTCCACGCGCATTTCCGCCAGCGCTAGCCGCATGCGCACGACGGCCTCGTCGCGAGTGGCCCCATGCGTGATGACCTTGGCGATCAACGAATCGTAGTACGGCGGCACCACCACCCCGCTGCTGACATGCGAATCCACCCGCACGCCGTTGCCACCCGGCAATTCCCACGCCGTCACCTTGCCGGGGCAAGGCGCAAACGTAAACGGGTCTTCAGCGTTGATGCGGCATTCGAGCGAATGTCCCACTGCGCGAATCTCCGGCTGCCGCACGGTCAACGCGTGGCCTTGAGCAATGCGAATCTGTTCCCGCACGATGTCGATGCCGGAGGTCATCTCCGTCACCGGATGCTCGACCTGCAGGCGCGTGTTCATTTCGATGAAGTAGAACTCGCCGTCTTCAAACAGGAATTCAAACGTGCCGGCGCCGCGATAGTTCGTCTGCCGGCAGGCCTCCACGCAGCGCTCGCCGACCTGGCGGATGAGCGCCGGGTCGATGCCCGGCGCGGGCGCCTCTTCCAGCACCTTCTGATGACGCCGTTGCATCGAGCAGTCCCGCGAGCCGAGCCACAGCGCATTGCCGTGGGTATCGCAGAGCACCTGGATTTCGACGTGGCGCGGATGCTCGAGGAATTTCTCGACGTACAGTTCCGGCTTGCCGAATGCGCGGCGCGCTTCCTCGCGGGTCACGGATACCGCTTCCAGCAGTTGCGCGGCACCGTGCACGACCCGCATGCCGCGGCCTCCGCCACCGCCCGCCGCCTTGACGATGACCGGATAACCGATCTCTTCCGCGACCCGCAGGATCGCTTCAGGGTCATCGGGCAAGCTGCCATCCGGACCCGGCACGCACGGCACACCAGCGGCGCGCATGGCGCGTTTGGCCGCCACCTTGTCGCCCATGGTACGGATGGATTCGGGTCGCGGGCCGATGAAGCTCAACCCTGCGGCTTCGACCTGTGCTGCGAAATCGGCGTTCTCCGAGAGGAAACCGTAACCGGGATGCACGGCCTGCGCGCCGCTGACATGGGCCGCAAACAGGATCGCGGCGATGTTCAGATAGCTCTGGCCCGGCGCAGCGGGACCAATGCACAGCGCCTCGTCCGCGAGGCGCACGTAGCGCGCCTGCGCGTCCGCCTGCGAGTGGACCGCCACTGTCTTCAGACCGAGTTCGCGGCAGGCACGCTGGATGCGAAGCGCAATCTCACCGCGGTTAGCAATCAATACCTTGTCGAACATCGTCATTCAACCGAGAAAATAGCCACGTCGTCACATTCGAATGGCGATAGGCGATTCAGCTCACGCATCGTCTTCACGCCCCCACGCGGAACAACGGCTGGCCGAGGTCCACTTCGTCGCCCGGCTTGACGAGAATCTCGACCACCGTGCCGCCGAATTCGGCTTCGAGCGCGTTGAACATCTTCATGGCTTCGATCGTGCACAGCACCTGGCCTTCTGCGACCGTGTCGCCGATGTTCACGAACGGCGCTTCGCCCGGCGCCGGCGTCAGATGGACGATGCCCGACATGGGTGAGCCCACCAGCCGCGATTCGCTCACGGCCGCAACCGGATGAGGCATGGTTCCTTCAAGCGGAGACGGCGGTACCGTGCCTGTCAGCGGCACCGCTATACCCTCATCCTCCACCGGATCTGGACCAATCGCGGTAGCCCGATCGCGACCATCGCCGGAGCGCGCCACCCTGTCGCGCCGCAGCGCTTTGACAAGCCGGATCTTTTCCTCGCCCTCGATCAGTTCGAGTTCGGCGAGCGGCGAGTCGGCCAGCAGGTCTATAAGGCCCTTAATCTTCTGAAGATCCATCTTTGAGTCCATGCCCCGTTAGACGCATGTCGCGCCCACCCATCTGGAGCCGGCGCGACTGACGATGGACTCAATGTATCCGGCGCATAAAAAATGCGCCAAGACGGTTTGGGTTTGTAGCGATAAGGCGCGCTTATGTATCGGCGCCGGACTCCGAGCGCACGTCGAGCGCGAGGTCTCCCGCCAGCTCCAGCAGGATGTCCTTGACGGCCGCGGCGGGCTCGGAAAGAGGAAGGTGGTCGGACAGGCAGACCGACAGCGGGATCTTGATCACGGGGGACACGATGCGGCACTGCACGACGTCGCCGGCCGCCGCCACCACGCGAGCGGTGGAGTCCGGCAGGATGGTCGCGCCGATGCCCGCACTCACGGCCGCCGACAGCGTCGACGCCGATTCGATCTCGGCGACCACGTTCGGGATCATCTGCACGCGGGCGAATCCCTCGTCCACATACTTGCGCAGGTAGTTGTAGGGGCGCGGCAGCAGCAAGGGCACGTCGCGCAAGTCGGTCACGTTGATCTGATCCTGCGCGATTCCCATGCTGCGCGGCGCAACGAGGAACAGTTCCTCGTTCATCAGCAACTGGAACGACAACCCATGGACCGGCTTGTCGCCGTAGAGGACCGCCATGTCCATGCGACCGTTCATGATCAGCTCGCTCAACGTGGTGCCGAAGTTCTCGTTGATGTAGAGAAGAATGTCCGGATGACGGGCACGCACCGTGCGCAACAGAGGCAGTGACAGCGCAGACGCACCCGTGCCCGGCGCCAGGCCAACCGACACCTGGCCCGATAAGGTCTGCCCCGCGCTCTTCACGTCGGCCTGCGCCTGCTCATACTGACGCAGGATCAATTGCGCGTGGCGATACAAGGTGGCACCCGCCTCCGTGGGCGTCACGCCGCGTTTCGTGCGGACCAGCAACTGCTGCTGGAACTCGTCCTCGAGCGTGATCAACTGCTGACTCAATGCGGGCTGGGCGATATGCAACACTTCGGAAGCCTGGGTCAGGCTGCCGATATCGACGATCTTCACAAAGTACTTCAAACGCCGCAGGTTCACGCTGGTCGCATCCATCACTGTGTACGGGATGCAACAATCATAAGGCAAGCGCTACGTCGCGCACAGCCCGAAAAAAACCCCTACACCGACGTTTCGCCGAGGCGAGCATGCTGCACCGCTGCGCAACGGCATCAACGACAAGGCGTGCGATCTGGGTGCACTGCGGCTAGAGCACGCACGTCATCGCGTCATAAGTGGATGTTATTACCCCAGCGGAAAGACGTCTTAGCGTCAACTTTTTCGCACGCTTACTGTTAGGGCTCGTTAAACGCCGTCGAAGGAGTCCAGTGTGAGTGCATCGCGTATCGCCGCCCGTGTCCAGCGCATCAAACCTTCGCCTAGCAGTGCCGCGGCCGACCGTGCCGCCGAACTGCGGCGCCAGGGCAAGACCATTGTGAATCTGGTAGTGGGCGAGCCCGACTTCGATACGCCCGAGCACATCCGCCGCGCCGCCTTCGAAGCCATGGAGCGCGGTGAAACACGCTATACGCAAACCGCCGGCACGCCTGCACTGCGCGCCGCGATCGCCGACAAGCTCAAGCGTGAAAACGGGCTTTCGTATGATCCGAAGCACATCATCGTGACGTGCGGCGCCAAGCACGCCATCTTCAATGCTCTGGCCACTACCGTCGAAGCCGGCGACGAAGTGCTGATTCCCGCGCCCTACTGGGTCTCCTACCCGGACATGACGCTGGCCTGCGACGGCGTGCCGGTGGTCGTGCCCTGCACCGAGAAAGACGGCTTCAAACTGACACCCGCGCTGCTCGAAGCCGCCATTACGCCGCGCACGCGCTGGCTGGTGATCAATTCGCCCACCAATCCGACCGGCGCAACCTATACGTCCGCTGAACTGCGCGCACTGGCCGACGTCCTGCTGCGCTATCCGCGCGTGCTGGTGATGATGGACGATATCTACGAGCATATTCGCTTCGATGGCGACGCCCCTCAACACCTGCTGTCCGTCGAACCTGCGCTGGCGGACCGGACCCTCGTCGTCAACGGCGTGTCGAAGACCTATGCGATGACCGGCTGGCGTATCGGCTACGCGGCCGGCCCGGCCGATCTGATCGCGGCTATAGATACGCTGCAATCGCAGTCGACCAGTAACGCCAGTTCCATCAGCCAGGCCGCGGCACTCGCCGCGCTCGCCGGCGACCAGAGCTTCGTCGCTCAATCCGTACGGACCTATCGCGAGCGGCGCGACCACGCACTGGAAGCGCTCAACGCCATTCCGGGCATCAGTTGCCGGACGCCGGGCGGCGCGTTCTATCTGTATGTGAATTGCAGCGGCATGATCGGCCGCACGACGCCGCAAGGAAAACTTCTCGAGGGCGACGCCGACGTCGTGCTTTACCTGCTCGAACAGGTCGGCGTAGCCCTCGTCGCAGGCTCAGCCTATGGGGTATCCCCCTACTTCCGCATGTCGATTGCCACCCGCGTGGAGATCATCGACGACGGCTGCCGAAAAATCGCAGCCGCGGTGGCCGCACTGAACTGAGAGAACAAGATAGGACGCGGCAGCTCGCGTCACATCTTCGAATAAAAACACGCCGCGCCCTTCCGACGCGGCGGTTGACCTGAAATTTTCCATTCTTTCTCAAACGGCAAGGGGATCTTCTCGTGAAAAATAATACATTAGGTGTACTGACTGCATTGGGATTTGCATTGTCGGGGTCGGCCTATGCGCAGTCGAGCGTCACGCTGTACGGCATCATCGACGAGGCCGTGCGCTACGACAACCATCAGACCAAGACGGGCAGCGGCTCGCTCTTTACGATGGGCAGCGGCGGCGAAATTCAGGGCAGCCGTTGGGGCTTGCAGGGTAACGAGGATCTCGGCGGCGGCATGGCGGCGATCTTCCAGTTGGAGGGCGGCTTCACACCCAACACCGGCGCGACCCAGCAATCCATGCCGTCCGGCACGGCACGGCTGTTCGGCCGCACGGCTTTGGTTGGCCTCACCACCTCGTACGGCACG
Organism: Paraburkholderia phenazinium; assembly: GCF_900142845.1. Classification (NCBI taxonomy): domain Bacteria; kingdom Pseudomonadati; phylum Pseudomonadota; class Betaproteobacteria; order Burkholderiales; family Burkholderiaceae; genus Paraburkholderia; species Paraburkholderia phenazinium. The sequence goes on from NZ_FSRU01000001.1 coordinate 3,236,625, forward strand.
GTGACGTTGGGACGCCAATACACCCTGGTGCACGAAATGGGCTGGACGCATGACATCTATGCGTTTGCCAATTACACCGGCACGGTGGGCTTCCAGGGCGCCGGCGAAACCGGCGGTGGACGTCTCGACAATACGGTTCGCTACACCTCACCGACCCTGGCCGGCTTTACCGCCAAGACCGCCTATACGTTCGGCCAGACCGCCGGCAATTTCCACCAGTACTCGTCGCCGGCCGTCAGCCTCTCGTATGACCACGGCCCCTTGAGCGTGGGCGCGGCCTATCAGGTCATCAACGATATTGGCGGCCTGACGCCGGCCACGACCGAGTATGGCAGCACCTACTTCGGTCTGACGATTCCGGACAGCTCGCAAAAGGTCTTCACCGCGGGTGCAACCTATACGTTCGGCGCGGCAAAGGTTTACGGCTCCTATATCTTCAGCCACGTGTATCCGGCGGACTACCGCAACGACTCGTTCTCCACGGCCCTGATGTACTACATCACGCCTGCGGCCGTGCTCGATCTGCCCGTCTATGTGGACTTCGTTCATCACGCCGGACAGAGCGGCACGCGCATCACCGGCGGCCCGACGTTCGACTACTTCCTGAGCAAGACCACGGATGTCTATATCGGTGCCGATTACAACCATCTGACCGGCGCATGGATTCCGCTGGCCGCCGCCTCCGGTTCCAATCAGCCGTTCTATGGCCATAACTCGCTGTTCGAAGCGGATATCGGCCTGCGTCACAAGTTCTAACGTTCATCCGAGCCACGCTCTGCTTCGCATCGCAGGAGGTGAAGCAGATCTTGCAGCGGGACTCGACCGATTTCATCGATTCACCGACAAGGCCTTTGCCATGCACGCACTCGTCATTCACGCACCGCTGGATTTGCGGATTGAAGACCTTCCGACGCCCGAGCCGGAAGCCAACCAGTTGCTCATCCGCGTGCGGGCCGGCGGGATTTGCGGCTCCGATCTGCACTACTTCAATCACGGCGGCTTCGGCACCGTGCGCATCAAGGAACCCATGGTCCTTGGGCATGAGGTATCGGGTGTCGTGGCGGGCATCGGTTCAGGGGTGACCGATATGCCGGTCGGCACCCGGATCTCGATCAGCCCGAGCCGTGCATGCGGTCTCTGCCAGTACTGCCAGCAAGGCTTGCAGAATCATTGCCTGGATATGCGCTATTACGGCAGCGCGATGCGCACGCCCCACGTTCAAGGTGCATTTCGCCAGGAGATCGTCATCGACCGTAGCCAGGCACATGTCGTTTCGGATGCGCTCAGCGATGCCGAGGCCGCCATGGCCGAGCCGCTTTCCGTTGCCCTGCACGCGGTGCGACGTGCGGGCCCGCTGCTCGGCAAGAAAGTGCTGGTGACAGGATGTGGTCCGATTGGCGCCTTGATCGTCGCGGCCGCACGTCGTGCGGGTGCGGCGACGATCGTCGCCACCGATGTCAACGCGCTGCCGCTCGAAAGCGCGCGACGGGTCGGCGCCGATCTCGCCTTCAATGTCGCGGAACAACCCGATGCGCTCGCACCGTTCGCCGTCGACAAGGGCACCTTCGACGTGCTGTTCGAGGCGAGCGGCAATGCTGCCGCCTTGCGTGGCGCATTCGACGTGCTGCGTCCCCGCGCGGTGATCGTTCAGGTGGGTCTTGGCGGCGACATCACGTTGCCGATCAACGTCGTGGTCGCGAAGGAGTTCGATCTGCGCGGCGCATTCCGCTTTCACGAAGAGTTCGCGGTGGCGGTCGAATTGCTGAACAAAGGCCTGATCGACGTCAAGCCGCTGATATCCCGCGTGTTTCCGTATCAGGATTCGGTGGCGGCGTTTCAAGCTGCCGGGGACCGGAGCAAGTCGATGAAGGTGGTCGTCAGTTTCGAGTAGTGCGCATCGGTCTGCCGTCGCCCGCGGGCGACGGCGGAAACGCTGGCGGAAAGCAAAAAGGCGCCGCCTTACGCCCGACCCGTACCACAAAGGTGTTGGTTTTTGAGCTAATTAACGCTGAGACCCGCGTCCCAAAGGGGATTGCGGGTCTTTTTCATGCGAACTCCGATGCCCTATAGTGAAGCAGAACAGTATTTTTTGATTCACTATAATGAAGCAAAACTTGTTGATTGCTGGCCTATAGGCTATCATTTATTGTGTTTTTGATAGCCTATAGGCCAGCAAAATGAACTCCAGAATGAGGCAACTCCGGCTTGAGCAGGTCCAGGCGTCGGTCGCAGCGTACTCGGATTTGACCGACCGTCGGCCCCCGCCGCGTGGATGGCTGAAGGCCATCCGAGAATCGTTAGGGCTCACCGAGCGACAGCAAGCCGACAGGTTAGGCATTGCCGGTTCGACCCTGCACAAATCGGAGTTGGCGGAAGCTGAGGAGCGAATCACGCTCGGACAACTGCGCAAGCTGGCTGCCGGGCTGGACTGCGAGCTGGTCTATGCTTTGGCGCCCAGAAAGCCACTGACTCAAGTGGTCGAAGACCAGGCGCGCTCAATCGCCCTGCAGGAGGTGAGCGGAGTTGCGCACACCATGAGTCTGGAAGACCAACGTCCGGCAACCGACCGACTTCGCAAACAGGTTGAGCAAAGAACGGCGGAACTGCTCCGGGGTCGCTGGTCCGACCTATGGCGATAGATTTAGACGAGCAGGACGGCCAGACACCGCTCGACCCTGACGAGCTTGCAGGGCTGATACCGACGCACCTGACCACCAAGGGCGACCTGAATGACTGGGAGCAGGAGAACATCCTGCAAGCCGTGCAATGGGCTCGCCGTCAACGCAAGGCCGATGTCCTCAGTGAAGTGTTCTGTCGCAACCTTCACAAGAGAATGTTCGGCCACACCTGGTCGTGGGCAGGCACGTTCCGCAAGTCCGACAAGAACATCGGATGCGACTGGACGCAGGTCAGCGTCAAACTCAGAGATCTTTTCGGTAACACGCGGTGGTGGGTCGACAACGACACATTCCCGCCCGATGAGATTGCCGCACGATTTCACCGCGAGCTGGTGTGGATTCATCCCTTTCCAAACGGCAACGGCCGACACTCGCGAATGATGGCTGATGCGCTCTTGCGCAGCATGAAACAAGAGGCGTTTTCATGGGGTGGCGGCGGAACATTGGTTAAAGCGGATAACGCCCGGTCGGATTACCTAACCGCCTTGCGTGCAGCGGATAAAGGCGACTACGGTTTGCTCCTGGTCTTCGTGCGAAGCACTGCTTAGCCGTCGCCGCGCCGCGATCGCAAGCGCAGCAGCGCTCGACAACTCAGTTATTGCATCGCGCTTCGAGTGCATCGATAAAGGCGCGATTCCAGCGCCCTTCCTTCATCGCACGCATGGTTTCAGCCTCCGCCTCCAGAACGGCGCGCGCCTTTTCGATGACCTGCTCCACCTCGTCTTGCGGAATGGCAAGCAGACCATCCTGATCGCCGACGATGATGTCCCCCGGATTGACGACCATGCCGCCGACCGACACCGGCACGTTGATCTCACCCGGGCCATCCTTATACGGGCCGCGATGCGTAACGCCGCGCGCATACACCGGAAAATCGCGCTCGCGGATCTCGGCGACATCGCGAATCGCACCGTCAATCACGAGGCCCGCCATCCCCGCAGTGGCCGCGTAGAACGACAGAATGCCGCCGACGACCGCGTTGTTCAGATCGCCGCCGGCATCGAGCACCAGCACGTCGCCGGCACGGCAAAACTCCAGCGCCCGCAGATAGGTGAGATTGTCGCCGCCGCGCGACCTGACCGTAACGGCGGTGCCCGCCATCGTTGCCTTGCCGGGCCGTTGATACGGCAGCAAACCGGTCGTGCCGATATTGCGGTGCATGTTGTCGCTCAGCGCCGACACCGGAATGTCGCGCAAGGCGCTCAGTATCTTCGGGTCGGCTTGAGCAGCAGAAGGATTTTTTCGAATGGCTTTGTACATGATCGGATTTCGTTTCGGGAGGAGTTTTACCGTCATAACGGTATGCCCCCGACGCCGCGCGCGCAAAGATGAAATCGATCTGTGGCGATACAAAACACTTATGGGCACCCGGTCTGCGCAGCGGGTGCCCTTGTTACATCCCCTCGCTTATTCGAGTCCGCCCTGGCAGAGATACTTGATGGACAGATAATCGTCGAGGCCATACTTCGATCCCTCGCGGCCGTAGCCCGATTCTTTCACGCCGCCAAACGGCGCGGCCTCACTCGCCAGCGCGCCCTCGTTGATGCCGACGATACCCGCCTCCAACTGCCTTGCGACGCGGTCGATGCGACGCACGTTCTGGCTGTAGAAATACGCGGCAAGACCGAACGGTGTGTCGTTCGCCGCTTGGATGGCCTGCGTTTCGTCGTCGAAGCGGAACAGCGGCACGACAGGGCCAAAGGTCTCCTCGCAGCTCAACTGCATCGCGCCGGTGGCATCGGCGAGGACCGTCGGCGCATAGTAGTTGGGACCGAGCGCCGTAAGCCGCTTTCCGCCGGCGAGGACACGCGCACCCTTCGACACGGCATCGTCGACGTGCCGTGCGATCTTTTCGACGGCGCGCGCGTTGATCATCGGGCCGATCTGGGCGTCGGGGTCAGTGGCCGGCGCGACCTTCAGCGCTGCGACGCGTCGGGCCAGCATGTCGCCGAATCTCTCGTACACCGACGACTGCACGTAGACGCGATTCGGGCACACGCAGGTCTGCCCGCCGTTGCGGAACTTCGACACCAGCAGACCGCTGACGGCCGCTTCGAGATCCGCGTCGTCGAACACAATGAACGGTGCGTTGCCGCCCAGTTCGAGCGAGAGCTTCTTGAGCGTATCCGCCGACTCGCGCGCCAGATACTTGCCGACCGGCGTCGAACCGGTGAAGGTGATCTTGCGCACACGGCTGTCGTGCAGCCACGCGGCCACGGCCGGCACCGCACTCTCGCGCGACGCCGCAATCAGGTTCAGCACGCCGGGCGGCACACCCGCTTCATGCGCGAGCATCACGAGCGCAAGCGCCGTGAGCGGCGTATCCTCGGCGGGCTTGCCCACCACCGTACATCCTGCGGCGAGCGCCGGCGCGATCTTGCGCGCAATCATCGCCAGCGGGAAATTCCACGGCGTGATGGCCGCGACAATGCCGATAGGCTCCTTCACCGCGCTCATGCGCTTGCCACGCTGCTGCTGCGGAATCAGATCGCCATAGATGCGCGTCGCTTCATCCGCGAACCACGCGACATACGATGCGCCATACAGCACTTCGCCGCGCCCTTCCGCGAAAGGCTTGCCCTGTTCGAGCGAGATCAGGTGCCCAAGCGCGTCGGCGTTCTCGAGCATCAGCGCGTGCCAGCGGTGCAGCACGGCGGCGCGCTCCTTGGGCAGCGCATCGCGCCAGGCGGGGAAAGCGCGCGCGGCGGCATCGGTCGCGGCGCGGGCATCGGCCTCGCCGCCGTCCGCGATGGTGGCGATCACTTCACCCGTGGCCGGATTCGTCACGTCGAAGCGCTTGCCGTTTGCAGAGGCCACCCACTGACCGTCGATAAAGTGCCCGGTGCGGATCAGCTCGCTCAATTCGAATTTCGTTGCCATGGAAAACTCCTTGTTCAGGCGAGCCGCTCGGCGATCGCCTTGCCGACTTCCGTGGTGTTCGCCCGGCCGCCGAGATCGCCGGTATGCGGGCCTTCCTTCAGCACCGCCTCGATCGCGGCCAGCATGGCGTCGTGTGCCTCGCGCTCGACGCCCTGGCCATTGCCGAGGAAGTCGAGCATCATCGCCGCCGACCAGACCATCGCAATCGGATTGGCGATGTTCTTGCCATAGATATCCGGCGCCGAACCGTGAACCGGTTCGAACAACGAAGGAAACTTGCGATCCGGATTCATGTTCGCCGAGGGCGCAAGACCGATCGTGCCGGTGCAGGCGGGACCGAGATCGGAAAGGATGTCGCCGAACAGGTTGGTGGCCACGACCACATCGAAGCGGTCCGGATTCAGCACGAAACGTGCGCACAGGATGTCGATATGCTGCTTGTCCCACGTCACATCCGGATACTGCGCCGCGATGCCGGCCGCGCATTTGTCCCACCACGGCATGCTGATGGCGATGCCGTTGCTCTTGGTCGCAACGGTGATCTTCTTGCGCTCGCGCCGCTGCGCAAGGTCGAAGGCGAACTTCAGCACACGCTCGCTGCCGTGCCGCGTGAACACGGATTCCTGCAGGACGAATTCGCGCTCCGTGCCTTCGAACATCACACCGCCTACCGACGAGTACTCGCCTTCGGTGTTCTCGCGCACGATCCAGAAATCGATGTCGCCTGCCTTGCGCCCTGCTAGCGGCGACGGCACGCCGGCAAAGAGACGCGCCGGACGCAAGTTGATGTACTGGTCGAACTCGCGGCGAAACTTCAGCAGCGAACCCCACAAGGAAACATGATCGGGTACCGTGTCCGGCCAGCCGACGGCGCCGAACAGGATCGCATCCATGGGTTGCAATTGCGCTTTCCAGTCGTCCGGCATCATCTGACCGTGCTTCGCGTAGTAGTCGCAGCTTGCCCATTCGATATGCCTGAATTCCAGCGCGATGCCGAATCGCTTGCTGACGGCTTCGAGTGCGCGCAGGCCCTCGGGCATCACCTCCTTGCCGATGCCGTCCCCAGGAATGACGGCAATGCGGTACGGCTTGTTCATGTGACTCTCCTCTACAGATAACGAATGGTTCGTGCGGCGGCCCGGCGAGCTTTGCGGAGATCGGCTTCAAGGGATGGGGGAGCACGGGGAGCTATTGTCGCTCCAATACGCGCTTCGTGCCGGCCGACGCCACCTGTCGGCCCACGGCGTCGGGGGGAGCATAGCTCGCCCCTGCTTCACTGCTCGATAAACTCGCGGGCCAGCTTGCGGGCCGCGTTCGCGAACATAAGGATATCCACGCCGGTCGCAACGAACGTGCAGCCAAGCTCGAGATAGCGACGCGCCAGTGCCGGGTCCGAGGTCAAGGTGCCGGCCGCCTTGCCGGACGCAATGATGGTGCGCATCGCCGTCTCGATCGCCTGCTGCACCTCCGGATGACCCGGCTTGCCGCGATGCCCCATCGACGCAGCCAGATCCGCCGGTCCAATGAAAACACCATCGACACCGTCCACCGCGCAAATCGCCTCGAGATGGTCGAGCGCCGTGACGGTCTCCGCCTGCACGAGCAGGCAGATTTCGCTGTCTGCGATATCCAGATAGTCGGTGCGCGAGCTCCACCGCGACGCACGTCCCACTGCGCTGCCCACACCGCGAATGCCATGCGGCGGATAGCGCACGGCGGCCACACACGCACGGGCCTGCTCCGCGGTATCGATCATCGGCACCAGCAGATTGCGCGCGCCGATATCGAGCAGGCGCTTGAGCAACGCAGGGTCGCCGTTCACCGGCCGCACAACCGCCTCGGCGCGATACGGCGCCACCGCCTGCAGTTGCGCGAGGATGCTGCGCACGTCATTGGGGGCGTGCTCTGCGTCGATCAATAGCCATTCGAAACCGGCCGTTGCACTGACTTCGGCCAGATAGGCATCGGCCATCGAAAGCCAGAAGCCAATCTGCTTTTGGCCGCTGGCAAGCGCCGCCTTGAATGGATTAAGCGCGGACGTCGACGTTGCGTTCATCACGATTTCTAGCCTCCATGGGGATGGGATTGAACTGGATGGGTTCCACCCTGCCGAGCAGGAACAGATAATTGAGCATGGCAATCACAATCAGTGCCGACGAGAACAGCAGCGCGGGAACGAACGATCCGGTTGCGCCCACAATCGCACCGGTAACGACGGGACCAACCACGCCCCCCATGTTCGAGACGGTGTTCTGGATGCCCGCGACCCGCGAGACCATATTCCGTGGTGCGACGTCGCCCGGCAATGCCCAGACCTGCGACGCGGCGACGGTGGTGCCCGACTTCGCCACGCACAGCAAGGCCACGGCCACCAGCGGCGAAGCGGCGAACGCCGCAAGGCCGATGCTTGACGCCATCAACAGGCCGACGATGAGAAACAGTTTGCGGGTCGCGGTGAGCGACAGCCGTCCGGAGGCATACACACGATCCGAGGCCCAGCCCGCCAATATCTCGACGACCATCGAAAGAATGAGCGGCAACGAAGCCATGAAACCCATCTCCATCATGCTCATGCCGCGCGCCTTGACGAGATAGGTCGGCAGCCATGTGATGAAGAAGTACGAGTTGTAGTTGATCATGAAGAAGCCGATGCACATGGCCCAGATGTTTCGGTATCCGAACAGTCTGTACCAGGGTACTTCTGCCAGCGCATTGTCGCGACGCGGCGCCTCTGCGCCGTCGCGGATATACGCGAGCTCGGCCGCGTTGACGCGCCGGTGATCGGCCGGCGAGTTTCTGAACGCCACGACCCAGACGACGCACCAGACAAGCCCCAGCGCGCCGGTGATCGCAAAAGTCACTTTCCAGTCGAAGGTGGCCAGCAACCAGGCGATCAGCGGAAGCGCCACCGCCCCACCCAGTTTCGACCCGCTATCGAAGATGCCCGCCACGGTGGCGCGCTCCTTGCGCGGAAACCATCGCGTGGCGATGCCCGCGTTGCTGGGATAGGAACCCGCCTCGCCGACACCCAGCATCACCCGCAGGGCCACGAGCGATTTGAAGCCGGTAGCAAGTCCCGTGACGGCCGTCGCGAGCGACCACCAGAACACGGCCATGCCCAGTACAAGCTTCTGCCCGAAACGGTCGGCCAGCATCCCGGCCGGCAGTTGCAGCAGCGAGTACGACCAGAAGAACGCCGACATCACGATCCCCATCTCCATGGCGCCGAGATGGAACTCGGACTGCAGATGTGGGGCCGCGGCGGACAGCACAGTACGGTCGATATAGTTGATGGCAATGGCCGACCACATCAGGCCGGCCACCAGCCAGCGCACTTTGCTGCGAGGCGCCTGTTGCAAGGCTTGATTCAATCTCTGTCTCCGGTTTTTTTGTAGTGATGGCGGCGGCTCAGCTCACGATGCCCATATGCCAGGGCACGAATTCGTGGTCGCCCAGCCCGAGCAGTTCGCTACGGGTACGCTCGCCCGAAGCGGCGCGCAGGATGTGCTCGAAGATGTCCTGCCCCATCTCTTCGACAGAGCGTTCGCCATCGAGGATCAGGCCGCAATTGATATCCATGTCGTCGCGCAGCCGCTTGAACATCGGCGTGTTGCTCGCAAGCTTAAGGGTCGGCGCGGGCTTTGAGCCGAACATCGAGCCACGGCCGGTCGTGAAGCAGATCAGGTTTGCGCCGCTGGCAATCTGCCCGGTTACCGCGACGGGGTCGTAGCCGGGCGAATCCATAAAGACGAAGCCGGCGCGGTCGATCGGTTCGGCGTACTCATAGACGGCCTGCAGCGGCGTGGTCCCGCCTTTCATCGCCGAGCCGAGCGATTTTTCGAAGATGTTGGCGAGTCCGCCCTGCTGATTGCCGGGTCCCACGACACCGTTGAACTGGCCGTTGTGGCCGCGCGTGTACTGCTCCCACCACGCCAGCCGGTCGAGCAGTTTCTGGCCCACCGCCGGCGTCACCGCGCGGCGCGTCAGCATGTATTCGACGCCGTGAATCTCGGGCGTTTCGGAAAGGATCGCCGTGCCGCCATGGCGCACCAGAATGTCCATGGCCGCGCCGAGGGCAGGATTCGCGGTGATGCCCGAGAAGCCATCGGAGCCGCCGCATTCCAGACCGATCTTCAGATGACTCGCCGATACGGAACGGCGCTCGATGTCGTTGGCCGCCGGCAGCATCTGCTGGATGGCGGCGATGCCCGCCTCGATCGTCGCACGGGTGCCGCCTTCGTCCTGCATCACCAGCGCGTGAACAGCGGCGCCGGTGTGCAGACCTTGTGAATCGAGCAAGGCGCCAACCTGATTGCGCTCGCAGCCCAGCCCGACAATCAGCACGCCGCCGAGATTAGGATGACGCGCATAGCCCGCGAGCGTCCGGCGCAACACATCGAAGTGCTCGCTCGGCGAGGACATGCCGCAGCCGCTGGTCTGCGCGAACGCCACCACGCCGTCGACATTCGGATAAGGCGCCAGCCGTTCCGGCGTAAACCACGCGGCAATATTCTTGATGACGGTCGATGAACAGTTGACCGAGGCGAGGATGCCGATGAAGTTGCGTGTCGCGACGCGCCCATCGGGTCGAACGATGCCCTTGAAGGTGGCGCGTTCAGCTTGCGCAACGTACTCGACCGGGCGCACATCGAGGCAGAAGCCCGGATCGCGTTCGAAGTCGATCAGTTCGACGTTATGGGTATGAACGTGGTCCCCCGCCTCGATGTCGCGCGCGGCCCGGCCAATGATGGTGTCGTATTTGCGGATCGCCGCGCCGCGCGAAATATGTTGCGCGGCCACTTTGTGCCCTGCGGCAACCTGGGCACGCATGCGGATGGTCGCATCGCCCAAGCCGAGTAACTGCCCGATAGAAAGCGCCTCGCGCGCAATCAGCACATTGTCCGCGGCGTTAAGCCGGATGAGCGGTTCGTTGACCACCGCGCTCGCCTGCGACATACCTGTCTCCTAACTTATGCACGACCTGCTCTTCGCCTGTTTGATGTTACCGGTTTATGTAACCGGTAACATAGAGCGCATGCTAATATGCTTTTGCGCTAATTACCAGCAACTTTTTTTGGGCTCGAGTGATCCACGTCGTGAGCAAACCGCCTACCTCCCTGCTTGCCCCTATCGAACGAAGCGCCCCTCGCCGCGCCCGCAAAAACTCTGGCCGCGTCACGCTGAGCGACCTCGCGGCGCTCGTCGGCGTGACGAAGGTGACCGTTTCTCGCGCGCTGAATACGCCGGAACTGGTCTCGGTAGAAACGCTGGAACGCATCCAGGCCGCCGTGCGGCAAACCGGGTATACCCCGGACCTGATCGCAGGGTCGCTGGCATCGACTCGCAGCGATCTGATCGTCGCCTTGATCCCCGCCATGGCCGGCAGTGTGTTTCAGGAAACCGTCGAGGCTCTGACCACCCAGCTTGCCGCGTCGGGCTATCAGTTGCTGATTGGGCAAAGCGGATACGACGAGTCGCGTGAGGACGCCCTGCTCGATGCGGTGATCGGTCGCCGGCCCGCCGGCATCGTGTTGACTGGCGTCGTCCACTCGCAGAGCGCGAGACAAAAACTGCAGGCAAGCGGCATCCCTGTGGTCGAGACATGGGACCTGACCAGTGAACCGATCGACATGCTGGTCGGCTTCTCGCATGAACAGGTTGGCAAGACCGCGGCGAAGTTCCTGAAGAAGCGCGGCGTGCGGCGCCCCGCTGTCGTCACGCCGAGCGACCGGCGCGCACAGGCTCGTACCAAGGCGTTCCTCGAAGCGTTCGGCGGCGCGAAAACCAGCGCTGCGATTCCCGTGGTGACGGTCGAGTCGCCCGCGAATCTGGGCGACGGACGACGTGCGTTGAGGGGCCTGCTAGAGACGAATGCCGATATCGACGCCGTATTTTGCGGCGCGGATAGTCTGGCGCTGGGCGTGTTGATGGAGGCGGATTGCCAGCGCGTAGCGGTGCCTGGCCGCTTGCGCGTGATCGGCTACGGCGATCTGAACTTTGCGAAGGACACGACGCCGCCACTGTCCACCATGCGAATCGACGGCACCCGCATCGGCTCGCTCGCGGCGACGATGCTCGTCGAGCGCATTGAAAACCGTGCCGGCAGCGAGCAAATGGTCGACGTGGGGTTCAGCCTGATCGAGCGGGACAGCGCCTGACGCACAGCACAGAGACGGGTTTGCGCACCAGCCTCAAGCAGGCGTTTTCTTCAGATCGGCCATTTCGTCGCGAATAATCGGCCGTGCGATCTTTGCGAACGCGTCGACCAGACGCGTCTGCGCCTGATACGGCGGGTACAGCAGCGCCACTTCAGTGGGAATCTCCACGCTGAACGGACGCAACTCGATCCCTCCATTCAGTTGCTCGTCGCGCGCGGCCAGCATGTTCACCAGACTCACGCCGATTCCCGCCCGCACCATTGCACACACCGAAGAGCCCAGGCTGGCCTCGGCCACGATCTGCCGCTTGACGTGCTCGGCGGCGAACACGTCGTCAATCGTCGAGCGCAGCAGGCTCTCGCCGGTCGGCGAGATGAAGGGCTGATTGTCGAAGTGCGACGGCTTCAGCTTGCGAAACCGGCACAGCGGATGTCCGGCCGGCAGCACGGCGACGCATTGCAGCGTGGAGATCCGTTCGACGCGAATCCCCGGCGCATCCCCCGTCAGCAATGCCAGCCCGGTGTCGCAAAAGCCGGAGCGGATCCAGTCTTTGACGTTCACTGCGTTACCTGAATGAATCGACACCAGCACGTCCGGATGGGCCGCGTGAAATTGCGCCACGATCTTGACCAGCAGATCGCCCGCAAGCCGCGGCATCGCCGCCACGCCAAGACGCGCGGCGCTGAACGAGCGGATATTCTCGGCCACTGATTCGAGCTCGGCAAGACCGGCAAAGGTCTTCTCGACTTCGCGGTAAAAGCGCAAGCCGTCCTGGGTCGGACTCAGACGGCTGCCGTTGCGCTCGAACAGCGAGAACTGGGTGATGGCCTCCAACTGCGAGATCAACCGGCTGATCTGCGGCTGCGAGGTATGCATGGCCCGCGCCGCGACGGTCATCGAACTCGTCGACATCACAGCGCGAAACGCTTCCACATGGCGCACGCCCAGCTTCAATTTCGGCATATCAATTCTGTATTGAAGGATGCTAGACAGGTATTGGACTTTAGCATAATGGCGACTCATATTGAGGCCGTCGGCATGCAGCGATGCCACTCCATTCACGTTTGCAATGCGGCCCGCGAGGCGGGTGCGCCCTTGATCCAGGAACACCACGGATATGAAACCCCTCTCGTTGTTGACGACGGCTGCCTTGATTGCCGGGTTCGGTCTGGTAGCCGGCGCGCACGCGGACACGTCGAGCCGGCTCGACCGGATCAAACAGAGCGGCACCATCTCGCTCGGCTATCCGACGTCGTCGTTGCCGTTCGCCTACCTCGACAACGAGCAGAAACCCGTGGGTTATTCAGTCGAAATCTGCCAGCACATTGCCGACCACCTCAAAACGGCCCTCGGCATGCCGACGCTGAACATCCGCTATGTGCCGGTGACCTCGGCCACGCGCTTGCCGTTGCTGACGAACGGCACCATCGATCTGGAATGCGGCAACACAACCAATACGATCGAGCGGCACAAGTTCGTCTCCTTCTCGCCGACCACCTTCGTCGCGAAAGTGGTGTTGCTGGCGCGCAAGGACAGCGGACTGAATGCCAACGACCCGGCCGCATTCAGCGGCAAGACCATCTCGAGCCTGGCGGGCGGACTCGACTTTCAGGTGATCCAGCAGATCAGCAACCAGCAGCACCTGAATATCGCCGTGCTGCCGGTGAACGACGCCGCGTCTTCGTTCCTCTCGGTGAAGACCGGACGCGCGGCAGCGGTGTCCACCGACGACGGCATCGCCTATGGCCTCGTCGCCACCTCGGGCCAGGCGCAGGACTACGTGATCGGCACCAAGCCGATGATGGTCGCGCCGTACGGCATCGTCGAGCCGAAGGACGATCCGCGCTTCAAGCAGGCCGTGGACGGCGCGGTGCTCGACCTCATCAAGAGCAAGCAGATCTACGCGATCTACGACAAGTGGTTCAACTCGCCGGTGCCGCCGGCCAACATCAACCTCAAGTACCCGATGAGCGCGGAACTGAAGCACGCATTCGAGCATCCGTCCGACTCGGGCGACCCCACCGTCTATCAGTGACCCTCGCTGCGCCGGCACGCCCTATCCACCGATTCCGACCATGCGACGACCATGAAATACCAATGGAGCTGGGCCAGTTTCAACGATCTGTCGCCGGACGGCGTGCACACGTATCTGCAAACGCTGCTGATCGGCGCGGGATGGACGATTGCGTTGTCGTTGTGCGCCTACGTGTTCTCGCTGCTGCTGGGTTCGGTGGTCGGCGTGTTTCGTACGGTCGAATCGAAGCCCGCCCGTCTCGCAGCCACCACCTACGTCGAACTGTTCCGCAACGTGCCGCTGCTCGTGCAGATGTTCCTGTGGTACTACGTGCTGCCTGAACTGCTGCCGAAAAGTCTCGGCACCGCCATCAAGCAGATGCAGCAACCGTGGGGGCAATTCTTCCCCGCGCTGCTGTGCCTCGGCTTCTACGGCACCGCGCGCATCGCCGAGACGCTGCGCTCGGGCATCCGTTCGCTGCGCACAGGCCAGCGGCAGGCCGCGGTCGCGCTGGGCCTCACCACGTTTCAGGCGTATCGCTTCGTGATCCTGCCGCAAGCGTTCCGGATTGTCGTGCCGCCGCTGACGTCGGAATTCATGGCGACGATCAAGTACTCGTCGGTGGCCATGACGATCGGCCTCGTCGAGCTCACCGGCGCGGCCCGCTCCATGCAGGAGTTCAGTTTCCATATCTTCGAGGCGTTCAGCGCCGCCACGATCGTCTACTTCGCGATCAATACCGTCGTGGTGTATAGCCTCGCGCGGCTCGAGCGCAAATCCGCCGTGCCGACCTCCGGTTCGAGTGCGGCGCCCGGTGCGCTGACGATCGTCGAAGCCGAACAACCCTGAGGGCCGCTACGATGAACGCTTCAGGCATCCATCAACTCGTGACGTCGTTACCGTACCTGTTCAAGGTCGGCATGACGTTTTCGCTGACGCTGACCGCACTCTCCGCCGTCCTCGGTCTTGTGCTCGGCACCCTGCTCGCGCTGTGCCGCATGTCGCCCTCGCGGCTGCTGTCGGTGCCGGCCACGCTTTACGTGAACGGCATGCGTTCGGTGCCGCTGCTGCTGGTGATCTTCTGGTTCTACTTTCTTGCGCCCTACGTCGGCGCGTGGCTGACCGGTGCGAATTCACCCATCGAAGTCGGCCCCTACCGTTCCGCCGTGATCACCTTCACGCTATTCGAGTCCGCGTATTTCTGCGAGATCATGCGGGCCGGCATCGCGTCGGTGCCCACGGGGCAGATGAACGCAGGCGCCGCGCTCGGACTCACCTACGCGCAGACCATGGTCAGCATCGTGTTGCCGCAGGCGCTACGCAACATGACACCCGCACTGCTCACCCGCGTGATCACGCTCTTCCAGGACACCTCGCTCGTCTACGTGCTCTCCATGACCGATTTCTTCGGCGCCGCCTCCGACGTCGCCAACCGCGACGGCAGCACCGTGCCGATGTACGTGTTCGCGGCCGCCGTCTACTTCGTCATCTGCTTCGGTGCATCGCGTCTCGTCAAACGCTTCGACGGCGCACTGCAGGCCCATTAACGCCCCCTCTCTCCTCTTATGATCCAGATCGACAACGTCAGCAAGTGGTATGGCGCCTTCCAGGTACTCACCGAATGCAGCACGCGGGTCGCCAAGGGCGAGGTCGTGGTGGTGTGTGGGCCATCCGGTTCCGGGAAGTCAACGCTCATCAAAACCGTGAACGGCCTCGAAGCCGTTCAGCAAGGCGAGATCCGGATCGACAACATGGACGTCACCGGCGCGCGGGCCAATCTCGGCAAGATCCGCTCAAGGGCGGGCATGGTCTTTCAGGGCTTCGAACTGTTTCCGCATCTGAGCGTGCTCGACAATCTGTGCCTTGGGCAGATAAAGGTGCTCAAGCGCAATCGCGACACGGCCCAGGAGCGCGCGATGCAATTGCTGCAGCGTGTCGGCCTCGCGGCGCACAAGCATAAATTCCCGGCTGCCTTGTCCGGCGGTCAGCAACAGCGCGTCGCGATTGCGCGCGCGTTGTCGATGGATCCGATCGTGATGCTGTTCGACGAGCCCACTTCCGCGCTCGATCCCGAGATGGTCAACGAAGTGCTCGATGTCATGACCGATCTCGCGCGCGACGGCATGACGATGATGGTCGTGACGCACGAAATGGGTTTCGCGCAACGCGTCGCCGACCGGGTGATCTTCATGGACGGCGGCCGCATCCTCGAGGACTGCGACAAAGCGGACTTTTTCGGCAACACGGCCGGACGCACCGAGCGGTCCCGCCATTTCCTGTCGAAGATTCTTCACCACTAACTCTTTCAGAGCCAACATGCAGGACTTCCCCCTTTCCGAATCCAGTCACGCGCACCTGACCGATCTGCGCAGCGACACGGTGACCCGCCCTACCCGCGCGATGTACGAGCGCATGCAGAACGCGCCGATTGGCGACGACGGCCTCGACGGCGATCCCTCGGTGCGCGAGCTCGAAGAAGCCGTTGCGGCGCGGCTCGGCAAGGAAGCCGGGCTGTATGTGCCGACCTGTACGATGGCAAACCTGCTGGCCGTGCTGTCGCATGCACAACGGCATGAACAGGTGGTGCTCGAAGCCAACTCGCACATGTACACCACCGAACGCGGCGGCTCCTTGCTCGCCGGTCTCGCCTACACCCCGGTCGAAGGCCAGTCGGGGGCCATGGATCTGGACCGGCTCGCCGCCGCCATCCGTCCCGGTGCGTACCGGCTCGGTGTCGGCCTGATCGCGATGGAGACCTCGCACAACAACGCCGGCGGCGCCATCCTGCCGCCTTCGCACATGCGCGACGTGCATGCGCTCGCCATGCAGGCCGGCGTGCCGGTCCATATCGACGGCGCGCGTCTGATGAATGCCGCCGTGGCGCTCGGCGTGCCGGCCACGACGCTCGCCGGGCATGCGGAGTCGGTGTCGTTATGCCTGTCCAAGGGACTGAGCGCGCCGGTCGGCGCGGTCCTCGCGGCCAGTCGCAGCGTCATCGCGACGGCCCGTTCGTACCGCAAGATGCTGGGCGGCACCCAGCGTCAGGCAGGGATCGTCGCAGCAGCCGGTCTCGAAGCATTGCAGACGATGAGCGCGCGTCTTACCGAAGACCATGCCCGGGCGCGCAAGCTGAGCGAAAGTCTGAACGGCCTCGGCGCCTCGCTGCAGGCCAGCGAGCCGCAAACCAATATCGTCCAGGTGAAGGTCGGCGAGACGGGGATGACGAGCCATCAGTGGGTCGATGCCCTGAGCGCGTTAGACGTGCTGACGCGGCCGTGGGGCGAGCGGATGCTGCGCTGCGTGATGCATCGTCATATCGACGACTCGGACATCGAGCATGCGGTAGCAGCATTCGCAAGCGTACTCGAGCGCTGCGGGCGTACTTAAGCGCACATAAGCGCACATAAGCGCACCATTGAAACCGCCTGCGCGGCGGTCCTGCGACAAGTCGGGATGCGCTGAAGCCGCGGATTCTCGCGACCCGTCCAGCCGTGCTCTACGGCTTCTGAGGCGACGGCCGCTCATTCGGCCGTCTGCCGGTTCTCCGCCGGCTCGAACAGCCAATCATCTCCATAGCGGGTCCCTATCTGCCGCCGCGGCAGAAAACGCCGTGCGCCTGGCAGTGTTGCACGGTCTCTCGTCGTTGCCCGTCAAGGGGTGTTGGCCAATACTGGCCTCCAACAACACGCGCCCGGATGGACGCCATGAAGCAGCCTGTCGACGCACGGCTGCGGCGCTCGCCCCTGACTGTTTCGTCTCTTACCCTCAAGGAATATCGTATGACTACCACCATCGCCGGCATCAAGATTCCCGATAGCATCATGGCGCGTGCCGCCACTGAACTGGTACGCGACACCGAACCGGACCTGCTCTACAACCATTCGCGCCGCGTGTTCCTGTTCGGTGCGCTGGCCGGCGAGCGCAAACAGCTCAAGTTCGATCCGGAACTGCTCTATGTGGGCGCCATGTTCCATGACATGGGTCTGATCGAGGCGTACAGCAGCAAGACCGACCGCTTCGAGGTGGATGGTGCGAACGCCGCGCGCGACTTCCTCAAGCAATACGGCGCGAACGAATACGACATCGAACAGGTCTGGGCCTCCATTGCGCTGCATACGACGCCGGGTGTGCCCGAACACATGAAGCCGGTGGTCGCACTGGTGACCGCGGGCGTCGAGATGGACGTGCTGGGCCTCACGTATCACGAGTTCAGCGAAGAACAACGGATCCAGGTCGTGGCCGCCCATCCGCGCGAGCAGACCTTCAAAAACGACATCATCGACGCCTTCGCACAGGGCACCATCCGGAAGCCCGAAACAACCTTCGGCAACGTCAAGGCCGACGTGCTCGAGCTTCGCGACCCGACGTACAAGCGTCTGAATTTCTGCCAGATCATCCTGGGTTCGGCATGGGACGACAGCAACGCCGGCCATGCGCATCACGCCGGCTGCGGTTGCGCGGACACCGGCAAGGCATAGTTGATTCGCAGCCCGGTTCCCAGTATCTGGTCACCTCAGGATCCCTAAAGTAACTTCGGTGTGCCGACCCAAAGGGCGAGCGCCTCCATGCGCTGGTTATTGTTCCATTGATGCGGCAGCGTAGCCGGGTAATGTGCACTGTCTCCGGCTTGCAAGACAAAGGTCTCGCGCTCCAACGTCAGCGACACCTCGCCGGATATCACGTACAGAAACTCTTCTGCGGCACTCGTGGGCATGTCGGTCGGCTGCCTTTGCCCGGGCGGGAACCTGACGAGAATCACCTCGAGTTGTTGGTGCGGCGATGCCCGCGTGAGTTGCGCAAACAGGTTCTCCGACTCCGCAAACCTGAAGAACTTCAACTGATCGCTGCGACATACCGGCTGCCGATCACGCGGCGTATCCACGAAGTACTGCGCGGCGACCCCGAGCGCGCGGGCGATCCCGTTCAGCGACGCGATCGACGGTTTGGCCAGCCCTCGCTCAACCTGCGAGAGAAAGGGCTTCGAAATCCCCGCGGCGGCGGCCGTGTAGTCGAGCGTGCGTTTTAACCTCTGCCGTAACGCACGAATCTTTCCGCCAAGCACGATCGCCGGCGTCGTTTCTTTAAGTTCGGAGAGCATAGAGTCAAGGCGATGAGTCGATAGTCGTACCCGAATCCGGCAAGGGTTCTCGCGCGCCGCGCACTAGCGCCAGAGGTGCCGTATCAGGCGCTGCAATCGGGCCGCCTGCTCGAGGCGCTCCTGAATCGAAGCCTTCTGTCGTGCATCATCCCGGTTTGCCGGCGATTGCCATTGACTCCGCCAGAGATGCCCTATCCGTTGCCAGAATGGGGGCGCCGGATAAGAACGCACTGTGGCCGGATGCTCCACTACGACATGACCCCGGTTTGAACATAATTGCGGCTGGTTCATGGTGAATATCCCTGGAAGGTAGCGTGGGATCATTTTGCGCATGGGCAACGCCGCGCGATAGAACCAGGCATCGCAATCTGAATCGGGACACTGCATCCGTTTTGCAATCTGTATCCCTCGGTGGATCGATACAGGGGCGATGCCCGACCTCACAGGCCCAGGGCGCACTGTTAGAATTGCTTATATTGTGGCGTTTCGAAAACAGGTGGATCGCGGATGTGGGACCGGACGACTCGTTACGGCGAACTTGCCAGCCAATTGCACGAAGAGATCTGCTCCGGTGCGTTTCGCCCCGGCGACAAGTTGCCGTCGATCCGCGCCTTGTGTTCGCGCTTCAAGGGAAGTAGCGCCACCATCACCCACGCGCTGTACCTGCTCGAAGACGCGGGGCTGATCGCGGCGCGCCCGCGCTCCGGCTTCTATGTTCGAGAACGCCAGGCAAGCATCGGTCAGCCGCAGCAACCTCGGCCGGAAACCGTCGCGCAGCCCGCGCTGCCGGCGCAACGCGCCTTGCTGCGCGAACTGGACCGGCTGGAGGTTCACGAGCAGCCCATGCTGTTTGCCGTGATCGATCCGGATCTGTATCCGGTCCTGGCCCTGCAACGCATCATGACGGCCCAGGCTCGTCGCAATCCCTCGTTTTTTACCTTGGGGGACATGTGCGCTCAATCGCCGCTCGCGGGACAGTTGGCGCGCCGGGGACGATTGATGGGCTGCAACTGGCGCGCCGAAGACGTCACCGTTACGCCGGGCGGCAAATTCACCCACCGCGCGCTACTACGAGTGCTAACCAAACCGGGCGATACGGTTGCCATTGCGTCCCCGGCCTCGATGAGGCTGTTAAGGGACCTGGATGCAATGGGACTGAAAGCGCTCGAGATACCCGCGCACCCAGAACACGGCCTGTCCACCGACACGCTCGATTTCGTCCTGAAGCGGGAGAGCGTGGCGGCGTGTGTGTTCTCGGCCAACTTCTCGCATCCGACCGGAGGGCTGATGAGCGACAACGCCAAGCGCCGTACCGTCGGCTTGCTCGCGAAGCATGGCGTGCCGCTGATTGAAGACGACCAGAACGGCGAACTGTATTTCGGCAAGAGCCGTCCGTTGCCTTTCAAGGCGTTCGATCAAGCCGGACTGGTGCACTACATCACGAACCTGAGCGACCTGATCAGTCCCGGCATGTCGATAGGCTTCGCGGTGACAGACCTGCGGAAGGAACTGGATTTTTTCCCGGAGCCGGCGCCGCTGTTTCAGCACACGTTAGCCGCGTTTATGGCTAGCGGACTATTCGAGCCGCACTTGCGACGGTTGCGTCAGACGCTGGCGGGCTATGCCAAGGTGCACCGGGCAGCCGTGCAACGTCACTTCCCGCCGGAAGCCTGTAGCCATGAAGTCTCGGGAGGGCATTGGCTGTGGGTCGAACTGCCGCGCGGTTTCGACACCGTGGCTTTACTGCACAAAGCGCTCGCGCTGGGCATCGCGTTTGCGCCGGGCCAGTTGTTCTGCACCGACGGCAGCCTGAATCATTGCTTGCGGCTCAATATGGGCATGCCCCTGACCGATCGGACCGAACGCGATATTGCGGCCCTGGGTCAATTGATATCCGAAGAGCTGGTGCAACTGCGCACCGCGTCCGCCTGATCTGTACCGGACCCCACCCGCCAATCTGTACAGTTACTGTACCGGCTCCTGTCGATAAACTGCGTTAAAACGCATTGTCACCGGAGCCACCGATGTCCTTCGAATCCCTCAGCGCGCTGCCTGCCGGCATCCTGTTCGCGCTCGTCACCAGCATCACGCCGGGGCCGAACAACACCATGTTGCTCACCTCGGGCGTCAATTTCGGTTTTCGCCGCACGCTCCCGCACCTGTTCGGCATTAGCTCGGGCGTGGTGGTGCTGATGCTGGCGGTCGGCTTCGGTCTTGGCGAGGCGTTTCAGCGCTTTCCGGTGCTGTACACGGTGCTGGAAGTCGCCAGCGTCGCGTATCTGCTGTATCTGGCGTGGAAGATCGGCACCTCGGGTCAGGTCAAACTGCGCAACGGTGAGCGCCGGCCCATGAAGTTTTACGAAGCGGCCGCCTTCCAGTGGGTCAATCCGAAGGCGTGGATGATGGTGCTGACCGCTGCCACGACCATTCACGTCAGCGAGAACTTCAACAGCAATGTCCTGTTGATGGCGGTGGTGTTCTACGTGGTCGGCTTTCCGTGCATCTCGCTGTGGGCCGGCTTCGGCACGGCAATGCGGCAAGTGCTCGCGGACCCCAGGCGGCTGCGCATCTTCAACGTGGCGATGGCGCTGCTGCTCGTGATGACGCTGTATCCGATTGCAGCGCGGCTGTTGAGCTAAACGTCGAGCCGCGAATCGTGGTCCGTAGGGTTGCCGCGCGATTGCGCCGCTACGGACCACCTCGTTTAGTCAGCCGACACTATCAACCAATCGCCCAGTTGAGGATGGCAACGCAGTCGTTGTAGTCGCCGTCGCCGCCGTCCTCTGATGCCAGCAGTGCAAAGTTCGCTTTACCGCCCAGGACGACCTGGGTCGATACCAGATCAGACGCACTGCCGTGCGCGCTAACGGTCACCTGAATCGCACCCTTGCCGGAATTGAAAACCTTATGACCGAGTGACACCTCATTGGCCCCGGTTCCCGAGAAGGTTCCTTTCGACACACCATCGACCAGGACGGTCAACGTCTCCGTATACTGGGAATTTGCATACGCCGTCACACCGAAACTAATATTCGCAGGAAGAGTAAAAACACCTTGCTTGGCCATAATAAATCCCTAAAAGTCGTTTTTTAAATCAATCAGATCTGATAATTGAGTGATCAACGCAACGGCCAGTTGAGCTCGATTATGCTGTCATTGAAATCTCCATCACTCCCTTCGTCTGCCGCAACCATTCCAAAATTAACGCGATTGGCTAAAATTGCACGCCCCGAAATCAGGCTGGATGGAGTCGCGCCACCAGAACCGGTACCCACGGTTACCTGAACGGCACCTTTTCCGGAATTCAATACCTGGCTTCCAATGAGGTTATTCGACATGCCATGCCCCGTAAACGTGGCCTTGACCTGCCCATCGATGAGAATTTTGACGGTCTGATCGAACGTCGAATTGGTAAATGCCGACACGCCAAAATTCGTATTTGCGGGAAGTGTGAATTTGCCTTGCTGATCCATGATTAAACCTTCAGAGAGATTTGTTTCTGCAGACCATCGAAGCCAACCAGCATTCATCCGACTTCTGGACGACACCTCGCAGGTATCGGTGCCGTCGCAGCGGACTCGAGTGGAATCGCGCCGCCGGTGAACCCAATTTAAGTCATGCGAACATGCCCATCTAGCTGTCATCGGTTACAGGGTCGGGCATCGTGATCGCTCCAGGCGTTTGCGGCCAATGCGTCGAAACGATGCCACGTTATCCATATCAATAATAAGGAAAATGACAACCTGCCGACAACTGCTAACGCCCTCACAAAGCAGGAAAATCCGCAAAAAATACCATTTCACTCCCCCAAACCCCTTTCATCTGCACGCAACCACTATCTCTATAATCAACATCTAAAAAAATAAAATTAATCCCCCATTTACTTCGCACAACTCTCCGACCAGAATAGTTATGCCGGGATGCGTAATCAGGTATGGAGATATCGCAATGGAACCTGCCTTTCTGGATATTTACGAGGCATTCTCCTCCGCAGGAGACGAATATCAGATTTTCGAGCGAATCACATCATGCGCGAAAAAACTCGGATTTGAATATTGTTGCTACGGCATACGCACGCCAATTCCCGTTTCGAATCCTTCTATCGCAATCTTCGAGACTTACCCAGAAGGCTGGATGAAGCATTATCAGGAAAGCAACTATTTAGGCATTGATCCAACGGTGAAGACCGGCGCTCGCCATTCGCGCCTGATGGTTTGGTCCGAATTGATCGCGACCGAGACGCGTCCGTTTTGGGCCGATGCGCATGACTTCGGCCTCAGGGTAGGTGTCGCCCAATCGAACTGGTCGGCCAATGGTGTGTTTGGGTTGTTGACCATGTCCCGGCACGCGGACACATTGAGCAGAACTGAAATCAATCGGCTACCGCAACCGATTAACTGGCTAGCCAATCTGTCGCACGTCACGATGAGTAATTTCCTTCTACCCAAACTGATACCCGAATCACAGGTCCAGTTGACCGCACGGGAGCGCGAGGTGTTGTGCTGGTCGGGAGAAGGAAAGACCGCCTATGAGGTCGGAAAAATTCTAGGTATCTCCGAACGTACCGTTAATTTCCATATTGGCAACCTGCTGTCAAAACTGGAAGCCACTAACAAGATTCAGGCCGCAGTCAAAGCGAGCGCGATGGGACTGATTCAGTTGGGTTGACGCATGGCCGTCGGGTTGCTGTGCGATGGCACCGGCATGAGTGTCATCGTCCACCCGCTTCCCCCACCCGCTCGATAAACCGCCACAACGCATCGTCCGTCGAATACGGCGCGTTGAAGCGGAACCAGGCGCTGGCCGCATCGTCGGGCCTGAAGTACGACCCCGGTGCGAGCCAGATGCCATGCGCGAGCGCCGCCGTCGCCACCTCACCGGCCCGCTCGGGCTCGATGGGCAAGCGCGCCCACAGAAACAGCCCCGCACGCGGCCGGTGAAACAGCTCCAGCCCCAACGCATCGAGCCGCTCTTCCACCACCGCATGCGCGGCCTTGAGCCGCTCGTTCACATCCTCCACGTGACGCGCATAGCGCCCTTCGAGCAGCACCTTGTCGACGATCCGCTCGATCGTCTCCGACGAAGTCAGCCCCACCGCCATCTTGGTGCGCGCCAGTTCGCGCAGCACGTCGCGCTCGGCTACCACATAGCCGCAGCGTAGTCCGGGTGTGACCGTCTTCGAGAAGCCGCCCACATAAAGCACCCGCTGCAGGCCCTCCAGCGCGGCAAACAGCGGCGCGCCCGGCGGCGCGAGTTCGCGGCTCACGTCGTCCTCGATCACCCACATGCGCGCCCGTTCCGCGATCTGCAGCAGACGGAAGGCGGCGGCCATGCCGAAGGTGGCGCCGGTCGGATTCTGCAGCGTGGTGTTGACGAACATCGCCTTCGGCCGATGCGTCGCCACCAGCGTCTCCAGCACATCCGTATCGACGCCGGCCGGCGTGCGCGGCACGCCGTACACCACCAGCCCCGCCAGCTTGAGAATCTGCAGCAGGTTGCAGTAGCCGGGATCTTCGACGAGCACCACATCCCCGGCGCGCAACAGCGTGCGTACGATCAGATCGAGCCCCTGGGTCGCGCCCTGCGTGAGCAGCACGTTCGACACCTCGACCGGCAAGCCGTACCGGTCGAGCTGGCCGGCAATCCGCTCGCGCAGCGGCGCAAAACCATACGGATGACCGTAATCGCCCATGCGCGGCCCCGGCACCCGGCTCATCGCCCGCAGCGCATGCTGCAGACCGCTTTCGTTGATCCATTCGTTCGGCAGCCAGCCGCCGCCCGCCTTGATCGGCACCGAATGGTCGGCGAACACGTCGGACAGCAGCCAGGTGGCGGTCAGGCTGGGCGGCTGCCAGTCGGTGGCGCTCGCGCGCGCGGCCTGGGCGCGCGCCGCCACCCGGTATCCCGACCCGCGCCGGGCCACCACCAGCCCCATCGAAACCAGACGGTTGTAGGCCTCCGTCACGGTGAACGTGCTCAGGTCCTGGCTCGACGCCAGTTGCCGGACCGACGGCAGCAGCGCGCCGGCCCGCAGCGACTGCGCCTCGATAGCGCGCGCAAAGCCCTGCACGAGCTGTTCGACGAGGGTGGGCGCGGTGCGGCGGTCGCGTTCCAGTTCAAGTTCAATCATGGCGAGGGACGCAAGGTTGCGATGGGAGCCTCATGGGGCAAGGTGCCGGGCACTCAAACGACCAACACAGTTGCAGCAACTTCGCCTGCACAGTTAGCAGCGCAGTGCATCAACTGTTTATGTGCGCCATTTAACCGCGGACGCTACAGTTTCGCAACGCCCCGTCCCACAGGGACTTCCTCCGTTGGAAGGAAGTCTCCTTGGGGGATCACTTCAAGGAGAACACCATGACTTCGCGCCCTGTCATCGACGATCTGTCGTCTTTCTGGATGCCCTTCACCGCCAACCGCCAGTTCAAGGCCGCGCCGCGCCTGCTGGAATCGGCCAAGGGCATGTACTACCGCACGACGGACGGGCGCGAGGTGCTCGACGCCTGTGCCGGTCTCTGGTGCGTGAACGCGGGCCATAGCCGCGACGAGATCGTCGCCGCGATCACCCAGCAGCTTTCTACGCTCGACTTCGCGCCGACCTTCCAGATGGGCCACCCGCTCGCGTTCGAAGCGGCATCGAAGGTGGCCGAGCTGATGCCGACCGGCCTCGACCGGATTTTCTTCACGAACTCGGGTTCGGAATCGGTGGATACGGCGCTGAAAATCGCGCTGGCTTATCACCGTGCGCGCGGCGAAGGGCAGCGTACCCGTCTGATCGGCCGCGAACGCGGCTATCACGGTGTGGGCTTCGGCGGCATCTCGGTCGGCGGCATTGCGCCGAATCGCAAGACCTTCTCCGGCGCGCTGCTGCCGGCGGTCGATCATCTGCCGCACACGCATAACCTCGAACACAACGCGTTCTCGAAAGGCCAACCCGCCTGGGGCGCGCATCTGGCCGACGAGCTCGAGCGTATCGTCACGCTGCACGACGCGTCGACGATCGCCGCGGTGATCGTCGAACCGGTCGCCGGTTCGACCGGTGTGCTGGTCCCGCCGCAGGGGTATCTGCAGAAGCTGCGCGACATCTGCACCAGGCACGGCATCCTGCTGATTTTCGACGAAGTGATTACCGGCTTTGGGCGTCTGGGCAAGGCCACGGCCAGTGAGTACTTCGGCGTCACGCCGGATCTGCTGACCATGGCGAAGGCCATCAACAACGCCGCGATTCCGATGGGCGCGGTGGCGGCGAGCCGCACAATCCACGACACCATCGTGAATGCCGGCGCGCAAGGAGCGATCGAACTGTTCCACGGCTACACGTATTCGGCGCACCCAGCTGCGGCTGCGGCTGCAGTGGCCACGCTCGACCTGTATCGCCGCGAAGATCTGTTCGGCCGTGCCGCTTCGCTCGCTCCGGCGTTCGAGAGCGCCGCACACGCGCTGCGCGATGCGAAGCATGTAAAGGACATTCGCAATCTGGGCATGGTTGCCGGAATCGAACTCGAACCGCGCGACGGCGCACCGGGCGCGCGTGCCTATGAGGCGTTCGTCAAATGCTTCGAGGCGGGCGTGCTGGTCCGCTTCACAGGCGACATCCTCGCGTTCTCGCCGCCGCTGATCGTCAACGAAGAGCAGATCCAGCACATCTTCAAGACCGTGCGCGACGTGCTCGCCACGGTGCAGTAACGACACCATCGGGCAGCGGCGTCGCGCCGCTGCCCGCCTGACGTACTTACGCAGCAGTCCCGACGATGGTATCGAAGTAGAGCTTCAAAAAACCGTCCACGTCGACATCCACACACACGTCCTGCTTGCTCGAGTTGTCCCAGTCCGGCGCAGGCACACCCATGCTCTCCGGCTTCTGGATGGTCTGGCCGACCGCCAGCCCTTCGACCACCACCCGTACCGCCCCACGCCGGATCCGATAAAGCTCGGGCGCCACCAGATAAGCGACCGCCGACGAATCGTGCACATAGATTCCATGGACGCCCGAGCTGTCGATGTGGAACTGCTCGTACAGACGCGACACGTCCCAGACAAACTGCCCCACCTCGCCGCCGTGCTGACGGATACGGTCCAGGTAGGCGGTATCCATGATGGCCTTTTGCGTCACGTCCAGCCCCACCGCGGTGACCTTCCACGCGGCGGCAAAAACCTGATCGGCCGCCTCCGGGTCTGCGGAGATATTCGCCTCTGCACACGGGCTGACATTGCCCAAAACGCCGTTCATGCCGAACGCGCCGCCCATGATAATGACCTGCTTGACCAGTTGCTGGATCTCGGGGTCTTCCTGCAAGGCCAGCGCGAGATTGGTCATCGGGCCCACGGCGATGAGATTGATCTCGTGCGGGTGCTTGCGAATCTCGTCGATGATGAAGCGATGCGCGGGGCGCGCATCGAGGCGAGCGCGGCCGCCGTCGGCCAGCGTAGGCAGCACGATGTCGCCGAGGCCGTTGTGTCCGTGAATATGCGGAATCGGTTCGGGGGTCGCGCGGCGCAGCGGTTTGCCTGCGCCACGTGCGACGACTACCGTAGGGTCCGCAAACCGTTCGACGAGATAGACCGCGTTACGGGTCGTGGTTTCGATCGTCGCATTG
Organism: Paraburkholderia phenazinium; assembly: GCF_900142845.1. Taxonomy (NCBI): domain Bacteria; kingdom Pseudomonadati; phylum Pseudomonadota; class Betaproteobacteria; order Burkholderiales; family Burkholderiaceae; genus Paraburkholderia; species Paraburkholderia phenazinium. Next base: position 3,264,050 of record NZ_FSRU01000001.1, read on the forward strand.
CCGAACACGGACGTCACGCCGATCAGTTCGATCTCCGGATGACGCGTCTGGAACACCAGCGCCATCGAGTCGTCGACGCCGGGGTCCGTGTCGAAAATTACCTTGTGCATGATTGGGCACTCACCTTGTTTGCGGAGGACAGCGCGGCGTGCGTGCTTATGCAGCCGACACGCCGCCTGGCTCCAGATAAAACGCGCCGGGCAATAGCGCGGCGGCGCTGGTCACCTCGACCTTGCCCGCCAGGTTGCTCAGTATGACTTCGAGTTTGGGCGAGCCCAGTTCGATCATCACCTGACGGCACGCGCCGCACGGCGCGATGGGACCGTCGGTGTTGCCGATCACGGCCAGCGTCTTGAACTGCCCCGGACGATAACCTGCTGCCACCGCGCTGAAGAACGCCGTGCGTTCGGCGCAATTGCACAGGCCATATGAAGCGTTCTCGACGTTGCAGCCGTGAAAGAGCGTGCCGTCGTTCGTCTCGAGCGCCGCGCCCACCAGAAAGCCCGAATAAGGCGCATAGGCACGCTCACGCGCTTTGCGGGCTTCGTCTATCAGATGTTCGTGTGTCACTACTCCTCCCCATCAAAATCAGGAATCCGCCGGTTCTTCGCTCCGTCACGCGATCATTCGATCACTCGATCAGGCCGTACACGGTGGGCGGCATCGTCGTTGCGGTTGCGGCGAGGGTGAACGCCGCCTGGATCTCAGCGGCCGCGTGTTGCGCGGCAGATCGATCGCGTGCGTGAACCCGCGCAATCGTTGCGCCCGCATCGACGTATTGTCCGAGTTCGACGAGGTCTGTCAAACCGGCCTGATAGTCGATGCCGTCTTCGGGACGGCGTCGGCCGCCGCCCAGCCCCACCACCGTCAGTCCGAGCGCCCGGCAATCGATCCGCGTCACGTAACCCGCATGCGGTGCGGCGACCTCAAGCACAACCGGCGCCTCACCTAGATGATGCTGAGACGCTTCGATCAAATCAGATGGCCCGCCCAGCGCGCGCACCATCCGCGCAAAACGCTCGGCAGCCGCGCCCGAATCGAGCGCGGCGTTCAGTTTGACATAGGCGTGCGCGGGATCGTCGGCGAGGCCGCCCGTGACGAGCATCTGCGAAGCGAGCGTCAGCGTGACTTCGTGCAGCCGTGCCGGACGACGGCGTCCGGTGAGATAGTCGATCGCACAGCGGACTTCCAGCGCGTTACCCGCGCAGGGGGCGAGCGGCTGGTTCATGTCGGTCAGCACGGCGACGGTCTTCATGCCGGCGCCGTTGCCGACGTCGACGATGCTTCTCGCCAGTTCCAGCGATTTCTCGTAGTTCGGCATGAAAGCGCCCGACCCGACCTTGACGTCCATCGTGAGGCTCGCGAGTCCCGCCGCGAGTTTCTTGGAGAGGATCGACGCCGTAATCATCGCCACGGACTCGACCGTCGCCGTGACGTCGCGGATCGCGTAGATCCGCTTGTCCGCCGGCGCAAGCTGCGCCGTCTGGCCGATGATCGCTACCCCGACCTCGCGCACGACACGCTGGAACGCCGCGGTTTCAGGCACTACGTTGTAGCCGGGTATGGCCGCGAGCTTGTCGAGCGTGCCGCCGGTGTGACCGAGCCCGCGCCCGGAGATCATCGGCACGAAGCCTCCGCAGGCGGCCACCAGCGGGCCTAACAGCAACGACGTGAGATCGCCGACGCCGCCTGTCGAATGCTTGTCGATCAACGGCCCTGGCAGATCGAAGTCGCGCCAGCCGAGTACCTGACCCGAGTCGCGTTGCGCGAGCGTCAGTGCGACACGCTCGTCGACGCTCATGTCGTTGAAGTACACCGCCATCGCAAACGCGGCGACCTGGCCGTCGGTGACGCCGCCGTCAGCGACGCCCTGCACGAACTCGGCGATCTCGCTGCGGCTCAACGGTTGCCGGTCACGCTTCCTGCGAATGATTTCCTGTATCAACGACATGATGATCGACCCAACCCAAGGTAGGAGACCGTGGCGTCATTTCACTTCTCGCCGCTCAATGCGTTTAACGCGCTCAATGAAACGACAGGAAAATGCCGGCAATCGCCGCACTCATCAGATTCGACAGCGTGGCCGCTGCGACCACGCGCAAGCCATAGCGCGCCACTTCCGCGCGTCGCTCCACCGCCACCGCGCTAAAGCCACCCGTAAGAATCGCGATCGACGAGAAGTTGGCAAATCCACACAGCGCAAACGAGACGATAGCCAGCGTCTTCGGATCCAGCACTTGCAGGCCGGCCGCGGCGACCGACTGCGCGCCCTTCAGGTACGGCGACAGATCCACATACGCCACGAACTCGTTGAGGATCAACTTCTCGCCGATGAAGTTACCCGCGAGCGGTGCATCGTGCCAGGGCACGCCGATCAACCACGCCAGCGGTGCAAACACCCAGCCAAGCAGACTTTGCAGCGTGATCTGCGGATGGCCGAACAGGCCGGCAATGCCGCTGACAGTGGAATTCAGCAATGCGATCAGGCCGATGAAGGCGATCAGCATCGCGCCGACATTGATGGCGATGCGCAGGCCGATGGCCGCACCCGACGCGGCCGCTTCGATCACATTGGCCGAGCGCCGTTCGTCGAACGTGAGTCCTTCCAGCACGACGCGGCTTGGCTCGGTAGTCGGGAAAATCACCTTGGCGAACAGCAGGCCACCGGGAATCGCCATGAACGAGGCGGCCAGCAGATACTCCAGGTTGACGCCTAAGCCCGCGTACCCGGCCAGCACCGACCCCGCTACCGAAGCCATGCCGCTCGACATGACGGCGAACAACTCGGCTCCGGTCATCTGCTTGACGAACGGTTTGACGAAGGCCGGCATCTCGCTCTGGCCGAGAAAGATGGTGGCCACCGCGGAGCACGCTTCGACGCGGCTCACGCCGAGCAGCTTTTCGAACACGACGCCGAGACCGTCGATGATCCACTTCATCACGCCGATGTGATACAGCACCGCGATCAGCGCGGTGACGAAGATGATCATGGGCAGCACGCGCAGCGCGAACACAAAGCCACCGCCGCCGAACAGCGCGAACATCTTGTCGTCGACGAGACCGCCGAACATGAACGAGACGCCACGGTCGCCCATCTGCAGCACATGATTGACGCCGCGCGCAGCGGCGGCGAGGGCGGCGCTGCCGAGCGGCACGAACAGCACCAGCGCGCCGATCGCCACCTGGGCGGCCAGCGCGGGAATCAGCGTGCGCAGACGGATGCCGCTGCGATTGGTCGAGAGCACAAAGGCGATCAGCAACAGCAAGGCAATGCCACACAGACTACGTACGATATCCACGTTGTGCTCGCTCTATCGGAATGAGGATGATCGGGGGAGTTGCCAGCCGGGCTGACGGCACGAGACCGGTCTCTCCAGCACGGTGGCGTAGGGATGCGTGGGCCGTCTAGCAGGCCCGCTTTGGGTTCAGCACGAGCCGTTCGGAACGACGGCGCGGTTGACAGCGCGGTTGAAGGAAAATTGGGTGGGATGGGGGACGTGCAGCACGACTGACTTTACTTCGCATACCTATCTTCCTCCTCTTTGTCTCTTTTGTTGGTCCAGCGGGCATGTCGCGGCGGCGTGCCCGTCCGTGCACCGTATAGTGCAGCGCAAAGTGCGCCGCGTCCAGCCTTGGCAGCCGCGCACGGCTCTGCATGTTGAGATGACGCAATGCAGCGATGCTCGCCGTTTTGGCGGGCAGGATGCGACCCATGCATAGCGCATCCCACAGGCAACGCCGCGACTTCACCTTTAATCCTGTCCTATCGGTCAGGTTATAGATGACCAAAAAAATAAAGTACAAGGCTTTTCGTGGAGAGGCGAAGGCTCTATGCCAAGCCGCATGCGAAATGCGTGAAGTGAGCCCTACGTGTGGAATCACCGAGGTTCACGGTAAGGCTTCCGTATTTTTTACGCGCGGCACGTCCGTATCAGCGGCGTGCGGCATGACGGGCGGCGGCATTGCACCGCCGCCCTCGACACCCGCCTCAAAGCGTCACGACGCATGCATCAATGATGCGAGCGCGCGGCCCGCGTATGCGCGGCCTTTTTCGCCGCCGCCGATCGACCGGCGGCGCCCTTGGTACTGGCCGCTTTCTTCGCCGCCGCTGAGCGGCTCGCGGCCGGCCGGCGAGCGGCAGCCGTCTTCGTCTGCCTCGACAATGCCGCGCTCGACGCACCCTGTCCGCTCTCGCGCTTGAGCGCCGTGGTGGCGGCACGCGCGCGCTTCGTCTTCGATTCGGTGCTGGTACTTTTGGCAGCGCTTTTGTGCTGACCCGCCGCGCTATCTTTGGCCGCCTTTTTACGGGTCGCCTCGCTGGTCGTACCCTTCTTCGGCGCCTTCAGATCGACGCCGGCGCGGCGCGCCTTCGACAAGCCGATGGCAATCGCCTGCCTGGCCGATCGCACGCCATGCTTGCCGGCGCGCACGCGGTCGACCTCTTCCTTGACGAACTCCCCGGCCTGGGTGCTCGCGGCTTTGCCGGCGCGCTTGTCGGCCTGGGCACGGTGGATGGTTTTCTGTACTGGCATGACAGTCCTCCCAATGGGTTGTTGGCCTGCATTCATGCAGCAACCCCTGTGCCTTACGAAAAAGCCCACGAATCCGGTGCGCCATTCGCGCGGACGGCGTATGGTTACAGCAAGGGCCGGCGCCTGGTGTCCGGCTTGACGGCCGTCCGGCCATCCGGGAGAAGCCGCATGAAGATACCCACCTTACGCGCAGGCGCTCATATTGAGGGAGTGCACTGGATCGCCGAATATGCCGAGGACGTCCACGAAATTCGCGTGTTTCGCGAGGGGCAGGAAGTGGATGTGCACAACGCGCCGTCCACGCTGTTCGGCGACGAAGAGAACGCCGGGTCGAAAAGCTGCGCCGATCATCGCGCGGCGGAGGCGGCGGTGCTGGCGTATTTGCGGCGCTTCGTCGCCGAGCACGACGCGGAAGAATAGCGAGCGGCCAGGGCTAAATCATGACGATTTCGCCCTGGCCAGGGTTTTACCGCCGCCATTGACCAACCCTGGCGGCGCCTGGTTCGACGGAGGCAGTCAGTCAGCAGGACGCAGCTTCTTCACTTCGGCGTCCGAAGGTTGCACGCTCGCGCCGTCGATATAGTGGAACGACGTCATTACACCCTTGCCGTCCTTCACACCCGTCACGCCCACATAAGCGCCCATGGTCGACTGGTTGTCCTGCGCGCGATACGTGACCGGCCCAAACGGCGTATCGACGTTCAAGCCCTTGAACGCGGCGGCAAGTTTGTCGGGATCGGTGGAACCGGCTTTCTTCAGCCCGTCCGCAATCGACATCAACGCGGAATAACCGACCACCGAGCCGAGACGCGGATAGTCGTGATACTTCGCCTGATACGCATCGACAAACTTCTTGTTGGCGGCCGTATCGATCGAATACCACGGGTAGCCCGTGACAATCCAGCCGGTCGGCGCTTCGGCGCCAAGCGGGTCCAGATAATCCGGCTCGCCCGTCAGCAACGACACCACGCTGCGGTCCTTGAACAGACCCGTCGTATTGCCCTGACGCACGAATTTGCCGAGATCCGCGCCGAACAGCACGTTGAAAATTGCATCGGGTTTCGCATCGGCGATGGCCTGGGTCACTGCACCCGCATCGAGATTGCCGAGCGGCGAGGCCTGATCCGAGACGAATTCGATGTCAGGCTGCGCAGCCTGCATCAGGCGCTTGAACGTCGCCACTGCCGACTGGCCGTACTCGTAGTTCGGATACACCAGCGCCCAGCGCTTTTTATGCAGCTTGAGGGCTTCCGGCACCAGCATCGCCACCTGCATGTAAGTCGAAGGACGCAGACGGTAGGTGTATTTGTTGCCGTCGGCCCAGACGATCTTGTCGGTCAGCGGTTCGGCGGCGAGGAAGAACACGTGCCGCTGCTTGGCGTAATCGGCGAGCGCGAGACCCGTGTTCGACAGGAAGCCGCCGAACAGCAACTGCACGCCCTCGCCCGTGACCAGTTCCTGCGCGACGCGCACCGTGTCGCCCGGGTTGGCGTTGTCGTCGCGCGAGACGACTTCGAGCTTCTTGCCAAGCACGCCGCCCGATGCGTTCACCTCGTCGAGCGCGAGATTCCAGCCGTTCTTGTAAGGGCCGAGAAAGGCCGGTTGAGCCTTATAGCTGTTGATTTCGCCAATCTTGATCGTCTCTTGCGCCGCCGCCCCGAGAGCGGTCAACGAGAGCGTCAACGAGACGGTCAGACAAGAGATCCATCCTGCGCGTGTGGTCATGCCTTTCTCCGTTATCAGTGGGATTGCGGGAATGCGAATGTGCTACCAGGCAAATCGAAGCGCTCAGTCAGCGCGCGGCGCCGCGCGTATGCGCGCCACCGTCGCCTCGACGTCCTGCCACGCGGGCTTGCCGCCCGCAAACTGCTGACGCAGGTACGACACCAGTTCGGCCACCTGGGCGTCGTTGAAACTGTCTCGGTACGCCGGCATCGTACCGAGTTCGGGCCGCGCAGGCGAGCCGATGCCGTCCAGAATGACGCGTATCAGGTTGTCGGGCATTGCGCTATGCAAGTTCGTGTTGAGCGCCAGCGACGGATGCGCGCCGAACAGTTGCGGCCCGCTGCCGGTGTGGTGGCACGCGGCGCAAGCGCCGTCGAAGAGCCGTGCGCCGAGACCGGAGGCAACCGGCGTCGCCATGCTGGCCTCTTCATATTCGCGTGCGAGCGCTTGCGGATTCGCATTCGGACCGGCCGGATTGAGCGAGGCGAGATAGTTCGCCATCGCGCGGATGTCGCTGTCGGGCAGATGCGCGAGTTCGCTGACGACCGGCCCCATCGGTCCGGCCGCCACGCCATGCAGCGGTGCATGACCGAAGCGCAGGTAGCTGAACAATTCGCTTTCGGTCCACGGTACCGGCGCGTTGGACAGCGTCGTCAAGGCGGGCGCTTCCCAGCCTTCGGCCATGCCGCCGCCGAGGAATGCCGCGCCGGTTTTCTCGGCACCCATCGCATTGCGCGGCGTGTGACAGGCACTGCAATGACCCAGGCCGTTGACCAGATACGCGCCGCGATTCCATTGCGCCGTTTGCGTCGCATCCTGCGTGAAGGTATTGCGCTTCAGAAACAGGCTGTTCCATGCGGCCATCATGGGCCGCACGCCGAACGGGAACGCCAGCCTGGTTTCCGGCGGCCGCGAGCGTACCGGCGTTTGCGACATCAGGTAGGCGTATAGCGCCTGCAGGTCGTCGTCGGAGACGTTCTTGAAGGACGTGTACGGAAACGCGGGGTACAGGTGCCGTCCGTCGCGATGAATGCCCTGACGCATGGCGCGCACGAACGCTTCGAACGACCAGTTGCCGATGCCGGTCTGCTCATCCGGCGTGATGTTGGTCGTGTAGATGGTGCCGAACGGCGTATCGAGCGGGAGGCCGCCCGCGTTCGGCACGCCGTTGTGCGCGGTGTGGCAGACGGCGCAGTCGCCGAGCGAGGCGAGCAGCTTGCCGCGCGCGATCAGCTCGGGGGCAAACGCCGAGGCGAGCGGCGGCGTGATCGGTGCAATCGGCTGCGGAGCGAATGAAGCCATGCTGAGCCAGCCCGCCGTGCCCGCGACCAAAGCGCTAAGGAAACCGAAACGCCAGCGCTTTTTCCTGCGCGCGGCAGCCGCGGCCGCCGCCTCTTGCGCGGGACCATCCGCGAGCGCCGCACGGATCACCTCCGGCGTGAACGGCGGGCGGCGAAAGCGCACCCCGGTCGCATCGTAGAGCGCGTTGGCAATCGCCGCCGCGCCCGGCAGCGAGGCCGATTCGCCGGTGCCCATGGGCGGCTCCCCGTGGCGCGGCATCATCACCACTTCGATGACAGGCACCTCGCGGAACGTCAGGATCGGATAGGCGCCCCACTCCTGGCTCGTGACCGCGTTGTCGCCGAACGTCACGCGCTCCTTCAACGCGCGGCTCGTCGCCTGGATCACGTTGCCGTGGATCTGATGACGCACGCCGTCCGGATTGACCATCGTGCCGGTATCCTGGCCCACCACCACGCGCGTGACGGCCAGCTCGCCGCTCTTGCGGTTCACTTCGATGTCGGCCACCCAGGCGGCCCATGCCGCGCCGAAACCGGGGAATTTGCTGTGCACGTAACGCGCATACGCAAAACCTCTGCCGCGTGCGATGTCGCCTTCCTGCCGGTCCGGCTCGTCCTGCTCTTTTAGCGCGACGTTACGCGGCCGCCAGCCGGCCTTGTCGGCCACCGCCTTGACCAGATCGATTGCGCGCGGATCGGTCAGGTGCTGCAGGCGGAACGCGACAGGATCGACGCCCGCCTGCTCAGCCAGTTCGTCGATGAACGATTCGTGCGCGAACGTATTCGGCAAAGCTGAAACACCGCGCAGCCACGAGGCCCGGACAATCGGCGGCGTGTCGTCGCAGACGATCCGCATGGTCCGGTAGTCGTAGGGCGGCACCGCCGTGCGGTCGCCCATTTCGAACACCTGCGGCTGCGGCGCGATCGTGCCGGTCAGCAGCAAGGCGAGCGTCGGCGCGTCGTTCGACGGGTAACGGGTGGCGAAATCGTAGCCCGTGAGCTGGCCGTCCGCGTCCACTGCACCGCGTACGTCCATCAGTTGCGCCGCGCCTTTCGGTTCCCAGGCGTGTTCGTCTTCGCGCGATAGTTGCACGCGCACCGGTTTGCCCACTGCGCGCGAGAGCAGCGCCGCATCCGCGACCACGTCGTCGGCGCAGTTGCGGCCGTAGCAGCCCGCCGCCTCCATCCGCACCACTTCGATGCGCGCTTCGTCCAGCGCCATCAGCAGCGCCAGATCCGCGCGCAGCGAATGCGGATTCTGGGTGCCGGACCAGACCTTGAGCGCGCCGTCGCGATAGTCGGCCACCGCACACGACGGCCCGATCGACGCATGCATCTGGAACGGCCACACGTAAGTGCGGTCAAGGGCATTGCCCGCCTGCGCGAGCGCGGCGTCGACGTCGCCTTCGATCACCAGATCGCGACGCTTCGAGGGGTTGGCACGCAAAGCGGCCTCCACCTCGCTGCTGGTCTCGAGTGGTGGTAAGCCCTCCACCGGTTTCCACTGCACGTCGAGGCACCTGGCGGCCTGTTGCGCGATCTCTTCGCGCTCCGCCACGATGCCCACAAAATCACGGATCACGACCACCTTGACGATACCAGGCAGGTCGCGCAGCGAGTCTTCATCGACGTGCAACAGGCTGTTGCCGATGAAATCGCCCTGCGCCACGCCCGCATAAGGCGGACGCACCACGCGGCCATGCAGCATCCCTGGCACGCGAACGTCGTGCACGAAGGTCAGTTCGCCCGTGGCTTTGGCGGGAATATCGACGCGCGCCGTGCTCTTGCCGACAATCCGATACGCCTCAGGCGGCTTGACCGGCGTATCCGTCGAGAGCGTCAGTTCGATGCGCCGCCCGGCGATCAGCTCGCCGTAGCCGATGCCTTGCGCCATCGCTTGTGCCCCATCCTCGCCTCGACGATGCACGATACCGTCGTGCACGTCGAGCGTATCGGCGCCGACGCCAAAACGGGTGGCCGCCTCCTTCACCAGAAATTGCCGCGCCTGCGCCGCGGCAAGACGCAACGGCACGGCGGAAATCTGGATGGTTGCGCTCGCAATCGTCGGGCCCTGGTTCGGCACCTCGGTGGTATGCCCGAGCACCACCGACACGCGCGTGAGCGGCACATCCAGCTCTTCCGCGACGATCTGCGCGAGCGCAGTGCCGATGCCGGTTCCCAGGTCGACGTGTCCATTGAACGCCAGCACGCTGCCGTCGCCGCGCACCACCAGGAACACGTCCGCCATGGTCGGCACGAAGGACGAGCGCGAGCCCGGCTGCCCGATCGCCGGCTTGACCGGCGCCTGCGGCAGCCGCACGACGATCAGCACGTTCTGCGCGTCCTCGAGTTGCTGGCGCGAGAGCGGTTGACGGTCGACACTGACGTCCGGCCCGGTCATACGCGCTCTCCTTCAAGCTCGCCACGTCGCGCCGCCAGCAATTCGGCAGCGCGATGCACGGCGCGCAGGATTTCGACATGCGTGCCGCAACGACACAGGTTGCGCGACAGTTCGCGGCGGATGGTGTCGTCGCTGGGATGAGGGTCGCGGTCGAGCAACGCTTTGGCGGTCATGATCATGCCGTTCAGGCAATAGCCGCACTGCGCGGCCTGTTCCAGGATGAACGCCTGCTGCACCGGATGCAGCGCAGTCCGCGTACCCAATCCTTCGAGTGTGGTGACTTCATGCCCTAGCGCGACTCTCGCGGTCGTCACACAGGAGCGCGTCGGGATGCCGTCGAGCAGCACCGTGCATGCGCCGCACTCGCCCAGGCCGCAGCCGAACTTCGGACCGTTCAGCGCCAGGTCGTTACGCAGCAGATACAGCAGCGGCGTGTCGACGCCGGCGCTGACGACATGCGTCGCGCCGTTGACGTTGAGCGTGAGGTTGGCGGGACGGTTCATGGCCGCAGCGTCGACGGGTGGCGGCGCGCGCTCAGACGACCACCGGCACTTCGGTAGCAGGCGGCGTATTGCGACTGCGCCGGCAACGGATCAGGCCGTCGATCATCACCATGCCCACACCCGGTATATCGCCAAGCTGCACGCTTTCGAGCAACGTGCTGCCCGCCGAGTGCTGCGCGCGGTCCATGAACACCAGGTCCGCGGGACGGCCCACTTCGATCAGCCCCTGGCGTAGATTGCGTTGTCGCGCGGTGTTGCCGGTCGCAAAGCAGAAGGCGATTTCCGCGGGCACGTCGGCGAGACTCGAGATCAACGCGATCATGCGCAGAATGCCGAGCGGTTGCACGCCCGACCCCGCCGGACTGTCCGTGCCGAGAATGATCCGGTGCGGACATTTAAGTTCGATGGCGTGGCGCGCGGTCAGCAACGCGATGCGCTCATTACCGTTGTGGACGATTTCCAGCGCCCGCGTGGATTGCTCGCACAGATCGCAGACATGGCGGTAAGACAACGACGTATGGCCGCCGTTGATGTGGCCGATCACGTCCGCATCCGCCGCCAGCACCACGTCCTTGTCGATCAGTCCCGAGCCGGGGATCGACGGGCCGCCCGTGTGAATCGTGCTTTGAATGCCGTACTTGCGCGCCCAGGCAACCATCTGCCCTGCTTCTTCACCCGCCTTCACGCTGCCGAGACCCACTTCGCCCAGCAGCTTCACGCCTGCTTCCGACAATTCCTTGAAGTCTTCTTCGACCATGCCCTTTTCGATCACAGGCGCACCGGCCAGCACTTTCACGCCGCCGCCGACACCCGCTCCGCGCATGCCTTCGAACGAGCGCTGCGCCGTGATCGCCAGCGCCTTCACGCCGACGATATCCTTAGGACGTCCTGGCAAATGCACTTCGCCGGCCGAGATCATCGTCGTCACGCCGCCGTTCAGGTTCGATTCGATCCAGCCCATCTGGTTCTGGCGCGGCGTCCAGTCGCCGAAGACAGGATGCACGTGCGAATCGATCAGGCCAGGCGCGACCGTGGTGCCTTTGCAATCGACCGTGGTGCGCGCGCCTTCGAGGTCGCAGTCTTTCTCCTTGCCCACGGCGACGATCACGCCGTCGTCGATCACCAGCGTGTCGGCGTCGAGAATCGGCTGATCGATATCGCCCGATAACAACAGGCCGATATTCGTGATCACGACCTTGCCCGACAACCCTGTCAACGTCTCTGCTGCCATCTGCTTCTCCTTTCGCAACGACTACCCGACGCAACCGTTCGCCCGCATGGTGCTGGGCGCAGGACCGCGTCGCAGGAATCAGACGCTCAGATAAGCGCGCCTGACTGTTTCGTTCTTCGCGAGTTCGCCGATCGTGCCGCTAAAGCGGATCTGCCCTTTCTCGAGGACATACGCGCGGTCGCTGACCAGCTCGGCGAAGTGCAGGTTCTGTTCGGACAACAGAATCGACAGCCCTTCGCGCTTGAGTTCGAGAATCATGTTCGCCATCTGCTCGACGATCACCGGCGCCACGCCCTCCGAGGGTTCGTCGAGCAGCACCAGATACGGGTTGCCCATCAGCGTGCGCGAGACGGTCAGCATCTGCTGTTCGCCGCCGCTCATCTGGCCGCCGGGGCGCTTCGGCATTTCGCCGAGGTTGGGGAAGAGCCGGAACAGCTTCTCCGGGGTCCATTGCGGCGCGCCTTCGCGCGGCGGTTGACGGCCCGCGTCGAGATTCTCCATCACCGTGAGATCGGAGAACACGCGGCGGTCTTCCGGCACGAAGCCCATCCCCATGCGCGCGATGCGGTACGGCGGCAGCGCCGCAATGTCCGCGCCGCGAAACCGCACTTCGCCCTGGCGGCGCGGCAGCAGACCCATCACCGCCTTCATCGTGGTGGATTTGCCCGCACCGTTGCGGCCCATCAGCGCCACCACTTCGCCGCGGCCCACTTCGAGACCGACGTCGAACAGGATGTGCGCGCGGCCATAGAACGCATTGAGACCGGAGACTTTCAGCATCGGATCGCTCATTGCAACGCCCCTTGATGGCCGGCGTGGCCGTCCTGATGGTCCAGCGCAGCGTGCGCCTGAAACGTCTTGCCGGTGCCGAAATACACTTCCTGCACGCGGGCGTCGTTGCGGATCGTCTCGGCGCTGCCTTCGGCAATCAGCTTGCCGCGCGCCAGCACGATCATGCGGTCAGCGTAGGCGAACACCACGTCCATGCTGTGCTCGGTAAACAGCACGCCGATCTTGTGCTCGGTGACGAGGCGCTTGGTCAGCGCCATCAGATCGTTACGTTCCCTGGGCGCCATGCCCGCGGTCGGCTCATCCATCAGCAGCAGCTTTGGACGGTTTGCCATGGCAATCGCGAGTTCCACGCGCTTGACGTCGCCGTAGGCCAGCACGCCACAGGCACGATGCGCGTCGGCGCCCATGCCGACCTGTTCTAGCAGGCTGAACGCTTCATCCGCGTACCACGAGCCCGCCGGCTTCCACAGGCCGAACAGTTTGCGTTCGCGCGACACCAGCGCCATCTGCACGTTTTCCAGCACCGTCATCGAATTGAAGGTCGCGGCGATCTGAAACGTACGGCCCACGCCGAGGCGCCAGATATCGCGCGGCCGCATGCCGACGAGTTCGTGATCGTCGAGCCGGATCGAACCGGACGACGGCCGCAGTTGCCCATTAACCATGTTGAAGCAGGTCGATTTTCCCGCGCCGTTCGGACCCAGCAATGCGAGCAGTTGACCGGCTTCGAGATCGAACGACACGTCGTCGACGGCTTTCAGACCACCGAACGATTTCGACAGCCCCGACACGCGCAGGAGACTCATAGACCCTCCTTCATGGCGGCCGCTTGCGAGGGTGACGGGGACGGCACATCGCCGCGCTCCGCGTCGGACGCGCCGCCGGCATGACCGTTCTTCGCGCCGAGGTCGTCGTCGCCGAAGCGGTCGCGGATAAAGCCCACGATGCCCTGCGGGAACGCGATCACCAGCAACAGGATGGCGAAGCCGAGCAGCGCTTGCCAGTAGTCGGTCTGACGCGCGACGGTGTCCTGCAGCCACGTGAAGACCGCGGCGCCGACGATCGGCCCGGTCAGGGTCTGCAAGCCGCCGAGCAGCACCATCACGAGTCCGTCGACGGAACGGCTCACGCTGATGACCTCGGGAGATATCGTGCCCTTCGAAAACGCGTACAGGGAACCGGCGAGACCGCAGAACACCGACGCGATCACAAACGACGCCCATTGCACGCGCTTGACGTCGATGCCGATTGCCTCGGCACGCAGGCCCGAATCGCGCGAGGCTCGCATGGCATAGCCGAGCGGCGAAAACAACATCCGTCTCAGCAACCACACACACACCACGACACAGGCAAGCGTCAGGTAGTAATAAGCGACCGGCGAGGACAACCAGTTCGACGGCCACAATCCGAGTACGCCGTTACTGCCGCCGGTCACGTCATCCCACTGGAACACCACGGACCAGACGATCTGCGCAAACGCCAGCGTCAGCATCGCCAGATAGACGCCCGACAGGCGCACGCAGAACCAGCCGAACACGAGCGCCCCGCCAAGCGCGAGCAACGGCCCGAGCAACAGCGCCGCTTCCATCGGCAAATTCAGGACTTTGAGAAAGAGCGCGGCGCCATACGCGCCGAGACCAAAATACGCGGCGTGGCCGAACGAATGCATGCCACCCGGTCCCATGATGAAGTGCAGGCTGGTCGCAAACAACACCGCAATCAGGATTTCAACCAGCAGGATGGGCATATACGGAAACGCGCTCGCCGCGAGCGGCGCCAGCACCAGTACCACCAGCGCGGCCGCCGCCAGCCACTTCAGACGCTTGCCTGCAGGCCGCAGCGGCGCGTCCGGTGCAGCCATGCCACGCACTGCCGCGCTCGCGCGACCGAGCAAACCCCAGGGCCGCACCACCAGAACAATCGCCATCACGACAAACTCCGCAACCAGCGTGAAGCGGCTCAGCGAAAAATCGATCCCGCCAATCGATATATGTCCAATGCCGATACACAGCGCCTTGATCTCGGCGATCAACAACGCGGCGACGAACGCACCGGGGATGGACCCCATGCCGCCCACCACTACCACCACGAACGCATTGCCGATGGTCTCCAGATCGAGCGACAGATTCGCCGACATGCGCGGCCCTTGCAAGGCGCCACCCAGCCCCGCCAGAAACGCGCCCACAAAAAACACTCCAGTGAACAGCCACGCCTGATTGATACCCAGCGCGCCGAGCATCTCGCGATCCTGCGTCGCCGCCCGTACCAGCGTGCCCCAGCGCGTGCGCGTGAGGCCATACCAGAGCAGCAGCAACACCAGCGGACCGATCACGATCAGCGCGATATCGTAAGTGGGTAACGCATGGCCGAGCAGATTGACCGCGCCGGCCAGGTGCGGCGCACGCGGCCCGAACAGTTCCTCAGGGCCCCACAACCAGAGCGCGGCGTCACGAAAGATCAGAACCAACGCGAAGGTCGCAAGCAGATGAAATAGTTCGGGGGCCTGATAAATGCGCCGCAATACGATCATTTCGACCAGCGCGCCGAGCACCGCGACAACCAGCGCCGCGGCCAGCACCGAGAGCCAGAAGCCGCCCGTCGTCTGGCCGAAGCGGCTCGCAATGCTGTAGGCCACATAAATGCCGAACATATAGAACGAACCGTGCGCGAAGTTGACGATGCGCGTGACGCCGAAGATCAAGGACAGCCCCGCGGCGACGAGAAACAGCGTCGACGCGTCGGCGAGTCCATTGACCAGTTGTACCAGCAGATTCGAAAACATCGTAACCCTCAGCGGCGTGCAATCCATCCAATGCGCAGGACACTACCAGCGAAATTATTCAGCGCAAACCATCTTCGCCTTTGATTTCGCTGACCTGCAATCCGCCGATGCGCGGCAGCGGCCGGCCCGATGCCGTCACTGCCACCGCCACCACAATCTCGTTGGCACGCGGCGCATCGGAGACGCGGGCTTCGATGGCGTCGAAATGACTGCGTACGAACGCGGCGTCTTTATGGCCGAGCGGCACGTCGATCGCCGTGCCGAGCGTGCCCATCTTCTTCGCCGACGGCACCAGCGCCGCGCCCTTCTCCACCGCGACGCGCAACGGCGCGCCGAGCTTCGGATGCAGGATCGCGGCCGCGTGTTCGAGTTCGCCCGCTTCGCCGACAATCGCCGCCTTGCCGTAACTTTGCGCCTCGCCCGGCGCGATGCCCAGCGCCTCGACGCATTTCTTGCCGAGCAGCGCGCCGAGTTCTTCACCCGCGTCGATCAGCGCATCCAGTTTCGGTTCGAAGCGGCCCGCATAGGGGTTTTCGATGACGGCGATGGCGACCGCGCGGCGTACCGGCGGATCGATCGTCTGCCCCATTTCAATGCGTGTTTCATCCACCTGCACGATCAGCTTGCGAAGCTTGATTGCCATTTCGCTCTCCATATATGGGTTCGCTGTGTTTGCGTTCGGTCTGTTTTCGTTCGACGCCGCTGCGGGTTAGCGCAGGCCGTCCTTGCCGGCGATGGCCTCTTTCGCGAGACCGCCGACGCGCGCATGCACGCGCTGTCCGGTGCTCATCACGAGGATATAGACCACCTCGTCCGCGGCCGGCGCTCCCGGCACGCGCACTTCGATCGCATCGAAGTGGCTGCGCACATAGCTCGCGTTGACGTGGGTCATCGGCACGTCGAGTGCCGTGGACGGCGCCCCCACCTTCTTGGTGGACGGCACGATCGCATTGGTCGGCACGCCGTTCTTTTCCAGCAATTCGCGCATCGCATAACCGCCGGGCACATGCCACAACGCGCCATGCTCGAGCTCGCCGGCCGAGCCGACAATCGCGCCCTTGCCGTAACTTTCGATCGCCGCGTGCGGGACCGCCATCGCCGCCAGCAGCCGTTGCGCCATATCGATGCCGATCGGCTTGAGCGCTTCCATGGCGTGCTGGATGTCGGCCTCATAGCGGCCCGCAAACGGATTGCGCATCACGGCGGCAATCGCGCCCTTGCGCAAGGGATGCGCGGGCGCCGGACCGAACTCGTGAAAAATGTCTTCGACGTGCGTCAGCACGCGGCGTATTTCGAACACGGAGCCTCCGTTGGGTAATGGGCGTCACGGGTCAGGCGCAGGCCGCCACCGGCAGCCGGCGCCGCTGCGTGCGGACCGGCCATGCCGACCACTCGCACGCTGCGCTGCAGAAACAGCGCAGCACCTTCAATCAAACCTTGTTCGTGCAGACGGGCCGCTTCCTGGACCCCACGCGAGAGCGCAAAATCGATCAGCGGTTGCGGCAACGGCGGCACATCCACGGTCACCAGCAGGTCGCCTAGATCGCTGTCGTCCTTGAGCGCAGAGGCCGGCTGGCGGACGATATCCGAGTGCTTCAGATCGACGGCGTTGGCGATCATCGTGGCGGCGGCATCGGCGGCGGCGGCGCTGCGCGCCAGCACTGTCACGCTATCTGCAATGCCAAGACTGAAACTGCGGCCGCGCCAGCCACTCGTGGCGACGCCACGCACCGGCGAGGCCGCATCGAGCGTCAGGTTCGCATCGAGCGGGACGCCGCCGGCGAGGCGCGCGCCGTCGAACTGGGCCAGGTCGGTGAATACACCAATACGGTACTGCTGACCCGCGCTCAGATAAAGCGCAATGTCGCCCCCGTTGTTGATGAAGGCGCGCGCCACGCCAAGCCGCGCGAACGCTCCGATCAGCTCATCCGCAACGCTGCCGGCAACGGCAGCCATGGGCGTGATGTAGCGGGCCCGATGCGGATAGCACGCGTCCCACATGCGGTTCGCCACAGGGCCCTCGCAGGGCCGGCGCACCGCGTCGTGCTGCACGGCTCGCCGCAGGCCTGGCAGTTCCGCGACCAACTCGCTCAGCACACCGGTGAAGCGCAGCCAGCACGCCTCATGCGCGTCGCGCACGGCCGCTGCCTCGCCATCGGCGCCGATGATCAGATCGATCGGGCCGTGCTGCAAGTGCCAACGGGTGGCGTCGAGTTGGGCGCGGGTCGCGTTCATAGCCGTCATCCCAGCATCGGCGGCATGCCGAGCGGCCATGGGTTATCCGGGTGACGCGCCAGGGTGCGGCGTGCGAGCGGTGCCCCTTCGACGTGATCCGGTCCATTCGCCAGCACGCTTTCGAGCGAACGCACCGCATCGAGGTGGCCGCCCAGGTCGCGGTAGACGTCATAGCTCATGGTGAATTCGATCGGCGCGACGATCGCCGGTGTTGGCACCGTGCCGAACGAGCGGTCCGGCATGCGCGTCACATCGACCATCACCGTAATGCCGCCACCGGGCCAGACGTAGGCCGGCGCACCGCCGCAAGTCACGTTCACCAGACGCTGCTTGATGGCGCGCGTCAGCAGGACCGGATTCTCCGTGGCGCCGGCGCGCAGGCTGCCGCCCGCGCCGCCCAGGAACAGCACCGTCGCGAGCGACGGCTCGCAGTTTTCGCCGATCCGCTCCACGGTGCGCAAAACATCTGTAGGCATCTCCGCGATGCGCGGCACCAGATCCGCGTCCAGTTCGTACCATTGCGCATGCTCCCCGGTGGTCGACACCATCAGCAAGCGCATTCCCGGTCGCGCCACGGCAGGATCGAAGCCTTCGATAATGGCCAGGGGGTCCTGAATATCCGTACCGCCCCAACCGGTGCCGGGATTGGCGACCTGAAAATAGCGGCCCGGCGTCGACTTGCGGCCGCGAATCTTCAGACCTGAGCGCGTCATGCCGAGGCAGCGTCCCGCCTGATGCTCAGTGAGCACGCCGGTGATGTGATCGTCGACCACTACCACTTCGTCGACATGCCCGAACCATTGTTTGGCGAAAATGCCGATGGTGGCCGAGCCGCAACCCACCCGCATGCGCTGTTCCTCGACACCGTCCACGATCGGCGCCGCGCCCGCGCGGATCACGAGGCTCGCCCCGCCGTCGATGGTCAGCTCCACCGCCTGCTTGTTGCCGAGCGCGAGCATCATGTCGCAGGTCACGCGGCCTTCTTTCTTGCTGCCGCCGGTCAGATGATGTACGCCGCCGAGGCTCAGCATCTGCGAGCCGTATTCGGCCGTCGTCACATGGCCGACGATCTCGCCCTGGCAACGCACGTTCGACTGCTCGGGCCCGAGAAAGCGGTCAGTGTCGATTTTCACCTTGAAGCTGCAATAGCTGAAGATGCCCTCGGTGACGACCGTCACCATGTCGACACCTTCGAGCTTTGAAGAGACGATGAACGGCGCGGGCTTGTAGTCGGGATAGGTGGACGACGCGCCCACGCCAGTGACGAACAGCGCCTGATCCTGTTGCGCAGCCGCCGCGGGTGCGGCCACCGCCGCGTCGCCGCCCGTCGCGGGCGATGCACCAAATTCGACCGCAGCCGCCTCCCCGGCGCCATCGCCCACCGCGAGCGTGCGCGACACGAACACCACCGGATCAACCCGGATCAGCCGCCCGTCCGAGTTCGCGTAGCGGTCGCACGCGCCGGTGCGGCCCTCGGAGATCTGGCACAACACGGGACACGCATTGCATTCGATCTTGTTGCTCGCCATCCGCTCGCTGCGGGGCGCCGCTTTTTCGAGCACGGTCGGACCGGGCGTCGAGGCGGTTTCGCCATCGACGCCGTCTGCACCGAAATCGACCTTCGTATGTTCAGTCATGGTGGGGTTCCCATACGACGACATTACAATCGGCCCTACCCGGCTGACGAAATAGCCCTTGTTTCAAGGCACATTCGTGTGACACCCAACAACTCTCATTTTGAAAAATGTTGCGGTCACTCACCGTTCGTGTAGTATCCACTACACCAAACTTGATTGAAATCTACTCGATCAAAATAGACTGCGCAACGCCTTTTCCCGATTGTTCGTTATGTTGCGGCGCGCCATTGCCCGCGCCGCGGTCCTATGCAGAAGGAGTTTCGCCGTGACCCATGTCGTGACAGAAGCCTGCATCCGCTGCCGCTATACCGACTGCGTGGACGTCTGCCCGGTGGACTGCTTCCACGCCGGCCCGAACATGCTGGTGATCGACCCGAACGAGTGCATCGACTGCGCGGTTTGCGTGGCCGAGTGCCCCGTCAATGCAATTTACGCCGAAGAAGACCTGCCTGCAGACCAGCAGGCGTTCACCGCGCTGAATGCCGAGTTGACCGGCGTGTTTCCGGTGCTCAACAAACGTGAAGCGCCCTTGCCTGACGCCGACGCATGGAAGGACGTCACGGACAAGCTGTCGCTGCTCGAGCGCTGAGCCGAGCTTATCTGAGCTGAGGGACGCCATGCCGCTCGCCGCACCGCCGCCACTGCCACTGCTCATGCCCCTGCCTCCACTGCGAGGCGCATCGCTTTCGCCCTGCCGCAGCCGCCCCAGGCGCTGCGCACGGCTCATCGTTCCCCCGTTGTTCCTCACTCAACCGATTGCAGGAGAGACCCATGAACGAAGTTGTTGACCACCCCGCCTCGCACAACACGCCGGACACCCACGCCGAACCGCCATCGCCCATCGAAACCGACGCATTGATCGTCGGTGCAGGGCCGGTCGGCCTCTTTCAGGTGTTCGAACTGGGCCTGCTGGAAATCAAGGCGCATGTCATCGATTCGCTGCCGGTAGTCGGCGGCCAATGCGTCGAGCTGTATCCGGACAAGCCGATCTACGACATTCCTGCGGTGCCGATCTGCACCGGGCAGGAGCTCGCGGACAACCTGCTCAAGCAGATCGAGCCGTTCGGCGCCAACTTTCACCTCGGGCAGGAAGTGCAGATCGTCGAGCGTCTGGAAGACCGGCGCTTTTTCGTGCGCACCAGTAAAGGCACCGAGTTCATTACGAAAACTATCTTTATCGCTGCGGGTGTCGGTTCGTTCCAGCCGCGTTCGCTGAAAGTCGCCGGCATCGACAAGTACCACGGCCGGCAATTGTTCTATCGGGTGCGCGACCCCGAGCTGTTCCGCGACAAGGACATCGTGATCTGCGGCGGCGGCGATTCCGCGCTGGACTGGGCACTCAATCTCGTAGACATCGCGCAAAGCGTGATCCTCGTGCATCGGCGCGACGAGTTCCGCGCCGCGCCCGCCTCGGTGGCGAAAATGCGCGCGCTCTGCGACGACCTGCGCATGCAGTGCCTCGTCGGCCAGGTGAGCGGCTTCGAAGACAATCACGAGGCGCTGCATCGCATCAAGGTGACAGGCGGCGACGGCGTGACGCGCACGCTCGAACTCGATCACCTGCTGGTATTCTTCGGCCTGTCGCCGCAACTTGGGCCGATTGCACAATGGGGCCTCGAGATCGAACGCAAGCAGGTTGGCGTCGACACAGAGAAGTTCGAAACCAACGTGCCGGGCATCTTCGCGGTGGGCGACATCAATACCTATCCAGGCAAGAAGAAGCTGATCCTGTCCGGCTTTCATGAAGCGGCGCTAGCGGCGTTCGGGGCAGCACCCTATGTTTTCCCGGACAAGAAAATTCATATGCAGTACACAACAACCAGTACCAAACTTCACAAGGTTCTGGGGGTCGAATCGCCGGTGTTCGATTAAAGATCTGCTTGCCGGGCAACCTCCCGGTTGTATCATGACAGCGGGCCGGCAGCGAAAAAGCGCGGGCCCGCTGTGTTGTGAGCAGATGCACCAGAAGCTAACAGAGAGAGACGAGGCCGCCCATGAGTCCAACTGCCGCCCGCAAGACGGGCGCCACCGGCATCCGCGCGAAGCAGGCCCAGGATACGCGCGCAAAGATTCTCAAAGCGGCTATCAAGGTGTTCGCCAAGCAAGGCTATGCGAGCGGCCGGGTCGAGAGCATTTCGAAAGCGGCCCGCTCGCACGACCGGATGATTTACTACTACTTCGGCAGCAAGGAGCAATTGTTCGTCGAGGTGCTGGAGACCATCTACTCGCAGTTCAACGAAGCCGAAAGCCGGCTCGATCTGGACTTCGACGACCCCGTGCGCGGCTTGCAGCAAGTCGTCGAATTTGTCTGGCAGTACTACCTCGATCACCCCGAGTTCGTCACGCTGCTGTCCAGCGAGAATCTGCACCAGGGCAAGCACGCGAAGAAGTCGTCGAAGCTGCGCGATATTTCCGGCTACGCGATTTCCGTAGTGCAGAAGGTGCTGGATGCGGGCAAGGCGAAGGGCGTGTTTCGCGACAACATCGCGGCGCGCGACGTGTACATCATGATCGCCTCGCTCGGCTATTTTTATAACGCCAATCAGTACACGCTTAGCGCGTTTCTCGGCGAATCGCTGATGGACAAGGCCGCCCTCGCGCACTGGCGCGAGGTCATCAAGGAGACGGTGTTGCGCTCGGTGCTGGCGCGGGTGCCGGTTGAGGAGCCCGGCACCGTGAGCGAGAGTACGTCGGCCTAAGCGCCGCGCTTGCTACGCTTGGGCTTTGCCCGCCGCGTCCTCTTCGCGGAACAGCTTGTCGGCCAGATGGAAAGCCGAATTCGCAGCCGGCACGCCGCAATAGATGGCAGTCTGCAGCAGCACTTCCTTGATCTCGTCGCGCGTCACGCCATTGTTCTTCGCCGCGCGCAGATGCAAGGCAAGTTCTTCGCTGCGGTTGAGCGCCACCATCAGGCCGATGGTCAGCAGGCTACGCGTGTGACGGGGCAAACCCTCGCGCGTCCAGATCTCCCCCCACGCATAGCGGGTGATGAAGTTCTGGAATTCCTCGGTGATCTCGGTGCGGTTGGCCAACGAGCGGTCGACGTGCGCGTCGCCCAGCACCGCACGGCGCACGTTCATTCCTGCTTCATAGCGTTCGTCGTCGTTCATTGCTGCTCCGTGAGGAAGTCGAGAATAGTCTTCGTAAACGTTTCCGCCTGCTCGATGTTGGAAATATGCGAGGCGTCCAGTTCGACATAGCGGGCACCCGGAATCGCTGCGGCGAGTTCCTTCCCCTGTGCCGGCGTTGCCGCCAGATCGTGCGTACCGCTGATTACCAGCGCCGGCAGCTTGATGCCGGGGGCTTCGGGACGCAGGTCGGCGGCGTCGATCGCTTCGCAGTTGCTGGCGTAGCCTTCCTTGTCGGTGTGGACGAAGACGTCGCGGATCACCGAGAACATCAACGGCTGGCGGGCAATGAACTCGCCGGTGAACCAGCGCGGCAGGACTGCTTCCGAAAGCGTCAGCATGCCTTCCTTACGCGCCCGTTCTGCACGCGGCACCCACACTTCCGGCGAACCGATGCGCGCCGCCGTGTTGCAGAGCATGACGCGCTCGAAGCGGTTCGCATGACGCGCGGCGAGCGCAACGCCGGTCAGCCCACCCATCGACAACCCGCAAAAATTCGCCGTGGCGATCTTCAGCGTATCCATCAGACCCAACACGTCGCCGCTCAACTGTTCGATCGTGTAGGGCCCTTTCGGCGCCTCCGAGTGACCGTGTCCGCGCGTGTCGTATCGCAAGACGCGAAACTGCTTCGACAACGCGGCGACCTGGGGCGTCCACATCGACATGTCGCTGCCGAGCGAATTCGACAGCACGATCCACGGTGCGTGTCCATGGCGATCGCCGTCGATCCGATAGTGAAGCTCGATGCCGTTGACTGCGGCGTAGGGCATTCCGTTACTCCTCTGAGGTGGCGCGGCCAGCGCGCTCGTCATGAAGGGCCAGCACGGCGTCTACATAGGCGTGCGCCTGGCCGACGTATTGAGCCGGGTCGAGCAGATGCCGCAATTGCTCAACCGAAAGATGTTGGGTGACTGCGGCATCGGCCGCCAGCACGTCGAACAGCGTTTGCCCCGACTGCACCGCCGTTTTCGATGCGCGCTCAACCAGATGATGCGCGTCGAGCCGGCCGATGCTATCGCCGAGCGCAAGCATCACCGATTCGCCGAGAATCAGGCCGTGCGTGACCTCGAGGTTCGCGGCGAGACGCGCGACATTGACGTCCAGTCCGCTCGCGATCTGTTCGATATTGGCGAGCGCGCCGCCGGCGAGCCGGGCGAGATCGGGCAGCGCGTCCCACTCGGCCTGCCAGCCGCCGAGCGCGCGTTCGTGTTCCTGCACCATGCCCGACAGCACCGTGGCGACGAGGCCGGGCGCGCGCGTCGCGGCGGTCAGCACGGCCGCGCAGCCGACCGGGTTGCGCTTGTGCGGCATGGTCGACGACCCGCCCTTGCCCGCCGCGGCCGGTTCGGCCAGCTCGCCGAGTTCGGTTTGCATCTGCAGGGAAATATCGCGAGCGATCTTGCCGAGCGTGCCGATCAGCATGCCGAACCACGCGGCGGTTTCGGCCATGCGATCGCGCTGCGTGTGCCACGGCACCGCGGGCACCGTCAGCTTCAGTTCCGCGCCTAGCGTCTGCGTCACCGCCGGTGCTGCGTCGCGCAAGCTTGCAAGCGTACCGGCCGCGCCGCCGAACTGCAGCACCAGCACGCGCGGGCGCAACGCCTCGAGCCGCTCGCGATGACGCAGCAAGGCGTCGAGCCACTGCGCGAACTTCAGACCCAGCGTGATGGGCAGCGCCTGCTGCAACCACGTGCGGCCGATCATCGGCGTGGCGCGATGCTTGCGCGCCAGCGCGGCGAGCGCCGTGCAGGTGGATTGCAGATGAGGATCGAGCAGGTCGAAGCTGTCGCGCAGTTGCAGGACGGTCGCGGTATCGATGATGTCCTGGCTCGTCGCGCCCCAATGGACGTATTTCGACGCTTCCGCGTCCGCCGCCTTGACGCGTGCGGTCAGTTGCTTGACCAGAGGAATGGCGAGATTGCCGCCGAGCGCGGCATCCTGCGCGAGGGCCTCGGCATTCAGTTGATCCGCCTGACAGGCGGCTTCGATCGCGGCCACCGCCGACGACGGAATCACGTTGTGCGCCGCCGATGCGCGCGCCAGCGCCGCTTCGACATCGAGCATGCGCTGCAGCGTCGCGCGTGGCGACCAGATATCGTTCATTGGCTGCGTGCCGCAGAGGAGACCGGTCAGACGGGCGCTGGCTTCGAGCATGGTGGAATTGGCAAAACGGAGAAGAAGGTAGGGTCCGCCCGCGCCGGACTCAGCGCAAGCGGAGCAGGCACGGTGTTCGGCACGCGGACCGATACATTAGACACCATTGTGCCAAACGCTGCGCCGGGATCAGGCGGCGCGCGCCGCCTGGGTGCCGTCGATCAGCGGAACGCCCGTCAGCTTGTGCAGCTCGGCGAAGTCGATGTCCGAGAAAATCTCGCGCACCACGAGGCCATCGGCGGTCACGTCGATCATGGCGAGATCCGTGTAGATGCGGTCCACGCACGCCACGCCCGTCACCGGGTAGCTGCATTGCGCGGCGATCTTGCTTTCGCCCTGCTTGGTCAGGTGTTCCATCATCACGTAGACCTGCTTAGCGCCGATGGCCAGATCCATTGCGCCGCCGACTGCCGGAATCGCATCCGGTGCGCCGGTGTGCCAGTTCGCGAGATCGCCCTTGGCCGACACCTGGAACGCGCCCAGCACGCAAAAGTCGAGATGGCCGCCGCGCATCATTGCAAAGGAGTCCGCATGATGGAAGTAAGCGCCGCCAGTCAGCAGCGTGACGTGCTGCTTGCCGGCATTGATCAGTTCGTCGTCCTCTTCGCCTTTCGCGGGCGCCGGGCCCATGCCGAGCAGGCCGTTTTCGCTGTGCAGGAAGATTTCCTTGTCGGCGGCGAGGTGGTTGGCCACCAGCGTCGGCACGCCAATGCCGAGATTCACATACGCGCCTTCGGGGATGTCCTGGGCGACGCGCTTGGCCATTTCATCGCGGGTCAGTTTTTTCATGTCGGGTCTCCTCAGGCGGCAGTCGCGGATGCAAGTTCGGCTTGATGCGTCGCCTGCGGCACTTCGATCACGCGTTGCACGAAGATGCCAGGTGTGACGATCTCTTCGGGATCGAGCTCGCCGAGCGGCACGACTTTCGATACCTGCACGATCGCGGTTTTCGCGGCGCTCGCCATGATCGGGCCGAAGTTGCGCGCCGTCTTGCGATAGACCAGATTGCCCCAGCGATCGCCCTTGAACGCCTTGACGAGTGCGAAGTCGGCGTGCAGCGGCGACTCCAGCACGTAATGCCGGCCGTCGATCAGGCGGGTTTCCTTGCCCTCGGCGAGCTTCGTGCCGTAGCCGGTGGGCGTGAAGAAGCCGCCGATGCCGGCGCCGGCGGCGCGAATGCGCTCGGCCAGGTTGCCTTGCGGCACGAGTTCGAGCTCGATTTCGCCGGCGCGGTAAAGCGCGTCGAACACATACGAATCGGTCTGGCGCGGAAACGAACAGATGATCTTGCGCACCCGCTTGGCCTTGAGCAAGGCAGCGAGGCCGATGTCGCCATTGCCCGCATTGTTGTTGACGATAGTGAGCTCGCGCGCGCCCTGTTCGATCAGCGCGTCGATGAGTTCGGACGGCATGCCGGCCGTGCCGAAGCCGCCGATCATGACGGTCGCGCCGTCGTGCACGTCGGCGACGGCCGACTGAAGTGACTCGAAAATCTTGTTGATCATGTCGAATTCCCTTTGGGACGCACCGCACCGTGCCGCTCGATCCGCAGCGGCTCGCCTTGCCGGCGAGCTGCGTTGAACAACACACGGGACGGTCTCCACGTCCTTGTCATGGCGCGTAGACCAGAAGGGGTCAACACGCAATTTGTTCGCTATATGAACAGTGATTCGTTTAGCGAACGCACTGGCGCATTATGAAAGGCGGCCGTTCAGCTTGTCAAGGCGGGGATATCCATGATCCGCTTTTCTGGGTGGGTTTGCAGGCTGGGGGGCGTTAAGACGCCAAGTGAGTCGGAAGTCTCACGCGCTGAGTAAATCTTCTGATTGAAAAGAAGAAGTGCCTGATTGTTTATCTCATTCAGGATAAATATTATCTTTATTCAGATAATATTTAGAGACGAAGAAATAATGCGAACCAAGAGACATCACAACGGACGGAATGATTTAGGCAGACAGCGTTCGATCCGCAACCTGATTGGGCCGAAATCCAGCGTACGTCGCGTGCTTGCCGGCGCCGCCTGCCTGTCGCTTTCACTGGCGCTCACAGCCTGCGGCGGCGGCGACAACGCCACGACCGCCGAAGCCACCCCAGCGGCGCAAAACGCGGCGGAGGTCGCGGCCGCGGCCAGCGCTGCCAGTGCAACCAGCGTCCCGCTGGCGACGTCGCTCAAGATGAATACGAGCAGCATCGATTCCAACACGTCCATCGACCGCTTTATCGTCAGATACAAGACCGGCACCGCGGAACGCGGTTCGACCTCATCGGCCCAGTCGCAACTCGACAAGCTGGCCGGCGCCCTGCCCGCTCGGGCGCACCATGTTCGCCGCATGGGGATTGGCTCCGACGTGGTGACGACCGAGCGCAAGCTCAACGCCAATGAAGCCAAAGCATTCATGCGTGCG
Source organism: Paraburkholderia phenazinium (assembly GCF_900142845.1). Taxonomy (NCBI): domain Bacteria; kingdom Pseudomonadati; phylum Pseudomonadota; class Betaproteobacteria; order Burkholderiales; family Burkholderiaceae; genus Paraburkholderia; species Paraburkholderia phenazinium. Next base: position 3,290,876 of record NZ_FSRU01000001.1, read on the forward strand.
ATGGCATCGGACCCGAACGTCGAATACGTCGAGCCCGACAGGGAAATGTCCGGCACCATGGTTCCAAACGACCCGGAGTACGTCAATCAGTGGGGCTTGAGTTCAAACCTGAAGCCCGGCAACGCCATGGTTGGAATACGCGCCGAGGGCGCCTTCGACAGCGCTAACGGCGCTGGGGCAGTCATCGCCGTGATCGACAACGGCGTGACCAGCCACAGCGATCTCAACGCCCATATCCTTCCAGGATACGACTTCACCGCGAACAACCGCGGTAGCAACGGCACCAATCCTGGGCGCATCAATGAAACCTGCGAGGTTGTCTGGCACGGCACGCACGTCGCGGGCATCGCCGGCGCGTTGACGAATAACGGCGTGGGCATAGCAGGTGTTGCGCCAGCCGCCAAAATTGTCCCGGTTCGCGTATTGAACGCGTGCGCGAAAGGCTACACATCGGATATCGCCGACGGCATGACATGGGCGGCCGGAGGAAGTATTCCGGGTGTACCCGACAACCCCAACCCTGCCAGTGTCATCAACGTGAGCCTTGGTGGACTCGGGTCTTGCGAGACCACCTTTCAGACCGCGATTGATTACGCAGTCAGCCGGGGGGCCGTCGTTGTAGCGGCGGCCGGCAACAACAGCGGTGACGCGTCGAATTTCGAGCCGGCCAACTGCCGTAATGTGGTCAATGTCGGGGGCATCAATCGCATTGGATGGCGATGGGTCGACTCGAACTTCGGGCTGAACGTGGATATTGCCGCCCCCGCGGACTCGATCTGGTCGACCTACAACAACGGAACGTCGACCCCAGGTACCGAAGGCTATGCGTATATGAGCGGCACCTCGATGGCAGCGCCCATGGTGAGTGGCGTCATTGCACTGGCCCAGTCGGTGGCGCCGAGGCCATTGACCCCGGCAGAAATGCGCACCCTTCTCACACAGAACGTACAGCCGTTCCCTAACGGCCAGCCGGATCAGCCCATCGGGCCCGGCATTCTGGATGCGAATGCCACGGTCAATGCCGCAAAGTCGGGGAAAATTCCAGCGGCGGCAAATTTCACTTGCACGGAGAGCACGTCGATCATGCAGGTGACATGCACGGACCTCTCTACGGCGCGCGGTGCGCCCATCAGTTCATGGGCCTGGAATTTAGGCACCGGCGGCCCCGATATGGTCCGGACACAATCGGTCAATCCCTGGACGAACTATGACTACCCAGGTACTTATCCGATCACCCTGACGGTTACCGATAGCACCGGCGCCGTTAGCAAGTTGACGCGTTCGTTCCGGGTCCTTCCCCCGACACTTACCGATCTGAGCGCCGGCATTCCCACGACAATTTCGGCAAAAAACGGTGAGATGCAGAATTACGATCTGGTCGTGCCTGCTGGTGTGAAAAGCCTGACTTTTACCCTGTCGCCCGGAGCCAGCAGCCAAACCGCGCTTCTGGACACTCGGGCCGGCACGCCTTCATCGCTCCACCCCGATTGCGAGTCGATCATGGTGAGAGGCGGCGCGGCCACCTGCACGATCGCCAACCCGGCACCCGGAAGTTACTACGCCATTGTTAGTGCAAACACCAAGTTAAGCGGAGTCACCCTCCTCGCGACTCTCACGCAATAGCTTGTCACCGCACAACGACACCCCGGATCGCTGTTTCCGATTCGGGGCGTCCATCAAAGTCAAACTATGGCGAGAACATGCCCTCTATAGCCACCCTGCAAGACCAGTTAGACCGTGTCGCGGCATTGGCAAAGACCGATCGCACCCGTGAACTCGACGAATTCATCACGCAGCTAAGAACCCATTTTTCCGATCATGCCGAGTCGCTTAAATCCTTAGCTTTCCTGCTCAATCAGAATGACAGGTTTGGCGATGCGGTTAGCGTGGCGAAACAAGGACTCGCGCTTGACCCGCTACACCCGTTGCTACACCACAATGCCGCGCGGGCGCTTGGGATGCTTGGCAACGTAGCTGAAAGTCTGGTGTACAGCAGGGAAGCTGTCCGGCTTCTGCCCGACAATCCTTATATGCATTTCCACCTCGCAGGTACGTTGCTCGGTTTGGGAAAGCTCGATGAAGGATGGCAGCACTATCGGTGGTTTTATGACTTACCCGGCATGGACCGGCAACTTGTACGGCTGAATTTTCCCCAATGGCGAGGGGAGTCGCTGACTGGACGCACGTTTCTCCTTGTCGGAGAACAGGGCCGGGGCGATGAAATCCAGTTCATCAGGTTCGCCGAGTGGCTGCACAGACAGGGAGCCATCGTTGATGTGCTGGTTAGTCAACCCATCGCGGGCATAGCGGCCAGCATCGCGGGAGTGCGAGCCGTGTTCACCACCGTACCGCCTGGCGCCTATGACTACTGGAGCCATATGCTAAAGATGCCCGAGCATATGAAACTCAATCAGTCGATGCTCCCCATCGCCACGCGGTACATCGCCGCATCGTCAGACAAGCTTGCCTATTGGCGCGCTCACGTTGATGCACTTCCAACACGTCCGGCACATGCGAAGACAAGGCGAATGGGTGTCGTGTGGGCAGGAGGCCCGCACCATGTGCTCGACCGCTTCCGGTCTATCCACCTTGACGCACTGAAGCCGCTTTTCGCGTTGCCGGGAACAAGCTGGTATTCGGTCCAGAAAGGGGACCGCGAGTGCGAAAGCGAAGCCTTAGCGGACGAATTCGACTTGCATACGCTCGGCCCGGCAATCCAGGACTTCACCGACACGCTCGCGATACTTGAGACGCTCGACCTGCTCATCACCGTCGACACGTCCGTCGCGCATCTTGCCGGTGCGGCCGGACGGCCAGTATGGGTGCTCCTGCCCACTTGTGCAGACTGGCGATGGATGGTCGATAGAACCGACACCCCGTGGTACCCGTCAATGCGACTCTTCCGCCAACGCGAACTCGGCCAGTGGGACGAGGTGATCGAAGAGGTACGCAATGCGCTGCGCGAATGGCAGGCCGCCAGATAGGCCTCGGCGCTTTCCCCAATATCCGTCCGGGCGATTAACGCGGTATGGTCTATACGCTGAAACGATACTCCACCCGCCGCCCCCGCCCGCATGTCCGAACTCGACCTGAACCTGATCCCTTACCTCGTTGCGATGGAGGAAACCCGCAACGTCAGCCGCGCGGCCGAACGGCTCGGCGTCAGCCAGCCGCGCGTGAGCACAGCGCTTGGACGGCTGCGCGAGTACTTCGGCGATCAGCTCTTCGTGCGCACCTCGCGCGGCATGGAGCCGACGCCGCGGGCGCTCGCCCTGATCCCCGCCGCGCGTGAAGCGCTGACGCGGATCAAACAAGGCATGCTGGACGCGCAAGACTTCGATCCCGCCACGACCACGCATACGTTTTCCATTGCTCTCTCCGACGTCGGCGAAATCGTGTTTTTGCCGCGCCTGCTGCAACTCTTCGCCGAGCGCGCGCCGCATGCGAATCTGCGCTCGGTGTCGCTGCCGCCTTCGCAGATCGAACGCGGCCTCGAATCGGGCGACGTCGATCTGGCGGTCGGCTATTTCCCGGATCTGTCGGGCAACAACTTCTTTCAGCAACGCCTCTTCACCCATCGCTTCATCTGCCTGATGCGCAGCGACCATCCCCTCACCCGCGCGCCGCTCACGTTGCCGCAGTTCGTCGCGTCCGGTCATGCGGTCGTGCGCGCCGAGGGCCGCAGCCAGGAAGTCCTCGAGCAATTCCTTGAGAAAAAGCGCATCCGGCGCCGCGCCGTGCTGGAGACTTCGCACTTCATGAGCTTGCCGTTCATCCTCGCGCGCACGGACCTGATCGCCACGGTGCCGCACGCCATCGGCTTTGCGTACGTCTCGGAACACGCGTCGATCACGCTCGTCGAACCGCCGCTCGAGTTGCCGCGCTTCGATCTGAAGCAGCACTGGCATCGCAAGTTTCATAACGATCCGCGGGCAGGCTGGTTACGCAGTATCGTCGCCGGGCTGTTTAACGACGCCATGGATGAATGGCCGAAATAGCGCTCCAGCACAGGCGAGCCCTTGGACCACAGGGCAATCGGCGCGTGGCCGGCCAGCCGCTGCGCACGCCGCAACGCAAAACATGGAACAATGGCCGTTGCCGTCCGCGGCCATATTCAACATGCGAGTTCAAGGAGCGAAGGATGAGCAGCAAGGCAAAGAAGACCAAACAAAGCGAAGCCCTGGGCCGCCCGACGCGCGATGAAGCCGAAGCCGCCGTACGCGTTTTGCTGCGCTGGGCCGGCGACGATCCGCAGCGCGAAGGCCTGCTCGACACGCCGGCGCGCGTGGTGCGGTCTTACGAGGAGTTCTTCGCGGGCTATTCGGTCGATCCGCGCGAGATCCTCGCCCGCACCTTCTCCGAAGTGGACGGCTACGACGAAATGATCGTGCTGAAAGACATCCGCTTCGAAAGCTACTGCGAGCATCACATGGTGCCGATCATCGGCCGCGCGCACGTCGCCTATCTGCCGGGCCATCGCGTGGTGGGCATTTCGAAACTGGCGCGGCTCGTCGATGCATTCGCCAAGCGTCTGCAGATCCAGGAGAAGATGACCGTGCAGATCGCCGATACCCTCAACGAAGTGCTGCAGCCGGAGGGAGTCGGCGTGATCCTCGAAGCGTCGCATCAATGCATGTCCACGCGTGGCGTACACAAGGCCGGTGTGACGATGGTCACCTCGCGCATGCTCGGCACGTTTCGTACGGATCCGTCGACACGTCGCGAGTTTCTGTCCATCGTCGGCAATCCCGGCGTAGTGGCCGTAGCGAATACCTAAGCACACCAGAAGAAAGCAGAACGCCGGGACGCAGAGAGCGCAGCAACCGGCGACTGGCTAGCGCGACGCCAGCCTCACGCCGAGCGACGCGGCATGCGCCTCATGTGCCCCACTGTCGCAAACAACACTGCGCCGAGCACACACGCCACCCCGGCAAGCTGCGCGCCGGACACCGGTTCGTGCAGCAGCAGCGCCGCCATCGCCACGGCGCTGATGGGCACGAGCGCGGTCATGAGTCCGGCTTCCGCGCCGGTGATTCGTGCGGCACCCTCATACCAGAGCACGAACCCACCCACTGTCGGCACGAGGGCGTAATAGACAACGCCGGCGAGCGCACCGGGATCGAACGGCAGCGTCCACGCCTGTTCGAAACTCGCCGGCACGATCGCCACCGCCAATCCTAGCCCACTCATCAACGCGGACAACGGCAGCGCCGCCACCGGCGTGCGCAGCTTGCGATTGAGCAGAATGAACAGCGCCTCGCAAACAATCGCGGCAAACACCAGCGCATTGCCGGCTAGCGAACTCGCGGCACGCGGGGCGGCCAGGTCTTCGACGTGGACGGTGCATACCAGCACACCCAGCGTCGCCAGGACGATGGCGCCGATCAGCGAAGGCGCGGGCCGCTCGCCGAGCGCCAGCATGGCCACCAGCGCCGACACGGCCGGCAAGGTGCCTGCGATCACCCCCGCATCCGCCGCCGAGGCGAGCTTCATGCCGCTGATCAGAAACACCGTATAGCCGACGCTGCCCGCACCTGCCTGCGCGATCAGCAGCAGGACATCACGCCGCGCCAGACGTGGCCAACGCACCCCGCGCAGGCGCATCACCAGCAGGAACACGGGAAACGCAATCGCGAAACGTAAAGCCGTCGCCGAAAACGGCGGCAGCCCCGCCGCGATCGATTTGCTGACCACTACCGTGCTACCCACGCCGATCATCGCCAGCGCGCAACACAGGTAACCCACGTAACGCGAATTCATGCAGCCGCCGCTCAGAAGGGAATGAACGGTCAGCTTAAAAGTCGCCGGGCGGGCGGTCTTGAACGAAATTGCAGCGTTGCGTCGGGGGCTGCGTGACTTATCGGATCGCGCCAGCGTAGCTAGCCGGCGTCACGCCGAACAAACGCACAAAGGCGCGCGTCATATGGCTCTGGTCGGCAAATCCGGCCGCCGCGGCCGCATCGGCCAGCGCCGCGCCACGCGCGATCAGTTGACGGGCCAGCACCACGCGCCGCTGCATCCGATAGGCATGCGGCGGCAACCCCATCGCCTGCGCGAACCCGCGCAGCAACTGGAAGCGGCTCATGCCCGCTTCGGCGGCCAGTTCGGCGAGCGTCAACGCCGCTGCGGGGTCGTCGTCGATGCGGGCCTTGGCGCGTGTGATCGGCCCCGCCGGCGCTCGCGTCGATGTGCAGGTCAACGTGGTGTGATGGCGCCCAAGATAGCCGAGCATCTGCAGCAGCGCAGCTTCGCGTGCCAGTGCATCCCCGGCGTTTGCCTGCGTGACGGAAACCAGGAATAACTGCTCGAACAGCGCCTTCAACACGGGATCGTGCGCGACGGGCTGCGTCAATTCAATCTGGCGTGGACCGCTGGTCGCCCGCTCTTCGGCCAGTTCAGCCGCAGCGTGGCACATTAATGCAGGTTCGAAGTACAGCATGCGCCATGCGCGACCACGCTCGTCGAGCGGGCTGCCGTCGTGAACTTCGCCGGGATTGACCATGATCGCGTCGTTCGCGCGTGCTTCCACGACGCCCCGTCCGCTGGCAGAGCGGTGACCGCCCCGCACAATGACGCCCACGCCGAAGCGGTCGTGCGAATGACGCGGAAACGCATGGACCGTTTCTGCAACCGTTGCCTCGACGCCGGCAAGCGCACAGCGCGGCATTTGCACGCGGTTGGCGGCCACGGTTAGCGCTGCCCCTACGAGGCGAACGACGGCGTCACCATCAACGCCGCCCCTCGTCGTCGCAATCGGTTTCGCGGATCTTGCCTTGCGAGACGCTGCTGCCTGGCGGCACGCTATGGGTCAGCCACACATTGCCGCCAATCACCGAGCCGCGCCCAATCGTCACGCGCCCGAGAATCGTCGCGCCCGCGTAGATCACGACGTCGTCCTCGACGATCGGATGGCGCGCATTGCCCTTGATGAGCGTGCCGTCGACATCCGCCGCAAAGCTCTTCGCGCCCAGCGTCACCGCCTGATACACACGCACGCGTTCGCCGATGATGGCGGTCTCGCCGATCACCACACCCGTGCCATGGTCAATGAAGAAGCTCGGCCCGATTTGCGCACCCGGGTGAATGTCGATGCCGGTCGCCGAATGGGCGATCTCGTTGATAAAGCGCGCCAGCAGCGGTACGCCGAGCCGGTGCAGCGCGTGCGCGAGACGATGGTGCGTCATCGCCCAGACGCCCGGATAGCAAAGCAGGATTTCGGTGATGTGCTGCGCGGCGGGATCGCCAGTAAAAGCGGCCTGGATGTCGCTCACCAGCAGCGCGCGGATGCCGGGCAACTGGGTGCCGAACTCGCGGGCCACCTCGAACGCGCGTTCGCCGAGCAGCGCGTCCGGGGTCTCGCCATGTTCCGGCAGAAATCGCAACGCGCGGCGGATCTGTTCGGCCAGCAGCCGCAAGGTGCTTTCGAGCGTGTGCCCGACGTAGTAGTCGACGGTCTCGTCGGTCAGGTCCGGGGCGCCATAGTGGGTGGGAAAAAGCGCGGCGCGCAGGCCCGTGACGATGTTGCCGACGGCCTCGCGCGACGGCAGTTCGCGAATGCCGCGCGGATGGCGCGTGCGGTGCAGTTGCTCGCGCGACGCGCGCAGGTCGGCGACGATCTGCTCGAGGCCCCAGTTGCGAGTAGGAGGGTTTGACATGGTAAGGACGGCGGTCATGCGGCAAGCATGACAAAGTGAATTGTCCCCAGAGATTACCGCGTTTTCCCGCCGCTCGTGCAGCGCTGCGTCCACGCTAGCTGCGTCAGATAGTAACGCTGCTAGCGTCGATCCAGCGTACCGCCCAATCGCGCGCATGTGCGATGGCAGCGGCTTCGTCGGCGAAGCGGAAATCCGTAGGGAAAAACCGGTTGGCAACCAGCTCGCCGTCACTCGAACGCGAGATGACCACGTAAGGTTGCCATGTCCCGTCGCCCGCGCGCGCCGGCGCGCAGTTAAGCAAGTAGCCGCGATGTGTGAATGCAGCATCAAAGTGCATGTGTCACCCGCCCTGACTGCCTCATATAGTGTTCGAGCAGCGCGTTGTCGTCTCCCAACGGCCCGCTGAGACGGCTTGGCAGAAGCCGTCAATTTTAACCGCGACTACTCGTCGGAGTAAGATCATACTCTGTAGAAAATACGCGTTGATTAAAAAAAAATCAAAAGAATGTCATACGCGTGTGCCAGGAAAAAACGGAAGGCGCGTCGCTCGCCCTCGCGATCTCCGGAACAAGTTTTGCTGTCACTTCAACCATCAGTCTTCCATGGAGAATGCACGATGAACAGCAATGACACAGGCAAACCCTTAGACACCGCCCGCGCAGCCGGCACCGGCGGTCCGAGCAGCACGGATCTGCACAACGACCGCACGCACGACAGCACCGTCGACACCGACGGCAAGAATCTCGAAGCCGCGCGACTGGCAGGCCACAGCCCGATCGGTCCCGACGAAGTGACCACCTCCAACGCCACGCTCGTGAACAGCGTGCCGGAAGCGAGAGACGGCCTTGCCGGGTTCGATAGCCGGGTGGGCGGCAATCATCTGCTGCTGGCGCTCGAGCCGGGCTATGCGGTGGTCGACAAAGGCATGATCGCGCCGCAATCGACCTACGACGAAGACCATCAATTCGAAGAAGAGCAAACGGCGGCAAGCCGTCAGGATCGCGGTCGCATTCACTTTGCGCTCAACCATATGCGGCCCACGCGGGTAATCGAACTGCAGCGCGTGAAATAACGTGGCGGCGGGTCGCGTCATGTCACGCGCCCGCTTGCGCGCTGTTTGCTTTCGTCTCTCCTGCCCGACTCCAGGCGGACTCGCGCGGTCCACGCCGTTTGAATGACAACGCGAACTGCGTATCGTCACTGCCAAAACCCGATTCGAAACTGCAGGTTTAAGGACCTGCAAGCCACGCCCCCTTTTTCTCGCCGCGCGGGCCACCGACAATCGAAGCCACACTTAACATTCAGAGGTCGCACATGAAAAAGATCGTCGTGATTGGTGCAACGGGTACGCTCGGCCAGGCGGTGAGCGCCGAATTGAAAGCCCGCCATGAGGTGATCGAGGTCGGCGCGACGCGCGGCCAGTACCGCGTCGACAGCACGGACCCGGCGAGTATCGAACGGCTGTTCCGCGAAATCGGCAAGGTGGATGGCGTCGTTACGACCACCGGCAAGCTGCATTTCGGCCCGCTGCCGGAGATGACCATCGAGCAGTTCTGGGTCGGCCTGCGCGACAAACTGATGGGACAGATCAACGTGGTGCTCGCGGCCCAGCAGTTTGTGAACGACGGCGGCTCGTTCACGTTGACGAGCGGTATCGTCGGCGACGAGCCGATCCGCGAAGGCGCGAACGCGACCACCGTCAATCTGGCGCTGGAAGGTTTCGTGCGCGGCGCGGCGATCGAATTGCCGCGCGGTCTGCGCATCAATGTGGTGAGCCCCACGGTCCTCACCGAATCGCTCGAAGGGTATGGTCCGTATTTCCGCGGCTTCGAACCGGTGAGCGCGCAGCGCGCTGCGCAGGCGTATCTGCGCAGCGTCGAAGGCGCGCAGACGGGGCGGGTTTATCGCGTCGGTTATTGAGGCGTCGGTTATCGAATCGGGGCGGTCGAACTGCTCGGACTATGCAGTCAAAACCGCCCCGTGATTGCCGTGAGTCGCCGTCACCTTCGCTTCAGTGAATCTCCGGCTCGCCAACACTACTGCTGTTCGCCGCGCCGCCCGCACCTTCGCGTTGCAGGAAGTCGAAGTCGCAACCCTTGTTGGCCTGCATCACATGCACCTGATGCATCGCGCCATAGCCACGCGTGAAGCGCGGCTCCGGCTCCACCCACGCCGCCTTGCGCCGCACCAGTTCCTCGTCCGGCACCAGCACGTTCAGCTTGCGCTGCGGCACGTCGAGCTCGATCAGGTCGCCGTCCTGCACCAGCGCAAACGGTCCGCCGATGAACGACTCCGGCGCCACGTGCAGCACGCACGCCCCGTAGCTCGTGCCGCTCATGCGTGCATCGGAAATCCGCAGCATGTCGCGCACGCCCTTTTGCAGCAGCTTCTTCGGAATCGGCAACTGGCCCCACTCCGGCATCCCCGGCGCGCCCACCGGACCCGCATGCTGCAGCACGATCACGCAGCTCTCGTCGATGTCGAGCGCGTCGTCGTCGATACGTGCCGCCATGTCGTTGTAGTCCCTGAACACCACCGCACGGCCTGTATGCACATGCAGCTTCGGATCGGCCGCGCCCGGCTTGATCACCGCGCCGTCGGGCGCGATATTGCCGCGCAGGACCGCGAGACCGTTGTTCGGCAACAGCGGCGCCGCGCGGCGGCGGATCACGTCGTCGTTGAAGATCTTCGCGCCTTCAAGGTTCTCGCCGAGCGTGCGCCCGTTCACCGTCTTCTGCGAACGGTCGATCAGCTCGCCCAGTTCGGCCAGCATCGCCTGCAGGCCGCCGGCGTAGTAAAAGTCCTCCATCAGGTACGAGCCGGTCGGGCGGATGTTCGCCAGCACCGGTGTATGACGCGAGATGTCGTCGTAGCGGTTCAGGGTCAGGTCGATGCCGGCGCGGCGCGCCAGCGCGATCATGTGGACGATTGCATTGGTCGAGCCGGATAGCGCCAGGCACGTGGTGACGGCGTTATCAATCGAGCCCGCCGTGATGATGTCCGACGGCTTCAGGTCCTCCCACACCATCTCGACAATCCGCATGCCGGTTTTCGCCGACATCTGCGCGTGGCGCGAATCCGGCGCCGGAATCGACGCAAACCCAGGCAGCGTGAAGCCCAGCGCTTCCGCGGCGCTCGTCATGGTGGACGCCGTGCCCATCGTCATGCAGTGGCCCGGCGAGCGCGCAATGCCGCCTTCCACGCCCTGCCAGTCCTGCTCGGTGATCTTGCCCGCGCGCAGGTCCGCCCAGTACTTCCACGTGTCCGAACCCGAGCCCAGCGTCACGCCGTTCCAGTTGCCGTTCAGCATCGGGCCGGCAGGCAGGAAAATGGTCGGCAGGTCCATCGAGATCGCGCCCATCAGCAGCGCCGGTGTGGTCTTGTCGCAACCGCCCATCAGCACCACGCCGTCAGCCGGGTACGAGCGCAGCGTTTCCTCCGCTTCCATGGCGAGGAAGTTGCGGTACAGCATCGTCGTGGGCTTCTGGAACGGCTCCGAGAGCGTCTGCACCGGCAGCTCGATCGGAAAGCCACCGGCCTGCCAGATGCCCCGTTTCACTTCCTCCACACGCTGCTTGAAGTGCGTGTGGCACGGGTTCATCTCGCTCCACGTGTTCAGGATTGCGATCACCGGCTTGCCCGCGTACTCCTCACGGCTGTAGCCCATCTGCGACGTGCGCGAACGGTGGCCGAACGAACGCAGGTCATTCACGCCATACCAGCGGTGGCTGCGCAATTCTTCAGGGGTCTTTCTCTTGGTCACAGCATTTTCTCCAACAGTATCTTGGCTACCGGGCTCGTTAATCAAACGCGCCGACCGTTCTTTCGGATCAACGCTTCTGTTCCTTCACACGTGACACGATCTGCGTCGGGCTCACGAATTGCAGCGCGATCAACACCCATATCAGGGTGATCGCCATATAGATCATCGCCATCGCATCGATGGATTGCGGCGCGCGCACGCCGGTTGAAAACACCGCGTAGTACAGCGCGACAACCAGCGTCTGCGTACCCGGTCCGGCCGTAAAGAAGGTCAGCTCGAACATGCCGATCGTACGCACCAGCACCAGCAAACCCGCGGCGAGCATGCCGGGCACCAGCAGCGGCAGCAGCACATAACGGAAATAGCGAAACGTATTGGCGCCGAAGATGCGCGCGGCGGCTTCGAGATTCGGATCGATCTGCTCGATGAACGGCGTCATCACCAGAATCACGAACGGCAGCGCGGGCACGAGGTTCGCGAGAATCACGCCGGGCAGCGTGCCGGCGAGTCCCACCTTGTACATCACGGTGGCCATCGGGATACCGTAGGTGACCGGCGGCACCATCAACGGCAAGAGGAACACCAGTACTGCGAAGCGCTTGCCGGGAAACTGCACGCGAGCGAGCGCGTAAGCTGCCGGCACGCCGAGCAGCACCGATAGGATCACCACCGCACCGACGACTTCAACCGTGACCCACAGCACGCTCGCCAACTGGAAGTCGCTCCATGCCTGCGCGTACCAATGCAGCGTGAAGCCTTGCGGCAACAGCGTGCCGAACCAGCGTGTCGCGACTGAATTGACCGCCACCGTCGCGATCAGCAACAGGACGTTGACGAGAAAAAACACCATTGCGCCCCACACCAGGACTCTCCAGACGCGCTCGGGCAACGGCGTGCGTTGCTTGACGGCGTTGCCCGGTTGCGCACCCTGGTTGCGTCCCGCTTGGCCCGCGTGGCCCGCGCTTTCCACGCTGCCGGCTTGCTTGCCCTCATCCTCGCCCGCAACGGCTGGCGCCTGCGAGGCGGATGCGGACCACTGAGGTGTGGCGTGACGATCGGTTGTCATCAGCCCTTCCCGCCCGTCACCGGTCCGCTATAGAAGAAGCGGCGCGCCCCCAGGATGCCGGCCACCACCAGCAGTTGCACGAAGCCCATCACCATCGCGATGGCCGAGGCGAGCGCGTAGTCGTAGTTTTCGAAGGCGGCTTCGGCGGCGGCAATCGACATCACCCGGGTCGGTCCCGCGGGCGCACCGAGCAGCACCGCCGACGGAAACACCGAAAACGCCTGCACGAACGACAGGCACGCGGCCATCGTCAGACCGGGCACCAGCAGCGGCAGATAGATGCGCCGGAACTGCTGCCAGGGACTCGCGCCGAGCGTGGCAGCGGCGCTGGCGAGCGTCGGATCGATGCCCGTGACGTACGACAGCGTCAGCAGGAACGCAAACGGAAAGCCCGACACGATCAACGAAATCAGGACACCCCAATAATTGTGGGTCAGCCGCACTTCGTCGGTATACAGATGCAGGCCTTGCAGCGCCTGCGGAAACCAGCCGTTCGGTCCGAAGTACGTGAGCATGCCGTCGGCGATCAGCACCGTGCCGAGCGTGACCGGAATCACCAGCAGGGTCGTGACGAGCTTCTGATAAGGCGAATTGCGGCGCAGCGCGAACGCTACGGGAATCGACACGCCGACGTTGAGCAACGTAGCAGGCACCGCGAGCTTCAACGTGACGAGAATGGTCGGCCACATCGACGTGTCGGTGAAGAACGCCACGTAGTTGGCCCACACGCCGCCGCCGTTCATTGGCTGGAACGACAGCACCAGCCCGTAGGCGAACGGATAGATGAACAGCGCAACGATAAACAGCAACGCAGGCGCAACCAGCCAGCCCTTGGTATCGCGCGGGGCAAGCGGCGGCAAAAGTGCGGGGGCGTTCATGACGCCTCGCCGTCGTAGACCAGCGTGCGCGCCGGCGGCACGCGCAGCGTGATGTGTTCGCCCTCGGCGAAATCGCCGGCCACGCGCGCCCACAGATCGCCGAACGCCGACTTCACGCGGATCAGCGAATCGCGTCCGCCGTATTCGACGCTCAGCACGTCTGCGTCGAACGTGTTCTCAACACCGGGCGTGCTGCGCTCCATATCTTCGGGGCGCAGCGCGACACTCACGCGCTTGCTGTCGAAGCCATGCATCGGAGTCCCGAGCAAGCGCACACCGTTGCCGCTCACCGCCACCGCTTCGCCCTGCATCCCTTCGAGCGTAAAGTCGAGCACATTCCGGTAGCCCATGAAGCGCGCGACATGCAGGTTCTTCGGCCGCCCATAGACTTCCTTCGGCGTCGCCACCTGCTGCACGACGCCCTCTTTCATCACGACGATGCGATCGGCCATCGACAGCGCTTCGTCCTGATCGTGCGTGACGTAGATCGTCGCGCGTTCGAGCTGGCTATGGATGCGGCGAATCTCCGCACGCATTTCGATGCGCAACTTCGTATCCAGGTTCGACAGGGGCTCATCCATCAGCACGAGCGGCGGCTCGATCACGATGGCCCGCGCAATCGCGACGCGCTGCTGCTGGCCGCCCGACAGCTGCCCCGGCAGCTTGCGTTCATGCCCGACCAGTTGCACAAGCTGCAACGCCTCGCGGGCGCGGCGCACTGCTTCGCTTTTCGCCACGCCGCGCATCTTCAGGCCGAAGCCGACGTTATCGAGCACGGTCATATGAGGAAACAGCGCGTAGTTCTGGAACACCATGCCGAAGCCGCGCTTCTCGGGCGGCAGGACGTCGATGCGCGTGTCGTCGAGCCAGATGCCGCCGGCCGAGAGCGGTTGCAGACCCGCAATGCAATTCAGTGCCGTGGACTTGCCGCAGCCCGACGGCCCCAGCAACGCGATGAACTCGCCGCGCCGGATCTCCAGATCGAGGCCCTGCAGCGCGGCGACGGGATGACCTTCAGCATTCGTGAAACTGCGGCTCACCGAGTCGAGACGCAACTGCTCAAAATGAGGCTTCATGGCGCGTTCCTGTGGACCCCCTCGCGGCTACTGGCTCTTCTGCGCACCGATATCGCGGTCCCACTTCTGGAACGCCGCTACCATCGCCGCGGCATCCAGCGGCAGGACGTGCGGATGCGCAGTCAGCATCTGCGTATATTCCGGGCGGCCATACTTCTTCAGGACCTCCTGGCTATGCGCCGGCGCCTGCTCGACGCTGACACCCTTGATGGCCGGTCCCGGGTAGAAATAGCCGTCGTCATAGGTCAACGCCTGCTGCGCCGGTTGCAGCATGAAATTCATCAGCTTGTAGAGCACGTCGAGCTTCTCTTTCGGCACGCCCTTCGGGATCACCATATAGTGAGCGTCGTCGACCCACGTCATGTTGTCGAAACCCTGCACGCGGAATTCGGCCGGCACGATGCCGAGCGCACGCGGGTTGATGTCCCAGCCGGTCACCGTGACCGTCATGTCGCGGGTGCCCTCGCCCAGTTCCTTCATCACCGCCGAGGTGCCGCCGGGGTAATACGGCACGCAGTCGTTCAGTTGCTTGAGGAACGCCCAGGTCTTGTCCCAGCCGTGGATCGGATCGCGCGGGTCCTTGTCGCCGAGTACATACGGCAAGCCCATCAGGAACGTGCGTCCCGGACCGGAGTTGGCCGGCCGCGCATAGATCAGCTTGTTAGGATGCGCCTTGCACCATTGCAGCAGTTGATCGGGCGTCTTCGGCGGATCGCCGACCTTCGCCGGGTTGTATTCGAGCAGCGGACCAGCGGGCATGTAGGCCACTTCAAGTCCGTCGCCTTGCGCGAGGTCCTGCATCTTGCGCGGACCGGGCGCGTAGTTGTCGAGTACGCCTGGGAAGGTGGCCGCCTGATCCGGCAACAGCTTGATCCACAGGTTCTGCTGGATGCCGGCGGCGAGCGCGTCGGTGCCGGTCAGCACCAGATCGATATCGGAGCGGCCGGCCGCCTGCATGGCCTTGAGCTTGCCCGGCAACTGCGGCGCGGGCGCGTTCGTATAGGTGATGTTCGCTACCAGATTCGGGTATTTGGCCTTGAACGCCTCGAAGCCCTTTTGCGTCAACTGAAGATCGCCCGCTACGTCGACGATATTGAGCGTGACCGGATCTGCCCAGGCCGGCGCCGCGAAGGTTGCACCGAACGCTGCCCCCACCGCCACCCATAAGCCCGCTAACCTGACCGACAAGCTGCCAGAAAAAGTCATTACGTCTCCTCGCTTCTTGGTATGGAAGTCCGCCAGTCGAATCGCGGTGCGGGCGGTGTGCGTCTCTCAATGCAACATAGCGAAGGCCCACTGTTGATGTCAAGCCAATTCACGGTTTGAGCCGTGCGGGAGCAGCGACTTCAGATGGCGAGGAAAGTCTTTTTATACAAAGCGTTGATGGAGATTCTCGAGCGCGGTGACGGGGACGTGGCGAGCGGAGTTGATGACCACTTGTTTGGCAACCGCAAGCACTTATGGGCACATACAGGTAGCCATGGACACCTTAGCCGCCCTTTACGCCCTGCGTATTCACATACAACGAATACAGCCCGTGGCTAGCCGCCATGAACAGACGGTTGCGATGCAAGCCGCCGAAACACACGTTCGCGCAACGCTCCGGCAATGCAATATGACCGATGGCCTCGCCTTGCGGCGTGAAGACGCGCACGCCGTCGAGTTCCTCGGTGCCCATGCCCCAGCCGCACCAGAGGTTGCCGTGGATGTCGACCCGGAAGCCGTCCGGCGTGCCGGGCCCCGCGTCGATCAGTACGCGGTTGTTCGAGAGCGCAGTGCCGGTGACGTCGAACGCGCGGATCTTGCGCGGCTCGCCGCGCGATTCGACTACGTACAGGATCGATTCGTCCGGCGAGAAGGCGAGGCCGTTCGGTCCGAGCACGTCGTCGATCACGACCGTCACCTCGCCGCTCTGCCCGTCCACCCGATACACGCAGGCCGGCAACTCCGATTGCTGCTGCTCGCCTTCGTAGAAGCTGTCGATGCCGAAGGTCGGATCGCTGAACCAGATCGAGCCGTCCGACTTCACGATCACGTCGTTGGGCGAATTGAGGCGCTTGCCGCGATAACGGTCGGCCAGCACGGTGATCGACCCGTCGTATTCGGTGCGCGTGACGCGACGCGTCAGATGCTCGCAACTGACGAGCCGTCCTTCGCGATCGCGCGTGTGGCCATTGGCGTGGTTCGAAGGCTGGCGAAACGGCGTCACGGCGCCGCTCTGCTCATCCCATCGCAGGATGCGGTTGTTCGGGATGTCGCTCCACAGCAGATAGCGGCCATCCCCGAACCATACCGGACCTTCCGACCAGCGCGCGCCCTGATACAGACATTCGACCGAAGCCGAGGCCAGCCGCAAGTCCTTGAAACGCGGATCGAGAATGCGGATCGCGGGATCGGGATAGCGTCGGTTCGTTTCGGTCATGCCATGTCCTCGGGGTTACCTGCGCGTGATCGGATTGGGGTGTTACTCCTGCACCAGTTTACCGTCGCGCAAACGCCAGAGGTGAAGCGGATTGCCGTCGTGCAGCGCTTCGGGCAGCAACTCGGCCGGCAGATCCTGATAGCAGACCGGGCGCAAGAAGCGTTCGATCGCGGTGGCGCCCACCGAGGTGGCGCGTCCGTCCGAGGTGGCCGGGAACGGGCCGCCGTGCACCATCGCATACGACACTTCGACGCCGGTCGGAAAACCGTTGGCGAGAATCCGGCCTACCTTGCGCTCGAGTGTGGGCAGAAGTTGCCGCGCCAGCGCGTAGTCGTCCGCTTCGAGTTGCAGGGTCGCGGTCAGTTGGCCTTCGAGATGTTCCGCCACCTTGAGCATTTCGCCGATGTCGGCGCAGGTGACGATCAGCGAGGTCGGCCCGAAGATTTCGTCTTCAAGCTGCGCCGAGGCCAGGAATTGCGCCGCGGTGGTTTCGAACAGCACCGGCAACGCAGCGCAGGTCGCTTCCGTGGATGCACCTTGCGCCACGCTTTGCACGCCATTGCTCGAGGCGCGTTGCGCGACGCCGTCACGGTAGGCCGTCGCGATGCCTGCCGTCAGCATCGTCTGCGCGCCCTTGCCGGCGAGCGCCTTCGCGGCCGCGTCGATGAAGCCGCGCGTATGCGGGCCCTCGAGCACCAGCACGAGACCCGGATTCGTACAGAACTGGCCGACGCCGAGCGTGACCGAGTCGACGAAGCCGTTCGCCAGCGCTTCACCGCGTTTGGCCAACGCGCCGGGGAACACGAAGAACGGATTGACGCTGCTCATTTCGGCGAACACGGGAATCGGTTCACGGCGCTTCGAGGCGATCTCGACCAGCGCGAGACCACCGCGACGCGAGCCGGTGAAGCCCACCGACTTGATGGCCGGATGCTTGACCAGCGCCTCGCCGATTTCGTTACCCGCACCGATCACGAGCGAGAACACGCCTTCGGGTAGGCCGCTCTCGGCGACCGCCTTCTGGATCGCCCGGCCCACCAGTTCGGAGGTGCCGAGATGTGCCGGATGCGCCTTGACGACCACCGGGCAGCCCGCCGCCAACGCAGAGGCCGTATCGCCACCCGCGACGGAAAACGCCAGCGGGAAATTGCTCGCGCCGAATACCGCGACCGGCCCGACCGGAATCTTCTGCAGACGCAGATCCGAACGCGGCAGCGGCTTGCGCTCCGGCAGTGCGGAGTCGAGCGTGGCGGTCAGCCAGCGGCCTTCGCGCACCAGCGACGCAAACAGCTTGAGCTGGCCGACCGTGCGGCCGCGCTCGCCTTCGAGGCGTGCCTTCGGCAACGCCGATTCGACGTGCGCGCGCTCGATCAGCGTGTCGCCCAATGCGAGGATGTTCTCGGCAATCGCTTCGAGAAAACGCGCGCGCGTCTCGAGCGAGGCGAGGCGGTACGGGTCGAAGGCCTGTGCCGCGAGTTCGCAGGCGCGCTCGACGTCCGCCGCGCCGCCGGCGCCGAACGCGGGTTCGATTTCCGCGTTACGTGCCGGGTCGAACGCGCGCAAGGTACCCTGGGTGCCGCGCACGGCGGAAGCGCCCAGCAACATGTCTCCGGTAATCTGCATCGTGTATTCCTTTTATCCTTGGGATGTTTAGCGCGCCGTAGAGGCTTGCGCAAACTGGCGTTCGAACGCGAGCAGCGCCTGCGCCGCCTGCTCGATGCTCGCGTGATGCTCCTGCGGGCTCGAACTCAGCAACGGCAGCATCGGACCCATGTCGGCAATCTTCGAGTACGTGACGGCGTCGTGCAGCACGCGAATCAGCGAAATGTCGTCGCGCAAGGTTTCGAGCGGCATGAACGCGTCGTAAATGCGCTGCGCGTCTTCCATCCTGCCGGCCTTGGCCGCGTGCAACAGCGCCGTCACCGCGTGCGAGGCAATGCAGCCCGAGCCGGTCGTCCAGGCCGCGAGGCCAAAATCGCGCACGTGTACCAGCGCCGGGCGCTCGCCCATGCCGGACACCACCTTCGCAGCCGGCACGCTCTCCAGCAGGCGGCGCAGGTACGCGTCGTCAGCGGGGTTCTCGCGCACGATAGCGTATTTCACCGCAATCAGTGTGCCGTTGTTGACCAGACGGGCCAGCGTGTCGACGTCCACGTAGTTTTCGCTCTTGATGTAGAGCGTGAGCGGGATACCCGCTGTGTCGACGATGCGGGTCAGGCCGGTTTCCACACCTTCGGAAGTGGTAAAGCCCGCGAGCGGCAGCACCATGGCCGTACGGTAGGACGTCTGCGCAAGGATGCGCGCCTGATCGAGCATCTTGCCGTAGTCCGCGCCGATGGCCGGAATCACCCGCGTGTCCGGGCCGGCGCTGTCCGCGAGCAGATCGAGCAGCTCGCGGTATTCGCTGACGGCGACGTGGTACAGATTGGCATTGCCGCCATACAGCAACGTACGCACGCCGCCCGCCTCGATGTGCTGGATCAGCTTGCGGTTTTCGGCGGCGTCGAGCGAGTAATCGGCGCGGCGGGCCAGCGGCGGCACGGCCATGACAGTGGCGGCGAACTCGCTATCGAGGATGGGAGAAGTTTTCATGGCACCTCAAGACAGTATCGAAGAATTGATGCCAAGGTAGCACCCCGCTCGCAATGTTGTCAAACAACATTTGAAATGCATCAGGATCAGGGCTTCCACGGACAGTTGTCCGTTAGGTAAAAGAAATCTTTTAGCTCCTTACGTCTTGGGCGTTCCAGGGTACATTCATGCGGCTTTTCCGGCTCCGTCAGACCGGAAAATCTGGTATGACAACATGCGCCTCTCACCATGTGCGGCTGAACGCGGGTCACCCAGCAGCGTGGGCGCGATATCCGATGATAAGGACAGCCCGTCGTCAACGCGCGACAAATAAAATCGGCCAGGTAAAACATCCCGAATTAATTATTAACGGTCAATTTGACCGTATGAAGCGACGCCTATTTCGTCAAACCCCGTTTCTATTGGGATCACACAGACGGTTCAGGAAACGATTTGAACCGGCTTGTTCAATCGAGCCAAAGACATTCAAGGACAATGGTTAAAAAACACGCGGACTTTATTGCAGGCAGTCGTTCTTTGAAACTATCATGCGGATCGGTGCAGATAGCCGTCGCCCGAATTGTTAAATCGGGTGGAAATCGTTTTCAGCAGGGTTGATTTGACAATTGCCAGGCGGCGCACGCAACACAGCGTAAGGTCTTACAACTGGCAGCCGGTCTGGGCAAATTTTCGCCAGGCGGGGATATTTTTGATTTCTATAGACTGAGCTGCAAGAATCCGGGTACCCGGATTAGAAGCGCCTGACTTTGCGGTTTGAACCGTTCAGGAATAAACGGTGATAAATTGCTGCCCAATATCATGCCGGTCGCGAGTTCGCGCCGACGAAACCCGCGGCTGGGCTGCTGCGATTGAGAGAACGAAAGTGTCGCTACATTTTATCGAGCAAATGTCGCCACTCGTGGACGCCCCAGACGAAGCGACGTGGTTCAACGCGCTCACCACAATCGCCGGCACGTGGGGATTCGACCGGGTTCTTATCGCCATGCTGCCGCGCCCCGGTATGCGCCTGGAAGATGCTTACGTTCGCAGCACGTATTCGCAAACGTGGCGCCGCAGTTATGAAGAGCAGGGGTTCATGCACATCGACCCCATCGTCACGCATTGCCTGAGCCGCTCGGCGCCGCTGATCTGGTCGCCGGAACTGTTCGCCACGCGCCAGCAGCGGGCGCTCTACGAGCTTGCCTGCACGCACGGACTGCGCTCGGGCCTGTCCTTGCCGATCCATGGCCCGAATCAGGAAGCCGGCATGCTGTGCTTCGCCAATAACTTCAACACGACCGACTCGTTCTGGACGCACATTGACGGCGTGCTGCCCAATCTCGTCCTGCTGCGCGATGTGGTGATCGACACCAGTCGCCGCCATCTCCACTCACATGCGCAAACCGTCCTGCCGCAACTGACGCCGCGCGAGCGGGAATGCCTGAACTGGACCGCGCGCGGTAAATCCACCTGGGAGATTTCACATATTCTCAGTTGCTCGGAAGCCGCAGTGAACTTCCACGTGAAGAATATCAGGGCGAAATTCGGGGTGAACTCGCGGCGCGCGGCAGCCGTGATTGCCGCGCAACTCGGACTTATTGACCCGGGTTAAGCAGGGCGGCAGCGTCGCGGCTATAAATCACCCGCTCGGCACGCCCTAAATCGCCGTCAGAAACCGTCTTCAGGAAGTACAGCCCCAGCAGGATTGAAACCGGCGGCGGAATTTCTGCGCCCGATTCGAACCGGCTGCCACGCGATTGCGTCACGCCAAAGCGTGCCCAGAAACGCCGCTGGCTTTCCTTTTTCATTTTGCGGTAAGCAATGATCAGGTGGCGATCAACCGTGGTGGAGGTTTCTTCGGGAGTATCGACCGCACGGTTTTGAATCGTGACGGGGGCTTTCCAATGATTTTCTAGTAATTCCATGGCGAGTTTCTCAGGTGGATTGGCCGTTATTTGTATGAATTTTGCTGGACCCTGAAAGACCACACACCTATCCAGGTAGGTAGGTGCAAAACCGACCCAACGCGCATAGCGATTTTTGCGCGTTTTTTATTGCCCGAAATATGTTCGGCAGAGGCGAAAAGAGTTCGGGACCACCGCACGGCGGTCCCTTGAAAGGCGATTAATGCGCTGCTGGAGCGCCGCTATTGCTGTCGCTGCTGCGTTTAAAGGTGATATGCGCGATCCGGCGCACCACGAAAGCCGCCACCAGCGCGGCGATGCCGGTAAGCACCACGCCAATGTGGATGGACTGAACCAGCACGCGGCGCGCCGCTCCCACGAGTGCAGGGCCGGCCAGCCCCGCGTGCGCCAGTTCGGCCAGCAAGCCGTCGCGCAGGCTCGGGTCGATCAGGATGCGCGGATCCGACAGTTTGGGCAGCCACGCGGAGGCGACCGGCTCGCCCAGCACCTGCAACGACTCCGCGACGCCCGCCTCGTAGCGGCGGTTGATGATCGTGGCGACGATGCTGGTGCCCAGCATGCCGCCCACCATCCGCGTGGACTGCAACAGCGCGGTGGTGATGCCGAAGCGCTCGCGGCCCGCGATTTCCTGGCCGAAGACGTTCAGGTTGTTGAGAATGAAGCCGAGCCCGATGCCGACCGCGCCCATCGCCAGTTCGAGGTAAAGATGCGGCGTGGCCGGCGTCGCCAGCGCAATGCCGACTGAGGCGATCACCAGCAGCATGAAGCCGATCGACAGGATCAGCGTTGGCTTCGGCATGTGAATCACGATGCGCGTGTTGATCACGCTGCCGAGGGCGATGCAGGCCGCGATCGGCGTGGCGAGCAGACCCGCCTGCTGCGGGGTTAGGCCGAAGCCGCCCTGCAACAGCAGCGGCGCGAAAAAAATCAGCGAAAACATCACGAAGCCTGACAACAGCGACAGCGTGAACAGCGTGACGAGTTGCGGGTCCCTGAACAGATCGAGCGGAATGATGGGGTGCGTTGCGCGGTGCTCGCAGATCAACAGCGCCGCGGCGCCGAGCACGACCAGCGCCGCCAGCACCAGGTTGCCGGTGGTGAGGCCCGACTTCGGCACCGCTTCGATAAACGTCTGCAAGCCGCCGAGCACCAGCGCCACCAGCACCGCCCCGCTCCAGTCGATGCGGACCTGGCCGCTCACCGCACGCCGGTAGTTGGGCAAATGCGCCCAGATGAAATACAGCGCCAGCACGCCCACCGGCAGATTGACGAGGAACGTGGAGCGCCAGCCGAACTGCTGGCTCAGCCAGCCGCCGAGCGACGGCCCCGCCGCCGTGCCGATGCCGTAAGCCGCCGCCATGATCACCTGCCAGCGCACGCGGGCGCGGGCGTCGGGAAACAGATCGGGGATCGAGGCGAAAGCGGTGCCCACCATCATCCCGCCGCCGACGCCTTGCAGGCCGCGCGCCACCACCAGGAACGGCATGCTGGGGGCCACGCCGCACAGCACCGAGGCCACCGTGAAGACGATCACCGCGGCAATGACGAAACGCTTGCGGCCGAAATAGTCGCCCAGCCGCCCGAACACCGGCACCGTCACCACCGAGGCCAGCAGGTAAGCGCTCGCGATCCACGCGTAGTACTCGAAGCCGCGCAATTCGGACACGATCGACGGCAAGGCGGTGCTGACCACGGTCTGATCGAGCGCGACCAGCATGTTGACGAGGGCGATGCCGAGCATCGCCAGCAGCGCATCACGGAAAGGCAGGGGGCGAGGAGCATTCACTTCGGGACAACGCGGCGTAACGCGTAAAAGAGGGCGTGAAAAAGCCAGACACGAGGTCGGACCGATTAAAAAAAACGGGCCGCGTTCGACGCGGCCCGGGATGACGGGAGTCCGTCAGGAACCGAACATCCGCTCGAGTGCGTTTTCGAGGTGCACCCGCATCGCCTGGCCGGCCGCGGGACCATCCTTGCGGCGGATCGCTTCGAGGACGGCCAGATGCTCGGCCTGCACGAGCCGCTGCCGCTCGACCGTCTTCACCAGCGACAGGTTGCGCGACAGGTTCATGCTGAACACGATCTGCTCTTCGATGAAGGACATCACGGTGATGAAAAACGGATTCTTCGACGCCCGCGCGACGGCCAGATGAAACGAGAAGTCGTCCTTTGCGCCGATACCCTGGGTTTCGACGATGCGCTCCAGTTCGTCCCACGCGTGCTGGATCGCGGCGAGGTCTTCCGCCTCGGCTTTTTCCGCCGCGAGTTCGGCCGCACCGGCTTCGGTGACGATACGGAATTCGTAGCAGCGGCGAATATCGGAGAGCGTCTCGAGCGGCGCGAAGCGGCGCACGTCCGGATCGGGCCGGCGCGCCACCGTGGTGCCCGAACCGTGCCGCGTGACGATGATGCCGTCGGCACGCAGCCGGGCCAGCGCTTCGCGCACGGTGGGCCGCGAGGTTTCGAAAGTTTCGGCGAGCGCGTGCTCAGTGGGCAGGCGCTCACCTTCCTTGTACTCGCCTTCGAGTATGCGGTTCAGGATGTCGCTATAGATCTTGTCGGGCAAGCCCGTCGATTTGCGCTCGTTCATCATCGATGAAGGGTTAGCTTGTCAGAATAGACCACGATTGTAAGGCAAACAGCGTGTGTTGCCCGCTTAAAGATGAGTCAAACGACCCCAACGCCGCCCGCAAAAGCCGACTGGGCGGCGCGGCGACTATATGACCCTACGAGCGGAAATTTGACAAGTGTTTGATTTACATCCTGACAAAACTGCACATTCTTCAGCGATCATTGAAGCTGGAATCGGTCATCAGGCGCCTTCGCACAGCCGACATCAGGCGCAGCCGGTCTCGAACCTTTCCGACGTGGAGTCCAACATGTACAAACGCATCCTCGTAGCGGTCGACGGCAGCAATACCTCCCGCCGTGCCTTTGAATCCGCCCTGAACCTGGCCAGTTCGATGGGCGCGGTGCTGCAGCCTTTCTATGTGGTGGAAAACACCCCGATGTACTTCGAAGCGCCCGGCTACGACCCGTCCATCCTGCGCAACCGGATGATCGAGCAGGGCAAGGAACTCGGCGCCGAGTTCACCCAGGCCATGCGCGAGCGCGGCGTCAGCGGTGAAGTGGCGGTCGGCGAGGCGTCCTCGCTCGACGACGTCTCCACCGTCGTGCTGAAGGGCGCGGCCGCATTCAACGCCGACCTGCTCGTGATGGGTACGCACGGACGCCGCGGTGTCCAGCGGCTGTTCCTCGGCAGCGTCGCGGAGCGCTGCGTGCGGCAAGCGGCCTTGCCCGTGCTGCTGGTTCCATCGGCGGCGAGCCAGGAGCCAGGCGCGCAGGCAGACGCCTCTGCTTGAGCGTGCCGGGACACGGACCGGCCGGGCGGGCGGGCGCCATGGCGTCACGCGCTGGCCCGGCGTTCCTGGGGCGCGATGCAACCTGACAACCGTGTGATCCCGCTCAAACGGAAGAAGCGCGGGCGCGCGTCATTTTGTCGCTAAACAGCGTTTAACCATGGTGGGACAATGGGTATGTTCTCCTTACAAATGGTCGTACACCATGCTTACGCCCACCCCCGTTGTCCGCCCTTCTGCCCGCCGTGCGCCTGTGCGCCCGGCCGCCCGCAGCAGCGCGCGCTGTTCGAGTTGCGCGATGCGGCAACTGTGCATGCCGCAAGGTCTCTCGCCCGATGAACTGCCGAAGCTCGAAGCGCTGATCTGCAGCGCGCGCCCGGTACGGCGCGGCGAGGCGCTCTACCGTTCCGGGGACGCCTTCGACAATCTGTATGCGGTGCGCTCCGGCTCGCTCAAGACCACCATGGCGCACCGCGACGGCCGCGAACAGGTGACCGGCTTGCGCCTCGCGGGCGAGGCGCTCGGCCTCGACGGCATCAGCGACGACAAGCACGCGTGCAGCGCGACCGCGCTCGAGGACAGCACCGTCTGCATCGTTCCGTACGTCGCGCTCAAGCGTCTGTGCCGCGAAGTCGGCTCCATGCAGGAGCGCCTGCATAAGCTGATGGGCGAGCAGATCGTCCGCGAGGCCGCGCAAATGATGGTGCTCGGCTCGCTCTCCGCGGACGAACGGGTCGCCGCGTTCCTGCTCGACGTGTCGGAGCGCAACGCGCAACGCGGCTATTCATCGGCGGAATTCAATCTGCGCATGACGCGCGAAGACATGGGCAGCTACCTGGGCACGACGCTCGAAACGGTCAGCCGCACCCTGTCAAGATTTCAAAAGCGCGGCCTGATCGACACGCAAGGCAAGTTCATCCGCATCGTCGATCTCGAAGGTCTGCGGGCGGTGTAGCCGCCCGCTGTTGCGGGCCTATCGGACGGCGCGGCCAGGGCGGCCGCGGCCTCCTCGCGTGCGCCTCCTTGGCACGTCTCCTGCGACTCAGGTACAGTCTTCAAACTGTCCCCCTCCAGGAGGCCCGGCGATATGAATCGCGACCCCGCCCCGCATCATCCGCTGGTCCAGCGCCTGATCGACGCGCGTCACATTACCGACGCCCTCTTCTCCATCGTCAAACCCGAATACCTGTACGAACGGCCGATCCGCGAGCGTCACCGGATCGTGTTCTATATCGGGCATCTCGAAGCGTTCGACCGCAATCTGTTCGACGAGCGCCTGTGCTCGCTGCCCGCCTTCGATGCATCGCTCGATGCGCTGTTCGCGTTCGGCATCGATCCCGTCGACGGCGGACTGCCGACCGATGTGCCGGGCGACTGGCCGTCGCTGGAAGCCGTGCGCGCGTACGGCGAGCAAGCGCGTGCGCAGATCGACCGCGAGCTGGCGGCCTTGAACGTCGACGGCCTGCCTCAAGGAAACGGCGCGCAGACCGGCTCGGCCGAGCAGTTGCTGAACGTCGCCATCGAGCATCGCCTGATGCACGCCGAGACCCTCGCTTACATGCTGCATCAGTTGCCGCTGGCGCAGAAGATTGCCGAGCGCAGCGAAGGCGAAGGGCAACGCCCCGGCTACGTCCCTCCCGCGCGGCATGCCGGTCGCACCCGCGAAGTGGATCACGCGCCGATGGTCAGCGTGCCGGCAGGCTCGACGCTGCTCGGCATGACGCGCGAAAGCGGCCGCTTCGGCTGGGATAACGAGTTCGGCGAATTGCGCATCGACGTGCCCGCCTTCGAGATCGACCGTTACATGGTGACGAACGGCGCGTACCTCGAATTCGTCATGGCCGGCGGATATCGCCAGA
This sequence comes from Paraburkholderia phenazinium, assembly GCF_900142845.1. Lineage (NCBI taxonomy): Bacteria > Pseudomonadati > Pseudomonadota > Betaproteobacteria > Burkholderiales > Burkholderiaceae > Paraburkholderia > Paraburkholderia phenazinium. Next base: position 3,317,450 of record NZ_FSRU01000001.1, read on the forward strand.
GCACGTGGTGGAAAGACAAGGACTGGCTCTGGAAGGAAAGCGAGGCAATCACCCACCCGGCGGGCTGGTCGCAACGTGCCGGCGACGGCGAGTGGCTGCTGCGCACCATGTTCGAAGAGCGCCCCTTGCCGCTCGATTGGCCGGTCTATGTCAGTCATGCCGAAGCGAGCGCCTACGCCCGCTGGGCCGGCAAAGCGCTGCCGAGCGAAGCGCAATGGCAACGCGCGGCCCACGGCGCGCCTCATGCGGCGTCGGGCAACTTCGATTTCCGTCACTGGGATCCGCAGGCCGTCGACGCCTATCCCGACAACATCAGCGCGTTTGGCGTGGAAGGCCAGTTCGGCAACGGCTGGGAATGGACGTCCACGCTATTCGACGCGTTGCCCGGATTCGAAGCGTTTCCGTTTTATCTGGGTTACTCCGCGAACTTCTTCGACGGGCAGCATTACGTGCTGAAGGGCGGCTCGGCGCGGACCGCGCAATGCATGTTGCGGCCCGCGTTTCGCAACTGGTTTCAGGCGCATTATCAGTATGTGTATGCGGGGTTTCGGTGTGTGCGGGCGTGTGACAAACAAAGCGTAAGTTGATCGTCAAAACAGCCTTATGCTTTATTGCAAATACTGGCCGACTTATGCTTTATTTTCCCCACCCAAAGCGAATATGGAGGCGAGCAGAAAACGTGCGGGGTGTCTCGGGACGAGTATGAGCTGCCCCCAACTAAAGCTTACCTCGTATTACCAGTTTCAGTATGCGACTGCTTTCCGTGCCGGGCCAGAACCCTGCCCCTGTCTCCGAGCGAGCAACGCACTCTGTAAGCCGGCCGCCCGTCGCCTCAACTTCTCTCTTGATCTCATGCAGCCTTTGCACGAGCCGTTGCCTACGCGCGCGACGCCTCTTGGCCCTTTCAATTTCGTCCTTTCTTCTTATGGTGGCTACTAGTTCCGGGAGTATTACTTCCATCCTCCTTGGAGCGACGCGCACCGATTGCGCGAGTTCATGTAACGACATTCCAGGCATCTCACCAGCCGCCTGTTGAAACGCTAGAGCGAGCTCAGCATCGCGGATCGTCCTGCGGCGCGCCCGGGGGATAGCATCGGACGGCTGGTAAGCCCGCTCGATTTTCCCGTCAAGCAGACGTACGAGATTCGCGCCAGTTGTCAAGCATATCGTCATCAGCAAATCGATGGGGACCCTTGATCGGCCGCCAAGCGTATACAAGTGACCCACATCCATTCTAAAAAATCGGGATGCCTCCATTACGCTGCCGAACTCATCAACGAGGTGGCACAAGACCGCCTCAGCAGCGACGCCACGATCAAACTCCTTGCCATCCGATATCGCCGCAATCAGATCGGCCATCTGCGAGGCGATTATAAGTTTGTTCCCGGTTGCCCGTCTTGCAGGGTGTTCGGAACAGCCATACGACACCGATCCACAGCATGGACATACACCAAATAGATTCGGTGCCTTTGCGGACCCGTACTGCATCGGGATGAGACACGAGCAAGACATTAAGTCGATCTCATGGAATGGACATGCGTCCACTATGGAAATGTCCCACAGCACCCGGCCCCACGCATCTGGAAATGGAGATTCCTCAACACACACAGGGCAATAACGCCCGGCGCCATCTATCCCTCCGATCATTAAAGCGAAGTTATTTCGAAATGGTAGTAGTGCGCATTTATGAAGACCGTCGCAGCCCGTCGCTAAAGTGAGCGATTCTGCCTCTTTGCCCGGACTGTTATATCGATTGCGCAATCCGCGACGACTCGGATAAATTTCGGAAAGGTACGATTTTAATTTCACATAAGGTACGCAGTGCTGGAACGCGAGGCGACGCATGAAGCTTCCGACGCTTTCGCAGTCCCACAAACCGAGACCAATAGGCTTCAACGGATAAAGGATGGTTCCCGTCGTTTGCACATCTACCTGATTTACCACGGTACGTACCTTTATCAACTACTGCAACTAACCATTACGTATCGAAGACTCGACAATTCAAGAAATCTAGCCTACGCGCGCTAGAAGCAGATCGGCGAGCACGCTGTTTGGAGTTGGTGATCGAAAAACCTCGGGCAATGTGAACGACTAACCTGTCATCTCCTCGTTGGTGCAATCGCTGCACTTCGGCATCGCCCTACTCGCGCTGTACTAATGCAGCGGCTGACGAGACTAGTCGTTCTGCGCATCCTGCTCACGCCTGAAAGGCTCTTCAAAGCGTGAGCCTCGACTTACACAAATGCCCGATTCGAGCCACACATTGCGTAGCGTAACGGATTTACCTGCGTTCTTCAGATTCTGGGCAACGGATTCAATCGATGCTTGTGCCTCAAGTATGCGCGCGGCCGTATTAATGCTTCTTGCCGAGCGCCAACGCGCTGTGAGCATCGCCGCCTCCTCCGGCAGACGTTTCGAAATGGTTGAACGGTCGCAACCTATATAAGCCGCAACAGCCGCCACGGAGGGATCTTGCAGGACAGCAAGCGCAGAATCTATCTTTTCGCGCAACTCATCAAGAGAAGTGATCCGAGTTCGGCGCGCGTGAGGCTTATAGCGAAAGTCCGCCCCTTCGGAGCATTGCGCCGGGCCTCGCAACACATCAACGACATTTATACCGCATGCCGCGCAGAGCGCGAGCAGAGGGGCGTACTTGATAAGCCTGACTCCGTGAATCCAATCGTATAGCCTGGCTTTGTTGAACCCGCATACTGCAGCTGCGCGAAATGGGAAGCCATCGCCTATCTGGGTCGCGAGCCCGCGGATACGCTCAGGCGCCAACGGTGCGTCAAAATTCTCGCCATCCGAGACCGCAGCAATGAGCATCGCTGACTGACGCGCCACCCACTGCTCTGCGAGCGACGCGCCTACGTGGGAAACCGCCCGGCAAGCGTAGGCGATCGAGCCACACTCGGTACAGACCCCTGGCATGTGAACTCTATGCCACCTCGGACGGCGTTGGGGTGTCTCCCGTCCGCATTCAGAATCGACCAGTCGCACCGCGTGAACCGGACAGCAACTGACTGCCTTAAGATCCCAAAGAAGCGGACGGTGCAGTTGGGCAAACTCTGCGGCTCCGTAGCACAGCGGACAGTGGCGAAGACGGAGAGAGGACATGCCCGCCAAATCTATGACGCCATCAAGAGAAGCTAGCGAAAGCCGACCGACCGCCTGAATTCCGGTCGCTCCGACGAGGGCGTCCCGGAGTGCCAGCGTGCGTTGCTTCGCAAAGACATCCACCGCGCGGTCTTTCATCCACGTCGAGAAATGACGCCAGATTTTGAAATCGTTTGCGGAATACCGCGCCAGTCCCATGTTGACCAGATCATCGACGCTAACGCAATGCGCCAAAGCCAACCTGCAAAGGTAACTCACCAGACCTTCGCAATCTCCCGTCCCTATCCCCATTGGCAGAAGCCCATAAAACAACGGAACAGGTTCTCGCGCCAGCGGTAGACCGGAACGCAAGTCTTCGGACATGGCGGACTGCATCGTATCTGCGTTCACTTCACCTTCCCGCCACGAGCTTTTCCATCTCCGCAACGCGATCCAGATCAATGGTTGACTCATCGAAATTTTCTCTTATCAACATGGCTTCACCGGCCTCGACTGCTTTCCGGATCTTTTCGATAGAGTGCTTCTTCTTGAGCGCAACGGGTATGAAGCCTTCCTTCCACCTTCCCGAGTTCTCTATCTGGCAAATCAGACATCGCGTCAAAAATTCCTTCAGCAATCCGACGATACCTAACGTCGCCGTCAACAAGTCGCTTGCTACCAGTTCAAATCGCGGCACCAGCTCCAGTGGCCAGCGTTCCATCAGTTTTCTTATAATATTTTTGTACTCATCCACATCGCTTTTGTTCCGAACTTTATCCGGTCGATCATTCCTGTACCGGCCGAGATAAACCATTTCGCCTCGCCGCACCACCTGGTCATAGTTTGTCACCATGCCGAACAGATCATAAGGCCCGATCAACAGAATCTGGGTTGAAACGGCGTCCGACAGGTCTTTCACCGAGTCCAAGGCTTTATCGTGATCACCATATCGCAGGATATGGAGAATTTCGTCAACGACGAGTAGCCGTGTGTCACGGTTTTTCAGCATCTGGCATACCGCATTTTGCAAAGCCGGGAGGTCAGCCCGACTACTCGAGCCGATCAGACGATTGTCCCGCACGCCCCATGAGCGCTTCGCGTCAATCATCGGTTCCTGACCTGCCTCCAGGATTTTTCTGAAAAAACCACCCCAGGATACTTTTGCGGCTCCAAAAGCGGGCGCTCTCACATAAATATATGGCCGATGACCGGCTTCAGTCGAGTTCATCCGGGAACCAACTGTCTCGGCCAGCGCTGTCTTGCCCCCTCCGGTTGGCCCGAAAAGTGTAATTATTCCGGTATCGGTGCACGGCCCCAACAGATCCGTTAGCTTAGCTTCCGCACCGTCACGAAGAAGATGCTTTACTCTCAGCGAATAAAAGTAGCGAACTTTCTGCGCATCGGGAAGCGCGAGGACCTGCTCACGAGTCAGCCTGCTATACATCAGCCTCTCTTCGTACGTAATCCTGTGTATTGTCTTAGAGAAGTCCAGCTTCATCTGGCTCGCTCCATGCGGAAGAGGTCGGATCAGACAGCGCGGCAAGTTCGGCAGCCGCTTCTCCACCAGCTCGCGCGATCGCCGCATCGGGTGCCATGTCCACCTCCGAGGAATCGGGCCCAGAGGCTGAACTGCAAGCTGGTTCCTGACGAGGTACCATGCCAAGATCAATGGCTCTTGCAGTTCCCATTCCAAGCGCCTTATAAAGCTCCAATTCGCTCTTCTGTTTCTTTGCAGTGGTCTCGTCAAAACTTATAGGCGTTCTTACCTGCCCAAGACGCACGGCCCGCGATGTCGTATGGCGGTCACGTTCTGCAGCAAGGCGGTTGAAATTTCGCTCCATCCGCTTGGCGTACTCCACTTCGTAGCGCGTTCGACCCCAGTAGGGCTCGAGGTCACGCGCGAGGGCCGTCACCCAGCAATGACCAACATAGACATAGATGACGTTCGCCAGCCACGGCTCGTATCGGACCGGACACGGCTTCCCGCCGACCTTTGCAAATTCCGCATGCCAATAAAACATGCCGCTCTCCCACACACCCCGTTGCGCGTGAACCTTGTGTTCGCTGCGTGGTGGCGAAGGCGCCGTGAGCAGAAGCAGATTCTCGTCAAATTCGACCCGTATATGGTCCCGCCGGCCTGTCTGTTCGAGCCTGGCCTGCTCGTAGTCACACTGCGTCATACCCAGCCCCGGATGAACGTGCCGACGGTATCTGAAGTCGAAAAGAAAGGATTCCATCGCGCGGTAAAGCTGAGGGAACGTCCAGACAGCGCGGCGCGTAGGATCGACTGACTTGGTTACGGTGCGAGCCTCCTTCAACTGGATCGAACAGCCTTCCAGACCGGATAGCAGTTCTTCCTCGGTCAGACCGAATAGCCGCTCAACGTCTTTGCCGCCACGCGGTCGACCGCCTGCCCGATATCGCACATCAATGTTATGGATCTTGCAGAACTGTTCAACCGCGTGCGAGCGCATGTCGGCGCCACCGTCAAAGACCACAATCCGCGGCAGGCGCCTCCACCGACGCACATAGTCCCGGAGTGTCATGAGCACCGACAGCGCGGATGGTGGACGATATGAGAGATAAAATGCGCGTGCACAGGTTACGTTACCGTCCACTGCCGCAGAGAGCCAGAGCTTTCCCCAGTCCTGTCCCTCAGGACCCTTCGTGAAGAGATTAGGCTCGGTGTGGTCGATGTAGCAGACTTCGTGGGGCGCTACGCCATCCACCGGCTCGCGCGCGTCCAGGATCAGAGGAATCTGCCCGTCCCGGTAGGCAACACGTTTGCCGAACCGGGCATTCGGGTCCTCGTATGCCTTGACCCGTTGGCACAATGTTGGATAAGACATGGGCACGACACCCTGTTTAATGCATTCCTCGCAGTAGGTGTCGTAAGTCTTCTTTGCATTGCCGGCCGATGCCGCGTTATGAACGGTCTCAATCGTCGTCTTCGCAAGCAACTCGACCAGTGGTGGAAGCCGGGGTAACCGGTTACCTTTTTCTGCGTGATGCGGTGCGAGCTCGAGCAGGACATCCTGTACGAAGGTGCAGTCGCGTATTGCCTGCCTGGACCTGCCCAGAGTCGCATCGGAATACTGGTCTGCCCCGTCGTCCAAGATTACTGCCTTATATTTCTTTATTCCATCCTTGAGCTCCGTCCTGCTTAAGGAAGCGATGGCGCGCCGTTTCTCGCTGTTAAGCAAAGCAACGCGCTCTTCATCGGTTGCGCGCTCGGCCAGCAATTGCCTTGCTGTCTCGGTGGGGAGGCTCATTCTCCCTCCCGCGCCTGAAGTAAGAAGCACCTCCGCGTCCGGTCCTGTCGAACCCAAGATAACAGTCCACGCCTCTCCTCCATATTGCAGTCGGGTGCCGATTGGGCACGCTGCAAGGCCGGGAAGGGGCAACGGCTCGCACATGAAGTCGCCCCGGCGAATGAGCCGATCGGCCTCGGCAAGGTCAGCATCGCGGTGCATCAGCAGATCGGCGGGATTACCAATACTGTCGGTATTCAGATCAACGAACAGCACACCCTGGACGATCGCCGACAGCAGAACATCCGCTTGGAATCCCTCACGCTTCATCATGTCATCGTAACTGACCGGACCGTTCTGTACGCATTGCCTTAGCCGCTCTGCCGTATCCGAGGAGAGAACCGGTGTCCTTGGATCGTAAAAATCCCGCAGATATCGAATATTCTCGAGAAACCATCGTGGAATCTCTCGGTTCGTCCGCAGTTGATGCGCAATTCCAAGCGACCCGCAATATTGCTCGCATGCGCGGTCATGCCAGCGATCGCATTCATCACGCCAGAAGCGGCCCACCTTTTTCCATCGATCGTCTTCTTTCTTTTGCATCTGGAATAGGACCGTCTCCTCTTTCCAGTCCTCGAAGCGGGGCGCACCGTCCCCAAGTATCAGAAAATCGAACCAGTGCTGCGACTTGTTTGCGACGCTCCCATCTTCCCGTTGAGTAATTGCAGTGAATGAATGCACATTTGCATAGTATTCCTGAATTTTTTCGTCAAATTCATACCACATGGCCGCACTGGCGTGTAGCGTCCGGCTCTGTACGGTGACGCCCTGCTGCATTTTTGCGGAACGAATCGTCACGACCGTTCGTGTACCCTGATGATTGAACGGATTGAAGTCTGACTGATTGCGCCGGATCTTCTCCACCAGTTCGCGCGTGGTAGCCGGCATCGGATGGCTTGCGAGATACTCAGCTAGTTCCAGTTGACCGAACATTCTGGCACCTGTAATCCATGCATCATGATTGCAACACACTTCTGATTGACGGCGGCGGGATACGGTGGATCCTGACCAACGCTTTTGCGTTCGCCATCAGTTACACACCTGACACGTCCTGAAATAGCAGCTCATGCGCCATATTCCAACGATCGGAAGCCGGAGCACCCCAATCGCGCGCCCACTGTCAGGGACAAGCATAGCTTGCCTGCCCGGGAATCGAGGCATGACCTGCGGTGTGGGCACGTGGTGGGCGGCTGTTTCCAGGCCGTGCACGGCTGGCTGGATAACACGGGCACGTAAGAGCTTTTTCGGCACAAAATCGGGTTTTTATGGGAAAGCCGAAATGTCGATATATGTCCTACAACGGTTTTCAGAGCAGTCTGACGGAATACTGTTTGTATCGGAAACATCGTCTGTGGTATTTTGTTTCAATTGCTGATACGCGCAACCGCCATGTTCGATTGCGAACATCCGTCTTTCCCCATACCGGTTGCCGTTGTTATTTAGTTAACGGCACAAATAAATACACGGCAAAAAAATGGACGGTTGGCGCGTCATGCCGGGACGGTGAGCGCAATAATGCCACTCTGTTTCGCGTGATAATTAAAGTTATCATTTCTCCAGCGCTCTATCCCGGACATTTATCCCAATCAGTACGTCCTGTATGTATTGGAATAACCGCGAATCACATTAAAATCCGTTTTCGGGCCATAATCAGTTTTATGAGCCGCGCTCCGTCCAATTCCCCCGAAGCCGTTCGTGCGACCGTAATCGCTTTGCTGGCCGAAGCTGGTCAACCCGCGCCTGCGTCAACGGAAGAGTTCCGCCGTCACGTCTCGGTCCGACGAGTCAGGGCGAGGCTCGGGGGCGGTGACACCACAGCGTTAGGGCGGACGATAAACGAGATTGAAGTTGAACTCGTCGCAGCGGGCCGGGCGCACCTGCGCGTGCCGGACATTCCGCCACACGTCTCTGACCTGATGCGAGGGTTATGGACTGCGGCACTGGATGCGCAGACCCACGAGATACTTAAAATCCAGCAGGCGGCGGCCGAATCCGTGGAGAACGCCGAGACCGAGCGCGACAATGCCCGCGCGAGGGTGGATCTGCTGAAGGTGGAACTGGATGATCTGCGTCAGGATCTTTCCACCCGTGACGAAACGGTTGGCGAACTGCGTGCCCGACTCGCGGAAACCGAGACGCAGCTGGAAGCAGCAAATCGCAATGCACGGACTATGGCGGATCGGCTCGATGAGATGAAGTCCCAGCGCGATGAGGCACACCGCGCTTACCAGGAGCGCGTTGATGCACTCCGACTGCAATTTGACGGCCTCGGCAGGCAACTCAGGCTTGAGACCGACACGCTGCGGCAGGGGATGGTGTCTGAAAAGGCAGCCCTCGAAGGAGGGTTGACGAGAGCATCGCAAGTGATTGAAAGCCAGAAGCAAATCATTGAGGAACTCCAGGCCGACCGGCAAAAACTCAGGAGCGAACTCGCGGGCCAGCGCGATGCGGATTCCCCGGTCCGGTAGTCAGGCCGCCCGTTCACTGTTTGAAAGGTTGCATCATGATGCCTTCCGCGTGGATCGACGCGATGGTCGCACCGCCGCGGCGACTGCCAGACCGAATCGACGACGCGATCGAGTATGTGTCTGCGGCGCTGGGTGTCCCTGTCTATGAACGATGGACACCGGCAACGCTGGCACGTCGTTATCCGTCGATGACCGCCGCGAAGAGTGCCCAGCCGGCAGTGTTCAATCTGCTGCTCGATTCGCTCGAAGCCGTGCAGTTCTGGCACGCTGGCACCATCGTGGTGATGACAAGCGAGCAGGCGCCCACCTCGGGACAGGTGCTGGAACAGCTGTTACGCACCCTCACCGTCCGGTTTCGCCTGACGCACCCGGATGCAACGAAACGTTCAGCAGACAATCACCCGATCCCGAAGGGCGACGGCCATGCAGTTGCTATAACCGGTTCCTCCCATGATGAAAGGTGGTTGGCGAGAACGGGCAGGTTCTTCAACGCGGACCCCAGCACAAATACCCTGAGCTCGACGAACGACGCGACGGCACTCCGTGCATTCCTCGTTGACCGTACCGGCCGGTCTTTGCATACCCGGCGCGCGTACGTGACAGAGCTGAAACGGCTGATCGCGTGGTGCCAGTGTGCCGATCTCGGACCGTTATCAGGTCTCACCCGCGAACACTTGATCGCATTCCGTGATACGCTGCCTCATATTTCAGCTCACGCTACCGCCCACCCGCTTGGAGCAGCAAGCTGCGCGCGCGCCATGGCGGTCGTTAAAAGTCTTTACCAGTACTGGGCGAAAACGGGCTATATAACGGTGAACCCCGCACTGGAACTCGGGAGTACCAAGGGCGAACGACCCACGTTCGAGCCGAAGCGCTTTCTGCCAGACAGTGCCACTGAAGCGTGCGATGCATGGATTAGCGCGTGGCTTAGCGCCCCGCCGGCCAACGCAAAACGGAACCGCCAGGCAACCATCCTTGGCCTCTACCGTTATACAGGTGTCAGACTGGCCGAGCTTGCGTGGGAAGACGGCTATCCACTGCTTCATACAGACCGGACAGGATGGACACTCGAGGTGAAGGGGAAAGGTCAACGCGTGAGACGCATTCCCCTTCCTGCTCAATGTGTCAGCTGCATCATGCGTTACCGCGAGTCGCGGGGACTACCGCCCGCTCCGTCTCCGATCGAAGACATGCCTCTCATCCACACCACACGAGGACACGGGCTGGGACGAAGCGGACTATATCGCGAGGTGAAGCTGGCTTTCGAGGAGATCGCAGGCCAGCTTCCAGCCAACGACATCGCCGGACGGTTCGCCCTCATGGCCGCGTCAACCCACTGGCTGCGACACTCGTACGTGCATCACCTTGTTGTGAGCCATCAGGTGCCACTGCCCGTGGCGCAAGCGCTCGCCGGTCACTCATCCGTGCAAACCACGGCAGCATATGCCCTTACCGATCAGTCGCAGCTGCGTAAATTTGTGTCGGAAAGCTTCGGCGACGTGCCAGCGTCGTGATCCTCCCGTGCCGCGACCAGCAAGTGGGGCACTTTCACTGTGCAAGTATTCTTCGCGACACCTCTACTCGGCCCGCACGCTGTGCGCCCCACCTCATGTGACAGTCGGCCATCCAGAATCGATGCAGCGTGCACCGACTGCCGCGGAGTTATCCGCAATTGAACGAGGCGCTGGCGCGTGTTTCCTACGTAAGCGCGCAGCAAACCCGCCTTGACGGATTGCGCTAATTGACTATCACAGGCGGACGCCAGCGATGCGGCAGCAATGCCGAGATGTCGCTGGCCTTGTGGGTCGGCAGCCGCGTGAGGATGTCCTTCAGATAGGCGTGCGGGTCGTGGCCGTTGAGTTGGGCCGAGCGTATCAGGCTCATGATGGCGGCAGCACGTTGGCCTGCTCGTAGCGAGCCGGCGAACAACCAGTTGGCCCTTCCGATAGCCCATGGGCGGATCTGGTTTTCGACCCAATTGTTGTCTACGTGTCGAGAAGGCGATAAAGATCGTTCAGAGTCCTGACTACTTCGATGCGCAGGCACGTCGACTTCTGTTACCCCTTCTCACGGAGGACGACAAATGGCAGCTTTTGGGAATCGACTTCGGTGTGGCAGCGTGAGAGCACGACTGTGAATTTCTGATGTGCTTCGCCTTTCAAGCAGCGAATGCCGAACTGTCAGCTGCTAGTCCCTACGTTGAAATTGGCTTCTCCTTGCCTGAGAGTTCCGCTGCCGAGTCAGAGTTCATTCCGACAATCGAAACGGTGTTCGGCACCGGATTGCCCGCGTTCAATGAGGGTCACGCGCTCACAGGAACCATAAGTGCTTCCGCGCCGAGATAGACGCCCAACGTCAAAGCGTCGTAGCGATTGAAAAATGTCTCGAAGAAAAACCGGTGCGAATCTCCATTGTCATCCGTCAAGATGAGCTCTCGTTCGCCAAGCAGGCCGCCCTTCTGTCGTCCGCAATAGCTGCTCACTGCGTTGAACAGCTCCACTTCAGTGATTCTGGAAAATCTTGCGTGAAAAGCGTGCGACTGAATCAGATGGCGGCATGGACTTGCTGGATCAAAATTGATCGGGCGACGATCCACATGCGGGTGGCAGGTCATGAGGCCCACTACGGGAGTTTCCTGTCCGACGCTCTCGACGAAGCGATAGAGGGTCGTTGAAAGCGTATTCCCATACGTATTTTTGAGATCGATTATTGATTGAAGACACGCCGGCGAGGAGCGGGCTTCGTTCACAAACCGGTCCCGAAGGAAAAGTAGCCGACCGGCCGCGAAATTAGCCTCGGTTTCAATCTGTTCGGCGCAGTCTCTCGAGACCGTGTTCTCGTTATCGCCATGCATCATGTCCTGATGCCAGGGAATGAGACTGTGGCCAATTTCGTGAGCTTCATTCCATCGGTGCTTGAGCAGTGGTACCGCACTGTCTAGCATGATCCGCTTACGATCAGGCAGGTAAAGTGCTTTCAGAGAAAATTTCTTCACTGCATCGAGAATCAGCGCGGGCCGGCGGTATACCTGCACGGCCGCGACGCGGATTCGGCTGATGGCTTCCCGAGCCAGACCAGGATCGTCCGAGGTGTAGAAAGCCAGATCTAACTTGAGGAGCTCACGAACATCTTCAAGCCGCAACGGAGGCTCAGGGTTGCCGAGGCCCCGGAGCACCCGTTCAACTCGACTGTCGATGTCATTTGAAGTCCTGGCAGAAAGAATCAGATTCCTGGCCATAGTTGCCTCATGCAGTTATGTTTACTTCTGCTCGCTGAGTACCGCGACGAACGCCTCCAGGGCGGAGCGCTCGGTTTCATTCAGGTCAGTGACCTTCTCGGATCGAGCCGCGAACCGTATTGCTTCATTGGCAAGATGGCTATCGCGCTGTTGCGATAGACCGGCCAACTGCATCAACTTCGAACTGGGAATCGCGAAATAGCCTGCCAACTGGAAGACAGTGCGCGGCTCCGGTCTGTAGTGTGAATCTTCCTCAATTTCTACGAGTTCGGTGACGTCGATGTCGGCAGCTTCCGCGAGTTTCTCGAGCGTCTGCTGTCGTCCCCTTCTCATGAGTCTGACAAATCTGCCAAAAGCTATCCTGGGATCGGCGGATTCCTCCATCGCATACTCCGGACGCTGTGTGGATGGGTCTGCGGCAAACAGGCCAGCACCGATCTCGACGTCTGTTCCATTCTCGTGCTCAAGCCTCGCCATTTTCAGGCACCAATCTTTCGTTACTTCAAATTTCATGACTAGACTCCTTTGGCGATGAACGCCTCCGCCTGTTCAGGCGTCATCTCAAAATAGCGGAGGTTCTCCTTGGCGGAATCAATTCCCAGGTCCGACATACCGCATACGTTTGCGTACCAAGCGTTGGCCTGCGGCAGCGAGTGAAGTCCAATTCGTCCGCCAAATCCTTCACTACGGCTAAGCTCGATAGCCGCGCGGACTAGTAGCGTTCCCACGCCTTTCAGACGTGGATGTTCAGCGGAGAGGCCAGGGCGATTCCATGGCGCCGTTTCGAGGTACTGGATATAAACGAGCGGCTTGCCCTTCTGATGCGGCAACCGGCAGGATTCCAGGGTTTCGACAATCATCAGGCCCTGGGTCATCCCCTGGCACACGATGCTGAATGATGGAGCCGCAAGCAGGCCTTTGAAGGCCTCGGCTTTTCTGCGCCAGTCCCAATGCCGGTTCTGTGGCCAGAATCGCCTGTCGACACCCTTCTCCTTTAGCTGCTGAAGCGCTCTCGCGAGCGCGGGCATCCAGGCATCTTCCCAGTCGCTAACGTTGGAATCGGAAATGCCCTCGATCAGGCTTGCCTCAACGGCCGCGTCCGAAGCGACATCAACTAGGTATACCGGGAATTGGCTCATAGCATCACAACTTCTGCCTTTTCCTTGGTTTTCTCATCCTCGAAAAAAAACTTGTCGCCTCGCTCAGCCCGTACTTCGACAGCCTGATAAAGCCGCAGCGCCTGCCGAAGGACCGCCGTTTTGCTCAGATCCTTCTTTTCGCAAAGCTCCTCGAGCGCACTCATCTCAGCATCAGTGAGATTTAGGGTCATAGTCTTTTTTGATGTGGCCATGTCTTTCTCCTTACTGTTTCCACAATTTTAGGTCCAAAAAATAGCCATGTCAAAGCTATTGACTAGCTAAAATTTAGCTATATAATCAGTATCAAGCTACCGGGTGGCCGGTTGCTCGAATCAGGGAGAACAGAATGAACATAACGATTGAAGATCTGCAGGATGCGCTGGCGGCAGGCCGCACGATCCGCGACCATGGCCCATATCATGTGCGGATCGGGATGCAAGGATTCGACTTCAAGAAGGTCGTTCTTGCTGAGCCGGTCGTGACCGGCAACGCAATCCTCGAAGCGGCCGAGGCATTTCCCGTCGAGCAGCACCTCCTCTTCAGGATTACGCGAAGTGGCGTGACGGAAGAGATCCGCCCTGATTCGGCGTTGGATTTGCGCCTGGACGCTGTGGACAGGTTTGTCGTGTTTCGGAGTGATCGCACCTTCCGGTTCCTGCTGGATGAGCGTGCATTCGACTGGGGCGCATCGCAGATTTCAGGCGCCACCCTCAAGCACCTCGCAGGCGTTGACATGTCAGATCACGATGCGTGGCAACTGGGTACGGACGGGACTGAAGCGTTGATTGAGGACGACTGTTTTGCCGACCTTGCAGCACCCGGTGTTGAGCGCTTCATCACCCGACACACCGGGCTGACCATCGTCGTGAATGGCAAGCGCAAGGAGGTATTCCGACGTCGCCTGTCGTACTGGGAGGTCGTGAGGCTCGCGTTTCCCGACGCGGTGAAGAGCGAGAACATCATCTATACGATCAACTATGCTCGCGGTCCGCACGCGAATCCCGAGGGCTCGATGGTCGATGGGCAGCACGTGAAGATCAAAGAAAATATGGTGTTCTATGTCACTCCGACTGATCGCTCTTAATCAGGACCTGCGTCGCCTGCGCGACGAAGGATATGAACTGGAAATCAGATCAGGCTACCTGCTTGTTCATTCCATACCGTACGTAAATTCGAGGCGTGAAGTGTGCCTTGGGGTTCTCGTGTCGGAAATGAATATGGCGTCTCCTGACGTTCTCGATCGCCCCAACACGCATCAAATCTATTTCGTTGGGGAGCATCCGTGCAACCCTGACGGATCTGAACTTGTCCAGATCAAGAACGGAACGAAAACCTACCAGTTGGCCGACAACCTTGTCGCGAACCACTACTTCTCGAACAAGCCGAAGTCCGGCGCGTACGAGAATTACTACGAGAAGGTAACGACCTACGCCAACGTCATTTCAAACCAGGCGAGAGCCCTTGACCCGACTGTGGACGCGCGGACATGGAAAACGGTCGACTCCGCTGAGGATGAGTCCGTTTTTCTTTACGAAGACACCGCATCGAGTCGTGCCGGCATCCAAGCGATCGCCGCACGCCTGAAGCACCAGCGCATCGCGATAGTCGGGCTCGGTGGGACCGGTGCGTATGTACTTGACCTGGTGGCGAAAACGCACGCCAAGGAAATCCACCTTTACGATGGAGATCCGTATCGGCAACACAATGCGTTCAGATCGCCTGGCGCTGCATCGCGCGAAATGCTCAATCGCCGGCTCAGTAAGGTTGCGTACTGGGTTGAAGTGTATTCGGCCATGCGAAAAGGTGTCGTGCCTCACGAGGTCATGATCAGCGAGACCAACGTCGCGGAGCTGTCGGGCTATGACTTCGTCTTCATCTGCGTAGACAAAGGTGAGGTTCGGCAACTTATCGTTCGGGAACTCGAACGGCAAACTGTGCGGTTTATTGATGTCGGAATGGGGATTAACCTCACAGAAGACGGAAGCCAGCTCTGGGGTACCTGCCGCATCACCACCAGCACGCCCGCGACCCGTGCGCTTGCGTCCGCCCGAATCCCCAAGGTGGACCGCGATGACGAAATATATGGCTCGAACATACAGATCACCGACCTGAACTGTCTGAACGCAACCCTGGCCGTCATGAAATGGAAGCGTCTTAGCCAGTTCTACGTTGATGACCGCAACGAGTACGACTCAACCTACAACGTTAATCTGAACCAGTTGACAAACGAGGAGCCCGAATCGTGAAGGTTAGCGGGTTCAAACCAATGTTTGTCGAGTACATCCCCGATCGGCTCGACGAGGGTGTTCTCTATCTGTCGATGGAGTTCGCCACTGCCTCTCATGCGTGCGCCTGCGGATGTGGCCGTGAGGTAGTCACACCGCTGTCGCCGGTTGGATGGCAAATGCGCTACGACGGAGAGAACGTCAGCCTTGAGCCATCCATCGGCAACTGGAGCTATCCCTGTAGATCCCATTACTGGATCAAGGGCGGGCATGTCCGCTGGGATAGCGAGATGCCGCAATGGGCCATAGATGAAGGCCGGGAGCGCGACCGGCAAGCAACAAGAAGATATTACGCGGAACGATCGAATCCGGCAGCGCCCGCAGCACAGGTCGAGCAGGCTCCGCAGTTGCATGACGTAACCCAGGAAGCAGACGTCCCCGTCTCGCGTACCTGGTGGGAAAGATTGATTTCTGTTTTCCGGTAAGAGGGACAACAACATGATCGAGCGGCACAGGCGCTAAGCCTCAAGTTCGCGCGGGGCGGTATTACGAACTGCCCTGTCATCTCGAAGACCTTGGCCATTGAATCGCTGGTTTCCAGTCGGGGATTACTGACCAAACCAGCGGACGTTGCGCATCATGTGCGATGGCGATCGCAGCTTGTGATGCATGATCCGGTAGCGGCGGCTGTCGCAGCGATCGGACGCTTGGCTCAAATTGTCGTCGTGTAGACCAGCTCTGCCCAGATTCTCAAGACCGTATTGGTCCCAGTTCAACGAGGAAATAAACATGAAGCTTGCCGAGTACATCGAACATCTCCAAAGCCTACAGAAGCAGTATGCGGGACTAGACATCGAAGTCGCCCAGCGACATCCGACAGTGAGTACGAATGCCGGACTCTATGTCGTACCAGCGAAAGCTCCTCGTGTTTGGCCCGTGAGAACGGAGGACTCTCATTCTCAACTAGTGCCGTTAGGCGCACAACCGCTCGACCCGGCCGCAAAACCGAAAGGCCCCGGTCCACACGGCGTCATCCTTGTGTTCGACGTTCAATGAGTGACGGCTGGTCCCGTATAGGCTCACACGTATCCGATGAGCAGCGGTTGCCAGCATCCAGCAATACATTTGGAGTTCCATAGTGGCGTTGCATACCGTACGTGTTCGGCTACCCGGCGTATCGGTAACGACGGACATGGAGAAGCGTTGATGACCCAAGTGCTACTGCCAATTGACCGACCAGATGCGTGGCCGGCTCGGCTGATATCCCTTCTGGACAGTCTCCACGAATTACTTCTGGACTCGCAGATCGCCCCAACGAAAGTGAATCCGCCAGACCATGACCGAGCGATTCTCGCCGTCGGTGATGCCCTTCGTCCGTATTCGATCACCGGCTGGCACTGCACCCGCCTCACAGATATAGAGATCGCGCAGATCGTCGGATCTGGGATGCAACTGCCCGACGATACGATGCTGCGCCGTCGCATCAATGCGCTGGTCAAATCGGGCCGACTTCCGGGCGACATTGGTGACCGCCTCGCAAGGACCAATCAGGCTGATGAGAGCAATCGCGCAGGACGGCTGTGGTTCTGCTTTTTCCCGCCGCATCGCGCTGGCGAACATGGCATTGGACGCTTTTTCCGTCATTCGGGCGGTGAAGCGCTCTATAACTCCCATGAGGACGACCCAGTGACGTCTCAGATCCTCTGCGCGATCGGAACACCGTGTGTGATCGAGGCCGACGTACCTGTTACCTCACTCGCCCCCGGTACCGGCGTTGCCACGAAGCTCGTACGCACGTATTTGATTAGTCGCGGCTACGGGACGCATGAACCGGTGAAACATGTAGACAGAAGCGTGCAGCCCATTGTAGCTGACTGCATCAGGCAGGTGATCCGTTATCCCGAAACTGACTTCATGGAACTCACCGGATGCGCAACCTGGCGACGTCCGCCTTTAGATGGACAATAAACGCTGTTTCGGAGTGAATTCCGCCTCTGTCCGTGCGGACAGCACGGTATGAATAGGTAATTGCCAAAGTTCAGTCCAACCCCTCCGCCGCGCTCGCCGCTTCGAGGTCCGGCCTGAGAATGTTCCAGTGCAAAGTTAGATCGCCGCGTTCGGCGTTGAATTCACCCAGCCCCATGCTGTCGACAGCGAGGTTGATCAGGTGGATCGCAGCGGCGTTGGCACATAAAAGCGTCGACGCCATGTCGGACGTATCGGGCCCGAAGAAGTACGCGTCTGGCTCGCCGTCGATACCTTCCCTCATGTGGCGAACAAATGCACCCAGCGTCGCGTGTGCCCCGTTCCCGGATGTGAACCTGTACGAAAGTTCGTAGAGCAGCGTGAGATCTGACTCATGAGCAAGCGTCGCAAGCTTCAGTGATCGCGGCCTGTCATACTGCGCTTCAATCTCAGCTTTCCTTCTCCTGAAAATTTCCAGCCGTTCGTCCCCAGCGTCATTTCCGTTGAGTTCGAGAACCCGGTTACATACACCGAGATCGTGCGCTGCATCGTCCTCGCGGAGGCGTTCGAGCGTGCCCTCCACCTTTGCCAATCCGGCCGTTACGATGACGGATTCTGTGCACAAGCGTGCCAGCGCACGAGCCTCTGGCAGCGCTCCGCGACTAGCCATCAGGATGCCCCCCTGGAACGCTCCCAACGCCCGTACGAACCCGGCAATGGCCCACTTTACTTCCTCGCGGAGCTCGTTCAGATCAAAAGCCTTCCGCATTCGCATTCCCATCTCGTTCGCGCGCCCCGCGAACTCGAAGGGCCCGGCGAACAGTTCACGCGCAGCCGTCTGCCAGCCCTCAAGATCGTCAGACAGGAACCCGACTTCATCAAAACTCGCCATGGTGGCTTTCTCCAGTCACCGCACACAATGCCGGGGCCAGCTAGAACTACGCAGCAGCCTGATCCCGCTCGATGGATGTACTGCTTCGCTGAGGCTTGCGCAAGACTAGAGGCACGTGATGGCCTGTAGGGTGGACGGCTTTTCCGGCCAGTCCAGCCGCCGCCAAGCCGAACTGGCGCGTATGGGAGAGTATCGCGGTTTTTCGCGTACGCGAAAAATGCCCCGGGCTTGTCGCGATTTTTGTAGCAACGTTGTAGCTACACGCCACCTTTTGAGATACAATCAACCTACGCGAGATTCCACCAAAGGCCCGCGCGGGATCTCGCTGTTTATCGTCATTTTCAATTTCATAGCAGTATGAAGTAACTATTTCCGGTAACGGTGAAGCGGCTTGGCCTTTGAACTTGCACGGTTCTGGAGTGGAGATATGCAATGGTCGGAACCACTGTTGATAACAAGACAGCCGATGTGCGTACCCGAATCGAACCGGAATTGAAGGAAGCAGCCGTGAAGGTACTCGCACAGAACGGGCTAACGCTGTCTGACGCGATGCGCCTGTTCCTTCGCCAGGTCGTGCTTTACAAGGGATTGCCGTTTGAGGTTCGGCAACCAAATGAGGCAACAGTAAGAGCGCTCAGGGAATCCCGGGCGATGCGGGAAAAGGCGCGCTTCGGCTCTGTAGCGGAGCTAATCGATGAGCTTGAAAAAGAAGGGCGCAAGTAGCAAACGTACGACGCTGCCCCTGCGCAGCGACATGAGTAAGGATTTCAGGAAGGACTGGAATCGGCTGTCGGAGTCGGGGCGTTATGACCTTATCCGGCTCAAGCGGGCCATGATGCTGCTGGGCATGAATGAGGGGCCGCTGCCGGCCGAGTACCAGGACCACGCGTTGACTGACGACTGGAAGGATCACAGGGAGTGCCATGTTGGCGGCGACTTTCTTTTGATCTACCGGATCACAAAGGACGCGGTGATTTTTGTACGGGCGGGGACTCACCCGGAGCTATTCGGCTGAGTGAAGCGGGCAAGACAAAAGGCCGTCGCGGCATCGCGGCGGCTTTTTTTCGCGTACGCAAATAGCTGGCCAAGGCGGCAGAGAGCGTTCGCCAGCTAACGAAGTGTGCCCTGGCATCCTCTTTGCCAGGCATCGATCTGCGCCATCCAGTACGGTATTGCTGAAGACCCACACGGGCATCCGCAGTGGTGTGACCCGCGAAGACAGGCGGTTCCGACTCGTAGCCGCGGATACCCAGATAGTCAGGAACGGCCGGCACATTTAGGAACACGCCCAGATCATCACGAATACAAATCCGGCTCGACTCCGCACGCGTCGTGCAGTACCTGAGTCTATGACTACTCCGGCGCGTTCGCAGCCGCTGCACTTGCCCAAGGTCGCAGCGCTCCGGATCTGAGCGCGACGCCCGCGTACGGAGAACTGGCATCAAGGTCGAAGCGGAAGGAGTTCTTCTTGTCGGTCAACCCAGGAATGGCGCCATGCCAGAACAACGTTGTCTTCTGGCCTGCCAGTGTCGGAAGGTAGTCGGGCAGCACTTTCTTTTTGCTCGATACCAGTAGCAGGGGAAGTTTCTTGGCTTCATGGAGAAATCGTTTTCTGCTTTCTATAAGGAAGCTATAGTCCGCCTCTCTGACAGTTGACGCGCCGAAAATGATACGCTCGCGCGGATTCAGCGAACTGATTTCATCGGAAGCACTGCCAAGAAACGTAAAGGCAGTCTCGTACGTCAGGCGGCGGCTGCCGATTAGACAGCGTCAAGCAGCACGGCCGGTCAGCGACAACTATTTTGGCCGGTCAACGGGTGTAGTTGTCGCTGGCTAATTCATAGTTGTCGCGCCTCCATCGTAATTGTCGCCGGCGCGCTCTGTTTGTCGCTGGCCTTTCGACGGCGATAGCTTTCCACATACAGTTCAAAGATCGTCGAGTGATGGACAAGCCCGTCGATGGCTGCGACCGTCATGCCGGGGTCGGGGAACACGTCATTCCAGCCAGAGAACGGCTGATTGGCCGTTATTAAAAGACTTTTTCGCTCATACCTCTCGGCGATCAGCTCGAACAGTACGCTGGTTTCGGCCTGGTCCTTGCGCGCATACGACAGGTCATCCAAGATGATGAGATCGAAGCGATCGAGCTTCGCGAGCGCGGATGGCAGCTGCAGGCTCTGGCGTGCAGCCTGCAGCTTCTGGACGAGTTCGCTGGTGCGCGTGAACAGCACCCGGTAGCCAGCGTCGATCAGCGCGTGCCCGATGGCCGATCCCAGATGACTCTTACCGGCACGAAGCGGCCCGAACAGGAGAATCGTGGCGCCTTTCTCCAGCCAGGATTCCCCGGTTGCCAGCGCAGTGACATGCGCCTTCGAGACCATCGGCACCATGCCGAAGTCGAAGGTAGCAAGTGTCTTGGTCGGGTCCAGATGCGACTCGGTTCGGTGGCGCTCGATGCGTCGTTTGGCGCGTTCGGCCAGTTCGTGCTCGAGCAATGCGCCGAGCAGCCGTGAAGCCTGCCAGCCTTCCTTGTCAGAGCGTTCCGCGAACTCGGGCCAAAACCTGCCGATGGTGGGCAGGCGCGGCTCGTTGAGCATCAGGGCCAGACGACCGTTCTCATAGGCGGGTGCGTTCATGCGGCCGCCTTGTCGAGGAGTTCGTCATAGACTGCGATGAGAGGCATCTCGACCACCACCTCGGGACACAGCGCCTCGCGCGGAGCGAATTCGTCGCGCAACTGTTTCAGGTCGGGCAGTTCGCCGACTACGAGTAACGCATCAAGCCGCTGCGCCAGCAACGCTTCAACGCCGTGGTGTCCTGCAAGTTCGAGCAACCCCACCATGGTCTTGCATGCCTGACGTTACATCAGTTGCGCCTCCAGCCGCTCCCAGGTCCGGCGGTGGGCATCGCGCGGAAACAGCGCGTCGCGAAACGCAAGTCCCTGAACGCCTGAGGCTTGCGCTTGAGAGAATCGATGAAGTGACAGTAATCCAGCGCGTGGCGGTTGTCGGCGGCACGGGAGCCTCGCGGCGTACTGTGCGCCAGCGCGCCCGACAGATACCGGATTCGACCAGAAGCAGCTAATGGCCCATCGTTTTCACGGTGAAAAGGTTCAGCATACTAGCTGCTTCGCCCACTCGAAATCTTCATCTTCCCCGATAGACTTGAGCGTCCAGACAACATCGCGCTGCGGGCAGTGATCAACCAGTTTTTGCAGCACGTCGAGGCGGATGTTTCGCAGCATGCCCACGAGATTGACGTTATCCTCGTGCAGCCTTTCGTCATGCACAGAACCGGCCAGATATTCCAGGATGGCACGTTCTGTGGCCGCCACCGGCATCCTTGCACTACGCGCGGGCAACGCCGAAATCGCGAACGTCGTCGGCAAGGCATCGTCAAACAGGCGGTCGTGCTCGTACGTGAGCAACAGCAACTCTTTCGCCCACGAAGGAAATTCGAAGGGCACGGCGCCCCACAGATTGATCCGGGGGCGTGCGTACAGGTAATAGCGTATGCCTCGCATGTCCAATGCGGCCTTGCCGCTCACATGAAGCCCGGGAACGCGTCGGGCAAAAAAGGCAACGGTGCCGTCGAGAGCCGGCAAATCACCTCGGAGTAGGTAAGCGTCGTCAGAAAGTCGCCGCAGCCAACCGCCTGTTACGAGATCTGACGCTTCGACCGACGTCACGCCGTATTCGGCGAGGAAGCCTAGATCGAGCGGCTCTCCGCGTGGCGCGAAATCCATCAGAAGCTGGACCAACCGGGTGATGTCCTCCATGTCCGATTCGACTACGTCGCGTCTACAACCGGGTCATTGCAATCCTGTGCATCCAGGTTGAGTGCAAGCTGCAATGGGGCGTCGTTGGGAAGGCGATGCTGCAGCCGGGAGCAGGGATGCAGATCACCCTCTTCCGTTCTGTACCAGTAGTCGTACGCCGGCGCAATGATTTGCTGCTGGGTCAACAAGCCTGTCACGCGTTGCATTCGCGCAGATGGCCGATCCTCGGCGGGTGCATCCATGACGTACACAGAGAAGCTCCCTGACGTCAGTTCACTCGCGATATCGAGAAGCGCCGCCGGGTCGACGACCAGCAACCCGTCGGGCAGTGCTCCGGTCCGGTCAGACTGGGGCGCGGGGAAAACCCAGAAACAGATCGTGTCGTCCGTCCATCCCACACACCTCCACGGTTGGAACGGCTTTGCGATGGCGCGCCGGAACGCACTCGACTCGGCCCAGTTTGCATCTGTGAACAACATATCTCTCCCTTACGGTGACACGGAAACGCAAAACACACGACAAGACAACAATTAATGTTGCCAACCAATATAAAGCGATGTTATCAGATCAGTACATTGAAGAGACCATCTCATGTTGAATGACAACATGAAATGGTGACTTTTGACTGCCGTGAACGAGCAGAAGACCGCAAAGCATTTGGGGCGCGCGCTAGCAGCGGCCCGAGCCGATGCACAGCTAACGCAGGAGCAGGTGGCCGAACATCTTGGCGTTTTTGTCGAGACCGTAAGCCGCTTTGAGCGCGGCGCGCATTGGCCGACCATCCCGCGTCTGCTGGAGCTAGCGGATCTCTATAAAATTCCGGTCGTGACATTGCTCAGGCGCGCGTCCGACCGGCCAACAGATGTCAGCCTGGAGATCGCCGAGCAACTCGAGCGGCTCAGTAGTGACGATCGCGCATGGGTGGGCACGCTGGTCAAGGATCTGTGCAACCGGTTGCCAGCCGCATATGAACACAAAGCGAGCGGCCAAGGCCGTGCGCGTCAGTAACGCGACTTTAGCGGTTCACTCCGCAGCGCGCGACCGAGGGAGTTTTTCAGCGTCCCGACAGGATCCGCGCAACCTGCATACTCCGCGCCTTCCAGACACGAAGCTCGCTGAGGTATGTCGTTCGAAAGCAGGCCAATCTATACCGCCGGCGCTGCAGCGGTACTTTCCCGCACAATGAGTTCCGCTTCGAACTCGTCTTGCCTGACGGGCTGATTACCCACGTTGTTGACCTGCGCCAACAGGTTTTCAGCACTTAGGTGTCCGATCTTAACGGCATCGGAATGGATGGTGGTGAGCGATGGAGAACCGAGTCTGGCTAGATCCCAGTCGCCAAAACCCGTTACCGACACCTGACCCGGAACGGAAACGCCGAGCGCTCTGCACTCGGCAAGCGCCCAGGCCGCTACGAAATCGTTGTTGCAGATAAGCGCAGTCGGAGGATTTGCCCTGGAAAGAAATTGACGCGCTGCGGAGCGAACGGACTCGGGGTCATACGGCGTAGCG
The DNA here is from genome assembly GCF_900142845.1 of Paraburkholderia phenazinium. NCBI lineage: Bacteria > Pseudomonadati > Pseudomonadota > Betaproteobacteria > Burkholderiales > Burkholderiaceae > Paraburkholderia > Paraburkholderia phenazinium. The sequence continues at coordinate 3,341,074 of NZ_FSRU01000001.1, forward strand.
ATCACAGCTTCAGGCCGCAAGGCTATTCCATGACGCCCCAACTCCTCGCGTATGCCCGAGAGTCTCGCGGCCGACAACTGATGGACATCGGACGGACCTGTGAGCACGCCAATACGGACATGCCCAAGGTTGACGAGATGCTCGGTGACGCGCCCCATGGCACGTTGGTTGTCATAGCCGACGGTCGGATGAACGCGCTCCGGGTCAGTCGCCCACATCAATACATAAGGAAGTTCCTGCCTGCGTATCAGGGTTAGCACGTCGGGATGATGGCTGGAACCGACTAGCGCGAGGCCATCGACTCCGCGTTCGATAAGCGTCCGAACGATACGCAACTCCAGATCTCGATCATCACGATGGCAGGTTAGCAGCCCAGTGTAATCCAACTGAAGAAATTCGCTTTCCAGGGTATCAACGGCTCGCGCGTACAACTCGTTCATCAATGTCGGCGCAACGATACCGATGGTTCGCGAGCGACCCGACCGGAGTACGCGGGCTGGCGCGTACGGGACGTAATCAAGCGACGCAATTGCCTCTCTGACCTTTTTCAGCGTCTTCGGGTGCAGGCGCTCCGGCGCTGCAAGCGCGCGCGAAACGGTGGACGACGACACCCCGGCAAGCGCGGCGACTTGTTTCAGATTCACCATGTACACCCCGATACCGGCATGTTCATACCCATAAGATCGTGCGGCGTTGAGTGTATCAAAACAGCAATTCTCTTCATGCCCGTCTCCAATGGAGGCGCCAAAAGCATCGCAGCATCCCGGCCCGTTGAATTCCCGGCAACTCGCCCCACGAAACCACAAATGATAACGATTGCAAAACATCATAATATTGATTTAAATAGAAAAAATATGATATAAGTCTGAACGTTGCAATCGTTGTCATCAAATTCATCAAGGCTAGGGAAAGGATGGGAGCGCGCAGCTGCGGACAACTTCCCATGCAGACGGCCCCAGTAGGAGAGATAGTCCATGAAGGCATCAAAACAACTCCTGATCATGCTGTGCGTGTCCATACCGTCGTTCATGATCAACCTTGACGGAAATATCATCGCCGTATCGTTGAGTTCGATTGCCCGTTCGTTACATGCCGATTTCGCCGCAGTCGAATGGGTTATCAGCGCTTATACCTTGACCTTTGCGGCCATGCTCATGCCGGCCGGAACGCTTGCCGACCGCTTTGGTCGCAAACGCATGCTGATCGTCGGCCTGGTCCTGTTTACGGGCGCCTCGGCGATGTGCGGCGCGGCACACTCTGATACGGCGCTCAACTGGGCACGAGCACTACAGGGAGTCGGTGCGGCCTTGCAGCTGAGTGCGGCGATGGCAACCCTCTCCCACTCATTTCGTGGACTCGCACGGGCCCGTGCGTTTTCGTTCTGGGGCTCGGTCATCGGCGTTGCGATCATGCTCGGGCCAGTCGCCGGCGGCCTGATCACCCAATATCTCGGCTGGCGCTGGATTTTCTTCGTCAATTTACCGGTGGGCGTGTCAATGATCGCGTTGACGCTGTACGCGGTCGAGGATTCGAAAGATCCGCAAGCGAAGCGACTCGACATTGCTGGTGTGACGACCTTCGGCGGCTCTCTGATATTGCTGACGCTTGCCCTTATCTCGGGTAACCGTGCCGGATGGTCCAATCATCTGATTCTGGCGGAGTTCATCGGGGCAGCGGTCCTCTTTGCCGGGTTCCTGACTGCCGAGACACGACAAGTCCGGCCAATGGTCGATCTGCGCTTTTTTTACCAGCCAACGTATGTCGGCGCCAATATCGCCGGACTAGCCTACGGGATGGCTTTTCTGACCATGCTGACCTATTTGCCGATGTACTTCCAGAATGGCATGGGCCGCACGCCGCTCGACGCAGGGCTTCTCATGTTGCCAATGGCCTTGCCGCTATTCGTGATCCCACGCGTCGTCGCCTGGTGGCTGGCGCCGCGTTGTTCCGGTCGCCTGCTTCTCAGCACAGGCTTGGCACTGGTCGGGCTGGGATTGATATGGACGTCCACCGAAATGCGCAGTTTCGCCTATACACCCATCCTCGTCAGCATGCTCGTCGCCTCTTGCGGTGCCGGAATTCTCAATGGGGAAACCGCCCGGGTCGGCATGACTGTCATTCCCTCAGACCGTGCGGGGATGGCCTCCGGGGTTTCGGGTACCGTCAAGTTCAGCGGAATCGTGATCGGCTTTGCGACGCTGGGGGCGATCCTGGTTTCCCGCGTCCAGGCGTCGCTCGCAGACGCTTTGCCTGGGTACCCGGCGGCGGCGCGCAAAGAGCTCACGCGAATGATCACGGGTGGTAATTTGCATGCCGCGCAGGTGCTGGCTGGCCAGCGCGGTGGTTCGTCATTTGCGCAGTGGAGCTTTGGAAGTGGGTATGAGGCCGTGTTCTTTACGGCCGGCGCCATTGCACTGATAGCCGCCGCCCTGAGCTGGATGCTGGTCGACGCAGGTGAGACGGCACCGCTGGGAGCGGAAAGCATCCGGGATCACATCGCCGTGATGGAAGACTGAACCCATGAGATCGGCCACTCTCAACGGACCGTTCAAGCCGCGTCACGAATGACCTCCCTGATCCATGTTGTGAAGGCATCCATCGTGGCCTCGGTCCGCGTTGGCAGATGGCGGTGTCTTGGATAGAGAATCGATACTTCGGGCGCTGGCGTCTCCCATGAGGTCAGGATCCGCTCCAGCCTGCCCTCGCGTAGTGCGGGCGCAGCGAGGAACGAGAGGCTCTGGACGATACCCATGCCGGCGATCGCCAGTTGCAGCCGGGCATCGGAATCCCCAATCGAGGCGATACTGCGAGGGAACAGTTCCTGCCGTTCCCCGTTCTTGTCGAACTCCCACTCGAGCCGCGCTCCTTGCTGCGGCAGCAGAAAGTCGATCAGATGGTGTTCGGCGAGGTCTTCCGGACACTGCGGCCGCCCCCTTTTCCGTAGATACGCGGGCGAGGCGACCGTGACGCGTCGTGGACGCCCCAGGGGCCGCAGCACCAGATCCTGATCCTCAAGTCCTCCAATCCGTACCGCGAAATCGATCCCGTCGCGTACAAAATCGCTGCGATGGTCATTCATCACCAGTTCGACGTGGATCTGCGGATGCTGCTCAAACCAATCAGGCAAGCGCGGTATGAGAATCGAACGGGCAATCGAGATGTTCGCACTGATTCGGACCCGCCCCGCGAGCGCCTCTTGAGAACCGGTCAGTGAAGCTTCGATTTCGTCCAGTTCGCCGAGCACCCGGCGACAGACCTCGTAATAGCGCGTACCAGCCTCGGTGGCGGCAACCGCACGCGTCGTGCGGGCCAAAAGCCGCACGCCCAGGATTTTCTCAAGGCGGGCCACCCGTTCCGTTGCATTTGAAGAAGACATGTCCATTGAACGGGCTGCCTTACCGAAAGAGCCCGTTTCCACAATGCGCACGAAAAGACGCATGGCAGCCAACTGATCAACGCGCATCCGATTACTCGCTTAAGCCGAAAAGAGTCTTCGCATCTTACGCTCTAGGCGACTGACCGTCGATTCCCTATTGTGTGAAGTGTTCTCAACATAAAGCGGGCTCACTGTCATGAACTACTGCACCTTCGGCCGCTCCGGCCTGCGCATTTCCCGTCTCACACTCGGCGCCATGACGTTCGGCGCAGGTGAAGGCATCTGGGCAACGATCGCCGGCCTCAATCGTGAGCAGGCAGCACGTCTTGTGGGTCTTGCCCTGGATAATGGGGTGAATCTGATCGATACTGCCGATGCCTATTCGCAGGGTCAGTCCGAGGTGGTGGTCGGCCAGGTGTTGGCCGATCTGGGCCTCGACGAAACGCGCATGCTCGTCGCCACCAAGGTCCGCCTGCGTACAGGCCCCGGCCCCAACCAGGTGGGCCTTGGGCGCTCGCATATCATCCGCACGGTCGAAACGAGCCTGAAGCGGATCGGCCGCGATCACATCGATCTGTTGCAACTGCACGATCGCGACGCACTTACACCGCTCGACGAAACCTTGCGCGCGCTCGACGATCTGGTTACACAGGGCAAGGTCCGGCACATCGGAGTATGCAATTTCAGTGCTTCCGAACTCGAGCGGGCACACGCGATCACGTCGCAGGCGCATTGGGCGCGGGTTGCCAGTAATCAGGTGCACTACTCGCTGGCCGCACGCGACATCGAGCACGAAGTCGCGCCCGTCGCACGGCAACACGACATGGCGCTGATGGTCTGGAGTCCTCTGTCAGGCGGTTATCTGAGCGGCAAATACACCGCGCAGAACGGCGAACCTGCAAAGGGTCGGCGCACCAATCTCAACTTTCCGCCAATCGTTCCGCAAAAGGTCGATCCCATCGTCGAGGAATTACGCGTGGTCGCAAATGCACTGAACACAACGCCAGCGCAGGTCGCGCTCGCCTGGTTGCTCGGGCGCGACGAAGTGGCAACCGTGATCGTCGGGGCAAGTTCCGACGAGCAACTTGGCGCCAATCTGCAAGCAGCAGAACTCGTGCTCCCGCCAGAACTCCGTGACCGGCTCGATCGCATCTCGCAACCGGACGTACCGTATCCGCACTGGATGCAGCGCTTTCATGACAAGGACCGTGTCTAATCCCACAGCAAATAGGTGAGAAAGACGAAAGGACGACCCCATGACTGAAGGCAATATGACTATTCCCCGCGCCCTCGCATTGCTGGCGATTGCAGGGAGCGCGCTTGAAGCGTTCCCCGCATTTAGCCAGGGCAGTATGCAGCCGACCGCTCAGCCGGCCACAAACGACGTCAAAACGATGCAATTCGATCTCCAACACCGTTCGCGGGAGATTCACTGGCCCGAAGGTTTCAACCCGGAAACAGCCGACCTCTTTTCCCACAATGAGACCGTCATCCATGCGTCGTGCGAACGCGTATGGGACAACATAATCGATGCCACCAAATGGCCTCAGTGGTATCCAAATTCGAAAGATGTCCACATCATCGGTGACAGCCCCGTCCTCACTCGCGACTCCGTGTTTCATTGGACAACATTCGGCCTGCAACTGGAAAGCAGGATTCACGAATTCGTTCCGTACACGCGTATCGGCTGGTACGGCTATGCACCAGGTACTCAGCCCAGCTTCTACCACACGTGGTATCTCACGCCTGAGGGGAGCTCCTGTCGTGTAGCGATGGACGAAGTAGGTAACGGTGCCGCCCCAGCCCATCTACGCGAGACCGATGAGAGCCTCATGCACCGCGGCCATGATCTCTGGCTTGCTACGCTGAAGTGGGTTTCTGAAGAACACTAGCCATCGTGACGGCATCATTGCCAGCACTGACTACGAGCACAAGCAAATCGTAGAGAAAAACAACCGCCCCAGCAATCTGTAACGTTCGCCAATACAAGGGCGAATGTGATCGTGGGTTTCAGACGATCCCACCTTCGCTTGGGAGTTCTGATGGTGAAAGCTGGAAAGCTTGGTTTGATTATGCTCGGAGTGGCGGGAGTCGCCCTTGCATGCGCAATCCGTTACGCATGGCAACCCTCGATTGAGCCGCTGTTGGCCCCTGCACCGACTGGCGCCGACACGGCGCTGGTCGCCCACGGGGAGCAAGTCGCAGAAGTGGGTGACTGCATGTACTGCCATACCGCCAACCGTGAAAAACCTTTCGCAGGCGGCATGCCACTCGATACACCGTTCGGTGTGATCTACAGCACGAATATCACGCCCGATCCGGATACCGGCATTGGCCGCTGGCCGCTCGATGCGTTCACGCGCGCGCTGCGCGAAGGCGTTTCACGCGACGGCCATCTGCTGTACCCAGCCTTTCCGTATCCGCATTTCACGAAGATGAGCGACAGCGACATCGCTGCACTCTATGCCTATCTGATGTCAGTCGCACCAGTCAGCGCACCGGCGCACCCGAACGATCTGCGCTTTCCGCTCAACTTCCGGCCACTCGTGGCTGGGTGGAATCTGCTGTACCTCAAAACGGGCGAACTTCAGCCGCCGGACAGGTCGGAATCGCCGGCATGGCTGCGGGGCCGCTATCTCGTAGAAGGGGCTGCCCACTGCGCATCGTGCCACACGCCGATGAACGCGTTGGGTGCGGAAAAAAACGGCGAAGCATTCGCGGGCAACCTGATTGACAGCTGGAACGCGCCGCCGCTCAACGCACTGACACGTGCGCCAAAACCGTGGACCCACACACAGCTCGTCGACTACCTGCGTACCGGGCTCGCCTCCGAGCACGGCGCCGCAGCTGGTCCAATGCTGCCCGTCACGCAACACCTGGGCAACGCGCCGGAGTCCGATGTAGAGGCCATCGCCACTTACCTGATGTCGTTGCAACCGCCGCCCGCACCGGCGCAACCTGCATCCTCCCGCGAGAAAGCCTCCAGGACCGACGATGCAAGTGCACAGTCCATCCGTGGCGGGACCTTGTTCGCATCGTCGTGTGCCGGCTGTCATGCGAGCGAAGCGCCGATGCGCGAAATCGGTGGCAGCCCTGCGCTCGGGCTCAGCTCCGTCCTCACCTCCGACAGCCCACGCGATGCGATCCATCTCGTCTTGCAGGGCAATCCGTGGAACGGCTCTGCGACGGCGCATTACATGCCCCCGTTTGCCGACGTTCTCGACGACGACCAGGTCGACGACCTTCTCGCCTACCTGCGTACCCAGTATGCGCAGCGCCCCGTCTGGAAAGACGTATCCCGGACGACCGCCGCAATCCGCAAGGAGATTCCACAACCATGACCAAGCTCTCAGTCAACGGTGTCGAATACAACCTCGACGTCGACCCGTCCATGCCGCTTCTCTACGCGCTGCGAAATCATCTGAAGCTCAATGGAGCGAAATACGGCTGCGGGCTCGGACAGTGCGGCGCCTGCACAGTCGTCGTCAGTAAACGCGCAGTGTTTTCGTGCCTGATGCCTATCTCAGCCGTCAAGGACCGACCGGTGCTGACGATCGAAGGACTCGGTACCGTCGAGCGGCCGTCGCCGCTTCAGCAAGCCTTCATCGACAAGCAAGCGGCGCAGTGCGGCTACTGCATCGCCGGCATGGTCATGCGCGCACAGGCGCTACTCGAACAGAAGCCCGGCGCCACAGAAGTCGAGATTCGCGAACACATGCAGCCCAACCTGTGCCGTTGCGGTACCCACATGCGTATCATCGGCGCTATCGTGGAAGCCTCGCAGACAATGCGTGAACAACACCGCGCGCAGGGAGCCGATGCATGAACGTGCGTCCCCCCTCCAATCCGGACGCCCCCACGAACCCAGGCCGCCGACGCCTCCTCGTCGCCGGCTCCCTGACGGTGAGCTTCGCGCTGTTTCCTGCTGTGGACGTCATGGCCCAGCGGGCCACGGAAGACGCCGCACCCAATGCTACCAGCGCAGCATTGACCAGCTTGCCTGGCAACCTGGCCGGGACGCCCTCGCTCGATGCATGGATACGCATCGACGAACATGGTCATATCACCGTATACACAGGCAAGGCTGAACTAGGCACGGGAATCAGCACCGGTTTCATCCAGATCGCCGCCGAGGAGCTTCAGGTTCGTCCCGGTGACATTCACCTGATCACCGCCGACACGGGCTCGACGCCGAACGAGGGCTACACCGCAGGCAGCCACTCCACCGCGGACAGCGGTACAGCCATCATGCATGCGAGCTCGCAAGTGCGTGTCCTGTTGCTGGAATCCGCCGCCGGCAAGTTGGGCGTGTCCGCCGATACGCTGCAGATCCGCGATGGGACGATCGTCGCGCCGGATAACCGCAGACTCACGTTCGGCGAGGCAGTCAGCGGTCTCAACCTGCACCGTAACGCCGTCGCGCAGTCGCAGTTGATCGCGCCGGCTCGACATCACGTCATCGGGCAGCCGATACAGCGCATCGACATTCCCGGCAAAGTCACCGGTGGAGCGAGCTACGTGCAGGACATGCGCCTGCCCGGCATGCTCCACGCAAGGGCGGTGCGCCCTCCCTCGTATGGCGCCAGGTTGATTTCCATCGACAACGCGGTGGAAATGATGCCGGGTGTCGTCAAGGTTGTCCGCGACGGCAGCTATCTTGCCGTGGTCGCCGAGGACGAATGGCAGGCGATCCAGGCAATGCGTGCGCTCGAGCGGACCGCCCGCTGGGACACCTCCGCGAAGCTGCCGACGCCAGCGACAATCTACGAGACGCTGCTCACGCTCCCGCGGCGGGAAATTCAGGTGGCCGAGCAACATGGTCCGGCGCAACCTGCCGTGCGAACGCTGCACGCCAGGTTCACGAAGCCGTATCTGTCCCACGGATCGATTGGGCCGTCGTGTGCCGTCGCGCATCTTGATCAGGGCAAGATGACCGTGTGGACGCACGCACAAGGCGTATTCCCGCTGCGCGGCGGGCTCGCGGAGATGCTCGGCATGAAACCGGAATACATCCGCTGCATCCACGTTCCCGGCGCCGGTTGCTACGGCCACAATCCCGCCGACGATGCCGCCGCCGATGCCGCACTCATCGCACGGGCCGTTCCCGGCCGACCGATACGTGTCCAATGGATGCGCGAGCAGGAACATACATGGGATCTGTTCGGGCCAGCAATGGTGACGGACGTGCGCGCATCGCTCGACGCGACCGGCCACGTGATCGACTGGCAATATGAAATCTGGAGCAACACGCACAACTTCCGTATCGACAACGCGGGGCGATTGCTCGGCGCGCAATATCTCGCGCAGCCCTTTACGCCTGCCCCGCCCCAACCCATCCCGATGCCGGAAGGCGGCGGCGACCGCAACAGCATACCGCTCTACAACTTCCCGAATTTCAACATCCAGCACCACTTTCTGCCGGACATGCCACTGCGAGTCTCAGCCCAGCGCGGACTCGGCGCCTTCCAGAACATATTTACGATCGAGAGCTTCATGGATGAGCTGGCCAGCGCGGCGCAGGTCGATCCTGTTGAATTCCGGCTGCGACATCTCGACAACGCTCGTGGTCGTGACGTGATCGAGCTGGCAGCGCGGCAGTTTGGCTGGAACCCGAAGCACGCGCGACGCCCGGGCCACGGTGTGGGGTTCGCGTTCGCACAGTACAAGAACCTGATGAGCTATCTGGCGATCGCCGTCGAACTTCGCGTCGTGCCGGAAACCGGAGCCGTGCAGATCGAACGAGCCGTCGCGGCGCTCGACTGTGGCCAGATCGTCAATCCGGACGGCGTGCGTAACCAGGTCGAAGGTGGCATTCTGCAGTCGGCCAGCTGGGCACTGTATGAGCAGGTGCAATACGACAGCGAACGTATCCGAAGCTTCGACTGGAGCGGCTATCCGATCATGCGGTTTTCCGAAGTGCCGCTGCACGTCGAGGTGCATCTCATCGACCGGCCCGGTGCACCGTTCCTGGGTACCGGGGAGGCGTCGCAAGGACCGACGTCTGCGGCTGTCGCCAATGCAATTGCTGACGCAACCGGCAAGCGGATCCATGATATGCCCCTGGCAGCCGGCGGCCGACTACGAGAATTCACCATCTGACCGCCTGATCCTGATCAACCGTCGCGCTGCAAAAAACGCGAGATGGTTTCCCACCCCGCGTGCGGCCGTTACGCCAGATCGAACTGCAAGGTGCCCAGCTTCTCTATCGTACTTTCGATCTGGTCGCCCGCCTTAAGCCAGACCTGCTGATCCTTCGGCTTGCCGAGGATAACGCCAGGGGGCGTACCCGTGAAAATAATGTCACCCGGCTCGAGCGCGAATAGCTTCGACGTATAGGCGATCATTGCCTGTGTATTGAAGATGAAACGACTCGTGTTGCTCGATTGCCGGACCTGGCCGTTGATCCGGGTTTGAAGCGAAAGGTTGTTCGGGTCGCCGACGAGATCGGCTGACACAAAATATGGCCCGATCGGCGCGAAGCCATCTAGCGTCTTGCCGACCATCCACTGGCCCCCCGTATCCATCTGCAGATCGCGCGCCGAGAAGTCATGGCCCACCGCATAGCCGGCCACGTAGTCAAGCGCGTCTGCTTCGGTCACGTTTCGTGCGGTCTTACCCATCACGATGAGCAGTTCCGTTTCATAGTCGAACTGGTAGGACACTTCGCGCGGCGGCAACTTGATCGTCGACCGGTGAGCTGCGAGCGTGTTGTTGTACTTGTTGAACAGAATGGGTACTTTGGGTAAAGCTTCGTGCGTCTCCTCCGCGTGCTCGCGATAATTCAATCCGACGCAGACGATCTTGCCGGGCGAAGTAAACAGTCTGCCGTATCGTATAGACGATTCTTCACGGTAAGCGGACGCCGCGGCCGGATTGCGAGCCGCTGCGGCGATCAGCGATGTCAATTCTGCGCCATTACCGTTACGTAGCAACGCTTCGAGCGTCACAGGGACGTTCGCGTTAAGCAATGCGTTGGCCTTAGCCACATCGAGGATGCCGTTTGGAGTTTTGACGCCGAGCGTTTCGGAACCATCGGGCTGATGAATGGACAGCAGCGTCACGCCGCGCGGCAATGCCGATGAGCGCGAAGCGCCAGCCAATGCAGCAGTATTTCCCTGCGCCAACACAGACTTTGTTGTCAGGGCCGAGGCGGCGAGAGAAAGCGCGCCTACAGTTTTGATCATTGTTCGTCGATTCAGCATGTCAATCTCCTTGGTTAAGGTCAGTCTGGTGCCATGTACGATATTGAGTTCCGCTTTCACAGCGACGACTGCACGAGTGCGCCATTAGCTGGCAAGCGCATTTCATCGCGCCCATTATGTTAAATCCGACCTCCGATCGGCCCGGACTTTCTCAGCCATCGCCAGTCAACACAGATCAGTAACAACGCCGAGAGAGCGGTTGCCGTAGCTGCCGCAAACGCACAGGGTATGCCGTAGGATCGTGCGACCGCACCGGCACCGGGACCCGCAATCGCGAGCCCCAGATCGAAGCACGCCAGATAGGCACCTATCGCGAGACCCCGGTTTTCGCCGGGCACGCGCCTCATTGCCTCAACGCCGAGAGAGGGAAAGACAAGCGAGTAACCCAGCCCGGTGATAGTGGCTCCAGCCAGCGCGATCAAGGGGTCATTTGCCCAGCCGATCAGTCCAAGCCCGATGGTCTCTGCAAAGAGTGAAGCAAGACCCGTTTGATACCCACCCAGCCGGTCAGGAAGGCCACCCAGGACGAGACGCATCACAATATAGGCAGCGCCAAAGGCCGCAAGCGCGAAACCCGCATGAGGCCACGCCGCCATGCTGTAGCGTAGCGGTAAAAACGCGCTTATCGTGCCTACGCCGGAGGACGCCAGTGCCATGCCGAGTCCGGGTACCCATATCATGCGCAACACGCGTAAGAAGGAAGTACGCTGGGCGATGCGTTCGACGGCGAAGGCTTGCCATGTGCTTGCAGCCGCTGCGCCAAGAAGTGGGGCAAGGACCGCGCAAGCCGCGACAGCACCGAAGCCAGCGGCACGATAGATTGCCAACCCCAGCGGCGCGCCGACAGCCAGTGCTGCGTACATCGCGATGCCTGACCACGCCATCGCCCGACCTGCATATTCCGAACCGACACGACCGATACTCCACGCAGCCAACGCGGTAATGAAAAGGCTTTCTGCCAAACCGAGAAGCAAACGCCCAAGGCAAAGTAGCGCGAGACTCTCCCCCGGGTGCTGAACCAGGACAGCGGCGAGCAGATAAAACAAACCCGCTAAGGACGCGAAAAGGAGCCCCACCAGCGAGGTCAGCTTCGGGCCACGGGTATCCGACAGCCGACCGGCATACTGGCGCGTCAGAAGCGTAGCGAGTGACTGCAGACCAATTACGCCGCCGACAACAAGCGTGCCGAAACCTAGTCTTTCATGCACATAGAGCGACAGCACGGGTAACGGAAGACCAACCGCGAGAAAGCCCAGAAACGCTACCGCAGAAAACGGTACCAGTTGCCGGACCACGTGCGCTTCCTTGAGCATAGACAGAATCCTGAACAGCAACGGTGGCAACGGATCGCATGGACGCAAGAAAAATCATGGGTCTACCATGACCACTCTATTGCGACATTCGCTGTATCAGACGTTCGAGTGCCCGATCGATCGTGATAGAACCCTTCCGTATCGCAGACTTGTCGCCGTCGAACTCGATCCATCCTTCGTTGAAGCCATCGAGCATGCGTATACGTGGTTCGGGATTGGACGCGCCCTGCGAGCGGAACAGGTCGGCCCACGTCTGCCTTGGTACCACCTCCGCGCGCACCGGCCGTGCGAGCAACTTGCCGAGCGCAATCGCGATTTCGGTCGGCGTCACCCGTTGCGGTCCTTCAAGCTGCACAACACGCTGTATCGCGTCGTCCTGTTGGAGCAGTTCCGCCGCGACCTGTCCGATGTCCTCAGTGGAAACCATCGGTACCGGCTTGTCGAGCGGCTGCAGAAAGCTGGCAATCGTTCCGGTTGTCATGGCCGTCTGAATGTCGCGCGCCGCATTCTCCATGAACCATGCGGCACGCAAAAACGTGACGGATACCGGGAGCGCGATGAGGCTCCGTTCCATGATCCCAAGCTTGCTCAGCAAGTTTGACTGTGTCGCCCGCGCACCGATGGTTGACAGACAGACCACCCTCTGAGGGAGTGTCTCCTCGAGCGCACGGCGAATGGACGTCACCATCCTGACCGTCTCGGGAAATCCGTCTGCCTGATCGAAATTCGACGGCAGCATGACAAAGACCCCTCTTGAGCCGTGGAACGCGGTGACCAGTGACTTCTGATCGTCCATGTCGGCGACACACACCTCACATCCACGCTCCGCCCAGGCGGATCCCTTTTCCTGACTGCGCACGATCGCGCGAACTGGCTGGCCTGTGGCAAGAAGCGATCGGGCCACTGCTCCGCCGACCTTACCGGTTATTCCGAGAACCGAAAACATGTGTCACCCTACGAAGGATTGTCGAAAAGTGCTGCCATCGTGACTACAATGTCAGCCAGGAAAGTGGAACCAGACAGGCAAGCTTGGCTACCCCCAATTACGTGCGTCGATTACGACGGTCGCGCCAGGCCCGCATAAAATGCGTCGGCATCGCGCGCGAGCATGGCCTTGATCTCGGCGCTACGCGCGTCGGCACACACTTCGCGCTGGTTACTGGCAACGCCCGCAATCGCGCTACGTGCGATATCATCCGCGCTTGTTTTAGAAACGCCCAAGGACGCCGCCATATCCGTATCGATAAAGCTCGCATAGACACCCACGACCAGCGTGCCCTGTGCCGCCAGCTCCAGGCGCAGCCCGTCTGTCAGCGCGCGTTCAGCTGCCTTCGATGCACAGTAGGAACCGTTCATCGGATGCGTAAACCAGCTGACGACCGAAAGCATATTGACCAGCGCCCCGCCACCGTTATTACCGAGCACCGGCGAAAACGCACGGCACATGTTCAGTGTTCCGAAGTAATTTGTCATCATTTCTTCTCGCGCAGCCTCGATTGACGGCGCGGCGATGAACGGGCTCATCCGCATAACACCCGCATTGTTAATCAGCAGCGTTACATCGCTACATTGCCGGGCCGCTGCGGTGACAGTGTTGGGATCTGTGATGTCAAGTGCAACTGGAACCACACCGGGATCAGTGATTTTCGAGGGATCTCTCGCGCCGGCATAGACCTTTACCGCTCCAGCCTGAAGGAGTACTTGCGTGAAGGCACGCCCCAGCCCACGATTGGCACCGCTCACTAGCGCGGTTACCCCTTTGATCTGCATAGCCGGCTCCTGCTGTAGTTCGACGCCGCCGAGTATAGGGTTCCTCATCTGATTCAAAAAGCGCATCCGTGTCAAAATCACCGTGACACAAATTCATTGATCACTATGGCCTTCGATACACGTCTGTTGAATGGTATTGGCGTTCTCGCCGCAGTCGTCGAGAGCGGCAGCTTCGTGCACGCCGCAGAAGCACTCGGTGTAACCGCCTCTGCGGTCAGCCGCGCGGTGGCCCGGATGGAACAGCGCATTGGAATACGGCTATTCGACCGCACGTCCCGCGCGGTCAAGCTCACCGACGAGGGACAGCGCTTCTACGAGCGCGTCGCGCCGCTGCTAGCCGAAATGGAGGACGCAGCGACCGAGACGGCAGGCTCATCCGTCAACGTTCGGGGACGACTGCGCGTCAATGTAGACCCCTGGTTTGCCCGCTTCATACTGGCGCCCAAACTCGAGAAGTTTCTGTCAGCGCAACCATCGCTCCACGTCGAGCTGGCGATTCGTGACAGGCTCGGGGATCTGGTCGCGGAGGGTTTCGACGCGGCGGTACGCTTTGGCGTACCTGAAGCGTCATCGCTCGTGGCACGCCCGCTTCTGAGTACCCGCATCCTGACCTGCAGTTCGGCCGCCTATCTCGCGCGGCACGGTCGACCCGCGCATCCGCTCGAGCTCGCCGACGGTCGATACGAATGCCTGTTATTCCGGGATTCGTCGACCGGTCGGCCATTTCCGTGGGAGTTCCATCGCAATGGCGAAGTGCTAACTGTGCCCGTATCGGGACGGTTGATCGTCAATGATCTCGCGACAAAGCTGAGCGCTTGCGCCGCTGGTCTGGGTATCACACAGACGATGGAACTCGGGGCGCACCAATGGCTCGGCGACGGCAGCCTGGTCGAACTGTTTCCGGAATGGGCTCAGGAACAGTTACCGCTCTATGTCTATTACCCGTCGCGCCGACTGGTGTCGGCCAAGATGCGGGCATTCATCGACCTGCTGACAGCGGACATTGGCTAGCGTCAGGCATCTTGCAAGCCGGACGACGCGCTTCCGCTTGTTCAGATCCGCCGTGCGGCCCGCCGTATGGCGAGTAGCCACTCGCAGACGTTAGCTGCAATACGTGCCGGTAGCACCGGCTTACGCATCCTGGCGATTCGTTCAATGACAATCCGGCATCTATTAGATGACTTCGATGTTATTCAAGTTTGATCTATTTTTGTCCAGAATCTATTCCGAACGATCCGTTCCTTTCTTAACCCGCGTAAAGGAAATTTGCCATGAACTTCCGCCAAATCACCCTGGTCGTCGCGGCTGTGCTCGTCTTTCCGATCGCCAGCCATGCCCAGGAAACCTCCTCCACCGTAACCCGTGCCCAAGTGCGCGCCGAACTCGTTCAGCTCGAAAAGGCCGGCTACATGCCGAGCCGCGCCAATGATCCTCACTATCCGGACGACATTCAGGCCGCCGAGGCCAAGATCAGCGCACAGCGCAACACCTCTGCTAACGTCGAAAGCAGTTTCGGTGGTGTGCAGAACGGCTCCGAGGCATCGGGCAGTCCCACCGCCGTGATCGGCCTGGGTTCACTTTATACACGTCCCTGAGCGACCTGCCGTCCGGCCTGAAAGTACCCGCACTTTCCCAGGCCTCGAAGGCCTGGATGCGTAGGGCCTGCTTTCCTTTGCGTCGGTGTGCTAACGGCAATGCAAGAAGGTCTCGCACCTGTTTAAGCGGGAAGGTGCGCCGGCAGATGCGTACTCAATGTTTGACGACGTTGAAGACGCGTGTGCGGCGCATCGGCCACGACGTGACGCCTTCAAGTCGATTGCTGACGATTCGCAGGTCCGGCGTGTCGTACAAAACGATCATCGGTACATCGGCGATCATCATTTTATGCAACTGCTCAAACGTCTGTCCGCGCTCAGACGCATCAGTCACGCCGCGCAGGCTCTGCAGAAGCTTGAGTGCTTCTGGATTGTTCCACTGTGCCATCGGCGACTTGGCTTTGTCCCCCAATATATCGCTGAACATCATCGCCGGGTCGGTTCTTGCCGAGTAAGCGAACGACATGATCTGAAAATGTCCGGCACGAAAATCGGCAACCTGCTTGCCCCAGTCGACCACGTCGAGTTCTGTCGAGATGCCTGCTTTTCTCAGCAGTGACTGAACGTAAACCGCCAGTGAAAACATAAACGGAAAGCGATGATTCGTCTCGATCTTCAACGTCTGTCCGTGATAGCCCGCCTCTGCAAGCAAACGCTTCGCTTCCCCAATATTTTGCGAGAACCCGACCCGGTCGCCGGGCCCGAACACACCACTCGTCTCCGGTACCAGTGATGGACTGTAGTGCGCACGACCATCGGTAACGGCATTCACAATGGCGGGAAGATCCAGTGCAAGCGCGATTGCACGACGAACCCGCGCGTCTGCAAGCGTTGGGTCCTGGCTTTGCATCAGTAACTCGACGGGATCGGCACTGGGGCCCACGATGACACGCCATCTGGGGTCGCTCCCGACGAGCCCGTCTCCGCTCACCGACATCATGTCGACTTGCCCGGCGACGACCGCAACCTTTTGTGCCGCCTCGTCCGGGATGACGACAAATCGAGCGTCGTCGTACGCGACCTTCGCGCCCGCAAGACCACTCGGCGGTTCGCCTCTCGGGCGATATTGCGCAAATCGCTTCAGCAGAATGTACTGTCCGCGTCTCCAGTCCGCAAATATGTACGGACCTGTTGCGACGGGGCGAAGCCAATGCCCGGAGCTGTCGACGCTTGATGGGCTAAGGATTGCCAACTGACAGTGCGTGTCGACCATGTCTTTGAGGAACAGTTCGTTCGCTCTGTCCAGTTCGAACACCACGGTATAGGCATCGGGCGTCCGCACGCCGACGACCTTGGCACCTCGATGCCCGTCGTAGTTGCCACGGCACATGAATCCATTTTCTGGCCTCATCAGGAAGTCGAAGCTCCACTTGACCGCGCTTGACGTGAATGGCGAGCCGTCGTGAAACACCACGCCATGCCGGAGATGAAATGTGTAGGTCCGAGCATCTGAAGAGATGTCCCAACTGTCCGCGAGCATCGGGCCAATGCTGAGATCGGCACGTAGCGCTACCAGCGACTCGACAACGTTGGCCAGAACATTGTCGGTCATGGTATTGCGTGCGATATTGCCTGGCATCGAGGTAGGTGTGTCGGTGCCCTCCGCGACGCGGATTTCAGGTGTCCCGATCGCGGTCGACGAAAGCGTGCGCTGCGTTTCCGCTTTCGCGAAGACGGGAAGCACAATAGCGACGACGGCAGCCCCAATCCGGCAAAGAGTGGTCAGTCTGGACATTAAGATCAGGCAATTGAGGCAGGATGAGGTCCCCGCTTGCTGGCGAGTACACGCGCGAAGAATGCCTGGACTGCCGGAATCACCTCTGCGGATCGATGCGTGGCGTTCTCGACTTCTTCCAGCGCAACGTTGATCCCATGCAACTCAAAGCTGTTCTTGAGCGACTTCAGTCTCTCGGGACGCGTACGGCCCGCGTCGTTCGCGCCGGGCATATAGTGCGCGCCGTCCGGTTGATGGGTAATCTCCCAGATCTCGATATCGGCTTTTCCGACCACCATGTGAATCGGGACTTTTCTCAACGCCTCCACATCGATCTTTTTCCCGAAATGGGACTCGACGTCACGCGTGCCAGTCCACCAGTCACGGGTCGGATCAAGCAGCGTGACCGAGCCAGGCGCGCCGATCGATGCGGCCCATAGCCTCCCAGGATGCAGCAGGCAAAACCGGTTGGCAAACTGGCCACCGCCCGAAAATCCAAAGAGCCCAAATGTCTCCCATCTGCGTTGATACTTCTTCTCGATCTCGGCGATCATGTCCAGCAGCAACTGGTCGTAGCGGATCGTTCCTTCGCGTAGCTGCTTATACCCGTCACGATTGTCGTCGCCGCAAACGTTGGCGGGAAACAGAGGACTCAGAACGACACAGTTGTGCGACTCCGCGAACTCGGAAAAACGATCTCTGAAGCCCTCCATTCTGCGGTTCGACCCATGAACGACGACGATGAGGTCAATAACAGACTCAGGATCGAGAATGCTCTTCGGCACGTAAAGGGTATAAGCGAAGCGCGGATCCTTCGTATGCGAATAGACGGTGGTGTTCCCGAAGTTGTACATGCGATCCGAGCGCGATGCCGATGCAGACGTTTTTGTTGTGTCAGAGGTATCCATGACGTTTCCCTTTTGCTGATGCGGAGAGTATCGTATTGGTCAATTCAAAAAAAAAGCTAAATTTGCTTTATTTGAATTAAACAATTTCTTTCCAATCAGGTGTTGCTGAAAACGCAGAGTCCGTTGATCGAAGGGAGATACCCATGAGCACATTGAGGTTCCTCAGAACCTTCGTTGCGATTGCCGAACATGGAAGCTTCGCTGCCGCGGCTGAACGTGTCGCGCTGACGCACGCCGCTGTCGGCCAGCAGATGCGTGCACTGGAGAGCGAACTCGGCCGGCCTTTGTTCAGTCGGGAGAAGCGCTCAATCACGCTGCGCCCAGAGGCTTACCAGTTGCTTCCGCAAGTCAGGCAGTTGCTGGCCGACTATGAAGGGATCGTTGCAGGCGACAAAACTGAAAACAATGTTGCCGGGCACGTTTCGATAGGCGCGATCGTCTCCGGGATGGGGTTGCTTTCGAAATGCCTGGTCGAGGTTGCGCAGGTTCATCCCGCACTCGAGGTTACTTTGGCGACCGGACGATCGAGCGATCTGATCGTTCGGGTAGGGTCGGGCGAGCTGGACGCCGCGGTTGTTATTGAAGACAGTCGCCGGCCCTTTCGCGGTATCGGATGGACTCACTTGTATGATGAGCCACTCGTCCTGCTTGCAAATCGTGGACAGATCCGTCGCAAGGACGACTTTGATAGCCTGTTGGAAACATCCCCGTTCATTCGCTATGACAGGGCTACGGCAACCGGCGCGCAGATAGAGCGACTATTGCGTCGGGTGGGCACAAGACCACGGCAGATTCTGGAGCTAGACTCGATTCTGGGGATCAGCGAACTGGTCAGGCAGGGAGTGGGTGTTGCCATCGTACCGATGCTCGCACATTCCGGTTGGCACAAAGACCCTGCGCTACGCGTGTTCCCTGTGCCCGACGGCATCTATTCCCGTCGGGTTGGCATGCTCGAGCCGAGTCGCAAAGGGCATATCACCGGAATCATTCGGCAGCATCTGGTTGGCATCATGGGTAACCCATGCTAAGCGTATGAGGAATTCAAACCGGATTCGGAGCGAGCGTCACAGGCTTTGCGTCGATCCTGATGCGGAACAACGTATAAGGCTTCTTGCGCAAATCGTGACCATGATGAAATGAAGCCTGCCGAGGCAACTGGTTCGCCGTGAAGTACAGATAGCCGTCGTTCCCGACCGACAAAGTATCCGGCCACAGAATGCGCGGATCGTGTGCAATGGTTTGCCACTCACCGTCTGGACGCCGCCGGCGAATGCTGTCGTGTTCATAATCGCCGGCATAGATAGCGCCGCTCGCATCTGCTTCAAGACCATCGGATGCGCCCTTCTCGCCCAGATCCCGCACAGCTGCCGCTACCGCCGCGGGGCTCGCATTGCGATCGCGCAGCAGCGCAGTCGGCACCGAATACAGATGGCGGCTGGACAACGGTGAGTAGTACAGCGTCGCTCCGTCGGCTGACAACGCAATGCCATCTGCCGCACCATGTAGCGGCCGGCGTTTTCCGTCAGGACCGTCGGTTGCCATCTCTTCGCCCTCCACCACTGGAACGAACGCCGCATCGGCGCTGGTCGAAGGGTCCCCTGATAGTTTGCGCCACGCCTCGCCGCTTGCCAGATCCACAACAATGATTCCACCTGGCCCATGCGGCGACGAGTCGGTAACATAGGCAATGCCTTGCGCACCGAACCGGAAATCGAAACGCACGTCGTTCAGGTACGTTGTCGGCAACAACGCGTTCGGCGGAAGGAGAATCGTCCTGACCACCTTGTTGGTAGCAAGGTCGACGGCGACCAGTTTGGCGCCGCCCTGGATCGGTGCCGCCAATTTCGGCGACGCCGTGTCCAGAATCCACAGCCGGTTCTGCGAGTCAGCAACGACGCTTTGAACGCTAATCAGGCTATCGGCAGGATGCGCGGGATCCGCGCGATTCGTCTGTGCGTCCGGATAAGGCACGATCCGCTTACCGACGATCTCGCCGACGGTAAACGGCACGTCGTCTCCCCAACGTGGAAAGTTGACAAACAGGCGACCGTCTGGCGCTTTCGTTACACCGGTGGGCATGGCACCGTAGAACTCGAATACCGGTTCGATATGGCCGATCGTCTGTTCAGTGGCAAGTTTGGGCGTCGCGTCCGCAGTTGCCGTGAGCGTTGCTGTCAATCCGAGCGTCACCGCTGCCACGGCTTTGCTTATGCTTCTCATGTTTTTCCTGATTGGATTGCACGATTGAGCGCCTCCGGCATTCCCGTAACCAGCACGGTATTTTCCGCGGGGTGGCGCTGGACTGGAAATATCATCGCCCACTCACCGCACTGCCTCGCTCGATTTCCAGCGCTTCGAGCACCTCCGCTGCGGCATTGCTGGCAGTGTGCGCCGCCGGAAACCCGGCATATACAGACGCCTGAATCATCACTTCCTCGATTTCGCCCATGCTCAAACCGTTAGTCAACGCGATGCGAACATGATTCTTCAGTTCGTCGCGTTGGCGTAGCGCAATCAGAATACCGAGCGTAACGAGAGAGCGTGCACGACGATCAAGGCCCTCACGCGCCCATACGCTTCCGAACACAAAATCTATTGACAGGGCCGCCATCGATGCACCGAATTTCCCATCAGTCATCGAGTCCGCCATGTTCCGCGCTCGCTCAGCACCACGTAGTTGCTCGAATACGGCAAGACCCCGTTCCATGGCGTCCTTCATTGCGGCTCCAATACGATTGCACCGAGAACGGCCTTCGTCTCAAGAAACGCCTCGAGCCCGAATGTCCCGTATTCCCGACCGATGCCGGATTGCTTGTAACCGCCGAAAGGTGCGAGCGGTTCATGTGGCGCGCCGTTTATGCTCACGCGGCCGGCTTCGAGCCTGGACGCCACAGCACGGGCCCGTTCGATGTCCGCTGAAATCACGTACGCGTGCAACCCGTAGACAGTGTCGTTCGCGATCTCGATCGCTTCTTCCTCACTGCGATAGGTGAGAATGCACAGCACTGGCCCGAAAATTTCTTCACGCGCAATGCTCATGCCGTTCGTCACGTTCGCGAACACCGTGGGTTTTACATAGTAGCCGGCCAGCCCGTCCGGATGACCTTCTCCGCCAATTACGAGCGTCGCGCCTTCTTCGACACCGCGCCGGATATATCCCTGCACCCGTTCATATTGTCGCTGGCTGACCATGGGTCCGATTGCCGAATCGGCATCGTTCAAGTGACCGACCTTTACCGCTGACACGGCTTCCTTCACCAGCCGGATGACATCCTGAAGACGATCCTCAGGTACAAGAATGCGTGTACCCGCAATACACGCCTGGCCGCTATTCTGGAATCCGGAAGTGACGGCGACGGGTACCGCTGTCTCGAGATTGGCGTCGTCAAGAATCAGTGTCGGCGACTTACCGCCAAGTTCAAGCGTCACCCGCTTCATCGTGTCGGCGCCGGCGCGCAAGATCGATTTGCCGACCGCAGTCGACCCCGTAAAGGAGATCTTCGCGACGTTCGGGTTCACACTCAGTTCCGAACCCACAATGTCGCCCCGTCCCGTCACAATGTTGAACACGCCGGCTGGCAGACCCGCCTCGTGCAGGGCTTCGGTGACAATCTGCGTCTGGAGCGCGCTCATTTCGCTTGGTTTGATGACCACCGTGCAGCCCGCGGCAATCGCCGTTGCCAGCTTGTTGCAGATAAAGCCGGCGTTCGCGTTCCAAGGCGTAATTAGCGCAGCGACGCCTACCGGTTCCATCACCACTTCCGCCGACCCAATCCTCCGCGTGAACGAATACTCCTCCAGCGTCTGCGCAGCGTGCAGAAAGGACTCGGCGGCGTAACGTGCTCCCCACTTTGCACGCGTCGAGGGCGCGCCATATTCCTCGATTGTCGCAGCGGCGAGGCGATCGACATTCGCGAGCATGGCCTCATACAGACGCTTGAGCCACGCAATACGCTGCTCTCTGGTCGTACGCGCGAACGCCGGAAATGCACGGCGCGCGGCGGCTATCGCATCTTTCGTGTCTTGCACGTCGGCAAGACGCACCCGGCCGATTACGTCACCTGTCGAAGGGTTGTGGAGGTCGAACCACTCCTGACCATTTGGCTGCACAAACTGGCCGTCGATATAGATGTGTTCAATGCTGTACATGAATGCCTCGATCAAATGGTCACGTGTCCCAGCGTAGTCGATTGCATCCGAGCCGATAAGAGGGATAAACTTACACGACTTGATCCGGAAATCGGGACAATGCTCAAATCAGGCTTGATCGAACTGGAAGTCGTGCTCGCCGTCGCGCGGCTCGGTGGCTTTCGTGCGGCGGCACGTGAACTAGGCATGTCGTCGACAGCGTTGAGCCGTGCGATCGTGCAACTCGAAAATCGGCTGGGTGTGCGGATATTCAACCGGACGACCCGCAGCGTCGCGCTCACGGAACCTGGCAAGCAGTTCATCGCAACCGTCGGTCCCGCCCTGTCCGAAATCCAGCAGGCGATGGCCGCCGTCAACAATCATCGTGCAATGCCGACAGGCACCTTGCGACTGAACTGCGCGGTTGGAGCTGCGCGCGCTATCCTCGTTCCAGTCGTGCTGGAATATCTGCGCCGGTTCCCCGAGATGAGCGTCGACATCGCCACGGAAGCGCACTTCGTCGATATCGTAGGTAGAGGCTTTGATGCTGGCATCCGTGCCGCAGATGATGTGCCACGCGACATGATCGCTGTGCCGTTTGGCGGTGCATTGAAATTTTCCGTCGTCGGCTCGCCATCATATTTTGCGCAATGCAAGAAGCCGCGCACGCCAAAGGATCTGATGTCGCATCAATGCATACGAGCGCGCTGGCCAAGCGGCAAGCTGTCCCGTTGGGAGTTCGAGCGACGGGGCGAGAAACTCTCGCTCGACGTACCAGGAAATCTGACGCTAGACGAGCCCACGCTGATGCGTGATGCTGCGATTGCAGGTGCGGGCGTCGCGTATCTGTGGGAAGCCCCCGTAGCGGATGAACTCGCGACGGGGCGGCTCGTAGCTGTGCTAAAGGACTGGACCGTCAGTTCAGCCAGCTTGTGTCTGTACTATCCGGATCGGCGTAATGTATCAGCGGCATTGCGAGCATTTATCGAACTGCTACGAGAGCCAATAAACCATGAAAGCCGAGGTGATGCGATTGTCCTGAGGTGCTGAAGTCAAGACACAGTTCGCCATTCACCGCGCCCTGCACGTCATTCCACGCCGCGAATGATCCGGAAATCGCGCACGACGGCGTCGCCCAAGGCTTCAAGCGCCTTCCGGTACGCGTCGCTTTCGTATGCGGCAACGGCCTGCTCATAGGACGGAAACTCAATCACAACGGTTCGCTCCTTCAAACCGTGCTCACGGACTTCGTCAGCCACTCCACGTGCGATCACTCTGCCGCCGGCAGCCTCCACAGCGGGTACCGCCAATTGGGCGTACGTCGCCAGCCTGGCCTGGTCCTTCGTTTCACGATAGGCCGACACCCAATATCCCTTGCTCATTTAAATCTCCTTCTTCCAAGAGGAAAGCCGCTTTTATGCAGTACCTTTTCTTCGCTTCGGCGAGATCGCACTTACGTGTCCCTGCAACGCCGCCGGCAGTGTCGTAACGCTCACGTCGTCTGATGCCGTCTGTTGGTATTCCAGAGCAGCGCTGATCAGATCCGCAGCGTCGTTAACCTTCAGACCCGACAAGCGGACGCGCGGCTTTTCCGGCGCGTCAAGCGCAGCGGCACAGGGCTTCCGACAACTGCCGAGGCAATGGACCATCATTACGGTTACGCCCTGGCCGGTCAACCTTTCTTTGACTTCGTTATACAGGGACAATCCCACCGCACCGCTGTGCGGCTGGTCCCTAGGGCAGGTTCGGCAGATTGCGACGGTATTCGACCGCGCCCTCTCGCTCATATCCTGACTAACGACCTGAGATTGTTCCTGGCTCTCGCGTGTGGCTAACATGACGCCGTCTCCTGGCTCTATCTTTTCGAGGAAGGAACTGTCCCGAGTTTTATGAACCGTCTTTAAACAACCTGGGACAGAAAATCCTATGAACAAATTCTACGAGCGTGTCAGATCGCATGCTTATCAGAGCGTCGTATCGCGTATCCTAGAATCCAACTCTGTCATTGATATTTATATGGAATCCTATATTTATCATCAATCTCTGCTATGTCACTGCTTCCCCGGTCCTGGAACTTTCCGCAAACTGCACGCCAGACGTCCGACCGCTCGAAGGACCGAACTACGGATTCAATTTCGCGCAGCTTGAAATCTCGATGCAGTAGTGCAAATTTTATCGAATGGGTCGTCATGCCACGAGGTGTTCTGCATCCTCTTCGACGCTATGGACACCCATCCTTAAGATCTGCGCGACAACTTGATACTCATCAGGCGTTAGCGTCTGCGGATGATATTGTAGAAGTGCCCGGAGAGCATGTAACAATCGACTCAGGGAAATGATCGGCCACGCACTCATGAGGTAAGCAAGTGGTAGTACGCTTTTTCTCTCGCACCATCTATCAAAGAGAGGGAGGCAGAGTCTTTCGAGCTCATCGATTTGCGCATCGACAACGAGTTCGTCAACGATTTTTGACATGTCGACCAGATGTTTGCAGCGGCAGCAGCCGCCAAGCCAATTGAATAGCCAGAATCGAGACCCCGGCAGCGCAGATCCCTGTCCAGCCCCATTGACCCCAGACCCACCCGAATACCACGCCACCTCCACCACCGGCAAAATGGCACGTCATGTAGGCTGTCCGAATACGGACATGGATGATCGACATAGCCTTCCGGGCACGACTTCTACTTTCGGCAGATGCCAGCGAGCTCCACGCCAAGGTCCACGAAAAGCAATCAAACGTCATCACAGAGAGGTAAGCTCGGTTGAACCAGAAATGCCAAACGTTCCAATGGCCGGCGACATCGTTGAATCGGTTACATTGCATACACTTCCCCGATTCCCATGTCTTTCAATGACGGCGCTTAGCAAAGTGGAGCCTGCGCCGATGGAGTTTGAACAGCCATGCGGAATTTCGCGTAAGTCAGACACCGTCCGACCTGCCCCAGGCAAGCTAGAGGACGAACCTCAAAATTCCGAGGGCTTACCGACACGCGTCCCACATGGCTGCTCCACGCTGCGAAAGCAGCGTGCTGGTTCAAGGCGTACCGGTCCCCTGCTCCCCAGACTCCGAGTTCGCGCTGGTTACACCACCATAGGAAGTCTGCGGATTTCCACCCGCTGCGTTGCTCGCGCGGACCTTGGCCTCGGCGGCCTGAATGTCTGCCGGGTAGTAAGGGCTGGGCTTGCCCGGATGATAACCAGCTTTTTCGAGGGCCACCAGTTCAGCACGTACTTGCTCACGCGTGACGGGAGTGCTATTTTCCTGAGCGCTCGCAAGAATGGGCAGAACCACCGCGAAACCAATAACCAGATTGCGAATGTTGACGATCATTTTCATGCTCCTGTGTATCAACGAAAACTTGAATGAGCGAAAAAAAGCTGCATCGCAGAAGTTATTAACTGCATTTCCTCGACGAGCATTTCCTTAATCAGTTCAACGTAGCGTCATTCCGTAAATATCCAGTTACATCGGGCTTCGCCCTCTGGCTATTTGCACTCGCTGAACTTGATGATATTTTCGGCAGTCGTAGCCAAGACGTCTACGTACGGCAGGTCATGTCTGTCATAACGTCGTAGCATCGCATCACCGCGCAAATCATCTACAACCGGCATGCTGGCGATCGGTGATCAGGCGGGCGAATGACGTACCGCTCCGTCAGCTTGTCGATCAGTTCCCTCAGCGCATTAGGACCAACATCGTGTCATGTCTACAATGCCGACATGGCATGGATAGTCTTCTCAAGAAACCGTCGTCTGATTTTTGCGCCGCGAACCGTAGGTGTCGGCGAATCGTATCGCTACGTCCGGGAGAGCCACCGCAGTTGCGCTCGGCGAATCAGGAACTCGTCGATCGATATGGCGCAGTCCACGATCGCGTATTCGTGGCCATCGTGATCGACAACCACCCGGCTCAACTTGTACAGACGGTCTGCATCGTAGTCCCACGCCTCGCGTTCGTCGGAACCGTCACCACCACGCAGGATTGCGTACGTAGTACCACCCTCGTTCAGCCTGTCGATGTTTAGCCGTCGCTCATTGCGAGCGATCTTCACTAGTTTGCGCCACGGCGGCGGACTCCACACCTCGATTCGATCGGTGCCGTCCGGCAATTTTTCCCGTTGCATCGCCCACAACTTCAATACGACCACATCCTCGCCGTACGCGTCCCATGACCACGCGCGATTCGTCAGTTTCAAATTGAGTGTGTACAGCAGAAACTCATTGATCGTCTGTTGATTGTTCCTGGCCATGCGGTTATGCCGTTCCAATGCCGTCGTGGCACGGCGGCGGTCTACGCCGAACAGTGCCCGCACGCTATCAACTAGATTACGGGTTGAGCCAGCGGAGTGTTCTCCGACGACAGGAGCTCCCGATTCTCGTCAGCCAGCGCCAGCGGCACCTGGTCTCGCGCGAACTCGACGAAGGTTCTGATCTTGGCGTCGAGGTAGCGTCTCGACGCATATATCGCATAGATGTTGCACTCTCGCAGGCGGTGCTCAGGCAAGACGCGAACAAGGCTCCCATCGCGTAAGCCCGGCAGCGCGACAGAAATCGGCAAAGGTCCGATTCCCATCCCCTCACGTATCGTCTCGACCAGCGCTTCGGCGACATTGACGGTGAGCGGTGCAGGCCGCATGTGACAAAAAACCGGCTCGCTTACATCCTCAAATTGCCATTCTCCGGGAGGCACATCCGGCAACATCAATTGCAGGCATGTGTGTTGGCTCAGGTCCGCAAGACGAGCCGGAGTGCCGCGCCTCGACAGGTATTGTGGAGAGGCGCACAGAATCGTTTGCACGCTTCCAATGCGTTGGGACACCAAGTTCGAATCCACAAGATCTCGCGTCATCACCACGGACACGTCG
The DNA here is from genome assembly GCF_900142845.1 of Paraburkholderia phenazinium. Taxonomy (NCBI): domain Bacteria; kingdom Pseudomonadati; phylum Pseudomonadota; class Betaproteobacteria; order Burkholderiales; family Burkholderiaceae; genus Paraburkholderia; species Paraburkholderia phenazinium. The sequence goes on from NZ_FSRU01000001.1 coordinate 3,367,945, forward strand.
ATACCTTCGTTAACGATATTGGGCACGTTCTGCGAGAGTACCAGCTCGATCAGTACCTCCGGAAACCGTTTGCTATAGCGTGCGATGAGCCGCGCCAGATGGTGTTGACCGACACTGGCTGTCGCGTGGACCTTTAACTTGCCGGAGGGGCGGGTGCCCGCGCCTGCCGCCTCGGTCTCTGCGAGTTCAACATGGGCCAGAATGTGCTCGCAGCGTTGTAGATAGCGTTCGCCAGCACCGGTAAGCGTGACTCGCCGCGTTGTTCTTTGCAGCAGTCGTGTGTGCAGATGCGATTCAAGGTCCGTGATTGCACGTGAAACGTGTGCTGTCGACACAGACGCAAGATTCGCGGCCTTCGTGAAGCTGCCGGTTTCCGTAACTCGCACGAACATCCGCATGTTTTCTAAAGTATCCATCGGAATCCTGACTACAAGTAAAAGGTTTTCGGCAGATCAGCATCGTGTCGATAGGCGTTGAGTCGTAAGGAGCCGTCGGGCGCTCCGAGCCTGTTGCGCCTTACTGACACAGAAGCTGGATTAGCACGCGTTTCGAATAAGCTCGCGCAATACGACATCTAAAGGTACACGCCCAATTCGCGTTTCGGTCCGACGGCCCTCGAACTTCAGCCAGCCTTCGTTGAAGCCATCGAGCATTTGCATGCGCGGCCCAGGATTCTTCATGCCTTGCGCGCGGAACACTGCCTCCCATGCGTCCCGGGGAACCAGCTTCGGCCGGACTTCGCGTCCGAGCAGTCGATCAAAGGTCCGGGCGATGTCATTCGGGCTAATACGCCTATCACCTTCAAGTTCTATGATCCGAATACCGTCCCACTCTTCTGTGAGCGTCTCTGAAACCACGCGTCCGATGTCGGCCGTTGCCACCATGGGAATGGTCTGGCCAAGCGGCTGAAAAAAGGTGGGAATCTCCCCGCTTTCACACGCAGGCTCAACATCACATAAGGCGTTCTCCATGAACCACGCAGCACGCACGAACGCGACTGGCATCTGGAGATTGCCAAGCGCTTCTTCCAGATAGCGAACCTGCGTGAGCAGGCTAGGTTGAGACACCTGAGCCCCAATGGTCGACAGGCAGACGACCTTGCGAGGTTGCGCGGTGACAATCGCGTCGTGCAAAGACGAGGCGATTTCGCGCGCTTCCGAAAAATCCGAAGAAGGATCGAAATTCAGGGGCAACATCACAAAAACGCCTTCCGCTCCCTGGAACGCCAGCGCCAACGCTTGCGTATCGCGCAAATTGGCAACCGAAACCTCGTATCCCTGCTCCCGCAACGTCGGCGTATGGTCCGGATTTCGAACAACGGCGCGAACGTCGTATCCGTTTGCCAGAAGCAGTCGGGCAGCAACGCCTCCTACCTGGCCGGTGACTCCAATCACGGAAAACATAGTGCCCCCCTTTCGCTAGAACTGAATCAAATACAGTGTTCCAGCATTCTCATTCTTCTTTCATCGGATTAGGACCGCCGTCACGTCATACCTTCCATAACGGTATGGCATAGCTAAGCCTCGAGCTGGGCTTTTTGAGACGCGAGTTCGATCTTTCGCATACTCCTGTCGGCTTTCCACCAACATGAAGCGCATTCCTTTTCCGCCCTCGGCAACATGGCCGAAAGCACGGCTTCACATCGGACTGCTTCAGATTCAGGGATTCAGGTAACGCGTATTTTGGGCGTGCAGATAGCTCTCATTCCCGCGTGGGTATTCGCTGCAGGCGCGCTGAAAAAAAGCCGGTCGTCAGCGCATGCTCACGACCGGCTTTTTTCTGTCACGCGCTGCTCTTTCGTTGCGAGCGCCGCATCCAGGGCATCATCAGAACTTATGGCGTAGTCCGACGCTAACCACTTCCTGTGTGTTGGTGCCACCGTAGCCATACGAGCCCACGGACGCCTGCGCAGCCACCACGGCGGTGCCGCTTGCGCTAAGTGTTTCTCCGCTGGCGTGTTGCCATGCGCCTATCAAATATAGGTCAGTGCGAGTGGACAAGTTGTAGTCAGCGCCAATGTTGACTTGATGGTAGGTCGCGCCCGTGTCGCCGCTCGACTTCGTATAGCTGTAAGCCACACCCAACAGGATTGCCTTGGTGGCTTGATAGTTGAGGAAGCCCTGCCCTGTGTTGAATTTCTCAGTCGACGAGAATGCCGATTGTCCATCCGACTTGTACTGTGCGTTGCTATAAGCCGCACCGAACGTGAACGGCCCCGCCACATACTGCGCCGCGACCCGGGCAATGTTGATGGACTTCGCGCTCTGCAAGCCCAGATTGATCAGCGAGCCGTCGAAGGTGCCGTCAGATGACCCGCCCCAGCCGGAGCCACTTGTTGTCGAGGGTCGCACGAGGCCACCCACAGACGGATTGTTTGCCACAAAGTAACCCGCCGCCACTGAGATCGGGCCGTTGTTATACGCCGCAGCGGCCGACCAGGTCTGGCCCGAGCCCGTCTGTCCCGCGACGCCACCGAACGCATACATGCCCTCGACCTGCAGTCCAGAGTACACCGGCGACAGGTATTTGATCGCGTTGTTGGTACGGGAACTGTTATCGTAGTTGTCGACGTCACCTGCGGTTGCAAACCCGCTGCCGAAATAGTTATCCTCAGTAATGCCCTGCACAAGGTCAACGAGTGGGTCATATTGGCGGCCCAACGTGAACGTGCCAAATTGGCCTGAGGTCAAACCCACAAATGCCTGGCGACCAAATTCCCGGCCACCCTGCGCAAGTTGCCCCGTGCTCGGGTTAAACCCGTTTTCCAACTGGAAGATCGCCTTCAGACCACCGCCCAGGTCTTCCTGACCCTTCAAACCCCAGCGGCTGCCGGAGAGATCCCCGTTACTCGCGTTGCCGACGGACCACTGATTTTGGCCGGCTGCGTTCGCGTTATGAATGAAGGTAATCGACGTATCGATGGTGCCGTATAGCGTGACGCTGCTTTGTGCATGTGCTGCGCCTGCAGCAGTCAACAGTGTCAGCGAGAGTGTCGAAAGCGCTGTTCGTTTCATCTGTTTCTCCGGGTGGATGAATGATCTGGTTATCGCGTGATGGACGATAACGTGACGCCCCCTTCCGGAGTACCGAAAAAAATTGCCCGTCGCAAAAAGTTAACAGAAGCATGAGCCGAAGTGGACAATGATGTGCTCGACCAGAGCCAACGGACAATCAAAATTTTATGTGAGCGGAATTGGCCTGACACGGCTTTGCCGAGCAGCACACTTTCATCTACTTTTTCTGCGAACGCTGTGGTCTAACGAAACTGACTCACACCTCGACCCGCTTATAGCAGGAACGTCTGAGGCGGTCTGTATACGCGCAAAAACAAGTAACAGGACACCCATTTCAGTCGAACTGTCTTATTTTGTGTGGCGCACCCGTATCCAAAACCATGCTGGTTTCTCCAGAGAATAGCGTGTGCGTTACGCCCCCTTAACGTTGTCGACCGACCTAACCGTCGGTAAAGTCGGTGGCGCACTTGTTAGTTATACCCACCATTTGTCCCGATCCACGAGCGGCGAAACGTATCGTACAGTCCAACATATGCCATTTCGTCATAACAGGGATGCCGCTCTGGCCATTCTAATTTGACGAAATAAACGGTAAACCAAGTGCGATCCGCTTTCCGACATCAATCATAAGCCGGCTAGAGAGCTATCTCGCTCCGCGTCCGTTGCCTGCTCGGTTGTGCCGCCAGGCGCGTGCCCGGCAATCCGGTTCAGTGGCCGGATTTCTCCAGGCCTCCTTGGTGTTTTCACGCGCTCCTGTGATTCCACTGGCACTCTCTTATCAGATAGTCTATTTTTTCCGGACCCACGCGTGAACTCCAGGTGTACGACCAATACCTGGCTCTTCTAAGGCGTGCTAGCCTGTAAAAACTAAAGGCCGTCCAGCGACTGCGACTGGATAGCCACTTTATGGAGAGAGGCAAATGATGAATCCGCAGCTTTTTACCAATGTGAAGATTTTCGACGGCACGGGTGCACCAACGTTCGTGGGCGAAGCGCTTGTCGATGGCAATCTGATCCGCGCCGTGGCTCGCGGCAATGGCGGGATTCCGCGTGAATCCTACTACGACGTCATCGACGGCAAAGGCATGACGCTGATGCCAGGCCTCGTCGAAGCGCACGCTCACGTCACCTACAGCAACATGGCACAGTTCAGTGAACTTGGCCTGATTCCGATTGAAGAACACACCATCCTCGCGCTGCAGAACGTCAAGCTGATGCTGGACTCGGGCTTCACCAGTCTGTACTCGGCGGCTTCGGCGAAGTTCCGGCTCGAAGCGGTGCTTCGCGACGCCATCGACGCGGGAAAATTCCCCGGGCCGCGCATGCGGGCCGCTTCGCCTGAACTCACCGCAACAGGAGGTCTTGGGGACGAACGTCAATACCACACGAACCACCAGGGCTTCGAACTGATTGCAGACGGCCCCGATGAAATCCGGCGAACGGTCAGGACACTGATTCGCGAGGGTGTCGACACCATCAAGATGAACATCTCGGGTGACATGTTTGCTGGACGTCAGGGGTTCGCCCGCCGGCTTTCCTATACGGAGGCAGAGGTCGCCGCCGCCGCGGAAGAGGCCCATATGCGCGGCGCCTGGCTATCGTGTCATGCCCGTGCGGATGCGGCCGTGAAGCTTGCCCTGAAGTATGACTTCCGCGTTATCTATCACTGCGATTTCATCGAGGGTGAAACGTACGACCTGCTCGAGGCGAAGCGCGACAGCGTGTTTCTCGCGCCGGCCATTGGCGTAATTTACGCAACCGCGTACGAGGCAGAGCCGTGGGGCATCACCCGGGAGTTTGTCGAAAAGAGCGAGCTCTTCACCATGATCGAGCAATGCCCGAAGGTGTACGGCGAACTCAGGAAACGCGGCCTGCGGGTTCTCCCGGGCGGCGACTACGGGTTCGCATGGAATCCGATCGGCACCAACGCACGCGACCTTGAGCACTTCGTCAACATTCTTGGCTTCACGCCGGCCGATGCCCTGATGGCCGCCACGAAATGGGGTGGCGAAATCATGGATATCCCGAACCTCGGTCTCGTCAGCGATGGCTACCTCGCCGACCTGCTGCTCGTCGATGGCGATCCGGTCGAGAACATCAAGCTTCTCCAGGACCGCGACAACATCAAGGTCGTGATGAAGGACGGGGTCTACTACAAGCGGCTCATCCCGACACCCGGCATGTAGGGACCGAATTGTTACTGTGTATCTGAAGCCTATTTAAAGCAGGAGAATTTAAATGACAGTTAAAAAAAGTGTTCTCGTCGTAGGTGCCTCGCGTGGGCTCGGTCTTGCTCTTGCGGAGGAATACTGCGGCCGGGGCTGGCATGTAATTGCGACGTCGCGGAGCAAGTCCGCCGGACTTGCAAGCCTGCTTGAGCGCTATCCGGAATCGCTTGAGCTTGAGACCGTGGATATCGTGGACCTGGCCTCGGTGAGAACCCTGCGCACTCGACTCGAGGGGCGCAAGCTCAATACGCTCTTCGTCAACGCCGGCATCGCCAAGGCGAATGTATTGACGACGGTCCAGGTGGAAGAGAAAGACTTTCTCGACATGATGTTGACGAACGCGCTTAGCCCAATGCGAGTCATCGAGGTATTTCGGGACATTGTCGCGGAGAATGGCGTGATGGCAGCGATGTCGTCCGAGATCGGCAGCATTACCAACAGCTTCGGGTTCTGGGAGCTATACAGTTCGAGCAAGGCAGCGCTGAATATGCTGATGAAGGCGTTCTCGACACGCCATCCGGACGATTCGCGCGCACTTCTCCTGGTCGCTCCAGGCTGGGTCCGCACTGAAATGGGCGGACCGGAGGCAACCTTCGAGATTTCGGAGAGCATCCCGCTCGTGGTCGACGTGGTCGAGCGCAACGCAGGCGTGCCGGGACTTCGCTATACCGACCGTTTTGGTGAAATCCTGCCGTGGTGAGAACGACAGAAGGCGCGGAAATCTTCCGCGGTCGATAGCCCGTCTGAATTCCCGAGGCGATCAAATGGACGTGGACATAAAAAGAAAAAAGACCGAAGGCAAATCCACGCCCTGTTCGCCTACGCGGGCTGCGTCGACCGCGGAGTTGAGCGCCAGGACGCTTGTCTGGAAGGCTGTCCCTTCGTTTCGGTGGCGTAGGACGGCTAACCACCGGGTGGACGCCGAATGCGGCAGTTGAGCAATGTCGCGGCAGCGGCCATTGCCCTGCCCGATGTCATCGACAAAGAGTGCCGTCGCGATAGGCTACCAACCCCACGGCTGATAGCCCACCGGTTTTGCGTAGACGACGCGCTCATCGATCGACGTGTGGCGTTCACACCAATCGACCGCGAAAATTGTCGCGCCGTGCGTCTTTCTCACCACGGCAGGATTTCGCCAAAACGGTCGGTATAGCGAAGTCCCGACACGCCTGCGTTGCGCTCGACCACGTCGACCACGAGCGGGATGCTCTCCGAAATCTCGAAGGTTGCCTCCGGTCCGCCCATTTCAGTGCGGACCCAGCCTGGAGCGACCAGGAGAAGTGCGCGCGAATCGTCCGGATGGCGTGTCGAGAACGCCTTCATCAGCATATTCAGCGCTGCCTTGCTCGAACTGTATAGCTCCCAGAACCCGATACTATTTGTAATGCTGGCGATCTCGGACGACATCGCTGCCATCACGCCATTCTCCGCGACAATGTCACGAAATACCTCGATGACACGCATTGGACTGAGCGTGTTCGTCAACATCATGTCGAAGAAGTCCTTCTCATCCACCTCGACCGAGGTCAATTCATTCGCCTTGGCGATGCCAGCGTTGACGAAGAGCGTATTGAGCTTGCGCCCCTCGAGTCGAGTGCGCAGGGTTCTCACCGAGGCCAGGTCCACGATATCCACGGTCTCAAGCTCAAGCGATTCCGGATAGCGCTCAAGCAGGCTTGCAAGTCCGGCGGACTTGCCCCGCGACGTCGCAATTACATGCCAGCCCCGGCCGCAGTATTCCTCCGCAAGAGCAAGACCGAGCCCACGCGAGGCACCTACGACGAGAACATTTTTCCTAACTGTCATTCCAATTTTCCTGCTTTAGTCTGGTGCGAGTTTTTTCGCCGGTTGTCTGGACATGCGGCTCGGATATCAGGCCACCGATGCCCCGCCATCGGCGACTACAACTTGGCCCGTCGTAAAGCTACCTCGCATCAGATAGAGGTAAGCTTCGGCCACCTCATGTGCTTCAGCGGCATGCTTGACGAGAAGGTTTTCTTCAGCGCGTTGAAATGTCGCCTTACGGACAGCCTCAGGGAAGCTATCCCAAAGGCTGGTCTTGACCGTTCCAGGGCAAACCACATTGACCCGCAGCGGCGCAAGTTCCACCGAAAGCGCACGCGCAAGCGCTTCAATCGCGCCGCAGACGCTCGACACCACGGACGAGCCCTTACGGGGGCGGCGCGCTGCCATCCCGGAGGAAAGGACGATCGAGCCCCCCTCACGAATCTGGCCCGCACCGTACTTCGTGGCCAGGAAAACACCCCAGTAGCGGACTCCGAAAAATGCCTGCGCATCCTTGAAGCTCAAGTCCTTCTGATCAGCCATTAGCAAAGGATTGCCGGCCGTATACACCAGATGGTCGTACGCTCCTATCTTCTCGAAGAACGACTTGATGCTAGCCTCATCCTGCAGGTTGAGCACATGACCTTCCGCACTCGGCGGCAGTTGCTGCTGCGCCTTCGCTACCCTCTCCTGGCTGCTAGACGCAATGACGACAAGTGCACCTTCGTCTGCCGCAGCCTTCGCCGTAGCGAAACCCATTCCCGACGATCCGCCGAGAATGACAATCCGTTTACCTTTAAGCGACATAACTTCCTCCAATACGATGCAAAAACCCCAGTTTCATTTCTGAATCATTGCCGTCAGTGTGGGCCAGACGTCCAGCAAATACAGTACCAAAGAGCGTTCTGCACGTCCTAAGCCCGCATTCGAATCTGCGGAGTCAGCGGCTCAAAGGTTCCAACCTGACGACGATGATCCTCCGGAATCCCAAGCGATCTTACTGCACACTCGATGATGTCTTACCCACGCCCATAACGCTTGACCGACTGGCACTGTTCGCCGAGACCCGCGATGCCAAGGCGCATGGTGTATCCACCGTCGAGGTAACGCGGCGGCGTGAAGCCAAGGCCGACGCCTTGTGGCGTTCCCGTTATGATCACGTCACCCGGAAGCAGAGTCATAAATTTGCTGACATAGCTGACACACTGCGCGACAGAGAAAATCATGTCTGCTGTATTGCTATGCTGCACTCGCCCACCGTTCACTTCACACCACAGATCCAGCGCCTGCTCGTTGCCCACTTCGTCCCGAGTTACCAGCCAGGGGCCGATAGGGCAAAACGTGTCATGACTCTTGCCTTTGGTCCACTGACCGCCTCGCTCGAGCTGATGCTCACGCTCCGATACGTCATTCACAATGACGTATCCAAAGACATGATCGAGCGCCACGGCCTCTGAAACATTTCTCGCACGACGCCCTATCACAACGCCGAGTTCCACCTCCCAATCCGATTTCGTCGAGTTTTCCGGAAGAACGACGTCGTCGAACGGACCTGTGATGGCCGTATTCGCCTTAAGGAAGATGATTGGCTCCTTTGGAATCTCGGCGCCCGCTTCTTTCGCGTGCTCGCGATAGTTCAGTCCGATTCCGACCACCTTGCCGATATTTCCGATGGGACAACCAAGCCGGGAACCAGCGGGCGCTGCTGGTAAGGCGTCGATTTCCCTTGAATCGAGGCCCTGTAGCGAGTCCGCCCCGATCAGTTGCGGATCAATGTCTGATACGTGTGCGGACAGATCGCGGACGACCCCGTCCGACCCGACGATACCTGGCTTCTCGGCACCTGTATGACCAAAGCGTACTAGCTTCATATCTTCCTACTGGAAGGAGTGATCCAATGTCCTGCCTGTTGGCGCGAAGACCCAGGCACGATCAGAGATTTCAGAGAAATTGACATCTCCGACTGCGGTGTCGGGCTCCTGCACGTCTTCACCTCAGCACGACACCGCAGCATGGCTTGCGCGTTTTATTTCGTCAGGAACTGGAGCAGCAATTCGTTCACGGCTGCTGCCTTTTCGATGGGCGTCCAGTGACCGCATTGCGCCAGTTCGACATACTTCGAGCCCGGAATCTTGTCGGCAATGCCCTTCGCAGTCGCAGGCGGCGACGTTGCATCCTGATCGCCCGTCACAACCAGCGCCGGAATCCGCAGCTTCTCGATTGCCGCCGGTTCGAGGCCGACAATCATCTCGCAGGTTTGCGCGTACATTTCGGGATCCTGTCGCATCACAAGCTCCCGCACGAAAGCCGCCAGCTCCGGATGATCCCGCTTGGTCTCAGGCGACGTGCCGCCCTTCACGGTCGCGTCGGCAATGCCTGCCAGACCAACCTTCCTGGCCTGCTCCGCACGATCGCGGATCGCCGTTTTCGCTGCCTCCGGCGCTGCCTGGATCGGCCCGATCAACGCAATGCTGCGCACCATCTGCGGATGCTCGAGAGCCAGACGCTGCACGATGACGGTGCCCAGCGAATGCCCGACCAGATGGACACTTTCAAAACCCGCACCGTCGATCAGCTCCACGACATCGGCGACCAGCGCATCGATGGAAATCGGTGCCTTGTCGCTGCGGCCGCAGCCACGGATATCCGGGACCACAACCCGAAAGCTGGGCGAGAGTGCCGCAACCTGCGCTCCGAAAACGTTACCCGTGCCGCCGAGTCCGTGCACGAACACGACCGGCGTACCTGTTCCTACGTCATCGTATTTGAGTTTCATATGTCATTCCTGAATGTAGTGGGTTGATGAAATGAAGGTGATGTGGTGCGTCGATCGCACCGCTCTTTTATGCTGCGCTTCGTTTCCGTTTCGGTGAAATCGCAGTTACGTGTTGCTGCAGCATCGCCGGAAGCGTCATGACGCTCACGTCATCCGATGCCGCCTGCCGGTACCCAAGTGCTGCATCGATCAGATCCAGCGCATTGACGTCCTTCAGGCCGGACAGCCGTACCCGTGGCTTCGCCGGCGCATCAAGCGCAACAGCGCACGGCGTCCGGCAACTGCCGAGGCAGTGGACCAGCATCACGGTCATACCCTGGCTGGTCAGCCTTTCCTTTATTTCGTTATAGAGAGCCAGTCCCTGCTCACCGCTGTGCGGCCTGTCCCTCGGGCAGGTACGGCAGATTGCGACGGTACTCGATTGGTCGCACCCGTTCATATCCGGGTTGACGGCATCGAGTGGTACTAGGCTCTCGTGCACGGTAAGCGCCACGCTGTCTCCTGACTTCATCTATTTCGAGGAAAGAACTACCCCTCTTTTTCTGAACCTTGTTCGGACAACCAGAAACTGCAAATTCTGTGGATGAATTCTAGGTGTGTGTTCAATCGCACGCTTATCGGATCGTCTAGTCGCGTATCCGCGCCGAGGTTGACTTGACGTTGATTTCACCAGTGTTGAAGGTCGCGGTGCCGCCCGGGCACTTCGGTCCGACGATTGCCCCGACGGCATTGCGTGACGCTGGCCGGGTGCGGAACGAATTGTTTAGGGCCGACTATAGAGCGCAGCATTCAACGCTTTCAGCTGCCCATCGTTCTGGGCCTGAATCAATTGTTCACGCACTTCCTGACGGGTTAGCCCCCTATTCGGACTACCGTAAGCGGTTGCCCCGGCCTCTGTACCGCCTTGATCCAAGCTGGCCGGTGACTGGGTGGGCGTGTTCTGATTCTGAGCGGAACCGGACACCGAATCCGCATGAGCGGCAGCTCCGACTATCAGAAGAGAGGCAAGGCCAAGAGCCGAAAGAATAGTTTTCACACCAATACTCCTGCGCGGAAAAGGCTAAAAATTAAGTGGAATGGATCAGATAGCTTTCGCAAGCGAATCCTGTGAATCTATTCTAGGTCTGGGTACGACTTCGGGCTTATCGCAGTGTCCTGACAATTATCAAAGAGTCCATGTTTACGAGAGCCAGGGTGAGCGCTCTGGGTGCACAGCAATACAACTGGATACCGACCGTTCCGAAATTGATCCTGGGACACGAGCCTTACTCTTGCTCTGCAGCAGATTTCGTTCGGTTGCGCATTAATGCGACGCTCCTTTCGCCTACGGCATCCGCGTGGTTACCCCAACTGCCACGGATGTAAGTCAACACCTCCGCAATGTCATGATCGCTCATGACTGCGCCAAAGGACGGCATCGGGTACGCCGCCGGGACACCCTGGATCACCACCCTGCCCGTCCCGTTCAGTGAGACGTTGATCAATGACGACGCATCGGTTTCGAGCAGATTCGGGTTGCGCTGAAGAGGCGCAATCAGTGGCGCCACTCCCTTCCCGTCGGCGCCATGGCATTGCAGACAATAGATCGCATACAAGCCCTTCCCGCTTTGTACCGGTGTTCTATCAGAAGTGGGGGATGCGAACGCAGATTGTGAAATGTATACGGCCCTCCCTTCCGCCGAATCACGAGCTGGGGGCAATGACTTCAGGTAATGCGCCATCGCAGCCACATCGGCATCAGTCATACCCTGCGTACTTTGATTGATGACTTCAACCATTGAGCCAAAGCTGGTGGCGTGCCGGTTTGATCCTCTCTTAAGAAATTCCGAAACTTCCTCCTCGGTCCATTGTCCTAGTCCCGTATTCGAGTCTCCGGTCAGATCGGATGCGTACCAGTTGTCGATTAACGCACCGCCGAGAAATCCCGCCCGCGAGCCGTCAAGTGCAAGCTCCTGATGAGCCACACCGCGCGCGGTGTGGCATGCTCCGCAATGCCCCAGACCTTGGACTAGATAAGCTCCGCGATTCCACCGCGCATCCCGACCCGACACAGGCTCATAGACCTTTGAGTCCAGAAAGATTGCGTTCCAGATCTTTATCGGCCAGCGAATGGCGAGCAGCGGACTGATGTCCGGTTGCCGATTGTTCTTCTGTGCCGGACGCACCCCATGCATGAAATATACATATAGTGCATGCACATCCGCGTCGTTCACCTTCGCAAAGGATGTGTACGGCATCGCCGGATAGAGGTTGTGGCCATCCTTCGCCACACCTTCACGGAGTGCTCGGGAGAAGTCTTGTTCGGTATACTTGCCGATACCGGTCACCGGATCTGGCGTGATGTTCGTGGAGAAAATCCTGCCCATCGGCAAAGCCATCGGTAAGCCACCTGCCAGCGGAGCACCGCCGGGCGCGGTATGACAGGCTGCGCAGTTTCCGACCCGGGAAAGATATTCTCCTCGTTCGACCAGTTGATAATTGGGATCCTGACTTTGAGCGCTTGCAGTGAATGCGAGGAGTGAAAGTATTGACGCGCAAACGCCACGGAACGTAGAAACATTCATTACCGATTGTCCTCAAGCGAAGTTGCCGTCGGCCAGCTGGTTTCCTACTGACAAGTGACGCAGGCGCTTGCCGGTCGCTGAAAAGATGGCGTTTATAAGGGCTGGCGCCAGAACCGCACACCCTGCTTCACCTATTCCGCCCGGCGATTCGTTGCTCTGCACTACGTGAACTTCGATGCGAGGTGTTTCATGGATACGCAAGATGCGATAGTCATTGAAGTTGCCTTGCACGACTCGACCTCGATCGATTGTGATGCCTCCATATAGCGCTGCAGTGATGGCGAAAATCACGCCTCCCCGAATCTGCGCGTCGACTGTATCCGGATTGATTACATGCCCGCAATCTACAGCGATCACTACCCGCCGCACGTGGACTTCGCTATTCCGAACGTCTGCTTCGACGACCGCAGACAGAAAGCTGCCAAACGCATGCATCACTGCCACCCCACGTCCGGCGCCCGCATCAAGGGGTTGGTCCCATCCCGCCTCACGAGCGACGACATCGAGAACATGAAGCGCACGCGGTGTAGGCGACAGCAGCGCCCGACGATAAGCGACGGGATCGGTCTTTGCCCGCGCTGCCAGTTCGTCGATAAAACTTTCAACGACAAAGGTTCCTCGTACCGGTCCTACGCCACGCCAGAAGCCGGTGACGATTCCACGCGGCTCCTGTCTGACATACTCGATCCTTTGATTGGGTATCGCATAAGGCAGATCGGAAGCGACGGCAACGGCGTCCCGGTCAAGACCGCCTTTGAAGTACGTCGGCTGAAAACGCGCAAGTACAGATGAGCCGGCCACAGTGTGCCGCCAGCCTACGGGCCAACCGTGTTCGTCGAGACTAGCCGCGATCTTGTCGTGGTACATGGGCCGAAGCGTACATTGACGAATGTCTTCCTCCCGCATCCACGTAAGCTTGAGCGGTGCATTCACATGCTTCCCGATCTGCAAAGCCTGGATGACAATGTCCACTTCGCTGCGCCGGCCAAAGCCCCCACCAAGGAGCCGGTTATGGAGGACGATTCGCTCCCGCGGCAAGCCCGTATAATTCACGCCGGCGTCCACTGCCCAAACCGGCACTTGCGTTCCGGTCCATATGTCACAGCCGTCCGGCCTGACATGAACTGTGCAGTTTAGTGGCTCCATGGGAGCATGTGCGAGGAACGGCTGACCGTACTCGGCCTCATAATGCAGGGTGTGTTTGGCGAACGCTTCCTCCACATCACCGACCTGCCGCGACACGACCCCGCTTCTCAATGCCGCCGTTTGCAGATCCCGCTGCAGTATCTGTGTATCGAGCGACGCGTTCGGGCCGTCATCCCATTCGATCACCAAGGCTTCGAGACCTCGCTTTGCTGCCCAGGTATGATCGCCGACGACCGCGACAGTGCGTTCGAGCGTAACGACCTGGCGTACACCCGGGATTTTTCGGGCAAACCGGTCATCAACCGCTTTGACCTTACCTCCGGCCACCGGACTTGTAATAGAAACCGCGTAAAGCATCCCCGGAACCCGGACGTCGATACCAAATACCGCGCTTCCATTAACTTTCTCTGGGGAGTCAAGGCGTTTCACTGGCCTGCCAATAAGGCGGAACCGCCGCGGATCCTTCAGCGTAACGGTCTTGGCGAGGTCTTTCGGGATCGGCAAACTCATAGCCATCTCAACCAGTTGCCGGTACTCCAGCGTGCGGCCGGTCGGTCCATGAATGACCCGCGCATTCTCAGCATGACAGCTCTCAGGGGGCACCTTCCACTGACTGGCCGCTGCCTGAATTAACAAAACTCGTGCGGCGGCCCCCGCGCGTCGCAGGGGTTCCCACGCATAGCGTATTGAATTCGATCCCCCCGTAATCTGCGCACCTAGCAGCGGATCGGTATAAAGCTCGGAAACCGGAGGCGAGGTCTCGATTTCGACACTGTCGAGAGATACTTCGAGTTCCTCAGCAATCAGCATCGGAATTGATGTATAAACACCTTGCCCCATTTCCACCTTAGGCATGACCAGCCTGATACGTCCATCCCGTGCAATACGGACAAACACATTCGGGACGAAATCGCTCTGCGTATCAGTGAGATCGGAAGAATCAACTAGCGGATTGCCCGCTCTCAATACTGGAGCCGCAATTACCGGCAAACTAACGCCAAACAGGAGCATTCCGCCTACGGTTAAACCAACACCGCCGCCAATCCTCAGAAACGCACGCCGGCTGTACTCGACCCCGTTCTCGTCGATCACGCCGCCTCCGCTGCCAGGTGAATGGCTGCTCGAATCCGCTCGTATGTCCCACAACGACAGATGTTTCCTGCCATTGCAACATCAATGTCCGCGTCCGTCGGTTTCGGGGTGCGGCCAAGCAGTGCGGCCGCTGACATGACCTGTCCCGACTGGCAATAACCGCATTGCACTACATCAATGTCAAGCCATGCCTGTTGCACCCGCTTCCCGACAGGCGAGTTGGCCACGGCTTCGATGGTGGTGACCTTGCGGTTTGCCAGAGTGGCCACCGGGGTCACACAAGCGCGGCCAACGTCGCCGTCCAGATAAACCGTACACGCGCCGCACTGGGCAATGCCACAACCGAACTTGGTTCCGGTGAGACCAATCACGTCTCTCAGCACCCAAAGCAGCGGCATATCACCTGGAACATCCAGCTCGTAGCCCGTACCATTGACATGCAGGAACACCATTGCTTCTCCAAAGTTTGTTCAAACGAAAGCGGGAGCCACAGGATGGGAACCAAGAGCCAGCCTGCTTACGGATTTGCGTCAGCGATGGGCTGGATGGAAGTGCACAACTTCAGCGGTCATTGCGGAGCTGATGCGCCGGTTGCCGTACTAACGGTTTTCAGCGGCGTTGACCCGGTGTGCTCCGCAGTGGATGAAGCATCCTCCGGGAAAGCCGTTTCCCAACCACCACCGAGGGCCTTGTACAGGGTCACAAGATTGACTGCAGCGTCCGCCTGACTCTGCGCCAGCTCGCTTTGTGCGGCCAGCAGGTCTTTCTGTACGGCGAGCACGTTGAGGAAATCAATGGCACCCTCACGATACCGTTGCTGCGCGACCGAAAGCGCGAGCTGGTCCTGCTGCACCACCTCCTTCAAATTATCACGGCGGCGCTGCTCGGCATCGTAGGCGGACAATGCGTCATCCACTTCATGCCACGCCTGCAAGACCGTACGCTGGAAGCCGATCGCTGCTTCCTGTTGCTGGGCCTTGCGCAACTGGAGCGTGCCCCTGAGTCTTCCGCCCTGGAAAATGGGCATCGAAATGGAAGGACCAAAGACGAACTGATGCGAAGCCCAGTCACCCAGACTCGAAAGCTGAAGCGACTGCGAACCAAGGCTACCCGTGAGCGAGATCTGCGGATAGAAGTCAGCCTGGGCAACGCCAATCTCGGCAGTTGCAGCATGCAACTGTGCTTCCGCACGCC
The DNA here is from genome assembly GCF_900142845.1 of Paraburkholderia phenazinium. Lineage (NCBI taxonomy): Bacteria > Pseudomonadati > Pseudomonadota > Betaproteobacteria > Burkholderiales > Burkholderiaceae > Paraburkholderia > Paraburkholderia phenazinium. Next base: position 3,383,744 of record NZ_FSRU01000001.1, read on the forward strand.
GGATGTCGGGGCGGCGTCGTACCAGTTCCGACGGAAAGCCGATCGGCGCACGAGCCGGGAGCGATGGAATGTCGCGCGGGGCTCCCAACATCTGTGCGAGTGCACCGGGTTGTTCGCCGAGCAGGAAGCTGAGTGCGTTGATAAGTGCGTCGCGGCGCGCCTGCAGCGGCGGCAGCCGCGCTTCGATCGACGCAACCTGCGCCGATGCGTTGGCAACATCGAGGGGGGTCGTAGCGCCCTCGGTCATGCGCAATCGTGTCAGCTTGACGGTAGAGTTGGCGAGCGCGAGATTCTGGTTCGTGATGTCAAGCAGGGTCTGTGTAGCTCGTAACTCGATATAGTCACGGGCAAGTTCGGCTTGCGCGGAGAGCAGGACAGCGCGGCGTTCCTCAGCCGAGGCCTGCACTGCCGCGTTGGCTGCTTCCACGCCGCGCCGCGCATGGCCCCACAGGTCCAGCTCGTAAGACGCATCGAAGCCGTACTGCCATAGGTTGTAGGGCGGCGATCCGCTCGAGCCAGGTAAGCTGGAAACACCGAATGCGGTTTCTCCATTCGCGGATTCGGGCTGCACTCCTGCGGGAGTGGTGCCCAGCAGCGAAAAGATGCCATTCGGGCTCGCCCGCTCCCGGTCGTAAGACGCAGCACCGCTTAACGTCGGATACAGTTCCGCGCCTGCAATGCGTAACCCGGCGCGGCTCTCCAGCAGGCGAACCGAGGCGGCCTTGACGTCGAGATTGTCGGTCGCGAGCCGCGACTCCAATGCCACCAGGTCCGAGTCTCCCAGCAGGGACCACCACTCGGGCGCGAGCGTGGCCTCGACGGGTCGGCTCGGCGCCTCAGCCTGGTTGGCACGGGTGAAATCATTGGGTGCTGAAACATTGGGCCGCTGAAAATTCGGTCCGAGCGTGCAACCCGCAAGCATGGCACCTGACAGCAGAGCCAGCAGAACGGGCCGAATGGACAAGGAGTGTGCCATCAGTTTGTCCCCGCCTCTTTAACTGATGTGTCACTTGCTGCGACATCGACCGTCGGCTCGACCGAAAGGCCCACGCGCAACCGGGCTACGCCCGGCTGACCCGGATCGAGGATGATCTTCACCGGCATGCGTTGCACGATTTTGGTGAAGTTGCCCGTTGCGTTGTCTGGCGCGACCGGCGCGAACGCGATACCCGTCGCCGGCGCAACGCTGTCGACATGGCCGGTCAAGACAAGACCCGGAAAGCTGTCCACTGTGATGCGAGCCGGCTGATGCGGGTGCATATGGTCAAGCTGGTTTTCCTGAAAGTTGGCGACGACATAAGCCTGTGACAGCGGTACCACGGCCAGCAACGGCGTGCCCGCAGCAACGATTGCGCCAACTCGGATCGAGCGCTGGCCGACCATACCGTCTATCGGTGCGCGGATTTCCGTATAGGAAAGGTTAAGCTTCGCCTGATCGAGCGCGGCCTGGGCGCGCGCCAACTCGCCGAGCGCTCTGGTGCGCCCCGCACGCAGAATATCAAGATCCTGCTGGGCAGCTTGCAGCGCAGCACTGTCGCGATCGTGGTCAGCCTGTTGCTGATCGAGCGTGGTCACGGCGTGCTGCTGCTCCTCCATCGTGCCGGCGCCGCCAGCGGAAAGATTGCGATAGCGCGTGGCGTTGGCGCGCGCGAAGTCAATGGCGGCTTCGTCGGAGTGCAAGGTCGCTTGCGCCTGTGCGACGACTGCGGGATGCTGCGCAATCTTCGCGTCAAAATCACCCACGGTGGCCGCGGCTACATTCAGGTCACCCTGCGCACTGGCAAGGGCGGCGCGGTAGTCGCGGTCATCGATACGCGCCAGAAGCTGGCCCGCTTTCACCACCTGGTTGTCGTCGACCAGAACCTCGGCAATCTGGCCAGCAACACGCGGTGCAACAAGCGTGTAATCGGCGGTGACATAGGCGTCGTTTGTCGACTCAGCGACGGGTTGTTGGGAGAGCAGCTTTGTGCCGCCCCAGCCGCAGCCGGCTAATAGGAGGGCCAAGGCCCCAAGCAGGACGGGCTTTCTGGATGGTCGGGTAGATTGTGACATTTTCGATGTGTTCAGCGAGAAGTTGTCTGGGTGGGCGCGCGGGGCGGACGGACACGCACAGGCACGATGGGAATGAGCAGCACAAGGGCGGCGGCAAAGACCGCCATGACGAGATAGAGGTCCGCCGACATTAGTACGATCGCCTGCTCATGGATCCTGCTGGCCAGTTGCGTAAACGTCCCCGCGTGATCGGCGGCCTGTCCGGCGATCAAAGGTGCGCCGCCCAACTGGTCGACGAGCATCGTGGAATGGTAGTGTTCACGCGCGGTGCCAAGCCCTTCCACCAGCCCGATGCCGATCGCCCCGGCAAAGCCCTTCACCATGTTGAACATGGCCGACGCAAACGGGCCCTCGGTTGGCGGCAGTCCGGTAGTCGTTTGCAGTAGCAGCGGAATCACGGCCATCGGTTCGCCGACCGTTAGAAGCGCCTGGAGCAGGTAGAAGTTCTCGCGCACCCAGTCCGACGTCATGAAGGTGCCGAGGGCACAAGAGAGCGCGATCAGGGTCAGTCCAATCCCCAGCACCCAGCGGCAATCAACACGTTCGATGTTGAGGATCGCCGCCGTGAGCGGTAGCGCGACAAGCTGCGGCAGGGCGACGACCAGCGCCAGTGGTGCAATCTGCAGCGGCCGATACCCACGCACCTCGGTGAGATAGTCGGCTGGAATGACAGACACCGCCAACAGGATCACCAATACGCCAGCAAGCGTAATCAGCGAATGGGTGAAATTGCGTCGAGCCAACAACCGCAACTGGAAAAAAGGCAGCGGGTGCGACCACTCGTTCAACAGGAACATACAGAACAGCAGCCCCCCTCCAACGAGCAACAGGCAGATCAGCGGCGAATTGAACCAATCCAGCCGGTCGCCCTGGTTAAGCCCGATCACCATCATCGAGATGGCAGGAAAACCGGTGAGCAAGCCGACCCAGTTGAATGTGCGAAAGCGTTCCAGCCTCAGCGGATCCTGCGGCAGACCATAGGCGATCGCCGCGCTGCTCATGAGGCCCAGCGGCACTACCTGCCAGAACACCATGTGCCAGCCGACGTATTCGGTCCACAAGGCGGCTAACGGCGTACCCAGGTTGGGTCCGAACGTCGCGGTGAGCGCATAGCTGGCAAGCCCATAAAGTCTGACGTTGGGCGGCAGGTACCGAAGCGCCGCCGTCATCAGCATGGGCGGCAGGCATCCACCGGCAAGCCCCTGCAGCGCCCTCAGGACCGCGAGCGTTCCAACATTGGTGGCGAACGGGCAAAGGAAGCCCAACAATGCGAAAGCGAGGACCGCGCCGATGGTGAAACGTCGCAGCGAGAAGGTCACTGAGCACCAGGGCGCGAAGGCCATGGCGGTGACGTTGGTGGCCTCAAAGAGCGCGGTCAGCCAGGTTCCCTCGTCGTGGCCAATCGACAGCGCGCCACGCACGTCGATCATTGCCACGTCGGTGACGTGTTCGTTCAACCCCGCGGTAAACGAAGCGAGCAGTACGCCCACCAGTCCGATCGCAAGCCGTAGTCCGAAAGCGGGTGGCGTGGGCGCAGCGGGGGCCGGTGGCGCAGCGGGTAGCGCAGGCGCGGCAGCAGCCACCGGCATCTGCGGGCTTGGCACGGGGGGCGCCAGAAGTTCGACAGTTGTCATACTGATGAATCCGCAAACGCACACGCAAGCGTGAAAGGCACGCTTAGGCGAGCAGTTGTAGGGCAGATCGCTGTCATAGCTGCAGCGGCGCTGCAGACCCATCGGGACCGCGACCTACGCGTGGTGAGAAAATATGTACAGAAACTCGGCATGGTTTACACCCGGTGTGTTTGGAACAGTTTGTGTACTCTAGCAATTCCTGATTTGACCGTACCGTCAAGGGATGCCAACCATCGTCGCGATACGGACAACTGCTCTGAAAGAGATTTTCCCGCTTCAGCCGGGTACTTCACCAGCAACAACCCGCATCGGCCTGCGATGAGGTGGCCAGCCTGTTAATGCGCTGCCGTCGGAACATAAACGCCCTAAGACATCGGCGTGCCTGCCTGCATGCACCCCTTCGAGGTATCGGGAACAGAAGCAAAAATTCAATGTCGCTTCGTCTTGCCGGCCACCTTTCGGCCAACCTCAATTCATTCATTTCCGCCCGCTCAAATAAGCGGTTGGTGCGATCCCGAGCGTGCGCCGGAACATCGCGGTGAAGGCGCTCGGACTGTCATAGCCATGCTCCATCGCGACCTGCAACACCGAGGCGCCCGCAGCGAGACATGGCAGGCTTAGCAACAGCCGCATGCGGCGCAGCCACTGCCCGAAGCTCATCCCAAGTTCGCGATGGAACATTCGGGCGAGGGTTCGCTCGCTGACGTTGATTCCGGCGGCCAGATCTGCGAGTATCACGGGTCCGGAAGGGCTTGCGATCAGTTGCTCGCACAAGCACATGAGTCGCGGGTCTCGAGGCATGGGCACGTGCAATTGCAGCCGCGGCGCTGCTTCGAGCTCATCGAGAATCAGCTCCATGACCCGGTGATCCCTACCCCCAAGCTCGTAGTCCAGCGGTACGCGCGTCGCGGCGACGATTGCCTCGCGTAGGAACGGGGACACTTCGATGACCTCGCACGCATCTGGAAGACCGGGACGGGCATCAGGGGCGACAAAAACCGTGCGCATGCTGACGTCGCCAAAAAAGCGCACGGCATGGTCCGATCCAGTCGGCATCCACACGGCACGTCCCGCGGGTACGACCCAACTCCCGTGCTCGCTTATGACCGTCATGACACCACTCAGCGCATGAATCAGTTGCGCACGTAGGTGGCGGTGCGGCGGAAAATAATAGCCGTGCAGATAGTCGCTTGCCAGGGCCGCAATTTCTCGGGGAGATTGTTGGCAATCCTCAATGGTTCGAAAGATTTCCATAGTGCGAAAAGTGTAGCTGTTCCTAAGCAGGTCGCCGGAATCGAAAATTTCACGCATCAACTGCAACGACGCGCGGCGTCCGGCAACTGCCGAGGCAGTGGACCGGTATCACGGTCGTCTCCTGCGTGGCCAGCTCTTCCTTTACGCTTTGATAGAGAGCATGTCCGAATCATGTGAATGCATTCTAGGTCTGGGGGCGATTTCAGGCTTATCGCAGCGTCCTATCGGTTATCAAACAGTCGAGCCCGTGAGCGGGCCTTATCCGGAATTCGTGGTTTTTTCGCACGCTCCCGTGACTCTGCCAGCACTCGCTTATCAGACAGTCCACTTTTTCAGGATCCACGCGTGCTAGCCTGTAAAAACTAAAGGCCGCCCAGCGACTGCGACTGGACGGCCACTTTGAACATCTCGGGTGACATGTTTGCTGGACGTCAGGAATTCGCCCGGCGGCTTTCCTACACGGAGATGGAGATCAAAGCCTCGAGGCGAAACGCGACAGCGTGTTTCTCGCGCCGGCCATTGGCGTAATTACGCAACCGCCTACGAGGCAGAACAGCGGGGCATCACCAGAGAGTTTGTTGAAAGAAGCGAGCGCTTCACCAGTTCACCTGTCGGCTCAAACCCCGGGGCCGGTTACTACGAGCTTACCGAACGAGCCTCGCTCCAAGTGGTCCAGCGCGGCTGGGAGCTGGTCGAACCGATACGTTTTCTCGATCACAGGTTTCAGTTCTTGCCAGTCAACCGCGCGCACCAGGTCTTCTAGTGCACGGCGCGGCCCGACTCCAATGCCCTGCACCGTGGCGCGCGCCTGCAGCAGCGGGAAAACGGAGGTCCGCAGCTCGTCTCCCTGCAGAATGCCGATAACCGATATACGGCCAGCTTGTGTCAATGACAGCATCGACTGGCCGAAGTTATCTCCACCGGCCAACTCCACAACGTGGTCTGCCCCGCGTCCTCCAGTGATCTCACGCACCGTCGCGGCCCAGTTCGGCGTCCGCTTGCGATTGATGCCATAGGCGGCGCCCAGATGCCTGACGCGTTCCAACTTGTCGTCGTCGCCGGAAATCACGATGACGCGTGCCCCCTGTGCTGCCGCAATCTGCACTGCGAACAGGGCGACGCCACCGGTTCCGATCACAACCACGGTGTCGCCTGGACGAGTCGATGCACTCTCGGTCAGCGAAAACCAGGCGGTCAGGCCGGCGCAGGTTAATGTGCTAGCCTGAGCCGGGTCCAGCGAACGCGGAGCAAGCACAAGCGAGTCCTCGTTGAGCACGACATACTCGGACAACATGCCTGGCCCTGGCGCGCCGAACATCACGCTGGTTTGTGGCTGGACGCCATCGACCCAGCCGGAGAAGAAAGTGTTGATCACCGCGTCGCCCACCGCGAAGCTGGTGACGCCCGGTCCCACCACGACAACCTCACCGCTCATGTCGGAAGCTGGCACGAAGGGCAACGGCAATGGCATGCCCATCCCATCGTGGGTGATCCGCAGATCACGGTAGTTCAATGCGATTGCCTGTACCTTCACCAGCACCTGACTAGGGCCGGGCACCGGTACAGCGACTTCGGCCAGTTGCAGATTTGTGCGACCATAAGCAGGCAATTGCCAACGTTGCATCGAGAGCGGCATGGTGTTCTTCCGTATTAACATGATGACAGCCGCAGAATAACGATTCTGTGGACTACAGAGTGCATCATATTGATCGGCAGTATGCAGATAAAATGGAACCAATAAGTGGAACCTGTTTCACATGATCGGCTAGCCGGAATTAGCGCCTTCGTGGCTGCAGTAGAAGCGGGAAGCTTCGCGCAGGCAGCGGCACGATTAAGGCTGACCCGCTCTGCAGTAGGCAAATCAATCGCCCGACTTGAGGCACGGCTGGGGTCCCGACTCTTCGTGCGAACAACGCGCAGCCAGAGCCTGACTGACGACGGCCAGGTCTTCTACGAGCGTTGTGCCCGTGCGCTGGAGGAGCTGAACGCCGCGCAGCACATCCTCGAAGCAGGGCGCGACGAGCCGGTAGGTCGGATACGGGTAAGCGCGCCGGTAGTTTTCGGTCGTTTGCACGTGACGCCCGTTTTGCTAAGTCTGGCAAAGCGCTATCCGCGACTCCAGCTTGAAGGGATCTTCACTGATCGCCTGGTCGACTTCGTCGACGACGGCATCGATCTCGCAATACGCAGCGGTCTCCTCGCCGACAGCGATGCGATTGTGGCGCGCCGGCTCGGCGAGCAGCGCATGATACTTTGTGCGTCACCGGCCTATCTCGAGAGCAACGGAACGCCACGTGACCTTGCCGATCTCACCGCGCACCGAGGCATCAACTATATGCGTGGGGGTCGGATATTCCCATGGCCACTGACGGACGCCACTGGACGTAAGGTGGAAACGGAAATTGCACACAGGATTGGATTTGATGACATCGGGGCGATAGCTGCCGCTGCTGTCGATGGCGCTGGGCTTGCACACGTCCCGTATTGGCTGGTGAACGAACATTTGCAGTCGGGTGCGCTCGTCGGCGTCCTCGGTGAAGCCTCGTCGGTAATGGTCCCGTTGCACGCTATCTGGCCCCGGACGCGCTACCTGCCGTACAAGTTGCGTGTAGTGATAGACACACTGCTGGACGCCATTCCACCGTCCCTGCAGCCGGCAAACAAGCTTGCCGATCCGGCATACTCGCCTTGATCTGCACGCACAAGCTCAGGCATTCCTGGTACTACTGTACGTGCGGCCGCCTGACTTCACGAGCGCGAAGACCGGCAAGCGGAATGCGATGATCTCGCCAATCTCGCATCACGACGTCCCAGCTCACTGCCTTGGCACCGGGTGGCGCGAATGCCTTTTAAAAACGCTGGTTTGCCAATCCGACGTTCACCTCGTCGAGCGAGCGGGACATGTCGTGCAACACTGAGACTATGAGCAACACGGGGCTGTCTTATGTTGCGGTTACTGATCCAGTCTGAGTCGGAGCAACCGTCGAGGCGCTCGCAACCCCAGCCCAGCAAAGCGATGTCTTCAAAGAAAGCGGCACAAGAATCGATAAAGCGAACTACCGCACGGAATCTATTTCTCACGTTCAAAGGATTGTCCGTTGAGTGATCGAGTTGAAACGTCGGTCACAACTAAAGTTCGTGGCACCTGCCGGGAACGGTCACGGTCGTGGAAGCGTTGCATCCAGTGCGGATACGGCAGGCCCGGCCGCGGTACACGATCGAGCCGTTTCAAGCTGGTCTCCGCCGTACGCACGATGTGTAAGCGACCGAGTCCTAGCTGACTGGGACCAGCGCCAGTGCGCAGCCGAACTTTGGTCGCGACGAGCATGCGCCGAATGTGCAGTAGTTCATAGTCCAGACCCCTACCTAACCTCAACATGGATTGCGACGGCGGCGGGATTGATGCCCCGCCGTCTGGTGGCGGAACGACTGACAATATCCCGAATGCGGACTAAAAGCAGTGTTCGGGCGCAGGGAATTCTCTCGACTTGACAGCCTTGATATAGGCGCCGATAGCAGCTTCGATACTCGGCATTCCATCCATAAAGTTACGCACGAAGCGAGCGGTCTTGCCGGGAAATATTCCCAACATGTCGTGCATTACAAGGACCTGACCGGAACAGTCTGGACCAGCGCCGATTCCGATGGTCGGTATTTGAAGCAGGTCAGTCAGTTCTTTGCCCACCGTCGCCGGAATCGCTTCAATGAGCATCAACGATGCGCCCGCCTCCTGGAGTGCTACTGCATCCGCTTTCAATCGTTCGACGTCCTCAGCTTTCTTTGCCTGAACCTTGAACCCACCAAGACGGTGAACCGATTGCGGTGTCAACCCAAGGTGGGCACACACGGGTATGCTGCGTTCCGTTAAAAATTTCACGGTTTCGACCAACCAGGCACCACCTTCGAGTTTGATCATTTGTGCGCCCGCCTGCATCAATCTCACAGCGCCTTCAAACGCAGACTCGGGCGTCCCGTAGGTGCCGAACGGCATATCAGCGGCTACCAGCGCAGATCGATTTCCGCGGGACACACACGCCGTGTGATACGCAACATCTTCGAGGGTAACTGGCAAGGTTGTGGTTTGGCCTTGCAACACGTTGCCCAAGGAGTCGCCAATCAGCAGCATATCGATTCCACAGCGGTCCATCATCGAAGCAAAGCTTGCGTCATAGCAGGTCAGCATCGCAATCTTCTCACCGGCTAATTTCATGTCCATCAGCGCTGGTGCTGTGGTCGCCTTGCGCACGGCGCTTTTGCTCTCTTGAAGATAGCCGGTCATTTAAAATGTTGTCGTTAAAGAAAATTTTTCAACGCCGGAATGGGACTGCCGGGTGCGACGCTGATGAGGGCCTTCGTCGACGAGAACGCCCGATCGAGGTACGTGGTCGTCCGTTAGACCAGCACGTGGCCACCATCGACAATAATGACCTGGCCCGTGCTAAAACCCTGTTGTATCAGGTAAAGATACGTTCGAGCAACGTCGCTTGCCTCTCCAACCCTTCGCACAGGCATCTTTTCGGCGATGTGATCATAAAGACCATTGCGATCAGCTTCACTCATATTGTCCCACAAGGCCGTGCGCAAGACACCGGGCGCTACGGCGTTGACTCGCAGCGGCGCAAGCTCGACCGCCAGGGTGCGAGTCAGTGACTCGATCGCGCCAAGAATGCTCGACGGGATCGCCCAGGCAGGCAGCGGGCGCGACGACGCCACTCCGCTTGTGAGCGTGATAGAGCCACCCGCGCGAATCAGCGAAGCCCCGTATTTAACGGCCTTGAGCGCACCCCAATAGCGCACTTCGAAAGCCTGCTGCGCAGCCTTAATGCTGACATCGGCAAGGTTTTGCAGGAGCAGCGCTTCACCGGCCGTGTAGACAAGGTGGTCGAATGCGCCGACGCGCGTGAAAAACGCGCTCACCTGTGCCTCGTCGGTAAAGTCGAGCGACTCTCCGCGAGCGCCTTGAGGCAGTCGGTCCACTGCAGCTGCGACGCGTTCACGGTTGCTTGATGCGATGATGACCTCGGCTCCGGCTTGCGCCGCAGCTTCGGCCACAGCAAAGCCAATTCCCGAGGTGCCGCCCGCTACGACGACCCGGCTTTTCTGGAGGGTGACGTTGGATAGTTGATTGTTTCCCATGCTCGAAGTTTCGTAAGAAAGAAAGACCACGCGACGACGTAGAGCATAAGGCAGCACGCACCGCCTTAACTGATCTCTACCCTATCGCAGCTGCGAAAGAGTGTACTTGTTTAGCGACAATCGCGTCGACCCAATCGACCGATCGCCCGCGACACCGACAATCCGATTCGACAGAAATAATTTTCCCTATGTCAACGCAAAGTGTAAATTCGGACCCGATAGCTTCACCGCATTTTCCGCCTCGTAGCTGATAGACCATCGCAGCAGTGGATCATTCACACTGGGTGGATGGAATGCGCGCAGGGGTACTGCGCGCCCAGACTACATGCTCAGGTCAAACACTTTTGGCATCCTCACTGGGCGTCCGGAATTGAAACGCAACGGGTAAAGGTACGACGCGTCCTAGTTGGACTTCGACACTGCTGACGGCCCTGATTCCGACGAACCGGACACATCGCCGCCGCCGATCCGTTCCGAACGGTGTTTCTCAGCCACCTTGGCTTCAGCAGCCTGAATTTCCGCCGGATAGGTAGTTCGACCCTGGCCTGGGCGCCAACCAGTTTGTTCGAGCTCAACCGACTCGGCGCGAACCTGCGCCCGGGTGAGCGGACCATTTGATTGGGCAAAGGAGGCAACCGGGATGGCGAATACGCCGGCAACGACAATGGCTTGCATGAGGGACTTCACGATAAATTAGCTCCGTATTTCCGGTCTTGCCACGAACACCTTTGTTCATGGACTTTCATTTATATTTTAGATATCCGAATCTTTTTTATAAACGCCACAATGCGGAAAACACTGTTACGGAGTTGCGCGCCAACGCAAGCAAACCAGCTCTTTCGTTCCAGACCTACTACGCTATGGTATCGATACAATAAGCAACACTAATTTCATGCGAATTTTTCGTTCGCAAAGTACAGCAATTTCCCAATGGCGTCGCACGCCATACCAGCACGCGGAGCTGTCGCTGCGCGCCTGTAGTCAGAAGGCGAAACGCCAGTATGCTCCTTGAAAAAGCGTGAAAAATTGCTAGCCGCAGAGAATCCCAGTTCATCGGCGACGTTTATCAAGGGTACATCTCCGATCGCCAGCTTACGAATCGCCTCTTCAAGGCGAATTGCGCTCCAGAACACCTGCGGTGTAGTGTTGAGTTGGTCGCGGAATAGCGCAAACAGTCGTGCTCTCGACAATCCTGCCTCGCTCGCAATCTCGTCGATTGTAGTGCGCACATCAACTCTTTCGCGCATAAGCACTATTGCCAACCTCAACTTGCGACTGAGCAGCGGGACGCCCGCAGTCAACGGACCCGGTGAGTGTGCAACCAGCGATGTCTGGATTGAACCACTAATGAGCTCCTCTGCTGCGACCTCAATCTTCTCTTGTAGCTCCGGATGGAACATTATCAGGTCCAAGACCTTCCAGAGACTGGCGCGCAACTCGGGACTGATGGCAATACGAGGGGAGGTAAACACGAACGGCCTACCTGTTATCGCGGCCCTTTTGTCCAACCACTCTTTATTGATATACACCGAAAGGAAAACGGCTGGCGAACTTGACGACAAAAGCTTCCCGTCGTGCTGTTCGAATGGCTTAACCGCAACCGCATGCGTTTCGCTAAAGCGGAAAACCTGCGTACCTATCCTCGCCTCAGCGTCGGCGCCGCCGAGCCACCAGACGATATGCGCTTCCGAGTGCGCGTGGGAAACCAATCCCGTGCGCAGTGGCAGCAGCGAAATGCGACCGAACGCTCCTTCGTGCATGGCAAATGTCTCGGGCATCATCGTCTCCTACAGTAGTTTCACAATTGGTTAACGCCTATCAATTCTTCACTTTTGCTTCAGTATTCCTAATTTCTACGGCAGATCGGTCCAACGTGATGTTGCCTGTTTCCATTTCAGATGAAGCGAAGTGCAGCCTGTCACTTCAGCTCTGCCGTTCATCGCCGACGTGATCGAGATGGCATCACCACCTCGAACAGTGCCAGGGGTCCGATGCGGACCATGTGCGGGGCGGATGTCGCCAATCTGCACCGCACCGCTTTACGGGTAACCTCAATGCAGCGAGCGACCGGCAACTCCGCCACCTTCAGCTATGTGAGAAAAAACACTGCTTTCCGCGCCGAACAGCCAAAATCTGGCTGTTCTTGAATTTCAGCGCGAAGCGTTTAGATGTGAACGACCTCATTCCTCAGAACGCCGATACGATCGATTTCATTTTCGATGACATCGCCTGGCAAGCAATAGCGTGTCGCCGCAACCAATCCCTCCTGACCTTGCCACTTTCCGCCGAGTTCGGCGTCGGTTGACCAGGCTGTGCCTGCGGGCGTTCCGGTCAGGATGACCATACCGGGACGCAGAGTGAAGTTGATCGAGAAGAAATGAATCAGGTCTGCGCACGTCCAGATCATGTCTGAAGTCGGGCTTGATTGACGCAACTCTCCATTGATCCGGGTACGCAGCATCAGGGTCTGCGGATCGCCGATCTCATCAGCAGTGACAATGGACGGTCCTAGCGGCGAACTACTGTCGAAGGCTTTGCCACGACCTACTTCGTACCACGTGAAACCTTCAGGCGATTGGCGAACCTGCCGATCCCGGGCGGTGACGTCGTTGGCGACCGTATAGCCGAAAACGTAATCAAGCGCCTTTTCAACCGGAATGTGTCGACCCTCCCGACCGATGACAATAGCCAGTTCGGTTTCGCAATCGAGCTTCTGTGTAAGTTCGGGGTCGTAGACGATCGGCTCATCCGGTCCTACCACGCAGTCCGACGTCATCACAAAAAACTCGGGTTCTTTGCCGCTGATAGGAGCGCCCACCTTTTCGGCGTTGTGCGCGCGATAGTTGCTACCACTGCAGAGAATAGTCGAAGGCAAAATCGGCGAGGTCAATCGCACGTCACCAAGCGAATGCCTGCCCTCGCCCGAACCCACAATTGCGTTCGCCACTTCCCGGCCAGCCGCGCCGGAACGAATGAAGCTAGAGGTATCAGCCAACAGAGCGCTGTTCTCCGATCTTGCTCCAATCTTGGTCGCTAGCGGATCGACAATCTTGTCGTCGACCAGAAAACCAAGTCGACGCTGGCCGTCGACTGTGAAATTAACGATCTTCATCTTTATCCTTTGCTCTTGGGGGGTAACCGTGTTCATTGGTGATGGCGACATCTCGCCCTCGAAACCAAGGTTATACCATTAACGTCTTTGGTTCAACCAAAAAAGCATCAGCATCGCACTTCCCTTCCCCACTTTCGGACCGCCAATTCCGATTTCGCACGGGAGGACGGAACGTCCCACCAGGCACCAAGGTCACTGGAAAACGGCGTCCCATCCCATAGCCGGGCACGGATCGACGTTTGCCCCAGATTCGGTTTGCCTAGGCAGAAATGTCCGCCAAGGCCGCGACTACGGGGCGCATCGAAGTGCAGTGCAGCACAGTAATTCTTTAGTTTCCATGCCTCTGGATTGAAACCAAGTAGTTGACAACGGGGTGTACCAAGGACTACATTGGTGTAACCAATGGACATTTTGGTGAAACCATTTGCCCAATTCTGATCGGGCGAGACCAGATGGATTCAAGGAGAGCGTGTGATATGGAGAAGCTTGATTTTGGCGAGGCGCACGTTCATCGACGCGTCGGTCGCTTGGCCAACGTGCCATGTTTTGCGAATACCCCTAACCCGCGAATTCTCGACGCGGCGCTCCGGACCTACCCGTTCGCGCTAGAAACTGACCTTGGAACTCCAGAAACTGGAGGGCCGCTGTGACAGCGGACCGTCCAAATGGCGGTGATTCCGCTTCTTCCGTGCACCGGGAGACAAATCTTCGTGTTCGCCTTCGCAAACGCGAGCCTTTTCTCGCGCTTTTCTCCATCATCCCGGCGGTCGAGCTCGTTGAAATCGCTGCTCAGTCCGGATTCGACGGCATCATTCTGGATACAGAACATGGCAGCTTTGGAACCGAAACGCTACCCGCTTTGATCCTCGCAGCACGGGCCTACGGCATTTTTCCTATTGTCCGCGTGCGATGCAATGATGCCTCTCTCATCGGTGCGGCGCTCGACGCAGGTGCGGCAGGCGTGCTGGTCCCCCAGATCGGGTCAATGCAAGAGGCAACACAAGCGGTACGAGCCGCCCGCTTCGCGCCGCAAGGTTCGCGTGGCGCCAATCCCTGGGTGCGAGCTGGCGGCTATGGTTGCTCTCCACGTTGGTTTGAGACGGCAAACGACGAAACCGCCGTTCTCCTGATGATTGAAGGCGCCGGGGGACTGGCAGCACTTGACAGCATCATGGGCATCGCCGATCTCGACGGCATCTTCCTGGGTCCGGTCGACCTGTCCCATGCACTGGGAGTGCCCGGACAAATCAATCATGAAACGGTGCGTGCAGCAATTACCACGACGATTAACCACGCCCTTGAGGCCAGCGTCGCGCCGGGGGTTTTCTCGCCCACGGCAACGGTGGCAAAAACCTGGCTCGATTGTGGCGCGAGGTTCGTAGCGATCGGCGTTGACACAGCACACATCGGTTTCGCCCTCAGCAACCTCGTTCAAGACGTTCGATCCACCGCTCAGGCTACCGGGCGCATCCAGAACTGATCACTAGCAAGGAGTTATACGCAATGACCAAGACGAAAGTAGCGATCATCGGGTCCGGCAACATCGGGTCCGATCTGATGATCAAGGTAATACGAAACAGTAAGTATCTGGAAATGGGTGCAATGGTTGGCGTCGATCCCAATTCAGACGGCCTCGCACGTGCATCTCGTCTGGGCGTGGCGACAACCGCCGAAGGTATTGACGGCTTGCTGGCCCTCGATGTATTCAAGGATATCGACATTGTCTTCGATGCGACTTCCGCCGGTGCACATAAACACCACAATGAAGTGCTACAGGCGCGCGGTGTGCAGGTGATTGACCTGACTCCCGCCGCTATCGGCCCATACGTCATTCCCGCCATCAATCTGGAAGAGGAAAACGCGACGAACATGAACATGGTGACATGCGGCGGGCAAGCCACCATTCCAATCGTTGCGGCTGTCTCACGCGTTGCAAAGGTTCACTACGCGGAAATCGTCGCGTCGATTGCGAGCAAGTCGGCGGGGCCGGGCACTCGTGCCAATATCGACGAATTCACTGAGACCACGCGCAGCGCGATCGAGAAGCTCGGCGGTGCAACGCGTGGGAAGGCGATCATCGTTCTCAATCCGGCCGAGCCGCCGCTCATCATGCGAGATACTGTGTTCGTCCTCTCCGAAATGGTCGATCAACAAGCCATCCAGGAGAGCATTGAGAAGATGATCGCAAAGGTGCAGAGCTACGTGCCAGGTTATCGACTTAAACAGCAGGTGCAGTTCGACGTGATTCCTGCTGATAAACCGTTGAACATTCCCGATGTCGGTCTGGTACACGGCCTGAAGACTTCGGTGTTTCTCGAAGTCGAAGGAGCAGCACATTATCTGCCTTCGTACGCCGGCAACCTCGACATCATGACCTCCGCCGCCCTCGCCTGCGGCGATCTGGTGGCACAACGTCGGCTGGCTTCAGGCATCACACGCGGCATCAAGGAGGCTGCACAATGACTCTCAACAAAAAGATCTACATTTCCGACGTGACGCTGCGCGACGGCAGCCACGCCATCCGGCATCAATATAGCGTCGCTAATGTCAGGTCAATTGCAGCCGCTCTTGATGCAGCTGGCGTCGACAGCATGGAAGTTGCGCATGGCGACGGCATTGACGGCTCAAGCTTCAACTATGGATTCGGCGCACATAGCGACGTAGAATGGATTTCGGCGGCCGCTGAGAGTGTGAAGACTGCGAAGATTGCTACGCTGCTGATTCCTGGCATTGGCACCACGCACGATCTTCGCAACGCATACGATGCGGGCGCCCGCATCGTACGGGTCGCTACGCATTGCACAGAGGCAGATGTCTCGCGCCAGCACCTTGAATTCGCGCGCGAACTAGGCATGGATCCGGTCGGCTTTCTGATGATGAGTCACATGACGACGCCTCAAAAGCTTGCCGAGCAGGCAAAGCTGATGGAAAGCTATGGCGCAACCTGCGTCTACGTCGTGGACTCGGGCGGCGCACTTGGTATGAACGATATTCGCGACCGGTTCCGTGCATTTAAGGATGTGCTCAAGCCCGAGACACAGACGGGGATGCATGCACACCACAATTTGAGCCTTGGCGTGGCGAATTCGATCGTTGCCGTAGAAGAGGGCTGCGACCGCGTCGACGCAAGTCTAGCCGGGATGGGTGCGGGGGCGGGTAACGCACCGCTCGAGGTGTTCATTGCCGCCGTGGAGCGTCAAGGCTGGAACCACGGTTGTGATCTGTACAAGCTGATGGACGCCGCCGACGATCTCGTCCGACCGTTGCAGGACCGCCCCGTGCGCGTGGACAGAGAAACGCTCGCGCTGGGTTACGCAGGCGTCTATTCGAGCTTCCTGCGCCACGCAGAGCTCGCAGCCGCCAAATACGGCCTGAAGACGGTCGACATCCTCGTCGAACTTGGCCGCCGGAAAATGGTGGGGGGACAGGAAGACATGATCGTGGATGCAGCCCTGGATCTGCTTCGACGGGATGCTCGCCCTGTCGCCCAGCACGGTTAGGATTGCTATGCCAGTGAGGGGCTCCTGGAGTGATCAATCCCGGAGCCCCTCACCAATCCACCCCATCGAAATGATGGCGCTTTCTGGCAATGCGTGTGATGGCGCGGTCGCCGATATCAACACGCTGGCACGCACGGGCGAGGCGGCCGCGAAGATCCACGTGACGCCGCTGCCGCCGTTCAGATATCCTCAACCTCCAATTCATCAAGCACTTTGGACATAAGACCGGCGCGTCTCCATTGGACCCATTTGATATAGCACGTCTGTAACGGCGGAAAGTTAGCCGGTAACCTGTGCCGCTTCTCGTTGCAGGCTATGACCCAAAGAATCGCCTTCAGTACGTCCCGCGGATCCCGCGCGGGGCGCTCAAACCGCTGCTGCGAGCCTTGGGAGAATAAGTGACCGACATGCTGCCAATCCCGTTCAGCACTGCGATGTCCGTTGTGCGGTCGAGTACAGGCATGGTCGGACGTTTACGCATGATCCAATTAAACCGCTTCTAGAACGTTCGTCAGTGCGCGCCCTTTCAGGGGACGCTCCAGCAGTGAGACATGCGAAACCGCAACGGGCGATCCGGTGATGGATCGCCCAGCTGTAGAGAAAAGGAATCACGAGGTTCTACGTATTCCCCTGAACCACCTTGAACACGTTAACAGTTCGCCTGCTACATGCCGGGTGTCAGGATGAGCCGCTTGTAGTAGACCCCGTCCTTCATCACGACCTTGATGTTGTCGCGGTCCTGGAGAAGCTTGATGTTCTCGACCGGATCGCCATCGACGAGCAGCAGGTCGGCGAGGTAGCCATCGCTGACGAGACCGAGGTTCGGGATATCCATGATTTCGCCACCCCATTTCGTGGCGGCCATCAGGGCATCGGCCGGCGTGAAGCCAAGAATGTTGACGAAGTGCTCAAGGTCGCGTGCGTTGGTGCCGATCGGATTCCATGCGAACCCGTAGTCGCCGCCCGGGAGAACCCGCAGGCCGCGTTTCCTGAGTTCACCGTACACCTTCGGGCATTGCTCGATCATGGTGAAGAGCTCGCTCTTTTCGACAAACTCCCGGGTGATGCCCCACGGCTCTGCCTCGTATGCGGTTGCGTAAATTACGCCAATGGCCGGCGCGAGAAACACGCTGTCGCGCTTCGCCTCGAGCAGGTCGTACGTTTCACCCTCGATGAAATCGCAGTGGTAGATAACGCGGAAGTCATATTTCAGGGCAAGCTTCACGGCCTCATCTGCACGGGCATGACACGACAGCCAGGCACCGCGCATATGGGCTTCTTCCGCGGCGGCGGCGACCTCTGCCTCCGTATAGGAAAGCCGGCGGGCGAACCCCTGACGTCCAGCAAACATGTCACCCGAGATGTTCATCTTGATGGTGTCGACACCCTCGCGAATCAGTGTCCTGACCGTTCGCCGGATTTCATCGGAGCCATCTGCAATCAGTTCGAAGGCCTGGTGATTCGTGTGGTACTGACGTTCGTCCCCAAGACCTCCTGTTGCGGTGAGTTCAGGCGAAGCCGCCCGCATGCGCGGCCCGGGGAATTTCCCCGCGTCGATGGCGTCGCGAAGCACCGCCTCGAGCCGGAACTTCGCCGAAGCCGCCGAGTACAGACTGGTGAAGCCCGAGTCCAGCATCAGCTTGACGTTCTGCAGCGCGAGGATGGTGTGTTCTTCGATCGGAATCTGGCCAAGTTCACCGAACTTTGCCATATTGCTATACGTCACGTGAGCGTGCGCTTCGACGAGGCCTGGCATCAGCGTCATGCCTTTGCCGTCGATGACGTCGTAGTAGGATTCACGCGGAATCCCGCCATTGCCGCGAGCCACGGCGCGGATCAGATTGCCATCGACAAGCGCTTCGCCCACGAACGTTGGTGCACCCGTGCCGTCGAAAATCTTCACATTGGTAAAAAGTTGTGGATTCATTTTCTATTCTTAAATAAATGGATTTATCAGTTCCGTGTAACGCTAGCTGCGATGGCAGGCTACCGAAGCGTCGCTTTAGCACGACACCGCCGCATGGGTACCCGATCTATTTCGCGAAGAACTGGAGCAGCAATTTATTCACCGCTGCGGCCTTTTCGATGGGCGTCCAGTGGCCGCACTGCGCCAGTTCGACATACTTCGAGCCCGGAATCTTGTCGGCAATGCCCTTCGCAGTCGCAGGCGGCGACGTTGCATCCTGATCGCCCGTCACAACCAGCGCCGGAATCCGCAGCTTCTCGATTGCCGCCGGTTCGAGGCCGACAATCATCTCGCAGGTTTGCGCGTACATTTCGGGATCCTGTCGCATCACAAGCTCCCGCACGAAAGCCGCCAGCTCCGGATGATCCCGCTTGGTCTCAGGCGACGTGCCGCCCTTCACGGTCGCGTCGGCAATGCCTGCCAGACCAACCTTCCTGGCCTGCTCCGCACGATCGCGGATCGCCGTTTTCGCTGCCTCCGGCGCTGCCTGGATCGGCCCGATCAACGCAATGCTGCGCACCATCTGCGGATGCTCGAGAGCCAGACGCTGCACGATGACGGTGCCCAGCGAATGCCCGACCAGATGGACACTTTCAAAACCCGCACCGTCGATCAGCTCCACGACATCGGCGACCAGCGCATCGATGGAAATCGGTGCCTTGTCGCTGCGGCCGCAGCCGCGGACGTCCGGAACCACAACCCGGAAGCTGGGCGAGAGTGCCGCAACCTGGGCTCCGAAAACGTTACCCGTGCCGCCGAGTCCGTGCACGAGCACGACCGGCGTACCTGCTCCTACGTCATCGTATTTGAGTTTCATATGTCATTCCTGAATAGGTTTTGTGAATCGAAGGTGATCGGTGCGTCAGGGCGCCGCTTTTTATGAAGTGTGACTTCGCTGTTCCGGCGAAGTCGCAATGACCTGTCTTTGCAACAGCGTCGAAAACGTAGTGACGGGCACGTCACCCGACATCGCCTGTCGGTCTCTCGGGCAGGTGCAGCCTGTCGCGACGGTCGTCGAACGGCCGTGCTCGCTCATATCCTGACTGACGATCGACATTGCGTTGGGCTCTCGTGTGCGATGAGCATGACACCGTCTCCTGGTTTTATCTTTTCGAGGAGGGAACTGTCCCAAGGTGCCCGAACCGTCGTTAAACATCCAGGCACCGTGAATCCCGTGAACAAATTCTAGGAGGGTGTCCAATCGGACGCTTATCGGATTGTCCAGTCGCGTATCCGGCAATCTAGCTCAGTGTCTGAATTTCTGCGGGAGTCCCTAACATTTCAGATGCCCGATGACCCGTCGGCGCTCCGTTATCAGAAAGTCCATTTTTCAGCGCCCATGCATGCAATCCAGATGCCCGACCAATCCCACGCCCCTATTGCGCGTGCTAGGCTCTACCAACACGAGTGAACCTTTCCGCAAACCGGTTGAAAAATTGGTTTACGACGGGCTAAGTGCCTTATAATCGAACAAAACGCGAGAGGAATGACAACTATGGTGAAGGTCTGATATGGAAGACTTTGAAGCTGTCGCGGCTGCATTGTCGCAGCGCATTGCGGACGGTGCCTTTCTTCCGGAGGGGCGCTTGCCTACAGAGCGAGAACTCGCTGTCGAGTACAGAATCCCTCGAAGCGGCGTTCGAAAGGCGCTTGCCAACATTGAGCGCGAAGGGATGATCGTCCGCAGTGTGGGACGGGGAACCTTTGTTGCCGGCAGTTTGCCACCCAGCTTCGAGCAAGAGGATCTTGCCGACATCAGCCCGGCCGACCTGAACCTGGCTCGCCTTCTACTTGAACCTGGTGTAGCAGAGCATGCGGCGCTTCACGCAACAGCGGCCGATCTCGCATCGATCGAGAAATGCATGCTTGAGTGCGAGAACGCTAAAGATGTCAAATCGGTCGACTTTTGGGATGCGAACCTGCACATGGCGATCGCGAAGGCAACTCACAACAGCTTCATTGCTTTCACGTTCAAGGCTTTGCATCAGGTCAGGCAGTCACCGTCCTGGAGCCAGGTCAAGTACTTCGCAGTTACGCCCGAACGATTTGAGGTCACAGTTGCTGCGCATCGCGCAATCGTGAGCAGTATTCTTCGACGAGATGCTGCAGCAGCTCGTCGTGCAATGGAAACCCATATCGAGCAGATTGGCAAATACATTGCCAATCGCGACTAGACTCGCGTAGCAAATCCACGCAATCAGGTCGGGGCCTGTGCACCCGACCATTTTCTTTGATACCCGCGGCAGCGTCCGTATTTCCAGATGCGGGACTACATAAGACGTTCCTCATTCGCTCCGGCATGATTGCTTCGTGCGGTGTCGGCACTGTACCGCTCCGGAGGCGGTCGGAAGGTGCATCTGATGCCCGCGGCGGACACTGGCCTCTGCCTCGCGGAAATGGGGCTGCCTTGTAACCGGTCATTGCTAATCGAAAGACGTGTCGTTCCAACTTTCGGGGTCGAATGATGGGGTATGCGAATCCATCCAATCATAACGACTACTGTCCGCAAGCCATGCCCAATTTTGCGTCGACCTGGGTGACTGAGCTGCAGCTTCACTACTCGCACCTTCCAGTGTTTCTGGATCCGCATTTGGATCTCGCTGGTCGGCACCGAGGTTTTCAACCTTCGACCCAGCTTTGTTGTTGAGTTTCATTGCTTTCTACTCCTATCAATGCTTCCGATATGCACGGCCAATCGCTCGCTCCCGATAAGCAAAGCCGCTGCTTGCCTGACGAACCCGACAAAAAATCAATCTACAGAGTCATCTGTCGGATCTTCACATGCAGCGGCTCATGGTCGACGGACGACGCCAAGACCAACTGCACCGATTAACTAGACCGCACCTTCCGATCGTTGCTGCGTTTAATCTGCAATCCGATCAATTTCCGACATCGCTTCTCTCAACGCCGTCCGGCAACGACCGTCAGAAAATCCTGTGCATTGATTCTAGGTGAATGTATGGCTCCGGGCTTATCGGAGCGTCCCGTCGCATATCTGGAAATCCAACTCCGTATTCTTGCTGCTCTTAAGGTCGCGGCGCTTCGCCCCTCGGGTTGTCTCACTAGCAATTATCTTTTGCGAAATACAGCTCCCGTTGATCAAGCTATGACTGCGGACGTATTAAAAACACTCACATTTCCTTCGGTTTGCTAACCATTTAAAAAAATCACATCCGAATCCAGCGCGATGGCGACTACGACAAATATCAACGACCTTGCGGGACAGATAGAACGACGCGAGCCGGAATTTTCTCGGACAGGAAACTAAAACCCTTTGCCGCCGGATGAGACGATGCAGAAAATCGACGTTGGTGAAAAATCTGGGACCGGCTGATAACATGATCCACCGGCAAGGACCTATCCGTTCGCGATCGCCATGCAGGGCTGTCATTTTAGGTATGCCATCGAGGTAGTTCTAATCCGGAAAATGACTGCCCATGATGAAATACGTGTTAAATTTTTCCGGCACCTCCAGTACGATTCGCGGAGCACGTGTTGCCTAGCTCATCTATTGGAGAGTCGTTACATGGAAATCGCAATTTAGGTATCTTGCGCAGGTCCACTACTTGATCCGGAGTTCTCTCAGGCACGCGTGTATCACGAATATTTCATTTAAATCTTTTCGAAGAACTTCCGACCAACCCACACCCCTCCGCTTCGGACAACTACCATGTCACTTCGCCCATCCCCAGGATTCGACGCGATCAGTATCGTGGACCTTATCGATCGGGGTCAGTTGTCTGCCGTGTTCCAACCCATCATGAATTTCGACGACGGGGCGATTCTCGGTTACGAGGGGCTGATTCGGGGGCCAGCGGGTTCCCCGCTCGAGAGCCCGTACGACCTTTTCGCACAGGCTAGCACCGAAGGTTGCGTGATTGAACTCGAGCAGGCTGCCGCACGTACCTGCATTGAGACCTTCGCTAAGCTCGCGTGTGTGGGCAAGCTCTTCCTCAACTTCAGCGCGGATACGATACGTCGATTCGCTGAGGCCAGTGACGACGTGCTCACATTGCTGCGCGAGTCAGGCATCAGCCCTGAGCGAATCGTGATCGAGTTGACCGAACAAAGCACGATTCGTGACATCGACAGCTTGTTGCAGGTGCTTACGACTTTGCGTACCGCTGGTGCGCAATTCGCACTTGATGACTATGGTACCGCCAACGCCAGCATGAATCTGTGGGTGCAATTGCAACCGGACATTGTGAAAATCGACCGGTTCTTCATCCATAACATCGCGAGCAATCTTCTTAAGCTCGAAGCTGTTCGTGCCATACAGCACTTCGCACACGCGAGCGGCGCCAAACTGGTTGCAGAGGGAATCGAAAACGAAGCGGACCTGATCGTCGTGCGCGACTTGGGGATTGCTTGCGGCCAAGGCTATTTCTTCGGTCGACCCACCGCGCAACCGGCTCGCATGGTGGCGGACGAGGTCCGCCTGGCGATTCGCGCGGGCCACATCGCGGTTTCTTGTGATAGATCACGCTCATGTCGAATCCCGTGGTGAGCCGCACAATCTCAGGCCCTACGCAACAGACGGTTTGTCAAGCCGATCCAATCCAGCAAAATCTTTCGGCAAAGCCGGTTCATGCCATTTTGGCATTACTGACATGATGCTATGTCGCTCGCAATTAGCGAGAGAATAAACAAAACGATGTCGCTCCGGTCTCCGATATGACGAGCTGGATGACAGCCGTTTCGTGTTCGCGTCTCTTGCCTGAGCCATTTCTGGGCTGAACGTGGCACCGTCTAACTCTGGTCGATATAGGAAACACCATGGTCAAAGCAGTTCGTTTCGGTAAGACAGGCGGCCCCGAGGTGATGAAGTGGGTCGATGTCGAGGTAGGCGAGCCGGGTAACTGCGAGATCCGCATCAAGCAGCATGCGGTCGGTCTCAATTACATCGACGTGTACGTCCGCACCGGTTCGTACCCGTTGCCGCTGCCGGGCGGCCTCGGCATGGAAGCGGCGGGTGAGATCACGGCGGTGGGCGCCGGCGTGACAGGTCTGAAGATTGGCGACCGGGTTGCGTATGTGGCGCGCCCTCCAGGCGCTTATGCTCAAGAACGGGTGCTGCCGGCCGTTCAGGTCGTCAAGCTGCCGGATGCACTGAGCTATGAGCAGGCCGCTTCAGTGATGCTGCAAGGGCTCACCGCGCAATACCTGTTGCGACGCACTTACCCTGTCAAGGCGGGTGACACGATCCTGATCCAGGCAGCTGCAGGCGGCGTTGGCCTGTTGGTGTCTCAATGGGCCAAGGCGCTGGGCGCGACGGTGATCGGCACAGTTGGCTCGGACGAAAAGGCGGAAATCGCCAGGGCACATGGTTGCGATCACGCCATCGTCTACACGCGCGAGAACTTCACCAAGCGCGTGCGCGAGATTACAAACGGCGCAGGCGTGCCCGTCGTCTATGATTCGATAGGCAAGGACACGTTTGCGGGTTCGCTCGACTGCCTCGCGCCGCTTGGCCTGTTCGTGAGCTTCGGCAATGCATCCGGTCCGCTGCCACCGATCGACTCCTCCGAATTCGTCGGACGCGGCTCGCTCTTCTTTACCCGGCCGACCTTGTTTACACACATCGCCAAGCGCAGTGACTACGAGGCGATGTCGACCGAGTTGTTTGAAGTTTTGGTGTCGGGCAAGGTCAAGACCAGCATCAACCAGCGCTACTTGCTGTCCGAAGTTGCGAAGGCACACATCGAACTTGAAAGCCGCCGCACCACCGGTTCGACCGTTCTCTTGCCGTAAGCGCGCCAAGAGGGACACCAAGGTGGAATCATCGGACCGTTCCGTCCAGCACTGAACGGTCTCTTTCAATCAAACATTTTTATGTTCCCTCGAGCACCCTCGAGCGAACGCGCCATGCCGATCGGTATAACGTTCTATTGGTCGTACATACCCTCGCCAAGGCTACACAACACGCCCTAGTTCACCTCTGACACAACCTTGGCCGCGCGCCTGCCACGCATAGCGCGCATCTAGCATCCCTTGTCGAGCCAGGGACAGGGGCATCTTTTGATTAGTGAGAAAAAAACGGGCGGTCAATTGACACCGCCCGTGGGAAGACCCGTTAAAAAAACAACATCGGGTCGCGTGGATCGGTCGACGCGCCCACCACGCCGACCGATCCACGCAGTCTATAGCGCCTGTCAACAATCTCGATATCAACGCGTGTCGAAATTTATTTTTCTTTCATCGAGCACAATGTCAGGGAGAGACGCCTGACTTGCCGCTCGACCACTCGTTCTCACCGCACGACCATGCATCCCAGCCGGATGAATCACCTCTGTCCCCGGGTAATACCTAATAACAGAACTGGATTCCTCGATAAACGACGAGACGATCTGGTAACCCTAAAATCAAGTCTACGCCTAGAGTTGAATCTCAGGATTCGCCAAGTCATCTTAACAACGATCAGACATTTGGCGACGAAATTTATATATTCTCACTCGAACGCGCTTAAGTTCGGAGCAATTTAACCTGATTTGCAACGAGCCTCTACAACTCTGACAAGATAACCGCGCTCCTTATGACAAACAATTCGCAATCCTTAACTTTTAATGGGATTATCGCGTTTACGCGATGCGAACTTGAAGGAGAAAGCAATGAGTACGATGGACCGTTCTTTGCGTTCCCTGGTCGCTAGATGGCTTGGAGCGAATCCCGCAACACTGACTCGGGTAGTCCGGTTCGGTCACATACGTCCAAATCGGCGCCGATATGTGTGCGTTGAGACATTACGGCCGACAGGCGCGTTGACAATTTATTTCTTCCTTCACGATGACGGCATGTGGAGCGTTTATCCACAGGAGATCGAGCGTCCGAGCATGAGTTTTTCATAACGTCGATACCGGCGGCGATCGATACAGGTACGCCAAACTGCGCGCTCTCACAGTTCGCCAGCCCGCAACCATGAACACTTTCGAAACTAAAAACGAGCAACTGGATTATCAGCCCACGCAGCTAATTTTCAGCACTTCAACGGAAATTCGGACCCAGGCGCGCCACAACGCGCCTAACCGATCTGCAGCAGCGATACCTGGCTCTCCAGCACAGTCTGCAGTTCGTTGCAGTCCGGCCGTGTCCCCCAGTTTCGGGAGCCGACCACTGATGCGATGGCAATCCACGAATTGGGCGGAAGCCACTTCCGAACTACAGTCTCTCCCTGAAGAATCCGCAGACGCCCGGTCTGCTCGCAATAATCGGCACGCAGTTCTGTGCCGTCCAGTTGGACAGTCATGAGAGGGTGACGCGTTCGCTTCATTGATGTCTCCTTTCAAGAAAAAATCTGATGCGTGCACGGATATCCCAACAGGACCTTTCCTTCCGCACCGCCATGCCCTACGCTTCCCTTCACAGAAACCGGTCTCGAACTTCAATGTCCCCATCTCGCAGTTACCCACCTTCACACCAATCCGCTCAACGTTTTCTCATGGTGGAAACATTCGTTAAACGAAATATAAATTGTTCGGTGCAGTCGGTTTAGTAAGCTCGCACCAGCCGATCCTGTAAATCAATCGTAGATGCACGTTGGTCCTATTTCTTATCGGAACGTCCCGTCGTATATCCATGAATCCAGCTTCGTAGTCAGGATTTTCCCGAAGTCCTCTGCGTTTCGCGTGGTGCCAGTCGAAGGCTGAATGGAGGCCATAGTTGCGGGCCGATCCTGACGAGCAGGCACAATGCTTTGACCCAGGCTGTCCCGCACCCTTTGCGGAAGCCCTCAGGAACGCATACGCCAGCGCTCATCCAGGGAATCGCGCGCGTTGATGCTCCAAGCCTAGACACTATCCGCATCTGCCGCCCCTCCCTCTATAGCCTGGTATTGGTGCATGCCACGCCACCAGATCTCTCGACGAGGAAGTGCGTAATTACAAGCGTCGTCGGACGATTGCAACACATGGAACTCCGGGAAATACCTCATGACGGAACTGGACGATCCGATACGTCACAAGACGATCCGATAAGTCTGAAATCGAACACATCCTTACACTTGCTTCACATGAGCAGTTGCCGGAAGCGCAGGAGCAGTCGGCAAGCGTTGTCCGAATGATCTAGAACACGAGAGGTCTGTTCCTTCCTCCAATAGATGAAACCAGGAGACGACGTCATGCTCACCCCACAAGAGAACGCAATACAACTCGAAACCATCAGACCGGGATGCGTGAACGCAACCAGCCGATTTTCGCTTTTCGCTGGGTTTGCTTAAGGTTGAGAGGACGCTGACAGCATGGAGATCCAAGCCACGCTACGACCGCCGGACACCAGATTCTCCCGATGTCCACGTACGCACTCGTAATGCGAAGTGCTGATGTATGGAGTCCATCTTGATGCGTGACGAGCATCCCGCAACGCTGCAATAGCTGACGATTAAATTTCAAACAAGGAGACAAGATCGTGATTTCTCTCAAAACACCTCTTATTTCATTAGTTATACTAATTTCGACGGCAACGGCTGCACAGCCATCGTCCGCGCAGGTCGGCGATCTCAAGGATCCACAATACAAGCCGACCTCCGCACAACTGACCAAGGCTGGCGCATTCAAGAAAAGCCCTCCCTACAACGTCGTTTTGGCTATGCCTGGTCTTTTTACGACATGGTTAATCCAGGAAACCGAGGAGGTGCGCCACGAGGCAACGTTGCATCCCGAAATCGGGAAACTCACGGTGATATCGAGTGATTCGAATGCCGCCAGACAGGCTGCAGACCTCGAAGATCAGATAACGAAGGGCGTCGACGCCATCGTAGTATCGCCGGTTTCCTCGACCGCCATTAATGCGCAGATCGCCAAAGCGGCCGCGAAAGGGATTCCAGTTGTTACCTTCACGGCCACCGCCAGTTCAGACCAGGTCGCGGTCGCCGTGTTATCCGGCGGGGCTCCTGAAGGAAAGATCATGGCCGACTGGCTTGCAAAGCAACTGGGTGGCAAAGGTAGCATTTGGGCGTTTCGTGGCATCGCCGGAAACACAGAAGACACTGACCGCTACGCGGGACTCGCTCAGTCGTTGAAAGTAACCAGGTTGCCGGTCTCTGCCGAAGTCTATGCCGACTGGAACTATGCCAAGGGCAAACAGGCATGTGAAAGCCTGCTCCTTTCAGGAAAGCCGGTCGACGGCATCTGGGCCTCCGGAGGTGAGATGTCGCGAGGATGCCTGGAGGTTTTCCAGGAAGTCGGAAAAGCTCCAGTTCCTGTGACGGGTGAGGGCAACAATGGCTTTCTCAGAGCCGCCCAGAAGTCGGGGGGACCGTTTGTAGCATATATCTACCCTCCGTCCCTGGGACCGGTCGCACTTCGAGCGGCATTGTTGCTCCTTGAAGGTGACCAGATGTATCGAAGCTACTGGAGCGACGGGGGAGAAGTCATCACACGCGAGAACCTGACCAAGTATTACCGTCCCGACCTGAACGACTCCTACTGGGTGGGTTCGTTGCTTCCGGATGCAACGCTTAAGCACCTCTATCAAAACAAATAGTCTCCAACCCGGCAGGCGTCCCTCCCATGTGCATTCTGTCCCTGACACACGGAGTCAAACATGCTGTATCAAGCTGAAAAAGCCCCGCATCGGAAGGCGTGGCCACCGCTTATCGAAGGCATCGACATTTCCATGAATTTTGGAAATACGCGCGCGGTTTCTCGTGTTTCAATAGCCGGCCACGCTGGCTCCGTTCATGCCGTGACTGGCGAAAATGGTGCTGGCAAGTCGACCTTCATGAAGATTCTCGCTGGTGTGTATCGGCCGAGCGCCGGCGAATTGCGCATGCATGGCAAAACCATAACGCTGCGCAATCCACGCAGTGCCCGAGAGCATGGCATTTCCACGATATTCCAGGAATTCACTCTGCTGCCCAATCTGACTATCGCCGAAAACATTTTCATCGGACGCGAGTCTGGCAGGCGCGGATGGATCAACAGGAAGCAAATGCATGAACGTGCGAGTCGTACATTGAACTCCCTCGGCGTAGACATCGATCCTGGGACGCTCGCAGGCAGCCTTTCCGTGAGCGAACAGCAACTCGTGGAGATCGCCAAGGGCATCACGACAGATGCGTCGGTATTCATTTTTGATGAACCTACGGCAGCACTAAATGGTCCCGAGGTGAAAAAGCTTGAGACACTCATCAAGGACCTGCAGGCAAGAGGCAAATCCATCTTCTATATTAGCCACCGACTCGATGAAATCTTTCGATTGTGCGACACCGTCACCGTGCTGAAGGATGGGCAGCATGTTCTTACGACTCCTTGCAGCGAACTGGATGAACACACACTCGTCACGCTGATGGTCGGTCGCCCTATCGAGGACCTCTTCCCGCACAGGTCGTCTGGCCAGCTATCCAGTGCGTTGCGATGTGAACGCCTGAATTCCGGTCCTGGACGCAGCGCCGTGAATTTGAATCTGAACCGACGAGAGATTGTCGGACTCGTTGGACTGGAGGGACAAGGGCAGCGGGAAATCATCCGGGCCGCAGCAGGTCTCATGCAAACACCGCATGCGACGATTGAAAAATTCAATAGCGTCGGCAAAGCCCATCCAGTCGACCCGAGTGCCGGCGTGGCGCGGCGCCTCGCCCACGGGATAGCCTTCGTACCCGGCGACCGCAAAGCGGAAGGCCTGTACCTGGATCTCTCGGTTGCGGAAAACGTCGTTATAGGCACCTATCGGGATAGTGCGCTATACGGCCACGCTTCAGCCCAATCTTCGCTTGTAGAAGACGTCATTGCGCGGATCGGTCTCAAGGTAAAGCATCCAAAGCAGTCTGTCACAACCCTTTCTGGCGGGAATCAGCAAAAGGTTCTACTGGCACGAGCGCTAATCGCTGACATCGACATCCTGCTCATCGAGGAGCCAACCCGCGGCGTAGACGTAGGCGCCAAGGCAGATATCTATCGGCTACTACGCGGATTTGCCGACGAGGGTGGAGCGGTACTCGTCGGCTCCAGCGAACTGACAGAACTCATCGGGCTGTGTGACCGTATTCTTGTCGTGCGGGCAGGCACTATTGTCGCTGAAATTGATGGCACTCAAGCATCAGAAGAAACTGTCATGTCGCACGCGCTCGGCGTCTCACAGCGACAATCAACGGAGAAGACGCAATGAACCCATTCGGTCCCAACTCCCGCTCCGGCCTTAAACCCTACGTCGTGTCGATGCCGATCGCGCTTATCGTTGGGCTTTCCTTTGCCGCCACCGATTTCCTGAATCGCGGCAATCTTTCTAATCTCTCGGCCCAGATCGCACCGCTTGCAATTGCTACATTGGGCCAGTTGCTGGTCGCCCTGGTGGGCGGAATCGACCTGTCCGTTGGTTCAGTAATCAGTCTGACTACCTGCGTCGCCTCCGCTTCTGTCGGGTCAACCGCGGGTATCGCACTCGCTCTTTTATTGGGTTGTGTCATCGGTATCGCCAACGGTCTCGCGGTGTCCGTGGCCCGTATGCATCCGATTATCGCCACGCTCAGTTCCATGACGTTCGTCCAGGGACTGGCGTTGTACTGGCTCCCAACGGCCGGAGGGCTTGCTCCTCCGTTCTTACCGGCCTTCATCAACTCGACTATCGCCGGCCTGCCGGTCAGCATATTGCTGCTACTAGGCTGCGTGATAGTCGTAGGGTGGCTTCTCGCCCGTACGCGTTTTGGTCTACGCCTTTATGCGGTCGGCGCACACCCGCGCAACGCATCGCTTAACGGCGTAACGGACCGTCAGATCATCGTTGCAGCGTACGCTGCCGGAGGTCTGTTTGCCGCTTGTGCTGGTGTTGTACTTACAGGTCGAATCGGCGCTGGCGACCCCGTCATAGGAGCGCAGTTCGCACTCGCAACGATTACAGCCGTCGCGCTTGGCGGAGTCCAATTCTCCGGCGGAATCGGCAGTGCCGTGGGAGCATTTTGCGGCGTTCTCACCTTGGGCCTGATGCGCAATGGAATGAACCTTGTTGGTATCGACGCGTTCCTGCAATCTGCCGCTACTGGGGTGCTATTGCTCATTGCTATCAGCTTTCAGCGTCGAACGATCATAGGGTTTTAATACCATGCCAGCAATCACAGTCCAACAAACTCCCGATAGCCAACGCGCCGCTCGCAGACTCTATGGCTTTCTCTCTAATCAACCGCCATCCTGGTATGGCCTCGGAATTCTGCTGCTAGTGGCCTGGGCAACGCGCCCGGCCCTGCTCTCCCCGTTGCTGCTTCTTGCAATCCTGAAGCAGGGTGCGATCCTGGGTGTAGTCACCATAGGACAGTCTCTGGTGGTCCGGAGTCGTTCCATCGACCTTTCAATCAGTGGGGTCGTCGTAGTCGTCATCTGGATAGTCACCAGCGGGGCAATCCCGCTGCCGGTTCCCGCTCTGGTCTTCCTGGCGCTGCTTTCGGGGGCACTCATCGGAACCATCAACGGCCTGATCATCACTCGCCTCCGGGCGTCGGCGGTAGTCGTCACGCTCGCGATGGCCATCGTCCTAACAGGCTCCGTCGTTGCAGCGAGCCAATACCATCAACCCGGCGAAACACCCGACCTTCTGCGGATCGTGGGTTCGGGTCGCATCGGGTCGCTTCCGATCGCGGCGATTGTGTGGGTCGCAGTGCTCATCCCATTCGCCCTTAGCTTGCGCACGTGCGTGTTCGGTCGCTATCTAGACGCGGTTGGATCCAACCCGACCGCCGCAACCGTGTCCGGCATACCAAGCCTTCGCGTCATGTCGATTACCCATATCTTCTCTGGACTGACAACCGCATTGGCCGCTCTTTTGCTCGTTGGCTCAGTCTCGGTGGGCAACACGAACATCGGTCAGGACATGGTACTTAACTCGCTGGCGGCAGTCATTCTCGGTGGCGTGAGTTTCGGCAGCGGTAAGGGACGCATGCTGGGGCCGGCTGTCGGCGCATTCATGCTTACCTACCTTTTTAGCCTGTTAATCGGTTTTGGACTCGGCGCCGCCGGTCAAGCCATGGTCCAAGGAGCAATTATTGCGCTAGCCGCACTTGTCTTCACATTTCGAAGCCGGTGATACGTCGCCTTGCGCAAAGCGACATAGCGCATGAAGTTCGACACGAAGAAGACCTGGCCGCCGCTCGCGGCCTCATTACAAGGAGACAGTAGTGAAAAGAAACACTCTTGCGGCACTGCCGCTGGCGCTCGCAATGGCAGGCGCTCATGCCCAAAGCACCGTCACGCTCTACGGCGTAATCGACGTCGGCATCGATTACGCGAACAACGTTGTCAGCGGCTCAAACGGGAACGTTGTGCCCGGCAGCGGTGGCAAGCTCACGCAGATGCAAAGCGGCGTTCCCCTCGGTAGCCGGTGGGGCCTTCTCGGCACGGAAGACCTTGGTGGTGGCAATCAGGCGATCTTTCGGCTCGAAAGCGGCTTTGACGCGGCGACGGGAGGTTTGGGCGGTGGTCTGGCGTTTTCCCGTAATGCTTATGTCGGCATCAAGTCCAATCAATACGGTCAGCTAACGTTTGGCAAGCAATGGGATGCATCCGTCGACATCGTCGAGCCGTTCACGCTGAACGGCCAGTATGGCGGCTGGTACTTCGCACACCCGAACGATATGGACAATCTAGACAACGGATTCCCAATCAACAACTCGGTCAAGTATGTGAGCCCCAATCTCGTGGGTTTTACGTTCGAGGGTCACTACTCGTTCGGGGGTGTTGCCGGCCAGTTCTCCAACAACTCTTCGTACAGTGCGGCCGCGGGTTACTCGCATGGCACGTTCAGTGCGGGCGTCAGCTACCTTCGCATCAACGATCCGATCACGGCGGTCGCCGGCTATGGCAGCGGCGGCGGCTACGTCAACACGATCTACGGCGACGCACTCGCGAACGCGCGTTATCAGGGTGCTCTGTCGGCCGGCGCCGCCTACGTGCTTGGTTCGCTCAAGGTCGGGGCCGACTATTCGAACGTCGATTTTGCCGCGGGCCCTGGAGGACATGACCTGCACTTCCAAAACTATGAGGTATCGGGTATCTACTCGGTCAACTCCGCGTTGATCATCGGGGCTGGATATACATTCACGACCGGCCTCGAGCATGCAACCGACACGTCGCCGAAGTACCACCAGGTTAACCTGATTGCGCAATACAGTCTCTCGAAGCGCACGTCCGTCTACGTAATGGGAATCTACCAACACGCCGCTGGGGCCGCCCAATACGCGCAGATAACGTCCTTCAACCCATCCAGCACGCAAAACCAGGTTGTCACTCGCGTCGGCATCACACACTCATTTTGAAGGCGGCGCCGCGGCAACGTGGTCCGTTTCGTGCCCGCAGTTGTCGCCGCGTCACCCTCAACTTGCCACCAACGCGACAACACTACTATGAATGGGAACGGTCGGAGTGTGCCTTTTCCGGTTGCCGGCGGTTCGCCCCGCGCTTTGCAGAACAACCGCCGTCTCCGACCGGTTTCGAACGCTTTCAGTACGCCGGAATCCGCCGTTACAGCACCAGCCAGCCTCCACTAATTTGCAGCGAAATTGAACTGACATACCGGCTCTCGTCTGAGGCCAGGTAGACCGCCCCCATCGCAACGTCGTGTGGCGTCCCAAGCGCACCGAGCGGAATGAGCGCCGTGAACGTGGCTCGTGCTGCTTCCGGGTCCGAAAACTCGCCACGACGCGCAGCACCCTTTAAAATCGAATCCATCATGCCGCCGTCACCCGTCTCAATCTGGCCCGGCATGATGCTGTTGCAGCGAATGCCGAACGGAGCGCCGTGCGCCGCTACAGACCAACTAAGGTGGCGAACCGCTGCTTTGCTCACACCATATGCGACCTCAAACGGCGTTGCGAGTACTGCGGCAATCGAGGAGATGTTGACGATGGACCCTCCGCCCGCACGCTTCATTGCAGGAATTACGCTACGGCACCCAAGCATCACCGACTCGACGTTGACCAGTTGGATGCGACGGAATTCGTCGACCTGCGTGGTCTCCGGGTTTACGTTCTCCGTGGACCCCAGAATGCCTGCATTGTTCACAAGAACATCGATGCGACCATGCTTCTTTTCGATTTCATCGATGACCTGCGTCCATTGCTCCTCGCTCGTGACATCCTGAACCACCGACGAACACCCGATTTCTTCAGCGGATTCATCCAACAGACGCTCGCTGATATCCGAAATGATGACCGTTGCGCCCTCGTCCTTGAAGGCCTTGGCTGTCGCATGTCCAATCGCTCCTCCCCCGCCGGTAACCAGACACACCTTGTTCGAAAGCCTGTTCATAACATATCTCCATTTAAGTATCATTAGCGTCCAGAGCCGTAAGCGGCACCAAGACGCGAAGGTGACTACGTAATTCCTTCTCAAGACCCACGTGTTTGCTGGCCAGCTCGCCGGTAATGGCGAGCGGACCTAACCCAAAAACAAGACAAAGTCCAATGGACCAGTTAGCGACGATGTAAGCGAAGCTCAGCCCTCATTCATGCTCGAGAAAGCTCACATCTTGCGTGTTGACTTCACTCAGGGATGTCTCTTTCGTTCGAATGTCCGTTACCTGAGATTCGGATTGAGGCGTCCCGCGTTTTCTCATCGCAGCGCGGAAAACGTAGTGGGCGTCAATGTTTTCGCCGAGAACGATTCGACGATCGGGCCGTCACGCTCGGAACTCAGCTTCGCTTCCAGCCAGCGTGGGTCTTTCAGAAACGCCCCCATCTTTTCGGCGCGTTCGGCCTCGCTGTTCCACTTCAGCAGATAAATCAGTTCGGACTTACTGTCTGCTTCGGTGGTCCAGAATCCGATTGTCTGGATGCCCAGTTCATGAAAGATACCCAGTACCGGATGTTCGAATCGTTCCGCGACAGCGTGGAGCCGACCGGGCGTACAGATATAGGTGCGCAGTTCGTAGAACATCTCAATCAACCTCCCTTCTTCATGTGGAAAACACATTTGGATAACTAATTTTATTACGACTGTCAGTGCAGGGATTTTCGCCTTCCTGACTCCACTCTAACGCGGCGTCTACGATCGACGTCCGCCATTGCGAATCAATTACAGATGGGCTGCCACCACTTCGTCCGCTTCAAACGGATGGGCTACACAGAATCTTTCGCAATAGTCATTTCCTAAATAGTCCTATGTAAGTTGTGGTGATTGATGCATCAAACATCCATCGTCGTTAGCTACTTTTCCGTGGATGCCCCCTGTTTCGACTGAGCCGAGCGGCAAGTCACCGCAAAGCCACTCGGTACATTTACATGGCGACAATGCCTCAGCCTACTGCTAACCCTCCATCGGCTACCACTACCTGACCGGTCGTGAAGCCGCCTCGCATCAGATAGAGGTAAGCTTCGGCGACTTCATGAGGTTCACCGGCATGCTTAACGAGCAGACTCTGTTCCGCACTTTGGAATATCGCTTCACGGGCGGCCTCGGGAAAGGTATTCCAAAGTTCAGTCTTGACCGTTCCTGGGCAAACTACATTGACCCGCAGCGGCGCCAGTTCTACTGAAAGGGCACGCGCGAGCGCTTCAACCGCCCCACAGACGCTCGAAACCACCGACATGCTCTTAAGAGGGCGTTGCGATGTCATCCCCGAAGTAAGGACGATCGAGCCACCCTCGCGAATTTTTCCTGCACCGTATTTTGTGGCCAGAAAGGCGCCCCAGTAGCGAACTCCAAAAAACCTTTGCGCTTCCTCAAAGCTCATGTCTTTCTGATTGACCGCTCGCAAAGGATCGCCGGCGGTATACACGAGGTGATCATATGCTCCGATCTTTTCAAAGTATGACTTGATGCTGTCCTCATCCAGCAGGTTGATCACGTGCCCTTCAGCACTCGAGGGGAGCTTGTCCTTCGCCTGCTCTATCTGCGCCTGACTATTAGATGCAATGACCACGAGTGCACCTTCATCTGCCGCTGCTTTCGCCGTCGCGAAACCGAGTCCCGACGATCCACCGAGAATCACAATCCGTTTATCTTTAAGCGACACCGTTTCCTCCGATACGTTAGAAAAATTCCAGTCTGACTTTTTGAATCATTGCCATCACAATAGATTTGTCCATTCCACATTGCTCCGCACTGTGACGTCAGGCTCCATTACTCTTCGCTTGAGGCTGGCAACAACCGATGGGTTATCGTCTGGTCCCGACTGGAACCGGAGCCGCGCTCGTTCATATCTGCCCCAAAGGTCCCGAGTTGTACCAGCCGCCGGTATGCGGCCAACCTGACACCACCTCCCAGTTTCATCTAGTAGAAGAAGTCACTTCCCTCGGTCTTCGTACTTCGCTTAGATCACATCTGCCCGTGAGCCCTGCGAAGCAACTTTAGGTGTGTAATTGACTACTGGCTTATCGTATCGTCTCATGGCGTATCGAAGAATCCAGTTGCGTGATCAGGTCTTTCCCGAGGTCCTTTGCAATTCGAACGCTCCGTGGTGCTGCCAGCGATCTTTCAGAGGTATTGGCAGATTGAGGGCGATGCGACGACAATCGCGGGGAAGCAACAACCCACGTTGTCACGGCGCACGCCGGATATCGGGTATCGGAAGGCGCATGATGCTAAGGCGGTGCGCTGGCCTGTCACGAGGAGATCAGGTAGGCGCCGAACGATCTATGGATGGCGCGCAGAGCTTTGCGCAAAAACCTGAAAATGCAAAAAAAATCGAGGCCGCCAGTCTCAACCAGCGACCTCCGGCACAGAAAACGAGGCGATCAATGTACGGAATGCTCTCAACGTTGATACCGCCGCTGAGGTTAAGGCGGCCAGATCAGCGCGCCGTAGAGGGGTGTGTTGAGGTCTGGGTCAGCGCAAGTGCATCGCAACGATCACCCCCACAGGCTTCCCACCCTCCGCCGAGTGACTTGTACAGTGCCACAGCGCGTACGTTAATATCCGACTCGGCCTGCGCCAGATCATCCCCCGCAGCGAGCTCTACCCGCTCGGCATCGAGCAGTTCCAGAAAACCTGTCGATCCCTCCCGGTAGCGGACGCGCGCGAGATCAGCTGCGCGGTGACTCTGCGAAAACTGATCGATCAGTTTGCCGACCCGAGCATGAGTTTCGTTGTAAGACGTGAGCGCGCTGTCAACGTCCTCGATAGCGAGAAGAATGCTTTGCTCGTAAGCGGCTTGCGCAGCGTCCGAGCGGGCTTGCGCCGCATGAAGGTTTGCACGCACGCGCTGTACATTCAAACCATCCCAGGTAATACCCGGCATGATCGACCATGCCTGCGAACCCGCCGTCAAGAAATCCGTGCCCTGGCTCGAGAGAAAGCCGAGAAATCCGACCAGTGAAACATGCGGATAGAAGTCGGCCTCCGCAACGCCGATACGCGCGGTCGATGCCGCCAGTCGACGCTCCGCTTCCTGCACGTCAGGTCGACGCGCAAGCACATCGCCTATTGACCCCATGGGTAGGCTCACGGCGATTGGCTCGGAAGTGCGCGGCGACAAATCGACGTCAAGTTCGCCGGGGCGCTTGCCAAGCAGCACCGCAAGCCGGAACTGTGCGGTCTGCTCGTCTATCCTGAGATTGGGCAACTGCGCCTCCACTGCACTCAACCGAGCGCCCGCGCTTGCGACATCCTGCTCCGAGCCCGTGCCAACATTCGCCTGCGCCTGCACGAGACGCAGCGTCTCCTGGAGCGTCTTGATGTCGTTCTGGACAATGGCGATTCGTGCCTGTGAACCGCGCATCATGAAGTAATTACGGGCCACTTCGCCAATGACGGAAACCTGGGCGCCGCGCAATGCCGCCTGCCGTGCATCGCGTTCATCCTTCGACGATTCCACTTCGCGTCGGATGCCACCGAACAGATCAAGTTCCCAACTGGCATCGAACCCAGCGCGATACTCGTCGTAGCTAACCTGGTCCGTGGTTATTCCCGGATACTGACCATAGGTGCGCGCAAAACTGGTCCCAGCCGAAACGGTTGGAATCTCCGCCGACTCCGCGCCGCTTACGAAGGCCCGCGACTCACGGAGGCGTGCCTGTGCAACGCGTAGATCGAGGTTATCGAGCGCCGCCATCTGTATAAGGGCATCAAGCGTCGGATCTCCAAACTGCTTCCACCATTGTGCCTGGAAGCTCCCGTTGTTCTCACGCATCGGATCGACGTTGAGCAGCTTCGGTACCGCTGGGGCGGCGGCGTGGTAATCGGGCCCGACGGACACGCACCCAGCGAGCGCCAGCGCAGACAGGATTGCTGCAACAGCCGAGAAAGGATTCAGCCTATTCATTTCAGTGCTCCCCGAGAACCGGCGCGCTTTGGATAGCCTTACTGCGGCGCGCCTCACGCCGTTCCACGAACCCGCGTACCAACACATAGAAAAGAGGCGTGTACACCAATCCGAACGCCGTCACGCCTAACATCCCAGCGAACACCGCCACACCGATCGCGTGTCGCATCTCCGCCCCCGCGCCGTGAGCCAACACCAGTGGAACAACACCCATGATGAATGCCACCGATGTCATCAGGATCGGCCTCAGACGCAGGTGCGCTGCCTGAAGGACTGCCTGCTTGCGATCCATACCGCGTCCTTGTGCGTCGCGTGCAAATTCCACGATAAGAATTGCGTTCTTGCACGCGAGGCCTACCAGCACGATCAAACCGATCTGCGTGAATATATTGTTGTCGCCATGTGTGAGCCACACGCCACCAATAGCTGACAAAAGTACCATCGGTACAATCAGGATGACCGCCAGCGGGAGCGAAACACTCTCATACAGGGAGGCGAGCACGAGGAACACCAGCAGCACGGACAAAGGAAATACGAGTACAGCCGTATTACCCGCAAGGATCTGCTGGTACGTCAGATCGGTCCATTCGAACGTCATCCCTCTCGGCAGATTCTCGCGCGCAATGCGCTCCATCGCTTCCTGTGCCTGTCCGGTGCTGTAACCCGGCGCGGCGCCGCCGTTGATTTCCGCCGTGGGATAACCGTTGTAGTGCATCGAACGCTCCGTCCCGACGGTGCGCTGCACTGACACGAACGAGCCTAGTGGCACCATGACCCCCGAAGAGTTACGGACCTTCAGTTGCCCGATGTTGTCAAGCGTGCGCCTGAAGTCCGGTTCAGCGGAGAGATTCACCTGGTACGTGCGACCGAAGCGGTTAAAGTCATTCACGTAGAAGGTGCCCGTGAACGCCTGAAGCGTGTCGGCGACGTCGGTCATGTCGAGACCCTCAAGCTTCGCCTTCTCGCGGTCTATGTCCACGCGGACTTGCGGTACGCGTGCGTCGAAGCTCGAATAGAGCGGGCTCAATGCGGGCTCTTTCGCGCCTAGCGCAATGAGTTTATCAATCTGGCGTTGCATTTCCATCGAACCATAGCCAGCACGGTCTTCAATCTGCATCCGGAACCCGCCCGTCTCGCCCATGCCGTCCACCGGCGGCGCGGGCACGACGCCAATGCTGGCGCCAGAGATAGCCGCATACTTCTTGTTCAACGCAGCAATGATCGCGTCGGCCGACAGCGACGGATCCCTCCGTTCCTCAAACGGCTTGAGAAGAAGGAAGATCACACCCGAATCGCTGCTATTCGTGAGGCCATTGATCGACAGACCCGGAAATGACGCGGAGCGCCAGACGCCAGGCTGATGAGCTGCGATGTCAGTCATCTCGCGCACGACGCCTTCCGTGCGGTCGAGTGACGCGCCGCTCGGTAACTGGACAAATGCGAGAATGAGTTGCTTGTCGAGCGTCGGCACAAAACCAGTCGGTACTCGCATAAAGCCGACCGCCGCGAGCACAATCAGACCGCCATACACCACAAGCGCAACCGACGAACGGCCCAACACCCGACTCACACCGCCGACGTAACGACCCGCGCCAGTCACGAACAGCCGGTTGAAGGGTCTGAATAACCAGCCGAACAGGCGGTCGATCCATACTGTCAGCGCATCTTTAGGCGCGTCGTGAGACTTGAGCAGTATTGCGGCAAGCGCCGGGCTCAGCGTCAGGGAGTTGAACGCGGAGATCACCGTCGAGATTGCGATCGTTAGCGCGAACTGGCGATAGAACGCGCCGGTGAGCCCACTGATAAAAGCAGCCGGTATGAACACTGCACACAGTACCAGTGCCGTGGCAACGATTGGGCTAGTGACTTCCCGCATCGCACGTCGGCTCGCCTCCTTCGGACTCTGTCCCAGCTCGATATGCCGCTCAACGTTTTCAACCACGACGATTGCGTCGTCGACAACAATTCCGATCGCCAGCACGAGCCCGAACAACGACAGCGTATTGAGCGAGAAGCCGACTGCATCCATAACAGCGAACGTGCCGATCAGCGACACGGGCACCGCAATAAGTGGAATGATCGATGCACGCCACGTCTGCAGGAAAAGAATAACGACCAGCACCACAAGCGCAATTGCATCGAAAAGCGTATGAACGACCGCTTCGATGGACGCCCGCTCGAACTGCGTATCGTCGCGGATGATTCGAAAGTCCAGACCCTCCGGAAAATTCGCCTTCAGGCGTTTCATTGTCGTCATGACCTCGTTCGACGTCTGGATTGCGTTGCTGCCTGGGCGCTGGAACAACACAATACCAACAGCCGGATCGTTGTTCAGCAGGCTACGCTGCGCGTACAGGTCCGCGCCGAGTTCGACGCGCGCGACATCGCCAAGATGCACGACACCCGTGTCGCCACTGCTGCGCAAAATAATTCGGCGGAACTGGTCTTCGGAAACGAGACGCCCCTGAGTATTCACATTCAATTGAAATGCGTCGTCCGTATGCATCGGGGGAGCGCCAAGCGTGCCTGCTGCCACCTCAACGTTCTGTTCCCGAATCGCCTTTATAACGTCAGGTGCCGTCAGTCCGCGTTGTGCCATACGTTGCGGATCCAGCCACACGCGCATGCTGTATTCACCCGCACCGAAGATCTGCACGTCACCGACGCCATCGAGACGAGACAATTCATCGCGAATGTGTGTGCGGGCGTAGTTCGAGAGATAGAGACCATCATAGCGATGGTTCGTCGACACCAGATGCACTACCAGTGTGACCTCCGGCGAACTCTTCTGGGTCGTCACGCCGAGGCGCTGAACCTCATCGGGCAGGCGCGATAACACCTGCGCCACCCGGTTCTGCACTTGAACCTGCGCCGTATCGAGGTTGGTGCCGAGTGCGAAGGTAACTGTCAGCGCAAGCCGTCCGTCACTCGTCGCCTGCGACGATGTGTACAGCATGTGTTCGACGCCGTTGATCTGCTCCTCAAGAGGTGTGGCCACGGTCTGCACAATCGTCTCGGGACTTGCCCCCGGGTAGTTCGCCTGCACGACAACAGTCGGCGGTACGATGTCCGGATATTGACTGACTGGCAGCATCACTAGCGCAATGGCACCAGCGATCACGAACAGAACCGACAAAACACCAGCGAAGATCGGTCGGTCGATAAAATAATTAGCTATACCTTTCATGACTTGAGTCTCGATGAAGCGGCTATCGTGCAGCCAGTGCGGTTGTGCCAGATCCGGCAACCGGTCTGGTTACACTTGCGAGCTCAGCCTTTTGGCGGTCGTTGAGCTGCGCATCCATTGAGACGGTGATCGGCAGTACCACCATGCCCGGTTGAACATGTTGCAGGCCATCAACGACCACCCGCTCGCCTGGCTGAATACCGCTTTCGACGACGCGCAAGCCGGCAAACACCGGACCTGTCGACACCTTGCGGTAGATGATCTTGCTATCTGGCCCGACCACGTAAACAAACTGATCCCCCAGATCAGTTCCCACTGCCGTGTCCCTCAGGAGGATGCGCGGCACCGGATGGCTCTCCTGAAGGCGGATCTGTGCATAGAGTCCTGGCGTGTACGCACCTTGCGCGTTGGGAAATACAGCTCGAAGGCGAATGGTTCCCGAACCAGAGTCGAGTTGATTGTCAACGAAATCCAGATGACCGACGTGCGTGAAGTCGTGCTCGTCCGCGAGGGCCATTGCAACTTCGGGCACGCTATGACCGTCATCGCGAAAATGCTGGAGCGTAAGGTAGCTCTGTTCGTCGACGTCGAAATATCCGTAGATGGGGTCGACGCTGACGACGCGGGTCAGGACCGCATCTGGCGTGACCAGGTTGCCGGCAGTGATCATCGCATAGCTGACCTTCCCGTCGATCGGCGCACGCACGTCTGTGAAGCTGAGATTCAGTTGCGCCGCGTCGAGCTGGGCGCCGGTCGCAAGCGCCTTCGAATGCGATGTGCTTGCCGCGGTGTCAAGTTGCTCCGACGCTTCGCGCGAAATGGCACTCTGCATCAGCAATCGCTTACCTCGATCCGAATCGGACCGGGCTTGCACCGCCTCCGCCTGAGCTTGCGCGAGTTCCGCTGTCAGACGGTCTACCTCGGCGCGATAAGGACGCGGATCGATCCGGAACAGTACGTCGCCCTTGTGTACCCGGGTGCCCTCCTTGAACAGCACCTCATCCACGTATCCGCTCACTCGTGGTCGTACGTCAATCGTGTCGACGGCCTGTAATCTGCCGGTGAATACCTGACGGTCATCCACCTGAAACGTACG
Organism: Paraburkholderia phenazinium; assembly: GCF_900142845.1. Classification (NCBI taxonomy): domain Bacteria; kingdom Pseudomonadati; phylum Pseudomonadota; class Betaproteobacteria; order Burkholderiales; family Burkholderiaceae; genus Paraburkholderia; species Paraburkholderia phenazinium. Next base: position 3,425,857 of record NZ_FSRU01000001.1, read on the forward strand.
GGCCTGCGCTACTGTCACCTGAGGTGCTGGCGCGGCGTTCACCGAATCGGCCGAAGCGGATGCATGCGTTTTAAGCAGCAGACTACTGCCCACGACGACCGCCAGCGTCATTATCTGGAGTACGATTCGCTTTCGTTTAAAGAAATGTGTCGTTGGTTGAGACATTACTTGACCCTCGTCGATTTGAAAGTATCGCTACTTCGTTTGCCTGATCCTCGGTTCCTGAGACACTGCCCCGCTGCGCCCCGGTCACCCCGTCTTGTACCTGATGCGTGTAAAGTTTTTCGCTCACATCGAAGTAAAAAAAGCGATTGAATGCCATCACGACATCACACGCATTCTGGCCCAGCAAGTCCGCTTTTCCGACAGCAAAGATGGCATCTTTCAGATGCAGTTTCGTCATGGCAGCGCCGATGCGCGTCACAAGCCCATGTGCATCTCGTGCGAAATCAAAATAAAGACGGACGACCGACACGAAAGCTACGCTCGCCTGTCGTCTGGCGAACCGCTCAATGTTTCTGTACAGTCTCTGGCTGAAGAGTCACTTCCGATACGCCACGACGTTTATCATTGCGATCTTCAACATCGATACGGCATTCGCTGCGAATGGTATTCGCGTCATCACACCTGGCACCAACGAAGACACCTTCTCGGGATTTAGAATAACAGCGCGAACGTCACATCCGTTCACTAGAGTCGACCGGGCGCCACCGCCTCTTACCTAGTTGACGACTCCAACAACCGAGAACATAAAGGATCCTATATTGCTAGAGCCGAATCAAATACGGTGTCTAATCATTCTCGTTCTTCTTGCATCAAATTAGGACCCCCGTTTCGTCATGTCTTTAATAACGGTATGGCATAGCTAACCTCGAACGTGACTTTTTCGAGGTTCAATTTCGACATTTCGCGCAGGCGAGCAAAGAAACGTCTCACGTCAATTCTGGGTCTGTCACGATCGTTGCCCTTTCCGAAATTCCGTCACTACGCTAGTTGCCACAGTCGCTCCCGCAGTTCTATCCGAAGAGCATCTGGTATTCCCATGCCTTCCTCCGAATGGAAACGGAACGGCACACCCTCCAAAGACGCGCCGTCGGTCAACCCCTGGCATTGTCACGTTATCGAACGGCACGCTCTCGAACACACTGTGTATAAAGACGCCGACTCTAATCAGAGTATCGCTACAGCACCGGAGCGCGCGTCACGCTTTCCCACGCCTGGAATGCCTCGGCGCGAAGAGGCCGCTTCTTTTTGCGTCGGTGTGGTAACGGCAATGCAGGAAGGGATTGGTGAACTGACCGCGTACCGAAGTTAGTGTCCGGTCCTTCATACGACGAACAAGTGGAGATAATACGTCTGCCAATCTCAAGGCGAACGCAAGCACGGTCACACAAAGGAATGACCACGTAGGCTGCCTCTCTCGCGCTGACGCGCTACTACAGATGGAGAGCGTCAAGCCGCGCTTGCGCGATCTCGTCTGGGTATTGGCGCTGGTACGCGTCGAACAACTGTAAACACAGCTGGGCGAGTGAAGCAAGTCCCAAGGCCTGCTCCGCGTACTCAACCTCGCCCGCGCTTAATACGTCATCGAGAACGGGAGCGAGACGGCGCAGTTGCAAAAACTTGGCGGACTCTAGCTTCATGCTAAACCTCGTGCGGCCTGATATTGGAGCACACGACTGCAGTGGCAACACCCTGGCAATGCTTCACCAGTAAGCGCGAATCGCCCCTCCCCACAGCGTCTCAAGCGATTGCGCGGTGCGTGGCCAGCTCGCTGGCCAGAATCATGGCGTCGCCGTTGAGTGGCCTCGATGGTCCGCGGCCTCGGGGTCGATAGACGCAATCGCCGCGGCCAATACGTTTGCCAGACAAGGCACAACGCCCGGACGAGCGAGCGCGGCACGGCACCCAGACCTGCTCCTCGTAGTTGCAAAGCGTCGGATCGTGCCAGCACAGGGAGAAGCGCGAATTGGACAATGCCTCCACAACCCTTACCGTATAAGGCCGCACTTCCCCGCGGTCGCTCTTGCGTGGAAGGCGCTGGCCGCCATCGGACCAGGAACGCCTAGACAAATGCGGAGGCTGTCGCTTCGGATCTGGCGGTGAAGAAAACTCACGGATGGTTGCGAGCATCGAAGTCCAAGGGTCCGCTGAAGTATGACCGGCTGGCCGATGCGATGATAGGAGGTCGGCCGTTAGCAGCATGGGGCCAATAGACGCATGGTAAGAATCATTGTTTAAGAATGTCTCAAGGGGCGAATCGCACTCAGCGTTCAACATCGCGTTCCTCTCTTTAGCGACGAGTGAAGATCAATCAAATTTAGCAGTACGGTCGAATGACCACTAACTTACGGCTACTGGACACATATTGAGATGACTCTTCGAAGAAGTTAAACGCTCAAACGGGGTGGGCGGCAGTTCCGCAGCAATGTTGGCCCAAGCCGCGCCGCACGCTTTGCGCTGTCGTAACGGTGTGTGGCCTCAATGTGAGAAGAGTAGCTCTTGCGGAAGAGCGAATCTATTCCCCGGTAGGATATTCTGACGCCGCATTGAGGTAAGTCGCATATACGAGGGTATAAGCGCGGCAAGGAAGCTTCATGCGCGGCGCCGATCTGCGCAAAGACGAGACTGCCGCAGAGTTGGTTCGATTCGCATATACGTTCGTATCATGTCGCCGCACATGGTTATAAGCTAATCTGCAGATGAAAAAGAGATGGACTGCACCGGCCTCACGCCGTCCCTTAAAACGAGAGGTCGAGAGGGCATTTTGCAAATTTCGCCTGTTGTTTCGATTGTCGATGATGACCAAGCGGTTCGTCATGCCCTGGACAGCCTGATCCGGTCGCTGGGTTGGCAGGTGCGCATGTATAAGTCGGCGGAGGAATTTTTTTCGTCAGGGGAGGCTGCTCACACCGCCTGCCTGATTTCCGATGTTTTAATGCCAGGGATGTCCGGTATCGAGATGTATGAGCACCTTCGTGCTCAGGGGCATAATCCACCGACCATATTTATCACCGCCTGTCCGAGCGCACCTCTACGGGCGCAAGTCGTGAGTGCCGGCGCACTCGTGTTGCTGCCGAAACCTTATGACACAGCCACTTTGACTCACTGGCTCTCGGTAGCACTTGGTAGTCCTTAGCGATGGAACGGCGCTGAGAAGAAGTCCGAATTACCTGACACGATGACGCTCAATGATGATCGCCGCGAGGCAGAGAGGGCCCTATACCGAGCGATTCGGCCTTGCGGACCAGATCCGGCATCGAGCACGCGTTCATTTTACGCATGACGTGTCCACGGTGAACCTTAACCGTGATCGCACTCAGGTTCATCTCATAGGCAATCTGCTTGTTCAGAAGACCGGAAAGCACAAAGCCCATCACTTCTTTCTCGCGCGGCGAAAGGGACTGGTATAACGCACGCAGATCGGCCAGCGCGGCTTCTGCCGCGAGCCGCTCGTTGTCTCGCGCCAGAGCCTGAGCAACGGCGTCGAGCATGTCCTGGTCCTTAAACGGTTTCGCAAAGAAGTCCTGCGCGCCGGCCTTCATTGCCTTCACGCCCATCTCGATGTCTCCGTGACCGGTCATGAATACAACGGGAATACGCATGCCGCGATTCACGATATCTTCGTGAATCGCCATGCCGCTCTTTCCGCGGAGTCGCACGTCGAGGATGAGGCAACTTGGTCCGGCGGCGGGCGGGCACCGTAGAAATTCGTCCGGGGATTCGAACGCTTCGACCCGCAGGCCGACTGAGCGCATAAGGGTGCTAAGGGAAAGCCGGATTCCCTTGTCATCATCGACGATGTAGACGACGGAGCCTTCGGTTGCTGCGGTTTCGGCTGTTTTACGGGAGTTCGTTCCAGTAGTCATTCGGCCACCTCGCGAAACCGGAACGCGGCCGCGTCCCGTTGGCATGCAATTATTCTACGCCCCCGAGCGAAGCAGGTACCACTTCTACTCTCCCCCCCCAGCAGGCAACGTGAACTGAAAGACAGCTCCTCGCGGTTCATTCTTGCAAGCCCACAACCGCCCCCCGTGCGTCTCGACGATTGAACGGCAGATCGACAGGCCCATGCCTAGGCCATTCTCCTTCGTCGTGTAGAACGGATCGAAGACGCGACTGAACTCATCCGGAGGGAGCCCCGGACCAGAATCCCGCACGACGATAGACACGCCATCCGATAAATCTACAGTTGTGCTAATCAGTATCTCACGGGGACTCGTGCTCGTTGAGCCCATCGCCTCAAGGGCGTTGACGATCAGGTTGAGCATCACCTGTTGCAACTGAACGCGATCACCCAGGACGAGAGGCAAGGCATCGCCGAGTGCCGTCAGCACTGAGACGTCGTACTTCGCCGCTTCGCCCCGCGTCAGTTCGATCACCTCGACGACCGCCTCGTTAATGTCTACCCGGTCCTTGCGTGGAGGCGCTTTTCTGACCAGGTCGCGAATCCCGCTAATGATGCCGCCAGCGCGTGTTGCCTCATAGACGATGCCATCGAGCGCCTGCCTGACCTCATTAAGGTTAGCGGGCCTCGCGTCCAGCCAGCGCGAGGCGGCCGAAGCATAGGTCGCTACCGCAGTGATCGGCTGCCTGACCTCATGGGCAATCGAGGCTGTGAGCTGCCCCATCGTCGCGGCCCGGTTAGAGTGCGCGAGCGCCATCTGCACTTCACGGTAGCGCTCCTCGCTCTCCCGCACTTCGGCTTCCGCCCGCTTGCACACGGTCAAATCAAGTGCGAAACCGACACCTTGGTGCTGCCCTACTTCGAACGTCGCCACGCCGATCAGCACGGGCGCACGGCTGCCATCCTTTCTGAAATATTCCTTCTCAAAGGGCTGTAATGTCCCTGTCGTCGTGAGCTCCGCGATTCGCTGGTTGTCGCGCTCGAGCCACTCGGGTGGGGTCATGTCGGTCCAGCACATCCGTCCCGACTCGAGGTCCTCGCGGTCGTATCCCACGATCCGGAGAAACGCTTCATTGGCCTCGAGAATCTGGCCATCGAGATGGAAAGTGAAAATACCCACAATGTTGGCCTCGACGAGACGTCGGATCCTTGCTTCGCGTTCCGCCAGATCGCGGTACAGACGAGCGTTCTCGAGGGTAATCGCGGCCTGCGAGGCCAGCAATTCGAGGACGGTTATGCGCTCAGGCGTGAACGCCTGGATGGCCAGGTTGTTCTCCAGATACAGCAAGCCGATCAATTCGGAACGGCGCATGAGAGGCAGACACAACACGGACTTCGGTTGGCGGCGGGTAAGGTATTCGTCTGCCGAAAAGGGGTTCGCTTGCGTCGCATCATCCAGCAGCACCCGCTCCTGGCAGCGCTGGACATAGTTGACGATGGAGTCCGGCAACGCCGCTTCGCGCGCGGCTGACTCCGGCGGGGCCGAGCCGTGCGACACGTCGCCCAAGTGCCGCCGGACGTGAACGGTCTGCTGCGCGACGCTCGCTTCGGCCACGAGTGCCAAGCTGGCATTGTGGGCTAGCAACAGCCGGCCGGTTTGCGCGCCGGCACTTTCGAGCAGGATGTGCATTAGCGTGTCGACAAGATCGTCAAGCACGATATGGCTAGATATGGCCTGCGAGGCTTTGGCGACCGACAGCAGATCGAGTTGCACCACATTGCCAACAGGCGTGGCGAGTCGAGACGTTGCCACTTCGCGTATTGGCGATATGCGCGCGTCGAGCTGCCTGACTTTGCCGTGTGCGCCCCAGCGCTCAAAACAGCTGCGCGCTTCGTTCAGATGGGCGCGGCCGGCGCTCGCCCATCCGCGGGCACGGCAAAATCCGGCGGCCAGTTCATGAGCGATGCCTTCGTTTTGGACAAACCCTTGATCGCTGGCCGCTTGAATGGCCACTTCGTACAGACACATCGCATCGAGGTTCCGCCCTTCGATCCGGGCGATCTCAGCCGACACCAAGGCGTGCTTGTCCGCGAACGTAGGCGGATAGGTGTCAGCCCACTCGCGCAATTGCTCCCGGTGCTCGTCGAGGAGGGCGTGCCACGCGACCTGCTCGCCAGCGGACCCGTTCTCATAGAGTGCAGCCAACGTCAGCGCCGTGTAGTAAAAATAGTCAAGTGACTGAAAGAGGCCGACCAGGACCCACAATTGCGGTTGCGCCCGTTGGGCGGCGTCGAGGGCCGCTACGTAGTCGCCTGCCAGAAATCTCGCGTGCAGTTTGAAGATCCAGTACGTGCAGACCATCGAGCTCATCCGGTCGTCCGTCAGTTGCGCCTCAAACGCCGCTTCGTCGAACTGCGAGTCGCTAAACGTGGATAATTTCGCGGTATGACCCTGCATGGTCGCAATGAAGCGTTGGTTGCACACTATGGCGTCCGCCGCGTCGAGGTACCCGGCCTTGCGCACGAAGTCGAGGCTCCGCTGCGACTCGCGCCAGACCGTTTCGAGCGGATCGCCCCGCAGTAGAAGGTCGCTGGTGCAATGGAACGCACTGTAGCAAGCCGTCGTCAGATCGCCCGTCTCGGTCGCGGTGCGAAACGCTGCCCGATGGAAGTCAATCACGGTTTCGATCGGCTGGGTCCAGAAAGCAACGTGTCCCGTTGCGATATAGACTAATGCCTTATCGACAGGGAAACCGCCCTCGCCGACCAGGTCGCATGCAAGCCTGGCGAAACGGTAACCGTCGCGGTAGCGGCGAAACACCGGGCCAAGGATAAACCCGAAGCAGGCGTACGCGGACGCACCACTCGAGCCGTGCAGCAGGCTGATGTTCACCATGCGGCACAGGTGCAGGCACAACAACTGGAAATCGATAAAGTAGGCGGATTCATACAGGGTCGAGAGAAGACGCATCGCGACCTGCAGTTCCGGATCGGTCATCAGCGGCACGTCTATTAAGCTCTCGACCGGGCGACCCGCCAGGTTGCGCCAGACCGCTTCGTATTCGGCCTCGACCTGTTCCTGAGACGGGTGCGCCGGGAGATCGATGCCGAACAGGCGCAGGCAGGTGAGCACGCTGTCGACGGCCTGCCGGTTCTCCGACTTGACGATATGCAGCCGCACCTTCATATGGCAGACGGCCGCATGATCGACTCTCGACACGCATCGCCGCAATAGCTCCTCGATGAGTTGCTCAGCCTTGTCGGCGCGACCTGTCAGATACTCACACTCCGCGCGTTCGAGCCGCAGACTGAACATCAGGTCACGGTGGCTGACCCAGTTGCCGTCGTCGAGCAGGTCCATGCCGGCCGCCAGGTACACGCACGCAGACGCATAAGCTGCCGAGGACTTAGCCCGGCGCCCGGCACTCAGGTCGAGCGCCGCGATCTGCACTTTCTCATCATGCCCGGTGAGCAGGGTTGCGCCCCGATTGAACTGGTTCGCGACATCGAACACATGCTCTGCAAGTTCGTCTGCAGTCAGGTTGGCCAGCAGCACGCGACCGATGCTTAGGTGGACGCCGGCGCGCTCCGCGTCGGGAATCAGCGCGTAAGCGGCCTGCTGGATCCGATCATGCAGGAACTTGCCGGTGCCGTCGGCAAGCACAATCAGATTTTCGCGCGCCGCGGCCGCGAGGGCTTGCTCGACCTCGACCTTGACCTCCCTCACGCCTTGCCATGCAGCGAACGCCAAATTGCCGCTGACCAGCGCGACATGGCGAAGGTCGAAAGTGTTGCCGAGGCATGCCGCCAGTCGCAAGGTTTCCTGTGCCGCGACCCTCAATTGTCGCAACTTACCCACCGTCAGGTCGACGGCGTTGCCGGCAAAATTTTTAGCCCTGATCTGATCCAGGTTCCACCGCCAGGCCCGGTGTTGCGCATCGTGCCGCAGCAACCCCTCCTGGTGCAGCACATCCAGGAACTGGATAAAGAAGAACGGATTGCCCCCTGTGCGCTCGCGAACAAGCCGCGTGAGCGGTTCGCAGGCGGCAGCAGATGGTGCACGGAGCGTGTCGGCCACCAGCCGGTTCAGATCCACGACCGACAGCGGCGCGAGCTGAAGCTCGTTCACCGATGTGCCATTCTGGCGGATCCTCTCGACGCTCGTCATCAACGGGTGCGTGGCACTCACTTCGTTATCACGAAAAGCACCCACTAGCAGCAGATAGCGTGTGTCCGGGTGTGTGATCAGGTCCTCGACGAGCGTCAGGCTAGCCGGATCGATCCACTGCAGATCGTCCAGGAAGAGAACCAGAGGATGTGCCTCGCTCGCGAACCCCATGACGAATTGCCGGAACACCACGCGGAACCGGTTTTGTGCCTTGGTCGGCGGCAACGCCGACACCGGCAATTGCGCGCCGATAATCAACTCGACCTGGGGCAGCACATCGACAATAAGCTGGCCATTGGTGCCGACCGCGGCCTGGATCCGTTGCCGCCAGCCGGCGACGCGCGCTTCGCTTTCCGCCAGTAGTTGTTGCACCAGTTCGCGAAACGCCTTGATGATGGCAGCATAAGGAAAATAGCGCTGGCCCTGATCGAACTTGCCCGAAATGAAGTAACCACGGTTCGCCACAATCGGCCTGCGCAACGCCTCGACCAGCGTCGACTTGCCGATGCCGGAGTACCCGGAGACGATCGCCAGCATGGCCTCGCCGGTGGCCGCCGTCCGCTCGAAGGCGCCTAGCAGCCTCGCTGCTTCGTGGCGCCGCCCGTAGAGCTTGTGCGGGGCATGGAAACGTACCGGGATATCTTCCCTGCCGAGCGGGAACGGCTCGATCTGACCCGAGGTCCGCCATTGCACCAGACACCGATCGAGATCGGCCTTCAGGCCTTGCGCGCTTTGGTAGCGGTCTTCTGGTAGCTTGGCCAGCATCTTCATCACGATATCCGACACCGGCTGTGGCACCTCGGGCGTGATCCCCGTCGGTGGTATCGGCATACGGGCGATATGGCAATGCGTCCATTCCAGCGGGTCGTTCGCCTGAAATGGCAGCTGGCCGGTCAGCATCCGATAGAGCATTACACCCATCGAATAGCAGTCGGTCCGATAATCAACCGGACGATTCATGCGGCCCGTTTGCTCGGGGGACACGTAAGCCCAATCTCCAGCGGGGGCGGTGACCTCCCTCGTCGGGACGGTGCTGGCTTCCTTTGCCGTCGCCATACTGAAATCCACCAGTAGAACCCGGCCAGTGCCAGGCTCGACGAGGAGATTGGCGGGTCGGATATCGCGGTGGATAACCTGCGCGGCATCGATACCCGCGAACGTATCCGCCAGATGACGGCCGATACGCAGGCAAACAGGCAGGTCCATTCGCGGCGCACGACCCAAAACGGCTTCGAGCGACTCGCCGGCGAAGTCTTCGAGCACCAGCACCGGGCCGATTCGCTCATCGATTAACGTGAGCGGTTTCGCAATCCCCGCGACGTTTAAAGATTGCAGCAGGAGGTGTTCGCGTTTCAGCAGAGCGAATTGGACTGGGTCGGCGTTTTCCGCAGGCAACTTCAACAGTACCGTCGACCCATCCGCGGAGCGTCCACGGAAGAGGTCGGAGCCCGCTGTCGCGCAGACCCGCTCAAGGATCTGACAGTTCGCGATGGCCACACCCTCTCCTTTGTGACGCCAGCGACTTGCCTACACCGGTACGTTGCGTTTTCCCTTAGTGCCCGAAACACAGGCACAGAGAAACCAGTGTGAGCATCGTGAGGGGGCCAATCACCCAGGGAGGTGCATAGCCCAATCGACGCGCGGGTTCGACGTCGACGATGGTAGATTTCTGTGGAAAATTTCTGATCTGCACTAGGGTAACCGGATGACAAAAGCAACAAAAATACTATTTAAAAATTGATGCTATGCTTTTGAGGTATAGGGGAACGAGGTCCCTCATGGAATTTCGCCATTTACGATATTTTCTCGCCGTCGCCGAGCATCGCAGCGTTGCCGAGGCCGCGAGACACTTGCACGTCGTTCAGCCAGCCTTGAGCCGCCAAATCAGGGATCTGGAAGAAGAATTAGGAGCCTTTCTCTTTGTCCGCAGCATTCGAGGTGTTGAACTCACTGCGGCGGGACGACAGCTTGTCGTAGACGCAACACGCCTGCTTGATGACCTACAGATGGCGACTGAGCGGGTCTCGCGAATAGCAAGCGGTCAACTTGGCGCTCTCCGAATCGGGGTATCTGCCAGCTACAGTTGGCACCCTTCAATCTTGCGACTACTACGCGAGTTCAGAACGACTCATCCCAATATAGCCGTTACGCTTGAGCCGGTACTCGCTATGAAACAGATCGAGGAAATTGCTGATGGCAGTCTCGACGGCGGATTTCTCGCGCTTAGGGATCGAAGCGATAAAGCATTTTTTGGGCACACCATATTTGGCGGCAGGCTGATGCTCGCGGTGCCGCGCCAAAGCAATCTTGCCCGTAAGCCGCCAGCTACACTTGCCGAACTCAAAGATGAACCCTGTATCTGGTTCGCTCGCGAAAACGCACCGTCGCACTACGATTTTTGGATTGATCAGTGCCAGCGAGCGGGGTTCGTGCCGCGCCTGGTAGAAGTGGCGGTCGATACTTCCACCATCTTGGGGTTCGTCGCTGCGGGCATGGGATATTCGATTGTGCCGGATGTATCAGAGTACAGCTGCCCGCCTGATGCTCAACTGATCAGTCATCCAGACCTGTCCAGCACCTATGAAGTTGAATTCGTATGGAGCGCGGACGCTAAAAACCCCGCACTCGATCAGTTCATCCAACATTTTAGGCCTTGATATCGCGTCCGGCGATTGCGTGTCCAGCATGCATTCGCGCCAGGTCTACGGATTCCCACTTACCTTATTTCGCTGGCCTGTGAGTCGCGCGGCAGCCGATCAGCAACGGTCGGCGAATCATCTGTGCCAGCAATACGCCCAAAAGAGTGACTCCGCCGCCGAGGAGGTGATATGCATGCAAATGCTCTCTGAACCAGCCAACCGCGATGACGGCTGTCGCGACAGGTAGCAGGTTAATAAACATACTGCAGCGGTTAGCGCCTAGATGTTTGACTCCCTGCATCCACAAATACGGCAGTACGACGGAAGCAGACATGCCTGCATATACGATCAACGGTACGCTCGCCCGATTCGGGAGCGCCGCGTGCAGCGGTAGCCGAAATTCGAAAACCAGCATGAAGCCCAGCGCGGCGATTGCCTGCAAATAGGTCGACTGCCATGACGGTAGGCCGACGTTCCAGCGTCGGAGCAACACGCCGTACAGTGCGTAAGCAAGAGCCGCAATCAGCATCAGCAGATCACCCACGTGGCCGCAGCCTGAGAGAAGCGCCGCCGGGTTTCCTGAACTGACCAGGTAGACAAGACCAACCAAGGATAGAAGGCCGCCGCATAGCATGCCCACCGTCGGGGCTTCGCGCAAAAACAGCACAGAGAGAAGCATAGTCAGAAGTGGCACAAGCGAGGTGATGACCGCCATGCTGGTCGCGGTGGTGGTTTTCGCTGCCTGATATGCCAGGCATTGAAACAGCGCCATGCCGAGAAAACCTAGAATCGCAAGTCTTGGCAATTGCGGCACGATCACGGCGCGGCTGCGCCACACCGGCTTCTGAACAAACGTGCTCATCAATGCAACAGCAAAAGCAAGTCGCCAGAACGTGATAGCCGTCGGATCGATGGCGTTGACCGCCAGCTTCGTAACCATCACGTTACCAGCCCATAGCAGTATCGCGACGAAAGGAAACAGGAAATACGGGGCAGACATGGCGGAACGTCTCCTGAAATAAGGAAATTGGAAAATGGTGTCCGCGGCGAACGAGAGCTCGCGAGGCATCGTGACTGTTTAGAATTTCCTGATGTAGAACCTTGCTGCCATTTTTTATCGGAGACTCGGGAGGGCTATTGCGGGGTCTCCGCGGGTCTTGTCAGCACCATGGAAGAACGCTGTGAGAAGTTTTCATACCAGTACGCAAGGTGGGGAGATGTCGCGCGCCATTGATCGCCTTGATAGCGGAAATCGGAAAACCCGCAAGCAGCGGCAATGGTTATCTGGGCAAGATCCGGTTCTGGCGCGAAATCCACCGCGTCTTCATTCAGCGCCACGAAGCAGCGCTGTGCCCGGACCTTCATCTTTTCGAGGAAAGCGGCGGATCGTCCCGCCGGATCGCGGAGCAGTTCCGCGCGCCGGCTGATGTGCGCTTCGAGTATGCCGTTCGCGATGGCGACTTGGGACAGGATGCGCCACCGGCGTTCGCCTGCCTGAGGAAGCAGCCGGTATTGACCATACTCAGCGTTCAGGTAATCGCAGATCACCATCGAATCCGCGAGGCTCAGCCCTTGATCCGTCACCAGCGCGGGGATGCGGCCAACCGGTGTAGCCTGGCCGAATTCGGGCGTGAATGGCACGGTGTGCGTTCCCCACGAGTGCGGCCATCGGGTTTGGATCGTGGTGACTTTGTCCTGGATGCCCAGTTCGATGATGCAAATCATGACCCGGCGGACCCAGGGCGATGCGGGGGTTGCGAATAGCTGCATGATGCCTTGGCGCGAACGAAATCGAACACGCATGATGTAGCTCCAGAGGAAAAGTGACTATCAGTATTTTTAAAAGCCCCCGTCAACGCATCCCTAACACGGTGTTAATGCAATCCTGATTGCCAGCCGCAGCGACCTGTCCGCACAATGTTCGGGTGTTCAACATACGAGCTGGCTCGAATGAAAATCATCGATGCACATTTCCATTTGTGGGATTTGAAGGAAAACTATTACCCGTGGCTAAACGACGGCAATCGATCTTCGGTCGTGCCGGACTACTGCTCGTTACGGCGTAACTATCTGGTGACGGATTTTCTTTTGGACTCAGAGGATTTCGAATTGCTTGCTGCGGTGCATATCCAGGCAGAGCACGATCCTTCTGACCATGTCCGCGAAACCCGCTGGCTGCAAGGTGTAGCCGACGATGTCGTTCGTTCCGGAGGGGTCCCTCAGGTCATCGTGGGCAATGTCGATCTGGCGGCGCCTGATGTGCGTGCAGTCCTCGAAGGCCATCGTGCATTCAGGAATACCAGGGGCGTCCGCCAGGCCTTGCATAGGCGGCTCGACGCGTCGCCCGCCTACGACCCACTGCACGACCCGGGATGGCAACGCAATTTTCGGTTGATCAAGGAATTCGATCTGACCTTCGATCTGCAATTCTTCCCCGAACAGGGAGCAGACGTGGTCCGGCTGGTGCGCGCGCACCCAGACACGCAATTTATTCTTACGCACGTCGGCAAGCCCTATGCAAACCAAGCCGAACGCCATGCGCTCTGGCGCAAGAACATGCGGAAGCTGTCCCAGCTACCTAATGTCGCGGTGAAAATATCCGGGTTCGGCATGTTCGACACCGCATGGACGCTGGATTCGATACGTCCCATTTTGGACTATACCGTTGATCTTTTTGGCTCTGGCCGGTGTGCGCTTGCCAGCAACTACCCCGTGGAGAGTATCGTCACGCCCTATCGGGAAGTCTGGCAAGACTATGTCCGATATTTCGAAGATTACAGCGCCGACGAGGTGGAAGGCCTCTTCCGTGGAAACACGCGACGCCTTTATCGGTTGGAACTGAATGGCGACATGTAGGCGAATGATTCATTCACCGCGGTATCATGACGCGCCATGAACCTACGTCTGGATCTGTTCGATCTACAACTCTTCATCCATATCGCCGATGCTAGCAGCCTGACTCAAGGTGCCAGCCGCAGCGCCATTTCCGCCGCCGCCGCGTCCACGCGGATCAGGAACATGGAGGCCACGGTTGGTGCGCGGCTGCTCAATCGCACGCCTCAGGGGGCCACGCTGACTGCGGCTGGCCGGGCACTGCTTGCGCATGCGCAGCAGATCATGCAGCAGATGGAGCACCTAAGCTTCGACATGCGCGATTTCAGCCGTGGCTTGCGGGGTCAGGTGAAAGTCTACGCGCACACGACTTCGATGACCGAATTCATGCCCCAGGCGCTCAGCGGATTCCTAGCGCAGCACCAGGACGTGGAGATCGAGCTCAGAGAGGCACTCAGCGACGATATCGTACGGGCGGTCGCTGCCGGCGAGGCGGATATCGGCGTCGTGTCCAGTCCGGTCGGAACGGGCGAATTGTGGGCCCGCCCTTTCGGCAGTAACAGGCTGGTCGTCATCTTGCCGCCTTCTTCCGAACTGGCGCGCGTCTCTTCGATCTCTTTCACCGAGACGCTCAGGCTTTCCTGCATCGCTTTGCCGGGCGACACAGCCCTACACCGGTTCATGGCGCGCGTGGCAACGCAATCCGGCGGGAATTTCCGGCCTCGAGTGCAGGTCAGCAACTTCGAGGCCGTGTGCCGCATGGTCGAGGCGGGCGTCGGAATCGGCATCGCGCCGATTTCCTCAGTGGAGCGCTACGTGAAGAGCATGAACATACGTTATATCGCGCTCGAAGATCCCTGGGCCATACGCGAGGTAAGCCTGGTGACGCAACCGCCCGACACGCTGCCGACGCTGGTGAAAAACTTGTCGGAGCACCTGGTCGGATATGCGAAGGCCAATAGTCGAATGCGAGTGGACAGATGACAATCGGACACGGCTAGCGTCGGCGACGAGGGTCGTGTGGCTCCCATTCCAGTGTGGATTCATGAGACCCGCGCCGCGTTCATAGCGACGCTGGTTGACGCGTCTGACCATCAATCAATACACCCGATGACGTGCCGGTCCGGTGCCTACAAGTCGAGAACGAGTCTCGCGCTTTTCGAGCGGGAGCAACAGACTGTCATACAGTCGTTGCGAAGATGTTCCGCATCCGTCAAATACACATCCCGATGATCGGGTTCGCCCTGCAACACCCGCGTCAGACACGTTCCGCAGACCCCCTGCTCGCAGCTGACTTCCAGAGCGACACCGGCTTCGCCCAGAACCTCCACGATACTTCGATCCGCAGGAACCGTGAGGATCTGCCCCGTGCTGCTTAGTTGTACCTCGAAGGATTCCTCTGCAGACGCGGCGGTTGATGTCGATGCAGCGAAGAACTCTCGATGCAGCCGCGCTTCTGGCCAACCCCGTTCGCGCGCATTCTCCAGAACATATCCAATGAACGGCGCAGGTCCGCAAACATACACGTGCGCGTCGTCGTCCGAACTCCCCAATGCCTGCCGGATCTCAAGCCGTTGTTCTGGAAGCCCGTCATCAAAATGAAGATGCACATGAGCCGAAAATGACGATTTCGTCATGCGCCGGACAAAGGCGGCACGAGCTGCCGTGCGCACGCAATAGTGCAACTCAAAGGGCTTTCCCGAATCACTGAGATGTTCGGCCATGGCCAGTATCGGCGTCACGCCGATTCCGCCTGCAAACAGGATGTAGCGGCTTGCAGTGGGATCAAGCGCGAAGTGGTTACGCGGCGCTCTGATCCGGATTGTGTGACCGGCCTGAATGCTGTCGTGCACAGCTTGTGAGCCGCCACGCGATGACGGCTCCCGCAGCACACCGATCACGTAGCGATGGCGCTCGCGCGGACTGTTGCAAAGCGAATATTGTCTTATCAGGTCAGGTGCGACTTCGACATCGATGTGTGCGCCAGCCGTGAACCCGGGGAGCTCCCCGCCCTCCCTGTCCACCAGCTCAAGACGGACAACGCCATCCGCCTCGAGTTCCTTGGCCGAAACTTCTACTTCAATCCACGACTCATTCATTTACGACGCTCCACCATCCCATCACTATCACTCTTCGCCTCAAGGTCCAGAAGCCGCTCGCGCGCCCTGCGGACCCGCATTGCAGCTGCGTCACATGTCAGCAGCACCGGCTTCATTTCTTCTAGCGTGCGACCGTCCATATTCCTCTGGACGCTCGCGATCATTGGCTCATCCTCCGTGGCGAACGCCTGACGGATAAACTCCGCCAGTTCGTGCGTCATGGCATCATCGTCGCGACGATAGTTACGCAGATGTATAAAGAAGTAGTAACACCGGTTAGCGCTCGACGGCGTCACTACCTGCAAGGAATCAATCTGAGCTCCGTGATAACGTCCCTGTCCGGCCGGTGCGTGCCCAGATGTGAGATAGAAGTTCGCTGGCGCATCCCAACGGATGTCCAGCCAGTAATCTACGACGTCGTCCTTCGAGCACCCACCTGACATCGAAAAGGATGGCGCGGGCTTTGTGTTTGGCGCCATCCGCATGCTCCATATCGAGTTGCCATCCTCACGTACTTCCGTCTGACCAGGGACGAGCCCATCAGAACCCAAGGTATTCTTGTGCGTAAAGGCAACGTGACTCAAATCCATCAGGTTGTCTGTCATCAACTCATAATTCAAGGGCATCTCCATCGTTTGCCCACGGGTGTACGTAAACTTTTCGGGTTGATTCAACTCCGGATAACGAACAATGGTGGACTCATCGGCGAGTTCGGCTGCGCCCATCCAGATCCACACGATCCCGTCGCGCTCCGCCACCGGGTAGCGCCTGACACAAGCCGCTTTGGGAATGGTCGCACTGTGGGGATTGTGAACACATTGCCCCGAAGGTGCGAATCGCAGACCGTGATAGAGGCATTCGATGGTGTCGCCAACCACTGTGCCCATGCTAAGCGGAGTAAAGCGGTGCGGGCACACGTTTCGCAGAGCCGCCACCTCACCCTCGGAGGTACGAAACAAAACGACGGGTTGGTCGATGATGAGCCGTTCGAGAGGCTCTTGCAAGACATCCGCAGACCACGCGGCAAAGTACCAGACGTTCTGCAAAAACCGCGTATTCGGCTGCCCGTTCTCCTTCGAATCAGAACCGACAACTTCGAGTTGGACAGGGTTCTTTTGTACGGTCGACATCACGCTATCTCCTGTATTTGATCTATTCGTGCGAGGAAGCGCCCCTCGCGTTTCAAGCATTGTCCGGACAAATTTCGCCGGTTAATCCTATGTATCAATACTAGACCTGCGTCCGGCCGAACGCTTATCGGATCGTCTAACGCGTTGCCCAGGTCTTTCCCGAAGTCCGTTATGTTTTACACCGTGCTCTCCGCATAGGTCTCAGCAACAAACCTGTTAGTCGTCACGAGCCTGGAGTTTTCACTTACGTCCTTAGAAAGCTGGACGTTGAGATAAAGAAAGACGGTGGCAATACCACATACTCACGCCCAGTATCTAACGGAGGTCATGTGCCGCATTCACCCCAGGAAAAAAATTTTCTGCTTACCCGCGTCAGACGCTTGCGTGGGCAGGTCGAAGCGCTTGAGCGGGCGTTGGAGGCGAGTGCTGAGTGCGCGGCGATTCTGCAGCAGATCGCCGCAGCGCGCGGCGCGATCAATGGCCTGATGGCCTGCGTGCTTGAAAGCCATTTGCGCGAGGAGTTTTCTAACGCGACCAACCGCCAGGACGGCGCCAATGCATCGATCAACGGCGTTATCAATCTCGTTCGCACCTACCTGCGGTGATGATGTGCAGCCCAGTCCGTCCAGATACTCATATCGCCTGTCTTCGTCGTCCAATTGAGAGAGCTGTCATGAAATCACGTGCTGCAGTTGCATTCGCGCCAGGAAAGCCCCTTGAGATCGTCGAGATCGATGTTGCACCGCCAAAGAAACGCGAAGTATTAGTAAAGATCACTCACACGGGTGTATGCCATACAGACTCCTTCACCTTGTCGGGCGACGACCCAGAAGGCCTGTTCCCCTGCGTGCTCGGGCATGAAGGTGCAGGCGTCGTCGTGGAAATCGGCGAAGGCGTCACATCTGTCAAACCTGGCGATCACGTGATTCCGCTGTACACGGCCGAATGCGGCGAATGCCTGTTCTGTAAATCCGGAAAGACGAACCTGTGTGTCGCCGTGCGTGCGACCCAAGGCAAAGGTGTGATGCCCGACGGTACAACCCGCTTCTCCTATAACGGCCAGCCGATCTACCACTACATGGGCTGCTCAACCTTCAGCGAATACACCGTAGTCGCCGAGGTCTCGCTGGCGAAGGTTAACCCCGCTGCCAACCATGAACAGGTTTGTCTGCTGGGGTGCGGTGTAACGACGGGTATCGGCGCGGTGCACAACACCGCGAAGGTTCAACCGGGTGACAGTGTCGCCGTGTTCGGACTTGGTGGAATCGGCCTTGCAGTAATTCAGGGAGCGCGTCAGGCCAAGGCCGGGCGCATCTTTGCGATCGACACCAACCCCTCGAAGTTCGATCTCGCGAAAGCCTTCGGCGCTACCGATTGTGTCAACCCGAAAGACCATGAAAGGCCGATTCAGCAGGTGATCGTCGAAATGACCGGCTGGGGCGTCGATCATTCGTTCGAATGCATCGGCAACGTCAAAGTCATGCGTGCCGCGCTGGAGTGCGCGCACCGTGGCTGGGGACAGTCCATAGTCATCGGCGTCGCGGGGGCCGGTCAGGAAATCTCGACGCGTCCGTTTCAACTGGTGACAGGCCGTACATGGAAAGGCACAGCATTTGGTGGCGTAAAGGGGCGCTCACAACTACCAGGCATGGTGGAAGACGCCATGCGAGGTGACATCCAGCTCGCCCCATTTGTCACGCACAGATTGCCGCTTGATCAGATAAACGAAGCATTCAACCTGATGCACGACGGCATGTCGATTCGCACCGTGATCAACTATTAGGACACGACCGTGCGCAGTCATTGGCGTAGCGTTGTTGCGCCGATTCCTATTCTGAAAACATTGGAGAATTCAAAATGAGCACTGTGGCAATCCACCCGTCAGTCGATACCGGTATCAAGAAGGGTACACCCGGCTTCGCCGGCGGTACCCTCCATTGCAATTGTCAGAAGGACAAAGTCGAAGTCCGGATAACCAGTAACGTGGCACACAACCATGCTTGTGGTTGCACCAAGTGCTGGAAACCCGCTGGCGCCGCTTTTTCGGTAGTGGGAGTCGTCCCGAGAGACAAGGTCGAAGTCACGGCTCACCCGGAAAAGCTGCAGGTAGTCGACGAGAACGCCGCTATCCAGCGCCATGCCTGCAAGGCGTGCGGAACTCACATGTATGGTCGGATCGAGAACCGCGACCATCCTTTCTACGGTCTCGACTTCGTGCACACCGAACTGTCCAACGACAAAGGTTGGGAGGAGCCACGTTTTGCGGCATTCGTCTCGTCGGTGATCGAAGGTGGCGGCGCAAAGCCGGAACAAATGGATGACGTTCGAGCCAGACTTACCGAGCTTGGGCTCGCACCGCACGACGCACTCAATCCTCCGCTAATGGACGCGATAGCCGCGCACATCGCAAAGCGCAGTGGTGTGCTGAAGTAGCAAAAAAGCCAGGGCGGATCGTTCATACCGATCCGTCCGCTATTTATAGGAGTCGCAATGGAACGGATAGAACACCGTGCCTGTTTTGACGGATGGCAGGACGTATACCGGCATGAGTCGGCCTCGCTCAACTGTTCAATGAACTTCTCTGTGTTTCTCCCGGCGCTGGCATCCAGGAAAAAACTACCCGTACTGTACTGGCTCTCCGGTTTGACTTGCACCGAGCAGAATTTCACCACGAAGGCCGGAGCTCAACAATACGCGAGTCGCCATGGCGTCATCATAGTCGCTCCGGACACCAGCCCTCGCGGGCAACAGGTTGCTGACGATATGGGTTATGACCTTGGAAAAGGTGCAGGCTTTTACGTCAATGCAACCCAGAAACCTTGGGCAGCCCACTACCGGATGTACGACTACGTTGTCACGGAACTTCCCGAATTGATCGAATCGGAATTCCCTGCTTCAGAAGCCCGCTCCATAAGCGGACACTCGATGGGCGGCCATGGTGCAATCGTCGTGGCGCTGCGCAATCCGGGCCGCTATCGCAGCGTTTCGGCATTCTCGCCGATCGTCGCTCCCGCCCAGGTGCCATGGGGCAAGAAAGCATTCGAGGCGTACCTGGGTCCAGACCGTACAGCATGGAGGCAATACGATGCGTGCGACCTCGTCAGGTCCGCGGCAGAGAAGCTTCCGCTACTGGTTGATCAAGGCGCTGCAGATGAATTTCTTGAGACTCAGCTCAAACCTCATCTGTTAAAGGCTTCCTGTGAAGCCGTCGGCCATCCCCTGACACTTAGGCTCTATCCTGGATTCGATCATAGCTACTACTTCATCACTACCTTCATTGGCAATCATATTGCGTTTCATGCTAAAGCTCTCCATGGATAGTCGATTTACACCCGCAGAATTGTCGGACGCTGACACATGGAGACGATGCTGGTCGTAGTACGACCCAACACATTATTGACATGTTATGGCACCGATGAGTTACCTTTTCATCGTGATCCCTCGGTCAAAGTCGCACCGGACTTTTGCGGCGGTCTCATTTCCGATACTTTGAGGCTATAGGTAGTTCAGACGGCATTAAGGCGCGTTTCACTCGCTCCCGTATCTGCATACCGGCACGTAGTGCAAGCGCGGCACGATATGGCAATGACAACACTTGCGTCTTGTCTCTTGGAATGCGTTATCAATAGGCCTTCGCTTTTCGCTACCATCGCTGTTGCGAAAAGATACCACCGACAGGAGAAGCCATATGGCTTTCGACGAGCGAACCCTCAATGGGATGAGCGTACTTGCTGCAGTGGCCAATAGCGGCAGCTTTGCTGCCGCCGCTGAGGCGCTAAATATGTCGCAGCCCGGCGTCAGCCGTGCGATCGCGCGACTCGAGGGTCGGCTTGACGCGCGTCTGTTCGACCGTCATCCTCGTTCCGTAACCCTTACGGACGAGGGACGTCGCCTTTACGAACAGGTGGTGCCGCTGCTCACCGCACTGGAGGAGGCCGCTGAGTCAGCTGCCTGCAGCAAGGAGACCGTGCGTGGACGTCTGCGAGTGAACGTTCACCCTTTCTTCTCAAACCTTATTCTTGGACCACGCCTAAGCGAGTTCCTCAAAGCCCATCCCGAACTCAAGCTTGACCTGGTCACACGCGACCAACTCGGCGACACCGTCTCTGAGGGCTTCGATCTCGCCATCCGTTTCGGCGAGCCGAAGTCCTCGTCCATGATAGCTCGCAAGTTGCTCGAAACACGAATACTCACGGTGGCGTCGCCTTCTTACCTGAAAGAGCACGGCCGCCCGCGTAGCCCCGATGAGTTGCGTGGCTCCTCACATATTTGCCTGAGATATCGGAATCCTGAGACAGGCCTGCCATTTAAATGGGAGTTCCATCGCAATGGCACGCAAATGGAGCTTTATCCCGAAGGCCAATTAATGGTTAATGATGCAGGTACGATGCATGCGGTATGTTTGGCTGGATACTGTATCGCCCAGGTCATGGAGCTGGGCATTGAAGGCTTGATTGCAAGTGGGCGACTTGTCAATCTGTTCCCCGACTGGTGCGACGAACGCTGGCCTCTCTATGTGCTGTATCCCTCTCGAAATCATATGCCCGCGAAGACGAATGCGTTCCTCGACTTTATCTCGTCGATCGTCGGTAACCCTCGTTGAACCGCCATGTCTGTACGGCGCTTTGAGCAGAGCCGCTATCCCTGCCTCACTAACGTCTGCCAGCAGGCTCATTTGTTCCTCGCACTCGGCCAGACCTACGACTACGAGGCTTGCGTGCGTGTTAAAGCGAACCTTCGAAAGCGCGCCTGAGCCGCCGCACCCCCTCCCTGATCAGTACTTCGCCCGGAGCGGCATACGACAAACGCAGTGACGAAATGTCGGGCTGGTCAGCAAAAAACACCCTTCCTGGAACGTAAACAACGTCATTTGCAATCGCCTTAGAAAGAAGCGCCGAGGTATCACTTCCGGATCGCAAGCGTGCCCACAGAAACATTCCGCCCATTGGGCGATCAAAGACGATGCCGTCACTAAATTCCTGCTTTAGTAAGTCACACAGCACATCACACTTCTTCCCGTACTCGTCAGCAATTTTTTTCAGATGAGGTCTGAGGGCCCCACTTTTTAGATACTCGGCTGCAACGGCCTGCATCCAGGTGGAGCTGCATAGATCGGCGGTCTGCTTCGCAATGACACATCTGCGCACGATATCAGCCGGTCCGATTGTCCATCCCACCCGCAAGCCTGGCGCCGATATCTTAGACAGACTCCCCAGATGGACCACCCAGTCTCGAGCACCTTCGACGCGACCGGAGAGACTGAGCAAGGAAGGGATAGGCTCACCATCAAAACGCAACCCGTGATACGGATCATCTTCCACGATTACGAACTGATGCTTAACAGCCAGTTCAAGCAGTTCGATCCTTCTCTCCAGGCTCAGCGTAAGTCCGCTTGGATTCGAAAACGAAGGCACGACGTAGAGCAATTTCGGCTTTGCCTTTAGAGTATCCGATTCGAGGAGTAGTTTTAGCGCAACCGTATCCAGTCCGTCGCTGTCCACAGCGACTCCGGTGACCGAGGCCTGTTGCAGCCTTAGTGCTTGCAACGTGGCGGGATAGGTACGCTCTTCGACATAAACCACATCACCAGACGACACAAATGCTCGCAACAGGAGATCGAACCCTTGTTGAGACCCCGTGGTGACTATAACCTCCGAATCGTCGCGTCTAATATCATCTTCTTCCACAAACCGGAGAATTTGTTCCTTTAACGCGGGCATTCCTTCGGTCGCACCATACTGCAGGCACGCCACTGGATTTTCGAACGCTATTTCACTCGCGCGTTTAAATCCCTGGACGTCGAACAGATCACTCGCTGGAACTCCGCCTGCAAACGAAATCATTCCCGGTTGGTTCAGATATCTTGAAAGCTCGCGGATGGGGGAACCCGTTGGTTGTTTAAAAACTGGCGCAAAATCGTACATTTTTTTCCTCGAAGCCATGCAACGCGATCACTGAAGAATGAGATCAAGTTCTTCTCAACGGTTGGCTTGTTGTTCAACACACGTGGCTATCCAGGCGAAGTCAGGTCCAGTGTTTCAAAACGCCCATTCAAAACCACTTCGCTTATGGCGCGGCCAGGTCTGCAATCTGAGACCACAGCAATACGCGTAACGAGACCTGCACAAGCAATGGCCGCTGCCCTATCTCAATCACGCGTCCACTACTTGATAGACCGACAGGTTTTCACTGACCTGCTACAGCTCATAAGAAACTGTCCCTTCCAGCCGCCGGATCATGGCCCCATACTGTTAAATTTCATACACCTTTGTTGGTTGATGTCACAACGACCCATTGACCTTGCTTCACTTGGTAAAGTGTTGAAATTGCTGTTTTGATATCGCCATTGGCAAGGAAGGCAATAGGACCGGTGATCCCAGTGAACTGGATTTTCTTGATTGCTGCGTTGATATCGGCCGGCTCCGTCGAATTGGCTGCTTCTATGGCGTGAATCAGCACGCTGGCTGCGTCATAGCTAAACGGGCCATAGGGGAGCAGGTCAATATCATAGGTTTTTCGGTATTTCGCAACAAACTCTTTGCCGTTCGGCAGCGATTGCAGCGGTAAACCGTAGTCCCAAACAAATGCGCCTTCCGCAGCATCGCCAGCGATCTTGATAAAGTTTGCATCTGCGACGCCGCCGCCCGCAACGAACGTCGCCTTCATTCCAAGCTGACGCATGCGCTTTACGACCATGGCAGAAGGCGTGTCACCACTTCCTGCGAAAAATAGCAGATCTGCACCTGTACTCTTGATTCTCGTCAACTGGGCGCTGAAATCCACTGCCTTATCGTTTGTGTATTCGCGGCTGACAATCGTTGCGCCGCTAGCCCGCGCCGCCTTTTCAAACTCGTCAGCTTCCCCAGCCCCGAAGGCAGTGCGGTCGTCCAAGATTGCAATCCGCTTCGCGTTGCCCGCTGTCGCGGCCCATCTACCAGCCGTGCCGGCATTTTGTGCATCGGTCGGCATAACCCGATACACCGTCGACAACCCCCCTTGGGTAATGCTCGGGTTAGTCGCAGCTGGCGAGATCATTGGAATACCAGCCTTTGAGTAGATTCGTGAAGCGGGAAGTGTAGTGTCAGAGGTGAAGTGCCCGATCACAGCAACAACTTTCTCGTCGACCAATTGTTGAGCGACCTGAACAGCAATACGAGGATCGCCCTGATCATCAGCGGAGACCAGTTGCAGCTTGATGGGCTTCCCGTTGATCGACAGCTTCTTCGCGTTGGCTTCGTCGATAGCGAGCCGCGCGGAGTTTTCACAGTCTTTGCCGTAGCCAGCATAGGGGCCTGTCATAGGCGCCACTAACCCGATCTGAACAACCGTCTCTTGCGCGTTCGCGTAGGCGGACAAAAAGAGAGAATGAGCAAGAAGTGCGGAGCTGGCTGCAAGACACCGCATACGAAATTTTAGCGACTTGAACATTTTTGCGAGTCCTCGGTGATCCTGAATATGGGAAGTCCGTTTGAGTCTCAGATTGAGCAAACGGGGCTACGGACCCGCTCAAGGTCCCATATGCGACCTTAGGTTTCATATCGGACGCACAGCCTAATTATAGACCCCGATCTTTTTTAGAAAGAACAAAAATCTGCGTACTTAGCGCAAACCCTAGTGCTGCACCTCGCACTGGCCCGGACGTCTCTGCCGTCGACTTAGCATCACGCGTGGCGTTCTCTACGAACCATGGGGCGCACCGAAAGCTTCGACGCAGCGTTTCGGGAGGTATTCCATACGGAATCCTGATTGCGTCCTCTTCCGCAATTCCGTCACGGCTCAGCCGTTCCCGTGGAACTCCACCGTCGCGGCAGAACCATGATCGTACTGTCAGACCTTTCGATCATCGTAGCTGCATACATATTCGACAGTCTCAAACAGCGTCCCATCTATCTAGCTCTCGCGTTGAACACTAAATGAACCCCCGGCGCGATACTCGCTCCAATCATTTCTACCGACCGCCCTAACCATGCAATGACCAGCCAATACCTCAATTACATCGTCAACAGTCGCCGGAAGCGTCATTAATCCGGGCAAAAGAACGCCGAGTGTTTTCCTCATTCCATCCGCAAAAAGATAGTGTGAGACATACATTTTTCACCATATTTATTTGCCATTTTTTGATGATTAATACTCCTACGTACTGCATATCATTTTATATTTTCCCCACCTCTCCAGAGCCTCGCCTCACGCCAAAAAATAAGCGACTGCAATCTCACTCGCGACATCACCAGCGACGATGATATTTTGAAATCTGAAAGCGGTGGACAGATGCTTAGGTCAGGTTGCTCCGCTCGCGCCAGTCCACCGGCGCAAGCGCGTAGAAAATGGTCGCGCCGCGGCCTTCGTAACGAACTGACGTACCTGCGGGAATCCAAAGCACATCGCCCGGTCTTGTCTCATAGGCATGCTCACCGACGCGCAGCGTAAAAGCCCCGTCAAGCGTAAAAATCAATTCGTCGTAGTGGACCGTCCATTCGACAGAGACATTGTCGAAACGCGCGAGACCCGCACCCATGGTTTTGCTTAGTTCAGGACCGACCAGGCGTGCGATCGACGCGGATCCGCTACCTTGTTCGCCGAACGGTTCGAAGGACACAGTGTCACGTTGAAAATGAATGACTTCGGACATGGACATCTCCATCGTTGAGCGGCTGTACACAGTCGCCGAGGGTTTGCAAAAGGACGATTTTTCATCTTCCAGTGGAAGCAAAACAGCCGTGCCGTAATTGCGAAACGCGAACGGCCTTCATACCTGGGGCTGTTGACGGATAGTGCTCCTGTCATTTCATCCCCTTTGTTGTCGATTCGATGTCTTCTCGCTCTGCGACCTTGCTTTTATTTTGAAGCACCAAGTGCAGCTTCGCGAAATGAGCTAAGAGTTGCGAAAGGAGTAATTGCTTCGGGATCAATCAGACAGTGCAGGATCGCGGGCTTTCCGGAGGCGTATGCCCGATCCCACGCGCCTTCAAATTCTTCGGTGGTTTCGATGCGTTCGCCATAACCTCCGAAAGCCTGCGCGTATGCGGCGAAGTCCGGGTTACGTAATGTGGTGGCGACAACCCGGCCAGGATAGTTTTTCTCCTGATGCATCCGAATCGTGCCGTACATGCTGTTATCCACCACGATAAAAATGATGGGAAGTTCATATTGCACCGCGGTCGCAAATTCTTGCCCGTGCATCAGAAAGCAACCGTCGCCAGCGAATGAAACGACGGTTCTGTTACTGTGAACACGTTTCGCAGCGACCGCTGCGGGTACGCCATAGCCCATGGAGCCGCATGTAGGAGCGAGCTGCGTTCCGAACTCGCTGAACCGGTAAAAGCGATGCACCCAGATCGAGTAGTTTCCCGCGCCGTTGCAAATAACCGCATCAGCGGGAAGTCTTTTTTGGAGAAACTCGATGATCCGCGCCATTTGGAGTTCACCCGGAGACTGGATCCTGCTGAGGTCACTCCATCCTTCGTAATTCGTACGCGCAAGCTGCGTGGAAGACGCCCATAACGGCTGCTCAGGGGTGGCCAGCCTTGCAACCGCGGCGGCGAAGGACCTCGGCGATGCGTTGATGGAGAGTGTCGGCTGATAAACGCGCCCCAGTTCGTTAGTGTCCGGATGCACGTGAATGACATTTTGCGCAGGGGTCGGAATTCGTAAAAGCGTATAACCCTGACTCGCTGCTTCGGACAGTCGGGTGCCGATCAGCAATACGAGATCTGCCTCTTCTATCCGGGCCACCAGCTTTGGATTCGCTCCGAAGCTAAGATCGCCGATGAAATTGGGATGTGTTGCTGGAAAGAGCATCTGCCGACGATACGAAACCGCTACAGGGAGGCCATATCGTTCGCTAAATCGGACAAAGTTGGACACAGCCTCGGCGTCCCAACCGCTGCCTCCGAGAATCGCGACGGGACGCTCGGCCGCCCGCAAATGTGCATCGAGCGTGGCAACGTTCGCTTCGCCGATCAACGTCTCGACCGGCGTGAACGGTTGAGGATCTAATGCGATGGCTGTCTCTGCAAGCATATCTTCGGGCAGCGCGATCACTACAGGTCCGGGCCGACCAGAAGTCGCTACATGGAATGCACGAAGCACAATCTCGGGGATCCGGGAAGGATCGTCGATTTCTGTAGCCCATTTCGCAAGGTGTCCAAACGTCGCCCGATAATCAACCTCCTGAAAAGCGTCGCGGCCGCGGGTTTTGCGTTCGACCTGGCCGACGAAAAGGATCATCGGGGTGGAGTCCTGCTGCGCGATATGAACGCCGGCCGCGGCGTTAGTGGCTCCTGGCCCACGTGTAACGAAACAGATTCCGGGTCGTCCCGAAAGTTTTCCATGTGCCTCCGCCATCATGGCGGCACCTCCCTCCTGCCGACAAACCGTAACCTCTATGGGCGCGTCATGCAGTGCATCAAGCGCGGCAAGATAGCTTTCGCCGGGAACGCAAAAAAGGTGTTTGACACCGTGAAGTACCAGCTGATCAATGAGGATTTGCCCGCCAGTTCGCGGCGTTGAAAGAGAACATTGCATGAAATGCCGTCCGATACAGTTTGTGTGAGACGCTAGGGATCGTGTTCTGCTTCAGGGTGTTTGAGATCGGGAGTGCGCTGCTTCAGCAGGTATAGTTGAGGCCCATTCGGCCACCGTCTGCAAAGATGACTTGCCCTGTAATGTACGAAGACTCATTGCTCGCAAGAAATAGAGCAATAGATGCAATTTCCTCTGGCTTGCCAAGGCGGCCCATCGGTGTGCGAGACATGATTTTTGCCGCGGCGTCCGGGGACGACAGCACCGTGTTTCGCACCAGCTCAGTTTCAATCGTGCCAGGGCCAATCGCATTCACGCGGATGCCGTGAGACGCGAGCGTAACCGCCATATTTCTGGTCAACTGGTTAATTCCGCCCTTCGAAACGTTATAAGCAAGTAACGAAGGAATCGTCATCACGGAATTGACTGATGACATATTGATGATGACACCAGGGCTTTCTCTTGAAAGCAGGTGGCGCGCCACTTCCTGACTCGCGATGAACGCCGATTTGAGATTGATGTTCAGGGTGCGGTCGAATACCTCTTCGGTGATTTCGAGCAGATCCTGCGGTGTTGCTACCCCTGCGCTGTTGAGCAAGATGTCAACTACGCCCATGGTATCTATCGACGACTGCACCAAGGCCCGCACCTGCTTCGCATCACCCGCATCGGAGGGGAAAAACGTCGCCTTGAAACCTTGTCGCTGCAATTCGTTTGCGAGAGCCTCACCAGAATTCTCGTTGATATCTGAAAAGCAGACTTCAGCGCCTGCCAAAGCAAATCGCTCTACGCACGCTCGCGCGATGCCATTCGCACCTGCAACTACGAGTGCCTTCTTGCCTTCGAGCTGTTTCATTTGCGTACTCCCCGATTCGTGAGAAGTGCTGGCACCCTACGCGCGGACGCTACTTAAGATGCAAGCCCACCAATACTAAAGTGACCGCAGCCTACGTTCCGCTACGCCGCCCTGCATTGGTCCGATATGGGACATTACGTCCGTATGAAGACCATTCTATTGTTCCAACTCTTTGATGTCAACGAAACCTGGCTGTGGGGATTGGCCAGCCCACGGTAGTCGTGCGAGGTGGGCGTCCAGGTTTCGTTGGGTTATTCAAGTCACCTAATACCGTGAGATGAACGGCAGGTATTTCAGGAGGTGTTAATGAGGGAAGCAGACCCAAGGCGGAACTCGTGTTGAGCGGGTTGGAGTGCAGTGCCACCTCGTTCACGTTCGTTTGCAACACTTATCGAGAAGTGGCTTTGACGGGGAATGTGTCGCGACCCTTGCCGCTCAGCTGGTTTCAGTCACGCCGGACGTGGCACAAGCGCGCCGAGAACCGCATCCAGTTCAATCTGACCGCGGATGATTTCATCGGGGTGATTTTCGAAATCAATCCAGTCTTCGTTGAGTCCATCGAACATGCGTATCCGTGACAGCGGATGCTTCATGCCTTGCGAGCGGAACAGCGCGTCCCAGGTGTCCCGGCCGATGGCTTCGGCGCGTACCGGGCGGTGAAGCACACGGGCAAAGGCCAAGGCGAGGTCGTTAGGGCTCACTCGGCGTGGACCTTCGAGTTCGACGATACGCACGCCGCTCCATGTTTGCTGGAGCAGTTCAGCCGCAACGCGGCCTACATCTCTGATGGAGACCATCGGCAAGGGCTTGTCCAGCGGCTGCAGGTAACTGGCGATGACGCCATCGTCACGAGCAGACGCGACATCCCGCGCGGCGTTTTCCATGAACCAGCACGGTCGCAGGAATGCTACCGGCACAGGCATGGTGCGCAACGCCTGCTCCATCATCGTGTGTTGTGTGAGCAGATTGCTCTCACTAGCTTGCGCACCGATCGTTGACAGACAAACCACTTTTTCGGGCCGCGCCTTCAGAATCGAGGCGGATACGGCGTCGCTAACTGCGCGCGCCTCGGGGAACCCCGGTGTGGGGTCGAATTCCGAAGGGGGCAGGATGAAAACGCCAACCGCGCCATCGAACGCGGCGGCGAGCGCGGTAGCGTCGTCCATGCGGGCAGTGGCAAGCTCGCAACCGCGCTCCGTCCACGAAGCGGCTCGTGCGATGTCACGCACGATCCCTCGCACGGGGAGACCTGCCGCTATAAGTTCGAGGGCCAGCGCGCTACCGACCTTACCGGTGATTCCCGTGATTGCATACACTGCTCATCCTCCTCGCGTGGATAATCATGATGGAGCCGCACTGAAGTACAAGCCGTCCGGTGTTCCTTCGCGCCGACGTGGCTCCCCGAAGTGAACCGTGCAAAGATCTGGAGGGCTGGAAGCGTAGTGTCCGAGGTGAAATACCTGGTTCGTTTTTGTTGACAAGGTCCGATATGTGACCTATAGTCTGAATTGGGACAATTCTATTGCCGCATTCTTTTGATGTCAACGCGAGGAAGGATTGCATTGGTCATTTAGCGGATAGAGATGTGCTATATGGAAACCGAAACATTCGGATCTCGTCATAAGACTCAACCAGTCTTGAGGCATCCAGAAGCTTTAGAGGGGCACGGGAAGCGGCGCGGGGCGTTGAACGACAAGACGTCTTCGCTTCCTTGAGGAAACGCGACTTTAGCGGTATGCCTCCCGATCGGTTTCAGAGTGCAATGCCAGTATCCACACCAAGTCAAAATTCATTTATCAGCATGAGTAAAGCAACTGGAAGTACCTCGGTGAAGGAGCGTCGCCCGTCACCGCGAGCTGCCGCGCGGATAGTCCACGTCCTGCGACTCTTGGCCGATTTGCGCGAAGGTGCAAATTTAAGTAAGTTATGCGAACTTACTTCCACCCCCAAGACAAGCCTTCTGACGCTGTTGCGGGCTCTTACCGAAAGCGGCTACGTAAAAAACGTCCAGGGAACGTACACTTTAGGTTTGGAAGCGTTCAAGCTTGCATCAGCGGTTGTCGCTCACCGCCGCTTTCCCGAGGTTGCTCAATCGACAATTGAAGCGCTCGCCGCTGCTTCAGGTGAGACTGTGCTGATCGCTCATTTCACGCAAGACCGGCAACACATTGTTTATATCGCCAAGGCCGATAGCCCTAAGGAAGTGCGATTTATGGTGTCGGTTGGGGATAGAAGACCACTTTATTCGTCCTCTGCGGGGCGATTGCTCCTGGCAAATATGGCTCGGGTTGAGCAGGACGCTTACGTAAAGACTGTCCGGATCGACCCCGCCTCGAAATTGGTTACAAGCAAGTCCATGCTAAAGGACTTACTCGCTAAGGTTATTGAGTCCGGACTCGATACAGCAGACCTCGGCTCCGCCAACGATGTATATGGGATCGCTGCGCCGATCCTTGAGTCAAGTGGTGAGGTTTTGGCGGCGCTGGTCGTCGGTGGTCCAAACGCTCGAATGCTTGCCGACATACAGAACATCACCAATCTGTTAGTCCAGTCCGCGAACGAAATTTCCGAGCTTCTTGGCCGTCGCGGCCTTGACGCTTAAGTCGCCCCTTGCGCCGGAAAGCTTCGAGGCATTTAAGTAAACCTGCAATCCAGATTGAGTCAGATGGGTCCAGTGTCCCTTTAGAGTCGACTTTTTAAGAAATTCGAGCCACGTCGCCCGCGGGCGAATTTTGCTTGGATGCGAGACCTCTCGGCCCGACCAAGGGCACCCGACTCCGTTTTAGCGCATTGGTGACCATCTGCCTCCTTTACGCCCCCGCCAGAAAGCCGATCAATCTCCAGGCGTGATAGCACATTAGTCAGCGACAACATCACGTCGGGCCGATCACTTACTAAGTAGTCCGCTATATCAGCGTCAACAATGTCCCGTTTTCCCTCCGTACAGCCGTTCCTCCACCTTGATTGACGCCCGCTGAGCAGTCCGGTCCAAATTTAAAGCGCACTGCGCAGGTAGAAGATGCTCTTCGAAGATCGGTTCGAGCACTGCCATCTCTACCTTCACGCTCATACCAATCGCCCTAACCCCGGTCGACCCGGCAATCCAGTCAGTGCGCTTTGCGCGCGAGATGGGTGCCGAGATTGTGCTCATCACCACATATGGCCCCACGCGAAGCTGCATATAAGAGACACCGGCATCAGGGTTTGCGATCAGTTCGACGAAATTATTTGTTTTCACAAAAAACCGATGGCTATAATCAAGTCAAGGTCTCCTATGGAACGCGTGTTCTGATATCGGACCATGAAATCGAGGCTCCAGGAACAGGCCACCTTGCTAAATGCTCAAGTCACGGTTCCCGTTCATGGATTGACGTGCGAAGGATTTGCAAAATGTCCGGAGTTTCCCGCATTGCAAGCCGCTCCTCACAATTGGTTACCCGGTGAGGTCTATTGATATGCAGAATCGACGACATGGACAGGAGGCACCGGGCTTGACGAACAGATGCCGACACGGGGCATTGAAGTCACTGTCCAGTCAGAGTTTTGATTAGTTATACAAATTAAATCGTCGTTTGAGTGAAAACCAACCATGGAATAGGAGACCGCTGTGAGTAATTCTTCAGTCAACTTAAAGATCTCTGCAATTGCGCTCTCGTGCGCATTCTTCACACTCAGTGCGCAGGCACAGTCCACAGTAACTCTCTATGGCGCACTCGACGAAGGTCTCGACTACGTAACCAACAGCGGAGGGCATTCTCTTTGGCGCATGCGAGACGGCACATACGATGGCGTGTACGGCAGCCGATGGGGACTGAAGGGGAGCGAAGACCTCGGCGGAGGGCTCAGCGCCATTTTCAAGCTGGAGGCAGGTTTCAGCGTCGAAAATGGCCAGATGCGACAGGGGGGACTGGAATTCGGACGGCAGGCTTACGTCGGATTGTCAGACGACAAATACGGCACGCTTACGTTCGGGCGCCAGTACGATCCCGTTGTCGATTTCCTCCAGCCTATGACAGCAGGTGGCCAATTTGGCGGCCCGTTCGTCCATTCGGGCGATATCGACAATACGGACAACTCGTTCCGTGTAGACAACGCAATCAAATATGCTAGCCCGAAGATCGCTGGCGTAACGTTTGGCGGGATGTATTCGTTCTCAAACACCAATGCCGTCGGGCGGAGCACGACCGGACTCTGGGGCCTTGGAGCGAGCTACTCTTTCGGTCAATTTAATTTTGGCGGCGCTTACGAATACATCAAGGATCCAGGCGCCCTCCTCACGGACGGTGACTACGTGCCGAATACAACGGGGGCGGGGATCGGTGCGACCGGCCCCTTCAGCTACGTCGGACAGCCGGCCAGTCAACAAATCGTGGGCGCTGGGGTGTCCTATCTGATCGGTAACACAACGCTCGGCCTGGATTTCAGCGATACGAATTTTAAAGATGCGAACGGCACGACGAGCTCAGTGCGCTTCGACAATTACGAAGCGTTTGTACGCTACGCGATCAGCCCGGCGTTTTCTGTTGGTGGCGCCTATACGTACACCCACGGCAAGGTCAACTACAGCGGACAGGTTCCAATCTATCAATCAGTCGGGCTTGCGACGTCTTACGCACTTTCGAAAAGCACATCTCTCTACGCGATGGCCGTATGGCAGAAGGCAGTTGGCGGCGCCGGCGTGGCTGATATCCTCGACGGTGCAGTTGGCGATGCATCAACTAACAACCACCAATCGGTGGTCCGAATCGGCATTTATCACCTGTTCTAACAGACAAAGTTCTCAACTTGAACCCAGCACCGACGTCGCGGATCTGCTTTAGCCTGAGCAGAAGCGACGCCGGCGTTTCGACGCGAGTCCCTTTAAAGCAGGGTCGCGATGGAGAACCAACCGTTGTCTGTAACGCGGTTCACAGCTGTGTTTAAACAGGTAGATTGGGCACACCGGTGGGCGAGCTGATCCATCAAACCCTGCACGTTTGACTAACTTTATTATGGATACCAAAGCATGTGCCGTCCGAGCGGTACTGCGTGATGAGGACCATCACGAGACCGTACAGCAACTGACAGATCATCTCGGTCCCGACAATCTCATCGCGGCTCAATGGCCGGTAGGCCACCCGGTCGATCGGGATCGCGGGCGATAACGCTGAAGCACGCCGTCGAAATCGCTAACAGGACTCGAAATCAGCAGCGGCAAAACCGCAAAACAGATGCGAAGATAGTGGTCATTCAGTTAGCAGATACGGGTGATGCCAGTCCATCCAGTCATACCATCCCGTTGTATTGACCCATGCCCACGTCGAACAATATTCCTTGGTAGCCGGCATAGCTACATCCCCTTCTCAGCTCAGTTGCTCATCTGCCCCTAACCCCGCTCGGCTTTCACCAAGATTCTTTACCGGCATTGTCATTGACTTCCCATTCATAGCCGGACTCCTTTTAAGCAGCACTCTTCACCATATCCTCGATCACCTTCTTCGCGTCGCCGAAGACCATCATGGTCTTGTCCATGTAGAACAGATCGTTGTCGAGACCCGCATAACCGGCCGCCATCGAACGCTTGTTGACGATCACCGTACGCGCCTTGTACGCCTCGATAATCGGCATGCCCGCAATCGGCGACTTCGGATCGTTCTTCGCCGCCGGATTCACCACGTCGTTCGCGCCGAGCACCAGCACCACGTCCACCTGGCCGAACTCGCTGTTGATGTCGTCCATCTCGTAGACCATGTCGTAGGAGACTTCGGCTTCAGCGAGCAGCACGTTCATGTGCCCCGGCATGCGGCCCGCCACCGGGTGGATCGCGTACCGCACATCAATGCCCTTTTCGGTCAGCTTGTCAGTGAGTTCTTTCAGCGCGTGCTGTGCGCGGGCCACGGCCAGACCATACCCCGGCACGATCACCACGGTTTCAGCGTTGCCCAGCATGAACGACGCATCCTCGGCCGAACCCGACTTGACCGGCCGCTGTTCCTGGGCCCCGCCCGCAGTCGCCGCGCCCGCCTCCGCGCCGAAACCGCCCAGCAGCACGTTGAAGAACGAGCGGTTCATCGCGTGACACATGATGTACGACAGGATCGCACCGGACGACCCCACCAGCGAGCCTGCGATGATCAGCATCGGGTTATTCAGCGAGAACCCGATGCCCGCCGCCGCCCAGCCCGAATACGAGTTGAGCATCGACACGACCACCGGCATATCCGCGCCGCCGATCGGGATGATGATCAGCACGCCCAGCGCGAACGCGATCAGCGTCATGATGATGAACGGCAGCCACGCTTGCGTCAGAAAGAAGATCACGCCGAAGCCGATCATGCCGATCGCCAGCATCAGGTTGATCAGATGCTGACCCGGATACACCACCGGCGCGCCCTGAAACAGGCGGAACTTGTACTTGCCCGAGAGCTTGCCGAACGCAATCACCGAACCGGAAAACGTAATCGCCCCGACGAAGGTGCCGATAAAGAGCTCAATCCGGTTGCCGTACGGCAGAAACCCCGGGATCGGATTGTCCGGATCCACGAGACCGAACGCCGACGGCTCCGAGACAACCGCATAGGCAATGCACACGGCCGCGAGACCGATCAGCGAGTGCATGGCGGCGACCAGTTCAGGCATCTTGGTCATCTCGACGCGCGCGGCGACGAACGCTCCGATCGCGCCGCCTACCACCAGCGCCGCAAACAGCAGTCCGAGGCCCAGCCCGAGATTCGAGCCGAGTCCGGCCGCCTGCTTGAGGATCAACGCGATGGTGGTGAGGATCGCGATCGCCATCCCGGCCATACCGAACGTATTGCCGATGCGCGCGGTCTTCGGATTCGAGAGCCCTTTGAGCGCCTGAATGAAGCAGACCGAAGCAACCAGATAAAGCAGCGTGACGACGTTCAGACTCATTGCGCCTTCTCCTTTGCCGCTGCGGGGAGCTTCTTCCGCTCTTTCTTCTTGAACATCTCCAGCATTCGCCGCGTGACGAGAAAGCCGCCGAACACGTTGACCGCTGCCAGCCCGACCGCCAGGGTCCCGAAGAACTTGCCTGTGCCGCCCACCGTCAGGCCGGCCGCAAGCATCGCGCCCACGATGACGATCGCCGAAATCGCGTTGGTCACGGCCATCAGCGGCGTATGCAGTGCCGGTGTGACGTTCCAGACCACGTGGTAGCCCACGTAGATCGCCAGGATGAAGATGATCAGGTTGATGACCGTATGGTTGATGACTTCCATCGCGGGCTCCAGTTATGCCTTGCGCGTGACTTCGCCGTCACGGGCCAGCAGCGTGGCCGCGACGATGTCGTCCGCGAGATCGATGTTGAGTGCGCCTTCCTTGTTGATGATCAGCTTCAGGAAGTCGAGCAGGTTGCGTGCGTAGAGCGAGGAGGCGTCGGCGGCCACCATCGAGGCCAGGTTCGTGAAGCCGACGATCTGCACGCCATTTCTGGTCACGATCTTGTCCGCCACGGTGAGTGGACAGTTACCGCCGCGCTGGCCTTCGTACTCGGGGCCACGGCCAGCCGCCAGGTCGATCAGCACGGAACCGGGCTTCATGGCCAGCACGGTTTCGACCGAGATGAGCGTCGGTGCGGGACGGCCGGGGATCAGCGCGGTCGTGATGACGATATCGGCCTGTTTGGCGCGTTCGTGGACCAGAGCGCCCTGGCGTTGGAGCCAGCTCGGCGGCATGGGCCGAGCATAACCGCCCACGCCCTGTGCGGCCTCGCGCTCCTCGTCGGTCTCATACGGCACGTCGAGAAACTTGGCGCCGAGCGATTCGATCTGCTCTTTCACCGCCGGACGCACGTCGGAGGCTTCGATCACGGCGCCGAGGCGCTTGGCGGTCGCGATCGCCTGCAGACCCGCCACACCGGCGCCGAGAATCAGCACGCGCGCCGCTTTCACCGTGCCTGCGGCGGTCATCAGCATCGGCATGAAGCGGGGGTAGAGATCGGCGGCAAGCAGCACGGCCTTGTAGCCGGCAATGTTGGCCTGCGACGACAGCACGTCGAGGCTCTGCGCACGGGTTGTGCGCGGCGCGGCTTCCAGCGCAAATGCCGTTACACCAGCAGTGGCGAGCTTCGCCGCGTTGTCTGCATTGAAAGGATCGAGCATGCCCACCAGCACCGCGCCGCGTTTCAGATGCGGCAGCTCGCTCTCAGTCGGCGATTGGACCTTGAGGACGAGATCGGCGCCGAAGGCGGTGGCTGCATCGACGATCTCCGCGCCCACCGCGCTGAAAGCCTCGTCAGGAAAGCTGGCGCCAGTCCCGGCGCCGCTCTGGATCGTGACCCGGTGGCCCTGCGATACGTATTTCTTGACCGTCTCGGGGGTGGCGGCAACGCGTGTTTCATGCGCTCGCGTCTCGGCTGGCACTCCTATGTGCATACATTCCTCTACTCATTGCCTTAAATCGGCGTGCCTGGTCATCGGGCACGTTCCACGTCAACGGCCGTTGCCCGCCTACTGGATAGGCCGACGTCCAATTGCACATTAGGGTTTGGGGAAACGTATCTAGGCGGTATGGTGGAACGAAGCCGTAAGACAGCGACCTCGAACCGTCAGCTCTACAGGCCCTATCATTGACGTTGAGTCGTAACGTCCATCCTTTCTGGTGTCAACACAACGGATCGCCGATGATCAGCGCAGAAGCAGCGACCGCGGTCCACCTTCAAGCAGAGAGCAACCGTCAATCACGGAAGCTGCAGATATATTCGACCGTTTCAAATACATTTACCTCGATCGAGCTGTTGCGCGGGACTTCAAAGAAATCACCCGCACGATATTCGGTCCACTCAGCGCCATTCTTTTGTCGAACCGAACAATGACCAGCCAGGATCTCGAGTTCCTCATCCACTACTGAAGGAATCGTCAGTTTTCCACGAAGGAATACACCGAGCGTCTTTCTCGTCCCATCTGCAAAGATGACCGTGTGCGAAACGCATTTTTCGCCGAAGACATTCGCCCGCTTTACTACTGATACTCCTTCGTATTGCTTATCGTCTGGCATTCTGAAATATCCTTATATAACCGGTTTTTACACAGAAGGCTGGCAGGGCGCGCCAACCTTTTTCTGAATGTCACGCTGCACGAAATCTTACAGGGCTCGAACCAGCGCTCCATCGACACGGATATTTTGTCCGGTGATGTACCCCGCGCCTTCTGACAGCAGAAAGGCAACTGTCTTGGCGATTTCCTCGACGGTGCCGAGTCGCCCTGCCGGCAGGCCAGCAACAAATTCTTTCGGGGCGTCCTCCCAACTGTCAACGTAGCCGGGCAGTACAGAGTTGATACGAATATTCTTCGCCGCGTAACGCTCCGCGTACAGGTGCGTGAACGCACTCAACCCTGCTCGCAGCGTCGAAGAAACTGGCATGATCTGGAGCGGTGAATCAGCGGCAAAGCTGGAAATATTAACGACCGCGCCGCCTCCTTGTGATTCGAACACCGGTGTAACGCGCCGCAGCATACGGATGACGTTCAACAAGATGATGTCAAGACCGCTGCGCCACTGGTCATCGGTAAGAGTCAGCAGGTCGCCTTTCGGAGGGTGACCAGTATTGTTAACAACCGCATCGATTCGTCCGTATTTGTTAAGCGTTTCCCGAACCAGCCGATCAATGTCAGCGTCCTCTGTAACCGAGCCAGATAGACCGAAACCGCCCAGTTCTTCAGCGAGTTTCGCCGCGCTGCCCGACGGTGACATGAGGGCCACCCGATAACCGCTGGATGCGAGCTCCTGCGCAATCGCCCCCCCCATGCCTTTACCCGCAGCTGTGACGATAGCAACTTTTTCGGCACTCATACCACCTCCTTGTAGATAGTTTGGGAATTCACGCACGATGCGCCCGTGGAAGATCGACGTGTCTCCTTAAGACATGGTTCGGCTTTCAGTGAGGCTGGTAAGGTCAAAATCTTCGTGCAAATTCACAGTCCAAGCTCAACTTGATCATTTGAGATTTCGCGCTTTGCTGCACACACTCGAATCGCTGTGGGCCGCTTACAAATTCAGCTGATTGACGAGCTCGGGGACGTGGTCGAACAAGTCTCCCACCAGACCGTAATCGGCGACGCTGAAAATCGGCGCTTCTGGGTCCTTGTTGATCGCCACGATGACCTTCGAGTCCTTCATGCCGGCCAGATGCTGGATCGCACCCGAGATGCCCACCGCGACGTACAGTTGCGGCGCGACGATCTTGCCCGTCTGGCCCACCTGATAGTCGTTCGGCACAAAGCCCGCGTCCACTGCGGCACGCGAGGCACCTAGTGCCGCGTTCAGCTTGTCCGCCAGCGGCTCGAGCACCTTCGTATAGTTCTCGCCACTGCCCAGACCCCGGCCACCGGAAACGATGATCGACGCCGACGTCAGCTCTGGACGGTCCAGCTTCGTGACTTCACGGCTCACGAACTGCGACAGGCCGCTGTCGGCTGCGGCGGCGATCTTCTCGACCGCTGCGCTGCCACCTTCTGCTGCTACCGGGTCAAAGCCGGTGGAACGCACCGTGATGACCTTGACCGGATCGCTCGACTGCACCGTTGCGATCGCATTACCTGCGTAGATCGGGCGCTCGAACGTGTCGGCGGAATCCACGGCGGTGATATCGCTGATCTGTGCGACGTCGAGCTTCGCTGCGATACGCGGGGCGATGTTCTTGCCGTACGCGGTAGCGGGCGCGAGGATATGCGAGTAGTCCTTCGCGATGTTCAGCACCGTCGCTTCGACGTTTTCCGCGAGGCCTGCTTCGAGTTGCGGCGCATCGGCCAGCAACACCTTGGCGACACCTGCGACCTTCGCTGCAGCGTCGGCCGCGCCCTGCGCGTTGTGACCTGCCACCAGCACGTGCACATCGCCGCCAATCTTGGCTGCCGCTGCCACCGTGTTCAGCGTCGCAGCCTTCAGCGACGCGTTGTCGTGTTCCGCAATTACCAGAATCGTCATTTCGTCCGTCTCCTCACAGCACCTTGGCTTCGGTCTTGAGCTTCTCGACCAGCGTCTTCACATCGGCGACCTTCACGCCAGCGGAGCGCTTCGGCGGCTCGACAACCTTCAGCGTCTTCAGGCGCGGGGTCACGTCAACACCGAGGTCTTCCGGCTTGAGCGTCTCCAGCGGCTTCTTCTTCGCCTTCATGATGTTCGGCAGCGTGACGTAACGCGGCTCGTTCAGGCGCAGATCCGTGGTGACCACAGCCGGCAGCGTCAGCGCCAGCGTTTCCGCACCGCCGTCCACTTCGCGCGATACCGTTGCCTTGCCATCCGCCACGACAACCTTCGATGCAAATGTCGCCTGCGGCAACCCTGCCAAGGCAGCCAGCATCTGACCAGTCTGGTTCGAATCGTCGTCGATGGCCTGCTTGCCGAGAATGATCAGCGATGGCTGTTCCTTGTCGACCAGCGCCTTGAGCAGCTTGGCGACAGCCAGCGGCTGCAGTTCTTCCGACGACTCGATCAGGATCGCGCGGTCCGCGCCGATCGCGAGCGCCGTGCGCAACGTTTCCTGCGCCTGCGTCACGCCCGCCGACACAGCGATCACTTCGGTCGCCACGCCCGCTTCCCGCAGACGCACCGCCTCTTCCACGGCGATCTCGTCGAACGGATTCATCGACATCTTTACATTCGCAATGTCGACGCCCGTGCCATCCGATTTCACCCGGACTTTCACGTTGTAATCGACCACTCTCTTCACCGGCACCAATACTTTCATGTATGTCCTCTCATCGCCGCACACGACTGAATCGCAGCGTCGCTCTCCGCAAGTACGCGTCCAGACACGCGCTGACGGCGTTTCGCGCCGTCAGCGCGTGTCTTCCCCTTATATCCGGATGCTTGTCACACGACGTTTTTCTCGACAATCGGTTGGTTTTCCAACACCCTGGACCAACCGAGAGAAGAAACATCCAACGTTGTATAGCGACCATTTCTGATCAGCTCGCTCACAGCACGTCCCGTTGCAGGTCCATGTTGCAAACCATGACCACTGAAACCATTTGCAAAAACGCAATTCTCGACATCGGGGTGGTATCCGATGATGGCGTTTTGATCAAATACGTTGTACTCGTAATAGCCAGACCAGCAACTCTCGACTCTGAGCGCCTCAAACTGGGGAACCCGTTCTGCGAGTTTGGGCCACACGATCTCGTCGAAAAGTGCGTGATCTACTTCGTGCAGGGGCAAATCATCATGGTCATTCTCTGGCTTGGGTGCGATACCGCAAAGGTAACCGTTGCCTTCGGGTCGAAACCAGACGCCAGTAGGGTCAATCAGGAGAGGAGCGCGTTCTAGGACAGCAGGGGATGAAACGTTGAAAATGCTCCGACGGCGCGCGTGCACAGGGAGATCAATATCGAGCATCGCTGCGATGTTTCTAGCCCACGGCCCGGCTGCATTAACCAACGTGTCACATTCAAACTCCTCGCCGGAGGACGTCGCGACTCCGGTGGCCCGGCGAGCTTGCCTACGCACAGCGACAACTTCCAATGGAAAGTAGCGGGCACCTAGCGCCTGGGCCTTTTTCCTTAGTGCTTGAAGCACACCGTAGCTATCGAACCAGCCTTCACCTGAGACCCCGTACGAACCCGCTTCCAGATCGTCCACGTTCAGCCACGGAAACCGCTCAACCAGGCCCTTGCAATCCAGAAACGCAATGTTGGCTCCAAGACTATTCTGCATTGCGCAGTTCTCTCGCAGGACATCGGCCCCCTGCCGACCCGCAAGAAACAGATATCCGCCTTCATGCAGACTGGCCGTCGGTTTCGATCCGTTCACATCAAGAAGTTCTGGCATGGACCGAAGAAATTCGAGCCCGAAGCCTGACATCTGAACAGCCACCGCAGTCGAAAACTGCTGGCGAATCCCGGATCCAGAAAGCGCAGAAGACGAGCGAGCATAGCTCGGATCGCGCTCCAGGACCGTGACGGAGAGGCCGGGTTCATTCGCCAATAGAAAATAGGCCACTGCACTGCCAATCACTCCGCCGCCAATGATTACGACTTTCTGAGCCACTTTCGCTTCCTCCTATTGCTAACTAAGTGGTGATTCCGGATTACGTGGGCGATTGCGATCAGCCGTCCCCTATTGCGCAGGAGACAGCGAGTCGCCGACTCGTCTACCAAGGCCACTACCGGATCACGAGATCGTTTTCAACGTCGAGCCGTTCTGCGGTTTTGTCCCGCAACTTCGGGTTTCCAATGCCCCCGCCACCCGGCGTGCGTAATTGAATAACCTCGCCGGGCTGGATGACCTGCGTTCCCTTTCCTGCCATCACCCTGTCAGAGTCACGCATGCCAAGGTATCCGCTTGCACCGTCCTGACCTTCGTTACGGCCACGAGGAGGATGTTCTATCCGGTCAAAAGCAGCCAGAAGTTCTATAGGGCTGGAAGAAATATTCTCGATTTCGATATCGAGGCCGTTACCGCCGCGCCATTGACCTGCCCCCCCGGAACCGGGTCGCAGCTCTTTCTTCCAGAACATCAACGGCGTCGTGGTTTCCACAATCTCGATCGGCGTGCCTTTAACGCCGCTTGGGTACGCAGTCGCACTTAGCCCGTCTTTACCCGGACGCGCGCCGACGCCACCGTTTGTCACAATGCTACTGGCGAAAGCGCCGTTGCTACCGCCGTCGCGTCCACGGAAAGTCATAAGGTAAATGCACGATGTTCCTTCAGCGGGAACGCGGTCGGGAATCGCCTGGTGCAAACAGCCGAACACGACATCAGGAAGCATCTGGCCAACAATGTGCCGTGACGCTACGGGTGAAGGTTTCAGCGCATTAACAATAGAACCTTCTGGCGCAACTACGTCAAACAAGGATAGTGAGCCCGCGTTGTTAGGTATATGCGGCGCAACCGCGCAAGACAGTCCAAAAATTGCATAAGCTTTGGTATAGGACATCGGGCAGTTGATGCCCTTTCCCGATGCTGGCGAGGAGCCGGCAAAGTCAACAGCAATTCCCGATTCCGTGATCGTCGTCCTCGCAGTCAACGTAACAGGCTCGCTGTACCCGTCGATCGTCATGGAGCTTGTCCATGACCCCTTCGGCAGCTCCTTGACTGCGGCCAGCACCGCGGCACGCGAGCTTTCGAGAATATGTCGGCCGAGTTCGTCAAGGCTGTCCAGGTTGAACTCCCGCATCATGTCCGAAAGCCGCCGCGCACCGATTGCATTGCAATTCACAAGGGAATAGATATCTCCCTCCGTGTCGACCGGTGTACGTGTGTTGGCTTTGAAAATAGCCATCAACGTCTCGTTGAGCACACCCGCGTCAAAAAGCTTCATGAATGGCACTGCAAGCCCTTCCATGAAGACATCTGTCCCGTCTGGAACCGTCCCGATTCCCCCAATGTCCATCAGATGGCTTGTCGACGCGAACAATGCGACTAAGGTGCCGTCGTGGAAGGCTGGCGTCACCACCACGAGATCATTCAGGTGGCCCGTTCCCTTCCATGGATCGTTCGTACAATATACGTCCCCTGCCTTCATGCTATCTGCGGGGAACGCCTTGAGGAAGTGGCCAACCGATTCGGCCATTGAGTTGACGTGGCCAGGGGTACCCGTCACAGCCTGCGCCAGCATGCGTCCTTGAAGATCAAATACGCCTGCCGAGAGGTCTCCTGACTCGCGCACAATCGTACTGAACGCAGTTCGCAGCAGCGTCTGCGCCTGCTCTTCGACGACCGCCAGCAGTCTGTTCCACATGATCTGACGGCGGATCTCGTACAGTCCACCTTGCCTGACTTCCGATTTCATCTTGACTCTCCCTGGGAGACGCTCTTCTCGAGCACAATGCAGAGTCGATCGTTGACGGACGCGCTAAAGGTCGCTGGCACGAACGTCGTCGTCTCATATTCAGCGATAATGGCCGGCCCAGTAAGCGTGTTGCCGACTTCCATCTGTTCTCGCGCATAGACCGGAACGGTGATCGATTTGTCCGAGTCCGGGTCGAACAGGGTTCGTTCACCGACCGGTGTTGCCTCTGTCGCCGTCACCGGTCCCCTTCGCGTGATATCGGGCTTTTCCGCTATCGTGCTAACCGAAAACGTCCAAGTCAGTATTTCGACAATTGCGTGTGGAATTGCACGCGAGAACAATGCGATATATTCCTTTTCGAAAGCATCTCTAAGCGACTCCGCATCGCCTGCCGTCAACTCGCGCGCCGGCACACGCACCACGATCTCGTGTCCTTGGCCCTTGTAGCGCATGAATGCTTCGCATACTTCCACAAGTTCGCTGTCGCCCGCACCGGCGCGCACAACTGCACTGGCCTCCTGACGCATCTGGTCGATGAGTCGATTGGCCTGACCCGCATCGAATGTCGACAACGTCATGTAGCGGCTTCGTACGACCTCGAAAGCAATCGGCGCCCGGAGAAACCCGACCGCAGATCCCACACCGGCGTTTGCCGGGATGATCACCCTTCTCATT
Organism: Paraburkholderia phenazinium; assembly: GCF_900142845.1. NCBI lineage: Bacteria > Pseudomonadati > Pseudomonadota > Betaproteobacteria > Burkholderiales > Burkholderiaceae > Paraburkholderia > Paraburkholderia phenazinium. The sequence goes on from NZ_FSRU01000001.1 coordinate 3,469,355, forward strand.
CCCAGCTTCTCGGCAAGACGAGCCGCGTGCAGGGGTGCCGCACCGCCGAAGGCAATCATCGTATGTGTCGCGATGTCTTTGCCGCGTTCCACAGAGTGCACTCGTGCAGCATTGGCCATGTTTTCATCGACCATTTCAAGGACACCGTAGGCCGAGTGGTGCACGGAAAGGTCGAGCTTCTGCCCGATGGCTCGTGTCAGGGCGGCTGCCGAGCGGTCCGGATAGAGCTTCATCTTGCCGCCAGCAAAACGATCGGGATCGATTCGACCGATGCAAAGATTCGAATCCGTGACCGTTGGCTCTTCTCCACCGCGACCATAACAGGCGGGCCCCGGCTCGGAGCCTGCGCTCTCGGGCCCGACCGCAATGCGCTTCAATGTGTCGACATGGGCAATGGACCCCCCCCCTGCACCGATCTCTATCATTTCGATCACGGGAATGCGCAACGGCAGTCCACTACCACGCAGGAATCGCGCTGCGCGGTCGACTTCGAAGGTGCGGGACGATTGAGGTTTCTGATCTTCGATGAGACAGATCTTCGCCGTGGTACCACCCATGTCGAACGAGACGACCTTGTGCTCGTCACATTGGGCCGCAACGTACGACGCAAGGATGGCACCGCCCGCCGGACCGCTCTCCACCAGGCGGATCGGGAAACGTGCGGCAGTCTCAAGGGTCGTCAGGCCGCCACCCGACGTCATCAGGTACACCGGGCAATCGAAACCACGTGTTACGAGCTCCTTTCCGAGCCGCTGCAGATACCCCGCCATCAGCGGCTGCACATAGGCGTTTGCAACTGCTGTCGAGGTCCGTTCGTATTCGCGCACTTCGGGACAAACTTCGTACGAGAGAGTGACGGCAATGTCGGGACACTGTTCTGCAAGGATTTCCCGAACGCGCTGTTCGTGCTGCGGGTTGGCATACGAATGCAGCAACGCAACCGCGACGCTCTTGATCCCCATACGCCTGAGCTCGGGAGCCAATGCGTGAACCGACTTGTCGTCAAGTGGCAATACGACGTCGCCGCGCGCGTTGACACGCTCAATCACTGTGAATCGACGCGACCGCGGAATCAGCGCCGCGGGTTTGTCGATGAAAATGTCGTATTGATCAAAGCGTCCTTCGTCGGCGATGTCCAGGGTGTCCCTGAAACCTTCCGTGCCGATAACAGCGGTCAATGCACCCTTGCGCTCGATAATCGCATTGGTCGCGAGTGTCGTTCCGTGAATGAAAAGATCGACGTCAGACGGGGAGATTTCATGCTCCGCGAGCAAGGAAAGTGTGCCGTCGATCACTGCTCGCTCCGGCTCGCCAGGCGTCGTCAGCACCTTGCTTGTGAGTCGCTCGCCATCACGCTCCACTACGATGTCTGTAAAAGTACCGCCTATATCAGATGACAATCTCACGCGAGATTTTCTGTCTTTCGTGCTCATGTAATGCCCTTAATAGGTTGGCTGACTCTCAAAAGCTCGCGATTGAAGCGCATGTACTCACGTCAATACTGGCTTCGAGAACCACCACGCGAATGCATGTCGTACAGTCACCGCTACCGGATAGCTCATGGCGCCGAGCGCATCGCCACGCGTCCGGTCTCAGGCGGGAACACACACCATGCGCCGTCGTCGTGCCTGAAAAAAAAGAGTCCAACCGAGCCTGCAGGTCGGAGTATTTCGACACGCACATAGCACCTCTGATTCGAGCGCGTGCGACTGAATCGGGTCACCCGAACCGGTGTCGAAAGAGTCGGCACAAGCCATTTCTCGACCTGCAAACGCAATGATCTCGCTGCTACATTCACCTTCGTCTCCTTCAACTGCCAATTTCCAACTCGGGGCAGGAAACTTACGTATCGGAGTGCGCTGATAACGCGACGCCAACGACCAAAAGTCGCCTGCGGAATTGCGAGAACTCGGACATTTTGCGAATCCCTCGAATAGCCTGATGGTCAATGGAAAGCGCGGGCTCAAGCTCAAGCTCAAGCTCGGAACGATGCGGCCTACCTCGTGAGTACCGACGATGATGTTCCGTATTCGGACCATAAGTTTCATATCGGACCACAATTCAATTATAGGCGGGGAATTTTTCTGAAAACAACTAAATTCTGTAAAGGTCAGCGCAAACCCTAACGTTGTGACGATATGGCCTCGCGGTAGATACAGCGTCAGGGGGATACCCCTAGAATACGACTCGAGCGCACATAGATGCGCCGCTCGTGACAGCGTTGTGGCTGGCACGCTACCCCGGCGGGCCGATTCGACTGACAAAACAAGGCACCAATGCCCGGAGATCCGGACAGTCCTGGTCTGGCTTTTGTTAGGGGCCGCGGTGGGGTTGTCGGACTGGCGCCAGAGTCCCGTCTAAAACGACTTTCGGCAACCTATATGCGCGTGGCATTTATAGAGGAGTGCGAAATAATAATTCAAGATGCCGATAAATTTCATGATATGAAATCCCCAATCCTGAACGCATCCAAACCACTCCCACCGAAAGACATCGCCGTCGGGTGTCAACCACACCAATCGCCGCCTAGGGCAAAGGCACTGCATCGCTAGAGCCACATCGCGGCAAGAGGTGTCGGAAACCGCGATCTACGCCTGGTTAGCGACGGGTACGCGCATCCATCGCGGGTTGCGCGACTTCCGGACACCGTCGGTGGGCAACGACGGCAGACGCCAGCTTGAATCCTTCAAAACCGAGTGTTTATATTCCTTGGACATTCCTTACGTATCCGCTTCCTTCAGGACACGCTGGCTTTGGATATGCCCTAGCGGTGCGTCAACAGCTACCCCGCTACCGCTTTTTCCGCTATCAGACTCCCGCGCCTGCGGTTTACCCGCCCTGGTAATGACCCTGCCCCACGGTCTCGTCGTGGTCCTTTGTCTCGCACTCCTCCCCACCATACATCGGGTGCCCGCGTTTCCCGCGTCGACGCCGCACATTTCTTGCGCGTTGACATCCCTGATTGGGTGAAATAGACTGTTCTCCATTCAGACCATTAGTCTCGCATGAGAACAAATTCATTGCGAAATATTCTCTGCCAGAAACTTTCGCGACAACGACTCCGAGAACCTCCAGTCGAGTCGTCGCGGCCCGCGACAGGAAAATTCACCGAATCGGGAGCACGAAGATGAAATCCCTCGAAGGTAGAAAGGCACTCGTGGTTGCGGGTGCGAAGGGCATTGCCAAGGCGTGTGTAGAACGATTTGCCGCTGCTGGAGCAGAAGTCTGTTTCTCCGATATCAACGCCCAGGCCGGCTTTGCGCTCGCTGAAAAACTTCAGGAGGCCGGCTATAAGGCAAGCTTCTTCGTGTCAGATGCGGGTGATTCGAAACAGGTCCGGGAACTGGTGAAGTCGGCTATTGACACGATGGGCACCATCGATGTTCTGCTTAACAGTGCAGGCGTGGCAACGCCGCAGGATCTGCTTGACATCACCGAAGAGGAATATGACCGGACGCTCAACGTCAATCTGAAATCGGCATTTGTGGCGAGTCAGGAAGTGGCACGCCACCTTCTGGCCAATAAGAGCACGGGGGTGATCATCAACATGTCCTCGGTCAATTCCGTCATGACGATTCCCAGCATCCTGGTCTACAACGTCTCGAAGGGCGGCATCAACCAGCTGACGAGAAACATGGCGGTCACGCTAGCTCCTCATGGCATCCGCGTGAATGCAATCGGTCCTGGCACCATCGAAACTGAGCTCGTGCGATCGACCGTGTTGTCGTCCGAAGAAGCCATGGCGAAGATCATGTCACGCACACCGATGGGTAGGCTCGGCCAACCGGAGGAAATGGCCTCGATCGCCGTGTTCCTCGCGAGTGATGAGTCATCCTATATCACCGGACAAATCATCTTCGCAGATGGCGGCCGTATGGGTCTCAACTACACCTGCTGACAGTGGCTAGACACTGTCGTCTGACACGCATGTTGACGTGACGGTCTGCCGACAGGAAGGGAGCGTCACCACGATGTCCGAAGCCACGCAACAGGTAGCTCGCAGCCAAAGCAGAAAATTTCAATACTGAGTATGAAGGACGGAGGAGACAAAATGGCCAGTGCATTGGCTGAGATCAGAGTATTAGACCTGTCGCGCGTGTTGGCGGGTCCATGGGCGGCTCAGACGCTTGGAGACATGGGTGCAGAAGTCATCAAAGTTGAGCGTCCCAATACTGGTGATGACACGCGCACTTGGGGGCCGCCTTACGTGAAGGACGCAAACGGCGAACTAACCCGAGAGTCGGCCTATTTCATGTGCACGAATCGCAACAAGAAGTCCGTCACTATCGACTTCACCCGCCCCGAAGGTCAGGAGCTTGTGAGGCAACTAGCAGCGAAATCGGACATTGTTATCGAGAACTTCAAGGTAGGTGGCCTCAAGCAGTACGGTCTCGACTACGCGTCCCTAAGCGCTATTAATCCACGTCTCATCTATTGCTCGATTACTGGCTTTGGACAAACTGGCCCCTACGCGCCTCGGCCAGGCTATGACTTTCTGATCCAGGCCATGGGTGGCCTGATGAGCATCACCGGTCATGGCGATAGCGAGCCGGGTGGTGGCCCGATGAAGGTCGGCGTGGCTTTGACGGATGTTATGACCGGGCTATATGCAGCCATCGCAATCTTGGGTGCACTTGCCGCCCGGAGCGGCACGGGTCGCGGTCAGCACATCGACATGAGTCTGCTCGATGTCCAGGTGGCCTGCCTCGCTAATCAGGCTATGAACTACCTTCATGGCGGTGTCATTCCAGGACGCCTCGGCAACGCTCACCCGAACGTAGTTCCCTACCAGGACTTTCCGACTGCCGATGGGAACATGATCCTGGCTATCGGTAACGACACCCAGTTTGCAAAGCTCTGTGCGGTGCTTGAACGGCCGGAACTGCTGTCCGACAGTCGCTTCGCGTCTAACGCCGCTCGCGTCGCGAATCGCAACGAGCTAGTCCAGACCCTGCGCGACATTACCGTTCAACGTACGACAGACACCTGGCTCGCCCAACTCGAATCGACTGGTGTGCCAAGTGGACCCGTCAACACGCTTGATCGCGTATTCCGCGATCCTCAGGTCATCCACCGCAACCTCAAAATCGAAATGGAGCATACCCAGGCGGGGCCTCTCCCCCTCCTTGCCAGCCCGGTGCGGCTGTCGGACACGCCCGTGGAATATCGGTTGCCCCCGCCCCTCCTGGGCGAGCACACCAACGACGTGCTTTCAACGGTCCTCAATCTCGCCCCTGAAGTGCTGGCCCGTCTCACCTCCGAAAACGTTATCTGAGGACTATCCAAACCCGACGGTGAAACCATGATCGAATCACTTGACTATGTCTGTCTCCCGGACGAAGCGGAAGCCTTACGCAGCGAGGTTCGCGCCTTCCTGGCCGAGCACCTCATGAATGTTCCGGCGAACCAACGTGCCCGCTCTTGGATGGGCTTCTCCGCAGAATTTAGTCGAGCCTTGGGCCGCCGTGGCTGGCTCGGTTTAACGTTGCCGCGCAGCTACGGAAGCGCAGAACTGGGTGCATTTTCTCGCTTTGTTCTTGTAGAAGAACTACTTAACGCGGGGGCACCGGTCGGTGCCCACTGGATTGCCGACCGTCAAAGCGGCCCGCTCATCTTGTCGTACGGAACTGAAGCCCAGAAGCAATTTTATCTGCCCCGCATCAGCCGAGGCGAAGCGTTCTTTTGCATCGGCATGAGCGAGCCCAATGTTGGATCCGATTTGGCGAGTGTCCGTACCCAGGCACGCCGCACGAGTGACGGCTGGATTCTATCTGGGCAAAAAATCTGGACAACGCAGGCGCATCGATCACATTACATGATCGCACTAGTGCGGACCTCGGGATCGCCGGAGGACCGCCAGAAAGGTCTTTCGCAGCTCATTGTCGATCTTTCGCTTCCAGGGGTGGTCGTGCGGCCAATCAGGGATCTAACAGGCGACAGCCACTTCTGTGAAGTGTTTTTCGACGATGTGCATCTTGGCGGAGACGCCCTCATTGGAACAGAAGGGGATGGGTGGCGACAGGTGACCGCCGAACTGGCCTTTGAGCGCAGCGGTCCTGAACGGATCTATTCCAGCATCGTGCTGCTGAATGAGTGGGCTAGCTATCTGCGGCGGTGTGGAGCAATCGATCGTCTCGAATACGTCGCAGCAGGCCGACTTCTGAGTTCGCTTGTCACGCTTCGGGCAATGTCCATTTCAATCGTCGCGAAACTTCAGGCAGGTGAAAGTCCGGCGACCGTGGCCGCGTTGACGAAAGACCTCGGCACGGAGTTCGAACAGCTAGTGCCCGCTGTGATCGCCGACCTCGTGTCGGCAGTAGACAGCAGAACCGGACACGACGGGCCGCCATCCCCGGAGTTGCTTCAGACACTCGCATACATCACACACGTCGCGCCCTCGTTCTCTCTCCGGGGCGGTACGCGCGAGATTTTGCGCGGAATGATTGCCCGTGGTTTGGGTCTGCGCTAAATCTGCCGGAAGGAGACCTCGCATGAACGATATTTTTGCAGACTCATTTGATCGCCTTCTCGCGGGCGAGTGCCCGGCAAGTACCGTCCGGCAAATCGAGTCAGGAGAAAGCTTTTCCGGCCTCTGGGAAGCGCTGACCGAGAGCGCCTTTGCAGACCTGCTAGTGCCCGAGAGCGCCGGCGGCGCCGGACTATCGCTGCTCGATGCATCACCACTGATTGCTGCATGCGGCCGATATGCCCTTCCCGTGCCTTTGGCGTACACCATGCTCGTGCGTGCGTTGCTCGACCGCAAAAACCTCGAGACGCTCGCGGGTCCCGTTACGATTGCGGCAAGCGCTGTCAGGCACACCGGAGACGTGTTCCATTGTGACAATGTACCGTTCGGTCACGTCAGTGAATGGATCATGGTGGAGGAAAGCGGGCTTTGCCAGTTGTGGTCACTTGAAGCCGCCGATGTCGAAAGTGACGGCATTGAGGGAAGTCTCGACGCGTCGGCGACGTGGTCAAAGCGGCCTCGCTCGATCCCTCTTTTCTGCAACGGAACGCGAATGTCTGGTGCCGCTGTCACCGCGCTGTTGATCTCCGGCGCGCTGGAAAAAGTGCTGGAAATGACGATTTCCCATGCAAACGAACGCTCACAGTTCGGTCGCCCCATAGGCAAGTTTCAGGCAATCCAGCAACAGGTCAGTGTATTGGCAGAACTGACCTTTGCAGCACGAATGGCTTCCCGATTGGCGTGTTCTCCGTCGAGTGCGACACCAATCGCCAGCGGCGTCGCAATAGCTAAAGCTTACGCGAGTCAGGCCGCAGCTACTGCTGCCAGTATCGCCCACGCCGTCCATGGAGCAATCGGCATTACGGCTGAACACGACCTGAATCTATACACGCGCAGGTTGCACGCGTGGCGTCGCGCATTCGGAGCCGAAACGGCCTGGTATGCCGAGATCGGCGCGGCTTGGCTTGGTGGCAACGATTCTGCTCTCGATTTTGTTCGAAACGCAATTCCGCCCAGTGCGTCGTACGCCGACTCAACCAGTGAGTTATGACCATGACCAACTTTCTTGAAGTCACACGCGACGGTGCAGTGCTTACCTTGGCAATGAATGCGCCAGACACGCGCAACGCGCTCACGGGCAATACGGCCATACCGGAGTTTCTTGCTGAATGCGATCGGATCAACAGCGACGTGTCCATACGGGCAGTCATCATTACCGGATATAACGGTATGTTCTGTTCCGGGGGTAACCTCAAGGACATGCGGCGATATTTCGATGACGAGCTCACTCAAGCGCAGATCGCAATCGAGTATCGCACCGGAATACAGCGCCTCACGCGCGCCATCTACGGTCTGGATGTCCCAACCATTGCCGCAGTGAACGGCCCAGCCATTGGTGCTGGCTGCGACCTTAGTTGTATGTGCGATATCCGCATCGTTTCAGAGAGAGCAACTTTCGCCGAGAGCTTCATCAAGGTCGGAATTGTTCCGGGGGATGGCGGTGCATGGTTGTTGACCCGAACTATCGGTCGTTCTCGCGCGGCCGAAATGGCTTTCACTGGCGACATGCTCAGCGCCGATGAGGCACTACGGATTGGCCTCGTTTCTCAGGTCGTTTCATCGGAGGACCTGCTGGAAGCGGCCCAAAAGCTTGCTGCCCGAATCGTTCGCCACCCCGGGGCAACGCTGCGAATGACCAAACGGCTGATGCGCGAAAGTCAAGATAGTGGACTGGATACGATACTCGAAATGTCGGCGACTATGCAGGCCCTGGCGCACAAGTCACCGGAGCACCGCGAGGCAGTGACGGCGTTCATCGAGAAACGCGCCCCTCGATTCCCGGAGTGACCTCTGCGTACGCCGAGAAATAACCGCCAAGTGCAAATTTACTATCGCTAAGTCCCCGCGACGACACACTGAGCAAGGGGCCATCTCATACGGAGAAGAAGTTATGCAACGTTACCAAATGTACATCAATGGTGAGTCCCGCGCTTCGGTGAACGGCGAATGGTTCGAAACAGAAAACCCCTTTACAGGTGAAGCCTGGGCAGAGGTCGCCAGAGGAAGCCGCACTGATGTCGATCATGCCGTGAATGCGGCTCACGCCGCATTCGTCTCAGGGCCATGGGCGCAAATGTCTGCAAGTCAACGAGGCATGCTGCTACACCGTGTTGGTGACCTGATCGCACGCGACGCCAGGCGGCTCGCCGAACTTGAGGTACGCGATAACGGCAAACTCATGGCCGAGATGTATGCCCAATGCCAGTACATCCCGCAGTGGTACTATTACTTTGGCGGCCTCGCCGACAAGATTCAGGGAAGCGTTATTCCGCTCGATAAAAAGGGCTTTTTCAACTTTACTCGTCATGAACCTCTGGGCGTGGTTGCCGCCATCACGCCATGGAACTCGCCTCTCCTTTTGGCATCCTGGAAAATCGCTCCCGCACTTGCTGCGGGCTGCACTGTTGTCATCAAGCCATCGGAATTCACATCCGTCTCAACGATTGAATTTGCGAAGCTGTTCGAGGAAGCTGGTTTTCCGCCGGGAGTAATCAACGTCGTCACCGGCTTTGGCGCCGATGTCGGAGCCCCCCTGGTCGAACATCCGCTGGTCAAGAAAATCACGTTCACCGGTGCCGAGACGACCGGCAGAGCCGTTAACGAAGCAGCGGCACGTCAGTTCAAGCACGTCAGCCTTGAACTCGGCGGTAAATCTCCGAATATCGTATTCGAGGATGCGGACCTCGAAGATGCTGTGAACGGTGCGGTGTCCGGCATCTTCGCGGCAACGGGTCAGACGTGCATCGCTGGATCACGTCTTCTTGTTCAGGAAAGCATTTACGACGAATTTGTAGATAGGCTGCTGACCCTCGCTCGCACTGCGCGAATGGGGGATCCGTCAAGCCCGGATACACAAGTTGGCCCCGTGACCACTCGACCGCAGTATAAGAAAGTCCTCTCCTATATCGATATAGCAAAGCAGGATGGTGCGACACTGCTGCTGGGCGGCAAGCCGGGCACCGCGCCTGAATGTGGGAATGGATGGTTCGTTGAGCCTACCATTTTCGGAAATGTCAGCAACAGTATGCGCATTGCACAGGAAGAAGTCTTTGGCCCGATTCTCTCTGTTATCAAGTTCAAGAACGAGGACGAGGCCGTTTCGATCGCAAACGACGTCCGTTTCGGCTTGGGTTCGGGGGTATGGACAAAAGACATCGGTCGCTCAATTCGCATGTCAGAGAAGATTCAAGCTGGCATCGTGTGGGTGAACACTTATCGCGCTGTCAGCTACATGTCGCCATTTGGGGGATACAAAGAGTCCGGTCTGGGCCGTGAGAACGGTATCGACGCGATCAGGGAATACCTACAAACCAAGAGTGTCTGGATCAACAGCGGCGTCAAGACGACAAACCCGTTCATATTGCGCTGAATCTAGTGAGACCAGGTTGCACGCGAGACCCAGTTCATCAGTTCGAGATGGCGAGTGATCCTAGCCAACCGCGAAACGACATGGGCTCGAACAGCTTCCCGGGATTCGGATGCTGAAGTACCCCTTCCTACGATGAGCTCATTTTGATGGATACGACTTCTGGCTGCGCGTACGGCCTGCGCGAGTCAATGAAATATAACGGCTGCGCCCCTTGAATCAGACCTGGCCGGAAGAGGTAACCTCGATGACAAGGGCCAGACCTTTCACGTGGCGATAGACCGCGAGCAACGGGAAGTGTGTGGCACTGACGTCAAGGGCCGCCGCGCGCTACCTAAACACAGTCAAAGACGACTGTGACCTGGTCACGCGATAAACGCATCATGCCGTCAGTGGATGTGTCGACTTCCCTCACCTGCTTGCCCTGGCTACTACAGTACGCTTTGGCACGGCCCGTGGCCGAATTCTTTACACTTGCCCATGAAATAAATTCCGAGTTAAGGTTGCCGCGCGCCGACACGGCCCAGTGCCCGTGCTCTGTCGAAGTTACGTCCGAGCTGGTCGCGCATCCCGCAAGCGCGATAGCATAAAGTATGGGTAATGTTAGTCGCATTTTTTAAATCTAAACTTTTATGGATTCCTGATCACCATTTTTTATCAGCGGATCGATTGTCGCCTTGATCGCCCACAACTCGATGGCCCTGTTTATCTCCGGTTGTCAAAGTGACCGTATCTCCTCCGCAGTGTATTTTTATTACTCATGAAAAGGAATTCCTAAACCGGTAACTAACTGTTAGCACCCGTGCAAAACTGCCCCAGTCGCTGATGTGGGAGCGGATCGACAGCGAGGCCCTTGTGATCCACTTTCTTCCGCCGAAGGCGGAAGACTCGAGTGGTGAAGCGGTCGTGGCGCAAGAGGTTGCCATTCCGATTGGCGCTACCTGCTGCGGCGCCGTGGGTGACAGAGGGGCTACATCCGGAACTCGTAGCCTCGGCCACAAGGGAAGAAGATGCATACGTGGAGATGAATACGGCCGACGCGTGTGTCTCCTCAAACCGCACGTGCGAAATGGGTTTGAGACACGTCACCGGATGACCCTACGAGTCGTTTGTTTTCAGTCTCGAAGAGTGCACCCGGGAGACGTGAAGCATCGCGGAATTTTGTGGCATGACATGCGCGCTTCGATGCGACCTTATTGCGCGCTCCATCCGCCATCGATTTGCAGCGCGGATCCTCGCATCTCATTGGCGGATGGGGAGCACAAGAATACGGCGAGATCGCCGATTTGATCAGGAGTTACAAATTGCTGAGAGGGTTGTTTTTCTCCAAGAAATCTCGCACTTGCTTCGTCTGGCGACAGCGATTCACGCACAGCGAAATCGTCGATTTGCTTCTGCAATAGAGGTGTCAACACCATACCGGGGCAAATAGCATTCACCGTGACACCTGAGCGTGCGCTTTCCAGCGCGGCGACCTTTGTCAATCCAACGACGCCGTGCTTTGCTGCTACATATGCAGATTTCCCAACAGAGCCGACAAGGCCGTGAACCGACGCGATATTGATGACCCGTCCCCAACCCCGTTCGCGCATCGCTGGTAGTGCGAGCCGCATTGTGTGAAATGCCGAACTCAGGTTGATGGCGATGATTGAATCCCAGCTTGCCACAGGAAACAAATCGATCCGCTCGACAAACTGGATTCCGGCATTGTTGACCAGTATGTCGACACCGCCAAACGTTTGGACTGCAAAATTTATCATTGCTTCGATTTCGGCCGGCCTCGTCATATCAGCGGCGTGATGCACGACGTTCACGCCCGACGTTTCGACCGTGGCAACGGCTTCTTTAACGTCGCCGAATCCGTTCAACACCAGGTTCGCACCCGCACGGGCCAAGGCGGTTGCAATTCCCAGCCCGATGCCACTCGTCGATCCGGTAACGACGGCCGCTTTGCCTGCGAGGAATCTGGAATCAGAAATTTTCATATGCAGTGTTAGACAGTAGTGGGAAAACATGGGGATATCGCCCCGGCATTGCAGTGCGTACAGACCACTGCGGTCACTTTGCATCGGAATTGCGGTGCGTGAGACGTAAAGACTAAATCGATCCGCCCGATCGTAATGCACCTCTTGCCGCTACACGGGCGTTCGGGTGCCTTCGTACATCTGGACTACCGGCGGTATCGTCATCAGCCCCGTGCCCAGCATCGGCCGCTGACTGGAAAAGCCCGAAAGCACGTTCGGCGAGTACCGCGCTGAAATTCGCGCTTCTCACTATCTGCTGGACCAGGCCGAGGTCCTTGACGAAAACGTCAAACCCCGCCCGCAAAAGGGAGGTGGCCACTCCCCTTCCCATCGCGCCCAAGCCAACCACCCCCACTTTTCGTTGCATGGCAATTTCCTTTCGCACGCCCCATATTGGTTGTACCAGAACTTACATGGTCGGACCTGAGAGGTCAATTTTCGATTTCCCGGGTCAGGCTGATACATTGCATGGATTGCAACGATTCGTCCGTGGGTCGAGGCCTGAGGGGATTGGGGCGATAAATTGACTTCGCCGTTTTTTGAAACTACCATCTGGTTGTACCAGATATGGCAAAAAATGGGACAACGTATATTTGCGTGCGAGGACATTTTTCTGCGGCTTCACCGAGGGATAAACATGCATCGCAAGTTTCGCGTTCTTTCTACGAGCAAAATCGATCCGCTCGGGTCTGAAATGCTGGCTCCTTTGTGCGAGCTGATAGTTCCACCAGATGACCGGGCGGACACGCTGCGACGATACATGGCGGATATCGACGCGCTGATCGTGCGCGTTCGCCTGCCCGATGACATATTTACGAAGGCCGCGCGACTAAAGGCTATTGTGCGCCACGGCGTCGGGCTTGATTTCATCCCGGTTAGTCAGGCGACTGAAGCCGGCATTCCTGTTGCCAATCTTCCAGACTCGAATACGCAGGCGGTGGTGGAGCATGTAGTCGGCGCGCTCTTCGCGCTTGCGCGCGACTTTCACCGCATACCCGGCCTGCTCAAACGCGAGGGTTGGTCCGTCAGGCAGGCGTATCACGGCTTGGAACTTCGGGGCCGAGCCGTGGGGATCGTTGGACTTGGACGCATCGGTCTCGGTGTCGCAACAGCACTGCACCATGGTTTCGGCATGCGAGTGCTCGGGTACGACGTCGCGACCCAAGCCACGTTACCTGATTTCATCGTACAGACGTCTCTTGAGAGTGTGTTCAGCGAGTCCGATTTCATTACGCTACACGCACCGCTCCTGCCGTCCACGCAACATCTGGTCAATGCACAACTTCTTGGTCTGGTCAAACCACAGGCTTATCTCATCAACGCCGCACGGGGCGGTCTCGTCGACGACTCCGCATTGCTAGAGGCACTGAGTGAAAATCGGCTCGCTGGAGCAGCGCTAGATGTGTTCGAACCTGAGCCACTCGCCGCAGACCATCCCTACCTGCAACGCGACAATGTGCTCGTTACGCCCCATACAGCAGCGCTTACCCAGGAGAGTGTCGCGCGCATGAGTGTGGGCTCGGCGCAGGCCGTGCTCGATGTCTTGCATGGCCGGTGTCCCACGAATCTGGTCAATCCGGAAATCTGGGACCACTACCTGGAGCGCTGGAATCTGCGCTCCCCACGCTGAGCAGTCAGCCCTGTTCTGTCAGCTACTTAAAAAATATGAAAATCACAGACATCATTGCATATCCGGTCACTTCGCCCGTGCCGGAGGCACATCAAGTTCGCCTCGGTATTGGCAAAATGGTCAAGCGCGACACGGTCGTCGTGAAAGTCACAACTGATGAGGGGATCGTCGGCTGGGGAGAATCCCATCATGCGCGCGCGCATCTGGCGGTCGCCACGCTGGTTAACACGACGTTAAAGCAACTTGTACTCGGGTTTGACGCGACTGACGTAAACGGCGTCTGGTCGCAAATCTACCGCTATCAGCTTGCGTCGCATGGCATGGGAGCGGCTTGTGCCGCGGCGATGAGCGGCATAGATATCGCCTTGTGGGACATCCGCGGCAAAGCCGTCGGGTGGCCTCTATACCGTCTTCTTGGCGGTGCCGCGCGGGACGTGCGTGCGTATGCGGGCGGTATCTGCCTCGGATTTCAGGATCCAGGAGCGCTGGTTGAAGAGGTCGCCCTCATGATTGAACGGGGATTTTCCGCCGTCAAACTCCGCATTGGGGATTCACCGAGATCCGATATTGACCGCGTGAGAGCCGTGCGCTCGCATTTCGCAGATGTAGAGATACTTACCGATGCGAACGTTGCGTATTCACTGTCGGACTTTTATGCGGTCGCACCGTACTTTGAAGAGGCGCGCATTCGTTGGTTAGAAGAAGCCTTTCCTGCACACGACTATCGCAGCTACCGGGATGCGAAACGAATGTCGCGCTTCGAGCTTGCCGCCGGCGAGAATCACTTCACCCGATATGAGTTTGCACAACTGATTGACGCAGAATGCGTGACGGTCCTCCAGCCGGATCTCTCCAAGGTGGGCGGCGTTTCGGAGATGCTAAAGGTGGCTGCGATGGCGTCTGCGCAAAAACTCCCCATCCACTGCCACTCGAGCATGGGCATCAACATGGCGGCCACGCTACACGTACTGTGTTCCATCGACAATGCAGGATATTTCGAGGCCGACTGTTCCGTTCACAATCCGCTTCGCGATCAGCTCGTCGACTTCCGTTTCGACATTGATCACCAAGGTACGCTACGGCCTGGCGAGCGCCCTGGAATCGGCATTGAAGTTGACGAAGATTTTATCCGCCACCATAGCGGCTCGACTGGGCCTAGCTTCGTTTAATGTTCACGGCAATATGTGTCAACGTGATCGATTCATTTTATTTCCAACAATCGAAGGAGCAAGCATGTCAGAGCAAATTCAAGCCGTCGTTGGCAGGACCTCGGTGCGGCACGTCGCTGCAGATGGTTCGGATATCGAACATGGATTAAGAGAATATTTTACATATCGCGACACAGGCTTAAAGGAGGCTACGTACGGCGCTTACACTGCGCACGTAATTCGGGCGGTGCCGGGCAAACAGGGGGAGCCAGAATGGCACACCCATGAAACAACCTTCCAACTGGTGTTTGTACTTCGCGGATGGATCGACTTCGAGTTCGAAGATATTGGTGTTGTGCGCCTTGTGCCGGGATCGTCGTGCTATTTCCCGTCCGGGGTGCGACATCAGGTATTAGGCAACAGTGACGATTTCGAACAGCTGGAAATCGTTTCACCTGGCGATTTCGCGACGAACCCTGCGTCAAAACCCTGAGCGACCCCGCAGTGCCAGATAAGATTTGACCTCCGGCACTCTCTACTTCAGGTAGATTGCGGGCGGAGTCCGGCTGAAACGCGCTGCCTGCCCCGTTGACAGGCGGTCTGTTGCCTCAGGCGAACTCTTTCGTAGCGGCACGTTTGCGCTTTCGACCCGGCGCCGCAAGTTTGTCCGCACCTTGTTCTTCGTCATTCTCCGTTGCAAACAACGTGCGGAAGTACACATCAACACCTTTAATGTGCTGCCGCAGTATCGTCTCGGCTTCTTCAATGTTTCTCGCGGCGATCGCGCCAAGCAACTTGCGGTGATCGGCAACCGACTTGCGGCAATGCTCGTCTGACGAAAAGTAGACCTCGCGACGCTTCTTCGACATCAGATAGAAGACGTTTACGAAGCGCACGAAGACGTCGTTTTGAGTGGCCGATACGATTGCCAGATGGAACTCCGCGTCGAGTGCTGCGAGTGCGTGACCGTCGCCACGTGCCTCGATGCAACGTTTGAGAATCGCGGAGAGCTTGTTCAGGTCCGCATCGGTTCGGCGCTCGCACGCGAGTCTCACCGCCTGAACTTCAAGCAATCGCCGCAACTCCACGGACTGGATCACCTCGTCAGGGCTCAGGGGCGTATCGGCCTCGGCAAATAAAACCATCGCTTCAATGCTTGTTTCGGCTGAGTCGGCGCGAAGAAAAATGCCGGATTTCGGCCGCGCGTCGACGATTCGCAAAGTGTCCAGCCGGATGAGTGCTTCCCGCAGCGCTCCACGACTCATGCGAAACATTTCCGACATCTCGCGTTCAGACGGCAGCTTGTCGCCCGGTCCAAAACCACGCTCCTGAATCAGACGGACGAGTTGACGAACGTTTTCCATCATGCAGTCACCGCTCAATATGCAGAACTGGCACTATTGCCTTTAGGTGCATCGGACTGGCGCAACAGCCACCATTCACGGGCCTTGCACCGCTTCGCAGGGCAAGCACCCAGCGCGCCATGTAGCTTACGCGTAAGGCCCAATCTGGTCAAACCAGATCAGGCCTTACGCTGCGTCTAACTGCCCATGCTGGTCAGTCCGCGGGCCGTCGCAGGAATCCGGCCGCCGGCCACATAGTTTTCAACTACTGTGCGATCGGGTTCACGCGATGCGGCACGAGAAACAGAAGCGCGCAGGCCGGTCCCTCCACAAAGCGTCTCCTAGAGCAGAATGCGTCACGGGAAAAGTTGTTCGCGGACGTAATCGCGAAGACGTTCATGCCATGGGCACTGTCTGCTGCTCCCAACCTCTGAGGGACGTGGTTAAAAGACCGGTTACGGTGTATCCATCCCAACCGTCTCGAAATCGTGTATCCATGCAACAGCGATAAATATCGGCTGGAGTACCTCGTTCATCTCCCGCTCCCCGTGCGCCTGCCTGGGTTTGTTTCGACACAGTCATTGTCGACGATTCGTACGGTAGAGCCGACGGACCGTTCTTGGCCGCTTGCCGCACGCGTTAGCGACTATCATGTATTGAACAGTCTCCTTCGCGAGCGTTGCGGCGGGCATGCTGGGCAAGCCGTCGCCGTTTAGCCTGCAACAACGGAGCCCAGTGGGCTCTGCCGGACCGCGGCGAGAGTGCGAATGCGACGGCCTTCGAGCATTACGTCGACGGGCCGTCGAAGGTCTTCCATCAGGTTGACGGCAGGTTCGAGTATGCGGGGCCGGGCGGCAATCGCGCGCAGCACGCTGCTGATGGTGGTGCACGCGGTGGTCGCGCAGTTGACCCGGGATGGATAAGGGTCGTGTGTACGCTACGGCATGGGCCTGATGCCGCAACGTCCGGCACCGTCTTCAGGCCTCATTGGAAGGAGACAAGACGATGAACTCGAGAAGCGGGCTGTGGCGCACGCGTGGGCGCGCGCCGTCGTGGCTGGGTGCATTCTGTGTGCTTGTACTGTGCGCCATGTCGAGCGGCGGTACGTATTCGGAGACGACGGATGGTCCATGCCGGGACGCGGAATGCGGACCACACGGGCCACCTCCGCCGTCAAAAACAAGCTGTCCGCAACTAAACGGGTTGACCATCCCGGCCCGCGAGATCGGCCTGCCGACAACCGGTGCCATCGTCACATCAACGACACAGGTGGCGGCGAGCGGCACCGGAGCGACAGCTACCGGGTCATACTGCCTCGTGGCCGGCGCGATTCGTCCGGTCGATCCGTCCGCCCCGGATATCCTGTTCAACGTCGCGTTGCCGGACCAGTGGAACGGCAAGATCCTGATGCTCGGCGGCGGCGGGTTCGACGGCTCGATTCCAGCCGTGACCGGGAACGTGCCGAGCGCGCCGGCCAATCTGCCGGGACCGTTGTCGCGCGGCTACGCGGTGTTCGCGAGCGATTCCGGGCACGAGGCGACGAACGGCTCGGTGAACGGCGCGTTCTCCGTCAACGCCGAGGCGTACGACAACTTCATGGGCGAAGCCCTGAAGAAGACGCACGACGCCGCGCTCGTGATCATCGACAAGCATTACGGCATGCATCCGTACAAGGCGTACTTCGCGGGCGGCTCGACTGGCGGCCGCGAGGCGCTGACCGTCGCGCAGCGCTGGCCGCAGGACTGGAACGGTGTGATCGCTTTCTACCCCGCGTATGACTTCACGACGCTGAGCCTGCAGCAGTTGCGCGCGACGGAAGGTTTCACCGCGCCGGGCGCGTACCTCGACACAGCACAGCGCGCGCTGCTCCTGAAAGCGGTGATGCAGGTGTGCGATGGGCTCGACGGCGTCGAGGACGGGTTGATCAGCAACGTGCAGGCGTGCAACTCGACGTTCAATCCGGCGACGGCCCATGTCGACGGCAAGCCATTGCGCTGCGCCGGCGGTGCGGCACGGGGAGACACGTGCCTGTCGGACCGGCAGATCGCGGCGCTCAACACGATGAACACCCCGCTCGTCTTTGGGTATCCGCTCGAAAACGGCGAAACGCAGTATCCGGGCTATAACGTGTATGGCGCCGATCTGGGGGTGGGCAGCAGTTCGCCGCTCGAGGCGACGATCACGGAGCTCGCGCTCGGTACGACGCAGCCGTCGTATCCGCTGCAGAGCACTGCGATGTTCGACGGACAGATCAGCGACCAGTTCGTCCGCTACACGGTGATGGGCAACCCGAACTTCGATTCACTGACGTTCAATCCGGCGCTCGCCGGTCAATGGTCCGGGCGGATCAGCATGCTGTCGGGACTCGACGCGACCGATCCGAACCTGACGCCCTTCATGCGACGCGGTGGCAAGTTGCTGATGGCGCACGGCACCGTGGACCAGACCGTCAGCACGCGGGCCACCGAGATCTACTATCAGCGCTTGCTGTTCACGATGGGCTTTAGCGCCGTCGAGTCGTTCGTGCGCTTCTACGAGATTCCGGGGATGCAGCACGGGATCGGCACCGAGTTCAACGCGTCATGGGACTCGCTCGCGGCGCTGGAGAACTGGGTCGAGCACGGGACGCCGCCGGTGCATCAGGTGGACACCGATACCGCGGGCGTGCCGGGACGCACGCGGCCGCTGTGCCAGTATCCGGCGTGGCCTAGCTATAACGGCGCGGGTGACGTGAACAGCGCGACGTCGTTTACCTGCGTGCAGGGATAGCGAACGCAAGCCGCGACGCGCGAATGGCTACCGCGCCCGTTATCGCCGCGCGTCGCGCATCAGCCGCAATCTATAGCGCTGGTGTGCCTGCATCGACCGCGTGCATCTCCTTCTGGATATGCGCGATCTGTTGCCCGTGATCGGCGAGGCATCGATACTCATCGTTCCTTGCAACGTAGACGAAGTCGCGCTTGGTAAAGAGTCCTTTCTTCCTTGATGCCGAGGTAAGTGGTTTCGGGACATACGCCTTGATCCCGGCCAGTTTGCACGCACGGATATCCGGACCGCTGAAGTACCCCCGGTCAGCCAGCACCTTTAGCTTCGGCTTGCCCATGGCGCTCTTCGCCGACAAAGCCCTCCTGCTGAGTTACCCGTGATCGCTTCCGATATTCTTCACCTCGTGTTCGACGATCTGATGATGCTTCGTATCAGGAACGTCTGGACGTTGTAGCCAACGGTACCGGTTCTCTTGCACCGCTGGTGCTGGCGCAGGAGCGCGATCGTCTCGTACAGGCGCACGGTCTTCACATCGAAACCTGTCGGACTGGTTCGGTCTGCAGTTTCAATCATGTCGAGGTATCGCTGGAGTCACCCGGTCTCAATGCGTTGATTCAGTTTAGGTGATGAATGCGTTTTCGCACGCCCTCGGCCGGAATGAGTCGCTAACGGCGGGCGGGTCGCAACGGCCTCCGTGCTCCCCATGTCCATATCGGGGAAACCGGCAGCTTCTACAAACCGCCCATCAGCTTATTGGGTGTGATCGGTAATTCGCGCACCCGCACGCCGATGGCGTCGTAGACTGCGTTGGCGACGGCGGCGGCGACCCCTGTGGCGCAGAGTTCTCCGATACCTTTGGCGCCGAGCGGTCCGGAGTTGGCGTCGTATTCGTCGACGAACCCGACATCGATGGCCGGCGGAATGTCTGCGTTCACGGGCAGCGCAACGCCGGCCAGGTCTTTCGAAATCCAGCGGCCCAGAGCCGGCTCGAAGTGGCTACCCTCCATCGCCGCCATACCCCAGCCCCAGACGATGCCGCCTATCATCTGTGACCGCGCAGTCCGAGGGTTAATGATACGGCCGGCGCTATAGATTCCAGTTGCCCGCCGCAAACGCAGCAGGCCCAGATCCGGATCGACGGCGACTTCAACGAAGATCACGCCAAACGTACGAGCGGGAAATTCCGGAGCACCCATATCAACGGGCGCCCCACCAGGCAGGTCGAAGGCGCCGTCGCAAACAAGTTCAAAGACGCCTGCCTCGTCCAACACGGACTGGATGCTACGCGACCTGTCGCCATGGAGAATGTGCCCGTTGCGCATGGTCACCTCTTCCGTCGGCCAACCGGCCAGCCGCGCGAGCTTCGCGCGCACCCCTTGCGCCGCCTGCTGCAACGCCGCGCCTGTGCTGATCGTCGTCCCCGAGCCATAAGTCGGCCCCGAATAAGGCAGTGAGGTGTCACCTGCCAGAACGCTGACTTCCTCTGGCTTCAGGCCCAGGATTTCTGCGACGATCTGCGGAAAGACCGTGGCGGGACCAGTGCCAATGTCGCAGAAGCTGGATTCCAGTCGCGCCATTCCGTGTGCGTTGAGCCGTACTCGCGCAGTGGTATGGAATCGCGCCTGCCCCTGGCTGCAATCGGCGAGGCCGCAGCCAATGCGCCAATGTCCGTCGCGCGTACCACCCTTTGGCCTGTCTTGCCAACGGAAGCGGCGCGCGCCTTCGTTATAGGCCTCTCGCAATTTTTTCGACGACCACGACTTCCCGCTTTCAGGATCGGTTTCAGCATAGTTGGCGAGCCGCAACTCCAGCGGATCAACCTTCAACGTGCGTGCCAGTTCGTCCATGGCCGAGCCGAGCGACCATGAACCTGGGCCGTCCCATGGAGAGCGCATGAAGGTCGGCAGCACGACATTCCCACGGCGAACCTTCTGGCTGGTCGAAATGTTATCGCATGCGTAAAAGGATCGTCCCGGGATCGATCCGAACTCGACATAATCTTCCGTAACGCTCGTGATGTTGGTGACCGCGTGGACAATGCCAAGCAGTTTGCCGTCCTCGCTGGCACCCAACGCGACGTTTTGCGTCATCTGCGGCTGAAATCCGACCATGTCGTACATGTTCTGCCGACTGAGCACCAGTTTGACTGGCCGACGCGTCACCCGGGCCGCCATGCTGGCGAGGATTTCGTGCGGCCAGACGAACGCTTTCACACCGAATCCGCCGCCCGTGTACGGGGAAACTACCCGGACCCACGCCGGGTCGATGCCGAACGCGGCAGCGAGCGTGTTTTGAACCGCCGGCAGGTGTTGCACCGAGTCGTAAACGGTAAGCTGCTTGTCCTTCCAGACTGCCAGGATGGCGCACGGCTCCATCGGGTTTGCGTGGCGAGACGGCTGTATGTACTCGGCACCCGTCCTGAGCGGTGCGGCGGCGATAGCCGACGCCGCATCACCCTTGCAAAATTCCAAAGCACTCGAATGGGAATAGCCACCCCGCTCCGGCGCAGGCGGTTCGGCTGGTGCGGTGTCGGGCACGATGAAGGAAGTGGCTCGGTAGTCCACGCATACGGAATCCGCACCTGACTCGGCCGCTTCGATGCTCTCCGCCAGCACGATTGCCACCGGCTGCCCCTCATAAACGACTTCGTCAGTCTGCATCGGAACGAAGCGGGTGGCGAGCGGCGGAACACTGATGTCGGCCAGCCTTGCATGCACTTTCGGCATGTCGGCGGCGGTTAGCACGTGCGTAACACCGGGCATCGCCAACGCCTCGTGCGCGTCGATCTTCTCGACCCAACCGGCCGGAACGGTGGCAGATACCATCACCGCATAGAGCTGTGCTGGCAGATTCTGGTCGCCGGCATAACGGGCCGCGCCCGTCACCTTTACCGGACCGTCGAAGCGTGCAATCGATTCACCCGAATGGTTCATGGCGCACTCGCCGCGAGTTCGATGGCGCGAAGCGTAGCGTTGCGAGCGAGCGCGATCTTGTATCCGTTGGACGATAGCGGTCGGGCATCGGCAAAGCTTGCCCCTACCGCAGCCGCGACGCCGGCCGAGCCCAGCCGCTCGCCGACTAGCAGTCGCTCTGTCTCGTCGAGACGCCAGGGGCGCATTGCTACGGACCCCAAAGCAACGCGCGCCTTGTTGATCACGTCGCCGTCCAGTTGGAGCGTTACCGCCGCGGACACGATGGCGTACTCATAACTCTCCCGCTCCCGAATCTTCAAATATGCAGATTTCGGCGCTGGCCCACCTAATTCGATACTGGTGATCAGTTCGCCATGACGCAACACGGTGTGTGCGGATGGATTTTCGTCGGGCAGCACGTGGAAGCTGCGTGCGGGAATGCGCCGGCCGCCGCCTTGCGCATCCTCGGTTACGATCACCGCATCCAGTGCAGCGAGCGCCACTGCCGGGTCGGAGGGCTGCACCGCCACACACTCGTCGGTCCAGCCGAAGATCGCGTGCCTTTCGTTCAGGCCGTGCAATGCTGCGCAGCCCGAGCCCGCCACTCGTTTGTTGCACGGTGTGGGCGCATCGGCACGGAAGTAGGCGCAGCGTACACGTTGCAGGGGATTGCCGCCGATAGTCGCAAGATTGCGCAACTGGGCAGAGGCCGATTTCAGAATCGCCTGCGACAGGACGGGATAAGCGTTGCGGACCCGTTCGTGTTGCGCCACATCGTTAAGCCTGGCAAGTGCGCCGATCCGCAGCCCCCCGCAGGGTAACGCTTCGATGCGATCCATTTCAGGCACACGGCTGATATCGACGACCCGTTCAGGTTTGGTAATCCCGATGCGGAACCAGTTGAGGAGTTCAGTCCCACCAGCCAACACCGCCGCGTCGGGCAGTTGGGCGAGCGTCAGGGCGTCGGCCCGCGTCGTCGCGCAGGCATAACTAAAGTCGCGCATCAGCCCATCTCCTTCGCGGCAGCCTCGACAGCCGCCGCGATCTGCGGATACGCAGAACAGCGACAGATATTACCGCTCATCCATTCGCGAATTTCAGCGTTGGAACCGGTGTGTCCCTCGGCAATGCAGCCCACAGCGGACATGATCTGGCCACAGGTACAAAAACCACACTGGAAGGCATCGTGCTCAATGAAGGCCTGCTGGACGGGATGCAGGACCCCATCACTCGCTAATCCCTCTATCGTGGTGATTTTCTTGCCATCGGCACTGACTGCGAGCACGAGGCAGGCATTGACGCGCCGGTTATCCATCAACACCGTGCAAGCGCCGCATTCTCCGCGGTTGCAGCCCTTTTTTGCGCCTGTCAACTGCACCTGTTCGCGCAACAGATCCAAAAGGGTCGTCCTTGCTTCCACGTTGACGGAATGCTCAACGCCATTGATCTGGACGTGCGTCCACCTGCGTGGGGCAAACCGCGTTTCCATTTCTGGATCAGGCTGCCCATTCGCCGTGATTGTCTCGCCGTCTGTCGCGGGACCGGCAACGGCGGTCAACGAATCGTTGTTCATGACAGGCCTCGGCAAACGCTCGTCTTTACGAGGATGCCTCACTCCGTCCTAAGTCTGGCGGTATGAGGCTTCAGTCAACACAGACAGGACCGGCAGAATCTGCTCGGTCCAAAAATTATAGATGCCCATCGTCGGTTTGCAAGAATCCGCGCAGAACGTATGGCAGCGAATCTTTGATGTTTGGATGCCGATAGCGCTGTCTTCAGTGAGTAACAAGCGGTTGATCGATTGCTTCACCGGTTACAGGTATGACATGTTCAGACGAACAGCTGACGTGCCGCCCATGCGGGATTTTCGAGCCGTCAGACGAACTACCGGTAGGTCTGGTGCATTGATGAACTTATCGTTTGCGGTGACCTACCAGGACAGCTCTCTTCAGCACAGCACCCAGTAAAAGATGGCATAAGCCATTTTGTGAGGACTCCGTGTGGCTTGTATTCCGATCCCCTTAAGTCAGATCTATGAACGACGATGGTGGCAGCGCAAACCGATTGCGGTAACAAGAGGGACCGCCGCCAGAAGAGGATTTCGCATTGGACTGCCAGCTAACAATATATATGATGATATCGACAAAAACACGTACCGATTCCGATGGATGATGGCGCGACGGGTATAGCTGGTATAACTGAACACTTCCCTCTCCCCATGTGCGCCCACCACCATAGGGGTGGCCGGACAAACAACTCCGTTGATTTCCGCGTAGACGAAAGGGGGGCGCTCACGCTCACGCCGCTCAGATACGAAACATCGCTCAGCGTCGCAATCGTGCTGCCGAAATCCTGCTGCAGTTGCGCCAGAGATGACGAGCCCGCGCTCGAACCTCGGTTCACCACAAGCATTGGCGTCGTGGTCGTCACCTCCATTGCGTAGCGGATCGAGCCGGCGGACATCGCGGAGGTGTCCCCCGTAAGCGTATGCCCAACGCCGCCAATGACATCATTGGCAACGCTACCGACTGGCTGTCCGGAAATGTCGGTCGAAGTCAATGTAGCCTGCAGCACTCCCGGTGATCCACCAAGGCCGAACATGAAACCGTTCACGCTTTGTGCCGCTAACTGCATGTCGTTGCCTGGATACAGCGTTCTGAAGGCCGCGGAACTCGTCACCAACGACATCTGTGTCAAGGTTGCGACGTACTGACCAATAGCCGCGCTGGTCTGTTCGTTGAATACCGTTCTGCTAACACTGGCGAGGGACAGTTAACTTCGCTAAAGCGCCCGAGAATAGCCGTTGCAGCTACACAGTGTTGCTCGAGGACAGCCTCTGGTTCGCACTCCTTGTGAGTCTGGAGACGGACCGGTCACCAGCCAATGACGACGCTTTCGTCGCCTTCACGCAAGCCCTCCAGACAAGCACTACTTAATATCTCATCAACCGGGGTAAGCGACGACGCGAACTCTCGCGATACAGTTTCCCCGAAAGCCGCCGTCGGCATTTCAAACGCTTGACCGCTTTCCCACGCGGGCTGTTCCCCCCGGCGACTCGGTGTGTAGGTTGTACCGGGTCTTACCCACGGCATGACGGTCGCGGCCAAGGAGGCGGCTGTGTTGCGCGAGGTGCTCAAGGCGCACGCTTCGAATTACGACCCACTCGACGGCGTCATCGTGGATACAAGGTGTCCATCATGCTTGAAGAATTGGGCGTACCTTACGATCTCGCCGCAAGCGTCGAACCTTATAATGCGCTAAACCTTTGACCTGCGAGATGTCGATCAAAACCTGCTTGCGCGCAGACGGAAAATGAGGTCATCAAACGAATGCTCTCCCGATAATGCGGCCTGCGAAGGTCTCTTTGGTCTGCTCAAGACGCAACTGTTCTATCCTCGTGACTGACGGCTACGACCGTTGATCAATTCATCGAAGGTAGTTGACTCTTATCCAGTAGTACGACGCAAAGTGTATCGAGATCTAACTCGGTTCTCTCAGCCCACTTGAATACCGCGAGAGTCTTGAAATCACGGCGTAAGCCACTCCAGGATTTTAGCCGTCCTGCGTCACGATTCCTTGCAAATCAACAAGTTACGCTCTGCCTGGGCAGGAGCAACCGAGACACCGGCCAGCCGATGGATTAGCTATTTTCGCGAACGATTTGAGCCGTCAGCAAAACGTGTTGCTGGATAAGGCGAACAGCCTCTTCAACGTTTCTCGCGAGCGCCGCGTCCACCATGAGCTTGTGTTCATTTTCGCGCGGCAATACCACGGCATGCCGTGACAAATTACGGTATCGTTCGGCGTGGTCGAAAAGATGCATGCACGCGTCGATCATCCATTCTGACCCACATCCGGAAAACAGCGCCTTGTGAAATTCGCGGTGGGGACGGTCATATAGCGGGTTTACGACTCGAGGGTTCTCTGAACTATACCGATGGACTTTGGAAAGTCGATGATAGCTGAGAAGGACGCGCTCTTCCCATTCGTCGTCACCCCGCAGCACGGCTTCGCGCATGGCAACTTCCGATGTCCAGGCTCGCGCCTGCGCCAGATCCATAAGGCTTTTGGTACTGACGGGTGCTACCGCGAACCCCTTCTGATTTGAATAAACCACCAGCGCTTCGGCTGCCAGTCGACTAAGCGCCTCGCGGATAGGAATGGGGCCGCAGCCATATCGCTTGCTGATATCGTTCAGGCGCAGCTTGAATCCGGGAGGCAGTCCACAGGAAATAATGTCCACGCGAAGCCGCTCATATATGGCTCCAGCGGCGGTCTGCAGACCGAGACTTCCCGGTGTCCTAGCTTCGGCGTCGGCATTTTTGGAGCGATGGTTTTCGACAACTTCCTTCATATGTAACGTAGAACCCAGCGAGCGTCAGCTGACTATTTTTACACAGCAGCTCTTTATATACAAATTGATTTGTGAAGTCAGATATATATACTTTGTGGCGCAAGCTGTTTCCAAGAACCATGTAGAAACCGGACGGCCTGTTGGTCCCCATCGTCCCGAGTCGCTCGGACCAGAAAACTGCGACCTGGGGGCTAGTTCGGCGTAGCTGACGGCGAAAGCGTGAAGACTAAAGATCATCGCCTCCGTCGAGTCGCCCATGGGCTACCTGGTCAGCAAGTGCGTTGTAAGGAAACGGCAGATGTGCTGGATACGGTGTAGTACGTGCCAGCTACTTCAAACTCTCGTGCAGGTTCTGAACGGTGACTTGCTCGACATGTTCGAACGATGGTTTGCGAGGAACACGGCACCGGCGCAGGCGAACCCGAGGGAGGTCGCATAAAACTCCCCCTACGTCCTCCTGCTCTCCCAACAAGGGCGCCTGTAGTGGCCGTTCCTGACGAGGAGATTGAAGGAAAGAGTTAGAGGCGAATCGGGACTGCTGATCGACCACGTAAGGAGCACCGGGTCGAACAAGTCCAACATTCCATTTGCGAAAAAAGCGGATAAAGCGAAGCCTGTAGGCCCATGTTGAGAGTTCACTATCGCCTGTTGAAAAACTGATCATGACTACAATCTCTAAACATAACCAGCTTATTACGTTGATCAACGTATTCACCGTCGAGCCGTCCCGGCAACAGGAACTCCTCGATTTGCTTGACCGTGCAACCCAGATCGTGCGCCTGGAGCCCGGATTCATCTCATCAAGCCTTCACCGGGGCATAGATGGCAACAAGGTCACCATGTACGCGCAGTGGCGAAGTGTTGAGGCCTATCGGGCGATGCGTGAGAATCCCACCCCTTTAAGCTACTTTGAGCAGGCAGCAGCATTCACGGAATTCGAGACCGCAGTGTACGAGGTCGTCGAAACATATTCCCCCCCAGCCGGAGAGGCGTAGGGCGATCGGCGCACGAACGTGGGTAGAGAGAAGCTTCGTCGCCACAGCGTGTAGAAGTGACTTACAGAAATAGGCCCAATGCCCCTTCGGGGACGCGCGAAGCGGACCGGGGCGAAACTCGTTGTCGTCCGCGGGGGCCAGCTGACGAGCTTTGTTCTCATTTATTTGTCGCTGTGGTAAGTCTGCGATAAGTGCACCCCGTCACCGCACCGCGTTCGCACTACTGCTCCTGCGCCACGCGCAACACCGAGTGCGGATCGTTCACCATCTCCTCGAAACAGTCGGCAGTCAACCAGCGTTGCGTCTTCTGATAGACCCGTTCCCACGGCGCAAAGCTGATAGACAGCATTTGCGCGCCGGCTCGCACCCTCCAGCGCAGCGCGTCGAACACCACGCACAATTCGTATCGGCGTGGCGGCGCGTCTTCGTTCATCCGTGTCGGGCACGGAGCAACAAAACTCCATTACTCATTCGAAACATGCGTTGGGTATCGCTTGCGACCTGGCATCCCGCCAGGTTACCAGGTCTAGCCAAGAATGTTCAACCCGCTTCAGGTATCCCGGTGTAAGGGCCGAGATGGCCTGCGCCTCTGCATTAACGCCGAAAGCAGGCGTATTCGACCATACGTAACTCGTATCGCTGAACCGTGTGAGGTTCGCATAGCCGATATTGTTCAGCAGTGGCGCCCATCCGCCGCCGAGCCACTAAAAAAAGTGACGCATCCCGATATTTACACCGTACGTAGTCCCCGGTATTTCGGTAAGAATATCTTTGTACGTCAACGACAGGCCGGTGTCCATTGCTCCGTGGTTGTCGACACGTCCGAATTGCAAATAGACGGACGTGCGTCTCGAGAGGAAGTAGGTTGTACCCACCGCTGCCAATAGTGAGTGATTGGCGGTATCGTTGCGGTCACTAGTTACCCAAACGCCGCCGTTCAATTCAAGATCCGATCGGGCAAAGTAATCGACTCCCCCACCATAAACGTTCGAGTTTAATGCACCGGCCACCTTGTAATTGGTGAACGACACCTTGGTGGTCAGTGCCCCAAACCTGTACGCTACGCCTAGCATGCGACCCGTGAATTCTATATCGGTGGGAATAGGCGTGACCGCACCACCTGCATTGCTATCGTAGATCGCGGCGTCAACCATGAACGAGCCGTTGTCATATTTGAGGCCGCCCGACCACTGCCGTCCCGCTGAAAAATCACCGGCGACGCCGCCCGGAGCAAACATCACAGTGCCTGTGAGGCCAGCCAGGTTTGGGGTGGTGTACAACACAGCATTAGAGCTGATCATGCTTGTAAAGCGGACGTTGTTGTCATACGGCAAAATGGAGCTGCCAAACGTCGAGTGCCGTGGATCCAGATCGACCGCGGCTTGAAAGAATGGCGAGTGTTGTACGCCGAGCCTGATTTTGCCGAAATTGCCCTCGAGTCCGATCCATGCCTGGCGCCCCAGGAAATAGCCGTTCGAACTGACAATGCCTCCAGTGACCGTGCTGATCCCGCTTTCAAGATCAAATTCGGCCTTCATGCCGCCACCAAGATCCTCGCTCCCTCTCAGTCCGAAAACCGAAGGACCGAGGCCTCCATTATCAATCGCGAACGTAGGGCCGGCATTTTTCCCTGTCGAACCTGGGGTCCTGTTTGCATACAGGAACCCTGCGTCGAGCATGCCATAGAGCGTGACGCTACTTTGCGCGTGCGCGCCACCAATTGGCACAAGAATCGCATTGACCACAACACACTTCCACATCGAGCGAAAAGATGATCTCACCCTGTCTCCTGCATAGTTAGTACTATTAATTTATTAAATTTATATTTTTTGCATTGCACTCAACACTTCATTCGGGCAAGTCGCTGCGCCGGTTAAGTTCGTGCCGATCTGGTATGGCGGTCGCTTGATACGGGTAAGAACAACGTCATTTTCGTAACGCTTTACGCCGCTATGCTGCCTGGCCGGCGAACGTACGCCTGTAGCTCAGGTGCAGGCTGCCGGCGCCAGCAGGAGCACCTCCCCAACCTGTTCGGAAGAATCAGGCTTTCCGGATTCGAAGCATGACAAGGGCGCCCATGAAGGACGCGATTGCGAGCAGAAATAACCCATACTCTGGCCGCCCGCTTATCTCGCGCAGCCAGCCAATGCCAAAAGGGAAAACGTATCCACCCGCATTTCCTATCATCGAAATCATGCCGATACCGGCGGCGGCAGCCGTGCCCGACAGGATGCTCCCAGGCACGACGAACAGCACCGCATTCGCGCTGATCAAGCCAGCCGCAGCAAGCGTCAGACCGATCAGCGACAGCACCGGAATATGTGCAAACGCGCCGCTGAGCAGGAGGCCACTCGATCCGATTATGGCCGTGCAGGCTACGTGCCATCGTCGCTCGTTTACGCGGTCTGAATGCCGGCCGACAAAGATCATCGTCAACGCCGCGAAACCGAATGGGATGGCAGTTATCAGACCTGTGTGGAGCAAGCTGGCAACTCCGAGTTCGCGAATAATTTGCGGCAACCAGAAAGCAAGTCCGTAGATGCCGCCGATCTGAGTAAAATTCACGCAAGCCAGAGCCCAAACATCTAGATCCCTAAAGGCGTGCCCAAGTTTGTGGCCCATGCCAAGAGCATCCCGCGCAGCGCGCTCCTGAACTAGCGTGTCGATGACACGTTCTCGTTCGTTAGCCGTCAGCCATCGCGCTTTCGCCGGACCGTCATCAAGAAAGAAAATCGTTGCGATGCCAGCCATGACAGCTGGGATTCCCTCGATCAGAAACAACCATTGCCAGCCATGCAGGCCATCCTGTCTGTCTAATGTCTGCATCAACCATCCGGAGAAAGGACCTCCGATTACGCCAGCGAGTGCGATGCCCAGGAGAAAATAACTGATCGCCTGAGAGCGCTGACGAGTGGGAAACCAATATGTCAGGTACAGAATGATCCCTGGGAAAAAGCCTGCCTCCGCAACGCCAAGCAACACTCGCATCACATAAAATTCCACTGGCGATGTAACGAACATCATGCCTGCGGACACCAGCCCCCAGAGGAGCATGATTCGTGCAATCCATATCCGCGCGCCCACACGCGCGAGAATAAGATTGCTCGGGATTTCACAGATACAGTAAGCGACAAAGAAAACGCCAGCGCCAAAACCGTAGGCAGCATCGCTTAGTCCAATGTCGGAGGCCATACGCAGTTTTGCAAAACCGATGTTGACCCGATCCAGAAACGAGATCACGTATAGCAGGATCATGAATGGCAGTAACCGGCTGGCTATCTTGTTATATAGTCGCCACTCTGATTCATCGCCGAACCCTGCACGCGCTAAAAGATTCACTGTCTCCTCCACTGCTTCTTATAATCGCGTGCGCAAGCACGCGCTGACTTTGCACGCCGCGAGCGGCGCCAAGAGTCACAGGATCATGCTGTCATCCAATGGCATTGAGCGATTTCGCGCCGACGCTGTACGGCTCGGCATCAATCAGTACAAAAGCGATCACGCACGGCTCGGTACCCCGGTTTATCCAATCGTGAATCGTGCCGCGTTGAACCAGCACATCGCCGGCCTTCAGGTGAACCTCGACGCCATCCACATCCATATCGATCTCTCCAGATATCACCACGGCGTAGTCGATCGAGTCCGTACGATGGTTTCGCGGTTTGACACCCGGTGCATATTCGATGACGCGGAACACCGTACCGTTGGAATGACTGGTTGCTACCTTGCGTTTGGCACCGTCGAAGTCGTCGTTGTTATCGATCGGGAAGCCTTCGGTAGTCCAGATGACGGTAGCCTGTGCCCCTTCGCGCAACGAAGCGATATTTTTCACAAGCTCGTCGATGGCGACAACTGCTTTTCCGTTGGCATCGTGACCGGTCACAACGCGGCGCACAGAGAGTGTCATAGCTGCTCTTCTCGTATATTAGGTAAGGTGATTTTCACATTCGCGACTGCAACGACGATGGGGCACACGTGTTGTGGCCGACCAGATCGTGGACCGTCAAGCGGCGGTGGCGATGAGATTACGCAACAGCCCCAGCCCCGCAACCTCTGTTTCCAGAACATCTCCAGGCTTCATAAATTCCGGAGGCGTACGGGCATGTCCCACGCCCGGTGGCGTACCGGTAGCAATCACATCGCCCGGTTCAAGCGTAAGTCCATGAGATAGCTCCGCAATGATCCTCGGAATCTTGAAGTACATGTGACGTGTGTTCGACGTCTGCTTGCTCTCACCGTTCACTCGACTGGAGAGATCGAGACTCTCAGGATCGATCTCATCTGCGCTGGTAATCCAGGGGCCCATGGGGCAGGTTCCATCAATGCTCTTTCCCTTGAACCATTGCTGCCCATGCCGACGTTGAACGTCGCGCCACGTCACGTCATTGAGTACCGTATAGCCGAAGACATACTCCATCGCGTTAGCTTCCGGGATGTCGCGGCCCGCGCGACCAACGACTACAGCGAGCTCGACTTCCCAGTCCAGCTGGGCCGACAAACCGCCGAAGAAGGGTATCGGGTCAAACGGCCCAATCACCGTTGTCGGAGCCTTGGTAAAAAATGTCGGAAACGCAGGCATTTCTTTCACGTGCGGACGGATCTTTGCGCCTTCCTCGAAATGATCCTGGTAGTTCCAGCCGACACAAAAGATGTTCTTACGAGGCCGTGGAATAGGCGCGTTCACCTGCACGTCGGCAAGCAAAAAATCCGTCGAGGCATGGTTGACAATAGTCCGGATCACATCCAATCCTGGTTGACCCGCTGAGATGACCGAAATCATGTCCCTCGAGTCGAAAGGCGTCTCGAGACCCAATTCAGCGGCCGACCTTCCGATGTCGACCACGCGCCTGTCGGCGTCTCGTAGTGCTCCGACGCGGCTCGCCTGGTCTCCGGTGGTCGCAAAAGTAAGGAGTCGCATTGATATCTCTGTAAAAGTAAAATTTTAACCTCTTTAGCTATGATACATATCTTTTCAACAAATCATATATTTTTTTGGTCGGCACATTGCCTGCATGTCGGAAAACGGTCACCTTGATGCCAGACCATGCGGCGACAATCGCCGACATGAAGCACATCCGGTTTCCGCCTGATACGATCAGCCGCGCGGTGCGGCCGTACTACCGCTTGCTGCCGAGCCTGCACATGGTCGAAGAACTGCTGGCCGCGCGGCATCCCACCCATGTACGAGACCAAGCGAAGTCGGTCGGTAAAGTTTGACCTGGACATTGCTCGACGTATCCGGCCCGCCGCACCGACACGAGGAGACGAAGTGGCACCTGGATGGAAGTCGTCACGATCAATGTCAGGAGGCACCGGTTGTGGCGCACGGTGGACCTGCATGGCGCCATGTTCGACGTGCTGATGCCGAGGTGGAGCGACCAACTCGGCCAGGCGCCTTATGCGCGAGCTGCTCAGGAAGCACGGGCGCACATCGCGGGTGTTGATCCCGCTTTAGATCAACGCGTCGCCAGCAACGTTTTCGCTTCGGTGCATGATCAGGTCACCAACCTCTTTCGGCATTGCATTGCCATTACCACACCGACGCAAAGCAAAAGCAGACGCTCCGAGGCGAGGTCTTCGAGGCGAAGGAAAGCTTGACGGGAGCGCCGATGCTGGGGCAATTGGCTCATTAAATAGGCATCCTCAAGCGCGGCGTGCCAAGGGCGTGCCGTTCGACAACTTGACACCACCTCTCTGCCTCATCGACAAAAATCGCGCTCAATCCGATGGAGCGCCCCTGAGAGGCTAGCTAGGATTTGCGCAGTGCGGCCGCGGCTGCGTGAATAGCCTCTCGAATCTGAATGTAGGTTCCACAACGACAAATGTTGCCGTTCATCGCATGGTCGATATCCTGATCAGAAGGTCGGGTGTTTTTCATTAGCAATGCCATCGCGCTCATCATTTGTCCCGACTGGCAGTATCCGCATTGCGGTACTTCATGCTCGAGCCATGCCTTCTGAATTTCCCTGCCGATAACGCTCGCGCCCATCGCCTCCACCGTTGTGATCTCGTTGTCCTCAACTGCCGAAACGGGAATGCAGCAGGAACGAACTGCCTCTCCGTTCAGATGTATGGTGCAAGCTCCGCATAACCCAAGTCCGCAGCCAAAACGCGTTCCCGTCATGTCGAGCTCGTCACGAAGCACCCAAAGAACCGGGGTTTCAGGCGAGGCCGTTACCGGTTGTGTTCGTCCGTTGATCCTAAGCTTGTGCATAAAATTTTTGCCACGCTATCTGGTGAAAACGACGGGATGGTTGAATGCTCAGCTTCAAACCCGTGGAACCGACGATGCGCAAACACGGTTTGCGAACAGTCGATCAGTCAAGCACTCATTCAGGCTAAGACGTAGCCTGCTCCTTCTCCTTAGCCCATCCATCCGACTCGTCGCAAGGAACCTGCGACTGCGACTTCGTTTCATGCGCCTACAAACCGCAACTGAACGGTGTTGCGAGCCAATCGGACCAGAACGGCAGGGCGCAAAGCTCCTTGTGGGCGGAGTCCTTCTCTCATGACCAGCGGAACATCAGAGCTACCGCGCGCGTCGCGTTTACAGCAATCTTAGGCCAATAATATATATTTTTCAATAAAACAAAATTTGATATATGATTCGCACATTGCGCGGGGGAACTTGATGGAGTTCGAATGGCGGCCGGGCAGAGTGGCGAAGTTGTGCAGCGACATGAGGGAAGCCGGCAAAGGGACCGATATGAACAACAAGGGCGAAGGCGTTTCGCGGCGGGGCTTTATCTTTGGAATCAGTGCTGCGGTTGGCGGTCTTGTCCTTACAGGCTTGCCTTCGCTCGCGGAGAGTACAGGGGTGGTGCAATCGCCATTGCTCACAAATGCCCCTGGCTCAGAGGTAGGGATCTGGGTTGTGATAGACGGCGAGACCACGACGATTCGTGTTGCGCGATCGGAGATGGGTCAAGGGAATTTCACGGCGTTACCGATGCTGGTAGCTGAAGAACTCGACTGTGACTGGAGTCATGTGACGGCCGAATATGTGTTGCCCGAAGCAAACCTTGCGCATGGTCACGCATGGGGCGACATGATGACTGCATCAAGCGCGTCCATCCGTATGTCTCACCTCTATCTGCGTAAGGCGGGTGCTCAGGCGCGTCATATGTTAGTGGACGAAGCCGCGGCGCGTTGGAAAGTCAGCGCGTTGGAGTGCACGGCACGCGACAGTGTCGTAACTCACGCTGCTAGTGGGCGTTCATTGACCTACGGGGAACTCGCGGAAAACGCAGCGCGGCGTCCTGTTCCACAAGAAGTGACGCTAAAAGACCCGAACCTATGGCGACTGATCGGGACACCGGTGAAACGGCTGGACCTCGAAGACAAAGTATTGGCGAAACCGATCTTCGCGACCGACGTGCGTCTTCCCGACATGCTTTACGCAACGGTTACGGCATGCCCAACTCTCGGCGGACGACTCAAAGATTTCGACGCGTCAAAGACGTTGGTCATGCCTGGCGTACGTCATGTGGTGCCGGTTGGGGATACAGCCGTCGCCATAGTCGCCGACTCGTGGTGGCAGGCCCACCATGCGCTTGATACGTTGTTGGTCCGATGGGACGCTGGCCCTGCTGCGGCGCTATCCAACGAATCCATCCGTGAGATTTTCCTGAAGGGTCTTGACGATCCGCATCCTGCAGTTGCCCAAAGGATCGGCAACGTGGACGAGGTCCTCGCAAATGCTACCAATGTAATACACGCCGATTATGAGGTTCCATATCTCGCACACACCACGATGGAGCCCCAAACCTGCACTGCTCACGTAACTCCCGAATTCGCCGAAGTTTGGGCGCCTACCCAGAATGGCGATGGGACGCTGCAAGTCGTAGCACACACACTCAAGATTGATCCGTCCCGCGTCAAGATTCACAAATGCCATCTTGGCGGCGGATTCGGGCGCCGCGGAGTATCTCAAGATTGGGCTCAACAGGCAGTCTTGATTGCCAGGGCTGTAGGTAAACCGGTGAAAATGCTATGGACCCGGGAAGAAGATGTCAGGCATGACTACTACCGCCCCATGTCCATTGCCCGACATGTAGCAGGATTCGACAGGAATGGAAAACTTCTCGCATGGAAAGTGCGGCTGTCGTGTACGTCTATTCTGGCCAACCTTATGCCCTCTCGGCTGAGGCATGGACAGGACTTCGACATGATGGGGGCATTTCTACCGGGTGACATGAGCTACCACATCCCCAATTTTGAAGTCGGCTACGCAATGCGGCAGTTGCCGATCCCAGTGGGCTTTTGGCGAGGTGTCAATCATAGTCAGAACGGATTTTTTAGAGAGTCCTTCGTTGATGAGATGGCGCATGCAAGTGGCCAGGATCCCTACGCTTTCCGGCGTGAGTTACTCGCGCATAGCCCGCGCTCGCTTGCCGTTGTGGATGAGGTAGCGACTCGCGCTCAGTGGGGGCACACTAAAGCCGGCACATACCAGGGAATGGCACTCGTCGAATGCTACGACTCAGTCTGCGCTCACGTCGTCGACCTATCGATCGATGACGAAGGACAGGTGAAAGTACATCGCGTCGTATGTGCGCTTGATTGCGGATATGTCGTGAACCCAAGCATCGTCAAAAAGCAACTACAGGGCGCCGTCGCATATGCGCTTAGTGCTGTGCTTTGGGGTCAGGTAACGATCAAAAATGGCGAGGTACAGCAGTCTAACTTCCACGACTATCCGGCGCTTCGGATCAGCGAGATGCCCGTGGTCGAAACCTATCTCATCCCAAGTGGCAACAAGTACATTGATCGCTGGGGAGGTGTTGGCGAGCCGGGTACGCCACCCGTCGCACCTGCCGTCGTTAATGCGATTTTCGCCGCAACCGGTAAGCGTATTCGACTGTTGCCGCTTGCCGGCCAAAAGCTGGTGTAGACGCTGCTCTCCTGGCTTCCTTTCGAAGCGAAATTCATCGATGAAGACTGCAATCTCAAGCAACCCGACGCGCATACGTAGATGGTTCGCGCTTGCGTCAATCCTGGCGATGGTGCTAACGGCAAGTCTACCAAGCCGGGCGGCTACGCCTGCGGATCGTTTGGTCGCTCGGGGCGGCTATCTGGCAAAAATCGGCGATTGCGCAGCATGCCACACGGTTCGAGGCGGTGCGGATTTTGTCGGCGGGCTGCCCATGCAAATGCCCGTCGGCACGATCTACACGACCAATATCACGCCCGACCCCGACACGGGAATCGGCCGATACACGCGGGACGATTTCGAGCGTGCGTTACGACACGGAGTCGCTAGAGATCATAACTTGTATCCGGCAATGCCGTATCCATCCTTTTCCAAGATCAGCGATGAGGATGTGGACGCGCTGTATGCCTATTTTATGAAGGGTGTGAAACCCATAAAACAGCGCAATCGACAATCGGATATTCCTTGGCCGCTTGATATGCGCTGGCCACTCAAGCTGTGGAACCTCTTTTTTCTTGACGATACGGTCTATCGGGCAAAGCCGAACAAAGACCCCATCTGGAACCGGGGTGCTTATCTTGTTCAGGGCCTCGCGCATTGCGGCGCTTGTCATACGCCGCGAGGCATGGCGATGCAAGAACTAGCGCTCGACGAGAAGAGTCAGACTTTCCTTTCCGGCGCATCTCTCGACGGATGGTTTGCATCGAATCTGACCGGTGATAACAATGCGGGACTCGGTAGATGGACGGAAAATGATCTGCACATGTTTCTGAAAACTGGAGCGAACGTTCATGCTTCCGCGTATGGTCCAATGACGGATGTCGTCAACAATAGTACTCAGTATTTGTCCGACGAAGACCAAGTCGCGATAGCACGGTATCTCCGTTCGTTGGTTCCGTCACACGCGGGTGACGTCAACGAGAGAGAGCCGTATCGATACGACGGTCAGATAACCTCCACCTTGGTCGCAGGAACGCCGTTACCGAACGGCGCACACGTCTACTTGACCTATTGTGCCAACTGCCACGGGGTTGATGGCCGAGGACGTGCACCCTTCATCGCTCCCCTGGCAGGAAACCCGGATGTGTTGGGCACTAATCCATTGTCGCTTATTAACGTGACGATCAATGGCGCCGCGAATCTTGTAGTCGGCGGCGTGCCCGCGGCCTATCCCATGCCCAGGTTCAGGCTAGGCCTCACGAACCAGGATATCGCCGACGTGTTGAGTTTTGTACGAAGCGGCTGGAATAACCGCGCTCCAGAAATCAAAGCACAGGATGTTGCGAAGGTGAGAGCCAGTACGAGCGGCAAGTGATAGGTGGATACACATTTTTTGAGCAAGCATCAAATACAACTAGATCTACTTTCTTGACGACCAAAGAGGGAATCATGCGCCACCCTGTCGATCACACTTTTTCTTCGAAGACGCGGCAGACTTTGCGGAACGATAGCAACAGAAAACATCGTCGCGTACATGGAGGCGGCACATTAATCGTGGTGTTGACCGCTCTAGCACTGTCGCATAACGCCGTGGCTCAAGAGTCACAGGACAAATGGCAAACGCGTTCCTGGCCTGAGCTTGCCGCCGAAACGCAGGCGCGTGCGGATCGAGGTGCCTATCCTTTGACTGGACTCAAGCCAGATGATGTTCGCGAAGCGCTCTCGCATATCCACTCCCTCGATCGCGACGAATGGGCTTCGGCCTGGATGGCGATTGGCGATCAATACGAACTGCGTGCAAAATCGGAGGAACCGACAGACTCTGGCGCCGCACGTGATGACTATCGGGCAGCATGGCTCAACTATTCGTTCGGTCGTTGGCCCTCCCCTAATTCGCCAGGCAAAGCGCAGTCGTATGCAAAAGCACAGGAAGCTTTCGCCAACTATGGGCGGCTTCTCAATCCACCGATCGAAACGATCAGCATTCCATTCGAAGGCAAGCAGATCGTTGCCTATCTGCAAAAACCGCCCGGTGTCACAAAGCCACCGATTGTCCTTGACCTCGGCGGCATGGATGAATGGAAGGACTCCGTCGCTGACCAGGGGCGCGGATTCCTGCAGGACGGCATTGCCGACGTCGCAGTCGACATGCCCGGCACTGGCGATGCACCTATGGCCCGCCCGGGAGCCGAGAGGGTCTATTCACGTCTGATCGACTATCTACTCACGCGAACCGACGTCGACGGTAGCCGCATCGTCGTACGCGGCACGAGTTGGGGCAGTTATTGGTCCGCGCGGCTCGCATTTGTTGAGGCGAATCGTCTAAAAGGTGCGGTGTATCAGAGTGGTCCGGTGGACAGTTATTTTCAGCGTGCATGGCAAGATAACTCTCTGCACACGAAGGAATACCTGTTTGATTTCGTTGCATCACGCTTATATGTTCTTGGGCAACCCTCGGTAGAAGCGC
The DNA here is from genome assembly GCF_900142845.1 of Paraburkholderia phenazinium. Classification (NCBI taxonomy): domain Bacteria; kingdom Pseudomonadati; phylum Pseudomonadota; class Betaproteobacteria; order Burkholderiales; family Burkholderiaceae; genus Paraburkholderia; species Paraburkholderia phenazinium. Next base: position 3,507,759 of record NZ_FSRU01000001.1, read on the forward strand.
TCTTGAACTATATGCCGTCGATGTCGCTGAAGGCAGCCGGACTCCTGGGACAGCCGACGTCACCTATGCTTCTGATCGGTGGTGTACAGGACAGCCAAACGCCGTTCACCGATCTAATCGAGCTACTGCAGACCGGGACACCAAAGGACGCATGGGTCAACCCAGAAGGCCGACACATGGGAGACTCTGGCAGTTGGACGCATAAAGCTATCTTCGACAAGGTTATCCGACCGTGGATACGGGCGCGTTTGATCGTTGGGCAATGATCCATTTCGCGCGTCTCGTGATTCAAAACTGATCAAACTATGGAGCCACCACTTGCCACTAGCGGAGATGCGTTTCGGCAGTGGCATGACGTGTTGGCGTCGACCGCGTGAATGGCAGGACAACGGCGTGTGGGCAGACCCGCATCGGGCGTTCCTTGTGTGCCTGCGTGGATATGACGCGATTGACTGGAGTCGTGTGAGCATTTATAGGGCGAGCCGACCGGGCCGAACACGACCGACCGGAGCAAGCTAGGCAGCAAGCGGCATATTGCAGTAGACGCCCACGGTATCCCGCTGGCCCCGGTGGTCACAGGCGCCAACCGGCACGACTCGACGGTGTTCGAAGCTGTACTCGATGCAATACCGCCCGTGTCGGACGTGCCTGAGCGACCACGGCGGCGGACGGACAAGGTCCATGCTGACAAGGAATACGACTATGCGCTCTGCCGGGAATCACTGCAACAACGAGGCATCACGGCACGCATTGCGCGTCGTGGTATCGAGAGCAGCGAAAGGCTCGGCCGTCATCGCTGGGTGGTCGAACGCACACATGCCTGGTTTGCCGGTTTCGGCAAACTGTGCATCCGTTTCGAACGGGCTCTCGATACTCATGTCGCGTTGCTCAATCTGGCTTGTGCTGTCGTCTGCTCAAGGTTGGTTGATCAGTTTTGTTGGCAACTCTTAGCCAGATTACCAGAACACCTCATTGCGCCCCCCTCGATCACATGCTCAATCTCTTCGGAGAATCATAATGTCTCAAGAAAAAGAACCTCGCAGACGATTCTTGCGACAGATGTTCGCAATCGTACCGGTATCCGGCCTGGCCACAGGCGTCGCACTAACACAAACGGCCTGTTCCAAACCCCCACAGACGGGGAGTGCCAATGAACTGGGCGCTACCAGTCTCGGACTCTACGAACCAACCTATTTCACGAAAGAGGAATACACGTTCATTGAAGCGGCTGTCGATCACCTCATTCCATCGGATAAATTTGGTGCCGGCGCGCTTGAGTGTGACGTACCGGTCTTCATTGACCGCCAGATGGAAACGCCTTACGGGCACGGCAAGCTCTGGTATATGCAGGGACCGTTTCATCCGGATGAAAGCCCTGACATGGGCTACCAGATGAACCTGAACCCGCGCCAGATTTATCGCCACGGTGTTGCCGAGACCAACACGTACTGCGTGAAGCATCATGACAAGGTGTTTGTCGATTTGTCGAAGGGTCTTCAAGTCGAAGTCCTGAAAGCACTCGACGCCGGCACGCCGCAATTCGAATCTCTTCCCTCCAGGACCTTCTTTTCATATCTGTTGGCAAACACCAAGGAAGCTTATCTGGCCGATCCGATTTACGGTGGCAACAAGAACATGGGCGGTTGGAAAATGATCGGATTCCCGGGTGCCCGTGCGGATTTCATAGACTGGATCGACAAGCCAAACGTGAACTATCCGTACGGCCCGGTCTCGATCTCGGGAATGCGGGGATAACATGGCAATCCAAAAAGACAAGGTAGACGTCGTCCTGATCGGCTTTGGATGGACCGGGGCAATCATGGGAATCGAGTTGACGGCGGCCGGCCTTAACGTGCTGGCGCTCGAGCGCGGGGAGTTCCGCGATACACCGACGGACGCGGAATATCCGAAGGTCGCGGACGAGCTGAAGTACTCCACACGCGGCGAGCTATTGCAGCACCTTGCCGACGAAACGGTGACCATTCGTCACGATATGACGAGGACAGCGGTGCCGTATCGTCAGCATGGCGCATTTCTGCTGGGAAATGGTGTCGGCGGTGCCGGCTTTCACTGGAACGGCATGATGTACCGCAACCTGCCGGAAGAACTCGAGATGCGCACGCGCTATACCGAGCGCTATGGCAAGAAATTCATTCCCGACAATATGTTGCTGCAAGATCATGGCGTGACTTACAAGGATCTCGAGCCGTTCTATGACTTTTCGGAAAAAGTCATGGCTGTTTCGGGTAGGGCCGGCAATATCAATGGCAAGCTAACTGGCGCCGAAGAAGGTAATCCGCTGGAGGGTCCACGAACCAACGAATTCCCGACAGCGCCGCTGCAAAAGCAATATAGCGGCATGTTGTTTGAAAAAGCCGCACGGGAAGTGGGTCTGCATCCGTACTCGGCACCGGCAGCGAATGCGTCCGCGCCATACACGAACCCCTATGGTGTGCGCATCGGACCGTGTAACTTTTGTGGTTTCTGCGATGGCTATGGCTGCTACATGTATTCGAAGGCATCGCCACAGACGACGATCATGCCGGTTCTGCTCAAGCGTGAGAACTTCGAGCTTCGGACCGAATCGCAGGTGATCAAGGTCAATATGGACTCCACGGGCACGAAGGCAACCGGGGTGACATATGTCGACCGGCAGGGGCGTGAGGTCGAGCAACCGGCGGACATGGTCATCCTGACAGCCTTTCAGATGCACAACGTGCGTCTGCTGCTGTTGTCCGGCATTGGTAAGCCGTATAACCCGTTGACGGGTGAAGGTGTGGTCGGCAAAAACTTCGCCTACCAGATGAACGGAAGCATTGGCATCCTGATGCCCAAGGGCACACATTTTAACCGCTTCGCGGCCGCGGGCGCAGGCGCTGTCGGCTTGGACGACTTCAATGGCGACCAGTTCGACCACGGGCCGCTCGGCTTCATAGGGGGGGCGAGCATTCGAAGTTTGAGCTCGGGCGGCCGACCGATCGGCCAGGCCCCGACGGTACCGGGGACGCCGTCATGGGGCTCGGGTTGGAAAGAGGGTGTCCAGGATGCATATCAGCGGTATATGAATATCGCGATCGCTGGCTCGGTCATGTCTTACAAGGACGCTTATCTCGATCTGGATCCGACCTATCGCGACAAGTTCGGTAAGCCATTGCTGCGCATGACGTTCGATTGGCATGACAACGAGTATGACATGCTGGGTTTCATGGGCGACCAGATGGAAAAGCTGGCCAATGTGATGGGCGGTGACAGGGTAGTTCGTGGCATCCGCAAGAAGGGAAAGCATTTCGATGTGCGCGAGTATCAAAGCACACACCTGACTGGCGGCGCCATCATGGGTACCAATCCGAAGGACAGCGTGGTCAACACGTATGGCCAAACCTGGGGTGTGTCGAACGTTTTCGTGATGGGCGCCTGTCTGTTTCCGCAGAACATGGGGTACAACCCGACAGGGCTGGTAACGGCAATCGCTTACCGTTCCGTGAAAGCGATCCGCGAACAGTACCTGAAGAACCCCGGCCCGCTGGTGCAGGCTTAGGCACGCACGATGACTAAATATACGAAGCGCGTGCTGCCGGCGCTGGCGTCGGTTGTCATGTCATCGCTCGCGCTTGGACTAGCGGCATTATCCACGACTGTGCGCGCGCAGGATGCAACTAGCGCGGATATGACCCAATTGATAAGGCAGGGGGCCTACCTCGCGCAAATCGGTGACTGTGTCGCCTGCCATACCGCGAAGGATGGAAAGCCGTTCGCTGGTGGCCTGCCGATGAGCATATCGATCGGCACGATCTGGTCGTCGAACATCACGCCCGACAAAGACACCGGGATTGGCAGTTACACCCTTGACGACTTTGATCGAGCGGTTCGCCACGGGATAGCGAAGAATGGCGAGACACTGTATCCGGCGATGCCTTATCCGTCGTATGCGAAGGTCAAGCCATCAAACATCAAGGCGCTCTATGCGTACTTTATGCACGGCGTGCAACCGGTCTCGCAGGCGAACAAGACCACGGACATCATGTGGCCGATGTCAATGCGATGGCCGCTGTCGGTCTGGCGTAAGCTGTATGCACCAGACGTGGTAACTGACGACACACCTGTAAGCGCTACTGATCCGGTGCTCCGTGGCCGGTATCTGGTGGAAGGTCTGGCGCATTGCTCCGCGTGTCACACGCCCCGTAAGGTGACGATGCAGGAAGCATCGCTGAGCGACGATGGATCGACGTTCCTGTCAGGTACGGTGATCGACGGTTATCTCGCAGAGAATCTGCGCGGAGACGTGAAGGACGGCCTCGGCAATTGGAGCGAGGGGGATATTGTCGCGTTCCTGAAGAGTGGCCGTAACGAGCACTCCGCTGCCTTTGGCGGCATGGCCGAGGTCGTACAGGACAGTACCCAATTCATGATGGACAGCGATCTCATGTCGATCGCCACGTATCTGAAAACGTTGGGACCGGCGCATCCGGACCAGACGTCGCTCACGTACGATAGCGCCACGGAGAAGATGTTCCACGACGGGAGCGCCAGCAGTAACGGCGCGATCCAGTTCCTGAATAATTGCGCAGCCTGCCACCGGACTACTGGCAACGGTTGGAATGGGACTTTCCCGCGACTGGCGTTGAGCACCACGGTCAACACGAAAGATCCGTCGTCGCTGATTCGTATCGTGTTGTCCGGGGCCCAGATGCCTTGGACGGCATCCGCGCCGACGCACTATGCGATGCCTGGCTTCGCTGATCGGCTAAGCGATCAGGATCTGGCGGATGTGTTGACGTTTGTGCGTAGTAGCTGGGGGAACACGGCACCTGCCGTTACATCGGAAATGGTGGCCGCCGTGCGCAAGAGCCTTCCCGAGAAGGCGCCGGCCACGGATCTTCAGACACGTCTCATCAACGGGATTTGTCGCAGTAAGACTCGATGAGTAGAGTCGAATCGATATGCAAAGTATTGCTTACGTTGCGAGTTCGTAGAATCGATCGGCGACGGGCGGATGATAAGCTCGAGCATGTTTCATCTGTCCTTTGCCGAACATATGCATCAGTTCGATGCCACTGTGATCGTCGATTAGCGCAACCCGTCAAGACGGGTTCCCGAGCCGCTTATGGTTCGTCTGCCATCATGCACAAGGATCGCTTCTACCAACGCGCCTTCCTGTCCTAGCACCGAGCTTACGGCTCATGGTTATGGACGCGATCGTTAAAGGTCGGAATCACGCAACTGATATCTGGTGACGACACGGCGCGCCTCCTCATCGCCACCATCGACGGACGTAAGCGGAGCCGGAACGACACCAACACAAGCATCTAGATCGAACGGAACATCCGTCGCCAAAGTGCTCAACAAGGTCCGTATCTTATGGCGTTGTGTCGAATAGTGCTCCTCGGCAATTTCTGCGAAGCTGGCGTCGAGCGTCGAACAGATGTCCAACCGACAGGGCATAACGGCAAGAAAACTAGCTTTCAGGCGCGGGGATTTCTACTTGACCGAGAAACTGATTCGCCTGCGCAAAATCTCTGCACGAAGACGAGGCCTAACTCGGAGGGAATTCGGGCGCCGCGGGAAGACGGCGCACGGGTACTGGGGCCGCCGCAAACTAGTTCGAGTCAGCGCAGGAGTCGGACGCCCTTTCTTATGACGAATCTGCTATCGGTGACACGCCGACTTGAGGGACTGCTAAGCGGGGCGGTGGTGCTGTCGGTAAATTTGTCTCGCCCCCCCAATTTAAGGTATGCGCAAGAGGCACTACAGCGATCGAAATACGCCCCAACTGACTGCTCGCGAACCGATTACTCCTGCTAATGCTGCATGGCAACACAGTTTTGAGACGTGCAGTAGGCTCTGCTGTATCTGAAATATCCAGAAGCGTTTGCTGCAGACTTTGTTGTGCTCCAATATCTGCATCAAAGAAAAAGCGATTCGAGAGCTTTCCCTTAGAAGTTTCTATCCAATCTCGGACCGCGCTTGAGACTCGCTCCGCTCCCTACCTTCAGCCTCTTACGGAAATATCCAACCCGCTCTGTGGACCCTCTTGGGTACACCACATTTTGATTAATAATCTGTTGGGCGGTTACCGTAGGCACGTGACGACCACGAAACGCTCAACATATGCTTCACCCCGCAATTCATTGACAAGAAATAATATTTAAAATCAATGCATTACATAAAAAATCAAACAATTTCAGCTTTTGCTTTATTTCTGCAAATAGTTGCGGGCTTTTGATTTATTCAGCGTCTGCTGCACCGATCCGCGTGCCCGATCTGACGTTCAACTTTTGGTTTATTTTTGATCAACTTTTGCTTAATTTGTCAGCGTGACCATTCAAACAGTCAAGAGGCGTGACTCGGCGAGCGCGGCGAGCAACTGATTCTTGACGATCGCGGTGGCCAGCGGCTGCCGCCCGAACTCATACCAGCCGATATGCCGGCGCCACACCGTGCCTGGAATCGGCCTGACCGACAGCAGCGGGTCCTCGTCCCACGCAGCATGCCGCAGACGCGGCACGATCGACACGCCGATGTTCTGCCGCACCAGATCGGCAATCGCGGCGATGGAATTCATTTCCAGAATCGGGTTGACCTCGACGCGCAGTCGCCGCAGGAGACTCGTGACATGCGTGCCGGTCAGCGACGAGGTCTCGAAACCGATAAACGGAAAACGCTTTAACAGCAAGCTCACCGACGCGTCGGCAGGCGCCGTCGCAGGATTGACCAGCAGCACCAGTGGCTCGTCGTAAAGACGCTCCCACGACTCGGGTAGTGTGGTCGCCCGGGGCTCGCTGACGATCACCGCCGCATCGATCTCCCCGGCACGAACCTGGCGCGCCAGCTGGGCGCTGTCTCCGTGCGCGAGGCGTACCTTCAAGCGGGGATACGATACCTTCAGCCGGATCACGTTGGCCGCCAGAAAGCCCATCGACGACACCGTCGAGCCGATCGTGATCGAGCCTTCCACGCTCAGTTCGTCGGCCACGCCGCGCAGCAGCGAATCGTACGCGGCCACCACAGCGCGCGCCTGTTCGATGATCGAGCGGCCGGCGTCGTTCAACTGGATGCTGCGCCCGCTGCGGTCGAACAACTGGCGCTCGCACACGCGCTCCAGCGTGCGCATCTGCGCGCCGACCGCCGCGTGCGTGAGCGCCATGCGATCGGCGGCGGCCGCCATCGTGCCGTGTTTCTCGATGGCGAGAAACGTGCGCAGCATTCGAATTTCACTCATGCCGAACTCTCCTCAAAGGCTTCCGGGACGTGCGTCAATCGCATGAATTTGCCCCGCTTTCATGCGATTCATGATCGCACGAAACGAAAATTTTTCTTTCCTTTCGATAAAGAAAATAACGCTTTTTATTTTATTTGTGGCTCGTGAAAATCGATTTGTCACAAATCGAGCCGATCACATCAGAGCGAGGCCGCGGGGCCGGCCTGGTGTCCGCGGCGGCAGCCAAGGGTCAGGAGTCCCACCATGTCGCAAATCCAGCAGTTTCCTTTCATCAGCGTGTCCGGCAAGCCGTACGAACGCGGCCTGCAATACGGCCGCGCGGCCGCCGAGCGTGTGCGCCTGAGCGCATCCCGCTACGGCCAGACACTGCGCAATCTCGGCTATAGCCAGGCATCGCAGACGGCGCTGATTCGCTCCCTCGAACAGGTGATCGGTGAATTCCAGCCAGCGTATCTGGACGAGATGCGCGGCATCGCCGAAGGCGCGGACGTGCCGTTCGAAGACATCGTGATGATCAACGCCCGCACCGAAGTGCTGGCCAAGGCGCGTGCCGAAATGGCGCTGCAAGCCGACGACGAAGACGGTTGCACCGGCGTGCTGGTACTGCCGTCGCGCACGTCGAACGGGCAGTTGATCCACGCGCAGAACTGGGACTGGAAGGCCGATTGTGTCGACACCGGCATTGTCTTGCGCGTGCGCAACGACGAAGGCCCCGACTTCCTGACCTTCGTCGAAGCGGGCGGCCTCGCGCGCAGCGGCCTGAATTCGGCGGGTGTGTCGATCACCGCAAACTATCTGGAGTCCGAGCGCGACTTCATGCAGATGGGCGTGCCGTTGTCGCTGCTGCGCCGGCGCGTGCTGGAAGAACCGGTGTTCTCGAACGCGTTGCGGGTGATCGCCACAACGCCGAAATCCTGCTCGAACAACATCATGCTCGGTATGGCCGAGGGTTTCGGCATCGACTTCGAATGCGCGCCGAACGAAGCGTTTCCGATCTATCCGGGCGACGACCAACTGATCGTGCACGCGAACCACTGGATCAGCCCGGTGGCCCGCACCAAGCTGATCGACACGGGTTGCGAGAGCTCGCCGGACAGCTATTACCGTGACTGGCGCGTGCGCCAGTTGTTGAATGCCGCGCCGAAGGTGGATCGCGACGCCGTCAAGGCCGCGTTGTTCGATGCCTTCGGCACGCCGTATTCGGTTTGCCGTCCGCCGCGTCCGGGCACGCGCCACACCATGACCGCGACCGTCGCGATGATCGTCATGCAGCCGGCCGCGGGTGAAATGGATGTCGCGCCGATGCCCGCGCTCAACCGCGTTTTCACGCGCTACAGCCTGCACCACGAACCGCTCGCCGAAGCTGCGTAAGCGGCACTTGCACACGTTGCCCTCGCGCATCGCAGGGCATCGACGACACGTTTGAGACTCGCCAGAAAGGAATGACAGATGTCCGAAGCCGACAAGCCTTCCAATCCCGCTCAGGAGAAAGCGCAAGCGCTATATGACTTGGGCTCGACCACGGTGTACGCCAGTACCCACGATCCGCGCTTTCCGTATGCGCTGTACGTGCCGCCCGAGGTGCTCACCCCCGGCAACGACGTGGAACTGGTCGTCGTGATGCACGGCACCGGTCGTCAGTTCACGCAGTACCGCGATGCGTTCGCCCCGTTCGGCCGCTGGAACCGCTGCATCGTGCTGTGTCCGCTGTTTCCGGTGGGCGTGCGCGGCGATGGCGATCGTAACGGCTTCAAGCGCCTGATCGAAGGGGATATCCGGTACGACAAGGTATTGCTCGACATGGTCGACGAAGTGGCCGGACGTTATGGCAAACGCTTCGACAAGTTCGCACTGTTCGGTTATTCGGGCGGGGGGCAGTACGTGAACCGCTTTGCGTACGCGCATCCTGAGCGGCTATGGGCCGCGTCGATTGGTGCGCCTGGCAACGTCACCGTGCTCGATCACAAGAAGGACTGGTGGCTGGGTCTGGGCGGTTTCGAGCGCCATTTCGGCAAGCCGTTCGATCTGGCCGCGTTGCAGCGCGTACCGGTGCAAATGATCGTGGGCCGCGCGGATCTCGAGACCTGGGAGATCACCGTGCCCGAGGACAGCCCGATGTACCTGCCGGGTATCAACGATGCCGGTGCGACGCGCCCGGAACGGCTGCGCACGCTGAAGGCCTCGTTCGAAGCCGCGGGTATCCGCGTGCGTTTCGATGAGCTCGCCAATATTGCCCACAACGGCATGCAGGTCGTCGAGGTGGTTCAGGATTTCCTTGTGCAGGCATTGCGCACGTTGCGAGCCGGAGGATAAGCCCATGCCCACCCAACGCGATCCGGGGAATATCTGGAAAACCATCGTCTCGACCGTGATAGGCGGCACGTTCGAGTGGTTCGACTTCATGGTGTACTCGTATTTCTCGAGCACGATTGCGCGGGTGTTTTTTCCTACCGTCGATCGCGGCGGGGCGTTGCTGCTGACGTTCGCGACCTTCGCGGTCGGCTTCCTGGTCCGTCCGATCGGCGGCGTGGTGATGGGCCTGGCCGCGGACCGGGTCGGACGGGTGAAGGTGCTGTCGTGGATCATGGTCCTGATGTCGGTGGGCTCGCTGGTCCTCGGGCTGACCCCGGGCTTCGCGACACTTGGGCTCGTCGCGCCGCTGCTGGTGGTGATCGGCCGCCTGGTGCAAGGCTTCGCGGTGGGCGCGCAATTCGCGCTGTCGTCGGTGACGATCTACGAGGTCGCGCCGCCCAACCGGAAGATGTTTTACGGCAGCTTCAATATGCTGTCGATCGGGGTCGCGGCGATGTTGTCGTCGGGGTGCAGCTATCTGCTGTCGCGTCATCTGTCGCACGCGGACCTGTCGGCCTGGGGATGGCGCGTGCCGTTCCTGATCGGCGCGCTGGTCGGGCCGCTTGGCTTCTACATCCGCCATCATGTCGACGAATCGGAAGAATTCAACCGGATGCAGGCACGCCCCGCGGCACGGGCGCCCATGCGCGAGCGGCTACGCGATTTCGTCCGCGAGAACGGCGACGCCGTAGTGTGCGCGATGGGCGTGATGATCGCCGGTACGTCGCTGAATTATGTGTGGAATGCGTATCTGCCAACTTATGCGCAGGTTCAGTTGCATCTGTCGCTTAGCTCGTCGCTTCAAGGAATATTCGTTACGAGCATCGTGATGTGCGTTCTGTCACCGGTGTTCGGCATGCTGGCAGACCGTGTCGGCGCGTACCGGCTGTTCTTCTTCTTTATTGCGGGCTGGCTGATCTGCGTCTTTCCGTTGTTCTCGTATTTGCTGGCCGCCCCCACCGAGAACCGTCTGATGATCGTACGGGTTGTCGGCATACTCTTCCTCACGCTGCAAGGTGCCGCGCATCCAGGGATGCTGGTCAAGATCTTCACCGTGCAGGGACGCTCCACGGGCGTGGCGATTTCGTATAACACCTCGGTCATGCTGTTCGGTGGCCTGGCGCCGTTCTATCTCTCGCTGGTGGCGCGCCTCACGGACGCGCGCTTCATTCCGCCGAGCTACCTGTTCGGTACCGGGCTGCTGGCGATCCTGCTGGTGCTCGTGACGCGCACGGGTCGGCGGGTGTTGCAGGCCGACCGGATGGAGCGCGGGCAACGGCGCGCGGCACGCGGAACCGGCATGGAGCAGGCGGGCGCGAATCGGGAGCACAGCTAATCAAACGACCGTACTGTCCCACAGCGGAGCAAGCCCAGGCGGGTCAACGATACGGCTGTCTGCCGTCGCCAACGCGTGTATGGCCGCCATGTCCACGTCATCCAGTTCGAAGTCGAAGACCGCCAGGTTCTGCGCCAACCGATCGACCCGCGTGGTCCTTGAAAGCGCGACCATCCCACGCTGTTGAACAAGCCATCGCAAGACAATCTGGGCAATCGTCTTGTCGTAGCGCGCCGCAATCTCTTTGAGCGTGGGATCCGAGAAGACCCGGCCAATCGCCATGCCGCAGTACCCCGTCACGGCAAGCCCCGCCTGCAGCGTACTTTCGATCAGCAAGGACTGGTTCAGATACGGGTGATACTCGAACTGATTCGTCACGAGCGGAACCGCAGACAGCCAGATCGCCTCCGTCATCAGTGCGCGGTTGAAATTGCTCACGCCGATGTGCCGAACCTTGCCGGCGCGCGCCACGGCGTTCAGTCCTGCGATCTGTTCGGCCAGCGGCACATCCGAGCCAGGCCAGTGCAGCAAGAGCAGATCGATATAGTCTGTCTTGAGCTTGCGGAGGCTCTCGTTGACGGACGCTTCGAAGTTTCGCTCCGAATAGTTGCTGACCCAAACCTTGGTAGTCAGAAAGATCTCGCTTCTCGGAACGCCGGACGCGGCGACGCACTCGCCGATTTCGCCCTCGTTACGATAGACCTGCGCGGTGTCGATATGACGGAAGCCGGCACTCAGGGCAGCAGGAACCACTCGGTAGACATCGGCGGCGCTCATTCCATAAGTGCCAAAACCGATGGCCGGAATCGCCGCGTTACCCACATTGACGTTTCGCATGACGTGTTCCCAATAGAGTCATTCGCATCCTGCCGAAACCGCTTTCGGGCGATTACCCAATGCGGCCGCGGCGACGCAGTTGTGTGCCGATCTCCCTGATGCTGGCTTCCCCCGCGCGCAACGCCTCTACCGACGTATGCACCGAGTAGTAGCCAAGCACGAGATCGTGCGGATGAGCGACTGCGGAGCCGAGGACGAAATCCGTCGCTTCGTCGGCCGTGAATGTCAACGCCTCTTCGGATTCGTCAAACACGACAAGCTCGTCGGCGATGACTTCGCCGGCTGTGCGCAGTGCGCCACGTTGAACCGCTAGCCACGCGACGTTGTGACCGGCCGGCGGCGTGTACTGCCACTGCTCGCCAGCCGAAAGCTGAACCAGCAGATAGTTGATGCCTGACGGTGCGGGTACCAGGCTTTCGACGTTTCCGTAACGACCCAGGATAACGCGGGCCGGACCGCTGCGAGGCACTTCGCTCGCAGATAAGTACTGACTGTGCGGTGCACCGAGTTCGAGCTCAGGCGGCAACGCAACCCACAACTGATAGCCGCGCACCGGCCCATCGCCTTTCGCGCGACCGTCATGCCACACGCCCCTGCCCGCATTCATCCACTCGACGCCGCCGGCCGGCATGATCCCCGCTGCGCCGGTCGTGTCTTCGTATTCGACTTCACCTTCCAGCAGCACCGTCGTCGTGGCGAGACCGGAATGGGGATGCATGGAAAAGCGCATGTCGCTGTCCATCGAGCTATCGAAATAGTCGAGAAAGACGAACGGCTTTAACACCGCTCCAAGGTCGGACGGGCTGACCATCCGCTTGACCGGACCATGCTGCCGGCCTGCGGTGCGAGTCACGATCGTACGGCCATCCAGCAGCGCATCTGATTCACGTAAATTGGTTTGCATATCGAACAATGCTCCATGTTCCGCAGCACTTGGCGATGAGACAGGCGACGGATTCGTTTCGAAAGACATGGTGTTGACTCCCACTCGTGCCCCGACAACGGAGAAACGTCACGAAGAGACGATCGCACATCCGCTTAAGCAAGCAATCGCCTCGACGAGACCGCCCTCCTAGCTTGCGCTCAGCGCTGAAACACCCGAAGCGGTGCGCCGGGCGCGTGCGTCCAGGCTGAATGCGCCGGCGCCGAAATAGGTGATCTGCAGCAGGCCACCCGCCATCATCACGTTCTTGAGGAAGTGAATCATCTGGTTCTGGTCGGCGAAGTTGTGGTGAAAGAACAGCGCCGTGACCACACAGAACACCGCCATCGCCAGCGAGACGGTGCGAGCCCGGTAGCCCGACAGCAGCAGCAGACCACCGCCCAGTTCGGTCAGCACGGCCATCACGAATGCAAGTGGCGGCACGGGCAAACCCATGGCAGCAATGTAGCCAACCGTCGCACCGTACGCGGCGAGCTTGCCCAGGCCACTCATGACAAACGGCGCACCGATCAGGATGCGACCCAACAACGGAAGAAATTTAAAGCGTTCCATCACGATCTCCAGAAATGAAATTACGTAGGTGGATGAAAAAAGGGAATTAGCCGGCGTCCACCATCACCAGTTCGGAATCTTCAAGAGCAACAATCTGCGCCGCGGCGAGTTGCGTGATCGCCACACCGTCCAGCGGCCCAACGGACTCGCCATTCAATTCAATGCGGCCCGAGGCCACGACGAGATAGGCACGATGTGCCGGGGGCAACTCGTATCGAACGCTTTCACCGCCCTTTAGCATCGCGCCAAGCACACGTGCTTCGGCCCGTACCGGCAGCGCACCTTCATCGCCGTCGAAACCGCTGGCAAGGACTACGAATCGCCCCGAACGGTCGCCCTTGGGAAACGGCTTGGTATCCCACGCGGGTTCGCCACCGGCTTTGCGAGGCTGCAGCCAGATCTGATAAACCTTGAGCGGCACCTCGCCGCGGTTGAACTCGGCGTGGCGTATGCCCGTGCCGGCGCTCATGACCTGGACATCGCCGGCATGGAGCGTTCCTTCGGATCCCAAAGTGTCCCGATGGCCGAGCAAACCCTGGCGCACATAGGTGATGATCTCCATGTCGCGGTGCCCGTGCATGGGAAAGCCGCTACCTACGGCGATCTCGTCGTCGTTCCAGACAATCAGAGGGCCCAGAGCAGCATGTGCGGGGTTGCCATCGGCGCTGACCACGAAATGGTATTTCGCGCGCAGCCAGCCGAGGTCCGCCGTGTCCAACGATTCCCAACGCCTATGTGTGAGCATGACCTTCTCCGTTTCCTGCCGCCGCCTATGCGGCGCTTGTCACCTGTGCGACCAGCCGGATTCGGCGCGGCTACAGGCCATGAGAAGAATGCTATATTTGCAATGATCCCGTGCATAGATGCTGCATTGGAACGCATCGTTGCCATGAATAGAACGATAACCAGGAGTTCAAGTCTGCTCATGAAGGCAATCACCGACCTCAATGATCTTCGGCTCTTCGCGGAAGTCGTCGAGCATGGAAGCTACACGGCGGCCGCACGCAGCCTCGGCCTGCAGACGTCGAAACTCAGCCGGCGCATTCGTGCTCTGGAGGAAGAACTTGGCGTCCGCCTGCTCAATCGCACCAGCCGGAGCCTGTCCTTGACGGAAACCGGGCGGCAGTTCCATCAGCACTGCCTGGCACTGGTGGCGGAAGCGAAAGCCGCCAAAGATATCGTGGACCGCACCCGCTCGACGCCACAGGGCACTGTGCGCATCAGTTGCCCGGTGGCCTTGCTGGAGTCCGGCATCTCCACGATCATCGCTCGCTACGTGGCGGACAACCCGCATGTCCAGGTCGTGCTCGATGCAACCAACCGCCGCGTGGATGTCGTCGAGGAAGGCCTCGACTTTGCCATCCGCGTCAGGCTTCCGCCGTTGGAGAACACCGATCTCGCCGTCCGCCAGTTGTGCGTATCCATTCACATTCTGGTTGCCAGTCCCGAGCTGGCGGCACGCTATCCGGCGCCTCGCTCGATCGACTCCCTGAAGGAGTGGCCCACCCTCTCCATGGCCAGCAGCGGCGAGCGATTTGTCTGGAACCTCGTCGACGGCGAGGGGCGCGCGACATCATGGGCGCATCAGCCGCGCCTCGCGACCGACGACCTGGCCAGCCTGCGGGTGGCGGCGATGGCCGGCGTCGGCGTGGCCATGTTGCCGAGAGAACAGGTGGAGACCGATATTGCGGCCGGCCGTCTGCAGCAACTGCTGCCAGGTCTGACCAGCACACCGGGCCTGGTGCATGCGATCTTCCCCACACGCCGAGGCATGGTGCCGGCCGTGCGTCACTTGCTCGACGCACTCGTTGCAGGCTTCGAAGGTCCGGACCGGCGGCCCTAGCGCGGCCACCGGCGGGATGCACGTCGTTTGTATGTCGACGCTGCGAATCTGGCTGATGCTCAGCCAAACAGCTTGTTTGCCGTCCGGGCGATCAGTTCGCCCTGATGGCGCGCGCCGGCGAGCTCGATAGCGCTCGGCTGGCGCTGACCTTGTCCGCCGGCGATCGTTGTGGCGCCGTACGGAGAACCGCCGACAATTTCGTCCAGGGTCATTTGCCCCTGATGGCTATAAGGGAGGCCGACGATGGTCATGCCAAAGTGCAGCAGGTTGGTAATAATCGAAAACAACGTCGCCTCCTGACCGCCGTGCTGGCTCGCGGTCGACGTGAAGGCGCCGCCTACCTTGCCGTTCAGCGCACCGCTCATCCACAGGCCGCCGGCCTGATCCAGGAATGCCGCCATCTGCGAAGAGATGCGCCCGAAGCGGGTCGGCGTGCCGACAACGATCGCGTCGTAGTCGGCAAGCTCCGCAACCTTCGCAATCGGCGCCTTCTGGTCCAGCTTGAAGTAAGCGGCCTTGGCCACCTCCTCCGGCGCCGTTTCCGGCACTCGCTTGACGTCGACCGTGGCGCCCGTCAGGCGCGCACCTTCGGCAATGGCATCCGCCAGCGTTTCGGCGTGGCCATACGAGGAATAGTAGAGAACCAGAACTTTCGACATTTCGACCTCCTTCCTATATCTGCGGTGGTGACGGGGTGGGACATGCGGTGGTGACGGGGTGGGACATGACGGCCCGGCGTCAATCCTACGTCTGCATCGTTGATCGCGCCTATCTCCACGGCAGCAACGAAGCGTTGCGGCCAGTAGAACGATAAGCGCCAACGCCCCACACGGCTGGCTGTCGGGCCTGTCGAGCCGCGCCAGCAGGTGTAATCCCCAGGTACGTCGTCACCGGCGAACCGGTTGACACGCCTCAGCCCACATCCTAATATACAACCATGCTGTATGCATTCACTATTGTTGAATATTCGCAGCACCTGGCAGGAGACACCAAGGTTTCAGGATCGCCATCATTTATTAAGGATTCCTTTCAATGAAAAGCATCTATTTTGAACGTCGTCAGAACGTAGGCCATATCGTCCTGGCCAATCCTCCCGCGAATCTCATCGCGGCAGACTTCGCCGATTCCCTCGAAAGCGCCGTCCGCGAAGCCAGCAAGGCCGATATCCGGTCGCTGCTGATCCGCGCAGAAGGTGCCGACTTCAGCAAGGGCGGTGACGTCCTCGATTTCATCGACAAAGGTTTCGATGACTGGAGGACCTTCATAGCGCAGATTCACCATACGTATCGGTCAATCGAAGGCCTGCAGATTCCGACGGTTGCCGCGGTGCGCGGCGCGGCATACGGCGGCGCGTTCGAGCTGGCTCTGGCGTGCGACTTCATCGTTGCCGCGGAAAACGCTACTTTCCGCTGCATTGAAGCGTCGGTCGGCTCGGCGCCGGTCGCCGGCGGTGTGCAGCGCCTCGCGGAAAGAGCCGGTCGCGCCTATGCAGCGCGCTACGCGATGCTCAGCGAACCCATGTCCGGCACGACCGCCGGTCAACTCGGCGTTGCCGCCTTCGTCGTCGGCGAGGACCAGGTCGAGCGCGTCGCCGAGGATCTCGCCGTCCGGCTGGCCAACGGCCCGACGCGTTCGTATGGCGCCATTCGCGCGCTTCTCAAGGCATGGTCCGGGGCAGGCGTGCCCGGTGCCGACGTCCTGACGCTCGACCTCACCATGGGACTGCACCTGACGGACGACGCCCGGAAAGGGCGCACCGCACGTGCAAACGCCGTCGCTCGTGGGGAAGAACCGGCTCCGGTCGTTTTTCTCGGCAAGTGAGCCGGCAGGCAACTCCAAGTCACGGACGATAGCGATGAAGACACTTTCCCACGAGCGCGGAACACGTTTCGCAGACCTGATCGATCAGACCATTGGCGATTGTTTCGACGAGATGGCCGGCAAAATGGGCGACCACGTTGCGGTCGTCAGCCGCCACGAAGGGATCCGGCTCAGCTACGGTGAACTTCGCCAACAGTCGGACCGGCTTGCAGGTGCGCTTCTCGCGTCGGGACTCGAGCCGGGGGACCGGATCGGCATCTGGTCCCATACGAACATCGCCTGGCTGCTGATGCAGTTAGCCACGGCGAAGGCCGGGTTGATACTCGTCAACATCAACCCCGCTTATCGGACCTCGGAGCTGGAGCATGCCCTCAATCTGGTGGGCTGCAAGGCCATCGTGACGATGGTCCGTTACCGCTCGAGCGAGTACCTGAACATGTTGCGGGAGCTGGGAAAAGCCCGGCTGCCGAGCCTTGAGACGATCTGGTGGATCGACGACGCCGACTGCCCGGACGAAGCGGGTGCGCAACGTTTCTCCGACCTGCTCCGTTTCGCCCCGGAGGACAACGCATCGCTGCAGGCCATACGCCGTAGCGTGCGTCCGGACGACGCCGTCAACATCCAGTTCACCAGCGGCACAACCGGGCTTCCCAAGGCCGCAACGCTGAGTCATCGCAACATCCTCAACAACGGCTTCTTCGTGGGCGAGTGCATGAAGCTCACCCACGTGGATCGCGTGTGCGTCCCGGTTCCGATGTACCACTGCTTCGGCATGGTGATGGGCAATCTGGCCTGCCTGACCCATGGTTCGACGCTTGTTTACCCCGCGGAGCGCTTCGACGCCGAAGCCGTTCTGGCGACCGTCCAGGCAGAAAAATGCACGGCGCTCTACGGAGTGCCGACCATGTTCATCGCTGCGCTCAATCACTCGCGCTTTGCGGAGTTCGATCTGGGCAGTCTGCGCACCGGCATCATGGCCGGTTCGCCCTGCCCCGTCGAAATCATGAAGCGGGTGGTCGGCGACATGCATCTGCCTGAGATCACGATCGCTTACGGCATGACGGAAACGAGCCCGGTGAGCTGCCAAAGCGTGACGGATACGCCGGTCGATAAGCGGGTGTCCACGGTCGGCCAGGTGCTGCCGCATCTTGAGATCAAGATGATCGACCCGCTGACCGGCCAGACCGTGGAGCGCGGCCAACCGGGCGAACTCTGCACCCGTGGCTACTCGGTCATGCTCGGTTACTGGAACCAGCCCGAGCGAACGCGCGAAGCGATCGACGCCGAAGGCTGGATGCACTCGGGCGATCTCGCCACGCTCGACGCGGAGGGCTTCGTCAACATCGTGGGACGAATCAAGGATATGGTCATTCGCGGCGGCGAAAACCTGTATCCCCGGGAGATCGAAGAGTTTCTCTACACCTGTCCGGGCGTGCTGGACGTGCAGGTGGTCGGTGTGCCGGACAAGCATTTCGGCGAAGAACTCTGCGCATGGATCATCGTCACGCCGGGGACGGCTCTCGACGACGACGCCGTTCGCGACTTTTGCAAAGGCAGGATAGCGCATTACAAGGTGCCCAAATACATCCGCTTTGTCGACGCGTTTCCGACCACCGTGACGGGAAAAATCCAGAAGTACCGGATTCGGCAAATCATGAGCGACGAGCTGGGCCTGAACGAACAAAACACAGCGTGACGATCGTCGGTTAGGCCATCGCATCAATTCAGCAATCACACTTTTCCGGAGTGCCGCCATGGCAGAAGTTGACCTGCAAGCCGTCTATCTGGTCGCGAAGGATATGGGCCGGTTAGAGGATTTCTATGCATCGGCGCTGGGGATGCCTGTTCAGTTCCGCGACGACAACAAGTGGACTCAATTCCGCCTGCAGCGCAGCGCATTTGCGCTGAGTTCCGCCGAAGAAGCGGCACAAGGCGCTGTTGGAGCCGTCCCCGTCTTCCGGGTGGCTGGAGAAGCTCAGGACACGGTCCGGCAGAACATTCTGTCCGCGGGTGGCCGGGTAGTCGCACAGCGCGACATGGGCACTCACGGTGTCGTTACCACCTATCAGGATCCGGAAGAAAACCTCTTCCAGGTATTCAGTCCATCTTCGACGCGCTAAGCCCGAAGAACACTCCCTTCGCACCTTACTGGAAAATCGATGAAATTCGGTATCTTCGACCAAAACGACCGTAATGGCCTACCTATTCATAAGCAGTACGAAGATAGGTTAGGAATCATCGAGCTTTACGACAGGCTCGGCTTCCATTGCTATCACATGTCGGAACACCATGCGACCACGCTGAGCGCCTGTCCGTCGCAAAGCGTATTTCTTGCCGCGGCCGCGCAGCGCACCGAGAAACTGCGCCTGTCGCCACTCGTCTACATTCTGCCGATCCACCATCCCGTCCGTCTGGCAGAAGAAATCTGCATGCTCGACAATCTCAGCGGCGGCCGCCTCGAGTATGGCGTGGGGCGAGGCGCCTCACCCCATGAAATCGAGGCGCTCGGCATCGATCCGGCCACCGCTCAGGCCCGATACATCGAGTCGTATGAAATCATCAAGCGGTATCTGAACTCGGAAACCCTCACGTATAACGGCACGTTCTGGCAATTCAACAACATGCCGATCGAACTCAAGCCGTTGCAGACGCCGCCTCCGACGTGGTACGCGCTGGCATCGCCGGAGTCGACGGTGTGGCCCGCCCAGGAGAAGATGAATATCGTGTGCGGCGGCCCGGTCCAGCGGGTCAGAGCCATCACCGATCGATACCGCGAAGAATTCGCCACACGGCATCCGTCCGCTGCGGAGCCGCTCATCGGCGTGAATCGCTATATCGTTGTCGCGGAGACGGATCAGGAGGCCATGAAAATCGCCTCGCGGGCATGGTCGGTCTTCTATCCGAACTTTTTCAAGCTCTGGAAGAAGCACGGAACGGAGCCCGTCAATGCAAAGCTTCCGCCGACATTCGAGCCGCTCGTGGAATCTGGCCTCGCCGTAGTAGGGCGACCGGAAACCGTGCGTGAAAAACTGCTGGAGCAGGCGCACGCCGGGGCGTTCAACTACCTCATCGGAACCTTCATGTTTGGCGACATGTCCGTCTCCGAGGCCAGGACATCTATCGGCCTGTTTCATGAGTCCGTCATGCCTGCATTCAGCGAGTCGCAACAGGTGCTGTCATGACAGCAAGCACGTCGTTAGACCCCGAACGTCCGGCCACCACCACGTTCGACAAACGTCAGCTAAGAGACGTGCTCGGGTCCTTTGTCACCGGCGTCACCGTGATCACCACGCGCGACGCCGAAGGGAAAATGCACGGGCTCACCGCCAATTCGTTTTCCTCGGTCTCGCTGGATCCGCCGCTGGTCTTATGGAGTCAGGCGACCTCTGCGGGAAGCCATTCGGCGTTCAGGGATGCCGGGAGATTCACCATCAACATCCTGGCTGAGCACCAACACGGCCTCGCCAATCACTTTGCGAACCGGTCGCCGGACAAATTCTCCGGTATCGACTATGACCTTGGCGTCGACGGCTTGCCGCTGCTGCGCGATTGCAGCGCGTGGCTGGAGTGCAAGGTGGTCGCCTGCTACCCGGGCGGCGATCATGCGATTTTTGTCGGCTCGGTGGATTGCATTCGCCAGAGCACGCGGCGACCGCTGGTATTCGGCGGCGGCCAATATCTGGTCGCCGACCCGCACGACCTCGGCCTCGCGCCGCGCGGAACGAAGGGTGCGATGAAATCGCAGCCCCATGCCGTCCGTCTCGCGAGCCGCGCCATGTTGCGGCTCGCCCGTACGCTGGATCAAACGCTTGCACTGGTGGCGTGGGGCAATCACGGGCCTACGGTAATCGCGTGGCAAGCCGCCACCACACCCGTGGCCGCCGATCTGCCGCTGGGGCTGGTGCTGCCGGTGACGTCCTCCGCTTCGGGTTTGGCCCTCGCGGCGTTCCTGCCGCCCGAAGCGGTCGATCGGTTTGTGGCGGCGGAACTGCGCGACAACGCGCGACAACCGTCTGGCGAATTGCCCCTCAGCGTGGAATCGCTCGCCCGCGTGCTTGAGTCCGTGCGAGCCTCGCATGTCGCGACAAGGCGCCCCGGGCCGTTCTATGACGACCGGGTGCTTGCCAACGCCATCAGCGTCCCCATTCTTTCGCCGAGCGGACTAGCGGTGCTGGCCCTGACGGCTATCGGCCCGGCAGAGCATTTCGATGCCGCAGTCGACGGTCCTTGTGCCGAAGCCCTTAGGGCTGCTGCACATGAGATCGCCGTTGCATTGAAAGAAGCGTGAAGTGGCATTTCCCAAGATTAAGGCGATTGATATGCAGACCTACACTCCCATCATGATCGAAACTGAAAGCCAACTTCTTGAAGCCTCGTTGCCTGCCGTCGAACACGTGCAATTGAGTCTCCCCACACTCGGGGACAAACGGATCCTCACCTACCGGGCCGCCGGCGATAAGCGTGCGCCAGCCATCGTGTTGCTGCATGGCATGGGTTCGAGCTCGGCGGGATATCGCGCGCAACTTGCCGCGCTGAGCGAGCACCACCGGGTGATTGCCTGGGACGCCCCTGGCTATGGGAAAAGCAGTCCCTTCGCGATCGGCGCTCCCGCGGCCACGGATTACGCAGATGCGCTCGCGAACCTGATGTCCGCGCTCGGCATAGTGCGTGCAACCGTCGTAGGCAGTTCATGGGGGAGCGTCATTGCCACTGCGTTCGCAGCGCGCTACCCGTCGGCTACGCGCGCCCTCGTATTAAGTGCGCCCAACATCGCACGGGGACATCTGGCGGGTACGGACCGCTATGTGGCGCGCGAGGTTCTGATGCGAAGCGCAGCGGCGCAATCTACCGAGGCACGCGCCGCTGTGGTGAACGCTCTGCTCGCTCCGAACGCCGGCCCCCTGGTTCGTACGCTCGTATCCCGACTGAGAGACGCAGTGACCGCTACGGGTTGGCAACACGCCGTGGACATGCTCTTCTCCACGTACACGCCATCCGTCGTCCCTTCGATCCGGGCGCCTATCACGATCATTGCCGGCAGCCAGGACCGTCTCGCGCCCATTGACGAGCATGCCCGGCCGATTCACGAGGCCGCTCACGATTCGACACTCCACGTGCTCGATGCGATCGGCCACATGCCGAAGCTTGAAGCGCCTGGCGCATTCAACTCCATCGTGCTGGAGGCTGCCGCCGCCGGGACAGATGACGCGCACCGGCATTGAGCGCCCCTTTTCTATCCAATCTTGAGGGGGACCTTTCCGCCGAGGGCCACCGTCGCTCGAACCGCGCTATCGAGGAGCGCCCTGACCGCTTGACCTTCAACTTCCGTGTTCAACGTTGCGGGCGATCCGATGAGACTGATGGCAAACCGGACATCGCCATCTCTGTCCCAGACAGGGGCCGCGACAGACACGTAACCCATGTCGCCGCGATGAACCGTTGTGAAGCCACAGTTGCGCAATTCACCGATCGCCTCTTCCCGCAAGGACGCTGGACTCCATTCCTGTCCTGCAGACAGTTCGCGACTGATGAGCGCCTCGGTTCGAGCAGCCTGCAGACAGGCAATAAACAGCTTTCCCGCCGCCGTCGTGACCAGTGGAATCAGGCCTGTTCTCAGCTCGAGGATACTGCGCGTCTGCCCCTCCTGCTTGAAGAGACTGACCGGCCCATCTTCGGTCCATGCGGTGACGGCTGCGCCGCTCAGAGTCGCCTCACGCAAGGCGATCACCTCCCGCCGCACGATATCGAATCCGTCCAGCTGGTTGATCGCGCTCATACCCAAGGCAAGCGATGCAGGCCCGAGCTTGTAGCACCCCGGTTTTTCGTCCGGCGACACCAGCCCGGTCCGCACCAGACTAATCATGTAGTTGCTTGTCGCGCTTGGAGACAGTTCGGAGAGCGCAGCGATTTCCTTGAGAGGAAGCGCTCGCACACTCGTTTGCAACGCCGAAAGAATCCGGAACGCAATCTCGACAGATTGAATGCCACGCCTCGCAGTCACATTGGTCATGTCTGGGCCATATGGAAATCACAGAAAGTCACCGTCCCGGGTTTTCACGGACGGTCCTCATGTTGACACGTCTAGGAGGGGCCCCCTATAGTGTTCAACATAGATTATGTCATTCATTATTGTTGAACGCAACACCGGCAGACCTGAAGGAGACTGGGGACAAGCGGACAGTCGCAGCAAATGTCTGAGTTTTTACCGCCCCATATTATTAGTACTACCAATCTTTTTACTCTTCATTCAATTCATAAGAACTTCTTCGGAAGAGTCACAACCGTATCGGAGTCGAGGCATGGCTATTTTTGGACGTACAGTGGCAGGCACAATCGTCGCACTTGCGGTGACCAGTCACGCCCACGCGCAATCCAGCGTGACCTTATATGGCATTGCGGACACCGCCATACAGTACATTAGCAACGTCGGAGGACACGCGCTGTTTCAGGAGGGCAATACGCATGCACCCGACATCTTCGGCATCAAGGGCGTGGAGGATCTGGGCGGCGGTCTGCGCACCGTCTTCGATCTTCAGAACGAGTACCTGCTCAACAATGGCCAGGCACTGGTTCCCGGGACGTTGTTCAACAGAAAGTCGTATGTCGGCTTGCAATCTGACACCTACGGTACGTTGACGCTCGGTCACCAGCCCAGCTTCATGTATGACGTACTGTCCAGCTATCAAACGCCCTTCGTCCTCGGCAACATCCTCTCGCTCCACGAGGGCAATCTGGATGAGATCGCCAACTTCTTCCAGTTCAACAATGCGGTGAAATATGTCAGCCCGACCTTTGGCGGATTCTCCTCAGGAGCGGAATTTGCATTTGGAAATGTGGCCGGCAATTTCAGCGAGAGCAGGGACTACTCCTTCTTTGTCCAGTACAAGAGCGGTCCTCTGAGTCTGGCCGCCGCGTATGCGAACGAGAACAACCGCTTTCTGGAACTATCCAGCTTTATCGGTCTTCCATCGCTGTTCGGGACGCAGCTTCCTCAGGCCGAAGGCGTGGTGGCCGACAAGCTCGTCAACTGGGGGCTCGGGGCGTCGTACCAGTTGAAGACTCTGCTGCTGCATGCAACGTTTACGCAGTCGCGCATCACTCTTTCAACGGGCCAGGGCAACGCCAACACGGTCGACGCCGGGGCGAACTGGACCATCAGGCCCGACGACGTCATTGCGATCGGCGGATGGGTGGAAAATCTCGACGGTGGCAACTGGAAGACCCTTTCCCTCTCGAACTCGTATCTCTTCTCGAAACGGACAACCGTCTACCAGCAGGTGACCTTCCAGCATGCCTCGGGCGCCCATGCGGTCGCCTCGCTGACAGGCGCAGGCGTAGCATCAGGCAGGTCTACGACCGGCATCTCGGTGGGTATCCAGCATTACTTTTAGGAATGCGATTTAACCGGCAATGAAGATGAACTTGATGACAAACGCCGGTCTGACGCGCCTACGCAACCTCGACGCCAAGGCGCCGTTGTCGCACAGGCCCGAGCACCGCCTTACTTCTGCTCGCCGGTCGCTTCGAGGATCAGGTTGGCGACCTCCACCGGATGCGACAGCAGCGACACGTGACTCGACTTGAGCTCGATCGTATGCGCGCCCATCCGGTTCGCCATGAAGCGCTCCAGATCGGGGTTGATGGTGCGATCATCAGTCGACACCGCATACCAGGTCGGCTTGTCGTGCCATGCGGCGACGGTCGTCTTCGCCATCGTGATCGGCTTGCCCATAGGCTGCTGGACCGCATAGTAGGCACGCGCTTCGACAGGCGGCAGATCGCCGGCAAAGTCGTTCACGAAGGCTTGCTCGGACAGCTTGCCATAGCCGTCGGCCGACCACTGCAACCCCGCCGACGCAGGTGCGGCCGGGAATTTCTTCGTCAGCGCCGGATAATCCTCACCGGCGTCCGGCGCACGTGCGGCGATGTACACGAGACCGGCCACCTTCGGATCGTCGCCCGCCTGACTGATCACCATGCCGCCGTACGAGTGCGCGACCAGCAGCGTCGGGCCGTCCTGTTGCGCGAGCGCGCGCTTGACCGCGTCGACGTCCGCGTCGAGCGAGGTGGTCGGATTCTGCACCGCCGTCACGTGCAGGCCCTTCGCCTGCAACAGCGGAATCACTTTCTCCCAGCTCGAACCGTCTGCAAACAGACCGTGAACCAGCACGACATTCCTGATCGGTGCGGATGGGGTAGCGGCGCTGCTCTGCGCGAATGACGTCGTGGCGCCCAGCATCGTGGCGCAGGCCATGCCGGCAAGGACAAACGAACTCAACTTCATGAGACTTCTCCGAAATAGGTGTGGGACGTACTCAGTGGCAAACACCGCCTTCGGGCAAACATT
Organism: Paraburkholderia phenazinium; assembly: GCF_900142845.1. Classification (NCBI taxonomy): domain Bacteria; kingdom Pseudomonadati; phylum Pseudomonadota; class Betaproteobacteria; order Burkholderiales; family Burkholderiaceae; genus Paraburkholderia; species Paraburkholderia phenazinium. Next base: position 3,533,009 of record NZ_FSRU01000001.1, read on the forward strand.
CCGTGCGCCGCAAAAAAATTTCGGCGTCGACAATCCGCGGGCTCTAAATCAGTTAGATTGTTGAAGTCGCAACCTTATCCGCCGAAATGACTTCAGTTCTTTGCAGCAACACGTTCTATCGTTCCGTGTCGCTAGAGACCGACCGCCTGACCCTGACTCCGCCAACCCTCGATGACTTCGAGGCAATGTATTCGATGTGGTCGGACAGGGACGTCGTAGCCCAGGTGATCGACGCTCCACTCACCGAGGAAGAAGTTTGGGCACGCTTGCACCGGATCGTAGGGCACTGGGCGCTGCTGGGATTCGGACATTGGATTGTCCGGGAAAGGCACAGCAGGAAATTCGCAGGCGAGCTTGGACTCTTTCGCTTCAAACGAACGCTGACCCCTGACTTCGATCAGGCGCACGAAATCGGCTGGATGTTTGCTAAAGAGTCGCAAGGCTTAGGTTATGCCACTGAAGCGGCGACCGCGGCGTTGAAGTGGCTGGAAACTGAGTCTCAAGGCAAAGCAACGGTGTGCATCATCGCACCGGACAACCTCGCCTCGCTGGCCCTGGCAAAGAAGCTCTCGTATGAAATCGCGGACGAGGTCATCTATCGAGGCAAGGCGATGCTGGTCCTGCGGCGCGATGCCGATTCGCCCGGACTCACGCGCTAGCGTTGAACATCGCACGCAGCCGCTGCATACGAAACTGTTCCCTTGCCACCAGCCGCTCGCCGCGACCACCAACGGCCTTTAGCCCAAAGTAAGGCACCGTAATCGCCGGGCGGCCCTTTATCTTTCGGCAACTTTCATCGAGGTTGTCTTTAGCGGAGCGATTCTCCACACTCCACTCAAACGTATCTAATTGTAACTGAGTGTTTCTAACCGTAAATCCCCGCGAGCCGGAACGGTGCGTCCGCTGTACGCGCACGAGCTCTCAGCAAGCCAGGCAATAACGGCAGGAAACACGGCGGATCGTTCACCGAGGGAGTAGAAAATCATGAACGACGGCGAAACGCTGGGTTTCATCAGGGAAGTCAATCTGTCCTACATCATGCTGGCGCAGCGCCTGCTTCGCGAGGACAGGCTGATCGGCATGTTCCGGTTGGGGCTGTCCGCGCAGAGCGCCGAGCTTCTCGCGACGCTCACTCTGGCGCAAGTCGTCAAGCTCGCTGCGTCCGACCAGTTGCTGTGCCAGTCCCGCCTGAACGACCACACCATCCTGAACACCTTGACGCAGTCCGGTGGGCACGTGGATGTCACGCCTGCGCATACGGCCATCCTGCTCGCCAGCCAGAAGGCCGAACATTTCGTCTAAGGAGGATTCCTTAGCGACGCCAGGAAGTCCCATCACCGCTAACCGCATGAACGACATGATTCACGATGCTGCCGCGCTGTCCCTGATCGCGATGACTTCGTATCTCGGACGACAACCCCTCCTCGACCGCCAGGGCCAACTGGTCGCCTACGAACTGCTGTTCCGTCCGTTCGATACGGACCACGCCGAAGCCGACGACAGCGTGCCCATGGACGGTATCCGGGCCACTGCCGACATCGTCGTCGAAACGCTTGGCGAACTGGGGATCGAAAACGTCCTGGGCGGACACACCGGCTATATCAATGCCGGCCGCGACTGGCTCATGAACGAAATGTTCACCTTGCTGCCGCCGGCTCATTTCGTCATCGAAATTCTCGATACCGTGCAACACGACGCGCAACTGGTTCAGCGCATCCAGACGTTGTCTCGCACCGGCTATTGCTTCGCCATCGACGACATGCGCGAAACGAACCCGGCTCGCACCGACGTGTTCGATTGCGCCGCGCTGGTCAAGGTGAATGTGCCGCACTGGACACCCGATCGCCTGACGCCGTTCGTTGCCGCGATGCATCGGGCCGGTAAGCGCGTCGTCGCTGAAAAGGTCAACACGCCGGACGAATACCGGTGGACCTACGATGCCGGTTGCGACCTGTTTCAGGGCTACTATTTTGCCCATCCGCACCTGCTCGCGGTACGCAGGATTCCACCGCTGCGTCAGGCGCTGGTCCAGCTTCTGGTGCTGCTAAGCGCCGAGCCGCCGCTGCCGAGCGTGGAAGACGAGGTCAAGCGCAATCCCGCACTGACGATGCAACTGCTGCGCTTCGCCAGTTCGGCGCACCACGCGCTCGCGCGTGGGCGCTTGAGCGTACGCGATGCGCTCGAGATGGTCGGTACCGACTGGCTGCGGCGTTGGGCCCTGCTTGCGCTGTATACGGACGGCAACAACCGCGCCGTCGCATCCAATGCGCTCGTGCAACTGGTCGGCACGCGGGCGCGCTTCATGGAACTGGCTGCGCGCCGGATCAGGCCGCACGACGAGGAGTTCGCCGACAACGCGTTCATGACGGGCATGGCCTCGCTGTTGCCAGCGGTACTGCAGCGCAACCCCGCTCACCTGTTCGCCGAACTGCGCCTCGCGCAAGCCGTGCGCGAATCCATCGAGACTCGCGCCGGCGTGCTCGGACAATTGCTTGTGTGCGCGGAGGCGATGGAAAACCCCACTTCGGCAGCCGCGGTAACGGACCTCTGCAGGGAGCTCGCGCCGCTTAACGCCGCGGCGGTCTCGTTGCTGTCCGCGGCAGCCGCGAACTGGATGGCGGACCGGACCCGTTTCTGACGCGGCCCGTGCGGCCTAAGCAGCGCACGCGGCCTAAGCGGCCTAAGCGGCCTATTCCGCCTCGTCCAGACCGATGTCGACGCACGCCGCCGCCTGGTTGATCTTGCTGGTGGAGATGTAATCGACACCGGTCTTCGCAACCGCTCCGATGGTGGCGAGGCTGATACCGCCGGACGCTTCCAGCAACACGCGGCCGCTGACGAGATCGACCGCGCGCGCCATCTCCTCGATCGACATGTTATCGAGCATGATCACGTCCACACCCGCAGCGAGCGCTTCCTTGACCTGCTCCAGCCGGTCGCATTCCACTTCGAGCTTCGTCAGCACCGGCAACTGCCGGCGGGCACGCTGCACGGCCTTGGCGATGCCGCCGCACACGGCGATATGATTGTCCTTGATCATCACGCCGTTATCCAGACCGAGCCGGTGATTCAAGCCACCGCCACAGGTGACGGCATGCTTTTCGAGCATGCGCAAACCCGGCGTGGTCTTGCGCGTATCGATCAAGCGCGCTCGCGTGCCGGCCACGGCCGCCGCATACTGCTCGGTCAGATTGGCGATACCCGACAGGCGCTGCACGATATTGAGCGCCGTGCGCTCCGCCGTCAGCACGCTGCGCGCCGTGCCGCTGACATCCAGCAGCACCGTGCCCCGCTCGACCTTGTCGCCGTCCTTGACCCGCACCGACACTTCGAGCGTCGGGTCATAGCGCTTGAAGATGCGCGCGGCCACGTCGATGCCCGCCACGATCAGCGTCTCGCGCGCGTTCATAAAGAATGCGCCAGTCTCATGCGCTTCGATCATCAACTGCGCCGTCAGGTCGCAATAGCCGATGTCCTCGGTCAACCACAGGTCGATCAGGCGATCCGTCTGGAATACGTCGTACATGTTTCTCTACCTTTGCGGAAAGAAATGGAATCGATGCTTCATCACATCCGATGAACCGCTCAGCGATGCTTCAGACGCCGGTCGGCCATCATCAACAAGCCATTGCACGCGAGCGCGAACACCGTCAGAAACAGGGCGACCGCCATGATCGTGCGGATATCGCCGAGGTTCATCGCACTCGTCAACAGATAGCCGAGCCCGCGTTGCGACGCGAACATCTCGCCGATCAACACGCCCAGCAAGGTCAGCGAAAAGCCGAGGCGCAAGCCGGAGACGACTTCGGGAAAGATCGCCGGCAACACCACGTGAACGATGGTGCGGGCAAACGACAGGCGCATGGTCTTCGACGCGCGCAGGTAGACCGGCCGCATCTCGCGAATCGCGTTCATGGTGAACATCAGGATCGGGATCAGGCCGTGCATGACGCCAAACGCCACCTTCGCCGACAGGCCCAGACCGAACACCAGCAACACCAGCGGATACAGCGTCACCTTGGGCAGCGAATACAGGTTCAGCAAAATCGGCTCAGCGACCACACCGGACAGGCGGTTCACGCCGAGCAGCACGCCGAGCGCCACGCCACCAGCGAGCGCGATGACGAGTGCGTAAGCCAGCGCTCTTGCGGTCTCGCCCACGTTGTCCCAGAACGCTGCGGTGCCGAGCATCTGCACGAGTGCCTGCACGGTGCTCCACGGCGAGCTCAGCGAACTGTTGCCCACGGCCCAGTGCAAACACTGCCAGCACGCGACGATGACCAGCGCAACCAGCAGCGAATCGACGACTCTCTTCATGGCGAAATCTCCCGGTATCCGCATGCTCAGCGCCGCCGGCGCGCCTGAAAGCGCTGATCGATCCGGTTCAGCACGACGTTCACGAGCGTGACCAGCACGAGTACGAACAGCATCAGCGAATACATGTCGTCGTTCTGAAAGTTGTTGTACGCATAGCCGATGGCGTAGCCGATCCCCGAACCCGACAGGATGAATTCCGAGGCGATCACGCCGATGAACGCATAAGCCACCGATAGCTTCACGCCGGTGAACAGATACGGCAGCGTGGCCGGCAACTTGATGTAGATGGCCGAGCGCCAGCGCGAGAGGCGCATCACCTGAGCGCTCTTGTGCAGCGCACGCGGAATGCGGTCCAGGCCGTTGAGCGTCGCCGTGATCATGGTCACGACCGAGAGCATCACGGCAATCGCGATGATCGGCAGCGAGCCGATGCCGAGGATGACGATGAAGACCGGATAAAAGATGAAGGTGGGAATCGCGTAATAGCTCGACAACAGCGGCTCGATGGAGCGGCGCACCGAGGGCAGCGCGTGAATCCCGAGCCCTAGCGCGAAACCCAGCAGCACCGAGACGATCGAGGCAGCGACGATGTTGAGGAGGCTCGTCACGATATCGTGGTCGAATTTGCCGCCGCGCAGCAGGTCGACGCCGTGCGTGAACATCGCGGACGGCGGGATCAGCACGCTGGCTGGAATGATGCCGCTGCGGCATAGCAGCTCGATCAACACGATAAAGCCGGCTACCACAGCAATCCGGATCAGACTTGCGGATTTCACTTCGAACTCCCAGGTTCGCATGACCACACGCCCATGCACCACGCCTTAGTGCACACCCATCACCTTCAACGATTCGACGCGCAGCTTGTCCCACAAGCGGGCATTGATCTCGCCGAAGCGCGGCGTCGACACGACGCGGCTGTCACGCGAACGCTCCCAACCTGTTTCGACGATGTCGATAAACAGACCCGGCCGCGCAGACATCACGCCGACCCGGTCGGACAGCATTGCGGCCTCGTCGAGCGCATGCGTGATCAGCAGCACCGTGGCCGAGGTTTCGCGCCACAGCCGCAGCAACTCGTCGCCCATCAACAGGCGGGTCTGTTGATCGAGCGCACCGAACGGCTCATCGAGCAGGATGAGGCGTGGTTGCAATACAAGGGTTCTGGCGATGCACACGCGCTGCCGCATGCCGCCCGACAACTGCGATGGGTAAGCGTTGGCGAAGTCCTTCAGTCCCATGAAACCCATCGCGTAGTCGACCCGGCGCCGGATCTCCGCGCCATCGACGCCCGCCATGCGCAGCCCGAACGAAATGTTGTCGCGCAGATTCAGCCAGGGAAACGACGCATCTTCCTGGAACACGACGCCCACGCCGTCGGGCACGCCCTTCACCGGTTGCCCTTCGAACGTGACCGTACCCGAACTCGGCTTGGCGAGTCCGGCGAGCGCATCGAGCAAAGTGGACTTGCCGCAGCCGGATGGCCCGACTACGGAGAAAAACTCGCCCCGTGTCAGCGTGAGATCGATCGGACCGAGCGCATGGAACAGTTCCTTCGAATCGTTCTTCGCGAAGTAACGCGTGACGCCGGCAAGTTCGACATGCACCTCGGGCGACGCCGGCGCGGTCTGCGTGGGCGACTCGACGACCTGCAGCGTGGGAGGCGAATTGCGCGCCTTCATAGCGTGCTCTTCGCTTTGAGGTCGGCCGGCAGGAAGCTCGTGTCCACCAGCTTCGACCAGTCCACGTCGCCGTTCAGTTCGCCGATCAGCTTGAGCCCATCAGTCATGCGGTCCAGTTCGGCGCGATTGAATTCGCCATCGCTCCACATGCGTGACTTGACCATGTTGTCCACGGCTTCGCGCGCGACGTCCGGCGTGAGTTTGAAGCTCGACTGCAGCAAGGTGGCGGCGCCGGCGGGGTCCGCGTACACCGCGTCCACCCCTGCGCGGCGCCCGGCGATGATGGCGCGCAGTTCGTCGGGATGGGACTTGGCGAATTCGCGGGTGGTGATGCCGACCGAGGTGGTCATCGGCTGCAGGACATCGCCGGCACGGTAGACGGTACGGTAACTGGCCTTGCGCACGATCGACAGCGGTTCGATCAGCACCGCGCCGGAGACTGCGCCCTGTTCAAGCATCGTCAGTCCGTTGACGTAGCCGCCGGAGGCGACCCGCGTCACCTTGCTGGCGTCGATGCCTTTTTGCTTGAGCACCATCAGCAGCAACATTTCGGAAACGCCTTTAGGCGAAGTGATCGCGACTTTCTTGCCGGGCAGATCCGCGACCGTTTGCACGTTGGTGCCAGGCATCGTGACCATCGAGGCTTCCGCCACGCTGCGCGTGCCGACGTTGACGATCACCAGATCGAGCCCCTGGCGTTGCGCGGCCAGCGCCGCCGCGACCGCCACTTCGCCATACGGCGTCTTGCTGGCCAGGATGTTGCGAACGGTCGTGCCGCCGCCGCCCGAGGTGAGAATGCCCGTAATATCGACGCCGGCCTTCTTGAAGAGGCCCTTGTCCATGGCGACCGCATACGGCAGACCGTAGAGGCTGCTGCCCCATTGCGTGACGGAGATTTCATCGGCCTGCGTGGCCGGCCCGTACACCAGGCTGGCAGCCGATAGCACCAGCGACGCACCGAGCGTGACGCAGGCTCGCTTGACGAACCACTTCATAGAGAACACTCCGGATCAGGAAACCCGATAACTATCGAAGCTGTGCACCGCCCGTTCGCTCGGGTCCAGCCACCGAAATGAGCGTACACGCGGCAATTAAAAGAGTAAATGCAATGACCATGCCATCACCAGCGGCGTTTACCCGAGCCGTCATTACGTCTGAAATAAGCCTCTTAAGTCCTTTATATTCAGGGCCCCGGCTCTTCCATCCATATTTTTCAAGCTCGCCACCCGCCCTTCCAGCAAACAGCACGTCGCACCACAAAAAACATTTACACACTATAAATGCACACTGAGTGGGATCGGCCCACGCTTGGTGCACGGCGCACAGCTTAACTCCAATACGACCTTAACCCCGTGCGCCTGTCACGCGGCTAAGGCATTCGGCGAAATCGGCCGCCGCGGTTTGCGGGTTGCGGCTGCTCCGTTCCACCAGCCCGACTTCGCGAACGAACGCGTCATCGTCAAGCGGCAAGGCGGCGACAGTCTTCGGCATATGAAGCCCCGCAGCCTGCGGCACGAGCGCAACACCGACGCCTTGCGCCACCAACCCGATGATGCCCTGCAACTCGTCAAGCTCGACGACGTCGTGCACCGTCACGCGAATCCTCCGCAGAAAGCGCTCCACTAAACGGCCGCCAAACGAGTTGCGATCGTAACGGATGAAGGGCTCCGATTTGAGCAGCGAACGCCACGGACGATCGGCCAGCTCGCGCCGCACCAGCAACGCGAACGGCTCCGCCATCAACGTGCGCCACTTCAACTCGGCCGGCAGCGCAAACGGCGGCTTGATGATCACCGCGACATCCACCTCGCCCGAATCCACCTGCGCCAGCAAATTGAGCGACACGCCCGGTATGACCCGAATGCGCCAGCCCGGCGAATCCTCGCGAAACCGCTGAATGGCGTTGACCAGAAACGACCCTTGCGCCGAAGCGATGGCCCCTACCCGCAGCAGACCCGACTGTTCCGCCGTGCCGCCGCGATCGGCCAGGCGCGCATAGACCGAGAGCAGTTCTTCCGCCACTTCGACGGTCCGCTTGCCTGCCGCGTTGAGCGTCGCGGAGCGGCCGGTTCGATCGAACAGCGCAAAACCCAGATCTTCCTCCAGACGCTGGATCTGCGCGCTCACCGCCGATTGCGTCAAGCCGATGTGCGAGCCCGCGCCCGCAAACGTGCCGTAACGCACCACGGCCAGGAAGGTCTTGAGTTCGCGCATCATGATGGAATTGATCGATTTTGTTGTTGCTGAGGGCAAAAATATATCGTTATTCGACTATTTTTGTCATCCCTAGACTGGTTTGCATGGCGCGGACCTAGCGTGACGCGCCACGACGACGGCGCCGTACGGCGCCTGCTCGAAGGCAGACGAACTGCCATTTGAACCATCTCAGGACCCCAATATGAACGACATCACCAGCGCCGTGCCTCCCTTTCATCTGGCCTTTCCGGTCCATAGCATTGCGGCTGCCCGCGAGTTTTACGGCGACCTGCTCGGTTGCCCCGAAGGCCGTAGCGCGGAAGACTGGGTCGATTTCAACTTCTACGGCCATCAGATCGTGGCCCATCTCTCGCCTGATGAAGTCGGTCACCGCAAGACCAGCGCTGTGGATGGCGACGCGGTCCCCGTCCGCCATTTCGGCGTCGTGTTGCCGATGGATCAATGGCAAGCCGCGGCGAAAAAGCTCACGGCGGCCGGCCTGTCATTCATTATCGAACCGCACATTCGCTTCAAGGGCGAAGTGGGCGAGCAAGCCACGATGTTCTTCCTCGATCCGTCGGGTAACGCGCTCGAGATGAAGGCCTTCGCAAACATCGCGTCGTTGTTCGCCAAGTAGGCCGGCGCGCATGAGCACCGCCATGCCCCTGAATCGCGCGGCAGCGAACGCCGCGTCCGATGCGGCCGAATGGACCCTTCATGCGTCGGGCGAGCGTTTGCTGATCGTCGAGTTGCAGGCGAAAGATCGCGTCGCGGCGAATCGGCGTGCGCGCGATTTCGCCGCGCGCATCGGCGCTGAGAACCTGCCGTACATCAGCGACATCGTGCCGGCCATGACGACCGTCGGTATTCACTACTCGCCCAGTCGGGTTCCGCTCGCGGCAGAGGGGCAAGCGCCCTATGAGGCGCTCGTCGAGACGCTGAACCGGTTGCTCGCCAGCGTCGCCGCCTCACAGAGCGCTGCAGCGCGCGTGGTCGAGATTCCGGTTTGTTATGGCGGCGAACATGGGCCCGATCTCGAAGATGTCGCCCGCGCTTGCGGCCTGTCCGTCGCGGAAGTCATCGAGCTTCACAGTGGCGCGCTGGTGGACGTGATGATGCTCGGCTTTGCACCCGGGCATCCTTACATCGGCATGTTCGACGAACAGTTGAGCCCTGCGCGGCGTGCGACGCCCAGGACCGCTGTCGCGGCCGGGTCGATCGGACTGGCCAACCGGCAAACGGTCATCTATCCGTTGACGCTTCCCGGCGGCTGGAATCTGATTGGCCGCACCCCGCTCACCTTGTTCGACCCGGCGCGAGAAGCGCCCTGTCTCGTCGACGCAGGCGACCAGATCCGCTTCGTGCCGATCACACCAGCGCAGTTCGACACCCTGAGCCCGACAACCGGAGTGCAGCGATGAGCATTGAAGTCATCAAACCCGGGGCGCTGAGCACCTTTCAGGACCTTGGCCGCACCGGCTATCAACATCTGGGCATTCCGGTCAACGGGGTGATGGATGAGCGCGCCCATCGGCTGGCCAATGCGCTCGTCGGCAACCTGCCGCAGAGCGCAACGCTCGAGATCACCTTGATGGGACCGGTGCTCAAGTTTCATCATGAGGCCGTGATCGCGATCAGTGGTGCTGATCTCGGCGCACGAATCGAGGGCGAGCCTCTCGCGCTCGATCAGGTCGCCGTCGTCGCGGCGGGCAGCGAACTGTCGTTCGGCAAGCGCAGTGCCGGACTGCGCGCCTACCTGGCAGTGCGAGGCGGATTCGCCGTCGATGCGGCGATGGGCAGCGCCAGTACCTATACCCGTGGCGGCTACGGCGGTCATGCAGGACGTCCGCTGAAGAAAGGCGACCTGCTCGAGACGGGTCCGTATGTTCAGTCCAGCAAACTGGCCAGGCTGGCCCAGGTGGCCAAAAGCCTGAGCAGCGCGTTCGACGACGCGGTCGCGCTCCCACCCGACGCGCCGATACGCGTGATCCCCGGGCGCGAGTGGACTTACTTCTCGTCGCATGCCCGCCAGGCACTCGAAGCCGCACCGTATCGCATCTCGCCCCAGTCCGACCGGATGGGCTACCGCCTCGAAGGCGAGAAGCTCGAACTGACCGAGCCGCGCGAAGTGGTTTCGGAAGCGGTTAGCTTCGGTTCGATTCAGGTGCCGGCCGACGGTCAGCCGATCATCCTCATGGCGGATCGGCAAACGACCGGCGGCTACCCGAAGATCGGCCACGTTTGTGCGGTCGACCTGCCGCGTCTCGCGCAAAAGATGCCCGGCGAGACCATTCGGCTCAAAGTCGTCGATCTGGGTACGGCCCAGCGCCTGATGCTGTCGCAGGAACGCAGCTTCGCGGCGCTGGAGCAGCATTGCCGGACATCGACGTGAACGCGCCGGCGTTCGCATTCGGGCCGCGCGGCACAACCCAGCAACAGATTGGGGCTGCGCAGACCTGATTGTCCGGACGGAATTTCGAGTAACACGCTTTGGCATTAATTAAGACAACTTATCTATCTCGCTTGCCTCTCACGCGTCACTTACCCTGGAACCGAACATGTCCAACGCCTCAACCGCAAACCTGAATGTGGACGCGCCGCCTTCGACGGCGTCGGCCAGGCATGCCACCCACAAGGCCGCGATGGCCGCAGCCGCCGGCACGGCAATCGAGTACTACGAATTCGGCGTCTACGGGTACATGGCGGCCATTATCGGGCCGCTCTTTTTCCCGGCGGACAACGCCACAGCCGCCTTGCTCTCGGTCCTCGCCATCTTCGGCAGCGCGTTTCTGATGCGCCCGGTTGGGGGCATCGTGCTGGGCCGGCTCGGGGACAAGCTGGGGCGCCGCAGCGTCCTGCTCGTGACGGTGATCGGCATGGGCGTCGCCACCGTGGCGGTTGGGTTGCTGCCCACGGCCTCGGTCGCCGGCGTGCTCGCGCCGGTCGCGCTTCTGCTGGTCCGGCTTGCACAAGGCTTCTTCTCCGGCGCGGAAGTGACCGGCGCCGCCGCGTATGTGGCGGAATGCGCCCCACGCGGCCGGCGCGGTTTCTACGGTGCGGCGACGCCCGTGGGCGTCGCGCTCGGCGGCGCGCTGGCCGCGGCCGTCTGCGGTTTGACGACCGGCTTGATGAGCACCGCGCAACTGCACGCCTGGGGCTGGCGCATTCCGTTTCTGATGGCGTTGCCGCTGGTTCTGCTGTCGGCGTTCGTCCGCCAACGGATCGAGGAATCCGCCGCGTTCAGGAAGAGTCTCGAAACCAGCCAGCCCGTCAAGGCGCCGTTGAAAGAGGTCTTCGCGCATCACCGCGCCGCGCTGCTCAAAGTGTTCCTGATCTCGTTCGGCCAGAATGCCGGCTACTGGGTGGGCTTTGTGTTCATGAACATCTACATGATCACCTACCTGAAGTACGACAAGACGAGCGTCTACTGGACGATGTCGGCAGTCAGCCTCACGATGGCGCTTCTGATGCCGGTCTGGGGTGGCCTGTCCGACCGCATTGGCCGCCGCAAGGTGCTCGCCATCGGCTTTACCGCATACATCGTGCTCGTCTTCCCGATGATGATGCTGATGAACCACCAGAACCTCGCGCTGGCGGTTCTCGCGATGTTTATCGTTGCATTGCCGATGCCCATTGTGCAATCGGTGGGCTACCCTACTTACGCTGAACAGTTTCCCACCCGCGTTCGCTATACGGGCATGGCGTTCAGCTTCAACTTCGGCGCAATGCTCGGCGGCGGCGTCACCCCGTATATCGCCACTGCATTGATCGGCCATACCGGCAACCTGCTGAGCCCGGCATTCCTGCTGGTCGGCGCCGCAATCGTCGGGCTTCTGACGCTGACCCGAACCCGCGAAACCGCGGATGAATCGTTGCAGTAAGGCCTCGACGCATCGTTTTCAATCCGAATCAATCGCAAGGGAAGTTCCGTCGTATGAATGACGTCACGAGCAAGCCGCCTGAAACTTCGCCGCCGCTGGCATGGGCGTTCACCCCGCAGGGCGCCCGCGCCGGAATCCGCGCGGGTTTCAATGGCAACACGAGCGGCATGGCGCCGGGCTACGCGCAAGGCAACCTGGTGATCCTGCCGCGCGACTGGGCGGACGAATTCGCGAGTTACTGCCGGGCCAATCCCACGCCGTGTCCGTTGATCGGCATGACGGAAGTGGGCGAGAGCCTCGTCCCCATGCTCGGCGACAACGTGGACCTGCGCACGGACCTGCCGCGCTATCGGGTATGGCGCGACGGCGTGCTAGTGCAGGAACGCGACGACATCGCGGCGATCTGGCAGGACGATTTCGTCGGCTTTGTGCTGGGTTGCTCGCTGTCGTTCGAACATGCGCTGGAGTTGGCCGGCTTGCGCGTGCGCCATGTCGACGAAGGTAAGGTGGTCCCCATGTATCGCACGGCCCTTCAGACGCAACCGGTTGGGCGATTTCACGGCCCGATGGTCGTATCGATGCGGCCTTATACGCCGCAAGAGGCCGAGATTGCCTACGAGGTCTGCGCGAAGCTGCCGGGCGCACACGGCGCACCCGTCCATATGGGCGACCCGAGCGCGATCGGGATTCGGGATGTCGCCGTTCCGGACGAAGGCGAACCGACGGCGATCCTCACGGGCGAACAACCTGTCTTCTGGGGCTGCGGCGTGACGCCTCAAGCGGCGGCCATGGAGGCGCGTCCGCCCATTTGCATCACGCACGCGCCGGGCCACATGCTGGTGTGCGATGTGCGAGTGGAAGACCTGAGGCTTCTCTAGTCCCCTCGCACCATGCCGCTCAGCCGAGCGCGATGACCGCGATTTCCACCAGCAGATCGGGGGCGGCCAACTTCGATTCCACCGTCGCGCGAGTCGGTGCGCAGCCCGGCGCAACCCAGGCGTCCCACACTTCGTTCATCGAAGCAAAGTCGCGGGCGATATCGGCCAGCCAGACTTGCGCGGACAGCAGCCGCGTTTTGTCGATGCCGGCCTGCGCGAGAAACGCGTCGATCTTCGCGAGCACCTGCTGCGTTTGGCCTTTCACGTCGAGCGTGCGGTCATTCGAAGTCTGCCCGCCGACGAACACCAGCCCCGCCGCTTTCACGACCCGGCTCATGCGCTGACTGCTTTCGATTCTCACGATCTCATCCATACCTGTTCCCTTTCAAGTTGAATCCGGGCGCCGGGTGGCGCCGTTATCCTTCGTCCGCCGATTCTTGAACCGGCCCAAAGCGATCAATAGCAAACGCATCCAGCGGTAACGACGCGACGCCGTCCAGCACCAGTTCCGACACCAGCTTGCCGCAGCCGGGACCAAGCTGAAAACCGCTGCCGCAATAGCCGAACGAGTACGTCAGGTTCGATGCCCGGCGGCTCGGCGAAATCACCGGCAACGAGTCGCTGGTGAACGCTTCCACGCCCGCCCACGCGCGATTGATGCCCAGATGGCGCAGATGCGGAAACAGGTCGACCACGGTGTTGGCGCTTCTGACGAGGCGGGCGAAATCCACTTCGCCATGACGCCCCGGCAAATCGGCAATCCCGATCAGCTTGCCGCCGATCACTACCGTGCCGTTGTCGAACTGTTTGAACGACAGCGGCCGACCCGTTGCGCCAAGCGTCGAGCGGCAGAACGGCGCGACCCGATGCGTGACCATCAGCATCAGCCCTTCCGGGTGGACCGGCACCGGCTCGCCGACCTGCTGCGCGAGTTCACCGGCCCACGCACCGGCCGTGATGACGAGGTGCCCTGCCGAAAACACACCCACCGGTGTCTGCGCATACCAGCGCTCACCGCGCTGTTCGATGCGGCCAACCGGCGTGCCTTCATGAAACACCGCCCCGCGAGCCTGCGCCGCACGGCGAAACGCAGTGGTCGCCCGATACGGCAGCGCGTAGCCATCCTGTTCGACCCAGATCGCGCCGGCCACATGCGGCGCGAGCGCCGGCTCGAGTTCGCGCACGCTCGCGCGGTCGATAATCTTCTCGTGCGTAAAGCCCTGCGCCTCGAGCGACGCGACGCGCTCGCGGCACTCGTCGAGTTCAGCCCCGCTTTCGGCAATCTTCATCTGCCCCGACGCGACAAAACCCGCGTCGTCGCCGATGGTCTCGACGAGGTTGTGCCAGATCTCGCGCGACATCAGCGCCAGCGGGATTTCCGGCAACGGCCGGCCGAGCGTGCGCACCCCGCCGGCATTCACGCCCGACGAATGGCGGCCCACGTAGTCGGCTTCGAGCACCGTCACGCGCACGCCACGGCTCGCGAGATGAAACGCGCTGCTCGATCCGTGCAGCCCGCCGCCGATCACGAGCACGTCCGCTTCCTGAACGGCGGCGCTATTCACCGGCGAGTTCTCCGAGCGTGAGCGGCTTGATCGGCGGGCGAATGCGGTAATAACCCACGGTCGCCGGCGGCACCTTGCGCGCATCGGCGATCACTTCGGTCACGGTCAGCCCGCACATGCGCCCCTGGCACGGTCCCATCCCGCAGCGGCCGAACGACTTGGCCTGATTGGGCCCCTCGCAACCCAGCGCCACGATGCGGCGCACTTCCCCGGCGGAGACCTCTTCGCAACGGCAGACCAGCACGTCGTCCTGCGGCACGCGATTCTCGTCGCGCGGCCGGTACAGGCTGTCGAGGAACGGACGGATGCGCCGCGCCTCGGCCAGCTTGCGCAGCGGCGCCGTCGCGTCGCGATCGCGCGTAGGTTGATCGATGGCGCCGAGTTGCGCCGCAATCGCCAGCGCGGTCACTTCCCCCTGCGCTCGCGCGGCCTGGGCCCCGGCGATGCCGCTGCCGTCTCCGGCGACGAAGATGCCGCTCACGTCGAGTTCGCCCCATGCGTCGGTCTGCGGCGTGAAGCACAATTGCGCGTCGTCCCAGCGATGCGACGCACGCAACGACCAGGTGAACTGCGTATTCGGCACCACACCCTGATGCAACAGAATGACGTTGGCTTCGACGCGCTGCGGCACGCCGCGCACGGAAAAACTCAACGCGTGCGCCCGTTCGGTCCCATCCTCGCCCGGTGCGCCTTCGATACGCAGATCGTCCGCAGCCTCATGGATCGGCACGCCCGCCTCGCGCAACGTGCGGATCAATTGCAGGCCCTTACGCAGATCGGGCCATGCACGCAACGCCGACACGAGGTGCCGCTTGGCACGCCAACGGTCCTCATTGCGCGTGGTATCGATCAGCGCGCGAATCGGCACGCCGGCTCGCACGTATTGCCAGCCGAGCAGGTAGAGCAGCGGGCCGCAGCCGACCAGCACCGGCGGCTCCGTCGGCACTTCACCGGCGCTTTTCAGCAGGATCTGCGCAGCGCCGGCCGTCAGCACGCCCGGCAAGGTCCAGCCGGGAATCGGGAACGGCCGCTCGAGCGCGCCGGTCGCGAGGACGACGCGCTTCGCCTCAAAGCTGCCTACGCTGCCCTCCTTCAGGTAATGCACCGAGCGTTCGCGTGTGACTTGCCAGACCGAAGCGTTGGGCACATAGGCCGCGCCGCTGCGCGCGAACTCGGCAGCAAGCGCGGCGCCGGCGGCATAGTCCGGGCCGAGAATCTCGCGACGCTGCGCATCGCTGCGCTCGATTGCCCGATAGATCTGTCCGCCGACCGCCTCCTGCTCGTCGAGCAGGACCACGGACAGACCCGCCTGAGCGAGCCGCGTCGCACAGGCAAGCCCAGCAGGCCCGGCGCCGATCACGGCGACATCCACCTGATCAGCGGCCATGAGCATTCTCCTCGCTGACGTGCGACGGCTCGAACGGCAGATCGCGCGCGCCTTCCTGCGAATGAATCCGCATGCCGTCCTGCACCGTCACCAGACAACTTTGCCGGCTCGGCACGCCGTCGATCTCGACGAGACATTCGAAACAGGCGCCCATCATGCAATACGGCGCACGCGCTGCGCCCGTAACCGGTGTTGCGCGGAAGCGCTGCACGCCCGCAGCCAGCAGCGCGGCGGCCACCGAGCGGCCACCTGGCACGGCGAGCGGCTGGTCGTTGAACCAGATCTGGACAGTGGCGTCGGCAACAGCGGGCGCACGCGGGGCGAGCACTCTGAAAAGCGGTTTGGAAGTCATATCAGAACGGAATGGAACATTTATCAAGCATGGCTAAGGATCTGGCCGGCGGCGCGAAACCGGCCGCCGGGAAACGCGTCCAGCTCGTCGGGCATCGCCCCGCCGGCGATCCACGGCGCCACGCGCAGCGCGTGCGCAGCAGCGAGGGTCACGCCGCTGTGACAGGTGACGACAAACGCCCCCGGATACTGCGACGACTGCTCGTAGATCGGAAAGCCATCCGGGCTGTACACACGCAATGCCGCCCACATGCGCACCAGCCGGACCTCCTTCAGCAGCGGGAAGGCGCGCACGCCGCGGCGGGCGATCGTCGACAGCACGTCCGTGGTCGTGAAGTCGTTAAAGCCGACCTCCTCCATCGAATCGCCGAACTGCACGGACCCCTCATCGGTCTGCCGCACGTTGATGGTGGGGTAATGCAGGAACGGCGCGACGCGCTCGCTGACGAGTATCTGGCCGCGATTCGGCGCCACCGGGGCATGCAGCCCGAGCTGCGGCGCCAGCGCGCGATTGCCGAGGCCCGCGGCCAGCACGATGCGCGGCGCGCGCCACACCCCGAGCTTGCCGTGAGCCGCGAAGCCCCCCGCTTCCGGCGCGATCCGGCTGATCTGACTGCTGCCGATGAGCGTCACGCCGCGCCGCTGCATCGACTGGTGCAGCGCCCGCAGCAGCTTGAGCGGATTCACGTGGCCGTCCATCGGCGTATAGCTCGCGCCGACCACCGCGGGGCCGACCGCGGGCAAACGCTCGCGCAGCGCTTTGGCGTCCAGCAGTTGATACGGATAGTCGCCGCCCAGCTCCGCTTGCAATGTAGAGAGGCGCTTCTCGCGTTCGGCCAGCTCCTCGTCCGAGAAGCACAAATGAAAACCACCCGGCTGCCGCAACGACACGTCGACGCCGGAGTCCTCGAGCAGGGCCGCCGCGAGTGCGGGCCAACGCTGCGCGGAACTGCGCGACCAGCGCGCGTACGGCGACAGGCCGTAGCCCTTGCCCTGCACCCACACCAGACCGAAGTTGCCGCGCGACGCGCGAAAACCGCCGTCGCCTTCGTCGAGCACCGTGACCCTGGCGCCTTCTCTCGCCAGCCCGTACGCCACCGCCGTACCGACCAGGCCGCCGCCTACCACCAGCACATCGGGGCTTTCGGCCGTATGACCTCTCATCGTGTTTCTCCGATCAGGACGCGGTCCAGACCGACCATGCGGTCCAGCACCAGCATCAGGACGACCGTGCCGACGATCAACACGGTCGACACGGAGGCCACCAGCGGATCGATCGTCTGCGCGATCTGGTTGTACATCGCGACGGGCAGCGTGGTCGTGCCAGGCGTCGCGACAAAAATCGTCATGGTCAATTCATCGAAGCTCTGGATGAAGGACAACACCCAGCCTCCGACCACACCGGTGCGTATCATCGGCAGCACGACGCGGCGAAACGCCGTGAAGCGGCTCGCCCCGCACGATAAAGCGGCCCGCTCCGCATCGCGATCGAGCCCGACCGCCGACGATAGCGCGAGCCGTAACGCGTACGGCACCACGATGATTACGTGCGTCGCGCACAGCGCCCAGAACGAGCCGCCGAGTCCGAGCAGGCTCAGAAAGCGCAGGAACGCAATGCCGAGCACGACAGCGGGAATCATCATCGGCGAGAGGAAGAAGCCGGTCAACGCGCTGCGTCCCGGAAAGCGATAACGCGCAATCGCCAGAGCCGCGGGCACCGCGAGCGCCACGCCGAGCGTGGCCGCTACGAGCGCGAGGCGGATCGACAGCCAGAAGGCGTCGACGATGTCCTCGTTCTGCAGAATCGCCCTGAACCAGCGCAGCGAGGCGCCGTCGAACGGCATCGAGATATAGCCCTTGTCGGTGAACGACACCGCGATCACCACGACGAGCGGCGCGAGGATAAACGCGAGAAACAGCGCGTTGAACACCAGACCCCAGAATCCGTTCTGCTTCATGGCGGCCTCCGCGTCAGTCGAAGATATGCTTGAAACGGCGTTCGGCCAGCCGGCTGCAGCCCATCACGATCGCCACGTTGGCGATCAGCAGCAGCACGGCAATCGTCGCGCCGAGCGGCCAGTTGAGGGTGCCGAGGAACTCGTCGTAGGCCGCGGTCGCGACCACCTTCAGACGCCGGCCGCCGATCAGCGCCGGTGTGGCGAACGCCGAAGCGGACAGCGCGAACACAATGATCGACCCGGACAACACGCCTGGCAGGATCTGCGGCAGCACAACGCGCCGGAATACCCGCAACGGCGAGCCGCCCAGCGACAGGCCGGCCCATTCGACCTGCGGGTCGAGCTTTTGCAGCGTGGCCCAGACCGACATCACCATGAAGGGCACCAGCACGTGCGTCAGCGCGATCACCACGCCCGTCATCGTGAAGACGAGGCGGATCGGTTCGGAGGTGAGATGCAGCGCCTGCAGCGCGTTGTTCAGGACTCCGTTGTTGCCGAGCAGGATCTGCCAGCCCAGCGTGCGCACCACCACCGAGATCAGCAGCGGCCCCAGCACGATCAGCAGGCACACGGACTGCCACGGCCGCTTCATGCGCGCGAGCACAATCGTCTCAGGCACGCCGAGCACGATGCATAGCCCGGTCACCGCGAAGGCGAGTCCTGCGGTACGCGCGAAGATCGCGCCGTAGTATGGGTCGGTGATAACCCGCAGGTAATTCGACAAGGTGTAGGCGGCGAGGGTACCCTGCGTGTCGCTGAAGACGTGAAACGACAGCACGAGGGTCAGCACCAGCGGCACCAGCAGCAAGGCGCCGAACAGCAGGAGCGCCGGTGCGGACAGCAGCCACGGCGCCGCGCCGGCGCGGTCCTGATCAAGCGTGGCCATTGCCGGGTTCCTTTGCGAGCATGCGCAGGTCGTCGTCGGACCACACGAGGCCGACGTGTTCGCCTTCTTCCGGCGGCGGCGCACCGAAGTTCGGCTGCGCCACGCTCAGGCGGCCGAGACCGGTATCGACCTGCAACAGCCACTGGTTACCAACGAACACCCGCGTCGTGATACAGCCGGTGGCGCGCGCATCGGCGCCGGCCAGACGGACTTTCTCCGGGCGGATGTAGACGTTCACCTCGCCTTGCGCGGGCCGCCCTTCGTGCGGCACCTTGAGCGTCGTACCCGCCACGTCCACCTCGGCGCAGCGGCCGTTGCGGCGCACCACCGCGCCCGGCAGCAAGTTGGTCTTGCCGAGGAAGGTCGACGCGAAAGGCGTCTCAGGCCGCTCGTAGGCTTCGAACGGCGTGCTCAGTTGCGCGATCGTGCCGCGATGCATCACCGCAATGCGATCGCTCATGGTCATCGCTTCGACCTGATCGTGCGTGACGAGGATCGTCGTGATGCCGAGACGCTTCTGGATGGCACGTAGCTCGATGTGCATTTCCTCGCGCAGCTTGGCGTCGAGATTGGACATCGGTTCGTCGAGCAACAGCAGTTCGGGCTGCATCGCCAGCGCGCGGGCAATCGCCACGCGCTGCCGCTGGCCGCCCGAGAGCTCCTTCGGATAACGGCTTCCCAAACCGCTCAGACGTACCAGTTCGAGCGCTTCGGCCACCCGTTCGGCGCGCGCCGCCCGCTTCATGTTGCGCATCTCGAGACCGAAGCCGACATTGCCGTCGACGGTCATATGCGGGAACAGCGCGTAGCTCTGGAACACCACCCCCATGCCGCGTTTCTCGGGCCGCTCATGGGTGATGTCGCGCCCGTCGAGCGTGATCGTGCCGGTGCTCGGCGTGACGAAGCCGGCCACCATCTGCAGGGTCGTGGTCTTACCGCAACCGGACGGCCCAAGCAGCGACAGGAACTCCCCTCGCTCCACATCAAGGTCGATCTGTTCGATCGCGGTGAAATCGCCGTAGCGCTTCGAAATGCCTTTGAGTGTCAGGAAACTCATGTGCGTCCCTGGTGGGTGGGCGAATTCAGCATTCAGCGCTCGACGCTGCGATTCCAGCGTTCGGTCCACTCGGCGCGGTGCTGGTTGATCGTCGTCCAGTCGACCGCGATCAGCTTCGCGACCTGGTCCGGGCCATACGGCACGCGCGCCGCGACATCGGGCGCCAGCTTGACCGTCTTGTTGACCGGGCCGAGCCCCATCGCCTGCGCCTGGGTGGCCTGCACCTGCGGGCTCAACAGATACTGGATGAACTGCTGCGACAGCGCCGGCTGCGCGTTCTCGACCACGGGGCACGCCGCCACCTGCAAGGCGATGCCGCCTTCTTTCGGATAAAGGAACTTCAGCGGAAAGCCCGTGTTCTGCAGCGCAACCGCACGGCCGCTGCCATACGGCGCGAGGATCACGTCGCCATTCTGCATCAGGCCGTCCATCTCGCCTGGCGTCGGCGCCCACGACAGCACGTTCGGCGCGACCTGTGTCGTCATCGCGGTGAAACCCGGGTCGATATTCTTCTCGCCGCCGCCGTTCATGCGCGCCAGCATCACGAGTGCGTGCAGGCCGTACGTGTTGGTGATCGGCGGCACACCGAGCTTGCCCTTCAGGCGCTTGTCGGTCAGCACGCTCCATGAATCGGGCGGCGGCAGGCCCATCTTCTTGAACGCTTCTTCGTTATAGCCGATCCCCGTGGCGACCATGCCGACCCCGACTGCATTCGGCCCAAGCCGCGCGAGCGGATACAGGTCGTTCATGACCGGCGCGTCGTCGACTTTCGAGCACAAACCCATCTGCATGGCCTGGTACATCGGACCATCGTCCATCACGGCGACGTTGATCTGCTCATGGCCCTTCTGCGCCTGCAGCTTGGCGAGCGTATCGCTCGAATTGCCCGCTACGTAGACGATCTTGACGTTGTGCGCCTTTTCGAACGCCGGGATGATCGTCTGCCGATACATCTGTTCATTCGAGCCGCCGACGTTGGCCACGTAAAGCGTCGCCTCGGCGTGCGCCAGCAGCGGTCCGCACAACGCGCCGGCCCCGGCGAGCGCGGCCAGCAACGGACGCCATGAGGAACGGAACGACGACGGACGACGGCTTCGCTGCGGGTGTCTCATGTGCATTTCTCCAGTCGATACGCTGCCGGCAATTGCGGGGGGATAGGTGTGAGCGAAATTAATTCTGTCGATCTAAGTGCATAACGTCCAATACGAATAAAATAACAATCCATACCGATCTGATATGGGTTGCGTTCGATGAATCTGAAGCACATTGAAGCGTTTCGCGCGGTCATGCTGGCCGGCTCCATGACCGCAGCGGCCAAGGAGTTGTTCACTTCGCAACCGAACATCAGCCGGCTCATCACCCAGCTCGAACGCGAAACCGGACTGCTGCTGTTCCAGCGCAGCGGCGTCAGACTGATCCCCACCAGCGAAGGCAACGCCTTCTTTCGCGAGGTCGAACGCGCCTATGTCGGCCTGCAGGGGCTCAGCAACGCCGCGGCGCAGATCAAGAATCTGGGTAGCGGGCGCTTGCGCATTGCAGCAATGCCCTCAGCCGGTTTGACGCTGGTGCCGCACGTGATCAAACGCTTCCAGGCGTTGCGCCCGGAGGTCACCGTTTCGCTGCACGTGAATACCTCGGGCACCATCAATCATTGGACCTCCTCACAGTTTTGCGATCTGGGCGTGGCGGTGTACCGCAGTGAAGCGTCAACCTGCGAAGTGGAAATGCTGTCGGAGGTCGCGGCCGTCTGCGTCATGCCGGCGGGCCATCGGCTGGCGAAGAAGCGCGTGCTCAAGGCTGAAGACTTTCAGGGCGAGCCGTTTATCTCGCTCTGTCATGGGGACGGCACACGGGCGCAAATGGATGAGGCCTTCGACCGCGTGGGGGTGGAACGGGTGCTCGCCATCGAAGCGCAGTATTCGGCGATCTGTTGCGAGATGGTGCGCTGCGGAATGGGCGTGACGCTCGCGCACCCTATCGTCGCGCGTGACTTTGCGGGGCCCGAAGTCGAAATCCGGCCGTTCAAGCCTTCGGTGATGTTCCCCACGTATCTGCTGTTTCCGCCGCATCAGCCGCGCGATCGCCTGACGCTCGAGTTCGTCGACCTGCTGCGCCAGGAGCACAACGAGTTGCTGGAGAACCTGGAAAAACCGCGGCGCGCGAGCCGGCGCTGAGCCGCCCGCGCCGCAGACTAGCGTGCAGCAACGGCGCGGTGCCCGGCGAAGCTGCAGCGCCCGAATCTACAGCGCTGCAATCCGCGCGCGAAAGTGTTCGGTCCCGGCGACGATCTTGTCGAGCACGGCGTCCAGTGCCCAGAAGCGTTCGCGTACGTCGTAATCGATCGCGCGGCAACGGATCGAAGCGAACGTGCCGATACGCTGGTGGTAAATCTTCGCGAGCGCCGGATAACCGAGCGCTTCCGAGACCGCCGCGACCACCAGAAACGTCGACAGCTCTTCGGCCAGCGCGGGATTCTGAGCGCTGTGGTGGCGCAGCCAGTGATACAGATCCGGGTGGAAGTTGGTGAAGACGCCGTTGAAACCGGCCGAACCTGCTTTCATCGCATCCCATGCGATCGCGGCGTTTGCATTGAGGATCTTCAGTGGCGAGCCCTCGGCCAACGCGACGCGCCGCTTCACGGTGGCGAGATCGCAACTCACGTCCTTGAGCATCACAAAGCGGCCGGTGTCGATACAGGCCCGCAGTTCTTCATCGGACAGCAACCGGCGATACGGCGCAGGACATTCGTAAAGACCGAGCGGTACCCCGGCCGGCAGACGCGCCAGCAAACGCTGCAGGTTGGCGAGGAAGGTCGCCGTGCCTTCGCGTTTCGGGTCGAGCCGGTTCGTCACCAGCACCACGCCTTGTGCCCCGGAGGCCGCGGCGGCGTTCAGTTCTTCGGCCTGCGCGTCGGGATCGTCGCTGATGTGACCGGACGCCACCACCGGCACGCGGCCCGCCACCTTGTCCACCACGAAGCGCGCCAGCGCGCTGCGTTCGGCGAGGCTCAGGAACTGCATCTCGCTCGATTGCGCGACCGCGAACAAAGCGTCCGCTCCGTGTTGCAGATACCACTCGATCAGACGTTCGAGTCCGGCGTAGTCGATTGCGCCTTTATCGTCGAACGGCGTCAGCATCACCGGAACGATCCCTTCAATGACACCCGCGGTCTTCGGTGTATGACCCATCAAGCTCTCCTCAGGAAAAATTTGCGTTGCGCGGCGCGCGCACTGTGCAGCACGCCTTCGCGTTACGCGTGTGCATGCGTACCTGCCGCAGCCGGTTCGTGCTCGGGAATCGACTGGCGTACCAGCACCAGGTAGGCCAACGCCCCCACGAAGGCGATGCCTGCCGCCGTCAACAGCGCCGGCACGAACGACGCGCTCTGCGCGATGAAGCCCGTCACGATCGGCGCCAGTGCGCCGCCGAGAAAACCGCCAAAGTTCTGGATCGCGCCCAGCGACGCGACCCGGCGAGGCGGCGCCGCAGCCGTCGCCAATGCCCACGACGAAGCCGACGCCGCATTCGCCAGAAAGATCACCACCGAAATGCAGGCGAGCGCAATCGTATTGCTCTCGACGAGCGCAGCCGGAATCGTGAAGGCCACCATGCCGAGCATCGCAATGACCACCGCGTTGCGCCGGCTCGACACCGGCGAACCGCTGCGTTGCGTAATACGGTCGGAGAACCAGCCCGCCAGCAGCGAACCGATAAAGCCGCACAGGAACGGCACGGATGCCGCGAAGCCGGTGCGCAGCAGGCTCATGTGCCGCTCGATGGTCAGATAGCCGGGCAACCACGTCAGATAGACCCAGTTTAGATACACCGAGCCGAAGAAGCCGATCAGCATGCCCCACGTCGTCCGATACGCAAACAGGCCGCGCCATTCCGCAAAGCTGAGTTTAGGAGACGGAGTGCCGGACAGGTCCGCATCCGCGTCGAGGTAGCGGCGCTCGGCTTCGCTCATGCGTGAGCGGTCCGGATCGCGATAGAGCGCGAACCACACGAGCGCTACCACGAGACCCAGCGCGCCGGTCATGACAAAGGCCCAGCGCCAGTGGAACGACACCACGATCACCGACAGGCAGAGCGGCGCCAGCGCGGTGCCCAACGGCGAAGCCGCATTGAAAATGCCGGTGGGCATGCCGCGCGAGCGCAGCGGAAACCAGTTGCTCACCACCCGCGCCGCCGACGGATACTGCGGCGCTTCGCCGATCCCCAGCAGGATGCGAGCGATGACGAAGTAGCCGAAGCCCGACGCGAGGCCGCCGGCTGCCTGCGCGAGCGACCAGAGGATCAGCCCGAGGCCGAGCAACCGGCGCGGCCCGATGCGGTCGACGAGACCGCCCACCGGCAACTGGCACAGCGCATAACTCCACAGGAACGCCGACAGCAGCAGTCCCATTTGCCCGAGCGACAGGCCGAGGTCGGCGCGAATCAGCGGGTTGGCCACCGCGAGCGTGCCGCGGTCCAGGTAGTTGACGACGCCGCTGACCAGCAGCAGCGTCAGCGAGACCGTCTGCGCGCGGCGGATTCGCGGCGGTGCGGATTGCCCTGGCGGGTGCGATGGATTTGATGGGTTGTCGATCATCGTCGCCGGCGCGGTCGTCAGATCTTCGCGTGCAGCGGCTCGGCCGGCTTGGCCGGCTTACCCGGTTTGCCCGCACGACTATCGGCCTGCGCGGGACGCAGCATGGCAATCAGACATGCCGCGACGAGCCCGCTCGCGGCAAGCACATAGAGCCCCGCGGCGGGCGAATGAAACGACACCTCGGCCGCGTTCCTCACCGTGGGCGCAAAGAAGCCGCCGAGATTGCCGATAGCGTTGATCACCGCGAAGCCCCCCGCCGCCGCCGTGCCGCCCAGGTACGCCGCCGGGAAGGTCCAGAAGATCGGCTGAACGGTCATGATGCCCATGGTCACGAAGCAGAGCGCCACGATTGCCGCCACCGGACCCGTGTTGGCGGAGACCGCGAGGCCGCCCGCAATCGACAGCGCCGACAGCACCGCAAAGCCGCGCCGATATCCGGTGCGCACCGCAAAGCCCGGATAAAACGCGCCCGCGACAATCGCACAAGCCCACGGAATCGCCGATATCAAACCGACGTGCAGGCCCACCTTGACGTGCAGCAGCGCACTCACCTGGCTCGGCAGATAGAACGCCACGCCATAGCCGGCAATCTGGATCGAGAAATAGAGGATAGCGAAATGCAGGAGCTTGGGATCGGCTAGCGCGGCGCGGAAACTGGTCTTGCCCATCTGGAGTTTCTGCCGCTCTTCAGCGGCGAGAGCACGCGCGAGCGCTTGCGCTTCGTCGCGCGGCATCCAGGCCGCATCCTCGGGACGATTACACAGGTAGAAATAGCCCCAGACACCCACCAACGACGCCAGCAGTCCCTCGACGAGGAACATCAGTTGCCAGCCGTGCAGGCCGAACAGGCCATCGAGCTCCAGCAGATACCCCGAAAGCGGGCCACCCAGCATCAATGCCAGCGGCGAGCCGAAATAGAAGATCCCCATGATCTGTCCACGCGCGCGGGCGGGAAACCAGTACGTCATATAGAGGACCGCGCCAGGAAAGAGCCCCGCCTCAGCCGCGCCAAGAAAGAAGCGGATGAAGGAGAACAGCGAATCGCTCCTTGCATACGCCATGGCCGCCGAAATCAGTCCCCACGTGACCATGATGCGCGAGAGCCAGATGCGTGCGCCCACGCGATGCATCATCAGATTGCTTGGCACTTCGAAGAGTGCATAGGCGACAAAGAAAATCCCCGCGCCGAACGCGAACGCCGCGCTACTCACCCCCGTCGACGCCTGATAGGCCTGCTGCGCAAAACCGATGTTCGCGCGGTCCAGATAGGCCATCATGTACATCAGGATCAGAAACGGCACGATCCGCCATTTCGCGCGCCGGATGGCGCGTTCCAGCAAAGCCTCTTCCTCCCCGTTGCCGGGGTTCAGGTTCGTCTCCATCTCGTCTCCTGTGTGTTCCCTTGTCGCCATACGACATCCGGTCTGGCGCCGGTGATCGTCGTAAGCGGGGATTCAGACTACCTTGCCCGGATTGAGCAGATTCTGCGGATCCAGCGCGGCCTTCAGGCGCCGCATCAATGCGAGTTCGGGTTCGCTGCGCGTGTACGGCAGCCATGCTTTCTTGGTGAGGCCAATGCCGTGTTCCGCGGAAATCGTGCCGCCGAATTGCTGCACGAGACTGTAGACAATGCCGGCGATCTCCTCTTTCGGTTGGGCAGACGCACCCGGCACGCAGGCGACGATGTGCAGGTTGCCGTCGCCGATGTGTCCATAGAACAGCGCGACCGCATTGGCAAAACGCGAGCGCAGGGCGGCGCCGCATGCGCTCACGTACTGGTCCATCGCCGCGACCGGCAAGCCGATGTCGAACGACTCGTGCGGCCCGAGCACCTGCGGAAATTCGGCGCAGGCATCGCGCACGCCCCAGAAGGCCTGCACGTCCGCGAGCGATTGCGCGAGCGCTGCATCGGCAAGCACGCCGGCTTCCATCTGGCGCGTGAGCCAGGTTTCGAAACGCGGCGCGTCGAACGCCTCATCCATGCCCTGGGCTTCGATCAGCACATAGCAGGCGTGCTCGCCGGCTAGCGGATTGCTCACGCCGGGCACGCGCTGCGTGACCGTGCGCCAGTAGTCCGGCCACATCACTTCGAATGCGGACAGGAGCGGGCCGAGGCCGCGCCGCGCGGCATTCAGCAACGCGATCAGCTTGTCGTAGCTTTCGACGGCGCACACAGCCGCCATCGTGCAACCCGGCTTGGGAAACAGACGCAGCACAATGCGCGTGATGATGCCGAGCGTCCCCTCGCTGCCGATAAACAGATGCTTGAGGTCGTACCCCGCGTTGTTCTTCAGCATCTTGTTGAGGTTGGTGACCACGCTGCCGTCGGGCAGCACGACTTCGAGTCCGAGCACCATCTCGCGCGCCATGCCGTAGCGGATCACGCGATTGCCGCCGGCGTTGGTCGAGAGATTGCCGCCGATCGCACACGACCCGCGCGCGCCGAGATCCAGCGGGATGAAGAAGCCGGCCTCGTCCGCCGCCTGCTGCACGGTCTGCAACGGCGTGCCGGCCCTGACCGTCATGGTCGCGGAGGCGGGATCGATTTCCTCGACCCCCACCATGCGTTCGAGCGATAAAGCCACCGCGCCTTCGACGGGTCGCGCCCCGCCGCACAGGCCGGTCAAGCCGCCTTGCGGCACGACCGCCACGCCATGCTGCGCGCAAATGCGCATGCCGGCGGCGACGCCCTCGGTGTCGGTGGGACGCAGGACGGCGAGCGGCCGAAGCGCGGAGAGTGTGCTCCAGTCTTTCTCGTTGCGCGCCGGAATGTCCTCACCGGTCAGCACCGCGGCGGCGCCGAGTGCCTCGCGCAAAGCCGCGAACAACGTCTGTGCCGCATCGCCGGCCTGCTCGGGCAGGCAGAGTTCGTGATCCATCTCGTCTCCTTCTTGTCCCCGGGTCGTGCGCGGGTTCGCAGTTGTATTTACAGCGCTGTGGCGGGACGCAACGAGCGCGGCAGTGAAGCCGCCGCCTCGGCGCCCGCGGGCACCAGCGGCGCCCTGACCCGGCGCCAGCCGTCATTGCCCTGGGACGCGGCAAGCCACGCCTTCAGAAGCGGAACGAAGGGCTGGCCCTGGACCGCGTGCAGGAGTTCCTTGAGAACGCCCGACTCCGGGTCCTCAGCACGCTGGTAGGACGCGAGGACCTGCTCCGGCGCGAGGTTCGCCAGCCCGCAGATCGATCCCGCGCCACCCGCCGCGCGGGCCCGGCCAATCGTGTCCTCGGCGCCCACATAGACCTTCAGGCCCGCATGCCGACGGATCAGCCCGAGCGAATGCTCGAGGCTCCCGCTGCTGTCCTTGATCCCGTCGATCACGCTGCCGTAGCGCTCGCGCAGCGTCGCGATGGCTTCGTCGTCGAAGCCCACGCCGGACACCTGGGGGATGTGATACAGGATGACGCGCAATTGCGGATCGCGGACCGCGTCGATCACCGACCCGATCGCGTCGGCCACGCCCGCGCTGCTGACACCCTTGAAGAAAAACGGCGGCAGCAGCAACACGCGCCGGCAACCCTGGTCAAGCGCATGCCGCGTCAATTGAACCGCGTCGCCGAGCGCGGCGGCGCCGGTGCCGACCACCAGCTCGCTGCTTTCGATCCCCCGTGCGAGCAGACCTTCAAGCGTGGCGCTCCGCTCGGCGACGGTGAACGACGGACCCTCGCCAGTGGTGCCGAACAACGTGATGCCATGCAGGCCGCGCCGCAGAAGCTCCGCGCAATGCTGCGCGAGCAGCGGCAGATCCACCCGGTTCGCCGCATCGAGCGGCGTCGTCACGGCTGCCAGGACGCCCTGTCCATCGAAAGACATACCCGTTTCCTCCCGTCATGCGTAGGGCGGCCCGACGTCCGTCCGCCCCGCTCGCCATCGTCTCCGTTCAGCCTCATGACGCACCGAACTGTGACTGACATGTTAGTTAGAAATCAGTGGTCCGTCAAAGAAGAATTTGTGAGCCAGTGACGAGCCCGCTCCGCTGGGCCCTCTGCCATGCGTTCCGGACCGCGCGCGTCCTGTCAGCCGAAGTTGCCCATCGACCGTTGGCGCGCGTTCTCGATATGCGTGTTGAGCAGTTCGACGGCCTTTGCGACATCGCGCGCCTTGAACGCCGCGATCAGTTCGAGATGTTCGTACATGGTCGGCAGCACCACTTCCGGCTTCAGCACCACATGCTCCAGGCGGATCAGGCGAATGCGCAAACTGTTGACCCGATAGATGTTCGAGATGATTTCGTTGCCCATGGCGTCGATCATCATGTCGTGCAGCCCCCAGTCGACGGTCTGCGCGTCGTTGAGAAGACGGTCGTCGATTTTTTTAGCCAGCGCGCGGCGCACTATATCCCTGTGGGCCCGCTCGATCTTGTCCAGATCGGCGTCCGAGGCGGTGCGCGTGAAATTCGCCACCGCTTCGCGCTCAAGCACGAGACGCACCTGGAAGGCATTGCGGATCAGCCGCAGATCCACATGACAGACCTGCAGGCCGCGGTTCGGCACGGTCTTGATCAGCCCTTCGGCTTCGAGGCGCGGCACCATCTCGCGAATCGCGCCCAGCGGCATATCGGTCAGCAGCATCAGTTCGCGCTGCGAGACGAATTGCCCTGGGCGGATATTGGCGTTCAGGATTTGCTGCGTGAAATTTTCATAGGCGACGAGACGTAGCGATTTGCCCTGGGTCTCGTCCGGCTCGGTTTTTGCCGGTGCCATTGTGTTCATAGCCGGTCTCATGTACGTGTGAGTTGCACGCTAACATGTTAGCACGCACGCGGCGATCGGACTGGACAAGACGAACTACCTCAGCCGCACCTGATTGCAGTGCGGGCAGAGATTCACAGGGTCTTTTCGCCCGTCTCACAGGCAACACCGGCACCCCGTCCTGTGCCTCGCCAGGTACGCGCCGTCGTCGCTGGCTGCCTGATCGTCAGCATGCCTTATCAGTACCGGTAACCCATTCGGAATCCGCACTGCAGCCATGCCGCACCATGGACACTCCGCCGGCAAATCGCGCGCGGCGACGCTGCGCATCTGATCGAACGCGCCGCATGCGTCACAACGATAGTCGTAGATCGGCATGATGGCGCTACCAGTGCGCGCCCAGTTCGCCACGCGGCACAAATTGTCCGTGTCCGGTGCCGCCCACCCACTCACCGTCGTCGATCAACAACTCGCCGCGCAGCAACACCTTCTTCACCCGTCCGGTCACCTGATGACCTTCGAATAACGTGAAGTCGCAATCGCTGTGCTGCGTGTCTGCGCGAATCGTATGCGCCTCACCCGGGTCGAACAGCACGATATCGGCGTCACTGCCGATCGCCAGCGTGCCTTTCTTCGGGAACAGCCCGAACAGTTTCGCGGGCGCCGTCGAGGTCAGCTCGACGAAACGGTTCAGCGAGATTCGACCTGTCCGCACGCCGCCGTCGTACACCACCGTCATGCGCGTTTCGACGCCCGGCACACCGTTTGGAATTTTCGAAAAGTCATCGCGGCCAAGCGGCTTCTGGTTGACGTTGCCCCGATGCCCCTCCTTCATGCAGTAGGGACAATGATCGGTGGAAATGAGTTGCAGGTCGTCGGTTTTCAGCGCAGTCCATAGCGCGTTCTGCGCGTCTTTCGAGCGCAGCGGTGGACTCATGACATAGCGTGCGGTATCGAAACTTTCGTCGGCGTACGCCGAGTCGTCGAAGAACAGATAGTGCGGGCAGGTTTCCGCAAACACCGGAATACCGAGGTCGCGCGCTTCGATCACATGTTTCAGCGCCTCCTTGGCCGAAAGATGCACGAAGTACACCGGCGCTTCCGCGAGTTCCGCAAGCTTGATGCCGCGATGCGTCGCTTCGCCTTCCATGATGGCCGGGCGCGTGAGTGCGTGATAGCGCGGCGACGTATGACCTTGCGCGATCGCCTCGCGAATCAGCAGGTCGATCACCGTGCCGTTTTCGGCGTGCAACGCAATCATGCCGCCGTGCTGGCCGACCATGCGCATGGCCTGGAAGATCGAGGCGTCGTCCGACATGACGGTGCCCGGGTACGCCATGAACATCTTGAAGCTCGACACCCCTTCGTGACGAATCGCGTATTGCATGTCGCCGAGTACGCTTTCGTCGACGTGCGTGACAATCACGTGGAACGCGTAGTCGATGCTGGCGACCGCAGCCGCTTTCGACTGCGCGCGGGCGATGGCATCGAGCGGGCTTGTGCCGGCGTTTTGCAGGGCAAAGTCGATGATCGTCGTGGTGCCGCCGAACGCGGCCGAGCGTGTACCGGAAGCGAAATTGTCGCAGGTCACCGAAGGGCCGAACGTATTCTCCATGTGCGTATGCGCATCGACGCCGCCGGGGAACACCAGCAGGCCGCTCGCGTCGATCACACGGGTGTCCGGTCCCGCTTCAAGCTGCTGGCCGATACAGACAATGCGCTCACCCTGAATGACGATATCGGCAACGTAGTCGTCGACGGCCGTAATCAGGCGTCCGCCACGGATCAGGATGCGGGTCGGGGTGTGAGTCATGAATCGCTCCGTTCGGTGTCAGCGGCAAGCGCAAAAGAGAGTGCCTCTTCGAGGCGGCGGGTCTCCGCGGCGGACAGGCGCGGGATCGGCGGACGCATCGAAGGTTGCGGAAATTTTCCCAGAAGATGCAGACAGGCCTTCAGTCGCGCATTCGCATGCGAGCCGGGGGCGGTGCCGTAAATGGCCTTTGCCAGCGGATACACATGGGCATGTAGCCGTTGCGCCTCGCGGAGTTCGCCGCACAGTACCGCCCGATACAGCGCGACGATCAACTCCGGCACCACGGCAGCGAGACTCACAAGGCTGCCTTCGGTCCCGATCGCGAAGCATGGGAACAGGTGTTCATCGCCTGACGCCATGACGGCCACATGCGGCGCAACATCTTTCGCGAGTCTGCGGTTGGCCTCGTAGGCGCCGGTTTCCCAGCTCCCTTCCTTGATCGCCACCACCTCCGGCAGGCTGACCAGCGCCGTCAGCATCTCCGGCGTGTAGGCCATCGCACCCGTGTTGACGCCCGCCTGGTACAGCATCATCGGCAAGCGCGCGTTCTCGTTGACGATCCGGTGATGCGCGACAACGGTTTCCAGATCGGTGGAAAGCGCCCACGAGTAAGGCGGAAACAGCAGTATCGCGTCGGCGCCCGCACGTTGTGCGTCGTCGGCATGCGTTTGGGCCTCGTAGCTGTCTTCCGAGTTGATACCCGCGACGATGATCGAGCGGTCGCCACAAACACTGCCGGCAATCTCCACCACACGCCGCTTTTCCTCTCGCGACAAGGCGACGTTCTCGCCCGCATGGCCGTTGATCAGCAGGCCGACAATTCCGTCGACCGCTGCCACGTCTTCGAGATGGCGCGCGAGCGCGGCCTCGTCCAGATGGCGGCCATCTGCATCGAGCGGACACAGCGTGGCGGCATAGATGCCATTGAAGGGAGCGTCATGCGAGGGGATCATGGGGTCTGTTCTCGATGAGGGAGTTCGGGCGCGGCCGCAACGAGCCGCGCAGGATCGAACAACGGCAGCTCGGGCGTCTCGCCGAGCATCGTTTGAGCGAGCAGCTTGCCCATGTAGGGGCCGCTCGTGTAACCGGAGTGCACGCAGCCGATGACCCACGCATCGGCAAGGCCAGGCAGTGGGCCGATCATCGGCATGGCGTCGGCCGTCTCCGCTTCGAGCCCTAGCCAGATACGCGCCACACGCGCTTTGGCGAGTGCCGGGATCACATGTTGTGCGAGCCGCAAGTTGCCAGTGAGGTTTTGCGGAATGGTCTCGACGGGGCCGCGTGCGCGATCACCGACACCTTGCCAGCCGCCACCGATCAGCACCGTGCCGTTGGCAAACTGCTTCATCGACAGCAACCCGTTCGCAATGCTCAGCACCGAACGCATCACAGGCGGCATCCGTTCGGTGATGATCAACTGGTTCACCAGCGTCTTCACGGGAATGCGGACATCGAGCATGGCCAGCAGCGGTTCCAGCCAGACGCCGCCCGCCATCACGAGGCGCGTGGCGTCGATCCGAATCGAGCCATCGTGGTTGTCGGGGCCATGCACCCGGTAGTGTCCATTGATCTGATCGA
Organism: Paraburkholderia phenazinium; assembly: GCF_900142845.1. Taxonomy (NCBI): domain Bacteria; kingdom Pseudomonadati; phylum Pseudomonadota; class Betaproteobacteria; order Burkholderiales; family Burkholderiaceae; genus Paraburkholderia; species Paraburkholderia phenazinium. The sequence goes on from NZ_FSRU01000001.1 coordinate 3,565,835, forward strand.
TACGGGCAGCGGCCGTCTGCTCGAAGATCTGCACGCCGGCCGCACGCAGTGCGGCATGATAGGCGCGACCCGTCAGATACGCGCTGGCGAAACCGTCGGTCCGGCAGAACGCGGCTTCGAGCATCGCCGGGTTGAGGCCGGGTTCGATCGCGAGCGCGGCGTCGCGCTCGAGCAGGTCGATCTGCGCGCCGTATTCGCGCCGTGCCGCAGCGCGGGCCTGCAGCAGTTCACGTTCGGCCTCCGTAAAGGCGAGCGACAGTCCCGGCGCAGCGGTCGCGAGCACGCTCGAGCCAAGCCATTGATCGGTTGCCATCCACATGTGCCATGCCCGCATCGCGTAGGGGACCAAAGCGGCGCGTGTCATATGGAGCGTGAGCGTGCCCGCGTTCACCCCGGATGCAGCGCGACATAGCGCGTCGCGTTCAATGAGCGCCACACGCATGCCGCCACGCGCGAGGAACAACGCGGTGGTGCAGCCCATCACGCCGCCGCCGACGACGGCGGCATCGAAGGGGCCATGCACCGTTTGACCCGGCGTGCTCATAGCGGGGCCGCCTTCGGAATCGGGATATCGTCGTACGTGAACTCGCCGGTTAGCGCTTCGACCTCCACCGGACGCAACGGCGTGCGGGCGGAAAAGCATCCAACGCTTTCGCGCGACGCAGCGCCCACGCGCCGCATGAGCAGTTCACCCGCGACGTCGCCGCACGTGCGGCCCTGGCACGGGCCCATGCCGCAACGTGTCCACGCCTTGAGCTGGTTGACCTCCTGTGCGCCGGCTTCGCATGCGGCGTCGATCTCGGCGCGTGTCACGTCCTCGCAACGGCACACGATGGTATCCGGTGCGATGCTGTCGACGTGACCGGTGCGCAGCGCCATCAGCTTTGCCATTGCATGTCCAAAGCGCGCTGCCTGCCGATGCGCCTTGCGCGCCAGCTCGGCGCGGCGCTTCAGGCGCGAGGGGTTCGAGGCGCCGAGATCGAGCGCACACGCCAGCCCGGCCAGCACGCCGTGTGTCGCCGCAGCGGCCGCACCCGCGATACCGGCACCGTCGCCGGCGACATACAGCAGAGGACGCGACGTGCGCCCGTCCTGATCGGCGACAGCGACCCATCCTCCCGCTGTACGCGAATAAACATGTCTCGCGCGCAACAACCGGGTGATTTCGGTGGAAGGCGTGAGCCCGTGTCCCACGGCAACGCAATCGACGAGGACGGTTGTCTGTTTTCCGTCTATTGGGTGTCCGGCCGCCTCACAGGGCGCAAGCGTGGCGCGTAAGCGCTCGCCGGCCGGCTCGACACGAACGATCATGTGCCGCGCGAGGCGAGGCGTGCCGGCGCGGCGGATCGTGCGCCACCACTTTGCGCCTTGCCACAGCAGATCAGGACGTGCGAGCAGCGCGGGCACCGTACGTGCCCAGTCCGCGGTACCGGCGAGGTCCGCAATCGCCTCGACCTTGCCGCCACCTTCAATGGTTTTCGCCGCCACGGCCGCGAGCAGCGGACCACATCCGGCGACGAGGGTCGAGCGGCCGGGCAGCATGCCTTGCGATTTCAGCAGGATCGTCGCAGCGGCGAGACCGATCACGCCTGGCGTCGTCCATCCTTCGAACGGCACGACCCGTTCGGTCGTCCCGGACGCCACGATCAACGCCCGTGCCGAGCAATGCACAGGGCCATGCGGACCGGTAGCGTCGACCCGGTACTCGCCGGTCACCGCCCACACCGGATGGGCGAAGAAGGTCGTCACCGTGCTCGCAGCAAGTTCACGCCGCAGTGCGTCGCCAGCCTGCTGATCGGCGCTGCTGCCGGCGTCGATGCCGGCGCCGGGGCCATCTATGGGTGCGCGATAAACCTGGCCGCCGGCGCTGGGGTTTTCGTCGAACAACGCGACGTTCAGCCCGGTCGACGCTGCCGCCAGCGCAGCATTCGCGCCTGCCGCCCCCCCTCCGAGCACCACCACGTCGAATTCAGACATCGGCGCCGGTCTCCTGAACGGTTTCGATACGCAAGCCCTCGCTGACAGGCGTCTGGCAAGCGAGCACGCGGCGGCCGTCTACCATCACCAGACACTCCTGGCACGATCCCATCAGACAAAACATACCGCGCGCCTCTCGCAGACGCGGACTCACGCGCAACGCCTTCACGCCGGACGCGAACAGCGCGGCCGCGACGCTTTCGCCGGCGCGCGCTGTGAAGCGGCGGCCGTTGAAAAACAGCTCAATCGCATCCGCATGCTTCGAGTCGTGAATACGCATGGCGTCCTCTGCAGACATCGGCATCAACCTCGCTTGACAAGTAATTTAGGCGATGCTTTGATACTAACGTATACGATACGTATACGCAAAGTCGCCAAAAACAAACGGCGCCGCGAACGCCTCGATCCAGCACTTTCCACACCTTGACGTCCTCTCACGGAGTTACAGCATGAAACCCTCGATCATCCTGAGCCGCATGCTCGCCGTCGGCCTCGCAGCATGCGCGCTGCTCGGCTCACTCGATGCAAGCGCACGCACGCTGGACGAGATTCTCGCGTCGAAGAAGATCGTGTTCGGTATTAACCCGAACCTGCCGCCACTCGGCACCTACGATGCGAAGAACAATATCGACGGCTTCGATGTGAGCATCGCGAAGAAGATTGCGGACTCGCTGGGCGTCAAGCTGGAAATCGTGCCGGTCGGATCGAACGACCGTGTGCCGTTTCTGATGGCCGACAAGATCGATGCGGTGATGGGTGGCATGACGCGCAACGCAGACCGGCTGAAAGTGATCGACTTCACGGACCCCGTGAACACCGAAGTGCTCGGCGTGCTGACCACCCAGGACAAGCCTTATAAAGACTGGACGCAACTGAACGACCCATCGGTGCGGCTCGTGCAGGTGCGCGGTACGACGCCGGTGAAACTGATCCAGGACAAGCTGCCCAAGGCGCAATTGCTGCTGCTGGATAACTACCCCGACGCGGTCCGCTCGATTGCGCAGGGCCGCTCCGACGCGCTGATCGACGTGCTCGATTTCATGCTGAGCTACACGAAAAACTATCCGACGAAATGGCGCGTGGTCGACGCACCGATCGAAGTGGATTACGACTGTATCGGTATCAAGAAAGGCAATACCGAGTTGACTGAGCGTTTGAACAAGGAAATCGGCATACTGCAAAAGAACGGTTTTGTGGCAGCGAGCTGGAAGAAATGGTTTGGCAGCCCGATGCTGTACGACCCGACTGCTGCGCCGCCGGTGGTTGCCGCGCAGTAACTTTGCTTCGTCACCGGCAGCGCGCGTCGCCGCATAGGGCGACGCGCGCTGCCTATCTTCGTTGCAAGGAGTGCTGATTCGATGACGCTACAGTTCGGGCCCATCCTCGAGCAATGGCCGTATCTGCTCGGTGGCGCGTGGCTCAGTCTTCAGATCGCGGTGCTGGCGTTCGCGTTCGGCATGCTGATCGGACTCGTCTGCGCGTCGCTCCTGCGCTACGGGCCGACTTTTGTACGCCGCCTCGTTGGCGCGTATGTGAGCTTCGCGACCAATACGCCGCAGCTGGTGCAGATTTTCTTCCTGTTCTTCGCACTACCCGGAATCGGCATCACGTTATCGCCCTACACCGCGGTCCTGATTGGCGCCACGTTTAACGCGGGCGCTTACCTGTGCGAAATCCAGCGCGCCGGTTTCGCGTCGGTACGATGGGTGGAAATCGAAGCGGCCGAGGTGCTCGGCTTTTCGACGCCGCAGATCGTCCGGCATGTAATCTTTCCACACGTGATAAAGGTCATGTTTCCACCGCTGTCGAACCAGTTCATCGTGATGACGCTCGGCACTTCGATGGCATCGATCTTCGGTGTCGAGGAGCTGACGGGACGCACCTATAACATCAGTTCGCAGACCTACCTGTCTGTCGAAGCGTTTAGTGTGGCCGCTGTCATGTATATCGCCATCACGCTGCTGGCTACCTTCGCGCTGGCGATGTTCGGCCGTCACGTCTGCCGCGCGAAGATAAAGGTGTTCTGATGTTCGGCTCAACCCTGTCACAACTCACCCAGCTGTTCTCGTACTACAACGTGCTATTGCTGCTCGAAGGGCTCGTCGCGACCTTCGTGCTGTCGGTGATCGGCTGCTTCGCGGGTTTCGTTTCGGGCTTCGTGGTGGCAATCTTGCGTGCGACGCGCTCACGCGCGATGGCGCCGGTGCGCGCGCTGATGTTCGCGTACTGCCTGCTGTTCCGGCGCGTACCGTTTCTCGTCACCTTGATGCTGGTGTTTTTCGCGAGTCAGTCGATCAACGCCAACCTGTCGACCTTCACCGTTGCATTGATCAGCATATGCCTGATCGCCACGGCGTATCTCGGCGAGATCGTGCGCAGTGGTCTCGAGTCGGTTCACGTCAACCAGTGGGAAGCCGCCAGTACGCTGAACTTCAGCCACCTGGAGACGCTGCGTTATGTGATCGTTCCGCAGGCGTGGCGCGTGATCTTGCCGCCCACTTTCGGCTTCTTCGTCATGTTCATCAAGGACACCGCGCTGGCTTCGCAAATCGGCGTGATGGAACTCACCTCGGCGGGAAAAGTGCTCAGTAACAAGGGCTTTTCCGCCACATTCGTGTACGGAACGGTGTTGGCGCTGTATTTCCTGATGTCGTATCCCCTGTCGCGCCTCGGTAAACGCCTGGAGAAAAATCTTGCCGCAACTCGAAATCGTTGACCTGAAGGCCTCATACGGTCCGCACACAGTATTGGAGCGCATCAATCTGTCCGTCGAGAAGGGCGAGATAGTCAGCCTGATCGGGCCTTCCGGCTCGGGCAAGAGTACCTTGCTACGCGTCTTGATGGGGCTGCTGTTGCCCGAGGATGGCAGTGTGCGCCTGAACGGCAGCGAGGTGAACTACGCGGACCGGGCAGCCGTCCGTGCACTGCGCTCGGATATCGCGATTGTGTTCCAGCAGTACAACCTGTTCCAGAACATGACCGTGATCGACAACGTGATGATCACGCCGACCAGGATCAAACGATGGCCGCGTGCCGAGGTCGAGCAGAATGCGATCAATCTGCTGACCCGCGTCGGTCTTGCGCATCGCTTGCATGCCTACCCTGACCAATTGTCGGGCGGCCAGCAACAGCGTGTCGCAATCGCACGGGCGCTCGCGTTGAAACCAAAGGTGTTGTTGCTCGATGAAGTCACCGCCGCGCTCGACCCTGAACTCGTCAATGAAGTGCTCGACACGATCCGCGAACTCGCGTCGGACGGCATCACGATGTTTATCGTCTCGCACGAAATGGGCTTCGTCCGCGAGGTGTCGTCAAAGGTGGTGTTCATGGCGGGCGGCCACGTGATCGAAACCGGGACGCCGCAGCAGGTACTCGATGCGCCGCAGGAAGCGCGCACGCGTGAGTTTGTTGGAAAGATTCTGCGCCACTGATAGCCCCGCTCAGGCACCGCCGCGCGGCGGAATGTTTCCGCGCCCACGCCGTCAGCTATAGGTGCCTTCGGCTAGCCGGTCGAGCACAAAGCGGCGCAAGTTCTGCAGATGCTTGCGGACGGCGGCGCGCGCCGCCTCTGCGTCGTCCGCCAGATACGCTTCGAGAATCGCCAGATGTTCTGTGCGATCTTCTTCGATGCGATTGAACGGCGTGATCAATTCAAACAGGCGGCTGTTGGTGCGCACCAGATCGATGGTATGGGCGAGCACGTCGTTGCCGCTGGCGCGCGCCATCATGGTGTGGACCTGATCGTCGATCTGCCAGTGAGCCTGTTCCTGCTGGCCGCTGCTCAATGCCTTGATCTTCTTGACCAACTGCTGAACCAGCTTCTTGTCGATCTTGCCGATAGCGAGGCCGATCGCCTCCGCTTCGAGCAGTTCGCGCACTTTCATGGCCTGAAAGTACTCCTGGGCACTGACAAAACGCACCGAATACGAGCGCGCTCCTGCTCGCACCAGCAACCCCTCGCCTTCGAGACGCAGCAGGGCCTCGCGCATCGGCGTGCGAGAGATGTTGAGTTCCTCGGCAAGCCGCCCCTCGACGACCGGACCACCGCTGCGTAAAGCCTTGTCCAGGATCATGCGGCGTAGCGTCTGATAGGCCAGCTCGCCGAGTTTCTCGGGACTGGAGGTGGAATTAGTGTTCACGCGATCTCGCTGAAGTTATATGTTGAGTATACGAACTGTATGCGCATACGCAAGTCTACCCGTCGATCGCGGCGCCCGTAAGGGCAGTCGTTCAGAAGGCGTCAGAACACCCCGCCATAGGCCGTCTCCGCACACCCCGTCACGCCGGGGCGCACCGCAAACACATGTCCATCGCTTTCGTTCGCGCCTGCATCCGGGCGGATCGTCGTGATGAACAGCGTGTCGAGCGCACGGCCGCCGAATGCGCACATCGAAGGCTTCATGGCCGGCAATTCGATTTGCCGGTCCAGCTTGCCCTGCGGCGTGAAACGCAGCACCCGGCCCGCGTCGTTGGCGCAGATCCAGTAGCAGCCGTCGGCGTCCATCGCCGCGCCGTCGGGGCGGCCCACGTAGTGATGCAGGTCGGCGAACAGACGCCGGTTGTGCGGCTCGCCCGTTTGACCGTCGTAGTCGAATGCCCAGATGAGGCGTTGCGACGTATGCGAATCCGAGAGGTACATGGTGGCGCCATCCGGTGACCAGGCGAGGCCGTTCTGCACGATCAAGCCGTCGATGACCGGCGCCGACAATGTGCCCTGCGTATCGAAGCGGAACAATTCGCCAGCCGGCCGCGCAGTGGGATTGTCCTGCACCATCGTGCCCGCCCAGAAACGTCCCTGACGGTCGCAACGGCCGTCGTTAAAGCGCATGTCCGGCAGCGGGAACGCCGGCGCGGCCAGCTTGCGCACGTGGGCCTGAAGCGGCGCCGTGCCGGCGGTTTCACCCGCCGCGCCAGGTTCGGGCAGCGTAACGGAGAACAGGCCCGTTTCGAGGCCGGCCAGCAGGCCGCCTGCGCTTCCGAAGGCGAGGCAGGCCACGCGCTCCGGCAGCACCCATTCGGCTCGCACACCGGACTCGAGATGCAGGCGGATAATCTTCCGCGCCACAATATCGACCCAATAGAAAGCGCCTTCTACCGCGTGCCAGATTGGGCTTTCGCCAACCGTCGCCGGCACGGCGCCCGCCGCTTCCACCCGTTCCGCACGAAGGCTCGCTGCTGCGCTCATGGGTTCGCCTCCGTCGGACCTGCAAACGTCACGCACAGGGTGCACCAACCCGCTTCGATGCCGCTACGCATCGCTTCATCCCGACTCATCTGCTGCTCCTTCATAGAGTCGGGGACGAGACCGGCAATACCGCGCATCCACGCTGCGCCGCATGCCCTTCCCGTCCCCGTGACGTCAACCTGTTATGCGTGTCATCTCGTGACTAGCGCTGGTCGACGATCGTCGTGTTGTACGTCTTGCCGCCAATGATGACATTGTTCAACTGAATGCCGTTGACGTTGTACGCGTAAATCGGCCCCGGCGTGGTCGCGCTTGCTGTGCCGTTGTTCACCGGCGTGCCGAGGTTGCAGTTCGAGATCGTGACACCGGTGATCGCCGGAATCGCCGGCGTGGGTGCGGGGCCGTTGTAGTCGAAGCCGACCGGCCCTTGCGCCACAATGGCCTGAAAGCACGAGGCCGAGGTGCCGTTCAGCGTCACGTCGGTCACCTGCACGTTCGAGATGTTCACGTTCTGCACGACCGGCGGACTTTCGCGCACGGCATCGCCAGCCGGATCATAGTCGCAATCGAAGGTAATCAGGCCGCCCTGCGACGCGGACGGATTGCCCGCCGTCGACGTGACCACGCCGAGCGGCACCGTACTGTTGATGGGACTGCCCGCGAGCAGCGAACTGCCATAGCCCGAGCCGGTGAGATTGACGCCATTGGGCAGCGTGACCGTATCGACGTAGAAGTTCTTCACGAAGCCGCCGCGATTCATGTTCGTCTTGATGCGAATCGCGATGTTCAGCGGATTGGTGGCCCAGTTCTGGTTGAGCATCTGCAGATTGCGCGCGTAGACGTTCTGCACGCCGCCACTCATTTCGCTGCCGAGCGTGATGCCGCCGTGTCCGCTGTTCATCGTGCAGTTCTGCACGACGATGTTCTGCGAGGGACCGTATTCGGTATCGAGCGCCTTGCCCGATTTGATCGCAATGCAGTCGTCCCCTGTGTTGAACGTAACCGTATCGCACAGCACGTTGCTGCAGGCGTCGGGGTCGAAGCCGTCGTTGTTCGGTCCGATGCTGTCGGCGAACACGCCGCGAATCACGACGTTGGTGCAATCGGTTGGGTGATGCTGCCAGAACGGCGTGTTGTTGGTGTGGTAGTTCTCCATCAGCACGTTCGTGCAGCCGATGAACTCCACCATGCATGGCCGCAGATAGTGCCCAAGGCCGAAGACACGCTGCGCAACCGGCACGCCTGCCTCGGACAACGCCGGCAGGTAGTTCTGATCCTGCTGCCAGGGTGTGGTCGGGCTGGTCAACAGCGCGTACAGCGCGTCGGAGATGTTGGGTGCAACCGTCTTCAGGTCCACGTTGTTCGGATTCGCATAGGCCTGCGAGGGGGTCGTCGAACCCGCGCAGCCGTACTCCCCTTTCGAACCCTTGTAGGTCCACCAGCAGGTGCTCGTGTTGCCGCTGCCGGCAAACGGCGTCATGGCCTGGCCGTTCAGGACCGAGGTGGTGTCCTCGCCGGTAATCGCGATCTTGGTCTGATTGCGGGCATAGACGGGTGCGCCGAAATTCAGGCAATCGTTTGCCTGCCAGCGGCTATAGAACAGCTTGCCGTTCGCGCCGCAGTTGACCGGACCGTCCTTGGCGTAGTCCGCGGGATTCGGGCTGAAGTAGATCGTGCAGTTGCTGCTCAGGTGAAAATTGACGTTGCTCAGGAGGACGATAGGCCCCGCGCAATACCAGTTGCCCGACGGCACCACCACCCGGCCGCCGCCCGCCGCATTGCAGGCCTGAATGGCGGCGAGGAATGCAGGCCGCGAATCGAACGCGCCGGCGGCGTTGGTCTGGGTCGCGCCCGGACTCGTGGGCGAAGTCGTGCCCGTGTACGGATTGGTTGCGGCCACAACCGAACAGGTCTGCGCGCCGTAACTGGTCACAGTGAAGTCCACACTCGGGAACATCGACTGCGTGATGCCCTGCAATGAATTGACGATCAGGGTGGCGGCGCCGACCGTCCCCCAGATGGGATCGAGGGCGCCCGGCGCGGCGTCCACGCCACCGCCGCAGCCCGGCAGCGTGCCCAACAGGGTTGCCCCTGCGGATGCGCCCGCAAAGACCATGAAAGCACGGCGCCCGGGTGAACCCGGCTCGCCGTCATGACCGCTGCCCTTCCTCGCACGTTCACCGACGTTTCTGTTGCGCGTTGCCACAATTGCCTCCTGATGTTTTTCTGGTTCTATGACCGGTTTCTGATCGATGTCCTGACCCGGCGAGCGTCGGTCGCGAGACCGCTACAGAGGCGCCGCTCGAACTTCAGACGGCTCGCCCCATGTCGCACAGGGTCTCAAGCATTGTTGTTATACAACGCAATAGATGTCAAGCCATGACGTAAGGCCGCACGGGACGCCACTCAGGCGGGATACCGTGGAGGCGAAAGATCGCGATGCGCCCATCACGCTATATAGATTGGGATCTCTGAGGTGAGGCTCAGTATTTGAAGCACCTAAAAAGGAGGCAACCCGATCTGTCGATGCCAGGGAAACTCCTGACCCAAACGTCATTTGCTTGACAACTTTTGAACGAATCGACATGATTGCCGGACACAATCGATGAAGCTGCGCCCACGCCCACGGCGAGTCCTGGCGAGTGGCTCAGCAAGCCGCCTCTTTGCGCGCGCCAGGCCGCCGAAGTTCAAACGGATGGCGAGCGCCTCCCCGCGAAGCACCGGACGCCTCACCGGCAGTCCCCGCTTTACTAACACCTCTCGTTAAGGATGAGACCCGTGAAAAAAATTGCATTGAGCGGCGCAGGCGGCCAGCTTGGCCGCGTGTTGCGCAAAGCCCTGCTCGAGCGCGGCGCGAACCTGCGTTCGGCAGCGGGCTCGCGCCCGCTGGAGCCGATCGTCGACGGCGAAGATGTCATGCATGGCGACCTGCGCGACCCGGCCGTGGTCGATCGCCTGCTGGAAGGCGTGGACGTGCTGATCCACATGGCGGGCACCAGCGTCGAGCGTCCGCTGCCGGAAATCATCGAGAACAACCTGCGCGGGCTTGTCGAAGTGTATGAAGGCGCGCGCCGCCACGGCGTCGGCCGCGTCATCTTTGCGAGTTCCAACCACGCCATCGGCATGCATCCGGTCGAAGACAAGCTCACGCTCGACTGCGATTTCCGTCCCGACGGTTTTTACGGTCTGAGCAAGGTGTGGGGCGAGGCGCTTGGCCGTCTCTACTGGGACAAGCACGGCATCGAGAGCGTGTGCATCCGCATCGGCAGTTGCATCGAAAAGCCCACGGAGTTCCGCCATCTCAGCACATGGCTCGGTTTCGAAGATCTGCTGCAGTTGATCGAGCAGTCGGTGAACGTGCCCGATCTCGGCTATCAGGTGGTGTGGGGCGTGTCGAACAACACGCGCAGCTACTGGGACAATGCCGGCGCTGCACGCCTCGGTTATCAGCCGCGCCAGAACGCCGAAGACTACGCTGCGGAGATTCTCGCCCAAACCAATCCGCTCGATGCCACCGCCCAGCAGTATCAAGGCGGCAGCTTCGCCAGCTTCGATTTCACACCGCCGGAGCGTAGGAATCCGAAGCGCTAATGCGCCTGTGTAGGTGATGAGGCTCCGGGCGGGAGATTGACGGAGCCTCTTCCTCCAGACGGAACACAGCAACCGCATCGCGCAACACCGACGCCTGCTCCTCCAGCGACTTCGCGGCAGCCGCTGCCTCCTCGACAAGCGCCACATTATTCTGCGTGACGTCGTCGATCTGGCTGATGGCCTGATTGACCTGCTCGATGCCCGAGCGTTGCTCCTGCGCCGCCGCTTCGAGTTCGACCATGATGCCGGTTACGCGCTCCACCGCGCGCATCGCCTCGTTCATCGTGCCGCCCGCCTGCGCCACCAGCGAGGCGCCTTGCTCGACCTGCGCGGCCGACGCGCTGAGCAGGTCCTTGATCTCCTTGGCCGCCGTTGCCGAGCGCTGCGCGAGGCTGCGCACTTCCGAGGCCACCACTGCGAAGCCGCGTCCCTGCTCGCCGGCACGGGCCGCTTCGACGGCCGCATTCAGCGAGAGGATGTTGGTCTGGAAAGCGATGCCTTCGATCATGCCGATAATCTCGCTCACCTTGCGCGACGACATCGTGATGTCGTCCATCGTCTCGATCACGCGCTTGACGACCGCACCGCCACGCGTGACGGTCTCCAGTGCGCCATGCGCGAGCCGGTTCGCTTCCTGGGCATGATCGGCGTTCTGCTTCACGGTTGACGACAGCTCTTCGATGGTCGCGGCCGTTCGCTCCAGTGAAGCGGCCTGCTGTTCGGTGCGGCCGGAGAGATCGAGATTGCCCTCGGCGATTTCCTTCACACCGTGCGCGATTACGCCGGCGCTGCCACGCACCTTCGACACGGTATCGGCCAGTTCAGCACGCATCTGCTTTAGCGCGCCGAGCAATTGGCCCATTTCGTTGCGGGAGTCGTCTTCGATCGAGCCAGTCAAATCCCCCGCAGCAATGCGGCCGAAATGCACGATGGCCCGGTCAACCGGTTTGACTAACGCTGCCGTCAACATCGCCCGCGCGAACAGCGAAATCAGGATCGCGGCGGCGCCGATGCCCGCAAACAGCAGAACGGAGACTCTGAACCGATGCGTCATCGCCTCCGCGCCGCGGCGCTGCGTGTCCGATTGCAAACGCTCGAGCGCGTCGATGGCTTTCGCGTAGACCTGGTAGCTGCGATCCGCGGTATCGCCCTGAATCGTGCGGAAGGTGTTGAAGTCGTCGTCGACGAGCGCCTTGTATTCCGGCTCGATGGCCTGATTGACGAGTGCCGCACGGGCCTCGCCTACTGTTTGCGCGAGCTGACGTTCTTCGTCGCTCGCGAACGGGCCATTGGCATAGACCTGGAAGTCCGCATTCGATTCGCGCAGCATCTGCTCCGCGCCTGCCAGCAGACCGTCCGTCGCCTTGCCGACATGAAACAGGATCTCGAAGCTGCCCAGCGCGAGTCGCGCCTTCAGCAATTTCTCAGAGCTTGCGTTAAGCGATGCGAGCGCGGCCGAGCTGCGCTGCGCGTCCTGGAAGCCGTCAATCGACTGTTTGAGCGCGCCGTAGCCCACGCCGATCACGGTCATGAGAAACGCCACGAAGATGCAAACGACCAGCGTCAAGCCCGTGCGTATTCTGATGTTATTGAGCATGCTGTCCCCGATGTCTTTGGCGCTATCGTTGTTGATGTCTCTGGCAACGTCGCCGGCGGTCTGGTGCCGCCCTGCAACAGAACCCGGCCAGGCGGGTTCTGTGTGTTCAAGCCACTGCTACTGCTCTAGTGCTACTTTCCGAACCGGATCAATAGACCGGGTGGCCGTTGATCAGACTGGGCAACCAGGTGGAAAACATCGGCACGTAGGTGACGATATTGATCGCGCTGAAAATGGCCAGGTAGTACGGCCAGGCAATCTTGGTGGTCTCCCCGATCGACACTTCACCGATCGCGCAACCGATGAACTGCACCGAGCCAATGGGCGGATGCACCAGCCCCAGCGAACAGTTCAGCAGGATCATGATGCCGAACTGCACCGGGCCCACGCCGTAGTGCATCGCCATGGGCAGGAATAGCGGCGTCGTGATCAGGATGTGCGCCGCCATGTCGACGAACGTGCCCAGAAACACCTGGAGGATGTTGATGTACAGCAGCATCAGCCAGGGGATGGTCGTCGCGTGTTCGAGCAGGTGTTGAATCGCGTCCGGAATTTCCAGGTAGGCCATCTGGAAGCGCAGCATGTTCGACACGCCGATCAGCAGCAGCACCACACCGGTGGTCCGGGTCGCACGGGCCAGCGCCGTCGCAAGCTTCCTGAGCGTCATCGTGCGATACACGACGAAGGTCAGCACCAGCGAGTACGCTACCGCAATCGCCGCGGCCTCGGTCGCCGTCGCGATCCCCTTGGCCACGCAGGTCAGGATGATCAGGATCACCAACAACCCCGGCAACGCACCCACGAAGGTCCGCGCCACGGTCAACCAGCCGGGAAATTTCGGCAGTTCGGTCGAGCCGTCGGCACGGCGCGGGAACTTGTAGCGAACCGCTTGCCAGTAGGCGGCGAGCAACACGAAGCCCATCACCCACAGCACCGGCACCAGTCCGGAGAACAGCAGGTCGCCGATCGACACGCCGCTCACCGACTGCCCCGCCACGATCCCCGTGATGCCCTGTGCTGCTAGCGCGTAGATGATCATGTTGGTGGAGGTGGGCATCAGCGCGCCGGCCAGCGAGGCGTGGGTCGTCACGTTGACCGCATAGGCGGCGCTATAGCCTTCGCGCTTCATCAGCGGAATCACCACACCGCCCATCGCCGAGGTATCGGCGGTCGGCGAACCGGACACGCCGCCGAACAAGGTACAGGCGACGACGTTAGCCATGCCGAGCCCACCGCGGAAATGCCCTACCGTGGCTTGTGCAAAGCGCAGGATGCGGTCGGCGATGCCGCCGTGCAACATCAGCTCGCCGGAGAGAATGAAGAACGGCACTGCGAGGAACGAAAAGGCGTTGATGCCCGATACCATTGACTGGATGGCCGTTGCCGCCGGTAGACCTTCATGCAGGTAAGTGAGGATGCAGGACAGCCCCAGCGCAAAGGAAACGGGAACCCCAAGTACGAGGAAGACAAGAAAACTGATAGTTAGAATCGCAAGTTCCATGATTGCTCACGCCCGCTTCTGCGCGAAGAGGTCCACTAGATGTTCGATTGAAAAGAGAATGGTGCAGGCGCTGGCCAGGAATGGAATCGCGTAACGAACGGCTTCCGGCAAACCCAGGATGGGGATCTGGTCGTCGATCGTGGTGGCCGCCATATTGGCCGCGCCGAAGCAGACCGCAACCGAGAAAGCGATCACGCACAGTTGCTGAAACACCGCCATCGCAACCTGGCCTTTGGGCGGCAGTTTCTTGACCAGCGAATCGAGGCCGATATGACCGCCGTCGCGCACCTTCAGCGCAGCGCCGAAGAACGCGATCACCAGCACCATCAGCAGGCCGACCGGTTCGACATAGTCGGGGGCGTCGTTGAAGATGTAGCGCATCACCACGCTGTACATCACCAGCACCACCAGCACAGCGAGGCAAATCGACGCCACCACTGTCGCCACGCGGGCAAGAACCCTGAGCGGGCATTTCACGAAGTTCATCTATCTCTTCCTCGTACAAAACAGCGCAGCCGTGACTCCCCACACGAACCTGCCGGTACACCGGGTTGGGCTCGCTGCCGAGTCCAACATAAACGACGAACGCCGGAAACCTTGAGATTGCTCCGCAAGGATTTCCGGCTGGACTAGCGATGGGGATGGCTTACTGGATCGCCTGGATCTCGGTGACGATCTGCTTCATTTCAGGGGTCTTTTCATACTTCGCCCAGACCGGTTGCATGGCCTTCACGAACGCCGCGCGATCGATCTGCGAAGCGGGCGTGATCGTCACGCCTGCCTTGGTCACCGTCTGGACGCCCTCGGCTTCCTTCGCGGTCCACAATTTCACGTAGTACGGCACCGAGTCGGCCGCAGCCTTGCGGATGGCCGTCTGTTCCTGCGGCGTCAGCGTGTCCCATACCTTCTTGGAGAACACCAGCACTTCCGGCGTCATCGAATGTTCGGTTTCGGAGAATTGCGTCGCCACTTCGTAATGCTTGGTTTCGACGTACGACGGCATGTTGTTCTCGGCCGCGTCGACCAGACCGGTCTTCAGCCCCGTATAGACTTCCGCGAACGGCATCGGCGTGGGTGTGCCGCCCATGGCCTTGATTTCGTCAACCATCAGGTCGGACGGTTGCACGCGCACCTTGAGGCCCTTCATGTCGGCCGGCGAGTGAATCGCTTTCTTGGCGTAGATCGAACGCGCGCCGCTCTCGTAGAACGTCAGCGCAATCATGCCCTTCGCTGCGAAAGCGTCGAGAATCTTCTGGCCTTCCGGACCGTACATGACCTTGCGGAACTGGTTGACGTCGCGGAACAGGAACGGCAGCGACGGAATCATCGACTCGGGAACGATGTCGTTGAAGGCCGCGGCGTTGGCGCGCACCATGTCGATCGCACCGATACGCACCTGGTCGATCGTGTCGTTTTCCGAACCGAGCGCGCTGTTGCTGAAGACCTTCACGGTATCCGCGCCGTTGGTCTCCTTGGACAGTTCGTCGCCCATATACTTGAGCGCCAGGACGGTCGGGAAGGTGTCGCTATGGACGTCGGCCACACGGAAGGTGTGGGCTTGCGCGGCGCCTGCGCTCAAGGCGAGAACCGAGGCGGCAACCAGCATCGAGATACCGGACAGGGCGAAATTTTTTTTCATCTGTGATCTCCTCAAAATTGTTTCATCAAGTGCGCAATCGGTGCGGCCAGCCCTCCCCGATTTACAACTTAGCACAAGCCGCCATGTTGTAAGACAAGATGTGATTGTATAAATATCT
The DNA here is from genome assembly GCF_900142845.1 of Paraburkholderia phenazinium. Taxonomy (NCBI): domain Bacteria; kingdom Pseudomonadati; phylum Pseudomonadota; class Betaproteobacteria; order Burkholderiales; family Burkholderiaceae; genus Paraburkholderia; species Paraburkholderia phenazinium. Next base: position 3,581,443 of record NZ_FSRU01000001.1, read on the forward strand.
CACCCGCTTGCGGCCTAGGACATACCCGTAGGCGGGATAGGTCGTAGAGATACAAGAAGATGGGGTTTTGCAGCTTCCCGGCGAGGCTGGCCGGGGCTGCGGGACGGTTAGCCGGCGTCCGATATTTGCTTGATAAGATGGGGGTTGGGCCGCGATGATGTCTTACACATCGGCGTCTGGGCCGGCGGTTGCCGAGGAAACGTAAACACGTGTCACTGTTACGTGACAGGACAGCCTTCCTGGGCGAAATGCTCAACGGACCCGCTTTCGTGATCGCGAGACGGCGAGCGCCCGGTGTCGGCCAGTTGCGGTCATTTGCTAATCTTGCTAACCGGTCACGCGAGTGGCCGATTCACTCTGAAACCCACCAAACGCTCTGTTAGCTCGAGCAGCGTCCACGATGTCAATGTGGTCCGCCTACCGACTAGCGACAGCCGCCTGCTACTGCTAGTTCGCCATTAAATGACTGAAGCGGGGAATTGCGCGCAGCGCTGTCTGGTGACCTGCCCATCGATCATTTGACCGATACCCTGCCGGCGCCGTCCCTGCGATCCTTGCGTTCATACCGTCGCGCCCCCCCCGACTGGATGGTGCTCTGGCATTACAGCGGGGAAATCCGGCTGGACCGGCGAAGACGGTAAACCTGAGGCAATACATGACGACTACCGCAACGCGGACAGGGTGGACGCGGGTCATGGTCTGGCGCCAGCACGGCGGTAATGTGCCGGTTCGGTTCCACGTCCTCGTCCAACGCAAAGGCAAGCGAGGCGTGATGAAGTGTGGCCGATCCCCGGTTCACGATGCGCTCAAAACTGCGTGGTAGCCTGAAAACCCAGCGTCACACGCGAGGTCGGGAACCCCGCCGGCTTATAGACCGGCGTACCGGCGAACAGGTCGTACGAAAACCCGCCGATGCGAATCGGAGCGCTGCCGCGTATACCTATCACGGCACCGGCCAGTTGCGTACCTGCAAGCGACGCTGTCTCAGGACCGAATACATGGCCGTAGTCGATGCCCCCATAAATCGACTGCCCGCTCTGGCCGATGGGTAACTGCAGCTCGTTACGCCAGTAGAAGCCGCGCTCAGCCGCGAGCATCGTTTCGCCGTCGAAACCACGCACCGTATAGCGACTACCTATCGTCAGGTCGTCGATGTAGTTCAGCGTGTCGTTGGTGAACTGGCCATGAATCGTCGTCACATAACGCAGGTTCTGCTTCGCAATTGAAAACGGCACCGACAGGTTGGCGTCGAGCACGGCCATGTGAAAGCGGTACGTCGGCCCACCGTCGGACGTATCCGGCATTGCACCGAGCCAGCCGATACCCTGACGGTACGCGAGCGTGCCGTCGAACTGCGCAGCCCCGAAATAGTGACGGTCGGTCAGGCCGGCTTCGACGAACGTGTTATCGCGGTACTGCTGCGGAATCTCCGTGTCTTCGATGAAGCTCGCACCCCAGCGTTTGGTCAACTGGAGCTCCACGCCGAGAACGTCGTCCTGACTACGTCGGATCACACGTTCCAGCTTGATACCGGTCGTCTGCGCGTTGCCACTCGAGACGAAAGTCGTGTTCACGCCGGCGATCTGCTGATAGTAAGTGTTGGTATAGCCGAACAGCGTGCCGGTCCAGTAGCCCCACGGAACCGAATACGAACCGTTCCAACCGTGCGAGCCCAGATGTTTGTCGCCGAACTCGAGGTCCTGGTTCGCGCCGACATTGAAGATGTCGTTCAGGCCCAGCGGGTTGTCGATACCGAAGCGCACGTTCCCCTGGAGCTTGCCCGTCGCGCGGGTACCTGAGTTGTCGACCGAGGCGACGAAGGACCAGGGTTTCGTTCGCTTTACTGTGATCACGACATCGCTTTCGCCGGGGATATCGGTCGGCGCGATTTGCATGTCGACGTCCTGGCTGCTCACACGCTTCATCTGCTCGAGACCTTGTTCGAGATCGCGCAGGTTAAGCAGATCTCGATCACGCGCGGGGAACGCGGGCTTCCACGTGCCGCGGATTTTCGGGTCCGCGAATCGCAACTGCCTTATTACACCTGGCACGAGCGAAAGTTTCAGCACACCGGATGACAGGTCCTGCTCGGGCAGCAGAACGCGCGTCGTGATGTAGCCACGGCTGAGGATTGCCTGCGACAAGCCTTTGACGATCACGTCGAGTCCCTGTTTTCCTACGCACTGGCCCGCATAATGGTCGAGCCATTCACGCGCGAAGGCGAAGTGGTCCTGCGGCAAAGCGGACGCGCCTTGTGCCCGAACCGCAACGGGCAATGTTGCGGGTACGTCTAGCACAAACGAGTGGATCGGAAAGCACGGGGTCTCGACCGGCAAGGAAACGAACCCGGCGACAGGAACTGAAACTGAACGCACCGCCGGTGCATTCACTGTCTGCTGGCGTTCGCGCGCTTCCTGCTGCTGACGGGCAAGCTGATCCTGCACGCCTCCGGGACCAGGAGGAGTCTGTGCGACCGCCAGAGAAGCCGACGTAACGGCCATGAACGTCGACAACACCTTCGATGCCTGCTGCCTATGTTTTGAATGCGTGCCTAGATTTCTTATCTTCTTAGAGTGCATCTTTTTGTATAGGATGGCGAAATAGATTCTAAATCACAGCTTCGGCTCAACGTGGCCTCTGATCCACACCCACTGTGCGCCATCCCAATGCCAGTAGCCTCCGACCCACGCGGAATTAGGCAGCATCGGCGACATCTCTGGGATGGGTGGCGGCTTGGGTGGTGCACCAGGAGGTGCACTTTGACAAGCTGTCAGCAGCGCAAGCGCTATCAGGGCAAAAAAAATTCGCGTCATTTAAGGATAAGGCCCCAGATCAACGTCACAACTCCAAGTAAAGACTGCGCGATCAGTCTATTTTCCCATTGTGAAGTGCCCGGAAGTATTGGCAGCCCTATCTTCCTTTTGTACGGAAGACTGAGTAGGCGAATGTGAAAAGCATCAATGACACGCTGCATATTGGACCAACGCGCATGCAGCCGCTTCCAGAAGATGCTCCTTGTCGGCAACCCCGTTGGCTGGATTCTTTATTGCCTGCCTTTCGCTCTGGTCAAGCTACCTGTTGTAGACGTCTATCGTCGTGGTTTGAACCACGGCCCAAAATTTCCCGGGTCATCGCTCAGCATTCCAGCCTTACGCAGCGGCTTCGGCAAATACTTCACAAACACGGCCAGAAGAACGATAAAGAACGGAAGTCCAATAGCAAACACAGAGACACCATCGCTCAAACCGATTAATCTCCGGCAAATACCAATCACGACAACTGTATAGCACCCCGCGCTAAAAAAGGATGCCAAGCAAACCACGAATCCGATCTGAAGCGTCGCATAGAGCCGTTTCCAGTTCATCTTTGATCACCAGCATTCCGAATGTCGTTGATGACAGTTGCTCCCTTCGTGCCCACCCCATATAGCAGGATGGCTTGTGTCGTGCCATAAGGTGCAGTCTGACCAGTGAATGGAATCAACGTATTGTTGTTGATTCGCGGTACTGTTACATCAAACATTGAACCAGAACGGTTCAAGCCGTCTGCCGTGCCCATCTTAAGTGACACCGGAGCCCCCAAAGCTAAAATTGCGGCCGCGAGATTTAAGCCGTCGTATGCTACATTGCCCCAGCCACCGGGTAGAGCTTCATTGAATCCATATCGTAAGGGGTTCGTACCGGGTGAGTTGATACCGTTGTACAGGTTATATAACCCGTCAGCACCTTCCGTCATATCGCTTAGCCCAAAGGCAACCATTGCACCACCAGCAGTACACCCCAACCCATTCGTACAAAGTGCCGCGCCAGTCTTGACCGTCAGGCCACCCGTTACGATCTTGGCCACATCCTTCGCCACGCCGAGCGGATCGCTCTGAAGCGCATCACCAATTTTCTGCACCGGAGTGTACACAAACAGCCCCGCTTCCTGTTGACGGTTAACCCAGTCAATCTCCGGCCCAAGCTGCGACACTTCAAGCTGGTTTACATAGTTCGCGTTGTACGCATCGCTGCCCACCGGATACTCCGCCCAGCACTTCACCGCGTAGCATGCCGCTTCCGTCAGCTTTTTCTGCTCAGCCGAATCTCCAATTCGCGTTGTTGGCAATCGCGTTCTTTTCACTCTGGTCAAGCTGCTGGTTGTAAAGGTACCTACGATCTATTTTTCTCGCGAAAAATGGTTATAGTTGCAATGGCGCAAAATACCGCGGCAAGTACCAAGCCATTTACGACAATTGATTTGGCATCCATCCAAGTCCATTGATACTTCCCGCCACGCGCCCAAACAACAATAAAAATTGCCCAAATTTTTACCGCAGCCATCCCAATGATCGATAGGATAATTAACTTAAGATAAATCGAAATCAGATGAGACATGCTCTATTTTCCCATTTGGCTTTTTGCGTCATTGATGGCTTTGGTGCCCATCTCCGCCCCCGCAGCACCTGCTGCACCTGCGCCAATGACGGGTATATTATTCGGAATAAACCAGTTGGTCGCCGGAAGCAAATTCTGAGCCGTCAGGCCTATACCATAACCGACGATCGCTGCACCAGCGTTTACTAAAGACCCAGTAGCGATGCCATCGCTTTTTCCTGAAATTTTATTGTTTGTATAGGTATCCGCTGCTCCTGTTCCAGCATTGACAGCGATATTCCATAGAAGTCCACCGGCGGTACCTACCCCACCAGCAAGAGCAGCATAGCCTACGTCAACAGGATTGATAGTGCCACTCTGGATATACTGCGATGAAGCATTCACTGCGCCAGTGATCACACCAATTCCGACAGGTGAAGCCCATGCCCCTGAGCCCAATACACCGCCCGAGCTCAAGATCGGCGCACCCGGTATCGCAGCCAATGCGGGGAGTATAGCGGGCGCTGCCAACGCCCCCGCAATTGCCAAACCAATCGCCGGATGCGCCGTTGAGCCAGGCAACGCCAGCTGTTCAGGTGTCGGTGTGCCGTCCGGATTCCGACCCAACTGGGGATTTGCCATTTCAGCGGGTGTAGCTGAGAACAGGCTTCCGGTATTCGCCGTAAGATACTGTGCCGCTACGGCGTTGTAGCCTAGCCCACTCGCGGCAGCATTATCCACCCGGATATATCCGTTCGCGAGCAGCATGTTCTGCGCGTCTGTCGACGAAATCGTCTGGCCCGTAACGCTCGCGTAATATGCCGCAAAGTCATTGGCGTGCTGCATCGCCCAAGTACGTTCGTCCGGATGCAACTGCCGGTTGTAGACTTCATTGTTCGCCGCCGAGCCCGCTCCAGCTATTACCCCTTGCGAACCGCCACCCGCGAGTGCGCCGCCCAATGCGCCACCGGCCGTCGACACAATGTCATTGAGCGCGTTGCGTGCCGCGTCCTGCGCATCGGCCGGCAACTGGCTCACCGCCTGGTTGATAATCGGAGCGGCCAGCGTCTGCAACGCATCGCCAGCAAGCGAGCCCCCCACTGCGCCAGCAATGTTGCCACCAGAGATCGCCGCACCAATCGCCGCGACCGCCGCGTGCAGCGCATCGCGCCCGGCGCCACCTTCAGCGAAGAGCGGATTATTGGCCTCAAGCTGGTCAGCAATCTGTCCGACCGCATAGGTCGCCGTTTTCCCAAACGCCTGCGACAACGCCAGATTATTCTGCACGTTCTGCAGGTTGAACGTGTTCTGCACGGTCTGGTTTGCATTCGTCGTATCGCGCGAGAGACCCGCCGTGCTGTCCGTCCCGTTTGCCTGATCGGACCTCACCGTGATTGTGCCTGGGCTGACGGCCGCATAGGTCGTACCGCTGGAGTTAGCCCCCGTCTGCGTCATCTGCGGTCCACCCATCAGGCTCTGACTGCTTCCTGTAGGACTACTCGACAGTGCAATCCCTTCGGTCGATCCGGAGTACGACATCGTATTCTGGATGTTCGAATACCCGAAAGTACCGGTGGATAGCGTGTTGTCCTGAGCCAGAGCCGTACTGGCGATCTCCGCGCCGTTGAGCTGCGTGTTGTTGCCAACGCTGACGTGGAAACCACCATCGCCTGCAACCAGCCCGGTCTGCTGATTCACCGAAGCATAATTGCTATTGATGTTCGTCTTCGAGACGGAAAGGTCGCCCGAGAAGCCGCCGGCCCCAAATGTGTAGCTCAGGCCACCGCTCACGCTGTGCTGGCTGTTGGCATATGTGGAGGTGTCCTGCTCGCTGGTCATCGTCAGATTGCGACCGACATCGACGTTCACGGTCGTGCCCGAAGCCTGCGCCCCATCCAGCGTCGCATCCCGACCGGAATGCATGGACAGCATATTGCCCGCGCTGAGCGTGGTGTTGTCCTGCGTGACGCTGGAGCCGTTGCCGTGACCGCCCGCCTCGCTTACGCTGGCCGACACGCTGATGCCCGCACCCCCCTTACTGCTTACACCGATTCCTACGCCCGCACTGAACCCGCTCGAACTGTTGCTGCTCGTATCCTGCTCGGTGCTGTGCGCGCTTTGCAGCGTAATATCGTTGTTCGCTGAGAGCGCGACGTTCTTGCCCATCACGGTCGCGCCGGTCATCGCGATATCGCCTGTGCCGGCCTGGGTGTTGCCATTTGCATCCGGGACGCCGGTCGCCGTGATGGACACATTCCCGTTGCCGATGATCGAGGAGCCGCGCGCGGTCGTGGCCGACGTGCTGGACGAACTGTTGCTCTGGCTGGATCCCACGCTGATCTGCAACTGCACGCCTGAGGCGCTCGCGATACCGCTACCGTTGGCCAGCGCGCTCGCGGCATTCGCGATCTGCCCTTTGTTCTGGTACGCCGCCTCTGCCGCTGCGAGTCCCTGTACGGCCGCGAGTCGCGAGTCGCCGGACTGCACGCCCGAGTTGACATCGCTCGCCATCATCTGCGCTGTCTGCAGCACGCCGCCGCCTAGTCCGACGGACAGGCCGGCCTGCTTCTCCTGCTGCGTCTGCTTGTCCTGGTAGGTATCGTACGCAGCGTTGACCGTCACATTCTGTGCCGTGATACCCACGTCCTGTCCCGCAACGATCTCGCTGCCAGTGAGTGTCGCATCCTTGCCCGCGCTGATCGTTACGTTGCCCGACGACGATCCGACTACGCTGGCATTGTTCGTCACCGCGCTGGACTGATCCGTCTGCGACAGCGAGCGGCTGCCGATCGTCACCGACAGGCCCCCGTTCGACAGCAATCCCGATTCGTGCTTGTCGTAGCTGCTTGCCGAACTGGTGCGATCCTGGGAAGTCGTGATGTCGACGTTGCCCAGTGCCGCGAGGTTGACGTCATTGGTGCCGACAACGTTGCTGCCCTGGACCGTCAGATCCTTCCCCGCGTGCACGTTCACGGAGTCCCCAGATAGCGTGCTCGCGACACCCACATTCGATTGGGTGTTCTGCGACGTATCCGTCGTCGAACCACTCACAAAGCTGCCGCGCTTCGATTGAACCGCCGTCGCACTGTCATGCTCTTCACGCCCTTCGTTGATCGTGACGTTACCATTGCCCGCGATTGTCAGCGCGCCCGCACCGTTGGCGACCTGGGATCTGTCGATTCCAGCGGTCACCGTTGAACCGGTGAGGGTCACATTCCCAGCGCCGTCCGCCCGGCTGTTGCCGCCCGCAACCGCGTTGACCGCGGCAAGCGTTGCATTGCCACCGGCCGATAAGTTGAACCCCACAACCTGCTGGCCGTAGGTGTGGTCAACTTCCTGCCGCGTTTTATCGTCGGTCGCAACGTTGTCGTACTGCGACGTGTTCGTAACCGTCGCCGCCGTCAGGTTGCCTCCGGCGATCACAGACAGACCGGTGCCCGCCGTGACCTGTGCGCCCTTGAACGTGGAGTCGTTGCCGCTTTGCATCGCCAGGCTACCAACCGCCGAGATCGCGCTGGTCTCATTGGTTGTACCGGTCGCTTCCCAGTGGTGATTCGCGTTCTTGTCGACCGACTGGTCCGTGGTGGACTGCACTGTGTCGACCGTGATGTCATGACCCGCGGTGATCTGCGCATTACCGCCTGCGGCAATGTTTGCGCCATCGACGCTCAGGTCGTGCCCCGCGCTCACCATCAGATCACCGGTGGACGCAATTGAGCCCTGCTGGCCTACAAGACCCGTATTGACCTTGCTGTCGCCCGATACCGCGGAGACGCCTACCGTATCGACGAGCGTCGTATTGACGATATCGTTGCCCGCCAGCACGGCCACGCGGTTGCCCGTAATCTGACCGGACGCATTGACGACATCATGGGTTGCCGATACGACTGTCGTCCCATTGGTCGAACTGCTACCGATCGTGCCTGCCCGGTTAAGAATATCCGTTGCGGCAACAACCGTTTGCGTGCCGCCCTTGATCACCCCGCTGTTGACGACGCTGCCGGTCGCGTGGATTTCGACGTCGTCGGCGGCAATCAGGGCACCGGTCGGCTGCAGGTCGTTCGCATGTGTCTGGGCCAGATACACAACCGGCGCCAGCACCTGTTGGGTGCTCCCGTCAGGCAAGGTCACTGTCTGGTTCACAAGCCACACCATGTCGCTCGTAAGCGAATCCATCTGCGCGGCGGTTAGCGCTACGCCGGGCTCCAGATTGAACTGCTGCGCGGCATTGACCCCGGCCGTCATCAGCGCCTTGTACTCGTCCTCGTTGTCGTTGTAGCCTTGCAGATACACGCGCCCCGTGAGTTGCGTAATCTGGTTCTGCACCTGACCTTCTTCATAGAGCCCGTCACCCAGCCGCTTTTCTGTCGTCTGCGGATTGAACCCCAGTGCCTGCAACATGTAGTTGCTCGAAATAAAGCTCGTATAGCTCGTGAGCATTGGATTCGTGGCAACCAGATACTCCTGCCCCGGCGCGGTCTGGAGTGCGTACAGACCACTCGTCGGCAGCCTGATGTTTAGCGAACCGTTATGCCCTGCGACCGATTGCGGCGCATTGACTGCCGCCTGCTGGCCGGTGGCGGCATTGATCACCTGCGAGGAGCCGGGTGAGACGCCCGCAAGAGCCGCATTCGTTCCGAGCGTTCCGCCGGTTGCGCCGGTTGCCGAGTTCGCAGCAGCGACATTGGTATTGTTCAGGTTTGTCGCGTTAATCTGCACCGAGTTGTTCGCGATGATCGTGCCGCCCGTGCCGCCAATGGCCACCGGTGCCAGCACGACCGGAGCTTCGGCCACCGTGCCCACGTCGCGAGTGATGTCCTCGTTCCACGCGTAGGTCGAAACGATGTTCTGCGTCTGATACTGATACAGGGTCTGCCCGGTGTTGCTGACGGTTGTGCCACCGTAACTGCCGCTACCAATGGAGCCACCCTGTTGCGTACTGCCTATCTGGATCGAGTTGCCGGCCGCGATCGCGCTATAGCCGTTATTGATCGTCCCGACGTTCGCCAGCGTCATGTTGCCACCTGCCAGCAGTTGCGCCTCCTGCGCCGGCGAACCGGTGACCTTGTCCTGCTCGGTTATGGTCTCGGTGTCCCGTGCGATCTCGACGCGCTGGTACCCATGGTGCGCGTCGTTTCGCGTCGGATATTCAGTAGACGGCAGATAGTTGATGCTCGGGTTGTAATCGTCCCAGTAGTTCACGGTGATGGTGCCATCGCCGTTGTTCGTGATGGAGTTGTAGTAAATAGTCTGTTGCTGGCCACCGACATTCACAACAAGCACGTCATTGGTCGCGTTCGGACCGGATGTCTGGGACACGACCTGTGAGGTCGAGTAGGTCGAATTGATCGGTGATTTGTAGCCGAAGTCCCATACCGCCTGTGAGCAGGACGAGTGGCTATCGGCATTCGTCGTCGCGCACGCCACGTACTTGTCACGCTTGGTCTGGTGAACGGTATCGTCGCTGGTCTCCGTCTTCTCGATCGTCGGCGCCGGCCGCGTATTGCTCAACGTCCCGGCGGCAATCTCCATGTTGCCCTGCGCCTGGATCGTCGACTGGTCGTTGGTCACGACGCCGGTCCGATTGGCGAGCACGCCGTTTCCGTCACGGTTCGCATTGGCCGCGATGGCGAGGTTGCCGAGGCTCTGGATGTTGGCGCCACCGGTGTTCGACAGTTCGTTCGCGGCGTACAGGTTCAGTTGTGTGGCCGCCGCGATGGCTGCCGCCGAACCCGTATTATCGATCGAGCCGGCACTCAACGTCACGTTGTTGCCGACGACCGTCCCGGTATTGGTGAGCAAACTGCTTTGCGTCGTGACCGTTGCGCCTGCGAGTGTGCCTTCGTTGGTTAGCGCACCGGATGTGTTGACTGTGGTGCTGGCGGAATTCAGTACCGCCCCCGCCTGGTTGTCAACGCTGGCCGCGTTCACGGTCAGCCCATTGACCGCGCTCAATGTCCCCTGGTTCGTGAAGTTCCCGGTGGTGGAGAACGTCAGGTTGTTGTTCGCCTGGATCGTGTTGGCCGCGTCGTCGGTGTAGCTGCCGTTGACCGCCAACTCGCCATTGTTGCCCGCGATGATCCTGCCATCGCCCGAAAGCCGGCTCGTCGTGACGTTCAGGTTCTGGTCGCTGCCGATCGCGCCGCCCTGGTTCGAAAGCGTGCCCGCGTTGATTGCGATGCTGCCGCCGCTACCCGTGTCGTTACCGATCTTGCCAGCGGTATTGTCGAGCGACGCGACGTCAAGCGTGATCGCACCGTCGCCGTGAATCGAACCGCTCTGGTTGGTGAGCGTCGCGCCCGATCCGTTGAGCGTGAGATCGTTCAAGCCTGACAGGGTGCCGCCATTGTTGTTCACGGCCTGCGCGACGTTCAGCGTCAGGTCGTGGGCCGCGACAATCTGCGCACCCTGCCCGTTCGAGAGCGTCTGTCCAGTGAGCGTCACGTCACCATTGCCGCCGATCGTACCCGCTCCGGTCACACCGCCCGGATTAGCGTTGGTGATCGACCCTGCGTTGATCGTCGTCGCCCCGGTTCCCGTATCCGCGATCCGTCCGTTTGTATTGTCCAGAGAGCCGCCGGACACACTGAGGGTCGTCGTCGAGCCGTTCGACTCGATTTCGCCTCCGGTATTGGTGATCGTTCCAGTTGCTATTGCGGCGACGGCGCCGTTGCCTTTTATCAGACCCGCCGCGTTCGTGAGCGTGCTACCCGACTGCACGATAGTCGCGCCGCCGGCAAGGACGCTTCCGCCCGAATTGTTCACACTGCCGCCGGAGACGGACACAGCGCCGTTGCCTGCGATCACCCCACCTTGCGTATTGGTGAGCGCACCACTTGCGGTGACGTCCGTCGATTGCGTACCGGCATTGCTGATCGAGCCGCCGTCGTTGGCAAACGTCTGCGCCGACGCGCTCAGCGTGCCGTTCGCCTCAAGCGTGCCGCCCGCATTGTTCAGCCCCCCCGCATCGGTCACGGCAACATTTTGTGCGCCAATGTAGCCGCCTGCGCTGTTGTCGAGCGATGCGACTGAGAAAATGACCTCGCTCTGTCCGGTGAGTTTGCCGCCCTCATTCGAAACGGCACCGGCGTTCACATCGAGCGCGCCGTTGGTAGCGAGCGTGCCGCCGTTGTTCGACAGTGTTCCCGTGCTAATCGACAGGGTGCCCGTACCCGAATCCGTCATCGTGCCGTGATCGTTGATCAGTGTGCCCGGCGTGAGCGTCAGACCTGCGCTGTTGGTCTGCAGCGACCCGTTCGAATTGTCGAGCGTGCCCGAGACATTGATCGCCGTCGTACCCGTCCCAGTCTGCGAAATCCTGCCGCCGCTATTCGTGAGGTTCGTGACGGAAACGGTTAGCTGGTTTGCGCTGATCGTGCCCGCGTTATTATTGAGTGTGGCCGCTGTGACTTCCGTCTGCAGTCCTGCTGAAATCGTGCCACCCGCGTCAATGAGTGTGCCCTGGGCCGTTGCATCGATGCGGCCTCCTGCACTCGCCGTTGCACCGGCGAGGTCCAGATCACCCGCGTTAGCGACGAGAGTCAGGTTGCCTGTCGCCGAGGTCTGGCTACCGGCAAGGTTCGCCGAGGCGCCCTGGAGGGTAGCGTTGCCTCCGGCCGCGTTTTGGCCGGTCGCCGCAAGCGAACCGGTCGCGACGACCGTCAGGTCGCCCGCTGTCGCAATCGACCCGTCGTTATTGATGCCCGCCGCGAGCGTGCCGGTCGAGTTCACGCTTCCTGCGTTGACGCTCGTGTTCTGTTGCGCGGCCAGTGTGCCGCTGTTCGTGAGATCCGCGGCAGTGTTCACCGACACGCCCTGCTGCGCGTAGGTCGTGCCGCTGTTCGCAACGCCGCCTGCTGCCGACAGGGCTACGTTGCCGCTGGCACTGGCGTGGCCGGAAAGCACAAGCCGCCCCTGCGTGGTCAATGTGAGATCGCCCGCCTGCGCAGCAATAACCCCCGCGTTCGAGACACCCACTCCATACTCATTGGAGGCCAGAAAAATACGATTGGCATACATACCACCTAACTGGCTCACATCGATCGAGACCGCTGGAGGCGGGCCGTTGCCAGCGATGGGTGTCGCGGCAAGCGTGTCGTGGTCGACGTGGTTCGCGCCTGCGACAATGTTCAGCGTGTTGCCATAGATGGCGGCGTTCGCCTGGACAGCACGGGCAATGAGGTCAACCTGATCGACGTTCGAGGCGTTCAGGCCGGCGCCCTGAACCGTAATCTGGCCGCCGGTCACATCGAAACCCGTGAGGTTACCGTTCGCGCCGAACGTTGGCGTGCCGGTCGTGAGGATCGCTCTGGACGTGTTGATAAAACCGCCCCCACCGACGATCAACCCGGAGGAATTGGCGATCACGACCTCTGCGCGCCGGCCCGCGACCTCGACGTAACCTCGTAGTTGCGAGGGATTGTTACTGTTGACCTGATTGACAATGATCGATGCCGACTGGCCCGGCTGGAAATTCGGGTTGCCGTTGACATAGCCAGCCTGCTGAGTCTGGACAATCGTGGGAGAGTTGTTCAGGATCGCGCCGGGCTTCTGGACGTCGAACTGGCCGTACGTATTTAGCGATACGCCAGCCCCGGACGGGCGGTTTATGTTGACCTGCGGCAAGCCGCTCTGCGTCTGGATCACCGATGGCGCGTGCGCTCCGTCCGGCACGATCTGCGCGTGCCCTGCCGTAACCGTACCAGCGAACGTCAGCGCGCCGAGCGCGGCGTGACGCAGCGCAAACTGTGCAACGATTCCGCGACCACCCCGAATCGCGCGCCTGGGCGACGTTTCCCCGTTCACCTTCTTGCCATTCCCGGTCGCCGTTTCTTCGACGGCGACCAGCATGCCCCGCAAACGGCTGAATACCAGCCTGTAGGTCTGTTTGTTCATTTTTATTACTTTGTGTTACAAACGCAAACCTTGCGCAATATACACGAAGCAATGGCTAAAAATGCAAAAAAATGTCACGCGACGCAATCTACAGCGAATTATGTTTCAGCTTGCGTACGGGGCGGATCTCATGAACGACGACTGGAAAACTTGGGAACTGCCAGCCTTACCCACCATTAATGCCTGAGATCGTCGATCACGCGCCCAATCGTCCTGATAACCTGCCCCGAGGCGATCAGGCGCGAGCATTCGAATTGCCGCTCGGTGCCGGCATGGCGCGGGCACCACAGGTAGTCCGTGTTATCGAACTCGACACTCGTGTCGTTCCAGCAGCTATTGCACGCGTGAAAATTGATGACCCGGTACGGCGTATCGAACTCGTTCTGCGGATGCGTGAAGCCGCTGATCATGACGACCGGCTTGCCAATGGCCCAGGCGAGCCATGAGAGACCGCTTGAGAGCCCGACGAAGAACTCCGCATGCAGCAGCAGGCTTGCGCGCTCCTGGAGCGGCAAGTCTCCCGTGAAGTCCTCGGCGCCATAGGGAATGTGATTCCACTGCAGGCCCTGGCCGGTGAGCGGCTCGCGATCAATGCACAACACGCGGTAGCCCTGCGCCTTCAGGTAGCGGACCGTCTCGTACCAGCCGGTCGGATTGTTCCAGTGCTTGCACTGCGACGACGCCTGCGCCGCGATGCAGACATAGGGCTCGGCGATGCGCCTGCGCGTGTCGCGAATGCCGATCCGCGGACGGCACTCCGCCGCCGGCAGGCCAAGCAGCCAGGGAATGGTGCGTTGCAGGCCGCTCAACCGATAGTCCGTGGGCTGATGCGTGCGGTCGCTGCTCGGGAAGAAGATGCCGAGAAAATAGCTGGCGTAAAAGCCGTATTCAGCGGCGTCCTCGTCCTCGGGATGAACATAGTGCAGGCACGGGTAGGCGTCTTCGAACAGCGACCAGAGCCCCTCGCCCATCGACACATACATCTCGCACTGATGCCGCTTGCGAAACTCGTCGACGTAGGGAAACCAGGCAATCACGTCGCCGATCGTCGAGACCGGCAGACGCGCATACACCTTCCTGCCGTGCAGATCCTGATCGTGCTCGAACACCATGACGCCATCGCGCAGCACCTCGATGCGGAAGTTGACGTAATAGCGCTTCGTACTGCAGACCGTGGCGTTGGCGACCTCCTCGTCGTACAGCACCACGTCCGCGTCGCGATCCAGCAGACGCACACGCCACCCCGCCCCGGAGACCTTCACGCGGCAGCCGTAGTTGAAGTCGTAGCGAATCCCTTGCGGCCCCTCGAAGAGCGGCTCGCCCAGGTCGACGAACGGCGCCTGACCGGCCCTGCCGGCCTGGACGCCGGCGGACCGGGCCGGTTCAGCCCCGTTGAGTGAAGAAGCGGCGCTCATCCGTATCTCGCGTTCGTCATGGGAAGCTCTGACCTGGGAAGGCCACGAAGGCCTTGCTGCAATCCACGGTGGGCGGCGCCGTGATTGTCGTATTGCGGGCCACCGTCACGTTGTTCGTGGTCGAGTTCGCCAGCGCGACGTTGACGTTGCCGCCGAGCGTGATGTTGGCGTCACTGGACGTGACCGACAGCGGCGCCACGTCCGCCACCACGTTATTCAACGTGATGCCCAGCGGATTCACCACCGCCGGACTCGGGACCGCCACGCTGCCGGTCGGCCAGCCCTGCAGGTTCGGACTCGCCGAATTGAAGCCCTGGAAGGTCCAGGACGCCGCGGTGAGCTCATGCAAGCCGTTGACGTTGATGTTCTGATAGCTCGGATACAACCCTGCATTCCCGGTGGCCGTGTAGTACGGCGTGATGATGACGGCCGCCTGCGGCGTCGGATCGAGCGCGTTCGGACTCGGATTGCCCTGCATGCAGATGTTCGAGTAGTTGGCGTTCGAGACGAGACCGCCTTCGCTCCAGTTGGTCTTGATGCGCACGCCGTTGTCCGTGTAGTTCATGGACAGGTCATAGACGTTCACATTCGATACGCTTGGATAGACGAGTTGTCCCTGCACGGTAAGCGGCGTGGTGTTCGCTACCACAGCCGGGTCCGCCGTGGCGAGATTGGCAGGGTTGCCGTCCAGCCCCGAGGTCTGGCTGCCGATCGACATGCCGTGCCCATAAAAGAAGTGATTGTGGGCAACGGTGATGTTGTAGACGCGGCCGTCGGCGATATTCGATTCGCCTTTGATAGCCATATTGTCATCGCTATCGCTGATGTACGAATAAGCCACGAGGATGTTGCTGATGTCGCCGGTGAAGCTGCCGGCCGAGCCGGTATAGCCGCCCGGCAGTGCAGGCGATGCGGGCGTAGCCGACGTCGTCGGGCTCTTGCTGCCCGGATCGATGCCGTCGGTGTTCTTGATCGAGGCATAGCTGTACGGCGCGCCCCAATAGTTGTTCATTGCCTGATAGACCGCCGTCGGCGTGAAAATCTTCACGTTCCACGCGGTGAAGCCGTTGATGCCGGTGGGCGTGACGTGGAATTTCGGCGCGTTCTGCAGCGTCAGGTTGAACAGCGTGAAGTTGTAGCCGTACAGCGGCTCGATCAGGCGCGGATTGTTTTCGTCCTCACCCGCGATCGCCTCATTGCCCTCCCAGCCCAGATCCCACCAGCTCATGTTGGTGCCGTCCGGACGCGTGATCAAGGGCGGCGCACCCGCTGCCGTGAGGTTCGCCGCCGTCGTGTACAACGGCTGGCCGCCCTGGCCGTCAATGGTCCCCGGCCCCATGATGGCGTTGTTGCTCGTGTAGATCTTCGACGTCCCGCTGTAGACCACGTTGCTGATCAGCGGCTTGCAACCGTCGTCGTTCGGATAGATCTGGCCGCAATAATAAGTACCGTTGCCGGCGATGGCGCTGGTTGCCGCACCCGTGGACGCAGCGTCCGGTGTGCCAGGCAGAT
The DNA here is from genome assembly GCF_900142845.1 of Paraburkholderia phenazinium. Lineage (NCBI taxonomy): Bacteria > Pseudomonadati > Pseudomonadota > Betaproteobacteria > Burkholderiales > Burkholderiaceae > Paraburkholderia > Paraburkholderia phenazinium. The sequence goes on from NZ_FSRU01000001.1 coordinate 3,597,620, forward strand.
TGGCGGTGGACGCACCCGTGGTACCGGATTCGTATTGCGTCGGATCGCGCGATGCAAACAGCGTCACGCCGTTGTCGATCACCAGCGTCACGCCGCCGGGCATCGACAGCGGTCCGGTCAGAAACGCGTTGTTGGCGCCGCCCGCGCTCAGCTCGACTACGCCGTTGCTGCTCAGCGTGTTGGTGCTCGTGTATGCATTGGCCGCGTTCGCGCAGGCATACAGCGCCGCCTGGATGCGCGCCGTATCCGGTGCGGTGGAACCGGCCGTCGCCTCCGTGGTGGTCGGCAACAGGCCGTTGGCCTGCGTCGCGTAGCTGGCGGTCAGCCGGCATGCCGCGTTGGACGGCGGCAGGCTCGGCATGACCGGCGCGGCCGGCAGGTTCGGATCGGACGTCGTGGTGCCGACCTGGTAGGCAGCGGTGGTCGCCGCCGCCGTACTCGCCGGGTTACTGCTCCCCGTCGTGCTTGCCGGTGTCGTATACGCCGCCCCTGAGTTGCCGCTGGCGCCCGAGGATCCACCTCCACCGCAACCGGCCAGCAGCACGGCCAAAAGGCCTGCGGCGCAAACTCTGTTAGAAATCCTGATCACTTTCGTCTCCTTCAATTGTGTCTGTTCTGTTCTCGCGGCAAGCCGGCCATGCCGGCTCCGGCTTGCCCGCGCGGCGCTGACTTACCACTTCCATTGCGCCCCTAGCTCTCCACCGTAGTCATGCGTGTGGGTGCCGTATTCGACACCCAGCTTCGCGAACACCTTGGTGCGCGAGCCCACTTGCCAGTCGGCGCCGAGATCCAGCTTCGCCGCGTCGCGATCCGACGGCGTGCCGAACACTTGCCAGGTCTCTCCCGGCGAAGCGGCAAACGCAGCCGTGAGCGATTGATCCGCGCCGGTGAGGCGGTGCTCCCACGACACGCCGGCCTGCAGATCGAAGGCATGGCCAAACAGCCAGACACCCTGTTTCAGGAAGCGCGCGCCGAGGATGCTGGAGAGCGCGTTGGTGTTGGCCGATCCATAGGTCAGCGCCGTCACGCCGCCGCCCTCCGTTGCACTCTGCTGCGCGTAGTGGCCGGCTGTCAGCGCGACATAGGGCTGCACGGTACCGACGGTGTAGGCGAGGTTCATGCCCGCTTCGCCGTACAGCGCCATGCTTGTAGTGTTGAAGGTTGACGTGTCCTGGTTCGACACAGCGCCGACGCTCACCTCGCGCGAGAGCCGGTTGTTCCAGTACCCCAGCCCGGCGATACCCGTCGCGTACAGCAGGCTGCCGGCCGGTGTCCAGGAGCCGTACAGTTCCGCTTGCACGCCGTCGGTGCGGGCGCTGGAGCCGTCATTGGAGAAGTCCACGATGTCGTTGTTGAGCATCAGCGCGGCGCCTGCCCGCACGGTCTGCGTCAGCGTCTGGTCGTAGCCCAGCGTGATGGCGGCGGAATGGTCGTCGTAGGGGTTGCTCCCCACGGTGCCGTTACCGTCAATCGAAGCCTGCTGATAATCGGCGCTGACCCATAGGCCGTGCTGGGTCGTGGCGTCGGTACCTGCCAGACGTTGTGCGACCGTGTCCTGCGCCTCTCCGGTGCGCGCCTCGGCAATCTGCCTGAACGGCACGGCGTCGGCGCCGGACAACTGGCCCAGCGCGCGATAGGCTTGCGCCGTGGTCGTCACGAGCAACGCTTTCGTGACCGCGCTGCCGCCCTTGCCGTAGATCGTGCTCAGTGCGGCCGCCACGTTGTTCTGATTGGTCGCGTCGCCTGGCAGGGCGAAGCTGAACGCGCCGCTGGCGTTGCCGGTCGTGCCCGTCGTGGTGGTTGTAGAGGTACCCGTTGCGCCCGGCGCATCCAGCGTGACAGTGACGGCCCCGCTCGAATAGCTGACGCTCGGTGTCAGGTAGGCGAAGTTGGAGGTCACCGTGCCGAACGCGCCCGTCTGCAGACCGGTATAGGTCAGCACCGTGTATGCGGTCCCAATCGAATAGCTGCCGCTGAGCGAAGTCAGCGTGAGGACCGCCCCCGAGCCGATCGTCAGGTTGCCCGTCACAACTGCGCCGGCGCTCGCGCCGCCCGCGTTCACCGTCACGTTGTAGGTGGAGCCGCTCTCGAGACTCAGCGTGCCGCTCACATGCAGCCCCGCGCCGAGCGTGCTCTGCACTAGCGTGCTGCCGCTCGTCATGGTCAGACCGGGCGTGACCGTCCCCGTGCCGCTGACGATCGCGCCGGCGCCCACCGTGACGTTGCTGAGCGTGCCGTCGACGATCACCGTACCCGACGATACCGTGGTGAACGACGCGGAGCCGCCGGCGAGAATGTCCTGCACACCGCCGTTATTCACCGTGGTGCTGGTTGCCGTACCGCCGGAGTCGACCTGCTGCGTGCCGCCCGCCACGAGCGTGTTTTGTGCCGTGCCGCCGGCCGCGACCTCCTGCACGCCGCCGCTGTTCACGGTGGCGCTATACGCATAGCCTTCGACGACACCGTCGATGTACTGATAGCCGCCGCTGTTCACCACCGCGTCGTTGGAGACGCCGCCGGCCAGCACCAGTTGCGAGCCGCCGCTGCCCACTGTCGTCTGGTTCGCCGTGCCGCCCGAGACGATGCTCTGGCTGCCGCCGCTGTTGACCGTCGCCGCGGTCGCCACGCCGCCGGACGACACCACCTGGGTGCCGCCGCTATTGACCACGCCCCCGCTTGCGGTGCCGCCGTTCGTCACGGTTTGCGTGCCGCTCGCGTTGATGGTCGTCGCGCTTGCCACGCCGCCCGACGACACGTTCTGGTTGCCGCCGCTGTTGACCACACTGCCGGCGGCTGTGCCGCCGCTCGCGACCGTTTGCGTCCCGCTGGCATCGACCGTGGTGCCGCTTGCAACACCGCCAGCCGACACCGTCTGGCTGCCGCCGCTGCTCACCACGCTGCCCATGGCGAGGCCACCGTTCGCGACGGTTTGCGTGCCGCCGCTGCTGACCACCGAACTGGTGACGGTCGCGGACTGCACGTTCTGAATACCGCCGACCTCAATGGTGGTCCCGCTGACGATCCCGCCTGCGCTGACGTTCTGCGTGCCGCCGCTGGCCACCAGCGTATCGAGCGCGGTACCGCCGCTTGCTACGGACTGCATGCCGCCGCCGTCGACGGTCGCGCTGATCGCCGCACCGCCCGACAGGATGTTCTGCGTCCCACTGTTGCTGATCGTCGTGTCCCGCGCCACGCCGCCAGACGACACCACTTCAACGCCACCGCTGCTGACCACCGCACTGATGGACAGCCCGCCGTTCGACACGCTCTGCGTGCCGCCGTTGTTGACGGTGGTGCTGATCGCCGTGCCGCCCGAGAGGATGTTCTGCGTGGCGCTATTGATCACGGTGGCGCTGGCCACGCCGCCCGACAAGGTTTGCACGCCGCCACCGCTGACGCTTGCGCTGACCGCAAGGCCACCGGACATCACGGTCTGCGCACCGCTGGCATTGACCGTCGTGCTGGTCGCCACGCCGCCCGCCGACACGACTTCGCTGCCGCCGCTATTCACCAGCGTGCGCAGCGACGAACCGCCGGACAGCACCGAGAGGCTGCCGCCGTCTTCCACCACCACCGCGGAAGCGAGGTTGTTCGCAATCGAGAACGCGTTCGTCGAGCCGGACGACGATACATAGGATCCCGACAGAATGTCCGAGGTGTTGGCAATCAGCGCCGCACCGGCGCTCTGCACCACGTTCGTGGCGCTGCCGCCTGCCTGCACGCTCAGCATGCCGCCGCTGTTGACGAGCGTCCCACCGGCCACACCGCCGGACGACACCACCTGGGTGCCGCCGCTGTTCACGACGGTGCCGCTGACGTTGCTGCCGCTCGACACGTCCTGCACGGCCCCACCCGATTGCGGCAGGATCACCGGCGGCAACAAGGTGTTCTCGGTGCCGTCGAGGATGACGTCGTTGACCGTCGCGCCCGACGTCACGTTTTGCGTCCCGCCGGCATTCACGATGCCGCTGGTGACGGTGCCGCCGCTCGCCACGTTTTGCGTGCCGCCGCTGTTCACCGCCGTGCCGATCGCCGTGCCGCCATCCGCGACGTTTTGCATGCCACCGCTGTTGATGGCGCCGCCCACGGCCGAGCCGCCCGAGCTCACGTTCTGCGTCCCGCCGTTGTTCACCACGGTGCCGCTCGCCACCGCACCATTAGCGACGCTTTGCGTGCCGCCGCTGTTGACGTTCGGACTGACCGTGAGGCCGCCCGAGAGAATGTCCTGCGTGCCGCTGCTGTTGATGGTCGTACCGCTGGCCACGCCGCCCGACGACACCGCTTCGCTGCCGCCGCTGTTGACCACCGTGTTGAGCGATGTACCGCCGTCAAGCACGGCCAGGCTGCCGCCGTTCTCGACCACCACGCTGGAGGCCGTGTTATTCGCAATCGAGTAGGTACTGGACGATGCGCCCGACACATAAGTGCCGGCGAGCGTAGCGGACGTGTTGACCTCCAGCGCCGCGCCGGCGCTCTGCACGACGCCGGTCGCGCTGCCGCCCGTCTGCACATTCAGCGCGCCGCCGCTATTGAGCACGGTGCCGCTTGCCGCGCCGCCCGACGACACCACCTGGCTGCCGCCGCTGTTGACCGCGGTGTCGAGCGCCGAGCCGCCCATCTCCACGCTTTGCGTGCCGCCGTTGTTGACGGTCGCATTGATGGTCGCACCATCGGACAAAACATCCTGCGCACCATGACTGTTGATGGTGGTGCCGCTCGCCATCCCGCCCGACGACACCACTTCGCTGCCGCCGCTGTTGACCACCGTGTTGAGCGAGATACCGCCGTCGAGCACGGCCAGGTTGCCGCCGTCTTCGACGATCAGGTTCGAGGCCGTATTGTTCGCAATCGAGAACGCGCTGCTCGATCCCGACGAGACGTAGGTACCCGATAGCGTATCCGCCGTGTTCACGTCGAGCGCGGCGCCGGCGCTCTGCACGACGCCCGTGGCGCTGCCGCCCGCCTGCACGCTCAGTTCGCCGCCGCTCGTCACCACCGTGTTGCTGGCCACCCCGCCTGACAGCACATCCTGCGTGCCACTGCCGTTGACCGTGGTGCTGTTTGCCACACCACCGGACGACAGCACCTCGCTGCCGCCCGTGTTCACCGAGGTATCGGATGCCGTCCCGCCAGCCGCCACCGTTTGTGTACCGCCGCTGTCGACCGAGGCGCTGATGGCCGAGCCGCTCAAGCTCACGCTTTGCGTGCCCCCGCTGATGCTCGTGCCGATGGCGCTGCCGCCCGACGACACCACTTCCATGCCGCCGCTGTTGACCACCGTCGCGAACGACGTACCGGCTGAGGCGACGCTGGTCTCGTCCCAGACGGTCTGCGTCCCGCCGTTGTTGACGATCGTGCCGCTTGCCACACCCCATTGCAGCGACACGCTGCCACCGCTGTTGACCGTCGTGCCGCTGATGTACGCGCCCGAGACCACCTGCAGGCTGCCGCCGCTGATCACGGTCGTATCGAACGCGGAACCTGCGCTGCCCGACGTCGCCGACACGTTCAACTGGCCGAGCATCGTCGTCCCGCTGGAGGTCGTGCCGCCGCCGACTGTCGTGCCGCTGGCCACGCCCGACAAAGCCACCCCCAAGGTGCCGCCGCTCAACACGGTGCCGATCGCCGTGCCGCCGCTTGCCACTTTCTCGCTGCCGCCGGCAAATACCGTGGTTGCATAGCTGGTGCCCGCGCCCGACATGACCAGCGAGCCGCCCGACATCACCTCCGTGGCCGACGCCACGCCGCCCGACGACAAGACTTCCTGGCCACCCGACTGCACCGTCGTATTGCTGGTCACGCCGCCGCCGGAGGTACTGCCGACCACGATCTTGCCGCCCAGGAAAACACCGGCGGAGACGGCCGTGCCGCCCGAACTCACATAGAGCGAGCCACCGGAACTCACCACGGTGTCATACGCCACGCCGCCGCTCGATACCGCCTGCTTGCCGCCCGACACCACCGTGTTGCTGGCGACGCCGCCGGCGGAAACCGTCTGGTTAGCGGACGTCGCGAGAAGCGTGGCGCCGTACGCCACACCACCGGACGATACAAACTGGGTGCCGCCCGACGAGACCACCGAACTGCTAGCCACGCCGCCCGACGAGACGATCTGCGTGCCCCCGGACGAAACGAACGAACCGATGGCAAGGCCGCCGCCATCGACGATCTGGTTGTCGCCCGCGGTCACCGTCACCCCTGTCGAGGTCACGCCCGACGTCACCGAGGTCTGCGCGTGCGCCGGCATGACGATCGTCTGCAACGCCGCGACGCCTATCAGCAGCCGCACCAGCCGCGACAAGTCGAGCCGTTTCCTGCCGAAATGTCGGACTCCATATTTTCTGCGCCAACTCAAGCTTTTCATTGCCTCTGTCCCCTGTGTGCTCTATCGATTTTTTTATGCAACGCGAGCCGCGCGGAAAACGCTGTCCTGCTATGCGGCGAACACCGGTATGCGGCGAATCACGTTCTTGACCTGTTCGGTCGTAATCAGGCGGGTGCACTCGAACTGCCGGGGCGTACCGGCATGGCGCGGACACCACAGGAAATCCTTGTGGTCGAACATCACGCGCACGTCGTTCCAGCAGCTATTGCAGGTGTGGTAATTGATGACGCGGTACGGCGTCTGGAATTCGTTGGTGGGATGGGTAAAACCGCTGATCATCACCACCGGTGTACGGACCGCCCACGCCAGCCACGACAGGCCGCTGCTCAAGCCCACGAAGAATTCCGCATGCTTGAGCCAGCGCGCACGCTCAGCGAGCGGGCGGTCGCCGGTCTGATCTTCCGCGCCATACGGGATGTGATTCCAGACCATGCCCGTCCCATGCGTGGCCTTCTGGTCCACGCAGATCACGCGGTAGCCGTGATCTTTCAGGAATTGCACGAGTTCGCGCCAGCCCGACGGGTTGTTCCAGTACTTGCACTGCGTCGTGCTCTGCGCCGCAATGCAGACGTATTTTTCGGGGATCGGCCGGGTGTCGTCCGGCAGATCGATATGAGGAGGCGTCTCGTCCGGATCGACGCCGAGGATATAGCCGGCTGTCCGATGCAAACCTACCAGCCGGAAATCGCTCGGCTGCCGCACGTTCTGTTCGTCGTCGAAGTACAGGCCGATGTTGTAGGTGGCGTAGTAGTCGTCCGGTTGGATCTCGTCGGGCGTCACGAAGGTGATCGAAGGGTACAACTGTTTGAATAGCGCGATGACCGGCGCACCCATCGCGCAGGTCAACCGGCAGAGATGCTGTTCGCCGAACTTGACGGCGTAGGGGAACCAGGCAATCAGGTCGCCCAGTGTGCCGACCGGAAACTGGATCAGGACGTTCTGATCACTGCAGTCGAAGCGGTGCCGCAAGACTTCCGTATCCCCCGAACGAATCTGGATCTCAAACGGCACGTAGTACTTCTTGCTGCTCGCTACCACGCCCGCCTTGATCTGCGTTTCGTACAAGGTGTTGTTGGTCAGGGCGTCGCTCAAACGCACCTGCCAGTCGCCCTCCGGCAGCGCGATCCGGCAGCCGTCGTTAAAGTCGAAACGGATGCCCTGGCTGCCCTGCTGGGTCGGTGTCGCGGCCGGCGCGCGGAAATTTCCCACCACGATGGGCTTTGCAGCAGTGGAATTGGCGTTCGTGCTCTCGATGGGCACAGGCTTCTTTTTCACGGGTCTCGCTCCACATGCCATGCCTGGCGCGTCTCCAGACCCGGCAATTCAAACTGCCTCGAACAGCGTCGGACCTGTCGATTACCCGTCAATACGTAAGCATGACTAAATAATTGACAGGGCCAAGTAAGATTCGGCGCGATGGCGGGAACGTCGAAAAATGCCCCCGCCATCAAGCTGCTACTGCATCAGAACTGGTGATTGATACCGATCGTCGCCGCGAACTGGCTGCGGCTCGATGCAGCGGACTGTTCGCCGATCGCTGCCGTGGCGGTGACCACCTTGCCGCCGTTGATCGTCTGGCCGTTGGCGCGCTCGTACGCTTCCAGCACGTAGATACGGGTGCGCTTGGACAGGTTGTAGAGCTCGGTCAGGTTGATCTGTTGATAGCTCGCAGCATCCTGGACACCGTTCGCCTGGGTTGCACGCGTGTAGCTATAGCCTGCTGCGAAGTCCCACGACACCACCGGACGGTAGTGGAGCACGGCGCCGCCGGTGTTGAAGATGGCGGTCGTCGAGAAACCGGAATTCGGGCCGGCGATGTATTGCACGTTCGAATACGACGCCGAGACATCCCATTGCGAGTTGAACTGATAGCCACCCGTCACCGCGAAGCGCTGTTGCGCCGCTGCGTTCTGGTAACCGTTCGTGATGCTCGATTCACCTTGCTCGCCCGTGCCCGAATACGCCGTGGAGCTGGAGCTCCATGCGCCGCCGCCTTCGGTCGCATTGTTAAAGCGCGCGAAACCGACGCCGATGCCCGCGGCACCCGCCAGATACTGCGCACCCACGCTCCAGGACGAGCCCAGGTTGGTGCTGCCCGCCACGCCACCCAGTGCATACATGCCGCTCAGCTTCAGGCCGCCAAAGGTCGGCGTCGTGTAGACGAGCGAGTTGTTGACGCGGTAGTCGGTATCGAGGGCGTCGAGGTCGCCCGGGTGAGCGCCGTATGCGCCGGTCAGCCACGGCGTCGGGCCGTACTGCGCGAGCATGTTGTAGTAAGGCGTGTACTGGCGGCCGGCCGTGAACGTACCGTAGGTGTCGTTGCTCAGGCCTACCCAGGAAGCGCGGCTGAACATCAGGCCCGACTTGCTTTCTGCGCCGGTGTCGGCGTTGAAGCCTTCTTCGAGCTGGAAGATCGCCTTCGTGCCGCCGCCGAGATCTTCGCTACCCTTGAACCCGAAGCGCTCGCCGCCCCAGACCCCTTCGATCATCTTGAACACCGATTGACCGCCCTTCGTTGCGCCCGTCGAAGGCGCCTGGCTGCTCAGATAACCGATGCCGGTATCGATCACCCCGTAGAGGGTCACGCTGCTCTGCGCGAAGGCTCCGCCCGTAGCGAGCATGGCCGCCACGCCGGCAACGGCCAGCGTGGCTTCTTTGTGGTAACGCTTTTTCATCAGATCGTCCTTTGTTGTCATTGGAGTTATGGCGGCACGTTATGCCGCACGAAATTGCCTGGCCGCCATCGGGCACCCAGTATTCGCTCTCGTTGACGCACATCCGCCGGTAAGTCGATCGGCACGATATGCAGTCCTTATCGTAGGTTTCGCCGCCTGGTCTCCTGCGCGCGGCCTGACTGCCCAAAACTTTTTCGGTCGGGTGATCTCCGACGCTAGTGCCGCTGTTCGAACCGCGTGGTTTCGAACAGCGGCACCGTTAGCTAACTCAGTGAATCTCCGGCTCGGCTGCAGCGCCGCCGCAGCTCGCCGCGCCGCCCGCACCTTCGCGTTGCAGGAAGTCGAAGTCGCAGCCCTTGTTGGCCTGCATCACATGCACCTGATGCATCGCGCCATAGCCACGCGTGAAGCGCGGCTCCGGTTCCACCCACGCCGCCTTGCGCCGCGCCAGTTCCTCGTCCGGCACCAGCACGTTCAGCTTGCGCTGCGGCACGTCGAGCTCGATCAGGTCGCCGTCCTGCACCAGCGCAAACGGTCCGCCGATGAACGACTCCGGCGCCACGTGCAGCACGCACGCCCCGTAGCTCGTGCCGCTCATGCGTGCATCGGAAATCCGCAGCATGTCGCGCACGCCCTTTTGCAGCAGCTTCTTCGGAATCGGCAACTGGCCCCACTCCGGCATCCCCGGCGCGCCCACCGGACCCGCATGCTGCAGCACGATCACGCAGCTCTCGTCGATGTCGAGCGCGTCGTCGTCGATACGTGCCGCCATGTCGTTGTAGTCCCTGAACACCACCGCACGGCCTGTATGCACATGCAGCTTCGGATCGGCCGCGCCCGGCTTGATCACCGCGCCGTCGGGCGCGATATTGCCGCGCAGGACCGCGAGACCGTTGTTCGGTAACAGCGGCGCCGCGCGGCGGCGGATCACGTCGTCGTTGAAGATCTTTGCGCCTTCAAGGTTCTCGCCGAGCGTGCGCCCGTTCACCGTCTTCTGCGAACGGTCGATCAGCTCACCCAGTTCGGCCAGCATCGCCTGCAGGCCGCCGGCGTAGTAAAAGTCCTCCATCAGGTACGAACCGGTCGGGCGGATGTTCGCCAGCACCGGTGTATGACGCGAGATGTCGTCGTAGCGGTTCAGGGTCAGGTCGATGCCGGCGCGGCGCGCCAGCGCGATCATGTGGACGATCGCATTGGTCGAGCCGGATAGCGCCAGGCACGTGGTGACGGCGTTATCAATCGAACCCGCCGTGATAATGTCCGACGGCTTCAGGTCCTCCCACACCATCTCGACAATCCGCATGCCGGTTTTCGCCGACATCTGCGCGTGGCGCGAATCCGGTGCCGGAATCGAAGCGAAGCCCGGCAGCGTGAAGCCCAGCGCTTCCGCGGCGCTCGTCATGGTGGACGCCGTGCCCATCGTCATGCAGTGGCCCGGCGAGCGCGCAATGCCGCCTTCCACGCCCTGCCAGTCCTGCTCGGTGATCTTGCCCGCGCGCAGGTCCGCCCAGTACTTCCACGTGTCCGAACCCGAACCCAGCGTCACGCCGTTCCAGTTGCCGTTCAGCATCGGGCCGGCCGGCAGGAAGATGGTCGGCAGGTCCATCGAGATCGCGCCCATCAGCAGCGCCGGTGTGGTCTTGTCGCAGCCGCCCATCAGCACCACGCCGTCAGCCGGGTACGAGCGCAGCGTTTCCTCCGCTTCCATGGCGAGGAAGTTGCGGTACAGCATCGTCGTGGGCTTCTGGAACGGCTCGGAGAGCGTCTGCACCGGCAGCTCGATCGGAAAGCCACCGGCCTGCCAGATGCCCCGTTTCACTTCCTCCACACGCTGCTTGAAGTGCGTGTGGCACGGGTTCATCTCGCTCCACGTGTTCAGGATTGCGATCACCGGCTTGCCCGCGTACTCCTCACGGCTGTAGCCCATCTGCGACGTGCGCGAACGGTGGCCGAACGAACGCAGGTCATTCACGCCATACCAGCGGTGGCTGCGCAATTCTTCAGGGGTCTTTCTCTTCGTGCTCACTTCGTAGTGCTCCAGAAAACTTAGTCGGTAAAGCGCCCGCCGCAAGATGACATGGTCGGAAGCCGGACCCGCATGGCCCACCGCAGGGTCGACTCGACGCAGGCAACACACGCGTCGGCGCTGGGTGAAAGGAGTGCGATGCCGCGGTCGCCTGCGACCTGCACTGCCCTGGTGTTGACGGGCGATTGCGGCGCTGGCGCTTCAGTGGTCGGGATAGTGGAAAGGTGGCTCGGGCGTGCTGCCTTCAACCCGAAGATGCTTTCCTGTGTGAGCCTGTGATCGCTCGAGAAGTTGTCAATGTTCTGCGATGCGGGCTGGGCCGCGTTCGCGTCGGCGGCAAGGTCGACGCCGAATGCAAACCACGCATCCGGAGATTTGACTGACAACCCACCCGAGTCGAACATTTCGTCTCCTAACCTTCTTGTTATTTGGACAGTCCGTCCGTCAGATGCCTGACGAATTCCCGCGCGAGGCGGTCCGATGAGCGAACATACCTAACCACGCACAATGATGTCAAGCAACTATACAAACCCCATCCCTTCGGCAACTTGAGGAAATTAGCCACAACCCATTGTTTTTATTGTGTTTACCATCGTAAATCAGGAAAACCCCAATGTTGCAGGGTTGTCAAAGCCTAACATCCGGGATGTCAATCACCACTGGTAAGACAAATATGCGCCACTCATCAGGGCTGACGCCATGCCGCCTGCGCTTGCAGGTCGATCAAGGCGCAACGGCAGAGAGCGACGCACGTGCGAACGCGGACCTCCCTGTCACACAAGGCGATCGGCAAGATCAATGGGGCGGCAAACCACGTTGCGAGGTTCGAGCGGGCAACGCGGGATAAGGGGTGTTTCTCCTGCAATGGGAGAAACGGATCTTTACGGTCGCCAGCCTCGCTGGCGACCATGCAGGCGCCGCTGCAGACCGCGAGCCGTCGCGGCACTCGCAGTCCTCATGCAGCACCGCAGCGGCTAAGGCTTAGGCTGACGCGCTCGCCGCGAGATTGCGTTCGAATGCGAGCAGGGCCTGGGTCGCGGCATCGACCGCGGCGTGGTGTTCCTTCGGCGTGGCGCTTAGCAGCGGCAGGATCGCGCCCATGTCGGCGATACCCGAGAACGTCACGGCATCGTGCAGCACGCGGATCAGCGAAATGTTGTCGCGCAGCGTTTCGAGCGGCATGAACGCGTCGTAGATACGCTGGGCATCGACGGCTCGCCCTTCCTTCGCGGCGCGCAGCAGCGCGGTCACCGAGTGCGACGCGATGCAGCCCGAACCCGTCGTCCATGAAGCCAGCCCGAAGTCGCGCACATGGACGAGCGCCGGGCGCTCGCCCATACCCGACACGACGCGCGCCGGGTTGACGCTTTCCAGCAGGCGCCGCAGGTAGGCGTCCTGCGCGGGGTTGTCGCGCACGATGGCGTACTTGACCGCGATCAGCGTGCCGCGGTCGACCAGCCGGGCGAGCGTATCCACGTCGACGTAGTTCTCGCTCTTGATGTACAGCGTGAGCGGGATGCCCGCTGCGTCCACGATCCGCGTGAGGCCCGCTTCGACGCCTTCCGACGTGGTAAAGCCGCCGAGCGGCAGCACCATCGCCGTGCGATACGAGGTCTGCGCGAGGATCCGCGCCTGGTCGAGCATCTTGCCGTAGTCCGGGCCGATCGCCGGGATGACCCGCGTGTCCGGGCCGGCGCTTTGCGCGAGCATGTCGAGCAGCTCGCGGTATTCGCTGACGGCGACGTGATAGAAATTCGCGTTGCCGCCGTACAGCAGCGTGCGGACACCGCCCGCCTCGATGTGCCGGATCAGCTTCAGATTTTCGTTGGCGTCGATCGACAGGTCGGCGCGGCGCGCCAGCGGCGGCACAGCCATCACGGTCGAGGCAAATTCGCTCTCGACGATTGGGGACACGTTCATGGGGTCTCTTGTCTCTTGTCGGAATTGATTGACAGGCTGAACGGTAGCATTGCGATCGTTATGTTGTCAAACAACATGACAAATCAATCGAATTCTCGTTTTCGTCGGGGAAATCGGCGGGCGGCGCATGGCGGCTCCCTGCCGCTTCAAGGCACAGCCTAAGCCCCCACCATCCGCTCCATGGCGTTGGCCAGATGCTCCCGCATGGCCCGTTCCGCGCCACGCGAGTCGCGCCGCCGGATCGCATCGAGCACGGCGAGATGTTCCGCCTGGACGAGGCGCTGCCGCTCGACCGACTTCGCCTGCGAGAGCTTGCGCGACAGGTTCATGCTCGATTCGACCTGCTCGTGAATGAAGGACAGCGCCGTGATGAAGAACTGATTCTTCGACGCGCGCGCCACGGCCAGATGAAACGCAAAATCATCGCGAGCACCGACGCCTTCGCTATGAATCACTTGCTGGAGCGTGTCCCAGGCCTGCTGGATGGCGTCGATATCGGCCTCGTCGGCCTTCTGCGCGGCGAGCGACGCGCCGCCTACCTCGGTCATCACGCGAAACTCATAGCAGCGCCGCACATCCGACAAGGTTTCGAGCGGCGCAAAGCGGCGCAGGTCGGGATCCGGCCGGCGCCTCACCGTCGTGCCGGAGCCTTGCCGGGTGGCGATGATGCCGTCCGCCCGCAACTGGGCTAGCGCTTCGCGCACGGTCGGGCGCGAGGTCTCGAAGCGCTCGGCCAGCGTGTGCTCGCTCGGCAGGCGGTCCCCTTCCCGATACTCGCCGTCGATGATGCGATTCAGGATGTCGCTATAGACCCTTCCCGGCATGCCGGGCGATTTGTGTTCGATCATGGCCGAGGAATCGTCTGAAGTTGTCACGCCAGACAATAATTGTACGACCACTTTTACTGGAAGCGCATAGTGGTAAACAACTTAAGCCACGACCGGACCTGAGCGGACCCGCGTGTCGTCAGCGTGCCTCCACCGCCGCGCTCGCCGGTTGGTGTTGCAGATCGGCGCCCGGACCTTCCTCGACCACCCGGCCGTAGTCGAGCTTGATGTAGCGATCCGCGAGTCCGAAGTAACGATCGTCGTGGGTAATCACCAGCACGGTTCTGCCCTTTGCCTTCAGATCGGGCAACAGGCGGCGGTAAAACACGTCCTTGAAGGTTGGGTCCTGGTCGGCGGCCCATTCGTCGAACACGTAGAACGGACGATCCTCGAGATACGCGACGAGTAGCGCGAGACGTTTGCGCTGCCCCTGCGACAGATTGATCGTCGACAGGCGGCCATCGCGAATCGTGACCTTGTGTTCGAGATGCAGCAGTTCGAGCAACTGCTGCGCCTGCGCGTCGAGACCCTCGATATGCAGGCCATGCAACTGGTCGAACAGAAAGAAGTCGTTGAACACGACCGAGAAGTGCTGACGATAGATATCGCGCTCGGCCTCGCCTATCGCCTGGCCGTTCAGCAGAATCTCGCCGCCTTCCGGCGCATAGAGACCGACCAGCATCTTGGCAAGCGTGGTCTTGCCGCTGCCGTTGCCGCCTATCAGATACACCAGTTCGCCGGGCTTGAACGTCAGGCTCACCGGGCCAAGCGTGAACACCTCGTTTTCTTTCTCGCGGAAATAGCTGTGCGTCACGTGCTTCAAGGCGATGCTCTCGAACGCATGCGCGGATTCGGCCGGCAACACGTCCTCGCGCGGCAGATCGCGGCTGACCTGATCGATGCGTTCCAGCGCGACCTTAGCCGAACTAAGCGACGGAATCGACGACAACAGGCTTTCGATCGGCATGATCATGTACAGGAAGATCACCGCGTAACCGGACAGCACATGCGGCTGCACCGGATAGATGCGCGTCAAAAGAAACAGCACGCAGCCGATAAAGGCCAGAAAGATCATGCTGCCCCAACTGGCCGCCGCCGTGTACAGCACATAGCCGCGCGTACGCTGCACACGCACGGCTTCGACGCTGGCCGCGAGCGAATCGTCGACGAAGGCCTGCCTGCGGCGGCGGTGCAGCTTCAACTCCTTCGCGCCGTCGAACAGCGAACGGAAGTCGCCCACCAGATCGTCTTCTCGCTTGCGCGAACTGCGCAAATGGAACATGGCGCGCGTATTAGCCAGATGGAAGCCGAGCGAGCCGATCAGGATCGTCACCAGCGCGAACAGCAGAATCTGCCACGAGAGGTAGCCGAGATACGCGAGACAGCCCAGCACGATCGAGCCGTTCATCGCGAGCGTCGGCACGCTCAGGAAGAACACGACGATCGTATCGAGGTCCTGGGTCAGCACGGCCATTGCCCTTGCGCCACCCTGGCGCTCCAGGTTTTGATAGGAAGCCTCAGTGACGCTGCGGATGGTCCGCATGCGCAGCGCGGCTTTGGTGCTTTGTCCAAGCCGCACGAAGAAGGTCTGCGACAGCGTGCGGGTGACGAGCACGGCGAGCGCCAGCAGCAGGAAACGCCAGCCGAGTTCCGGCAGCTTGTCGGCCGATACGCCGAGTGCCTGATTGATGATCGCGACGAGCGCGGCGTTGCTCAGACCGCCGACCACACTCGTGATCAGCGCGAGCAGCAGAATCCAGCGGGATTGCCGGACCAGGGTCAATAGCAGGGACATGAAAACCTTTTTTTGAAGTGATTGAAAGCGCCCAGCGTGTTCGCGTTGCGCATGACTGGCCGAACCATCGTCATAGCTCCGCGAGAATATCCTGCATTTCGGCGGCCATCGCATCGTCGTCTTGCGCGACCCGGCCGGTGGACGTGAGCGTCTGCGCCAACCGGTACAGCGGCTGATTATTCATCAGATCCGCGAGCTGCGCGTCGATGCCGAGCGTGCGCCGGATCGACGCTTGCACCTGCATCGCCGCCAGCGAGTGGCCGCCGAGTTCGAAAAAGCGGTCGCTGCGCTGCACGGGTTGTACGTCGAGCACCGTTGACCAGATCGCGGCAAGCGCGGTTTCCAGTTCGCCTTGCGGCGGGTCGGCCGCTTCGCTCATCCCGGCCGCCACCGCTTCATGCGCGCCCGGTAAAGGCAGCGCGTGCCGGTCGATCTTGCCGTTCGGATTCAACGGTAACGCATCCAGTACCAGCACGGTAGACGGCACCATATAGTCCGGCAGCGTGGCGGCGAGACTCGCGCGCAACGTCGCGCCGTCGAGTTGCGCGTCGGGCGCGGCTGCCACGTAGGCCAGCACGCGGGCGCCGCCTGTGCCCTCGCGGACCACCGCCACTGCCTCGCGCACCTTGGGAAGCCGCAGCAACTGCGCCTCGATCTCGCCCAGCTCGATGCGAAAACCGCGCACCTTGACCTGATGATCGAGACGGCCCAGATAGTCGAGCGTGCCGTGTGCATTCCAGCGCACCAGGTCGCCGGTTCGATACAGCCGGCCGCCGGGCGATGCGGCATGCGGGTCGGCGATGAAGCGCTCGGCCGTCAAACCCGCTCGCCCATGGTAACCGCGCGCGAGCAGCGCACCGCCGATGCACAGCTCCCCCGCGACGCCAACCGGCACCGGATTGAGCTGCGCGTCGAGCACCCGCAGCGAGCGCCCCGCGAGAGGCCCACCAATCGAGATCTGCGCCGGCACTTCGGCTGCCGCCTGCAGATAGGGCGAGCAATCGAACGCACTTGCTGTGACGGTTGCTTCGCTTGGCCCGTAGGTGTTCGCGAGCGCGACGTGGGCGAGGCCCGCCATGCGCCATGCGAGGATGCCGTCGGCCGGCATCGCCTCGCCGCCCGCATGCACGCGGCGCAGGCTTGCGCAAGCGGCGCGCGCACGCGGATTGACGGCGAAGTCCTGCGCGAGCACGTTCCAGTAGGCCGTCGTCAGATCGGCCACGGTGATGCGTTGCTGCGCGACCTCGTAGAGAAAGCGCTCGCTGCTCCACAACTGCGGGCCGCGAAGGATCAATGCAGCGCCTACGCTCAACGTCGCGAACACCTGTTCGACGAAGCCGTCGAAGTTGAAGGTGGAGAACTGCAGCACGCGGTCTTCGGCGGTGACGCCGAACAGATCAATCGATACCTGCGTATGCTGCGCCAGTGCGTCGTGCGTGATGCCGACGCCTTTGGGGCGGCCGGTCGAACCCGAGGTGTAGATCACGTAGGCGAGGTTGTCGCGCGATACGTTACTGGATGGCGCGTCGTCCGCGTGATGTCCGCGATCGGGATAGGCACTCGCCGGCGACGCGGACTGCGTCACGTCGATGCATGCCACGCCGAACTGCGCCAATGCGTCCGCAGAGGCGCCGGACGTCAACGCCAGCTCGATCCCGCTGTCTTCGATCATGAACGCAAGCCGTTCAGCCGGATACGACGGATCGAGCGGCACATACACCCCGCCCGCTTTCAGTACGGCGAGCACCGCGACGATCATCTCGAACGAACGCTCGATGGCAATGCCGACCCGCGACTCCGGTCCGACGCCCGCTGCTTGCAGACGATGCGCGAGCCGGTTGGTGCGGCGCTCGAGCGTGTCGTAATCGAGCGACTCGCCGTCGAGCACGAGCGCCTGCTTCGCGCCATATGTCTCGGCCTGGCGAGCGATGCGCTGATGCACCAGAGGCGCCTGCGCGATTTCCGGTCCCGCACCCCATTGCTGCTGTTGTCCGAGTTCGGTGTCGTCCAGCATCGCAAGCGAGCCGAGCGGCGCAGCCGGATTCGCCGCAAACGCGTCGAGCAGCGCGGCCAGATGTGCAGCGAGCCGCTCTATCTGCAATGCGTCGAAAGCGTCGCACGTATAGGCAAATTCGATCCGCAGGCTTTCGCCGTCCGGTGACGCGTCAGTGTGTCGCGCGTGTCGTCCATGGCTGATCGATAGCGTCAGCGGATAGCTCGTGCGGTCCTCGTTACGCAGTCCCGAGAATTGCAGTTCACGCGGCGTCGCGGCTTCAAGGATTTCGTCGACCGGATAGTTTTCGAACACGACGAGGCTGTCGAACAGCGCTTGCCCACCTTCGATCTTCGCCCAGCGCTGGATGTCGTATAGCGCGACATGTTCATGTTCGCGCGCCGCGACGCCGTGCTGCTGGATCTGTTCGAGCCATTGGCCGACGCTCAGCGACGGCTGCGGCGTCGCAATCACGGGAATTGTGTTGATGAACAGGCCGAGCGTGCGCTCGGCCCCTTCCAACGATGCCGGGCGACCCGCCACGGTTGCGCCGAATGTCACCGTGCGCTGCCCGGTGTAGCGCTGCAGCAGCACGAGCCAGGCGGCTTGCACCAGCGTGTTCAGCGTCACGCGTTGAGCCTTTGCAAAGGCGCTTAGTTGTGCCGTGTGTGTTGCGTCCCAGATGCGTGTGGTTGAAGCGTGGGTGGTCGCAGGCACTGCGTCTGCCGCATCGACCGCGGCCGGCTTCGCCAACGCGCTCGCCAGCAAGGTCGGGCCATCGAGACCGCCGATCTGCACGCGCCACCACGCCTCGCCCGCATCGTGACCGCGCGCCTGCAGCCACGCGATGAACTGCCTATAGCGTGCAGGCGACTCAGTTGGCTTGCGACCTTCGTACGCACCGAGCACTTCCGCAAGCAGTTGCGCCGCGCTCCAGCCATCCAGCAACGCATGATGGAACGTCCAGACCAGGTGATAGCGCTCCGCCGCCGTGCGGATCAGCGTGACGCGCCACAACGGCGGCCGCGCCAGATCGAAACCTCGCTCGATCTGCGCCGCCGCGAAAGCGTCGAGCCGCGTGGCGAGCGCGGGAGCGTCCGAGGTGTCCCGAGCGCTCACGTCGCGCCAATCCTCGACGCTAAACGGCACGGCGACGCTGCGCGCTACCCATTGACGCGGCGCATCGTCGAACGCGAGGAAGCCCGTGCGCAGGATGTCGTGACGCGCAGCCGCCGCTTCCCATGCCGCCTGGAAGCGCGCGCAATCGAGCCGGTCGATATCGACGCGCAACTGGTTCACATACGCGCCCGGCTGCTGCCCGAGCAGGCTGTGAAAGACGATGCCGGTCTGCATCGGCGCTAGCGGATAGAGATCCGCAATCTCGCTGGCCGGCACAGGTAAGTCGTCGAGCTGGGCCTGATCGAGCGCGGCAAGCGGCACATCTGAAGGCGTCAGGCCGCTCGCACCGCTTTCGCAATGCGCCAGCACCGCAAGCAGTTCCTGGCGAAAATCTTCCGCGAGCGCTTCGAGCGTCGCTGCATCGTAGCGCTCGCCGTTGGCGTGCAACCAGGTCAACGACAGTTCGCCGCCTTGCACCTGGCCCGCGATTTCGAGTGCATGGGTGCCGCGGCTGCGTTCGCTGTGCGCGTGGCCGGTGCGTTCACTTGCGAGTTGCCACGCGCCGGCCTTGTCGATGTTAGCGTTGGCGTCATTGGCGAGTGTGGCGTCGAACTGGCCCAGATAGTTGAACAGCACCTCGGCGTGACCGACGCCCGACAATGCAGCGCGCTGTTCAGGCGTTCCCAGATACTTCAGCATGCCGAAGCTCATGCCACCGTGCGGTACGGCCCGGCGGGCTTCCTTTACTCGCTTCAGCGCGGCGCCGATCTCGCCGGTGGGCGCCAGCCGGAACGGATAGACCGCTGTGAACCAGCCCGTCGTGCGACTGAGGTCCGCCGCGCCGAAGTGGGTCTCGCGACCATGTCCCTCCAGATCGATGCGCAGGACGTCGCGTCCGGCGAAGCGACACAGCGCGCGACCGGTCGCAACTAGCAACAGATCGGCGAGCTGGGTTCGATAGGCCGACGATGCATCCCGCAGCAGACGACTCGTTGTGGCCGCATCGAAACGCACCGTTGCGCTGACCGGTTTGGCAGTCGATTCGTTGCCGTCGTTAGCATTCGCGTTGACCTCGACACGCTGATCAAGCCCCGCACCCGTAGCACCCGGCGGCAGCGCAGCGGGAACATCCGCAAGCGCTTGCCACCATGCACCATACTGTTCGATCTCCGGCCGGCGCGCTGCCTCCTGCAACTGCCTTCCGAACACCTGGTACGACGTCGTCCGCGCCGGCAACTTCACGCCTTCACCCGCTTGCAATTGCATATAAACGCGCCGCAGGTCGTCGAGCAGAATCCGCCACGACACGGTATCGACAGCAAGGTGATGAATCGCGATAAACAGACGCCAGCTACCGTCGTCGATCTGCATCGCCAGCGCGCGCAGCAGCGGACCATGCGTCAGATCCAGCGTGCGCTGCGCGGTATCGCACAACGCTTCGACGGCGGCGGTACGCACGCCTGTCGCAATCTGCAGCAGCGTCGTGGGTTCGCTGCGCGCATAGCGTTGCCGCCAGCTGGTATCGTCCGCATGCACCGGATCGCACGGCTCGAAGCGCAAACGCAACGAGTCGTGATGCGCGACGATGGCCCTCAAGGCCTGCTCCATGCAGGCAGTATCGATCGCCTGATCGATGCGCAGCAGCACGGCCTGATTCCAGTGATGACGCTCCGGCAGCGGCTCGGCAAAGAACCAGGCCTGAATCGGCAGCAATGGCACGGGCGCATCCGGTTCGATCGTGCTGGACGCGCTGCTGTCGTCCGGTAACCCGTCGACGTTGTGAATCGCGACCGCACAGGTCGCGAGCTGCGCGATGGTCTGTTGCTCGAAGATTTGCCGGGCCGTCAGCAGGAGTCCGGCCTGGCGTGCACGAGCGACAATCTGCAGGCCCATGATCGAATCGCCGCCCAGCTCGAAGAAGTTCTCGTGACGGCCGATGTGTTCGCGCCGCAGCAACTGTGCCCAGATCGCCGCAAGCTGCGTCTCGACAATCCCTTGCGCCGCCTCGCCGCTCTCCAGCGCGGACACCGCAGCGGGAGCCGGCAACGCGCGCCGGTCCACCTTGCCGTTCGGATTGAGCGGCAATGCATCGAGTACCATCAGCACGCCCGGCACCATGTAGTCCGGCAGTGTCGCGGCCAGTCCGGCACGCAGCACCGCGGTATCGAGCGTGCATCCCGGCACCGGGCTCACGTAGCCAACCAGCCGCGTGCCGCCCGGACCTTCCTGGGCGTCGACCACGGCATCGCGCACGCCGGGTTGCGCACGCAATTGCGCCTCCACCTCGCCCAACTCAATACGAAAGCCACGCACCTTTACCTGATGATCGATGCGGCCGAGGTACTCCAGTTGCCCGTCGTGGCGCCAGCGCACCAGATCGCCGGTTCGGTACAGGCGTGCACCGGGTTCGTCGGCAAACGGATCGGGTACGAAGCGTTCGGCCGTCAGCGCCGGGCGGCCCAGATAGCCGCGCGCCATCCCACGACCGCCCAGGTACAACTCGCCTGGTAGTCCTTGCGGTACACGGTTCATCTGAGCGTCGAGCACCCAGGCACTGCGCTCGCCGACCGGTCGTCCGATCGGCGCATAGCCGCTGTCGAACCCGGCGGTTGAGTTGGACGCTGTGTCGAACTGCCAGAGCGTCGGTGTGATCACCGTCTCCGATGGCCCATAGGCGTTGAAGACCCGTTGCGGCTTTAGATGACCGCACACTGCCTCGAATCCGGCTTTCGACCATGCTTCGCCGCCTGCGATACAAACGCGCACGCTTACCGCGCCCGCCTCCGTCGACTGAGCGAACGCGTCGAGATAGGCCGGCGGCAGGTTCACGACCGAGATGCCCTTCGAGCGAATCTCATCGGCGAGCCGGTGCGCGGACCACACTTCGTCGTCGCGCAGCACGATCGCGGCGCCGTGCATCAGCGGCACGAGGCACTGTTCCGTGGCAGCGTCGAAACTGGCCGATGCAAAATTCAGGTAGCGGTCCATGGCGCTCACCTCGTAACGCTCGGCGACGGCGCGGCAATGCATCGCGAGCGCGCCATGTGCGACCGCCACACCCTTCGGCCGTCCGGTCGATCCCGAGGTGTAAACGACGTAGGCCAGGTTGTCCGCGTTTGGATTGCGCGTCGGGTTGTCTACCGGTTCGTCCGAGACATCGAGCGTGTCGAGATCGAGCGTACCAGGCGCGCCGGAGAGCGGCAGACGCGCCATCCCCAGGTGCGTTTGCACCAGCAGCAGTTCGATGCCGCTGTCCTCGATCATGTAGGCAAGCCGCTCGGCCGGGTACGCTGGATCGAGCGGCACATAGGCACCGCCCGCTTTCAGGATCGCAAGCTGCGCGACCAGCATTTCGACCGAGCGCGCCATGGCGAACCCAACCCGAACCTCCGGCCCCACACCTGCGCGGATCAGGTACGCCGCGAGGCGATTGGCGCGCTCATTTAGCTCGCGGTAGCTGAGCCGCTCGTCGCCGAACATCAAGGCCAGCGCATCCGGCTGCGCCGCCGCGTGGGCCTCGAACTGCCGATGCGCGAGCGGCGCGCCATCCGACGCGCCGGTGCCCTGTGCCCAGTCATGCAACCGCTCACGTTCTGCGAGATCGAGTAACTCGACTTCGCCCACCGCCTGAGCGGAATTCTCCGCGAGCGAGCGCAGCAGGTTCACATAGTGATGGCCGAAACGCTCGATCGTCGCCGCGTCGAACAGCTCGCGCGCATAAATCAGTTGTGCGGATAAACCGCCATCCGTGCTCTCGACGATGTTAAGCGTCAGTTCGAACAACGCCTCGCCCTCCGTGAACTCGTACCATTCGACGGCGAGCCCCGGCAGTGCGTCAAGTACACGGTAATCGCTGCGCAGATGGTTGAACATCACCTGAAACAGCGGATTGTGGCTCAGACTGCGCTGCGTGTGCAGCGCATCCACCAGCACATCGAACGGTAGGTCCTGGTGCGCCTGCGCTCCGAGCGTCGCCAACCGGGTTCGCTCAAGCAGTTCGCCGAGTGTGTCGCGTGCGGCCACCTCGGCACGCAACACCTGAGTGTTGACGAAGAAGCCGATCAGCGGCTCGGTTTCGACGCGGTTGCGGTTCGCCACTGGCACGCCTACGCGGATGTCGCCCTCGCCGGTATAGCGATGCAGCAGCGCCTGGAACGCGGCCAGCAGCACCATGAACGGCGTCGTCGAACTGCGCTGCGCGTGCTCGCGTACCGCCTGGGCCAGTTCCGCCGGCAGTGTCACGCCGTGACGGGCCGCCCGATACGATGCGTGCGCCTGGCGTGGCGCGTCCGTAGGCAACGCCAGCACCGGGTGTGTCTCGCCCAGCGCCTTGCGCCAGTACGCCAGTTGCTTTTCACGTTCGCCCGCTTCGAGCCATTCGCGCTGCCACGCGGCATAGTCCGCGTATTGCACCGGCAGCGTTGCCAGCGACAGCGGTTCACCCAGCACGGCCGCGCGGTAATGCGCCACCAGTTCCTCCAGCAGCACCTGCACCGACCAGCCATCCGAGACGATGTGATGCAGCGCCAGCACCAGCAGGCTACGCCCGGCCTCGCTGCGATACAGTCCCGCGCGCAGCAGCGGACCTGTCGCGAGGTCAAACGGTTCGCTCGCCAGTGCGCGTGCTGTCGCATCGATCTGCGTAGAGGCCGGCGACGCTTCGCGCCAGTCGAGTTGCCCCCGCCCATCGACCCACTGCTCGACCCGCCCCGCTTCATCCGCAACGAAACGGGTTCGCAGCACCTCATGCCGCGCCACGATCGCTTCCAGACTCGCGCGCAGCGCGTTCGCCTCCACCTGACCCGTCAGCCACAAACCACCCGCCACATGATAAGCACTGCTTTCCGGTGCAAGCTGCCACATGAACCACTGCCGCTGCTGCGCGTACGAGACCGGCAACGCTTGCTGCGCCTCTCGCTCACGCGCCAGAATCGGCAACTGCGCCGGCGTCATGCCCTGCTCGTGCATCTTCTGCCAGAACAGGCGGCGCTTCTCCGGCGTCAATCCGATGAAGCGCTCGGCGATGCGTCGCGCGGTATCTTTTTCCATGAATCAGCTCAAAGGGTATCGATAAAGAGGTCCAGGCCGCGCAGTGCCTCGTCGTTGCCCTCGCCGTCGCGGGCGCGCTCGATTGCCGCGGCCTGTTCATGCAGCGTCGCCGCTTCGAACAGCGCGGCGAGCGGCAGGCTGGCGTTCAGTTCAAGCGCGATGCGCGCGTTCAGACGCACGGCGAGCAACGAGTGGCCGCCCAGCGCGAAGAAGTCATCATGACGGCCGATGCGCGCAGTCCCTAACAACGCGGCCCAGATCGAAGCGAGTTGCGTCTCGGCGCCCTCGCGCGGCGCTTCCCACGGTACTTCGCTCGCGGTTTCCGCCGATGGTTGCGGCAATGCGCGCCGGTCCACCTTGCCGTTCGCGTTCAGCGGCATCGCCTCAAGCGGCACGATGCGCCACGGCACCATGTAGTCCGGCAGGGTCTGCGCAAGCCGCATGCGCAGCGCTGCCGCGTCAAGCGATTCGCCCACCGCATAGGCAATCAGCCGGCCGTCGTGCGCTACCACCACCGCTTCGCGCACACCGCTCTGAGCAGTCAGGGCCGCCTCGATCTCGCCCAGTTCGATGCGGAAGCCGCGGATTTTCACCTGATGATCGAGCCGGCCCAGATAGTCGAGCGCACCATCGGCACGCCAGCGCACCAGATCGCCGGTCCGGTACAGACGCGCGCCTTCGGCGGCGCCAACCGCGCCGAAGGGACACGGTACGAAGCGTTCGGCCGTCAAGCCCGGCCGGCCCAGGTAACCGCGCGCGAGCCCGGCGCCGCCGAGGTACAGCTCGCCGGGCACACCCTGCGGCACCGGCTCCATCCGGGCGTCCAGCACCCAGGTCTGGGTCGCGGCAATCGGCCGGCCGATCGGCACCGGACGTCCTGCCTCCGCGACACAGGTCCAGGCGGTCACGTCGATGGCCGCTTCGGTCGGACCGTAGAGATTGTGCAAGGCCACTTCCGGCAATGCTTCGGCCACCTTCAGTTGCAGGTCCGCCGGCAACGCTTCGCCACTGCAGACGATCCTCTTCAGCGCATCGCCGCAGCGCGCCGCCTGTCCGCTCGCGATGAACGCCTGCAGCATCGACGGTACGAAATGTAGCGTGCTCACCCGGTAGTCGCGGATCGCCGCCGCCAGCCGCTCGGGGTCGCGGTGGGCGTCGGGAGCGGCAATCGCCAGACGCGCACCTACCATCAAGGGCCAGAAAAATTCCCATACGGAGACGTCGAAACCGAACGGCGTTTTTTGCAACACCGTTTCTCCACCCGTCAGGCCGTACGCTCGCTGCATCCAGACGAGACGATTCCACAACGCGTCATGACGATTGCCCACGCCTTTAGGACGGCCGGTCGAGCCGGACGTGTAAATCACGTAGGCGAGATTAGCGCCATGCAGCGGCACGTCGTCGAGATTGGTACTCGCATAGGATGTCGTGTCGATCGACGCCAGGTCGGCGCAACGCACGTCATTCATCTCGGGCAAGGCGACGCCGTGCTGGCTCAACAACAAGTCGATGCCGCTGTCGCCGATCATGTAGGCGAGACGCTCCGCCGGATACGACGGATCGAGCGGCACATACGCTGCGCCCGCCTTCATGATGGCGTAGAGCGCAATCACCATCTCGAGCGAACGCTGCGCGGCCACGCCGACGCGCGATTCGACGCCCACACCTTGCGCGCGCAACCAACGCGCAAGCTGATTGGCTCGCGCGTTCAGTTCGCCGTAGCTCAGCACCTGCGAGCCGAACAGCAGCGCGTCATCGTCGGGATGCGCCGTCGCGTGATGCTCGAAAGCGCGGAACACCGGCTCGTATCCGACATAGCGCGCCGGATTCCGGCTCCAGCCCACGAGTGTCGCGCGCTCCGCGTCGTCGGCGAGCACCACTGCGTCGACTGCTTCGTGCAGTCCATCGGCACGCTGCGACAACGCTTCGAGCAGCCGCTGATAGTGGCGCGCCATCCGCTGCACCGTCGACTCGTGAAATAGCTCTTGCGCGTAGGTGAATTCGAGCGTCAGGCTGCCGTCCTCTTCATCGCGCGTATCGAGCATCAGTTCGAATTGCGCCATCGTGCCCGGCAGGCGGTACGGTTCGATCGACAGATCCGGTAACTGCTTCAGTACCCGCCAATCGCGTCGCTGGTGATTGAACATCACCTGAAACAGCGGGCTGTGGCTCAGACTGCGCTCGGGGCGCAACGCGTCTACCAGTACGTCGAAGGGTAGATCCTGGTGGGCCTGGGCGTCCTCGGCTGCGTTACGCACCTGGGACAGCAGTGCTTCCAGGGTGGTCGAGCCATCGATCCGGCTGCGCAGCACCTGAGTGTTGACGAAGAAGCCGATCAGCGGCTCGGTTTCGACGCGGTTGCGGTTCGCCACTGGCACACCCACGCGGATGTCGCCCTCGCCGGTATAGCGATGCAGCAGCGCCTGGAACGCGGCCAGCAGCACCATGAACGGCGTCGTCGAACTGCGCTGCGCGCGCTCGCGTACCGCCTGGGCCAGTTCCACCGGCAGTGTCACGCCGTGACGGGCCGCCCGATACGATGCGTGCGCCTGGCGTGGCGCGTCCGTGGGCAGCGCCAGCACCGGGTGTGTCTCGCCCAGCGTCTTGCGCCAGTATTCCAGTTGCTTTTCACGTTCGCCCGCTTCGAGCCATTCGCGCTGCCACGCGGCATAGTCCGCGTATTGCACCGGCAGCGTTGCCAGCGACAGCGGTTCACCCAGCACGGCCGCGCGGTAATGCGCCACCAGTTCCTCCAGCAGCACCTGAACCGACCAGCCATCCGAGACGATGTGATGCAGCGCCAGCACCAGCAGGCTACGCCCGGCCTCGCTGCGATACAGTCCCGCGCGCAGCAGCGGACCTGTCGCGAGGTCGAACGGTTCGCTCGCCAGTGCGCGTGCTGCCGCATCGATCTGCGTAGAGGCCGGCGACGCTTCGCGCCAGTCTAGCCGCATCCGCCCATCGATCCACTGCTCGACCCGCCCCGCTTCATCCGCAACGAAACGCGTGCGCAGCACCTCATGCCGCGCCATTATCGCTTCCAGACTCGCACGCAGCGCCTTCGCATCTACCTGACCCGTCAGCCACAGGCCGCCCGCCACATGATAAGCACTGCTTTCCGGTGCAAGCTGCCACATGAACCACTGCCGCTGCTGCGCGTACGAGGCTTCCGTGCGAGTACGGGCCGCGTCGGTCAGGCGCTTGATCGACGCCGGCCGCTGGTTGTCCTGCTTACCCGCCACGGCCTTCGACGCTGCGTGCAGCGCGAGTTCTGCAAGCGTCCGGCGCTCGAACAACTGTTTCGGTGTCACCCACAGGCCGGCCTTGCGTGCCTTCGCGACCACTTTGAGGCCGAGGATCGAATCGCCGCCAACCTCGAAGAAATTCTGCTCACTTCCGATCATGCCTGGCTCGATGCCCAGCACATCCGCCCAGATCTGCGCCAGCGCAACTTCGGCTGCACTGCGGGGCACATCGGCGTTGTCGGCGTGATCGTCGTCGGTGTTAGGTGCGGACTTTGCCTCCAGGTGTGCGGCCAGTGTCGCTCGCAATGCGGCACGGTCGAGCTTGCCGTTGGCGTTGAGCGGAAGCGCAGCGAGTGCGATCGCCTCCGCCGGCATCATATAGTCAGGCAGCGTGCGTGCAGCGTCCGCCATAACAGCCTCCAGCGCGCGGCTCGACACGACGAAAGCGGCCAGTCGCTTGCTCGAGATCGAAGCCGAGGCCGGGGTCGATTCGTACACGAGTGCCGCTGCGTTCTGCACGCCGTCCACAGCGCGGATCGCGCGTTCGACCTCGCCGGGCTCGACCCGGTAGCCGCGCACCTTCACCTGGTCGTCCACCCGTCCGAGGTATTCGAGCAGACCGTCCGCAGCGAACCGGCCGCGATCGCCGGAACGATAGAGCCGCGCGCCCGGCACCTGCGGGTCGGGCACGAAGCGCTCCGCCGTGAGACCCGCACGACCGTGATAGCCGCGCGCGACACCCGGGCCGCCGAGATACAACTCGCCCTCGGCGCCCCGAGCCACCGGCTCCATCCGTTCGTCCAACAGATAGATGCGGGCATTGGGTAACGGCCCACCCAGCGGAAGATCGCGGGCCGGCTCCGTGGTATCTGCGAGCGCATGCATCGCGATGCCCACCGTGGTTTCCGTCGGACCGTAGTGGTTGAAGATGCGGCATGTGGGCTTGAGCGCACGAAGCCGTTCGAGTAGCGCAGCGGAAGTCGTCTCGCCGCCGACAATCAGTGCCTGGCCCGGCAACACGTCTCGGGAACGCGCGGCGGATAGCAGCGCGGCGAGGTGGCTCGGCACGATCTTCAGTATGCCGATTCGATTTTCGGCCATGTAGCGCGAAAAACCGTCCGGATCGAACGCGAGATCCTGCGCCAGCAGATGCAGCGTGTGCCCCGAGCACAGCGCGCCGAACAGCACCGTGTGACCGAGATCGGCGGCAGGTGTCGAGACCATCGCGAACGATGCGTCAGCGTCGACCCGCAAGGTGGCAAGCATGCCATGGACGTAGTTCGCGAGGGCGCGCTGCGTAATCACTACGCCCTTTGGTTCGCCGGTCGAACCCGAGGTGTAGATCATGTAGGCGGCGCTGTCTGCGTGGGCTGCGCGGCGCTTGTGTGATACGGACGCGCCCTGCGATGGTTGCGACTGCAACGACTGCAGCGATTGCAGCGAGGTCACGAAGTCGTAGCGCAGCGCCAAGGTATCGATGCGCAAATCGACAAGACCCGTTGGCAATGCCCCAGCATGCAGCAACGCGACCGCCCCGCTGTCCGCGATCTGCGCAGCGATGCGCGCCGCCGGTGTCTGCGGATCGAACGGCACCCAGGTTGCGCCCGCCTTGAAGGCTGCCAGCATGCCGAGCACCTGCTCGATCGAACGCCCTGCCAACACGCCGACGCGCGCTTCGCCACCTACACCCAATACGTCGAGCTGGGCGGCGAGTGCCTCGGCCGCGGCGTCCAGCGCGCCGAATGTCACGCTGCGCTCGCCGTCGTATACGGCGATGCGGTCGGCGCAACGCGCCACGCTTGCATTCCACAATGTCAGGACGTCATGCGCGGCATACTCGCCCGGTTCGCCTGACACTGCGGATGCGGCGAGGGCGGCTTGTGGCTCGTCTGAGCGTTGCGGCGATGACGGCAGCGCCGACGCCTCGGTATCGTGCGCATTCAGTTCCACACCAGGCGCCTCAACGAGCCGCTTCGCAAGCATTGCGAACAACTCAGCAAAGCGCGCCGCAAACGTCGCATCGAAAAGCGCATCGTCGTAGGCGAGCAGACAGTCGACTGTCGTACCCGAATCGGTAAAGTCGAGCGCGAGGTCGAAATGCGGTGCGTCGTTCAACAGAACACGCAGTTGCGCTTCGAGCGGTGCAAACGCGGCTTCAGCAAAGGGTTGCTGCTCGGTCAACTTGACCTGAAACAGCGCCGCACTATTGCTCGCGCGGTTCGGCAGCAGCGCACTCACAAGCCGGTCGAACGGGACATCCTGATGTTCCTGCGCAGCGAGCACCGTCTCGCGCACGGCATCGACGAGTGCGCCGAAGTCGCGATGCAGGCTCATGCGTGTGCGCAGAACCTGCAGATTGATGAAGTAGCCCACCATCGACTGCGCTTCGGGCCGTTTGCGCAGCGAGAGCGGCGCACCGACGCGGATATCGTCCCTGCCGCTCAAACGCTGCAACACAGCGTTCAAGACCGCGAGCATGGTCATGAAGAGCGACGCGCGGCGGGTTCCGCCAAAGCGCTTCAGCTTTGCAGCGGTGTCGGCGGAAAGCGAAAAGCTTAGGCTGCGCTGGTGCCCTGCGAGATCTTCGGCGCCTGCAAGGCGGTTAGCCGGTCGCGCAAAGAGTTGCGCTGCCGCTGCGGGATCGCTGTCCGCGGCAAGTTGATTGCGCCAGTAATCGAGCTGGCGCGAGATCACGTTCGTGTCGAGCGTCGCACGCTCCCACGTAATGTAGTCCGCAAACTGCAACGACGGCGCCGTGCCGGAAGTCGCCGCATCCGGCGGAACTCGTTGTGCGCGATAGGCCTCAGCCAGCGACGTAAGCAACACGTTCACCGACCAGCCGTCCGCGATGATGTGATGGAGCGCGAGCAGCAAACGGTACTCGTCACTACCGGTGCGAACCAGGTGAGCACGCAGCAGTGGTCCGTGTTCGAGATCGAATGGCTGGCGACCGACCTGCTGGATCAATTTATCGAACGCTGCCTGTTGCTCGACGGAAGAGCTCGCGTCAATCCGCGTCACCGGTAACGGAATTCGTACGCTGCTATCGATGATCTGCAGCGGTTCGCCGTCTTCGCCGAGCGTGAAATGCGCGCGCAGGATCTCATGGCGACGCACGAGCTCGTCGAACGCGCGTTGCAATGCCGGCACGTCCAGCTCACCGGACAAACGCAGTTCGCCGCTCATGTTGTAAGCAGCGCTCGCAGGGTCCTGGTGCCACGTGAGCCAGAGGCCGCGTTGTGCATCCGAGGCGCGCGATATCAGACGCTGCCCGTCAGGCAGACGCACCAGTGCAAGCTCCTGCGCAGCGGCGCCATGCATGCTTTTCTGCTCGATCAGCGTCGCGGCGTCTTTCAGAACGGGCTCGCTAAAGACATCACGCAAGGTGTAGTCGACGGTCCAGTGTGCACGGGCAAGGGCCGCCACTTGCACCGCCGCGAGCGAATTGCCACCGAGCGCGAAGAAACTGTCGTCACGTGCAGGCCGCTCCTGCGGCAAGCGCAATACGTCGCGCCACAGCGTCGCAAGCGCCTGTTCGGTGCCGGTCAATGGTGCACACGGCGCAGAAGACGCAGACACCGCTCCAGCATCTCCCGGCGACGGCGTTCCTTCGATACGAGTCGAGGCTGCGCCCGCCTCACCCGACGCAGCCACATCGACCCGCCGCCCCTGCACAAAATACGCATACGCATCCAGCGAACGCTGCTGCCAGCCACGTCCGCATGCCGCGCGTTGCACCTTGCCGCTCGATGTCTTCGGCAGTCCACCCGGATTCAGCAGCACAACGACGCTCGCCGGTTCGCCGCAAGCCAGCGCAACCGCTTCGCTCAGCGCCGCGGCAATCGCTTCAGGCGACGCGAGCTTCTGCATGTTGCGCGACACTTCCGCCGCAATGCCGATCCCCTCCTGAGCATCGACTTCCACCGCAAATGCCGCAACACGTCCGCGCCTAACCAGTTCGACCTCGCGTTCAATCACAAGCTCGAGATCCTGCGGATACAGATTACGGCCGCGCACGATCAGTAGATCCTTGATGCGTCCGGCGACATAGAGCTCGCCGTCGTGCAGGAAACCCAGATCACCCGTGCGCAGCCAACGCGCCCCATCGCGCTCGACAAACGTGCGCGCGGTATCTTCAGGCCGTCGCCAGTAACCAGCCGCGACACTCGGGCCCTGAACCAGAACTTCGCCGATCTGCCCGGCCTCAAGCACGGCACCGCTCGCGTGATCGACAATGGCCAACGCGTGACTGCTCGCAGGCTTGCCACAGGAGACGAGCGGTACGCCGTCAGCATCCTGTTCGGCCCGCCCTGCCGCCAGTTCAGTCACCGAGAACGACGGCGCCCGCGCTCCATCGCCCCGCGCGACACCGCTCACATACAGCGTCGCCTCAGCCAGGCCGTAGCACGGAAACAGCGCGTGAGAATCGAAGCCGACATCTTCGAAACGCGCGGCAAACGCATCCAGCGTCACCTTGCGAACCGGCTCCGATCCGGAAAACGCGAGCCGCCAGCACGACAGGTCGAGCGCCGCGCGTTGTTCGTCACTGACGCGATCGGCGCACAACCGGTACGCGAAATCGGGACCGCCCGAGATCGTGCCGCGATGGCGCGCAATCGCTTCGAGCCAGCGCACCGGCCGCTCCAGAAAATACTGCGGCGACATCAACACCAGCGGAATGCCGCTGAACACGGGTTGCGACAGCGTGCCGATCAGCCCCATGTCGTGATAGAGCGGCAGCCAGCTCACGAACACGTCGTCGTCGCGAACGCCGAGGCCTTCGCGGATCGCCACTTCGTTGGCCCACAGGCTACCGTGCGTGACCATCACGCCCTTCGGAGCCGAGGTCGAGCCGGAGGTGTACTGCAAAAAGGCGACGTCGGAGGGATGTGCGCGATGTGGCTCGAAAGCGTCCGTATCGACGCGGATGAAATCGAGCGCATCCACCGCAATGAGTTCGGCACGCGGCGCGATGGCCGCGAACGCGTCGCGAAGTTTGCCGGCGAGTGTCGCGGTCGTCAGGATGAAGCTCGCGCCAGCGTCGGCGGCGATCGACTCGAGGCGCGCCAGATGTTGTCCGCGCAACGATTCCGGCGGATAAGCCGGCACAGCGATGATGCCCGCGTAGAGGCAAGCGAAGAACGAAGCGACGTAATCGACACCGCTGTCCATCAGCAGCAGCGCGCGTGGAGGAGTGTCGTTATCGCTGCCATCCGGTTCGGCACACACACCACCCGCACCGCCCACACCACGCAGACGCGCACCAATCGCCCGAGCGCGCCGGTCGAGATCAGCGTAGTGATAGCGGGTCTCGCCAGCCGCATCGAGCGTCACCAGTGCGGTGTCCGTCGCACGCGACGCACTCAGCGCGCGCAGCCGTTCGATCATGTTCTCAGTCATTTCACCATCTCGTATGACACGCCGCGCCTGCTGCGGCGATGCAGGCGGCACGCCGCCCGCCTGCTTATTCTTCGCCGTGCTCGCGACGCTCGTGCTCGCTGTCGGCCAGATGCCGGTGCTCAGCCCCATGCCGCGCCGCATGCGGCGCAAACGGGCTTTCGGCCGCAGCCGCTGCACGCGGATGCCAATGCGTGTAGCTGCCGTGAGCGAACCCGGACACCTTGTCGATCGATGCATCCGGATGCGTCGAGGTATGAGCCGGCACGGCGGCCGCAACCTGCGCGGCCTTCTCGCGCTGACGCTTCAGGAATGGGCAACGGTCGTCGGCAGGCAGGTTGGCATCGTCGAGAAAGTACTGCTTCCACTCCAGATTGCCGGGATCGCCGTAAAAGCCGAGATCGGGATGCGCGGAAATTTCGTCCCACGTTTCGAGGCGCTTGCGCACCTGATTGCGCGCTTCACGCCCAATCACCTTGTTGGTGATCGTGTCGACGAATACGCTGCGCGGCTGGAACAGCAGCACCATGCCGGGCCCCAGATTGCGGCTATGCCGCAGACGGAACGACGGGCATGCGCAGACCACGAACGTCTCCACGCCGGCAAACGAAAACTCCCAGTCCTCGTGCGACGGCTCGGGCTGCGCATCGGCCTTCGGATCGGGGTCGACGTCGTGCAGATGCTGCAGGATGCTCCAGAACCACGCGTGATACGCCTCATGCGTGAGCGGTTGCGCGTCCGGCTCGAAGAAGATCGCAATGTTGTTCTTGCGGTATTGCGGCAGCGTGACCAACTCCGCGAACGTTTGCATCGTCGCCGGCAGATCGCGAATGTCCTTGCCGTTCACGTATGAATAGAACATCTCGCCGCGCTTTTCGGCGATCGTGCCGAAGAAGCACGGATACGCAGGGTCCATTACGTGCGTACACAACGTTTCATACGAAGCGTCGAGCCACGCCGGCGGATTCGCCGCCGCGCCGGTCGCGCGGCCGGCGATGATCCGGCTCTTCCAGTCGCCGGGGTCGAAGCCGTCGCCGAGCGACGCTGCCTCGTGCGGATTCGACACGTGCGATGCAGCAAGCTGCACCCCACCCTCCACGGTTCCCTCATTTGATCGCATCTTCAAAGTCCTTTGTCGTCACACACGTCTGCATCGCGCAGCGGCGAGCGGGCCGGCACGCGTCCTTGCGGGCGCGCGTCAACTGCGATATCGGTTTGCGGGGGAACCGGCGCCCTGTCCCAGGCGTTCCGGCATTCAGGAAAGCAGCGGCGGTTGGCGTCGTCTGCGATTGCTCGCGACGTCTGCCGCCGCCGCGGCGCTCAGGCCTCGGCCTTCGCGTCCAGTTCGGCGACCAGCGCCTGAACCCAGTCGTCCGGGATGATCGGCTGGTGGTAGGTGCACTCGCCCGAAACAACGGTCGAGCCATGCAGGCGCCCGTCGGGGATCAGCACCATGTCGCCTTCGTTCATCTTCAGTTGCATGCCGACGTTGCCCCAGAACAGCATTTCGCCTTCCTGAATGGTCACGAGCCGGTGGTCGTTGTGCACGTGAGTGGTCGAACACATCTCATGCGGTTCGACGAAAGTTTCGCGGTCGATGCCGGGGCACTCCGCGTCGATGCGCGTGCTGATGCGATGCGCGAACTCGACGTAACGGCGAATCGACGACAGCCACAGCAGTTGCTCGCCGAGATCCCAGCGGCCGCGCTCGGCGAGCCGCTCGGCGGCCGCCACGCCCTGCACGGTCTGGGCGAAAGCCGCCGCACCGAACTCGTCTTCGATGCCCTGCAACGCCTGCGTGAAGCGCGACGCCAGTTCGGCTTTGCGTTCGGCCGCATCGCCGCGGCGTCGCCCGGCGGGCTGCAAATGCGCACACGCACGTTCGAGCGCGAGGCCGAACGCCAGCCACTCGGCTTGCGCGGCAAAGGCCGCACCGGCGAGTGCGAACGCGCGATCCGGCCGGCGTCCCAGCGCATACAGCAGATTGCACTTCGCCATGCTGGTGGGCAGATAGAACTGCCAGTAAGCGTGTTGCTGACGCGTCACGCCGCAGGCACCTGCTACCCGCTGCAACAGCGCGTCGTCAGGCAGATCGCCCTCGAGCGTGGGCCGCAGGTCGGCCGGCAACATGTCGAACAGGCCGCTCGCGGTAGCACGGGCGAGCGCACGGCGCTTCGACGGCGCCAGAGCCCAGCGCTGGACCATGATGAAGCGCAGCCCTTCCTCGATGTAGTCGTTGCGCATGAGCCGCTCGAACGTCTCGCTCCAGAAGGCGGTTTCGTCGTCGACGATGCGGGCAAGCCGCGCGCTCGCCGCCGCGGCCTCCGTTTCGATGACGTGGTCCTGCGCGAGATATTCGAACGCGTAGGCTTCGAGGAACGGGGCAAGCTGCGCGCCACGTACCTGCACCTCGTCGCGGTAGAACTCGCTGAAGTGCTGCCATTCCAAGGCGTCCGCACTGCGTGGCAGGCGCGCGATGCCCAGCTCGTAGATCGACAGCAGCGTCCGGTTCGAAGCAAGCGACGGCAGGCGGCTCACATTGTGCTGACGCACCGGCTTGGCGAATTTCAGAAACTCGAAGTCTTCGGGACGCAACGGACGGCGGTGATAGTCGTCGTCAAGCAGCAGCTCGTCGACGGTGGCGCTGCGAAACGAGTGAGCAGCGGCGAACTGCTTGATCAGTTCTACGTATTGTTCGCTCTTGCCGGCGAACGGCGCAAAGTCGAATAGCAAAGGCGTAGCTTGCGTCATGGCAATAGTTCCTGTGAATGACTCGGAAGTGGACGGCGCAACGATGCCGGCATGGCGTGCGGAGCGTGCTTCACAATCCGCCGCCGGACGGCAGGCGCACAACCGGCTCAACATCTCGAATATAAATGTTAATGATTCTCATTTATACAAAATTAGACATGATGCCCTGTCTTGTCAAGATCTTTCAAGTCCTTTCAGGTCAGCCTGCTTCCGGGACGACTGCTTTTCCGTTGCGCGATGGGCGTAATGCACTGACACCAACGCGCGGCCCGCTGTGAAGCGGAGCCGCGCGTCTCACAACCGGCACGCGCATCGCATTGATGCGCGTGCCTCGACCGCTTCGATTTAGAAGTCGGTGCGCACCGTCAACATCAGGTTGCGCCGGTCGCCGAACTCGCTAAAGAACGTACCTGGCGGACGGATGTAGTACTCGCGATTGAACATGTTGTTCAACGTCAGCGAGGCGTTGACGTGCTTGTTGAAACGATAGCCCACTTGCGCGTTGAAGATGGCGTAGCCGCCCTGCTCGACACCGCGCGTGATCGCGCTCTGCGCCAGCATCCCGCCGCCGATCGTCACACCGTTCAGGAATCCTTGCGAAAGACGGTAGGTCGTCCAGAGCTTGAACAGGTGCTTGGGATCGGTGCCGTCCGAATAATTGGCCGTCTGGTTCGTGAAGTCCTGGTTCAGGTACGTATAGCCCGCGTACACATTCCAGTCCGGCAGCGGCTGGCCCGTGACTTCGAATTCGAAGCCCTCGTTGCGCGCCCCGCCGCCTGCGATCGAACCGGTCGGATTGTTGGGATCCGCAATCGCGACGTTGTCGGTGTCGATGCGGAACAACGCCGCGGTCACACCGAGCCGCCCATTCAGGAAATTACCCTTCAGGCCGGTTTCGTACTGCTGGCCGGTTGCCGGCGGCAAAGCGCCGCCGGTGTAGGTCGTCGCCGTCTGCGGCGAGAACACCTTCGAGTAGCTGACGTAAGCGCTCAACCATGGAACGATGTCATAGACGAGCGCCGCGGACGGGAGGAACTTGCCGTTCATCCGCGTGCTGGTGGTCCAGTCGGACACCGTCGGCAAGATGCTTTGCGATTCTTCGTTGAAGAAGGTTTCGCGCGCACCGAGCACGAGCGTCAGCGGCTTGGCGAGATGAATCCGTCCCTGCGCGTACACGCCGTACTGCTCCGTGCGGATGTTGGAGCCGTAGGTGAACGGTATGTTGACCTGCGGGACCGAGTCCGGATCGAAGACGTTGTATGCCCCGCCGAACGGACCGTCGAGCGAAGCAAAGCCCGACTCCGTGGTCTCCTTGAGCAGCGAGTAGTTCGCGCCAATGGTGAACGTATGCGTCTGGCCGAACAACTGAACCGGGCCTGAGACGTTCGTGTCCGCGCCGAACCAGTCGTAGGTGATGCGTTGCCGCTGGTCGGCATAGTCGGCGTAACCGTTTTGGCTCACACCCGGCCCGGAATACGCGTACTCGCCCGACTGCAGTTCATGGCGATAGAACAACGTGGTCTGCGATTTCCAGTCGTTCTCGAAGCGGTGCGTCAGGTTCAGGTTGGTTTCCGCCAGCGACGTGTAGGCATAGTTCCAGCTCGGGCTGAAGTTCTGCGAATACGAACTCGGCAGCCGCGTACCGGCAGCCGTGCCACCAACGCCATAGTCGAAGCCCGACACCGGATCGACCTCATAGGCGGCCGACAGCGCGATCGTCGTACGCGGGTTGATGTCGTAGTCGAGCGCGCCGTAGGCCATGAAGGTCTTCTCGCGCACGCCATCCACGGATTTCAGCCCGTCGCTGCCGACGATCACTGCACGGCCGCGCAACGAGCCGTCCTTGTTGAGCGGCCCGGTGACGTCGACCATCTGACGCACGCTGCCGAAGGTACCCACCTGCGTCTCGGTGGAGATATGGAAGGTATCCAGCGGGCGCTTGCGCACCAGGTTGACCGTGCCGCCCGGGTCGGTCGGGTCGGCTGCGCCGGTCATCACGCCTTCCGGTCCGCGAAACACTTCGACGCGATCGTACATGGCCAGGTCGAACTGGGTCTGGTACTGCAGGCCGCTGACGACCGATACGCCATCGAACTCGATACCCAGATAATTGCCGCGCGCCTTGTAGTAGGCGGTGCCGTCGCCATAGTAAAGCGACTCGACGCCCGTGACATACAGCAACGCGTCCTGGATCCTCGTCATGTTCTGGTCGTCCATGCGCTGACGCGTCAGCACCGAAACCGATGCCGGGATCTCCTTGAGCGGCTGCGCCGTCTGCCCGGCGACCGTCGCGCTGGTAGCGGCGTAAGAGCCACTGCCCTCGGTGGTGGCGTCGGCGGTGCTCGTCACGCTGACGGCCGGCAGCACGTTGTCGCTGGCCGTCGTGCTGGCGGCGCTGGTCGTGCCCGTCGTGCCGGCAGGCGTCGTTTGCGCACGGGCGTGGCCGGCCCAGATTGCGAGCAGCGAGATCGCTACCGGTGTCAGCCGGGAATGCAACGAGCGAGCTTTGGCTCGTCGTGTCTGGCAAAGGTCCATGGTTATTTTCATCGTGGCAGGCAAATTTTCAGCGTGAAGACACACCCCCCGTTCGTCCCATTGAAATGGACTCCTAACGAGATGTGTCAGGATGATGTATTCGTTGCGAAGGTGACTCGCGGCTTTGCACTTCCCCTAGTACCGCGACCGGCGATAAGCCGCTCTCGCGCATCGATGCACGGCGCAGATGTCGTGCGCCATGCATCACGTTATCGCGAATGAGATGTTATTCGATAATGATTCTCA
Source organism: Paraburkholderia phenazinium (assembly GCF_900142845.1). Taxonomy (NCBI): domain Bacteria; kingdom Pseudomonadati; phylum Pseudomonadota; class Betaproteobacteria; order Burkholderiales; family Burkholderiaceae; genus Paraburkholderia; species Paraburkholderia phenazinium. The sequence continues at coordinate 3,635,583 of NZ_FSRU01000001.1, forward strand.
TTTGCAAATTATTTTACGTTCGATGGGGTGATTCGTGGCAATCCCGTCACGCTCCAGCGCGCCTCAGGTGGACGAAACCGTCTTGCGCAACGTCAGCGCGATCAGATACGGACCGCCGATTAGTGTCGCCACGAGGCCCGCCGGCATCTCCAGCGGGAACACGAGCTGCCGGCCGAGCCAATCCGCGAAGCCCATCAGCAGGGCACCGAAGATGGCAGCCACGAACATCTGCACGGCCGGCCTGCGTGCGCCGGAAAAGCGGGCGATATGCGGCGCAATCAGGCCGACGAAGGACAACGGCCCCACCAGCAGCGTGGACGTGGCCGTCAACAGCGACGCCAGCAAGAGGATCGCGAGCCGCGCCCGCACCACCGGCACACCGAGGCTGCCCGCCATCGGCGCGCCAAGACCGAGCGTTTCGAGCCAGCGCGCCATCAACGGTCCGAGCACCAATGCCATGAGCGCGATTGCGCCCGCTGCATACGCCGCGACGGGTTCGACGTAATAGGTCGAGCCGACCACAAAATTCATCAGGAGACCTGCGCGTGGATCGTTGCTGGCTAACAGCGCGCCGACGACCGCCTGAAACAGCGCGCTGATCCCCACGCCGATCAGCAGCAGCCGCTCGGGTGCGAACGAGGCCCGGCCGCCCAGCCACAATAGCAGCGCAAGCGTCGTCATAGCGCCGGCGAGGCAACCGGCGAACAGGAAGCCCGGCGTCGGCTCGAGTCCGGCGAACAGCACGACGACGATACCGAGCGCACCGCCCGAGCTCACCCCGAGCAGGTCGGGGCTCGCCATCGGATTGGCCGTGACGCGCTGGATCAGCGTGCCGGCAATCGCCAGCAATACGCCCGCCGCCATCGCCGCGACCGTATGCGGCAGTCGCCAGAACAGCAACGCGTCGATCTGCGCGAGACTGGAGACGCGCCAGCCATCGAGGCCGCGCGACACGGCAAAGGTCAGCAGGGTCACCGCCACGAGGCCGACGATCGCCCACGGCAGACGCGTCGCCAGCTTGCCCGGCGGTGCGTGCGCGATAGCGCTCGCATGCAGGTCCGGCTGGCTGCGCAGGCGCGGCAGCAACAGCAGGAGCAACGGCACGCCGAGCAGCGACGTGACCGTGCCGGTGGGCACCAGATGCGAGGAGAACAGTTCCGTCGTGGACATCGCCTGGACGATTTCGTCCGTCGCCCACAGCAGTGCGGCGCCGAGGCACGGCGCCCAGATCAGGCGCTGTCTGAGGCGCCTCGCACCCGCGAGGCGCGCGAGCGTGGGCGCGGCCAGACCGACGAAGCCGATCACGCCCACCGCCGACACGACGCAGGCCGTCAACACCACCGCGATCAGCAGCGCGGCAAAGCGCGTGCGTTGCAACGAGATGCCGAGACTCTGCACGGTCGAATCGCCCGCCTCGAACACGCCGAGCGGACGGCGTAGCAGGCCGGTGGCGACCACGCAAGCAAGTACGCTCCACAGAAGCTGGCGGCTTTCCTGCCAGCCGCTCTGGTCGAGCGCCCCGCCGCCCCAGATCATCAGGCCGCGCAACAGGTCGAAGTTCGACATGGCGATGGCGAGACTGATGGCGCCGCAATACAGGTTCACGATCATCCCCGACAGGATGACCGCCAGCGACGACATGCGCTGCCGCCACGCGAGCCCGAACACGAGCAGCATCGCCAGCCCGCCGCCGGCCAGCGCCACGACCATGCGGCCGCCGGCGAGCCACGCCGGCGCCCACAGTTCGGCCATGGTCAGCGCGAGATACGCGCCGGGGAAAATACCGAGCGTCATCGGCTCGGCCAGCGGATTGCGCAGCACCTGCTGCGCCAGCGTACCCGCCAGCGCCAGCGCGCCGCCGCACAGCAGCGTCATGGCGATGCGCGGCAGCATGCTGTCGCGTACCAGTACCTGATGCAGGTCCGTGCGGTTCGGTGCGGTCAGCGTAGTCCAGAACGACGCACCGCTCAGTTGCGCATGAATGGAAAGGACTGCCAGGATCAGAGCGACGACACCCAGCACGCCAACAAGGGCGGCGCGAAAGTCGCGCACTGTGTCCGGCGCGGGAGAAGCAGCAAGATTACGCAACGCCGCCTCCGCCATTGTCGATGGTAGCCAGCGCCGCTGCGACCGCTTGTGCGAAACGCTGCATCGAAACCAGTCCTCCGTAAGGCGCAATCACGGGCAGCACGGCCACGCGGCGCTCGCGCACCACCGGCAGCGCCTGCCAGATCGCATTGCGCGCGAGACCGGCGCGCGCGGACGGCGCCACCGGACCCACCAGCAGCACGCTCGCCTGCGGCACCTCGACGAGGCGCTGCACCGGCACCAGCGCGAAGCCGGACTCGGTACTCCACGGGCTGCCGCCCGTGGCGGGATTCGCGGCGTTGCCGACCGCGAGCTTCTGCAACATCTCGTCGAACAGGCTGCCGCGCGCATAGACACGCAAATGGCGATCGTCGACCAGATCGGCGACGAGCACCGGCGCGCGCAGCAACGCTGGGCGCGCGGCGAGTTGCGCGCGGATCTCGGCCGTGTTGCGCTCAGTTGCGGCGATCAGGCTCGTCGCGTGTTCCGGACGTTGCAGCCGCGCGGCGAGCTCGGCGGTTTCGCCGAGCAGCGCCGGGTATGGCGCGTCGCTCGACATGTAGGCGCCGAGCGTAATCGTCGGCGCGAGGCGCTCGAGCCAGGGTTTGGCCGGCGCGTGGCCGGGCGTAATGATCATCAGGTCGGGCGCGAGCGCCTGCAACATCTCGAAGTTCGGCTGGTATAGCAGCCCGATATTGGCCACGCTGACGGGCAGCGGCGGCTCGACGATCGTGCTGCGGTACCAGTCCGGTAGCGGTGTGCCGATGGGGGTCACGCCAAGCGCGAGCAACGTTTCGGTCAACTCCCAGTTGAGCGTGACGATGCGGTGCGGCGCGAGATTGGCGGGCGTCGCTGTGCTTGTCGCGCTGTATGCGTTCGCCGCACCGAATGCGCTGAATGCACAGGACGTACCGAGCGCGCCGAGTCCCGCGAGCAGCCGGCGGCGCTGCGGGTCCGGCATCGCTCCATCGCGCGTGGGTCGAATCAGGGACTTCGTCATCGCGGAAACCCGATGGCATAGCCAGTCTGCGGATCCGTCAGCACGCCCATCGGCACGCCGTAGATCGCCTCCAGACTGTCGGGGCGCATGATTTCCGCCGGACTCGCCTGCATCAACACCTTGCCGCCGCGCAGCGAGATCAGTTCGTTGCAGAAGCGCGTCGCCATGTTCACGTCATGCAGCACGACGATCGCGGTCATGCCGCGCTTTTCGCACAGCGAACGAATCAGGCCCAGTACTTCGATCTGGTGGCTGATGTCGAGCGCCGAGGTGGGTTCGTCGAGCAGCACGCAGCGGCTGTTCTGCGCAATCAGCATGGCCAGCCAGACGCGCTGGCGTTCACCGCCCGAGAGATTGTCGACCGCGCGGTCCGCGTAGCGGGCGACGTCGGTCCATGCCATCGCCTCCTCGACGCGCTCGCGGTCGTCCGCGGTGACGCGGCCCAGCGCGCCATGCCAGGGATAGCGGCCGAGCGCGACCAGTTCGCGCACCAGCAGGCCATCGGTGGACGGTGTGTACTGCGGCAGATGCGCAACCTGTTGCGCGAAACGCCGGTGCGGCCAGCTCGCGAGCGGCGCGCCGTCGAAATGAATGCTGCCGCGCGTCGGCTGATGCAGGCGGGCCAGCAGCCGCATCAACGAGGTCTTGCCCGACCCGTTATGACCGATCAGGCCTACGACCTGGCCCGGCGCGATATCGAGCGAAATGGATTGCAACAGCAGCCGGTCGCCGATCGAAAAGTCGACGCCGGAAAGCTGGTAAAGCGAGGAACCGCTTGATGACTGCATAACTCACGCCGTAGCTTGATTGAAAGTGGGTAGGAGGACGTAGCGGTTTCGCTTGCGCGACCGTCGCCGCGATTGTTATGGGGTGAGGTTAACCATCCTGCGTGCAGGCAGGGCCGGGTTGCGGCGCCGCTGCGCCGGGCGGTTGCTGCGCGTGTTGTGTGTGCTGCGATTGCGACTGCGGATTCCGCAGCCGTTCCAGACGCTCCCTCACGCTATCGTGCAGCGCCGGATGAAGCACGATTCCGGTATGGCTTGCATCGATCCGCACCTCTTCGACAGCCGCGCTTGTATGTGCGCGCCAGTCGCGTTCGCGTCCCGCCACGGTATCGCGGGCGGCGCGCCAGAACGTGATCGGCACGTCGAGGGTCGGCAACGTGTGAGCCACGCGCAGCCGGTAGTGCATGGCATCCAGTTCGGCCGCGCGCTCGAACAAGGTCCGCAGTTGCACGCCGTCCGCCTGCCGGTCGAGCCACGCGGACAAGCCGGCTTGCTCGCCGCCTTCATCTTCATGCGCCTCGGCGGTGTGTGTCGCGGTATCGAGCAGCCCGAGAAAGTCCACCACGTGACCGCGTGCGCGCAGTTGCGCGGCGACCGTAGCGGCGAGCCGGCCGCCGAAAGACCAGCCCAGCAGCCGGAACGGTCCCGTGGGCTGCGCTTTCAACACTCGCTCGACACAGGCTTGCGCAAGCGACTCGAAGTCAGCGGGCCGGTCATGACGAACGTCGCCCGCGTCGCGAGCGAAACCAGGCGAACGCAATGCGAGCACGCTGGCGATGCCTTGTAGCGCGGCGGCAAGAAAGCGGTATTCGCCGACGAGTCCAAAGCCCGAGTAGAAGCAGAAGAGCGTCAGCGGCGCGCCGCTCGCGTTCAGCGGCTGGACGTCCGCGTCGCCGGCCGCAGTGTACGGTGGGCACAATAATGCCTCGCTGTAAAAGCGCTGCCGCCACAATTCGAACGCGCCGGATTGCGCGGCGTCGGTTGTCGGAGCGGGCGCACGCGCGGAGACAGTCAACCCGTCGTAGAGATGCTGTCGCGCTGCCTCATCCGTCTTGTCGGGCGACGCTCGCAGGTGCGCGACGTCAGTAAAGTGCTCCACGGGATCCGCCAGCGCCCGCACATGTTCGTCGAACGCGGCCATTAGCCGCTCAAGCTGCGGCACATCGAACACATCTTGCGCCACGCTCCACTCGACTTTCAGGCAGCCGTTCGCAACGAGGCCATTCAGATCCAGCACGTGACGCGGCCCGGTGGCCACGCTCGCGCCAGCGCCGTTGCCGCTATCCTCCGTTGCGAATGTGAAGCGGCCTTCGCTCAGTCTTTCTTCGAACCGTCCGAGGTAATTGAAACCAATGGTCGTGCGTGGCAATGCGTTCAGCACGGCACGCGTCGACGCGGATCCACCGTAGCGGAACAGGTTGAAATGCATGCCCTCCGCCGGCACGTTGCGCAGAAGTGCCGCGATCTCACGGCGGGTCGTCTCGATCTGCGGCGCGGCAGTCAAACGCAACGGATACTGCGTGGTAAACCACCCCACCGTACGGCTCAGTTCGAGTCCAGGCGCGCACTCGCGACGGCCGTGTCCCTCGAGTTCGACGATCACGGGCACCTGCGGCGCATGCCCGGCAAAGGCCTGCGTGAGCGAGGCCAGCAGGACCTCGTCGATGCGGCGACCGGTGTCCGTCAAACGGCGCGTGGTCTGCGCGTCGAGCGTCCAGGTGCGATGCAAGGTGGGACGCTGCATATTTTGTGCGCAGGTCGTGAGATCAGCCGCTGCAACCGCGCTCACAGGCGCTTCCAGCTGAGCCTGCCACCAGGCGAGTTCGCTCAGATGCTCCGGCAGGTTCGCGTATTCAGCAAGACGTTGGGTCCATTCGCTCCATGCCGTGCCGGAACGGGACTGTACCGCCTGTGCGCCGGAAGCGCAGGCTGATTCATAAGCGCTCAGCAAATCGTCGAGCAGGATGCGCCACGACACACCGTCAACCACCAGATGATGCACGACGACCAGCAGTCGTGCGCCGTCCGGCGTCATCACGTAGGCCGCGCGAAGCAGCTTGCCGCCGGCGAGATCGAGACTGTCGTGCACGCTGTCCGCGAGCGCCTCGATAGCGGCGGCCGGATCGGCAGCGGCTCGCAGGTCCACGATACGTAATACGTCGGCTTCGTTAGCTGTATTGAATGCCACTGCAGATGCAGACTCACCGCCGATCGTCGACGCCGGCGGCAAAATCGTCTGCGTCCATTCACCCGTCTGCGGGTCGCGCCGGAAGCTCGCGCGCAACGCATCATGAACGGCCAGCACCGCCGCAAACGCAGTACGCAACGCGTCAACGTCAAGCGCCTCGGCACTGCGCAGCAGTACCGATTGATTCCAACGTGCCGGCGCATCCGGATAGCGCTCGAAGAACCACCGTTGCATCGGCGCAAGCGGCACGTCGAACGCTACACTTGCGGCAGGTGCACCCTCTGCGGGTTCAACACTAGTCTGCGCCATTCGCGCAAGGCCCCGCACCGTAGGATGCTCGAACACCTGGCGTGGCGAAACCGTCCAGCCCGCGGCACGCGCCTGGGCAATCACGCGCAGGCTCGAAATCGAATCGCCACCGAGCGTAAAGAAGTTATCGGTCACGCCGAAGTCCGCGCGCCCGAGTACGGTCTGCCAGACAGCCAGCAGCGCCGTTTCGACGGCCCCCGCGGGCGCCACCGCGGCGCCCTGCAGCGTGTCGTTCGGTTCGGGCAGCGCGCGACGGTCGAGCTTTCCGTTAGGCAGCGTCGGCAATGCATCGAGCGCCATGCACAGCGACGGCACATGCGAAGCCGGCAGGGTGTGCACCAGTTCTTCGCGTACCGCGTCCGGATCGGCAGAACCGGTGAAATAGGCAACGAGGCGTTTGCGTTCCCCTTCCCCGCGCAGTTCGACAACAGCCTCGCGAACCTGCGCAATACGCCGCAACGCCACCTCGATCTCGCCGAGTTCGATACGATGCCCACGCAGCTTCACCTGCTGATCGATCCGACCCAGAAAATCGATGGTGCCGTCGACACGCGCGCGGCACAGGTCGCCGCTACGATAGACGCGCGAGCCGGGCGCACCGTACGGATCGGGTACGAAGCGTTCGGCCGTCAACCCCGGCCGCGCCAGATAGCCTTGCGCAAGCGTTGCGCCGCCGATGCACAGCTCGCCCAACGCACCATCGGGAGCGCGATTGCCGTCGAGATCCGCGACATAAGCGTGACGCGCCGGATAGCAGCGGCCAATCGCGACGATCGCGTGGTTCGCGTCAGCGCGCCCAACCGGATGATGCAGCGCCGCCACGGTGGTTTCGGTCGGGCCATACAGATTGTCGATTGCGACGTTCGCGAGCGGGCCTTCGTACCAGCGCTGCAAGGCATCCCCAGGCAAGGCCTCGCCGCCGACCGTGATCTGCCGCAGCGCGATATCTTCTGCCGGCGGCAGTGCGATACGCCACTGCTGCCATAGCGCCGTTGGAATCCGCGCGAACGTCACGCGTTCGTCGCATAGCGTGCGGTTCAGCGATGCGAGTTCCCATGGCTGCGGACCACGCATCACAACACGGCCGCCCGCTATCAGCGCAGGCAACAGTTCGTGCAACGCGACGTCGAAGTTGATCGTTGAGGACTGCAGCACGATATCGGACTCGGCGATGCAGTGGTCGTGCAGGAAGTCGTCCAGATGCAACGCGAGCGAGCGATGCGAAATCGCCACGCCTTTCGGCGTGCCGGTCGAACCCGAGGTGTAGATCACGTAGGCGAGCGCGTCGGGGTGCACGGGCCATGCGGGTGCGCTGGTTTGATCGTTGCTAGTGGGAACGTCTTGACCGCGTGTTCCATCACCGGAATCTGGTTCATCGCTTGCGTGCACGGCGGGCGTCGCATCGTGCCGCACCGCCGCGGCAAGCACCGTACGCAGCGGCGCGAGCAAATCGCGCCAATCGTTGCGCGTAGCCTCGTCGACGATCACTCGCGTCACGCCGGCATCGACGATCATCGCCTGCAGACGCGCCTGCGGATAGTCCGGATCGAGCGGCACGAACGCCCCGCCCGCCTTGAAGACGCCGAGGAGCGCTGCGGGCAGTGCCGGCGAACGTTCCAGCAGCAGGCCCACGCGTTCGCCGGAAACGAGACCATCCGCACGCAGCGCGAGCGCGATGCGCTGCGCCCATGCGTCGAGGTCTGCGTAGGTCAACTGCTCGCCCTCGCAGCGCAAGGCAACCCGCGCCGGACATTGCCGGGCACGCTCGGCGACACGCTCGTGCGCCGCGCGGAACGGACCGCGTGCGATGTTGTGCGGTTGGTTGACCGCGCGATCACTCGCGTCGTCGCGTACGGCCTCTGAGCCGCCACGTCGTACCGCCAGATCGCCGATCCTGCGCTCGGGTTGCGCAGCGACCTGTTCGAGCAGCTCGACATAGTCGTCCAGCAAGCGTTGCGCTGTCGTCTCGACAAAGCGGTCGCGCGAATAGGTCAACGCAAATTGCAATGCACCACCTGTTCCGCGATCCCGCGTGTTCAGCGCGAGATCGAAACGCGCGGTGGGCGCAACGTCGAGCATCGATTCGACCGCGAGACCATCGTCACCGGCCAGCGCGGCAGGCTGAGCCTGCACGGTATCGGCCGCCAGATCGAACATCACCTGAAACAGCGGCGAGCTGTCGAGATTGCGCTCGACAGCGAGCGCCTCGACAAGCCGCGCGAACGGCACGTCCTGATGGGCCTGCGCTTCTAGCACGCGGTCATGCAGGCCGCGCAGCAACGCGTCGAACGGTTGCGCACCGTCCAGATCGGCCCGCACGATCAGCGTGTTGACGAGGAACCCGACCAGCCCCTCCAGTTCAGTACGACCGCGTCCCGCGGTGGGCACGCCGACCACCACCGTACGTTGCCCCGAATAGCGGCACAGCAATACGTCGAACACGGCGAGCAGCAGCGTGAAGAGCGTCGTGCGCTGGCTGCGTGCAATCGTACGCAACGACTCGGCCAGCGCAGCCGGAATCGACAGCCGGACAAGGCCGCCGTCGTGCGAACGCGTCGCGCGTGGCGGCACGTCGCGCGGCAGCGTGAGCGCCGCCGGTGCGCCCGCGAGCCGCTCGCGCCAATAGCCAATCTGCCCTTCGAGCAAATCGTTGGCCGCCCATTCGCGCTGCCACAATGCGACGTCCGCCAGTTGCACCGGCAACGCCGGAAGATTGCGCTCACCGTGATACAGCGCGAGCAGATCGCGAAACAACACGTCCATGGACCATGCATCGGCGACGATGTGGTGCACCACTACCTGCAGCACGCGCTGGTCGTGGCCGGTCTCGAACACGCCAACCCGCAGCACCGGTCCATTGACGAGATCGAACGGTTCACACGCGAAATCGTGCAGCGCCTCATCGAGCGATGCGCCATTGTCCGCGATCGTCTGCCGCACAAAGCCGTAGCCGGCGTCGGCGGCCGGGTATTGCATCGGCACGCCGTCGTTCGCATCGAAGCGCAGCCGCAGCGCTTCGTGACGCTGCACCAGTTGCGCCAATGCATCCTGAAGCGCGGCGACATTGAAAGTGCCGGATAGTCGCAACGTATGCGTGATGTGATAGCCCGCGTGGTGCGGATCGAGGCACCACAAAAACCACAGACGCTCCTGCGCGAACAGCAACGGAAAGCGCGCTGGGCGCGGTACGAGCGGCACTACGGGCAACGCGTCCGCACCGAGCCCCTGGGCGCGCGCACGCGCGCGAAACAGCGCCCGCTTGTCTTCGGGCAGGGCCGCGTACTGCTGCGCGAGCCGTAATGCGTCGGGTCGGCGAGCGGCAGGCGGCGCTGCGGTGTGGGTGGCAGCGGCTGTGGTTGCGGCGAGTGCAGCCGCCTCGTCAGACACGGAGAAAGGTTGCGCCGAAGTTTGGTCCGTCACGTTCATCGTTTCCTGTTCTTCTGCAATGCAAGCCGCGTACAGGCGCGGACCGAGATTCCCGCAAGCCAGTCGTTCATAAGGAATCCATCAGATCCTGCAGCGCATCGAGCGCATCCGGCCCTTCGCCTTGCGTGGCAGCTACGCTATCGAGTTGCGCGGCAAGATCGGCGAGAACCGGATGCGCGAACAGCAACGCCAGTTCGATCTTGCGGCCAAGCGCTTCGCCGACGCGCGCCGCCACCCGTACCGCCAGCAACGAGTGACCGCCGAGCGCGAAGAAATCGTCGTCTATCCCGACCTGCGCAGCGCCCAGCACCTCCGTCCAGACACGGCACAGGAGGATCTGCGTGGCGGTGACGGGTGGCCGATACGCTTCCGTTGCGCCTGACGTAAGCAACGGCAATGCCTTGCGATTCAGCTTGCCGTTCGACGTCAGCGGCAACGCTTCAAGACGTGCGACCTGCGCGGGGATCTGCTGAGCCGGCAGGCGGCTCGCGAGCAAGGCACGCAGTGCGGCCGGATCGGCTTCACCGGTGATGAATGCGACAAGCCGGCGCGCCGTGCCCTCGCCCTGAATCTGGCATACCGCGTCGGCGACACCGTCGAGCGCGCGCAGCGCCGCTTCGGTTTCGCCCAGCTCGATCCGGAAGCCACGCAGCTTGACCTGTTGATCGGCACGGCCGAGATACTCGAGCGGGCCGTGGCTGCGCACACGGCACAAGTCGCCGGTGCGGTACAGGCGTGCCCCAGGCGCGCCGTGCGGGTCCGGCACGAAACGCTCGGCGGTCAGTCCGGCGCGCCGCGTATAACCGCGTGCGAGATTGTCCCCGCCGATGCACAGCTCGCCGATTCCGTTGTCCGGCACCGGATTGCCGTCCGCGTCGAGTACCATCAGCGTCGTGTGTTCGAGCGGGGCGCCAAGCGTAATCGGCGTGCCTACATCAAGCCGCGCCGCGCTCGACCAGATCGTCGTTTCGGTCGGGCCGTACATGTTCCATAGCTGCACGCCGCGCGTCTGCAGTGCGTCGGCGAGATCCGCGGGCAGTGCTTCGCCACCGGACAATGCGCGCAACGGCGTACTGCCGTTTCGTTGGCCTTGCCAGCCACCGTCGAGCAGAACGCGCCAGCCCATCGGCGTCGCCTGCATGACGCTCGCCTTCGACGTGTCGAGGAGCGCCGCGAGGCGTCGACCGTCCGCGACGGCTTCGCGCGTCGCCAGCTCGATCGTTGCGCCCGCAAGCAACGGCAGATAGAGCTCGAGCGCGGCGATATCGAAGGACAGCGTGGTCACGGCGAGCCAGACGTCATCGGCACCCAGTGTGAGACGAGACTGCATGCTGTCGAGAAAACGGCTTAGCGCACCGTGAGCAACCGCGACGCCCTTTGGCTTGCCTGTCGAACCCGAGGTGTAGATCACGTAGGCGAGTTGATCCGCGCGAACCGGTGTGAGCGGGAAGTCTTCCGCGCTCTGTTTGCTGTCCTGTCCCGCACTCGAGACTTCAACATCGACATCGACGAACACATGCTCCCCTGCGATTTCTTCCAACCGCTCGCGTCCCGCCGCATCGACCAGCGTGCAGGCGAGCATCGCATCGTCGATCATGCCGCCCAGATGCGCGGCCGGATAACCCGGATCGAGCGGTACGTATGCCGCGCCCGCCTTCATCACCGCGAGTACCGCCACCACCATTTGCAGCGAACGCGTCACGCAGACGCCGACACGCCCTTCCGCACTCACGCCACGACGAAGCAGGCGCTGCGCGAGCTGAGCGGCGCGCTCATCCAGTTGCCGATAGCTAAGCGTCGCGCCATCACAACGCAAGGCGATCACATCGGGCGAGCGGCGCGCTTGCTCCGCGATGCGTGCGTGCACGGACACAAACCGCGCGGACGACGCAAACGGCTCACTCGCGCCGCGCTGCGCGACAGGCCGCGCTTCCAGTACAAAGTCGCGCAAGCGCGGTGTCTTCGGCGCTATGTCCTCCTGAACGAGTTGCGTCAACACGCCCACGTAGTCGCGCAACAGACGCTCGACCGTCGCGCGTTCGAACAGGTCGACCGCATAGCTGAACGACAGCTTCACCCGATCCGCAATCGACACGCTCAGAGTCAAATCGAACTGCGCAGCCGTACGCTGACCGCCCAACGGTTGCAATCGCAATGCGGTACCGGCATGCCGATCGAGCGGTCCTGCGGGGACATCCAGATTGAACATCGCCTGGAACAACGGCGTGTGATTGGCCGCACGCGTTGGCTGCAGAGCGTCGACGATCTGCGCGAACGGCACGTCCTGATTCGCCTGAGCCTCGAGTACCCGTTGCTTGACTTGCGCCAGCAACGCATCGAACGGCAATGCGCCCGTGAGGTCGGCACGAATCACCGCCGTATTGACGAAGAAGCCGATCAACGGCTCGATCTCCAGCGGCTCGCGGCCCGACAACGGAATCCCCACGCGGATATCGCGCTGGCCGCCATAGCGATGCAGCAGCGCGTGGAATGCTGCGAGCAGCGTCATAAACACGGTCGCATCGCGACGGCGTGCGAAACCTTGCAGCGCATCGGCAAGCGGCTGATCCAGCACGCCTTCGACCTGCCCGCCTTGTGCACTGCGTAGCGCCGGCCGCGGGCGATCCGCCGGCAATTCCAGCAGCGGCTGTTCGTCGCCGAGGCATGTGCGCCAGTAGTCGAGCTGCCGGTCGAGCGCCGCGGCATCAAGCGTCTCGCGCTGCCAGACGGCGAAATCCGCGTACTGCACGGGCAACGGCGCGAATGCAGGCACCTGGCCGCTGCGATGCGCCGCGTAGGCGGTCAGCAGTTCATCGATCAGCAGGTTCATCGACCAACCGTCGGCGGCGATGTGATGCACCACCAGCCCAAACACATGCGAGCCGTCGCCAAGGCGCGCGAGTTGCGCGCGCAGCACCGGGCCGCGTGCGAGGTCGAACGGTCTCGCCGCGCCGTCGCGCAGCCAGGCCGCGAGCGACGGGTGCGCGGTATCGCTGATATCCGGGAATGCCGCCTCGGACCATTCACAATCGAGATGCTCGTCCACGATCAGCCAAGGCGCACCGTCACGCTCCTCGAAGCGGCTATGCAGCATCTCGTGACGCCGCACGACGCTGGCAAGCGCCAAGCGCAATGCGGAAGCGTCAAGTGCGCCATCGACCTTCACGGCCAGCGACAGATGGTAGGCCGGGTTGTCAGGCGCGAGACGCCAGAGGAACCACAGGCGCTCCTGACCATGTGTGGGCTGAACCTCGCGTCGACGCAGGCGGCGGACCGGTTTTAGGCTACGTTTGTTAAGACTCTCTGCGACCACCTCATCGAGCGCAACCGCAAGCGCGCTCAACACCGGATGATCGAACAGCGTACGCAGCGCGATCTCGCGGCCAAGCGCACGTTGCAGCCGCGCGGCCACTTGCAGCGCGAGCAGCGAGTGGCCGCCGAGCGCAAAGAAGTCGTCACGCGCGCCGACCCGTTCGATGCCGAGCACCGACTGCCAGATACCCGCGAGCAGCGTTTCCATCTCCGTCTGAGGTGCTACGTAATCCGTATTATCCCCGTCGACATCCGGCAGTGCCTTGCGATCAAGTTTGCCGTTAGGCAGCGTCGGCAGCACGTCGAGCGGTACGATCGCCGATGGCACCATGTACGCCGGCAGCGTGCGGGTCAGCGCCTCGCGCAGCACGACGCCAGAAAGCGCGGCCTTCCCGCTTGCGGCAACAACATAAGCCAGCAGACGCTTCGCTTCCTGATCGCCTCGCACGATCGCCACGGCTTCGGCCACACCAGGCTGCACGCACAGTGCGCGTTCGATCTCACCCAGTTCGATGCGATAGCCGCGCACTTTCACCTGATCGTCCAGACGGCCCAGATACGCTACGCTGCCGTCCGCAAGCCAGCGGCACAGATCGCCAGTGCGATAGAGACGCGAGCCCGACGGCCCAAAAGGATCGGGCACGAAACGCTCCGCTGTCTGCGCGGGCCGGCCGAGATAGCCGCGCGCCAGCGTCGCGCCACCGATGCATAGTTCGCCCAGTGCGCCTCCGGGCACCGGTTCGCCGTCGGCATCGAGAATGCGATAGATCCGCGACGCCCACGGCAACCCGATCGACACGGCCACACTTGCAGCGTGATCCGCGGTAACGGTCTGCCCCGACGTGGTCACGGTTGCCTCGGTGGGGCCATACGTATTCACCAACGGGATGTCCTTGAGCGGTCCCGTCAACCATTGCGCAACCGCACTACCGGGCAACGCTTCGCCGCCCACCGTGACGCGGCGCAAGGCGAATCCTGCGGTGTCCTCAGAGAGTTGCTGCGCCCATTGCTTCCAGTACCCCGTCGGCAAGTCTGCAACCGTGACATTGCGTTCCCGCAGTACACGGCTGAATTCTGCGCCGCTCCACAAGACGGGCCCGCGCAATTCGAGCGAGGCTCCCACAGCCAGCGTGGCAAAAATATGCTCCACTGCCCCATCGAAATTGACGGTCGCGAATTGCAGCGCGCGGTCCGCTGCGCTCAAGGTGTTTTCGGCGATAAAGTCGTCCAGATGCAGGCTCAGCGCGCCATGGTCGATACCCACACCCTTCGGCTTGCCCGTAGAGCCCGACGTATAGATCACGTAGGCGAGTTGCGCGGGGTGCAGCGGATACCCGAGATCGTAGCCCGGCTCTGTAGTGGCGATCTGGTCCACCCGAATCTCTGCACACAGCACCGAGGCAATCAGTTCGGCATGCGCAGCATGAGTGCTCGCGTCGGTCAGCAGCGTCGCAAGCCCGGCATCGTCGATCATGTCGCGCAGACGATCGCGCGGATACGCCGGATCTAGCGGGACGTATGCGGCGCCCGCTTTCAGCACGCCAAGCAACGCCGCGATCAACGCCGGCGAACGCTCGACGCAAACACCCACGCGTGCTTCGCGACACACGCCTTCTGTGGCGAGCCGGCGCGCGATCCGGTTGGCCCACTGGTCTAGTTCGCGATAACTCAGCGTCGCGCCGTCACAATGGACCGCCAAAGCGCCCGGGCGCTCACGTACCGCGGCCTCGAAACGCTCGACGACGGAGCGATAGGCGTGAGCCGCACTCCCACTTGTCGCACCACTCGCCGCATCCCGCCCGGCAACGCGCAAGCGCGAGAGCGTAGCGGTCTGCGTTTCGCCGTGCGTCAACTGCGTGAGCAAGTCCACATAGGCGCGCTGCAATACATCGAGCGTCGCCTCCGGCAAACGCTGCGCATCCCAACTCCACTCCAGCGCAATGCGCTCACCCGGAACCACACCTAGCGTCAACGGATAATGCGTGCGCTCGAAAGACTCCGAGGACGCCACGCTCAAGCCGAGCGACCCGTCGTTCAACGCAGGATCGACCGGGAAGTTCTCGAACACCAGCAGCGAATCGAACAAGGTGCCGAAGCCCGCGCCGGCCCACTGCTGGATGGACGACAGAGGGGCGTGCCCCGCCTGGCGCAGTTCCACGTTGTACGTCTGCAGCCCGCGCAACCATTCCGCGACCGGTTGATGCGCGGGCATGTCGACCCATAGCGGCAAGCTGTTGATGAACAGCCCTTGAATCGCGGCCGAACCCGGCAGGTCCGCCGGACGCCCCGCGACGGTCACGCCGAACGCAACCTGGCGGCGATTGCCATAGCGCGCCAGCACCAGCGCCCAGGCACCCTGGATCAGCGTATTGAGCGTCACGCCATACGTTTGAGCGGCTTGCACGAGCGCCGCGCCGAGCGCAGCGTCGAGAGTCTGCGCACGATGGAGGAATGCGCTGCCCGTCCGCACGCCGCGCGAAGCCTTGTCGGGCAACGACGGCACACTGTCGAGCAGCAGCGCAGGACGGTCGACGCGGGCGAGTCGAGCGCGCCACCATTCGCCCACATCCGGTTGCTCGCGCAACCATTCGAGGTACGACCGGTACGGCACAACCGGATCGAGCAGCGGCGTCTCGCCGCGGCTCGCTGCCCGATAAGCGCGGCTCAGCTCGCCCAGCAGTTGCGCATTGCTCCAGCCGTCAGCCAGCGCGTGATGATTGATCCACGCCAGATCGTGCGCACCATCGGGCCGCTTGAAAAGCGCCACATGCATCAGGCACGCCGCGTCCAGATCGATCAATTGCGGTGCGTCGAGCTCGAACCATTTAGCAAACGCTGACTCGTAGTCAGTACGGCTGCTCCAGTCGTGCGCGGCAAACGGCTCCGGCACCTCCGCGTACACGGCCTGCAGCATCGCGCCGCCGTGACCGCGCACGAAACGCGTGCGCAGCACCGCGTGCCGTGCAACGACGGTGCGCCACGCAGCGCGCATCGCGTCGAGATCGAGCGTGCCGCGCAGCGTTAGGCGCTTGCGGTTCAGGTAAGCACCCGGTTCCAGCAGGCTGTGGAAGATCAGCCCGGTTTGCAGCGGCGTCGCGGGGTAGATGTCTTCGATGGTATCGAGCGGCAGGTCGAGCGCATCGAGTTCATCCTGACTCAGCCGCGCGAGCGGGAAATCCGCCGCGCTTGCACGCGGCGTCGCCGCGGCACAATGAGCGACCAGTCGTGCGACTTCGCGGTCGAAAGCAGCCAGCCATGCTTCGACGTCCGCTTGCGCGAGCACCGCCGGGTCGTAGCGCCAGCCGAGCGACAGGCGGTCGCCCACGATCATGCCGTTGATGTCCAGCGTGTAGACGAGCTTTTCGTCGTCCGGTTGCGGATTGCCCGCCGCTTCGCTCGCAAAGCCGAACGGGCCGTCGGCGGCGAGGCTTTGATCGAACTGGCCCAGATAGTTGAAGCTGATGCGCGGCGCACCGAACTGCGCGAGCGTTTCACGCTGCGCCGCTGTACCGTAGGCGTGCAACCAGCCCCACGACAGGCCGTCATCCGGGAGCGAGCGCAGACGCTCTTTGGTCGCGATCAGCGCTTGCGCGTCATCTGGTTGCGCGGGCAACCAGACCGGGTAGCGAGACGTGAACCAGCCGACGGTGCGGCTCAGGTCCGAACCGTGGCTTTCGTTCAGGTCGCGGCCATGCCCTTCCAGCGCGAGCAACGCACCGTGGCTGCCGAGTGCGTTGGCGAGCGTACGCGTGAGTGCGGTCAGAAGCAGTTCGTCGACACCAAGACGGTATGCGCGCGGCGCGGCCCGGCGTAGCGCGGCGGTCGCTGCGGCGTCGAGGCGCCAGTCGATCCGGTGGCTCGATGCGGCGGTACCGCTTGGCGCCGCTAGTCCCGGCGTCGAACCGGTCAGCACATGCTGCCATGCATGCAACGCACCGGTCAGCCGATTCTCGTTCACGGCCTTACGCTGCGCGCCGACCCAGACGCTCCACGGTGTGCTAGCGCCGAGTGCCGGCGCTTTGCGTGCGAGCGTCGCTGTATAGGCTTCCTGAAGATCGGCTAGCAGGATGCGCCACGACACGCCGTCGACGGCGAGGTGATGGATCACCAGCAACAGACGCCCCGACGCGGCGCCGTGTGCTGTACCGTTCATTGTCGAAGGTACTTTGAAGTAAATCGCCTTCACGAGGCGACCCGCCTGCGGATCGAGACTTTGTTGTGCGAGCTGGCCTTGCTCCGCCAACGCCGCTTGCCAATCACCCGGTGTGTCCGGCGCCACCGTCGCGCTTACCGCATTCCGCAGATCGACCACACTCAGCAGCCCCGGCGGCGCATCGACCAGCACGCGCTGCGTCCAGCCATCCGGATGACGCTCGAAACGCAGACGCAAGGCATCATGACGTGCGACGAGCGCGTTCAGCGCGCGCTCCAGCGCATCCACCTCCAGTTCGCCGCGTACTTCGAGCAACACCGACTGGTTCCAATGCGGCTCCCCATTCGGATAACGCGTAAAGAACCACGCCTGAATTGGCGTCAACGGCAGTGCGTCACGCACTTCTGCGAGCGCCGCGCCGCCTTCCTCCAGCGGACGCATTACCGTAGCCAGGCGCGCCACCGTGGGATGCTCGAATACCTGGCGCGGCGTCAGCAACCAGCCTTGCGAGCGAGCACGGGCAATCAGTTGCAAGCTCAGAATCGAATCGCCGCCTACGGCAAAGAAGTCGTCCTCGACGCCCAGACCTTCACGCCCGAGCACCGCTTCCCAGAGGGCCAGCAACACGCGCTCGGCGTCGTTGCGCGGTGCGATGTGTAGTTCGTTATCCGATCCATCGATTGCAGGGAGTGCCGCACGATCGACCTTGCCGTTGCGCATGAGCGGCAGCGCATCGAGTAACGCAATCGCCGAAGGCACCATGTGCGCCGGCAACTGCTGCGCAAGCGCCTGCTGCAGCGAAGCGCTCTGCACGGTCATACCGTCTTTCGCGACCACGTAGGCGACCAGGCGCGGCGCGCCGAGATCCTTCGCAAGCACTACCACGGCATCCGCGACACCTGGCCGGCGGCGCAACGCCGCTTCGATTTCGCCCGGTTCGATGCGCAGGCCACGCAGCTTGACCTGCTGGTCGAGGCGTCCGAGGAAATCGATGGCGCCGTCGGGACGGCGACGGCACAGGTCGCCAGTGCGATACAGGCGTGCGCCAGGATGCGACGGATCGGGAACGAAACGCTCGGCCGTCAGCGACGGCCGGTCAAGATAGCCACGCGCCAGCGTATGGCCGCCAATACCGAGTTCGCCGAGTGCGCCGACCGGCGCCTCGTTGCCGTCGCTATCCAGTACGCGAGCCGTACGCGAAGCGTACGGCACACCAATCGAAACGATCGGCTGCGACGCGTCGTCGGCGGTGGTGGCGCGATACATGCACGCCACCGTCGTTTCGGTTGGACCGTACAGATTCGCGAGGCCGATATGACCGAGTGGGCCGCCGCGCCATTGCGCAAGCGCATCGCCCGGCAAGCCCTCGCCGCCGACCGTGATCTGCCGCAGTGCAGCAAGCGCGTCTGCCGGCGGCGGGTTGCGTAGCCATTGTTGCCAGTATGCCGTGGGCAGGCGCGAGAACGTCACGCGTGCATCGATCAGATGCCGGCTCGTCGTCTCGATGTCCCACGCCTCGGGGCCGCGCATTTCGACCTTGCCGCCGCGCAGCAACGCGGGCAGCAGTTCGTGCAGTGCGACGTCGAAGTTGATCGTCGACGATTGCAGCACCGTGTCGCTCGCATCGATGCGATGCGCCGCGATGAAGTCGTCGAGGTGGGCAGCGAATGCGCCGTGGGTGATGGCGACGCCCTTCGGCCGGCCTGTCGATCCCGAGGTGTAGATCACATAGGCCAGTTGCTCGGGATGGGGCGAGTGCGCCGGCGTAGCGCTCGCGCTCGTGTCCTTGCCCGCCCCGCCATCCAGCGCATGGACATCGATCACCGTACGACCGGCGAACAATGCACCACATTGCTCACGTGTCGCGCGATCGGTCAGCAGCACGCGCACGTTCGCGTCGTCCATCATCAGCGCGAGGCGCTCGGCCGGATAAGCGGGATCGAGCGGCACGAACGCGCCCGGCGATTTGAGCGTGCCGAGCAGCGACGCCACCATACCGATCGAGCGCGTCATGCAGATACCGACCCGCTCATCCGCGCGCACGCCCGCAACGGCGAGTTGCCGCGCGATCCGGTTGGCCCATGCGTCGAGTGCGGCATACGTCGTGCGCTCCCCTTCGCAATGCACAGCAAGCTCGTGCGGCTGCCGCGCCACGCTTGCCGCGAAGCGCGCAGGCACCGGCTCGAAGGTCTTTTGCGCGGGCATGGCAGGGATCTCGCGCACCAGTTCGAAGCAGCCTAGCGGCACGGCCGCGTCGCGCGCAATCTGCTCAAGCAAGCCAACGTAATGATCGAGCATCTGTGCGATGACCGAACCGTCGAACAGATCCTCTGCGTAGGTCAGCGAGACTTCAAGACCGTGCGTGCGGTCGCGCGCGGCCAGCACCAGATCGAAACGCGCGGTCTGCGTATCGATCTCATGATGGGACACGTCGAGCCCCGGCAACGGCGGCATGTCGCGATCCGCGCCGAGGTAGTTGAACATGGCCTGGAACAGCGGCGTGTGGCCGAAGCTGCGCTGCGGCTGAAGCGCGTCGACCACCTTGGTGAACGGCAGCTCGGCACTGGCATGCGCTTCGAGCACGCGCTCGCGCACCTGAGCCAGCAGGTCGGCGAACGTCGCGAGGCCCGCGAATTCGGTGCGCACCACCAGCGTGTTGACGAAGAAGCCGATCGCCAGCGCCACCTCCGTGCGGTCGCGGCCGGCAACCGGCACGCCGACGCGAATGTCGCGCTGGCCGCTGTAACGGGCCAGCAATACGTCGTACGCCGAGAGCAGCACCATGAAGAGCGTCGCATCGCCCGCCTCGCCGATCTGGCCCAACGTCGCACGCAGCGCCGGCGGCAGCACGCACGTCACGCGCGCGCCGGCACCGCTGCGCATGCCGGTGCGCGAGCGCGCATGCGGCAATTCCAGCACCGGATGCTCGGTACCGAGGCGTTCGCGCCAGTAATCGAGCTGGCGTTCGAGCGCATCCTCGTCGAACCATTCGCGCTGCCATTGCGCGTAGTCGCCGTATTGCACGGGTGGTGTGCCGGTAGCCCCTGTGGTCAGTGCCCCATCAATCGCGCCCGCTTCCGCCTCTTCCACACACGCCCGATAAGCAGCCGTAAATTCAGCCACAAAAACATCAATCGACACACCGTCTGCAACGATGTGATGCACGGCGATATGCAGCACATGATCGTCCGCCGCGCGACGGACCAAGGCCACGCGCAACAGCGGACCGTGCTCGAGATCGAACGGTAACGCGGAGCGGCCAGCCAGCAGCGCGTCGAGCGCCGCTTCCGGATCGCGGCCGCCCTCGAGCTCGAATTCATCCCAACCGTACCGGCGCTCGCCTGCGATCTGGAACGGCACGCCGTCGACTTCTTCGAAACGCTGCCGCAGACTCTCGTGCGCATCGACCACCCGGTCGAGCGCCGTGCGCAACACGCGCGCGTCGAGCCGGCCGCGCAGACGCACCGCACCGGTGACGTTGTACGCGGCACTCGCGGGATCGAGACGCCACAGAAACCACAAACGCTCCTGCGCGTGCGAGAGCGCAAAACGACGCTCGCCGCCCGGAAACGGCACAATCGGCAAGCGCGAGGGGTCGATGCCGCGCTGTTTCAGGCGCGCGCGGAACGCCGCGCGCTTCTCCGGCGGCAACGCAACGTACGCCTTCGAAATCGACAGCAGGTCCTTCGACGCTTCGCTTGCAGTTTGACTCATGAATGATCTTGATTCGAGAGGGTTTCCGACCGCCGGCGCACTCATGTGCGCCGTAGCCGAAGGGGGTTCAGGCCGTCATTGCGACCAGCACGCGCCGCTTGCCGGCGAACGGCGCGCGGCCATGCGACATCAGCAGGTTGTCGAGGATCAGCGTGTCGGCGGCCTGCCAGGCGAACGACAACGTCGTCTCGCGATAGACCGCGCGGATTTCGTCGAGCATCGCGGCGTCGATCGACGTGCCGTCGCCGAAGAACGTATTGCGCGGCAAACGGTCGTCGTCGACAACTTCCAGCAGCGCCTCGCGCACCACAGGCGGCAGGTTCGACACATGAAACAGATGCGCCTGGTTGAACCACACCGTCTCGCCGGTCACCGGATGACGCAACTCCGACTGGCACACCTGGCGCGTACGCAACGCCTCGCCGTCGTCGAGCCACTCATAGTCGATCCGGTTGGCACGGCAATACTGTTCGACCTGGTCACGCTCGCCGGTGCCGAACACCTGCTCCCACGGCAGATCGAGACCGTTACCGTAGTTGCGCACGTACATCACCTGCCGTTCGGCGAAATGTCGGCGCAACGCGGGGTCGAGCCGTTCGTAGACAAGACGGCTATCGGCAACCGGCGTCGCGCCGCCCTGCTCCGCCGCGATGTCGCAGTAGAACCAGATCGAGGCAGGCCAGTTGAGCGTGTAGGATTGCTCATTATGTTGATCGATCCATTGATCGGCCGGATACTCGGTCGACGAATACACGCCTTTCTCGACCTTGCTGCGCGGTGTCGAGCCGAATTCGTAGGTCAGCAGCGGTTGCCCGAAGCTTGTGACGAGTCGATCGAAACCGGCGGCGCCGAGCGCATCGAAGCCGCGCAGCAGCACGCCGCCATAGGTCGTCCTGGCGCGCGCAACCCGTTCCCGCAACTGCGGCAGGCACGCGTCCACATTGAGCGCGCCCTGCGGACTCAGCACCAGCACGCGCGAGCCGTTTTGCTCCAGCACCTGTTCGCTGAGCACCTCGTCGATACCGCTGATCAATGTATCCATGCTTCGGCCTTCGATAGACGCGCCGGCGCAGCGTGAGCCGACTGCGCGAGCGCATCCGCAAGAGAGGTGGCGACACGCGCGAGCACAGGCTCGGGCGCGCCGTCGAGATAGAAATGGCCGCCGTCGAAACGATGCAGCACGCACGTGGCGCGCGTTTCCTCACGCCAGGCTGCGACGTCTTCGACGCATGCGGTGGCGCTGTCGTCGCGGCCCATGAACACGTCGACCGGACAGTCGAGCGGCGAGCGAACGGTGAGCCTTGGCGAGGTCTGTGCAATGCCGGCCTCGTCATTCAACTCGCGCCGATAGGTGCCGCAAAGATGGAAGTCGGCCCGCAACAGCGGCAGCACGAAGTCGATAAAGTCGCGGTCCTCGAGCAGCTCCGCAGGCGTGCCGCCGAGTTCGCGCAGCCTGTCGACCATCGCGTCGTGCGTGCAGTCGAGCCAATGTGTCTCCCGCTTACGGCGCCTCGGCGCAACCGAACCCGAGGCGCCGAACCATACCGGCGCGAGACCGTGACGCTCGCGCAGTGCGTGGATCAGTTCGAGCCCGACCAGCGCGCCCATGCTGTGGCCGAACACCGCAAACGGCATCTCGCCATCGAGCCGTCCCTCTAGATCGACGAGCAACGCGTCGACCAGCGCGGGCCATTCCGTATGCGCGGGCAGCGCACGACGCGCGCCATGCCCCGGCAATTCCAGCGGCTCAACCTGCACGCCGCGCGGCAAACGCTGCGCCCAGCGCCGATACAGCATGGCGTTACCACCCGCATGCGGCAGACAGAACAAGCGCACCGGCTGCAATGCGATCGGCACGGCAGGCACCGCGACGGATCCGGTCATCGATCAGGCCGCCGATCCCGCGCGCGCCGCGGTTTCTCGGGCTACGTCCTCGGCCATCGCCTTGCGAAGGCTCAAGGGACGCATGTCGGTCCAGACCTCATCGATCCATGCAAGGCACTCGGCCCGCTTGCCGGACTTGCCCGCTTCGCGCCAGCCTGCGGGAATCGCCTTGTAGTCCGGCCAGATCGAGTACTGCTCTTCGTCATTGACGACTACGTGGAAATTTGTGTCTTCATCGCCCCAGCTCATTGAACGCTCCGCTGTAGATTGTTGAATCGCTTGAATAAGTATCATTCACATCTGAGCTCGCCACACGTCTCGCCTGATTCGACTCGGCAGCAGGCCCGCGTCGTTTCGGACCGGTCCGTCCTCACATTCGCCGGCATCGAAACGGGTGTGAAGGTGTTGCGCAAATGAGAATCATTTGTGTTTAGACGCGTAAATTAGAGGGCGCGCTACCCTTTGTCAAGGAGTTTTGGCGGCCGCAAAGCTCGCCCCTAGGCCCATGCGGCCTTCGTCACACCTGCCAGCCAGCCGTCTGGCCAGCCGATACGCATAACCTCATCGGCAAAATATTCAAATGAGAATCATTTGCATTAACGACCAATCTGTCTCATCATTGGCGTCATGCCAACACTGTGATGCCGCCTCTCATGAATTCGCCTCTCGCTATTGCCTCGCCCGACCGTGCCACCGCTCCCGAGCCGCAAGATCACACGGACATCGTGCTGAACACGCTGTTGTCGCGTCAGTCGCACTGGCCGTTGACGAGCCCCGGTCCTGACGACGCAGCCCTTGCGTCGATCTTCGATGCCGCCCTGCGCGCGCCGGATCACGGCAATCTGCGCCCGTGGCGCTTCGTCGTCGTGCGGGGCGAGGCACGCGTCGCGCTGGGTGAGGTACTGGTGGATATCGCGTGCGCCCGCTCGCCGGGGGAGCCGCGTGTCGCGCATGCGCATCGCGCGAGGAAAGCGCAAGCGGCACCGGTGATCATTGCGCTCGGCGCGGCGGTGGACGAGGAGTCGACGGTGCCCGAAGTCGAGCAGTTGCTGGCAGTCGGCGCAGCGACGATGAATATGCTGAACGCGATCCACGCGCTCGGTTACGGCGGCTTCTGGGCCACTGGTCCGGACAGCTACGACACAGCCATGCACGCGGCGCTCGGTTTTCAGTCGTCCGAACGATTGCTCGGCTTCCTGTTCGTCGGCACACCGCAAGCGGCGCAACGTGCCGTGGCCAGGCCCGAGCGCAGCGCCCACGTGCGGGAATGGACCGGGCCGTCGTCGAAGCCGTCACCCGCGAATTAAGAGCAAACCCAACGCGTGCGCGGCTCGGCGGATCGACCTTCAGCACGCGCCATAGTCATAGCACACAGCTCGATCGCTGCGCGCCCCGTGCGCGCTTCTCTATGCGGCCCGCGCCGGCGCAGCGTTCATTTCAGCCTGGAGGTCCCATGCCTTTCCTTAGCTTATCGGAGCAGCCGTACTCACTACTCGACGAGTCTCTCGCACAACACCCCGACATGGCCGAGCAAACCGTCCTCTCCGCGCTCAGGATGTGGCTGCGTCCTCAGTGCGACGCCATGCGCAAGCGCGAAAGCTGGCGCGAACCGCTCTCCGATGCCGGTCTTTCGCACGATGGTCTCGTCTCGTTCGACTTGCTCATGCGTTCGGTCATGAGCGTGACGCGCCGGCCGCTCGACACGCGCTGCCGCTGTGCCAGCGATCTTGCGAAAGACGAAGCCATGCTGCTGCAATCCATCGCGCTGCTGCAGGGCATGCGCAGCGACGAGGCGATCAGGTTGCTTGAAGACTGGCTACCGCAACAGGCGATGAGCGTCGTGCTGAAGGTGGTCCGCTGGTTTGCGATCGCGCTGCTTGAGGCGGGACTTGAGCTCACGGTCCGCGAGCGGCGCGTCACCTATATGCATTGAAAGCGTGCGCGGCGTGGCAGGAGCCGGCCCGGCGGCACGCTAAGAGCCTCTCCCGCGCGCCGCCACTCGCCACACTCGTGAAGCTTACTGCGCGCCGAGCTTCTTGATCAGCACGTCCAGTTGCGCCAGTTCCTCTGCGGTCAGGTCCGTAAGCGGTGCGCGCACCGGACCGGCGTCGCGGCCCACCAGCTTCGCACCCGCCTTGACGATGCTCACCGCGTAACCCTGGCGTCGATTGCGAATCGCCAGATACGGCAGGAAGAACTCGTCGAGCAGTTTGCCCACGGTGGCATGGTCGTCGGCAGCAATCGCGCGATAAAACTGCATTGCCGTCTTCGGAATGAAGTTGAACACCGCCGACGAATACACCGGCACGCCCAGCGCCTTATACGCCGCCGCATAGACTTCCGCGGTGGGCAAGCCGCCGAGGTACGAAAAGCGATCGCCGAGCCGGCGGCGAATCGTCACCATCGCCTCGATCTCGCCCACGCCGTCCTTGAAGCCGATCAGGTTCGGGCAGCTATCAGCCAGACGCTCGAGCATGTCGGCGTTGAGCTTCGAATTGGCGCGGTTATAAACGATCACGCCCATGTTCTGCACCGACTTGCACACCTGCTCGACGTGCGCGGCAATGCCTTCCTGCGACGCTTCGGTCAGGTAGTGCGGCATCAGCAGCACGCCTTTGGCGCCGAGCCGCTCGGCTTCCTGCGCATATTCGATCGCCACGCGCGTCGGGCCGCCCGCGCCGGCGAGGATCGGCACCTTGCCCTTGCAGGTTTCCGTAGCAGTCCGTATCACGTTGCTGTAGTCGCTCTTGGTCAGCGAAAAGAATTCGCCGGTGCCGCCTGCGGCGAACAGCGCCGTTGCGCCGTACGGCGCGAGCCATTCGAGGCGCGCCGCGTAGGTGTCGGCACGG
This sequence comes from Paraburkholderia phenazinium, assembly GCF_900142845.1. Classification (NCBI taxonomy): domain Bacteria; kingdom Pseudomonadati; phylum Pseudomonadota; class Betaproteobacteria; order Burkholderiales; family Burkholderiaceae; genus Paraburkholderia; species Paraburkholderia phenazinium. The sequence continues at coordinate 3,661,291 of NZ_FSRU01000001.1, forward strand.
AAGTCGCCGTTCGCATCGAAGTCGGTCACGGGGAACGACAGCAAGCCTTCGGAAACAATCGCTTTGAGTTCTTGAGGGGTCGTCATGGTCTGAAGAGTGTCAAGTTTGAGAAAAAGTGAACGGCCACGCCGGCCGTCGCCGTATCGGGGATCGAGGGTCCAGGTCCGCGGTTAGAATCAGCGCACGAGGCACGGACGCTTGTTGTCGAACTTCCAGTTCGGAATCAGGTACTGCATGGCCACACCGTCGTCGCGCGCACCCAGGCCGTGCTGCTGATAAAGCGCATGCGCCTTGTCGAGCGCATCCAGATCGAGTTCGATGCCGAGGCCCGCCGCTTGCGGAACCTTGACCTTGCCGCCTACGATCTGCAGCGGATCGCGCGTCAGATGCTGACCGTCCTGCCAGATCCAGTGCGTGTCGATGGCGGTGATCTTGCCGGGCGCGGCCGCCGCGACATGCGTGAACATCGCCAGCGAAATGTCGAAGTGATTGTTCGAATGCGAACCCCACGTCAGCCCCCAGTCGTTGCACATCTGCGCCACGCGCACCGAGCCTTGCATGGTCCAGAAGTGCGGGTCGGCCAGCGGGATATCCACGGATTGCAGCTGGATAGCGTGGCCCATCTGGCGCCAGTCGGTCGCAATCATGTTGGTTGCCGTCGGCAGGCCCGTCGCGCGGCGGAATTCCGCCATCACTTCGCGGCCCGAGTAGCCGTTCTCCGCGCCGCACGGGTCTTCCGCATAAGCTAGCACGTCGCGCTGGTCGCGACACAAACGCACCGCTTCCGCCAGCGACCATGCGCCGTTCGGGTCGAGCGTCACGCGTGCATCGGGAAAGCGCTCGGCCAAAGCGGTCACGGCTTCGATCTCGGCATCGCCCGGCAGCACGCCGCCTTTGAGCTTGAAGTCGTTGAAACCGTAGCGCGCTTGCGCAGCCTCGGCCAGCCGCACGACCGCTTCCGGCGTCATCGCTTCCTCGGTGCGGATCCGCTCCCAGGCGTCGCGACCCTCCGCGCCGCTCGCGTACGGCAGATCGGTTTTCTTGCGATCGCCAATGTAGAACAGGTAGCCGAGCATTTCGACTTCGTCGCGCTGCTGGCCTTCGCCGAGCAACGCAGCGACCGGCACGCCCAGATGCTGTCCAAGCAGATCCAGCAGCGCCGCTTCGAGCGCGGTCACCGCGTGAATCGTGGTGCGCAGGTCGAAGGTCTGCAGGCCGCGACCGCCTGCGTCGCGGTCCGCGAACTGTGTGCGCGCCTTGTTTAGCACCGCTTGCAGATTGCCGATCGACTGGCCGACGACGAGCGGCCGCGCGTCGTCGATCGTCTTGCGGATGCTCTCGCCGCCTGGCACTTCGCCGACGCCGGTGTTGCCGGCGCTGTCGCGCAGAATGACGATGTTGCGCGTGAAGAACGGCCCGTGCGCGCCACTCAGGTTCAGCAGCATGCTGTCACGGCCGGCGACCGGCACGACGCGCAACTCGGTGACGGTCGGCGTGGCGTTCGATTGAATAGGTTTCGTAGACATGAAGTAAGACTCGTGAAGTGATAGAGCCGGCTGGCAAGTGTCGTTGGATAGGTATCCGAATGATCAGTGGGCTTTGCTATGAAACGGCGGCGCCACGACGTCGTGATTCACGCGGCGATTGCGGGTCAGGAAAGCGGCCGCCGCCGCGATGAGCGACGCCACGCCTAACGCATACAGGCCCCCGGAAATCGAGCCGGTATGCTGCTGCAGATAGCCAAACGCAGCGGGCGCGAAGAATCCACCCAGATTACCGACCGAGTTGATCAGCGCAATCACCGCTGCCGCCACGCGTGCATCCAGATAGCCCTGCGGGATCGGCCAGAAAAGCGAAGACGCTGCCTTGAAGCCGATAGCCGAAAAGCAGATCGCCACGAACGAGAAGACCGGATTGCCGGAGGTCGACGCAAACAGCCCGCATGCGGCAATCACCAGCGCGCCGGCGAGCCACGCCTGCTGGAAACGCCACTTCGCCGACAGCACCGCAAAGCAGTACATGGCGACCATCGCAATCAGCCAGGGAATGGTGTTGAACATGCCGACCTGGAAATCCGAGAGTCCGCCCATCTTGCGAATGATGGTGGGCAGCCAGAACGTGGCCGCATAGATGGTCAGTTGAATCGCGAAGTACAGAAAGCAGAACAGCAAGATTTGCGGATCCTTCAGCAGCTTCATGGCCGGCAAATGCGCGCCGCCGAGCGCGTCGCGCTCAGCCTGCTCGGCGGCGATCGACGTCTGCAAAATGCGCTGCTCTTCCGCCGTCAGCCACGCGGCATCGCGAATGTGCGATTTCAGCAGGACCCAGCTCACGCCGCACAGCACGATCGAAAAGCCGCCTTCGATCAGAAACATCCACTGCCAGCCGCGCAGGCCGAGCCCGCTGATCGAAAGCAGGCTACCGGTGATCGGACCGGACAGCACCGACGCGAGCGCCGAGCCGCCGAGAAACACCGCGATGGCTTTGCCGCGCTCCTTCTGCGGCAGCCATTGGGTGAAGTAGAACACCACGCCCGGGAAGAAACCCGCCTCGGCCACGCCGAGCAGAAAACGCAAGACATAGAACGAGGTGTCGTTCCAGACGAAGGCCATCGCGCCGGCCACGAGACCCCACGTCCCCATGATGCGGGTGAGCCATGCGCGTGCGCCGTACTTTTGCATCAGGACGTTCGACGGCACTTCGAACAGCGCGTAGCCGACGAAGAACAGCCCGCTGCCCAGACCGTACGCAGCCGCGCCGATGCCTAGATCCGCCTGCATGTGCGAATTGACGAAGCCGATGTTCACACGGTCGATGTAGTTCGCGATGAACATGATCAGAAACAGCGGCAGAATGTGCCGCTTGACCTTCGCGACCGCGGATTCCAGCGGGTCGGGCGTCGTGGTGAGAACAGAGGGCAAGGGCGTCTCCTGGATCGGCCTGGGCGACGGCCAAATCGAACGCAACGCGGCTGGGTTGGACGTGGAGTGGGATGACTCCAGCCAACAATCCGAGATACGTTGTCTGACGACAGTCTACTCTGTTTTATCCCGGGCTTCCAACAAGGTGTTTACCCTGTCATCAGGCGGCTTGAGCCTAATATTCAGCCACTTTCCGCGCCGCTGGAGCACGCACAAGGGGCAACGACCCCACGAAAATCTCCCGTTTCGCGGCCGCAATTTGGCTCTAATCTGACCAGTTGTACGATGACGTTGCCGTGACATCGCATACCAGTCAAGCATTGCCGGGACGGTTGGCTGACGGTTTTCCGCTGAGCGAGGACCTGCCGCTGGTGGATATCGAGCACCAACCTCGTCGGCGCGAGGCCACTCTGGAGAACGCAATGTCGCGATGTCTCGATGCGCACAGTTTGGCCTGACGTCGGCCGAGGCAACTCAAACCGTGCGCTCGACACCCTCTTCCGACGCACTACTCAACCGGCGCAGCCGTTCGCGGCTGCTCGACAGATGCATGCGCATCGCCGCCCGCGCGCCCTCGGGATCGCGCCGCGCGATGGCATCGAGAATGCCCTCGTGCTCCATATTGACCCGCGCCATGTAAGCGACAGGATCGCTCTGCGCCAGGCTCGGCGAATCGACACGATGCCGCGGAATCAGCGCGGTGCCCATCTGCGTGAGAATGTCGACGAAATAACGGTTGCCGGTTGCCCCCGCCACCGCCACGTGAAAGCGCAAATCCGCGGCTGCGCTGTCGCCGCCGACACGACTGGTGGCTTCGATGGCGTCGAGCGCCGCGCGGATATTCGCCAGGTCGCGCTCGCTGGCGCGCTGGGCGGCGAGCCCTGCGCACTCGGTCTCGAGGCTGATGCGCAACTCCATCACGGACAGCAGGTCGGCCAACGTGGTGGCGGGCACCATCGCAAGACCCAGCGACTCGCGGCGCGGTTCGAGCACGAAACTGCCGATGCCGTGACGCGTCTCGATCACCGCATTCGCCTGCAGGCGCGAGATGGCTTCGCGCACCACCGTGCGGCTGACGCCGAGCAGCGACATCAAGGTTGTCTCAGTGGGCAGCTTGTCGCCGGGCTTCAGCATGTGCGCCGCAACCTGCTCGTTGATGTAGTTCACCACCCGGTCAGCAAGACTCCCACGCACGCGCATCGGCGGCGCAGTTAGGGTTGGGGACGCGGTCATCATGGACCTCCTTGGTTGTTTGCTGACCCGTCCATTATACGTTGTCCTACAACGCGAAACGGCCGATATCGTCGGCCGTCAACCTGTCCGCGAGGCCCAGAACGCCCGTTGCACCCGCATGATTTCCTCCTCCACCTCAGCAACCGGTCCGATCAACTCGACGGGCTTCTGGCAATGGTCGAAGACATAGCGCGACGACACGCTCATGGTGGGATTTTCGGCGTGATCGCCGGTGGCCTGCAGCAGCTGCATCTCCGTCATGCCGAACACCACGCGGCCGATGTTCGCCCAGTAGGCGGTGCCCGCACACATGCAGCACGGCTCCACCGAGGTGTACAGCGTGCACCCCCACAGGTACTGCGGCGTGAAGTTGAGCGCCGCGACGCGCGCCAGCACGGACTCGGCGTGATTGACCGTGTCGACATTGCCCTGCTCCATCAACACGGTCTCCTGATCGGGGCCGACCAGGATCGCACCGAACGGGTGGTGGCCCATCAGCGTCGCCCGTTCGGCGACCGCGCACGAATGCCGCAGATGACGCACGATCTGCTCGCGCGTCGGCGTGAGCCCCTGCGGCGGATAAACGGGGGCGTCGCCGGCGGGCGTCGCGGCAATGGTCAGACTCACAGACAGGTCTCCTTGTTAGTGATCAGCTCGGCGAGCCGCCGGCGCCAGGCGGCAAACAGCCAGCGGCCGGCTTACTTGGGCAGCGCGCCGTCGACGCCCTGCACGAACCAGTTCAGACGCGACAGATCCGCATCGGCCAGGCTCTGGCCGGCCGCGACCTTGACTGCGCCGGTCTGATCCTTGATCGGGCCGGCGAACGGGTCGAACTTGCCGTCGATAATGTCCTGGCGTTTTTGCGCCAGCGCCTTTTGTGCGGTAGCGGAGACGGCGTCGGTATTGATGTCGGCGAGGTCAATGGCCTTATCCTTCAAGCCCCACCAGACCGGCGCATTGGTCCATTTGCCCGCCTGCACCTGCTCGATCAGATGTGAATAGTAGACCCCCCAATAGGTCACGCAGGCGCCCAGTTGCGCATTCGGGCCGAACTTCTTCATGTCCGAGTCCCAGCCGAAGGCGTGGACCTTCTTTTGCTCGGCGGTCTGCATGGTGGCGGTCGAATCGGTGTTCTGGATCAGCACATCCGCGCCCTCGCCGATCAGGGTTTCGGCGGCCTGCTTTTCGCGGCCCGGATCGAACCAGCTATTGATCCAGATGACCTTCACCTTGGCATTCGGATTGACCGAGCGCGCGCCGAGCGTAAACGCATTGATGTTGCGCACCACTTCCGGCACCGGCACCGAGCCGACGAAACCGAGCGTGTTGGTCTTGCTCGTATAGCCGCCCACGACGCCCGCGAGGTAGGCGCTTTGATAGGTGCGCACGTCATAGGTGCCGAAGTTGGCCGCCTTCTTGTAGCCGGTGGCATGCTCGAACACCGTGTCCGGGAAGTCCTTGGCGACCTTCAGCTCGAAGTCCTGGTAGCCGAAGCTGCTGCCGACCACGATCTTGTTGCCCTTCGCCGCGAGGTCGCGGAAGACGCGTTCGGAGTCGGCGGACTCGGGCACGTTTTCGACGCGGGTCACTTTGATCTTGTCGCCGAACTGCGTTTCGATGGCCTTGACGCCCTGCTCGTGCGCGTAAGTCCAGCCCGCGTCGCCGGGATTGCCGAGATAGACGAACGCGACGCCAAGCGGTTGAGTCGTGTCCGCGTGGGCGCCCAGCGCGAGGCCGAGGCTGGCCACCGCGAGGACGGTAGCCGGCATGCGGAATAGATGGCGAAGCGTGCGGGTCATCTCTGCTTTCATAAATTTTTCCATGGCGGGTTGGGCTGGATCTGCGGTCGGGCGCTGGGACAAGGCCTCAGCAGACGAACAGCATCAGGGGGATAGTCGAAGGCCAATTAGCCGGCAAATATTTGCTGGCGTTATTTCCGAGATAACGAAATTGATATCTGACCGCCTCGGCGCGACCCGCTATACACTGCGTCCTCACGCGTTGCGCATCATTCCAGAGGCCTCAACGTGCTTGCAAACCGCGTTATAAACGAAAGGACCACGAAAGAATGAGCTTCTCAGCCGGTGTACTCATCTTTCTCTGCGCGTGTTGCTGGGTCGCGGTTGTGCTGGCGCGTTCGGGCGCGCTGCGCAGCACGAAGGGCGGCGCGCAGGAACCGCAAGGCCGGCGGGTGTTGCGGGAGGCGCTGGAGAAACGCGGAGATGTGCCTGACGTGCGAGACGTCCGTAGCGTCCGGGACGTTCACAGCGTCAGAGAGATCAGAGGCCTGAAAGGGAATCGGGCCGGCAGGAACAAGCGGGGCTAAGCCCACCGTCTCGAAGCCGCTGCGCTTTCGCGCAGACGTCCTCGAGACGGGCGTTATTTCATCGCGCGGCGACGTTCGTATCGGCCTCGCGATTCGCGTCGATCACCGTCAGTGCCGCCATGTTGATGATCCGGCGCACCGTCGAGCTCGAAGTGAGAATGTGCACCGGCGCATTGGCGCCCAACAGGAACGGGCCCACGGCAACATTGCTGCCCGCCGCGGTCTTCAACAGGTTGTAGGCAATGTTGCCCGAATCGACGTTCGGGCACACCAGCAGATTCGCCGCGCCCTTCAGGCGAGACATCGGCAGGATGCGCGAGCGCAGTGCTTCGTCGAGCGCGCAATCGCCGTGCATCTCACCGTCGACTTCCAGCGTCGGCGCCTGCTGCGTCACCAGTTCAAGCGCGCGCCGCATCTTCGCGCCGGAGGCCGAACTGCCCGAGCCGAAGTTAGAGCGCGACAGTAGCGCCACCTTCGGCACCAGGTTCAACCCCGTCATGCTGTGCGCCGCGGCAATCGTGAATTCGGCGATCTGTTCGGCCGTCGGGTCGTCGTTGACGTGGGTGTCCACCAGCGCAACGGTGCGATTGTCGAGCAGCAGAATGTTCATGGCCGCGTAGGTCTGCGCACCCGCTTTCTTGCCGATCACCTGATCGACGAAGCGCAGGTGATCGTGATACGCGCCGACCGTGCCGCACACCATCCCGTCCGCATCCCCCAGCTTCACCATCATCGCGCCGATCAGCGTGAGCCGGCGGCGCATTTCCACGCGCGCCATCTCCTTGGTGATGCCGTCGCGGCACATCAATTCCCAGTAGGTAGTCCAGTATTGATGGAATCGTTCGTCATACTCAGGATTCGTCACTTCGACGTCGTGACCGAGGCGCAGACGCAGGCCGTATTTTTCGATCCGCGCCATCAGCACTTCCGGACGCCCCACCAGAATCGGCCGCGCCAGCTTTTCGTCGACGATGCCCTGGACCGCCCGCAGTACACGTTCTTCCTCGCCTTCGGTGAACACGATGCGCGACTTGCCGCCCTCGCGGACAATCTGCCGCGCCGCCGCGAACAACGGCTTCATGAAGGCGCCGGAGCGGTAGACGAATTGCTGCAGTTGCTCGGTGTACGCCTCCAGGTCCTGCAGCGGGCGCGTGGCGACGCCGCTTTCCATCGCCGCCTTGGCCACGGCCGGCGCGATACGCACGATCAGGCGCGGGTCGAACGGCTTCGGGATGAAGTACTCGGGCCCGAAGTCCACGCCATACGCGCCATACGCCGCAGCCACCACTTCGTTCTGCTCTTCTTCCGCAAGGGCTGCGATCGCGTAGACCGCGGCCTTTTCCATTTCAGGGGTAATGGTGGTCGCGCCCACGTCCAGCGCACCCCGGAAAATATAGGGGAAACACAGGACGTTGTTGACCTGGTTCGGATAGTCGGAGCGGCCGGTCGCGATGACCGCATCGTCGCGCACCGCTTGCACCTCGGCCGGAGAGATTTCCGGCGTGGGGTTGGCCAGCGCCAGGATCAGCGGGCGAGCCGCCATGCGCGCCACCATGGCGGGCTTCAGCACACCGCCGGCCGATAGGCCGAGGAACACGTCCGCGCCTTCGATGACCTCTTCCAGCTTGCGGGCCGAGGTGTCTTTAGCGAAGCGCGCTTTCTGCGGGTCCATCAGCGTGGTACGGCCTTGATAGACCACGCCTTCGATGTCGGTGGCCCAGATATTTTCGATGGGCAGGCCGAGTTCCACCATCAACTCGAGGCAGGCCAACGCCGCCGCGCCCGCGCCGGAGGTCACCACCTTGACCTCCTTGATGCTCTTGCCCACCACCTTCAAGCCGTTGATGAAGGCCGCGGACACGGTGATCGCCGTGCCGTGCTGGTCGTCATGGAAGACCGGAATCTTCATCCGCTCGCGCAGTTTGCGCTCCACGGTAAAGCATTCCGGCGCCTTGATGTCCTCGAGGTTGATCCCGCCGAAGGTCGGTTCCAGGCCGGCAATGATGTCCACCAGCTTGTCCGGATCGGTCTCGTTGATCTCGATGTCGAACACGTCGATTCCGGCGAACTTCTTGAACAGCACCGCCTTGCCTTCCATCACCGGCTTGGAAGCGAGCGCGCCGATATTGCCCAGGCCCAGCACCGCGGTGCCGTTCGTGATGACGCCCACCAGATTGCCACGCCCGGTGAAGCGGAACGCGTTGAGCGGATCGGCAGCGATTTCCTCGCAGGCCGCGGCCACGCCGGGCGTGTACGCCAAGGCGAGATCTCTCTGCGTGACCAGCGGCTTGGTGGCGGTGACCGCCGTTTTGCCCGGAATCGGGAATTCGTGGTAATCGAGTGCGGCCTGGCGATCCGATGCGTTCATGTTCTGAGCCCTATCTTTGGCGGTTTGGCGGGCGCCCTTGCGGCGCGAATCCAGCGACAACTCATTCTAGGGACGAGCCATAAGGACAATATTTGGAGTTAATATGCCCCCATCACCTTTTTCTAATGGCGCGGCACCTTGATGGCGGCATTCGATCCCAACGTGGTGGTGCGCAAACTGGCCTCGCGGCTGAAAATGCGCCACCTCACGCTGCTGCTGCAGATCCAGCAGCACGGCTCCCTGACGCGCGCCGCCGAACATATGGCGAGCAGCCAGCCCGCGGTCACCAATGCGCTGGCGGAGCTGGAGGACATGTTCGGGGCGCCGCTGTTCGACCGCTCGGCGCGCGGCATGGCGCCCACGGCGTTGGGCAAGGTCGTGCTGGCGCGAGCACGGGCGATGACCGAGGATCTCGACCATCTGGTGCGGGAAATGGAGGCGGTGGCGTCCGGGCACGCCGCGCATCTGCATATCGGCGTGATCCCGTTCATTCCCGGCCAGATGCTGTCGACGGCGATTGAACGCACCCGGCCCGAAGGCGACCGTCGTCTGACGGTGACGATTCACGAGGGCACGAGCGAGCACTTGCTGGCCCAGTTGCGGGACCACACGGTGGACATCGTGATCGGACGCGCCTCGGCTTCGCTCGATCTGCAGCAGGTCGGCGTCGAGATCCTGTATCGCCAGCAACCGCGCCTGATTGCCAGCCGCCGCCTCGCGGCCCGGCTGGCGCGCGGCCGGCTGGACTGGCAGAAGCTGGCCGAACTGGACTGGATACTGGGCGCGCCGAATACGCCCATGCGCGAGCAGGTCGCCGACCTCTTTCTCGGCGCCGGCCTGACGCCGCCGACACCGATTGTCGAAAGCTACTCGTCCAAGCTGATCGGCGAGATGATCGTCGCGGGCGAGCAGTCGGTGTCCATCGTCCCGGCGGATATCGCCGAGGAGCTGGTGCGCATCGCTGGCGTTGCCATCGTGCCGTACTCGTTCGAATGGACCTTGTCGCCCATTGCGCTGTTCACGCGCATGAACGAAGCGCAGCGCATGCCCAGCCTGCTGTTCGCAGAGGCACTTCGTAAGGTATGCCAGGAAATTTATGCGAGGCCCTAGCGTTTTGAAAAAACCCCATATCGTCATACTCTTCACGGTACTGCTGGACGCGATCGGCTTCGGGCTCATCATTCCCATCCTGCCGGGACTGCTGCACAGCCTCGCCGGCTCGGACACCGCTGTCAGCAGAAACTACGGCGCCCTGCTCGCCGTTTATGCGTTGATGCAGTTTCTGTTTGCTCCCATCCTCGGCGCGCTGAGCGATCGCTTCGGCCGTCGTCCGGTGCTGCTGGCATCGCTCGCGGGAGCGGCGGTCGATTATCTGGTGATGGCCTCGGCGCCTGGCCTCTCGTGGCTCTATATCGGTCGTGTGCTCGCCGGCATCACCGGCGCGAACATGGCCGTCGCCACGGCCTACCTCACCGACGTCACGCCCGAAGCGGAGCGCGCGGGCCGCTTTGGTCAGATGGGTGCGGCGTTGGGCGTGGGCTTCATTGCGGGACCGCTGATCGGCGGTCTGCTCGGCGCGTTGCATCTGCGGGCGCCGTTCGTCGCGGCCGCGGCGATGAATGGGCTGAATCTGTTGCTGGCGTATTTCGTCTTGCCCGAATCGCGCGAGCGGCAAAGCGGTCCTCGGGAGAAGCGCAACATGAACGCGTTCGCCGCCTTGCATCGTCTGCGCGGCACGCCGAACCTGATGCCGCTCGTGGGCGTCTACGCCATCATCATGCTCGGCTCACAAACCCCCGCCACGCTGTGGATCATCTACGGCGAGGACCATTTCGCGTGGTCCACGACGATCGCCGGCGCCTCGCTGGCCGCCTTCGGCGCCTGCCATGCCGTATCCCAGGCCTTCGCTATCGGGCCGCTGGTGGCACGGCTGGGCGAACGCGTCGCGTTGTTGATCGGACTGGCGGCGGACGGTCTGGGCCTGGTCTTCATGGCCATTGCAACGCGCGGATGGATGCCTTTCGCCATCCTGCCGCTGTTCGCGGTGGGCGGCATCACCATGCCGTCGCTGCAGGCCATGCTCGCACGGCAAGTCGACGATAGCCGTCAAGGCGAATTGCAGGGCACGCTCACGAGCATCGCGAGTCTGATTGGCGTGGGAGGGCCGCTCGCGGTGACATGGCTCTACGCGGCCAGTCAGCACATGTGGCCGGGTCTCGTGTGGGCCATCGGCGCGGCGCTCTACCTGCTGGTGCTGCCGCTGCTGTTCAGTTCGCGCATGAAATCGCCGCAGGACGGCGCGGTGGGGACGAGCGCAGGCGAATGACGTCCGCGGCAAGCTCAATACGTTCCATCAATTCACGCGCTTGCTCACAATTACCAGGCCGCGTGACAACCCGCTGACGTTATCGACCGCTTGCGATCCCGCGTACAACTGCGCGATCGGCACCCACACCGCCGGGTACTTGTAGCGCGCGACGTCGAGGACAAGCGCGCTATCGCTCGCGGCGTCGAAGGCGGCAAGCGGCGACCAGTGACCGCCGCCCGCTTCGCCGATCTCCACCCGCCTGAAGTTCAGCAGCGCAAAGCGGTCGCTATGCGCCGTGGTATCGCGGATCAGCTCGCGAAACTGCGCGAGCGTGAGATCGCCGGAATGGAATTTTTTAACCTCGACCGGGAATTCACCCAGCACCGCGCTGAGTTGGTCGAGTGTCATGCCTTCGTGCGAGACCCGCTCGGCATTGGCGACCCGCGGATCGACGCTGCGAAAGAAATCCTCTTGAGAGAAGTATGGGAAGTCAGGGTATTGCGTGGATTGGGGACGCTGGATGCCCAACGCATTCAGCGCCATCACCGAGCTTGCCACCGAACAGTACGCCTCGTTCCGCTGCGTTTCGAAATACTCCGAGAGTGGCCAGTACGACTGCTTGTCGGTGCTCGACATCAGCCGCTGTTGACCTTCGGGCTGCGTCAACGCGACAAGGTTGGGCGGAACCGGTAAGGGGCCATCGGCCGGTTGGCCGGCTGCGGGAGCGTCCGCATGACTCTGCGTGGACGGGGACGGCAACGATGCACAACCCGCCAGGGCAACGGCCGAAGCCGTGGCTATCGCGAGCCAGACGTGCCGGCTATTGAGCCTAACGAAGCGGAACAACGAATAGTTGAACATCGAGCCCTTCTCATGCGGATGCGTTCCGGACGGTGGGTGGGTAGCTGGCTGGCCACTGTGTCAGCACCCTGCGCGCGAACTACGGGACGAGCTCCGTTTTTTAACACGAAACACGCGCGCGCGTGAGATCCGAGCGCAAGGGATTGAACGGGGAAAGCGCCTCGCCGAAAGCATCGTGCAGATCGCGAAGGAGAGCGGCTACTCGAAGATCCGGCTCGATACGCTCCCAACCATGTACGCGGCGCAAAAGGTCTACGCGTTGCTCGGGTTCGTGCCGATCCCGGCATACGTGTTCAATCCGGTGGAAGGCACCCAGTTCCTTGAGCTCGATCTGCATACAGTGCAGGAGCTGCGCTAACGCTGAGGTAGCGAAGACGGCCGGCCCCGGCTCCCCTCACCCGCTTCGCATCGCGTGACGGCCGTTCGTATCGGCGCCGTTTTTGCTGCGCGGCCAGTCGTAACCTCCCCCAAGGTCCAAATGACTCCCCTGTGCAGTCGTCCACGAGACCGTCCCAAACTTTATCTCGCGAGGAGGTAACGATGAACACCATATCGTCGGCGTATCTGAATCCCACGACGCAAAGCGCGCCGTCCACATCCACGTCGGGCAGCGCCGACCAGGCTGTCGAGCAATTGCTGCAGGACATCGAGACCCTGCTTGAAGATGCGAGCGGTAACGGTTCGGGCTCGGGCAGCGGTTCGGGCTCCGGCTCGGGTAGTGGCATGGATCTCGGCAGTGGCTCGAGCAGCTTGCCGCAGACCGGTAGCATCCCGTCCACCGGCGGTGCGCCTGGCGGCGGCGCAGTTCCGGGCGCGGGTGCAAGTCCCGCTGCCGGGGCTGGGGCCAGTCCGGCTGCCGGCGCCAGCGAAGCAGGCCAAGGTCTGCACGACGTGAAGATCAATTCCACGGCGGGCGGCGAAGCCCTGCATCTGCAGGAAGACAGCCAGGGCAATCTGTACAACGGCAGCGGCGACAATGTCGGCCACGTCGGTGCGGATGGCTCCGTTTCGCTGAATTCGGGCGCCACGAAGGAAATCCAGCGTCTCGAGACCGGCGGCAATCCGATGTCCATCCTCGCCGGCAAGGCGGCCAAGCCGGAAGAAGGCGACGGCGGCAACGCGGTGTTCTCGTCGTCGGAAGTCACGGTTTCCGCAGGCGACCTGAACCAGACGAACGACTTCTGATAGGCGTGGCTTCAGGACGCCGTTCGTCACGCGAATCGGAGGACGGCGATGCCGGCCAATCACGTTGCGGCCTATCTCTCATGCCGCGACGATGTGATCGCACTGCTGCTGAAGATCTTCACGCTGGGCTTGAAGGATGCCCCGCGCGAAGATCTGGAAGATATGTTGCTGGCGTTGCGGGTCTTGCGCCGCGACGCGCTGCCGATCGACCTCGGCGAAGTGCGCCTCCATATCCGCGACGCCGACTGGATCGGCGCCGTGCGTCTTCTCAAACGCCTCGAATGGGCCGAGAAGACCAACACGGCGTCGATCGCCCTGCTGGCCGGATGTCTGTTCAAGCTCAACGACGCCGAATGGCGCCGCTATGCCGCGAAAGTGCTAAGAGACGGCGGCAATCCGGCCGCGCTCGCGCTGGTGGGGAAATTCATGCAGATCGGCGAGACGTCCCGGCCCATTCACGAAGTGGCGGGCGGCGACGAGTTGCGCACGCGTATCGCCGACGTTCTGCACCGCGGCGGCGGGCCGTCTGCGTTTTAGCGTGCTTGACGGCATTCGCAGGCTCGCAGCTCGCGAATGCCCACAACCGGGCAATCAAGCAATCAAGCAAAGATCAAGCGGCGCCCTCAAAGCGCCGCTTGACCGCTCTGTCCGCTATCAAACGTCCCCAGCCTGATACAGCTTGATCACCGCCGAGAAGTCCAACCGGCCCGCTCCCTTAATGCTCATGCTCTGATACAACTGCTGCGCCAGCGCGCCGAGATACACCGGCTGACGCACCTGCTTCGCGGCATCCGTAGCAAGACCAAGATCCTTCAGCATCAGATCCGTACCGAAACCGCCGGTATAACCGCGCGACGACGGCGCCGTTTCGATCACGCCCGGGAACGGGTTGTACGTGTCGGAACTCCAGCAGCGCCCGGTGGACGTATTGATGATCCCGCCCAGCACCTTCGGATCGATGCCGAGCGCGGCGCCCAGCGACATCGCTTCGGCCACCCCCGCCATCGTGATGCCGAGCACCAGGTTGTTGCAGATCTTCGCCACCTGGCCCGTGCCGGTATCGCCGCAATGAACGATGTTCTTGCCCATTCCCGACAGCACCGGCTTGACCTGCTCATACGCCGCTGCGCTACCGCCCACCATGAACGTCAGCGTGCCGGCCGCTGCGCCGCCCGTGCCGCCCGAGACCGGCGCATCGACAAACGCATTGCCGTGCTGCGCCGCGAGTTCGGCGAACGCCTTGACGCTCGCCGGATCGATCGTGCTCGAATCGATGATCGTCACGCCCTTGGCGATCCCCGCCAGCACGCCATCGTCGGCAGTCAGCACGCTGCGCACGTGAGCTGCGGCGGGCAGCATCGTGATGACGCATTCGACGTCCGTCACCGCGGCTTTAGGCGACACCGCCGCCTTGGCGCCCGCGGCCACCAGCGCCTGTACGGCCTGCGCGTTCAGGTCGAACACGGTCACTGCGTGGCCGGCCTTTAGCAGGTTCTGCGCCATCGGCGCACCCATATTGCCGAGTCCGATAAAACCGATCTTCATGATTGCGTCTCCCCTTCGTGATCCAGAGTGCCTCGCGCCGAGCGCTTAGCGCAGGCTGATAGTGGTGTTGACGCCATCGTTGACGGTCGCGTCGTCGAACCAGCGCGCCGTAACCGTCTTGGTCTGCGTGTAGAACTGCACGACCTGCTTGCCGTACGGGCCGAGATCGCCGAGCTTCGAGCCGCGCGAGCCGGTGAAGCTGAAGTACGGCACCGGCACCGGAATGGGAATGTTGATCCCCACCTGGCCCACGTCGATATCGCTCTGGAACTTGCGCGCCGCTGCGCCGCTTTGCGTGAAGAGTCCCACGCCGTTGCCCATCGGATTGCGGTTGACGAGTGCAATCGCATCGTCGAGCGTCGGCACGCTCAGCACCACCAGCACCGGCCCGAAAATTTCGGTGCGGTAGATTTCCATTTCGGTGGTGACGTCGGTGAAGATCGTCGGGCCGATGAAGTTGCCTTCCTCGAAGCCCTTCACTTTCACGCCGCGGCCGTCGAGGGCAAGCGTGGCGCCCTCTTTCACGCCCGCTTCGATCAGGCCGAGAATGCGCTGCTTCGCCGCACGCGACACCACCGGGCCAATGTCCGTG
This sequence comes from Paraburkholderia phenazinium, assembly GCF_900142845.1. Classification (NCBI taxonomy): domain Bacteria; kingdom Pseudomonadati; phylum Pseudomonadota; class Betaproteobacteria; order Burkholderiales; family Burkholderiaceae; genus Paraburkholderia; species Paraburkholderia phenazinium. The sequence goes on from NZ_FSRU01000001.1 coordinate 3,676,630, forward strand.
CCCGACTCGCTGCCCGCGTTGACCTTCAACGTCTTCGCCTTCTCGACCAGTTCCGGCAACCACTGCTGCGACGCCCCCACCAGCACGACCACCGAAGTCGCCATGCAACGCTGGCCTGCTGCACCAAAGCCGGCGCCTGCGAGCGCGTTCAAGGTTTGTTCGCGATTGGCATCGGGCAGCACCACCGCGTGATTCTTCGCGCCCATCATCGACTGCACGCGCTTGCCGTGTTCGCTGCCTAGGCGATACACATGCGTGCCCACCGCCGTCGAGCCCACGAACGAAATCGCCTTGATCAGCTCATGCGTGCACAGCGCATCCACGACGTCCTTGCCGCCATGCACGACATTCAGCACGCCCTTCGGGATACCGGCTTCGATGGCTAGTTCCACCAGTTGCATCGTCGACAGCGGATCCTGCTCCGACGGCTTCAGCACGAACGTGTTGCCGCAGACGATCGCCATCGGGAACATCCACAGCGGAATCATCGCCGGGAAATTGAACGGCGTGATGCCGGCGCATACGCCGATCGGCTGGCGCAGCGTGTACGTATCGACGCTGCCCGCGACGTTCTCGGCGAACTCGCCTTGCTGCAGCGTGCCGATCGAGCAGGCATGTTCGACCACTTCGAGGCCGCGGAAGATATCGCCTTCCGCGTCGGGAATCGTTTTGCCCTGCTCGGCCGACAAGGTCTTCGCGATACGCGGCATGTGTTCGCGAATCAGCGCCTGGTACTTCAGCATGATGCGCATGCGTGCGCCTATCGGCGTGTTTTTCCACGTGGCGAACGCGGCATGCGCGGCACGGATGGCCGCATCCACTTCATCGGCGGTCGCGAACGGCACGCGTGCCAGCACTTCCTGAGTCGCCGGGTTGACGATATCGCGCCATTCGCGCGTGCTCGATTCGACGAACTCGCCGTTGATCAGCAGTTTGACCGTGCTGACGTTCGCGTTGGACGCCTGGGTAACAGCATTCATGATGGGCTCTCTCGGTTAGGTTCGGATAGATAAGGTGAGTGGGCTACGGATGGACTAGTGGTCGGCGCGCGGGCGCATCATCAGCGTGCAGAGCAACGCGACAACGCCGAGCGCCACCATATAAACCACCACGTAGTGCGGGCGGCCGGCGCCCACGGCGAGCAAGGCGGTCGCGATCATCGGCGCGATACCGCCGCCCAGTACGCCGGCAATCTGCACCGACAGCGAGATCCCGCTATAGCGAATCTCGGCCGGAAACTGCGAAGCGAATAACTGTGACTCCGGTGCATACAGAATCGGGAACACGACGCCGACGCCCAGCACCATCGCCCACCAGACGGTCAACGGATCGCGCGTGCCGAGCATCGCAAAGAACGGCGCCGCAAACAGGCACATGATGACGAGGCCGATCAGGAACAGGCGTTTCTGGCCGATGCGATCGCTCAGATAGCCGCAAAACGGCATGGTGAACAAGGACAGCACGGCACCCGCGGTAATCGCATGGAGGATGGCGGCCTTGGGGATCTTCAACTGGTTGGCCGCATAGGCCAGCGCGAACGCGACCACCAGATAGAACCAGGTGTTCTCCGCACTGCGCGCGCCGATGATGATCAGCAGTTCGCGCGGATGGCGGCGCATCGCTTCAAGGATCGGCGCCTTCACCGGCTCGCCGCGCGCTTTTACGCGCTCGAAGTCCGGCGATTCGGGCACGCGTATGCGGATCACCCAGCCAACTACCACCAGCGCAATGCTGGCGAGAAACGGAATGCGCCAGCCCCATGCGAGCAGGTCGGCTTCCGGCAGCGCGGTGACGGCGGCCATGGCTAGCGAGGACAAGATCAGTCCGAAGCCCACGCCGGTTTGCGGCAGACTGCCGAAGAAGCCCTTGCGGCCAGGCGGTGCATGTTCCACCGCCATCAGCACGGCGCCGCCCCACTCGCCGCCCACCGCCATGCCCTGCAAAAACCGCATCGCCACCAGCAACGCAGCGGCCCAGTAGCCGATGCTCTGATACGACGGAATCAGGCCGATCACCATGCTTGGAATGCCCATCAGCAACAGCGTGACGAGCAGCATCGACTTGCGGCCGATCCGGTCGCCAAAGTGACCGAAGACAATACCGCCCATCGGACGGCCGATGAACCCCACGCCATAGGTCGCAAACGCGGCTAGCGTGCCGAGGATGGGATCGAGCGTCGGAAAGAAGATCTTGTTGAATACGAGCGCGGCAGCCGTGCCGTAGAGAAAGAAGTCATACCATTCGATGGTGGTGCCGGCCATGCTGGCCCACCCGGCGAGCAGGTAGTCCCTGGCGCGCCTGGGAAGCGGTGCGCCAACTGGCGCCCGGTCGGGGGTCGATTGCATCTGCATCCTGTGTCTCCGGTCTTTTTTGTAGGCTCGCCGATCGCGCGAATCGCGCGGGCTGCCTAAGCCGTGGTTGTTCCAGCGGCTTGCATCCGAGTATAGTTATTCGAATATCCACGGCATAGAGATGAAAAAGCCCATCTGATATGCAAAAAAACACAAGTGCCCTGCTGCACGGAGACCGGATGCAAAGTTTGAACTGGGACGATCTGCGCTACTTCCTCGAGGTGGCGCGAACCCAACGGGCAAGCGGCGCAGCAAAGCGCCTGGGCGTCGATCACACCACCGTGGCGCGTCGCGTAAGGGAACTGGAAGCTGCGCTTGGCACCGTGCTGTTCGACAAGTCGCGCGCGGACGGCTTCGTCCTGACCTCAGACGGCCAGCGTCTGCTCGCCTATGCCGACACCGTCGAAACCACCGTGCAATCCGCCGCTGAACAATTCACGGGTGGCGCGCACTCGCTCTCGGGACACGTGAGGGTGGGATCGACCGAGGGCTTCGGCTGCTTTTTTCTGTCGCCGCAACTCGCGCGCTTCGCGGGCAAGCATCCTGACATCTCAATCGACCTGCTGCCGGTTCCGCATTTCGTCAGTCTCTCCAAACGCGAAGCGGACCTCGCCATCATGCTCGAGCGGCCCGAGCGCGGCCAGTACGTCTACACCAAGCTGTGCGACTACCGGCTCAAGCTATATGGAACGCGCAGCTATCTGGATCGCCATCCGCCCGTCAACACGGTGACGGACTTACGCGACCACGCGTTTATCAGCTATGTCGCGGATCTCGCCTTCAGCCGCGAGTTGCTCTATCTGGACCGCACCATCCCCAACGCCACGGCCAATCTGTGCAGCACCAGCGTGATCGCTCAATACCATGCTGCGCTGCAAGGCAATGCGCTTGCCATTCTTCCCTGCTTCATGGCCGAGCTCAATCCGCTGCTCGAGGCGGTCTTACCGGACGAGGTTGTGGTGACGCGGCATTTCTGGCTCTGCTGCCGCGAAGATCTGCGCAAGCTGCGGCGCGTCACTTCGTTGTGGGACTATCTGCGCGCGGCGGCCGATGAAAATCGCGCGCTGTTGATGGGTGAATCGAGGGAGATGCGGTATGTGGCGGCGTGAGCGGGAAGCGTGTTTCGTCGCCGCCTGTGGCCGAAGGTCATTCCACGGCTGAGCACGACGAGTGCAGCCGGCCGGCATTCGACGGCCGACTGTGCAGATGGGCCTTAAGCTTTTGCCGGAGAGGCCGTTATTGCATCTGCCAACCTTTCACGTGCCCGCTCATGGCCAAGACCATTCCGTTTTCCGGCAACACCCAGGCCGCCCGCGCGCGGGCAGCAAAGGCTATGTTGCTGCCGCTTCCGAGGGCGACCGCGGAAGAACTTGCCCTGCAGGTCCACCTCGCACTCGACAGCCTGCGACGCGGGCAAGGCAGCGTCAGCGCCGCCCAGACCGTGACGCAGGCGATGCTCCTCGTCGCCTTCATCGTCGAGGCGGGCTACGGCACGCTGACCCCTGAAGCGCTGCGTACCGCGGACGCCGCGAGCGCCGCCTGCTTCGAGCGTGGCCGTACCTCGGGCGAATGGGTACTCGAGCGCGCCGGCTACGAGATTTTCGCGGCGATCGCGACGGTGTACGACCATCAATTGCAGAAAGCCCCGCTTTGGGCCGTTACCGAGGCAAGCGACCGGCTGGACCGGTTCAGCGCCGGCGAACCTTATCAGGCAGTGGCCCGCAAACGCGCGTGAATGGATGCGAGTAGTTCAAGCATGTGCACGACAGCAGCTTCGCGGGCGTCATCTGCCGTCATGTAGACTGGCGGGGCCGCGACTACCGCCTCGATCATGGACGCCCAGCTACTGATTATTTGCGCACTGACCTTTGTCATTCACGTGATCGCGACCCTCGCGTACGCGGTCCGGATCGCAGGGGTGCGCACGCGCAGGATCGCCGTATCGTTCGCGCTGTTCGGCATCATCGCCCTCGTGTCTCGCACCGCGAATTCTTTTCAGGGGCCGTTTCTGGCAAAGCGCGTCGAAGAGGATATCGCGCAGCACATTGCGCAAGGCATGCTCGGCGATTTTCGTTTGCTCCTGCTGGCGGCGACGATTGCCACCATCGTCGGCGCGCTCCTCATCCCCACGTTTCAGCGCTACTTTAGCCGCGCCGTCGTGCACTTCCAGGCGCACCGCTCGCTTCCGCGTCTCGCGCTCCACGCCTTCAGTCGCGGCGGCATTGCTTACATCCGGCATGGCGCGCGTCTGCCGTCACGCACCAACGTGACGCAACTGGCGAGCGGCTCAGGCGTGTCGTGGAAGGTCATCGTATTGAACGTGCTGGCGATGGCGCTCTGGACCGTGGGCGTTTTCGCGTCGCTATACGCGGGTTTTCTGAAACCGGAGTTGCGCGTGACCTGCGCGAATCTGTCGTCGGTCATCAACGGCTTTGCGACGATCGTCCTGACCGTCATGATCGATCCGCAGATTTCCGTCATGACCGACGACGTCATCGAAGGACGGGTCACGGAAAATCGGTTCCGCCGCGCGATTACGACGCTGATCGGCGCACGCGTCGTGGGCACGCTCGTCGCGCAGGCGATGCTCATTCCGGCTGCGTTTTTGATCGTGCGGGTGGCGGAAGCGATCTAGGCGCGCGTGCGGTTGCGTCGTGCCAAGGAATGCCCTCCTAAGCAATGCCCAATGCCTGCAAGAGTGGAAGATGAAGTTGCGCAAAGCGCTGCGCTTTGGCCGTCAGATCGGCCAAAGAAACTGTTGATGGCGATGCCTTAGCTTTCTGGCTTGATTCCGAATCCGCGCGTAACACCGCCTCTGCGAATTCGGCCCATTGCGCCGGTTGCTGCATTTGATGTCGCCTCGCCAACAGAAAAAGCTGCGGCAAACGCGGCATAAAAACGCCCGATCCCGAAACCGGACTCACCATGAAATGCACGTCGTCATGGTGACGCGCCTGCTCGCAGATTGCTGCGTTCAACTGCTCTGCTGACGGCCGGGCCGCGCTGATCTGCGCGTCGTGCTGGGCATTCAGCAATGCGCCCATGCTGATCAGCAGCAGCACGGCCTCGACGATCTGCGCCAAGGTGATGCCTCGCGCGCGAACATCGCGTTCGATATCGGACAAAGGCACGGGGCGATGGCTCGACAGCGCGTCGAGAATCGGGCCGTATAGCGCTTCCGGCAAGGTCGTTTCGCCGAGTGCGCCACGCACCTTCAGCGCCACAGACGCTCTCGGCAGCGCGAGGATCACGCGATGCGCGCGCAGCGCCGTATCGCGCTCGTCATCCGTCAGCGTGCGGGGTTCCTTGATCCAGTAATCGCGCCGCAACGAGCGGTTCACGCAGAAGTCGCGCGCCGACTCACGCAAGCCTGTATCGGCAATGCCCGCCAAAAGAGCGCGTTGCGCCGCGCTGAGGTTGATCTCGTCGACATGATCGCGATAGTCCGCCGATCCGCCATAACTCAAACCGGCCGCAGTCAGCGACGAGGCCACCTGCAAGAACGACATGGGATGCCAGTCGCGATTGAAGTACTCATGCGCGAGATACTCCGGCCTCTCCGCGGAGACCGCCTCGACACGCTCTGCCAGCAAGGGGTTAACCACGGCATAGCCCGGCTGCGTCGCGAATACGGCTTGCGCAAAACCGACGGCGTCCTTGATGCGAGCCGCCATGCGCGCCTCAGCAGTCATGCCGTCATGCTGCGCGGATTGAGCACCGATCTGGAAATGCCGGTGCATCAATTCGCGCACAGGCAGCATTGGTGTCCAACCGGGTTGCGTGTTGTAGCTCAGGTACAGCACGCCGCCGGGCTTCAGCTTGCGTTGGATGAATTCGGCAAGCAGCGCGCGGTTTTCCTCGGAGATCCAGCTCCAGATGCCGTGCATGCCGATGAAATCGAAATCGGGCAGGTCGTCGCGCCGGCAGAACTCAGAGAAGCGTTCACCGGACAATTGCGCCTGCGATCCGGCGCGCTCGGCGAGTTGCTGGGCGAAGTGCGCGTGAGGCGGGTGGAAGTCGGTGCCATGCCATTGCGTGCTCGACCCGGCCGCGTGAATGTTGACGCTGACGCCGTGCCCGAACCCGAGCTCGCATGCGTTACCAACGGAGGGCGGTACAAGCCCGGCATACAGCAACGGAAGCTTCAGCCGTAGTGGATTCAGCTCGTCGCAATAGCCGAACGTGTAGGCAATCTCATCTACGTACCCCGTATCGCACTCGCCCACGTCTTTGCTCTCGTTCGTTGCGCGGATGTCCTTGCGGGGTCCGCGGATTGCCGCACCCGGTCAGGTTGCAGCGAGTTCGATGGTCGGCTCGCAGACAATCGGGAAATTGACCGAGTTCGCAACATAGCACTTTTCATGAGCCGCGTGATGCAGATGCGCGGCGAGGTCAGGGTCATCCCCCGCACGAATCGTCACGTGAGGGCGCAGCACGATTCGCGTGAATTTGCCCTGCTCCGGACTGTCGAGCATCGTCCCTTCCGCGTCGTCGCGATAGTCCAGCACCGCAATGCCGGCATCGGCGCACAGGTGCAGGTACCACAGCTTGTGACAGGCCGATGCGGACGCGACAAGCAGATCCTCCGGATTCCAGCGTGCCGCGTCGCCGAGAAACGCTGCGTCCGACGAGCCTGGAATGTCGGGCTTGCTGCCCGAGCGAATCGTATGATCGCGTCCGTAGTCGCGATAGCCCGACGTGCCGGTGCCGCGGTTGCCGGTCCACTGCACTGAAACCTGGTACTTGTGCTCGCCATATGCCATGCCACTCTCCTTCAGGTTAAACAATCGGTTCGGATCGAAGGTCCAAGCCGTACCGTCGCTCAGGCGAGCGCAACGCCCAGGTACATGAGCCGTGCATTGTAGATGGAGCGTCTGCGGTAGCTCATGGAATGGATGGACGGTCGCCCCAACGGTTAATATCCGACATTATCCGATTCCGGCACGCTACGGTGCAACACGCTCGCGCCGCAAAACACGCCATCACTTCCGCAATGCCATGACGACGTACCTGAACGCTTCCTCACCCGGTGCGACGATCAGGGCGCTCAGTTTGGTTGAACTCAAGCGAACCTCCAGGGTATCGGTCCGCAGTGTCGCCATGGCGTCCAGCAAATAGCGGATGTTGAAGCTGAGGTCTACCGGCGCACCATCGTAGGCTATCTCAAGCTCTTCAACCGACTCCTCGTCCTCCGGATTGCTGACGCTGACCTGCAACCGGCCATGGCCCGCGGAACATTGGATGCTTTTGAATTTCTCAGTGGTTAGTACTGCTGCACGCTGCAGACACGCGTAAAACGCCTGACGGTCGATCGTGAACTCCGCCTCGAACCCATCTGGAATTACGCGCCTGAAGTCCGGATACCGGCCCGCAATCAGCTTGCACGTGAAGAGAATCTTCCCAAACGCGAAACTCGCATATCCCGCTGCGGTGGTGAGCAGAACCGTCGAGTCGTCGTCAGGTAGCAGGCGGATCAATTCGAGAATCGCCTTGCGCGGCACGATGATCTCCCGTGAATCGTGGCCGGTTTGGGCGGGGATACGTGCGGTAGCCAGCCGGTGACCGTCGGTGGCTACGGCCGTGAGCTCTGATCCGCTAATCAACAGTGCGCCGTTCAGGAAGTAACGAATGTCGTTATCCGCCATCGCGAAGTGCACCATGTGCAGCAGGCGTTTCAGATTGCCTGCGCCGACAGAAAGCGCCATCTCCGGCTCCGCGCTTTGCCGGATCTGCGGGAAATCCTCCGCGCTCCCCGCATGCAGGGATATCCGGCTGCCTGGCCCCTGGATGATGAGACGAGTGCCTGACACAGCGAGGCTGATCGGTGCGTCGGGCATGGCTCGCACCACATCCAGCAGCTTGCGTGCGTTCACGGTTAAGGCCGTGCCGGACTCGCGGGCGTCGATATTTTCCGTTGCACTGAGTTCCAACTCGAGGTCGGTGCTGCGGAAATGCAACTGGTTGCCGGCGGTGGAAACCAGCACGCTGGAGAAAACGGGAAGCGTGCTGCGCCGCTCCACGATGCCGCAGACGATTTGCAATGGGTGAATCAGAACATCGCGTGGAGCTTTAAGAAACTGCATGGCGTTTCCTTTCAATTGGGAGGCGATGTAACGGCCGACCAGGTAACACCGTCGCCCTCTATTTCGTCATCCTAAATGCAAAGTGTGGATGTTCCGATCCAAACGGACGGAACATGCCGGCGTGACCGGCCAAGACCTTCGCGAGGTCAAGGCGCATTCGATCATGGAGAGTTCGAAGCGCCCGGGACACATTTCCCCGAGCGGGTGGCCGAACGCGATGTGGCCCGCGTTCGACATGTGCACACGATAACCGGCGGATAAGCCGGAGTCAACTGACAAGCTACACTTGTCAGTGCGATCATGTGCACGCACAGGCCGGGTTTGAAACCCTCCTCATACATCAAGCGCTGGCCGTCACCCATTGCACGAAGACAGCGCCAGCCTCGCGCAGGACGGCCTCGCGAGCGTCCATGCTCACGCCGGGCGCATCGTAGTACGCGGCGACAAGAAGCGGCGCGCGCCCTGGTGGCCGCACGACGGCGTAGTCGTTTGTTTCCTCTTCGACGCTCGTTCCGGGGCGGTCGGCCGCCCGCCAGTCCGCAGGCAGACTTGCACGAAGCCGGTTGAGGCCAGGCTTGCAGGCGACCATCCAGCTTTCCAGTTGCGCACGCGACGGGGGACTCAAGACATCGCCTAAAAGAATTCGGCTCACCGCCTGGGTGATGGCTCTTGGACTCGTCGTATCGAGCACCCCGCTATATTGGTTCGACTCGGGCTCGTACCGATCCGAGCGTGTGACGGTATCGCCGAGACTTCGAACGAATTGAGTCAAGGCGGCAGGACCGCCCACGCTTCGCATCAACAGGATTGCCGCCGTGTTGTCGCTCACCTCCACAATCGCCTGGCAAAGCGCGCCGACCGACATGGCACCCTGCGCAACGTTGGCTTTCGTCACGGGAGAAGTGAAGATCAGATCCTTCTCCGTGTACCGCACGAAACGCTCGAGGCTATCCTTGCCGCTATCTACACGGGCAAGCACCTGTGCCGCTAAAAGCCCTTTGAAGGTGCTGCACATCAGAAAGCGTTCATCCGCGCGATGACTTAGCGTTCGCCCCGAACCGGTATCGACGGCGAACACGCCAAGGCGTCCGCCGTGTCGGCGTTCGATATCGGCTAGCGGCGATTCGGCTGCGTAAAGCGGGTTGGCAACGCCGATGCCAAGTAACAGCGGTAGTCCAAGAATCAGACTTCGACGCGTGGTGAAATGAGTCACTGATTATCCTGTTCAATCGGGAGCAGTCATGTTTTAAGGAGTGCGCGAGTGCCGCCTCAACGAAGGACCTCGACGTTCGAAGATTTACAGAAAGCCGCGATTCGTGCAAACTCGTTACACATTACGGGCTAACCGTTACGCTCTTATGGTGTTCACTATCGCGTCCTCGGCAGATGTACACGGGTTTTACGACCCACGCCTTGGCACGCCCCTATCTGTCTACCTCCCTATCCGCCGACTACCGCTCGGCCGCTGAGCCATGGCGTCTTGGCGGCCGTAGCCATTCCATCGCCGCAATCGCGGCTGCATACGGACAAAGCCGGTTGAACCCGTTTCGCCGGCAAGGGGTAACAGATGGCCTACGATCCAAAAGCGATCGAGCCCAAGTGGCAAGCCTATTGGGACGAACATTCCACGTTCCGGGCACAGATCGATCCAACTAAACCGAAGTTCTATGCGCTGGACATGTTTCCCTATCCATCGGGTGCGGGATTACATGTTGGGCATCCGATGGGATATACCGCGACCGACATCCTGTGCCGGTACAAGCGCATGCTCGGCTTCAACGTGCTGCATCCGATGGGCTGGGACAGCTACGGCTTGCCCGCCGAGCGCTACGCGATGCGTACCGGCGTTCATCCGGCCATCACTACGAAGCGCAACATCGAAACCTTTCGCGGCCAGGTCAAGCGCCTGGGCTTTTCGTATGACTGGAGCCGGGAATTCGCCACCACCGACCCGGCCTATGTGCGATGGACTCAATGGATATTCCTGAAGCTGTTCGAACGCGGCCTCGCCTATCAGGCCGAGGTCGCCGTGAACTGGTGTCCCGCGCAAAACACGGTGCTGGCCAATGAAGAAGTGAAAGACGGCAAGTACGTCGAAACGGGCGACCCGGTCGTACGCCGTCTGATGCGCCAATGGATGCTGCGCATCACTCACTACGCCGACCGCCTGGTGGACGATCTGGACGAACTGGACTGGCCCGAAAACGTGAAGACCATGCAGCGCAACTGGGTGGGACGATCGGAAGGCGCAGAGATCCATTTGCCGATTGCAGGCAGCCGCCACTCGGTGACCGTCTTCACCACGCGCGCGGACACGCTGTTCGGCGTGACGTGCTGCATCCTCGCCCCTGAGCACGCATTGCTCGCCAGCATCGTCACGCCCGAGGCCCGCGCTACCGTCGACACGTATATCGAGCGGGCAAAGACGCTGGACGACACCGTGCGCGGCGATGCGGGTCGCAAGAAAAGCGGCGTGTTCACTGGCGCATACGCTATCCATCCCGTGAGCGGTGAGCGCCTGCCGGTGTGGGTCGCGGACTACGTGCTGGCGGGTTATGGCAGCGGCGCCGTCATGGCGGTGCCGGCGCATGACGGAAGGGATCATGAGTTCGCTCGACACTTCGGTCTGCCAATCGTACGGGTTGTCGACGATGGTTTAAACGGCGACATCACGCAGGCAGCGTATGAAGGCGACGGCCTGATGGTCAACTCCGGCTTCCTGAATGGGTTGACGGTCACGCAGGCAAAGCAGGCCATGGTGACGTGGCTGGAACAGCACGGCGCCGGTCGCGCGAAAGTGACCTATCGTCTGCGAGACTGGCTGTTCTCCCGCCAGCGGTATTGGGGCGAGCCTATTCCGGTTCTGCATTTGACCGACGGTTCGATCGTGCCGTTGCCCGAGGACGCGTTGCCGCTCCTGCCGCCCGAACTCGACGACTACAAGCCCGCTCCGGGCGGAGAGCCGCCGCTCGCCCGCGCGGAGGACTGGGTTCGAACCACCGCCCCCGGCACTGACATCCCCGCTATGCGCGAGACGAATACGATGCCGCAATGGGCCGGCTCGAGCTGGTACTTCCTGCGTTTCCTCGACCCGCACAACGACCGCGAGTTCGTCAGCAAGGAAGCGGAAAAATACTGGATGCCCGTGGATGTCTATGTGGGTGGTCCCGAGCATACCGTGCTGCACTTGTTGTACGCGAGGTTCTGGCACAAGGTGCTGTACGACATCGGCGTGGTGTCGACGAAGGAGCCGTTCCGCAAGCTGTTCAATCAGGGGATGATGCTGGCCTTTTCGTACAAGGACGAAGCAGGCCGCTACTACGAGTCCGACCAGGTGGTCGAACGCGACGGCAAGCATTTCAGCGGCACGGTGGAACTGAGCCGCCAGGTCGAGAAGATGTCGAAATCGCGCTTTAACGTGGTCAATCCGGACGACGTGGTGCAGGAGTACGGCGCCGACGCATTGCGACTCTATGAAATGTTTATGGGCCCGCTGGAGGTCGCCAAGCCGTGGCAACCCTCGGGCTTGACCGGTGTGCGCCGGTTTCTCGAGCGGGCGTGGCGCATGGTTTGCGACGACAACGATATGCCGCATCCGCTGGTGCAGGATGGTCCGGATGTGCCTGAAGTTCTGCTGCGATTACGGCACAAAACCGTCCGCACGGTGACTGAGGATATTGAGGGGCTGCGTTTCAACACCGCCATCGCGCGGTTGATGGAAATGGCTAACGTACTGACTCACGCTTCCATCCGGCCGCGCGAAGTGGTGGAGACTTTCGTCAAGCTGCTGGCGCCGTTTGCCCCTCATGTTGCGGAGGAGTTGTGGGGCAAGCTGGGGTACGACGGCACACTCGCGTATGCGCCATGGCCGAACTTCGACCCGGAGCTGGCGCTCGATGAGCGCCAGGAGTACGTCGTGCAAGTCAACGGTAAGGTGCGACATCGTTTCCACGGCGAGACCGGGCTCGACGCGAAGGCTCTCGCGGCAGCGGCGAAAGCCGAACCACAGGTCCGCGCTTTGCTGGAGGGGCGGAAGGTGATGAAGGAGATTGCCATCCCCGGGCGGCTGGTGAATTTTGTCGTCGGGGAATAGGGTTCTTCTACGATCCGGGTTGGCGTAGACGCCTCTGCACTCCTTGTCTGCTTTAAGCGGGCAAGGAGTGCTTATTTGTTTTGGAGCGGTGAATCTCAGCCACGAACGGCCACGTCCCGGTTTCTGCTAACATCTTGCGCTTTTCGGTCCGCACGGTCGGGCTGAAAACAATCGGCAGCATCGACGACTCAGCGAGGATGGCATGTCTCAGATCGTGGTCGAAGGCCTGGCTAAAACCTACCGCATCGCGGAGCGCCAACCCGGCTTGCTCAGCCTGCTCCGGCGTCGCTGGCGCGAGGTGGAGGCCCTCAAGGACGTCAGCTTCAGTCTGCAACGCGGCGAACTGCTCGGTTTTATCGGCCCCAACGGCGCAGGCAAGTCGACCACCATCAAGATTCTGTCCGGCATTCTGCGCCCCACTGCCGGCCGCGTCGTGATCGAAGGACGTGTCCCGTTCGACAATCGGCTACGACTTCCGGCTGCGAGTGATCGGCCGTCTGATTCAGGGCCTGCTGGTGCTGGCAGTAGCCACCCGGGCACTCGATCTTCATTGGGGTGTGGGCGAAGTTGCGTTAGCGCTCTGGACGATTGCCGGGGGTGTAGCGTTGTTCTTCGGACTGATGGTCTTGCAGGCAACGCTCGCCTTCTGGACCGTCGAAAGTCTGGAGGTGGTCAACGTGGTGACTTACGGCGGCGTGCAGGCTGCGCAGTACCCGCTCGGTTTTTACACTAGTTGGTTCCGCAACTTTCTGATTTTCGTCGTGCCGATTGCTTGCATCGCCTACTTTCCGGTGCTGGCGATTTTGCACAAGGCCGATCCGCTCGGTGCGCCAGAGTGGTTCCTGCCGCTGGCGCCCGCGGTGGGATTCGCGTTCCTTGCGACGAGCTTCGTGGCGTGGCGCTTCGGGGTGCGGAAGTACACGTCGACCGGAACTTGACTGCGTGGGCTTTAGAGCGTCCATCGGCACGTAGTACCCCCTCGCATTACGCATCCTTACCAAACACCCCTCTCGTAACCTGCCGTAAATTTTCCACTTCAAGGCACGATTGGCACGAAGCGCGGCGCTGCTATGCTCGATTCATTCGCCCCGTCCAGCAAGGTTCAACCTCTTCCGCCGGACATGAAGACCCACTGAACCATCGCTTTACCACCCGCATGCATGACCACCACGTGGCTCGCTTGCGGTGCGCTCCCATCATGCCCATCGATCGTCTTCTTTCTCTGGCCTCTTCGTATCATCAGGAAGGCCGTTTCGACCTGGCCGAAACGCATTATCGACAAGCACTGGACCTCGACCCCAATCACTGGGACGCATGCTTTAGACTCGGCCAGGTATTGATCCGGCGCGATCGGTTCGACGAAGCAATCGGCCGGCTCAGTCAACTGTTGAACCGCCCCGGCGATCACGCCGCGGTGCATCGCCAGATCGGACTCGCCGAAGCTTGCGCGGGACGGCGGCAACGCGCGCTGGATCATTTCAAACAGGCCCTTGAACACGAACCCGACGATGCCACCACCTTGCACATCGTCGCCAATCTGCAGCAGGCGCTAGGTCTCCATAGCGCCGCCGACGCGACCTATCGGCGTGCGCTGAAATTGAAGCCGCTGATCACCGTGCCCGCCATCGTCGCACCGCCGGATTTCCGCGTGCTGTTCGTGTTCGGACCCAGTGCGGGTAACACCCCCATCGAGTATCTGATCGAGCAGGCGCGCTTCGAAAGCAATATCGTCACCCTGTTGCCGGACACGGAATACGACGTCGATCGGCTGCGCGTTTACGCAAACGTTGTCGTCAATCTGATTTCCGATGTCGATCGGGGACACGCCTTCCTCGCACCCGCGCAAGCGCTTGTCGAGCAAATTGGCGGTCCGGTCGTCAACCCTCCCAAGGCGATCGAGGGTACGGGCCGGGAGTCGATTGCGCGACGCCTTGCGGCGTTGCCGGGCTGTCGCGTACCGCAAACGCGGCAGTATCAGGCAGTTGAGCTGCGCGACCTGCTCGCCTCCGATTCATCAGCCATGCTAACGTTTCCGTTGCTGGTAAGACCCGCCGGCACACACGGCGGCGACGACTTCGAGAAGATGGAGAGTGCCTCGCAACTGCATACATTCCTTGGCGGACACGAACCACGCAGCTACTATCTCACCGCGTTTGTCGACTACCGATCCGACGATGGCTATTTCCGCAAATACCGTTTCTTCTGCGTTGGCGACGAGATCCTGCCGTATCACCTCGCCATCGACGATAAATGGAAAGTCCACCACGTCACCACCAGCATGACCACCCATACCTGGATGCAGGACGAGGAACGGGCGTTTCTGGACGATCCGTGGCGCGTCTTCGGCGCCGCGCAGCAAGCGGCTTTGCGGTCGATTCGCGACGCGATGGGTCTGGACTATTTCGGCATCGACTGCGCGCTCGATCGTGACGGCGCCGTCGTCGTGTTCGAGGTCAATGCAAGCATGCTCGTGCATGGACGGAACCAGCAGTTTCCGTACAAGACGGCGGCGGTAGAGCGCATCAAGCAGGCGTTTCATGCTTTGCTGGAACGACTCGCGCGGCAGGGGCAAGGAAACCAGCAGGCCGACGCCGCTACTTGAACCGGTTGATCAACACGTCGGCCGCTTCGCGCACCCTATCCGATTCGCCGGTGCGAGGTATCAGCAGCGAAAACTCGACCATGGGCAACTCGGGCAGGTCGATCTCGCGTTCCAACGCCCGAACCCCGCCGGGGACAGCGGATGCATTCAGGCAAGCAATGCCGAGCCCGGCTGAAAGTGCCGACTGCAAGCCGCTAATGCCTGAGGCGGTATGCGCAACGAAATAGCGGATCCGTTGTTCCGTCAGCTTCGCGAGGGCAAACCGCTGCATCGAGCAATGACCCGGCAACGTGATCAGCGGCAACGGCGCGCTCCGATCCACCTTGTACGATGCGCCCGCAACCCACATCAGCGGTTCGCGTCTTAGCGCAACGCGCCGGTGCGCAGTGTCCTCGTCGCTCTCCTCCCCACGCCCGACGATGGACATGGAGATCCCAAGATCGAAATCGGCGCGCTCCACATCGTGTTCAATCAGCGCGCTTTTGCGGATGAAAACATGCAGACGCAGACGCGGATACTGTTCGCCCAGACCTTTCAGAATGCCTGCCAGATCAGTAGGCCGAAAGTAATCGGTGATGGCGAGCCGCAGATCGCCCGACAACACCACGCCTTGCATGTCCAGCCACGCAACGTCGTTGAGTCGCAGAAGCGAACGGGCATGCGCGAGGAGACGGTCGCCGGCCGGAGTCAGGCTGACGCCTTTCTTGCCGCGCAGGAATAGCGTCAAGGCGCAGAGCTCTTCGAGTTTCCTCACCTGTTCGCTGACCGCGGATTGCGACCGGCACAGATGCGCGGCCGCCGCGGACAGACTGCCCAGGTCTGCGACCGCCACGAGCGTATTGAGGGCATCAAGATCGAAGCGTCGCATGTCCTATCCAACTGGTTTTCCGATGGATGGGATCATATATTCCCGCTTTTCCAATAGCAACGACACAGGCACGATGCTGTCTCCTACTCATGTTTGGAGGGCAATATGCCTGGCATCTCTGTGAACCTCTCCGGTACGCCCAATGCGGCGCTTTCCCGCACCGTGGCGCGCGAATTGACATCGCTTACGTGCACGCTGCTCGACAAGAAGCCGGTGAACACGACGGTGGCTGTTCAGTACATCGCTCTTGAAGACTGGTTTATCAATGAGCAGTCGCTTGCGGAGCTTGGCAAAAACTCGTTCCGGCTGACGGTTTCGATTACCGAGGGGACCAACACGAAGTTTCAGATCGCGGCCTATCACAAGGCCGCGTTCGAACTGCTGTCGAAACTGCTGGACGAGGTTCATCCGCATTCGAACGTTCATGTGGTCGAATGCAGTGCGGCGGGGTATGGATACGAGGGGGTGACGCAGGAGTACCGGCATCAGCATGCTTCCTGAAGAATCCGGTGAGAGCGGAGAAGTTTGCAACGATTGCTTGCGCGGGTCGTGCTAACTTCCGGCCATGTGGCACACTTCCGGGTCTCGTCTTCGTGCCTCGGAGGCACTGCGCATGAGCCTTCTCGCCGCTATCGCCATGGCCGCAGCTATCCAATCCGCAACCATCGCGCAGACAGTACAAACCGAGCTTGAAGCACCCGGTCCAATGGGTCCCTTGCGTGGCACGCTGCTTTCGCCCGCAAGCCGCGGCGCGCCCGTCGTCCTGATCGTGCCGGGTTCTGGTCCGACCAACCGGAACGGCGACGGCCCAAACGGCCTTCACACCTCAACCTATCAATTGCTCGCTGAAGGACTGCTGAGCCGCGGTATCGCCTCGGTTCGAATCGATAAGCGAGGGATGTTCGGTAGCGCATCCGCCATACCCGATGCCAATGACGTCACCCTCCAGGACTACGCGAGCGACGTGCATTCGTGGACAGCGACTATCCGCAAGCGGACCGGCGTGTCTTGCGTCTGGGTGCTGGGTCATAGCGAAGGCGGCCTGGTGGCGCTAAAGGCCGCGCAAGACAGCCACGACATTTGCGGGCTAATCCTGGTCGCCACAGCAGGACGTCCGCTCGGGCAAGTGTTGAGGGAACAGTTACGATCGAACCCGGCAAATGCCGCGATTCTGGACAATGCCATGTCGATACTCGAATCCCTCGAAGCTGGGCACGCGGTGGACGCGACGAGGATCGATCCCCTCTTGCTGCCATTGTTCGGGCCACAAATTCAGCGTTTTCTCATGAGCGAATTGACACTTGATCCCGCTACCCTGCTGGCGGGTTACACCAAGCCCGTGCTCATTATGCAAGGCATGCGGGATCTTCAGGTCGCACCTGAAAATGCGCAACGGCTAAAGCAGGCGGATCCTCGGGCGGAGCTGGTGTTCCTCCCCGATGCCAATCATGTTTTGAAGGCTGTCCATACGCCTGACCGAAGCGAAAACCTCGCCGCCTATACGGACCCGCATCTTCCTTTAGCGAACAATGTCGTTGATGCGATTTCAACCTTCGTAAAGAACTCAACGAGTGATCGTCAATAGGTCCCTGCGCTGCGTCAACCGGCGATTATCGACTCAGTAAGTCGTGCGACTCAAAGCGCCTTGCGAAAGAAATGACGCTCATGCACGCCGTCCATTTCAGTGAGGCGGCCCCATTCGGAGTAGCCTAGCTTTCGATAGAATTCCGGCGCCTGAAAACTGAAAGTATCGACGATGACCTGCTTACAGCCACGCCGCCGCGCCTCTGCCTCCGCGGCCAGCATTAGCGTTGTTGCATAACCGAGCTTCCGGTGACGCTCGTCAACCCAAAGAAAAGAGATGTCCAGATACTGCCAGTAGGTCTTGGCGGTCAGCCCGCCAATAATGTGATCCTCATCATCACGGGCGAATACGCAAAGTCGTTGTGCCCCGCCCTGCGAAAAACGCCTGTTGTACGCGCGGGTCTGGTCAATGACAAACGCTTCGTCATCCGCCTTGGGATCGTCGGTAAGGTCCAGGTGCATGGCATGATGGTCGTAGAAAACCTCATCATTGTCGCAGAAGTATCATAAGCCAATACCAACTCTACCAAAGACACCAGTGGACAACGTTCAACTCGTCATCAAGCCCTTGACCAGCAACGACGCACCGGCATTCAAGGCGCTCCGTCTAAAGGCCATTCTGGACTCCCCAGCAGCACTGTGGCCCACCTATGAAGAAGAAGCGGGACTCACACCTCAAGCCATCATCGAGCGGATTCGCCACAACGAGCATCAGATCGTATTCGGCGCGTTTAGCGGACTCGAGTTGATTGGCATTGTTGGCTTAAGGCGCGAGCCGCTGGCTCAGGTCGCTCATCGAGCCATGCTTTGGGGGGTCTTCGTTGACACGGCCTGGCGCGGCAGCGGTGTTGCCCGCAAATTGCTCGACACGACCGTTGCACACGCTCGCGAAATGAAGCTGCTGCAACTCCATCTCGCCGTACACACTGAGAATCCAAGGGCGGAAGGGTTGTATCGATCGGTCGGATTCGAGCGGTACGGTTTCGAACCGCGTGCCATACGCATCGGGGATCGCTTCTACGACGAGCACCGTATGATGCTGCGTCTGGACGACTAGTCTCGAGAGCACTACGTGACTCGACCGCCCGCGAGCCACTGACATTGGGAACTGCCTTAAGGAGGTATCGATACGATGAGCGAACCCGATTTGAGCAACCTGGACAGTCTGGTCGAAGAGGCCATGGCGCACTGGCAAGTTCCCGGACTCGCGCTCGCAGTGGTACAGGGCGGCGAAGTCATCAAGCTGCAGGCTTATGGCACGCGCGATATGGAAACCCGTTTGCCCGTGACAATCGACACGCAGTTCATGCTTTGCTCCCTGACCAAGTCGTTCACGGCCGCCGGACTCGGCTTGCTCGTCGACGAGGGGCGGCTGGACTGGGACACGCGCGTCCAGGACGTATTGCCGAATTTCCAGCTCTACGATCCGATCGCCTCAAAGAACCTCACCGTACACGACCTGCTTACGCATCAAAGCGGCCTGCCGCGTCACGACAGGATCTGGTCGCCGCCGGGCGAGCGCTCGCGTGCCGACATTCTGGAGGCCATGCGTTACCTGCAGCCGAGTCGCGGGCTTCGCGAGATCAGCCAGTACTGCAATCTCGGCTACGTGGTGGCTGGCGTCGTGGCCGAGCAGATCAGCGGACAAAGCTGGGAGACCTTCACCACCGAACGCCTGCTGCGTCCGTTAGGCTTTAAGCATGTCAGCCTTTCGACGCAGGCACTTGAGACCGCAACCGATCATGCCTCGCCGCATCCCCGAGATGCCGCTCGCGTTTATCGAGGCAGGTTGTGGCCGATGCACGCGGCGCCCGCGGGAGGCATCAACACGTCCGTCTCGGACATGGCAAAGTGGTTAGGTTTCCTGCTTTCTCAAGGCGAAGCTAACGGATCTCAGCTACTGTCGAAAAGCGTCATACAGCAGATGACGACCCCGCAGATTTACTTTGAAGAATCGGAGTTCAGCGAGATCGGCACTCGCCACTATGGTTTGGGGCTTCGCTGCGAGCAGTATCGCGGTGATCGAACGGTCTCGCATACGGGGTCCCTGCCGGGATGGGGTTCGATGATGAGCATGATGCCCGAGCATCGTCTCGGCATGGTTGTCCTCACCAATCGCGATCCTGGTCCGGTGAACGAGCTATTGATCTATTCCGTCTTCGACCGCCTGCGCTCGCACGAACCTCTCGACTGGCTGGAGACGTTTCGCGAGAGGCGACGTAAAGCGCTCGACGCGGAAGAGACGGAGCGGCGCAGCCGCGAGGCGCTTAGGGCAACCTGGAGCGAACCTGCCCGGCCTTTGAAAGACTACGTCGGTGACTACGCGCACCCCGCATACGGCGAGTTCTCGGTGTTCGAAGATGAAGACGCGGGTGTAGTGGGCTGGCGCTGGCGAGGCTTGACTGGCGTCCTGCTAAGCTGCGACGGCACGACGTTCGAACTCAAGGAGGACGGCGATCCCCGCTTTGGCCCGCCTCTGCAAGTGACTTTCCAGTTCAATGCGGACGGCGTTATCGACAGCTTGAGTTCTCCGCTGGAACCAACCGTCGCAGACATCCGCTTCCAACGCCGCGGCGCTGCGGTGTCGCGCGGTTAATACGCGTCCCATGGTGGCCGGTCGCCGAATGCATCCGCAAGGTACTCGATAAACCGGCGCACCTTGGACGGCACGTAGCGGGCGGTCGGATAAACCGCGTGGACGGTCAACTCGGGCGCACGGTAACCGGGCAGCAGTACCACCAGTTCCTTCGCCCGGATGTGCGGTCCAAACACGAACGTGGGACCGTATGCAATACCGACTCCGGCGAGCGTCGCCGAAAGCAGCATCTGCATGTTGTTGGCCTGCATCCGGTGCGGCCCGTCTACCACGTGCTCGCGGCCCGCTTCGTCGGTCAGCGTCCATTCAGGCATCGAGACCGCCTCGCTGAATGCCAGACGAGGCGCGCGATGTAAATCCTCCGGCGTGGCAGGCACACCTTCACGCGCGAGAAACGCCGGCGAGGCACAGACGGTCATCCGGCATGGCGCGAGACGCCGCGCGACAAGTTGAGAATCAGGCAAGCGGCCAATGCGGATAGCGACATCAATGCCGTTGTTCTGCAGATCGACATACCGGTCGTCGAGCGCAACCTCGATGTTCACGTGGGGATGGCTCTCGAGATACCGCGCCACGACATCGCCCATATGCATCGCGCCGAATGTGACCGGCGCAGCGACACGCAAGGTCCCCCGCGCGGTGCTGTGTGCGTCGCTCGCTTCGCTGTTGGCGTCGTCGAGTTCTTCGAGAATCCGCTTGCAGCGAAGGTAATAGGCGCGACCGGCCTCCGTGAGGCTCAGGCTGCGCGTACTCCGCTGCAGCAAGCGCACGTTCAGATCCGCCTCCAGCGCGCTCAGATACTTCCCGGCCATGGATGCCGACAGCCCGGCACGTCTGCCGGCCGCCACCAGGCTGCCCTCGTCCACCGCTGCAACAAAAACGGCAATGCTCGCGAAACGGTCCATGGCGGGTCCATTCAGGAATTTGACGATCGACTGATGATACTGGATGCGGGATTATCGCGCCCGATGCTTCAATCTACTATCGCTTCAGGGTCCGGAAACAGCATTGAAGCAACGGGATATCGAAGGAGCATCGCAATGAAAATCGCATCGAACGGCATTCACCTCCACGTCGCCGATCAGGGCAACGGCACGCCCGCCATCGTGTTTTTGCACTACTGGGGCGGCTCGTCACGCACATGGAACAACGTCATCGCCGCACTACCGAAGGCCTACCGCACGGTCGCGCCCGATCACCGCGGCTGGGGAGACTCCGACGCCCCCGCTAGCGGCTACGCCCTCGCGGATTTCGCCGACGACGCGCAAGGTGTCATCGACTCGCTGCGGCTCGACCAGTTCGTGCTGGTAGGTCACTCAATGGGCGGCAAGATCGCACAACTGCTGGCGTCGCGTCGTCCCAAGGGACTCGCGGGACTGGTCATGGTTGCGCCTTCGCCTCCGGTGCCGCTGGTGCTTCCCGCCGAAGTGCGCGCACAGATGGAGAGCGCCTATACGTCTCGCGCGTCGGTCGAAGCAGCCATCGATCACATGCTTACCGCGAAACCGTTGAGCGCTGCACATCGCGAGCAGGTCATTGAAGACAGCCTGCGCGGCGCCCCTCAGGCCAAAGCCGCATGGCCGCTCTACGCGAGCCTCGAAGACATCACCAGGGAAGTTGCGGCGATCGACGTGCCTGCCATTGTCATCGCAGGAGAACTGGACCGGGTGGACAGTGTCGAAACGTTGCGCTCACAACTGCTTCCCCACATTCCGCACGCGCGCATGCAGGTGGTGCCGGGCAGCGGCCACCTGTCACCGCTCGAGGCGCCGGTTGAAGTGGCCGGGTTCATTCAGGAGTTTGTCGAATCGCTTGCACATCCCTAAGTCATGCTTCGCATGCATGTCAGAATAGCGCCGATCCGCGCCTTC
Organism: Paraburkholderia phenazinium; assembly: GCF_900142845.1. NCBI lineage: Bacteria > Pseudomonadati > Pseudomonadota > Betaproteobacteria > Burkholderiales > Burkholderiaceae > Paraburkholderia > Paraburkholderia phenazinium. The sequence goes on from NZ_FSRU01000001.1 coordinate 3,698,678, forward strand.
CTCCAAAAGACTGACATGAGCTCCACGTACCTGATTCGCCCCGCCCTCGCCGACGATGCGCCGCGTATTGCGGTGCTCGGCGCGCAGGTCTGGATTCACACCTATGCGACGGCGGGCATCTCCGAGGTTATCGCTCAATACGTGCTGGCATCCTTTACACCCGAGCGATTCCGCACGCTTGCGCAAGACCCTGGCGCTGTCATGCTGGTCGCCGAGCGCGAGGGGAATCTCGCCGGCTATATCGTCGTGCGCTTCGCTTCGCAACATGCGGACATTCAGACGGAGATTGAAACGCTCTACGTTCAGGCGTGCTTCGCCGGACAGGGAATCGGCTCGGGCTTGTTGACGAGGGCCAAAGAGATCGCATTGACGAAAACCGGCAGCCGCTCGATCTGGCTCATGGTGAACTCGCAAAACGAGAGCGCCATCGCTTTCTATCGCTCACTCGGCATGAAGCAAGATGGTCTGACGTACTTCGAACTAGGCGGCGTCAAACACGAAAACAAGGTGATGATTGCAGTGGATTGAAGCCCTTCACCACCGTTCCTGCGCCCGTGTGTCGCCAATACCCCGGCAACACACGGGCCTGGCATAAACCCATCAAAACCGATGCCGCATCCCCACGCCCACCACCACCTGCTGGTCCGTCGAGGAAAGCGCTTGCCCGCTTACATCGGCCGTCAATCCTGACCCGTCGCTGTCGATGTGCTGATAGCTCGCCTGCAGATACAGGTCCGTGCGTTTGGAAAGGATGTAATCGGTTTGCACCGACACTTCCTGCCACTTCGGATGATGCTGCCCACTCGCCGTAGAAAGCGCCGCGTCCGTGTACGTGTATTCGCCGGTCAGGCTGAGCGCCGGGCTCAGCGCGTAACTTGCGTTCACTTCATAGTTGTTGAAGCTCGCACCCTGGCCGTTCTCCGCGAGACCGAGACTGTTCGCCCCGTTGATCGTATCGAGCCCACCCAGTTGCGTGCGCGTCCACACGAAGCCGAACCGCGCCGCGCCAACGGTGTAGTTCGCACCCGCGCCATAGATTCGTTGCTGTGCGGCGATGAAGGTGCGGTCAGTCAAGGTCAGTGCGCCGTTTGTGTTGCTGCTGCCGCCGTTGTTAGCCTGCAGGTAGCCCGCACCGAGACTCAACGGACCCGCATTGTACGCAGCGCCGAAGCTGTACAGACGATTGTCGTCAAAGCCGCCCGCTTCGTTCGAGAAGCCGTACAGCGTGCCGAAGCGCAATCCTTCGTACGACGTACTGGTGAACTTCACCGAGTTGTTGACGCGGAATGAGTTATTCAGGTTGTCGTTGTCGAACGGATGAGCGGAAAAATTGTTGCCACCCGGATGAATGCCGGTGAAGCTGAGCGGCGCAACATAGTCCACGACCGAGTCGTACTGGCGTCCGAGCGTCACCGTGCCGAAGCGGTTGTTCGACAGCCCTGCATACGCCTGATAGCCGAACTCCCGGCCGCCCTGGCGAAGCGATCCGTTCATTACGCTAAAGCCGTTTTCGAGCTGAAAAATCGCTTTTGTACCGCCACCGAGATCTTCATGACCGACGAAGCCCCAATGACTGCCCGTCACATCGCCGCTGCCCGCCTGCCATGCGGCATGCCCCTTCGCGTTGCTCGTATAGGAAAGGCCCGCGTCGATCACCCCGTAGAGCGTCACGCTCGATTGTGCCTGCACCCCGCAGGCGTACCCCGCCGCGCATAGGGCGATAACCAAAGTCTTCTTCATGTTTGTCCTGAAGTTTCTAGTGAGCCGCCCGCGCGCGACCGCACGACACCGCGGCTGGGCGGTGTCGTGCGGAGCGAGCCGAAAGCGGCATGGAAGGGGCTGGCTGGGCCGTATGGCTAACGGCTGGCGATGCCCGTCTAAGCGACGAGTCCGTCGATCAGAACCTGATGGTGGCCGCGCGAGCATGGCTCGATACGCGCGGCGACACCGAATACCTGGCCGAGCGTCGCCGGTGTGACGACCTCGGGCGGCGGCCCGAAGCGCACGATGCGCCCCTCGTGCAGCAACATCGCGCATTCGCAGGCGCGCATCGCCGCATTGATGTCGTGCAGGACCACGACGGTCACGATCCGGCTTTCGCGCGTGACCTCGCGCAGCACCTGCATCACGTGGAACTGGTGATTCAGATCGAGCGCCGAGAGCGGCTCGTCGAGCAGCAACACTTGCGGGTCGCGCACGAGTGCCTGTGCAATGCCGACGAGTTGCCGCTGACCACCCGACAATTCATCGAGCGAGCGCGAAGCGAGGTCGTCGATCCCGAGCCTGCGCAGAATCGCATGCGCATGCACAAGATCGTCGCCGTGCGCGGCATGCGCCGACGCAGCGCCATATCCGCGCGTGGCGCGACATGCCACCAGCACCGATTCGAGCACTTGCAGGCGCACGCCCGCGGGCAGCGCCTGCGGCAGATAAACGACGCTATGCGAACGGGCGCTCGCCGCCGACAAGGCGAGCGTTTCGCCGTCGAGCGAGAGCGAACCGGCTTGGACCCGCGTGAGACCCGCCAACGCGCGCAGCAACGTGGACTTGCCGCTGCCGTTCGGGCCAAGCAGCGCAGTGATCTGACCACGCGGCAAGGGACCCGCTTCGAGCGAAGTCAGCACCTGGCGCTTGTCGTAGCGCACGCTCAGATCGTGAATGCACAGGCCGTTCATCCCATTTGCCCCTGCGAACGCACGACGATGCCGAGAAACAGCGGAATGCCCACCAGCGCCGTGACGATCCCAACCGGAATCAGCACGCCCGGAATGATCAGCTTCGAAGCAATGGACGCCAGCGAGAGCGTCAGCGCGCCGATCAGCATGCTGCCCGGCAGATAGAACCGGTGGTCCTCGCCGAACAAGGTGCGCGCGATATGCGGCGCAATCAGTCCGACAAAGCCGATCGTGCCCACGAACGATACCGCCAGCGCCGACAGTACCGACACGCGCAGCAGCGTGGAGAGCCGCAGACGCCGCACGTCGATACCGAAACTGGCCGCGCGGTCTTCGCCGAGACGCAACGCGGTGAGCGTCCAGGCGTTGCGCATGGACAGTGGCAACGCTAGCGCCAACGCAATCGCCAGCACGCTGATCTTGGGCCAATCGGCGCGCGCCAGCGAGCCGAGTGTCCAGAACACGAGACCCTGCAGGGCATCGGCCGAGGCCATGAACTGCATCAGCGAAACCAAAGCATGAAACGCGAACACCAGTGCGATGCCCAGCAGCACCACGCCTGCGGTATTCATGCCGCGCCAGCGCGCAACCGCGTCGAGCAGCAACGCGGAAAGCAGCGCGAAAACGAATGCGTTAGCCGAGACGATCCACGTCTGCGACACGCCGGGAATGGCGACGTCCAGCACAATCGCAAGCGACGCGCCAAACGCGGCCGCTGCCGACACACCGAGCGTATAGGGGCTCGCGAGCGGATTGTTGAGGATGGTCTGCATTTCCGCACCCGACAACCCGAGCGACGCGCCCACCAGCAGCGCCATCACCGCATAGGGCAGACGAATCTGCCAGACGATCACGGTCGTCGCCGGATCGGCGGCAGCGCGGTCGAAGACCGTATGCAGCAGCGCCATCAACGGCAACCCCGATGGTCCGGTGCGCAGATCGAACAGCAACGCGCAAACGATCAGCGCCATCACGGCGAAGAGCCACATGACGCGCCGGTACGTGAGGCGTTTGTAATGCCGCACGCTAAGATCGTGCGGCGCGGCCTGATGCTGAAGAGTCGCCATGAACCGCCCGCTCAGTGCAACGCTACCGGCGTAGCGGCCCGAGCGGCATCCCCGGTCCCATCTACCCAATAGGCGCCGTCCGGCGGCACCGCCAGGAAGCGGCTATATAGTTCGGACTGCGTTGCATTAACGTCCAGATCCTTGAACTGCTGCGGATAGAACCATTTGGCGAATGCCTCGATCGCCACGATGTTGTACGGCGAGTCATAGTAATTGTGCGAGATACCGTGCACGCGACCATCGTGAATAGCCTTGATGGTGTCGAAGCCCGGCCGTGCGACGAGCGCCGCGAGACTCGCTTGCGCATCGTGCCCGCTCGTCAATGCGCCGACGCGTAGCGAAGCCAGGCCCGGTTTGCTGCGGCTGCCGGTGGCGATATACACGTCGGGCTGCGCAGCGATGATCTGCTCCATGCTGATGTCGCCCAGCACACCCGGCACTAACCCCGCCGCGATGTTGCGACCGCCTGCGGCCTCGATGAATTCGCCGAAGTTGCCATTACCCGCGGTGTGGCAACATCCCGCATCCCAGACGCCGGCGAGCAGGTCGATAAAGACCTTGGGTCGCTGCTGCGCCGGGATCCGGTTCACCACCGCTTGCACTCGCGCCAGATGCTGCTGATAAAACTGCACGTAGGCGTTGGCCTCCTGCTCGCGGTGCATCACCTTACCGAGCAGTTCGATACTCGGCAGGGTGTTCTGCATGGGATGCAGCCGGAAGTCGACGAATACAACCGTGGTACCCGTCGCCTCCAGTTGCTTGACCAGCGCGTTATAGCGGCTCGGACCGTGGCCCGCGAGACTGAAGATGGCGAGATCGGGCTTGAGGCTCAACGCCTTCTCGTCGCTGATGCTATCTTCCGTGGCTTTGCCGATCAGCGGAATCTGCTTGATGCCCGGGAATTTCGCGGCGTAGGCGTCGAAGGTCTGCGGATCCATCGTCGGCAAGTCGCCTTGCCAGCCCACGATCCGGGCCAGCGGCTGCTTCCCTTCCAGCAGCGCCACCGCCATTAGCAGACGGCTTTCGCCGAGCAGGATGCGATGCGGCTCAGCCGGAATGCGAACCGTGCGGCCCGCCAGATCGGTTACGGTCTGCGCCGGTAACGCGACCGTAGCCGGCGGCGTCGCGGCCTGCGCGGCCATGCTGGCCCCGAGGGTCGCGAAGCTGAGCACCGCGCAGGCAGTCAGGGCGCGCGTGGCCGCGCGGAGTGGGCGTGCGAACGACTGAAACCGGAAAATCGACATGGTATAGTGCGTAAATGAGAATGATTGCCATTTGCGGGCTCCACTTTAGCGGCGCAATGTAATGGCAATGTGTTGAAACACGGCTGTTTTGTAATGGAATGTGTTGGCGCAAACGCGAGCGTAAAAATCGCGTTGCGGATAGCATGCGAGCCGCCCACAAGAACTGAACGATGGACCACATACTCGTTGTCGACGATGACCCCAACATTCGCCAGTTGTTGCAGGACTACCTGCGCAGCATGGGCTATGGGGCCACCGCCGTCGAAAGCGGCGTGCAGATGAAGCAGGTCATCAACACCTCGCCCGTCGATCTCGTCGTACTCGACCTGATGCTCGAAGGCGAAGATGGTCTGGACATCACGCGTGAGCTGCGGCGCACGCACGCCGTGCCGATCATTATCCTGAGCGCGCGCGGCGGCTTGCTCGACCGCATCCTCGGCCTCGAGATGGGCGCCGACGATTATTTGCCCAAGCCCTTCGATCCGCGCGAGCTCGTCGCCAAGATCAAGGTGGTGCTGCGGCGCACGCGCAGCGTGCCGGGCGAACGGCTCACGGATTCGTCTGCGTTCGTGAGCTTTGCCGGCTGGAAACTCGATACGCGCATGAAGCAGATGCTCTCGCCCGACGGCGTGGTGGTCTCGCTCGGCGGCTCCGACTATCGCGCGCTGCGCACGCTGCTCGATCACCCGAACCGTCCGCTGTCACGCGAGTTTCTGCTGGACCGGGTGTTCGGCAAGGAACGCACGCCGCTCGACCGCTCCATCGATGTTTGCATCAGCCGTCTGCGCCAGCATCTCAAGGATTCGCCACGCGGCTCCGGGTTGATCCGCACCATGCGTAACGAAGGCTACATGCTGGTGGCCGATGTCACGCACGAAGCCTGAGCGGCGCATCGCCATGAAACTGCGCTTTTGGCCCGACACGCTATATGGGCGACTCGTGCTGATTCTCGTCGTGGGCATGTTCGCGGGGCAGCTCTTCACCAGCACCATCTGGTTCGAGACTCACGACAACCGCACGCTTGAGATTCCCGCGCGCCTCTTTGCCAGCCGCCTCGCCGACACCGTGCGGTTGCTGCAGCATGCTCCGGATGAGACCACGCGCCATGCGATTGCCGCGGAGCTCGCCGATCAGCGCTACCGTCTGCAATGGATCGATACGCCCGCTACGGCACCTGCAGGTTCGCTCGCGCAACGCACGGTGAGCGACCTGATCGCGGGCGTGATTCACCGGCGGCTCGGCGAGCCGATCGAGGTCCGCCTGCTCGACGTGCAGTTGCGCGACGAAACCGGCCGCCATCACGGCATCCTCAGCCTGTTCAATTCGCGCATGCCGTCCGGCGATTTTCATCTGCAACTGAGGTTGCCACAGGGCGAATGGCTCGATGTACAGGCCAATGAAGGCCAGGCCGGCATGCTGACCGAACCAGGCACGCTCGTGCTCGACTATTTGCTGCGGATCTATCTGGTGCGGCTAACGGCCGTCCTTCTGCTGGCACTCGTGGCCGTGCGATTTGCTGTAAAGCCATTGAAGGAACTGGCCAAGGCGGCCGAGGCGCTTGGCCGCAACATTCATCGGCCACCGCTGCCGGTGACGGGACCGCTTGAAGTGCGCACCGCCGCGCAGTCGTTCAATTCGATGCAGGAGCAACTATCCCGCAGTCTCGCTGAACGCACGCGCTTTTTGACGGCCGTCTCGCACGATCTGCGCTCGCCGCTCACCCGCTTACGGCTGCGCATGGAAATGTTGCCCGATGCCGAATCGCGAGAACGGCTGCGCGGCGATCTCGACGAGATGGAAGCCATGGTAGGCGCGACGCTCGACGCCGTTCAGGGCGTGGAGATTACCGAAGCGCGCCACGAGATCGACATCAATTCGATGCTCGAAGGGCTTGCTGAGGATGCACGCGAGGCGGGCCACGACGTGAGCGTCGAAGGCCGTGCGAATCGTCCTTTGTCAGGCTATCCGCGCAATCTGAAGCGGTGCTTGCAGAACCTGCTCGACAATGCGATCCGCTACGGTGGCGCAGCAAGCATCCGCGTGAGCGACGACGAGAACCTGCTGCGCATCGTCGTCAGCGATCCGGGTCCCGGCATTGCGGACGAGGCCTTGCTCGAGCGCGTATTCGAGCCGTATTTCCGCGTCTCGGGTTCGCGCAACGGCGCAAGCGGCGGCACCGGCCTCGGGCTGACGATTGCACGCAGCGTGGCGGCCGCGCATGGCGGCACGCTCACCTTGCGCAACGGCGCGGTCAAAGGATTGGAAGCCACGCTCGCGTTGCCACGCGACGGCCGCGCCGCCGAACTGTCGTGGAAAATCGGCTAGGCGCGCGTCACGCTTTCTTGCCCGCGGCTGCTGCCGCGCGTGCGGCATCCTCTTCCTGCAGTTTGCGCCACAGAATCTTGCCGCTGCCGGACTTGGGCAACGACGTCACGAACTCGACCAGCCTCGGCGCCTTGTAAGGCGCCATCTGCTCATGCGCCCAGGCGATGACCTCGCTCTCCGTCAACGTATCCGCGTAGCCCGTAGCGGGCACCACCAGCGCCTTCACGGTCTCGCCGCGGCGTTCGTCCTGCACGCCGATCACACAGACCTCATGGATGCCCGGATGCCGGTACATCAGCGCCTCCACCTCCGCCGGCCAGACCTTGTAGCCCGACGCGTTAATCATGCGTTTGAGGCGGTCGGTCATGAAGAAATAACCGTCCTCGTCGATATGGCCCAGATCGCCCGTGCGTAAGAAACGCTTGCCATCGAGCTCGACGAACGCTTCAGCCGTACCCTTGGGATTGCGCCAGTAACCCTGCATTACCTGCGGCCCGTTCACGACGATCTCACCGGTTTCGCCTCGCGGCAGTTCCTGTAGCGAGGCCGGGTCGATCACGCGCGCGTCGAGATCGAACACCGGAATGCCAAGGCACTGCGGCTTGGGACGCTGCGGCGGATTGATGTGCGTCGCGGCGATCGTCTCGGACATGCCGTAGCCTTCCACATAGTCGAGGCCGGTCAGGTCCTTGAGTTTGCGTGCAATCGCAGCGGGCATCGCCGCGCCGCCGCCGCGCGTGCCGGTCAGTCGGGAAAGATCGTATTCGGCCAGCTTGGGGTTGGACAGAAAGTCGACCATCATCGTCGAAATGGACTGCCACGACGTGATGCCGTAACGTTGCATGCACTGCGCAGCGGCATCGCGATCCCAGCGCGGCAATATGACAATCGTTGCGCCCGCATACAACGGCCCGTTCATACCGCCCTGCATGCCGGTGACGTGAAACATCGGCAACACGGACAGATGCGTGCTGTCCTGCGATCCCGCGAACCAGACACTGCAACCGACCAGCGTGCTCATGACGCTGCGATGCGTATGCATGCAACCCTTCGGCCTGCCTGTCGTACCCGATGTGTAGGGCATCACGCAGAGGTCATCCGGGCCTGCGGTCAACGGCCCTGGCGCGAGGCGCCGTTCGAGCACCGTACTCCAGGCCGTTACGCCGGCACGTTCAATCAATCGCTTCGGCGCCACTACGAATTCGGGTGGGGTAATCGACGACGGGCGTTTCAGGTAGTCGCTATAGGTTGCGACAATCGCATGCTTCAACCCCTGCCCGGCTGCCTCGCCCAGCAACGGCTCGATCTGCGGGTACAGGTCCTGCGGCACGATCGCGGTCGTCGCACCGCTGTCCTCCACGTAGTGACGCACCTCGTCGGTCAGGTTCATCGGATTGACCGGCACCACCACCGCATTCGCCCGCAAGATGCCGTAGTACGACAACACCCATTGCGGACTGTTCTGCATATAGAGCAGCACGCGATCTCCGGCTTTTACTTCGCATTCCTGTTGCAGAAAGCCCGCAATACGCTCGGCTTCGTCCCTGAACTGCGCGAAGCTCAGCGGCGTGTCGTAGAAGATGATGAACGGCTTGTCCGGGAAGCGCGTCGCCGTCACTTCCGCGTTATAGAACAGGCTGGTCTGCGGCAGGCTCAGATGATGCGGCACGCCAGCCGGCCAGTACGCGTGATGAAGGGTGTTCATGGGGGACTCCAGTTATCACGTTTCTTGAGCACGCCCAAGTACCGTCACACGATGCTAGCGCCGCCGTCCACCGCCAGATTCTGACCGGTGATATGCCGCGATGCCTCGCTGGCGAGAAACACCACTGAGCCCTTCAGATCTTCCTCGCCGCCAAGCCGGTGCAGCGGCGAATGCGCAATGATCGACTCTTCCATGGTGGCGAGCAAACCCGCCGACATCTTCGATGGGAAAAAGCCCGGACAAATCGCATTGACGTTGATATTGTGGCGACCCCACTCCGAAGCCAGCGCCCGCGTAAAGTTGATCGCCGCGGCCTTCGAGGTGTTGTAGGCAATCGTATTCATGCCCGCCGGCGCGCCCTTCAGGCCCGCGATCGAAGCGATGTTGATGATCTTGCCCGCGCGGCGCGGAATCATGCTGCGCTTGCCCACTTCACGCGCGAGAAAGAACGGCGCGTTGATGTTCAGATTCATCACCTTGTGCCAGGCCTCGTCAGGATAGTCTTCCGCTGGAGCACCCCACGTGGCGCCAGCGTTATTGACCAGAATGTCGATGTGGCTGTACACGGCCAACACGTCGCTGACAAGGTCGGGAATCCTCTCGAATCTGGCGAGATCGTTAACGAAGGTTTGGACCTCGATGCCTCGCTCTTCCAGATGTGCCTTCGCTTCCGCGAGTTCGTCGGCCTTGCGTGCGGTGATCGCCACGCGGCAGCCCATTTCGCCGAGCGCCTCGGCCATCTGCAAACCGAGTCCGCGCGAGCCGCCGGTAATCAGCGCCACCTTGCCTTCCAACTGAAACAGGTCTTTGACATGCATCCGGCGTCTCCTTGATGAGGACTTTTGGGTTTGCTTTTTTCAAGCCATCATACGTGCGGAGATTCGCCGTGTAAATAAAAGCATGGTCGTTTTATTTGTGCGTAAACTGCTGTGAATCGCCTGTCATCGGGACTTACCCGACTGTCCGACTCATGGCATGCTGCTGTGACGAGCGTAGGCTGCTTCACGGCACCCCCGCGCCAACGCACGTTTTACTTCGGCTAACAACATGAAAGCGAGGCATTCATCCTTGAGCAAAGCGGCGCGCATTATCTTTCTGGTCCTCTGCCTGTTCGCAGGCCCGGCTCACGCTTATACGACGACGACCTGCGAGGAAACCTGGTATGTCCCGACACCCGGGAAGGAATTCTCGGGTTCGACCGCATCGTGGACGAAGGTCAAGGAGGGGGATTGTCAATCGCATAGCATGAAACTTCTCGAGCTATGGAACTCGGGCCACTCCGAGAGCTTCGCGATGGTCGACGGCAAGGGCTACTACGTAAAGTTGACCGAGGTGCCGGAAGGGCCCGGTTGTCACGATCGCGGCGCCCCCGTCATCGATCCGCAGTGTTTTCTTCCCGACGCGCTGAGGCACTACGAGGTCCACAAGGAGAGGCAGTACTACCAGGTCACCAGCGGGCGCGAGCTGAAGTTACTGGACGAATCATCCGTCAAGGGCGGTCCGGCTGCCAGCGGCTGCAAGCCGGGACTGTATGCCACGGACGGTGTTTCGCTGTTCTATGCCACCCATGCCTTTGACGATGAGAGCGGCGTGTTTCCGTATACGCCCGTGCGGATCGAAGGCGCCGACCTGGCCAGCTTCAAATGCTTTACGCCGACGGGATCGAACGACGATCACGAATGGGCGCACGATAAAGACCACGTTTTCTATTTCGGCCGAACGATCAATGGAATGTCGCCCAACTTTCCCGTTCGCGTGCAAGGCGACCCTCGCAGCGTGACCTCGTTCATCATCAACGGAGACAAAGTGTTCGAGGTGTCGTGGGACGAGGTGACCTTGCGTCCGGACATGAAGCCGGATCTGCATCTGCTGTCACCCAATTTCATGACTGACGGGACATCCGTTTTCGATAGGGAAGGCAAGAAAATCCAGGGGCTAAATGCGGCAGCCTTGAAGATCGTCATGCCGGTTTGCCCCATACCGGGGTATCCGCAACTGAATTGCACGCCTTACGACAGCACGATCCCAACCGGCATGGTTCTCGACGGGGGCATTGCTATCGAAAATGGCGTGATCGCATTTCCGCGCTTCGGCAGTCATGTTTTCAGGCACGAGGGGTTGAATGCCGGCAATGTGACGTACTTCTTCCTTAAACGCGATGACGCACAACCCGACGCATTCATGATTTTCGACAACCGGTTGTACCGGTTACGTGCCCTGGTAGATCAACTGTCGGACTACGATGCGCGAACCCAACAGCGGCTTAAAGACGGAGTAGTCATTCACGGCTCGCTAAGAAGCGCCAAATGCGGCTTCGTCGACGACGACAAGGGCCCGATAGACATGGAGACGCTGGAGCGGTATTCGCCAGACTCGCCTTATCCGAAGCAAAACTGTTAGAGCGCCCGGCAGCGGCGGCGCGCTGTTCATGTGCGTCGAGCGCTGCGTCAACGCAACGATGCGATTCGTGCTTTGGGGCACGATGCCGCTCGCCAGCATGATGGCGGGACTCAGCGCACATAAGCTCGGCCTCGTACCGACGATGTGGATTGCCGCGCTCGGTGCGCTGGCCACGGTATGGCCGATCGTCGGCATCGCCCGCCACATCCCGCCGCAGGTCGCCGATGCGGCGAAAGCCCATAGCCGATAAACGGGAACACCCTTCAGATTTCCGCGCAAATGCCGATATACCTGATGCTATTCACATAGCAAGAGTCAGTCGGATTGACCTCTTCGGATACGCGAAGACAAGAGGGCACGCGGATGCGGTTCGTTCACGAAAGCAAGGCACATACACATGCACGGGGCTGCCGTGGGGTTTCGATCTTCGGACCTTCCCGGCCTCAGCGCGGTGCGGCGGTTCGTTTGCGCGGGGTGCGCAAAACGCTAACGTTCGGCGCTGCCGTGCCTTTTCTGCTGGGCAGCATCGCCAAGACGACACCAGCCTCGGCGGCTGAACTGGCGCCGATCGCCGTGAGCCTCGTCGTACAGGAGACCTGCGAAATCCGCTCTTCGGACGCGACAAAAACCTTCGCCCTGCCCAACGTATCGTGCCTGCACGGCGCGGCGAACGCGATCGGGCGTGGGCCACTGGATCCGACGCAGCCGCTCTCCCAACTTCAAGCGGCGAAGCAAACCACGCAAAGCACGGTTTTGACCGTTGCGTTCTAAACGGACGTCGTCAACCGGGTTCCCCTTCCCAGCTCATTCAACGTCACGTCAAAAGCTGATGGTGGCGGTGATCGTATCGCTGTAACTGCCGGGCGCCGGCGTGCTCTGCTGCGGCACCAGACCATACACACTGAAAACCTGGGCGATGCCGGTACCCGTTCCCGTTGCCATGACGGTGCCGCCGGTGCCGTCACCCCATGCGCTCGTATGCGCCGAGTCGACATACAGTTGGTAACCGACACTCCCCCCGCCGCCTGAGCGCTGCATCTGCCGGGCCGCAACATTGGCGCTCGCGCCACCGTTGAGCGCAATCCGGTAAGCGTCGCCATTGGTGCACTGCGCCGTGATCGATCCTGTCGCGCTCAATGCGCTGCTCAGCACGCCGGCTGCGCCAAAGGCGACGTTGGTCGCGCTGATGTTGCAGTTGTTGATGACGGTGGCGCTTGCGCTGAACGCGAACGTGCTTTCGGTGGCGGTCAGCGACGCACACGTCGGAGCACCCAGCAAATAGAATCCATAGTTGAGCGAAGTCTGGTTGCCGCCGAAATTCTGCGTATAGACGGTGCTGGCGTTGCTCACGGTGGGTACCGTCGGCTGGTTGGCGGCGATCTGCCCGTAGAAGGTGACGGAAGCGCTGGCGGTCGTCCCCGAGAGAGGTTTGACGAGCGCCAGCGAAATCGGTGTCGTGCCGGAGTAGATCGATCCCCACGTCAGCGAGTGCGCCGCATCCTGGTAGAGGTCGTACTGCATCTGATTGCTGCCGTTTGCCAATGCACGCGGACTGGTGCCGCCAAGATTCAGACAGACCTCGACGTTCGGCGTCAGCGTGATGGCAGGCCATGTGCAGGTCACCGTGACGGTGCCGGTCGTACTGACCGCACTGCGGTTGATCGGACTGACCGAGCCAAAATTGACCGCTGACGCGCTGGCATTGCAGCTTTGTGCGTGCGCGCCCTGCATCATGCCTGCCAGCAAGCATGCGACCCAGAAGATGATGGCGACCCGCCTCATGGCCCGACTCCGGCGTGGTCCGATAAGGGCCTGCACGTCAGAGGCCCGATGGTCGGCAAGGAGCCATCCTTGGGCCGAGCATAGTCGAAGCTCACCGCGCAACGCAGCGCACCGCTTGTGACGACGAGATGGTTGGTCTGCTGGAGGCCGTCGACGAACGTCATGCCATCGTAACCGACGATGGTGTCCTTGCCGCTTTCCACCTCGTGCACACGCGCACCTGGCAGCAGGACCTTGCCGTCCGGATCATGCAGAATCAGCGATGCAGCGCTGTAGCGTGTCACGCCGAAGCGCGCCAGCACACCGGACTGTGCTTGCGGTACGAGGTCGGCCGACGTCGTTGCGATGCGCGCGTCGGCGGGCAGATTCATGCTGTCGATGCTGACCTGGTTGTGCTGGTACGAGTTGAGGTCCGGAATCAACAGATGGCCGCTACTGTCGGTCGTGCCGATCACGCGGTTTTCATGCAGCACGGGGATGCCCGCCACGCCGTCGGTCGAGACGAGCGCAAAACCATCGTCAATGCGCCGCGAAGGCTCAAGCACGTGATCCATTAGCACGACTGCGCCGGTGAGATCGAGCGAACCGCTCGTGTGCCCCGCAAGATTCTGCACGACACCCGTGACTTCGCCGTCGTTGCCGAGGTACTGCAACTGGCCCTGCTGGAACGGCACGGCGCCGTTGTCGCCGGCCTGAACGCCCCACCCCCAGCCACCGCCGTAGTCGGGCGGCCGGACTGCGTTGAGGTTGTAGTTCGACTGGCCGCCCTGCCGCCCCACGCTCGCATTGATCGACGTGTTGTGACCGAGGCCGAAGCTCAGGCTTAAAAACACACCGCGCGAGCTGCGCTGCTTGAAGTCCTGATAGGCACTGAGGTTCACGGAGGCCAGGTTGCCGAAGTCCAGCGTGTATGAAACCGAGCCGATCTGCGAAGACGGCGCCTGAGGAAAGCGGTACCCGATATAACTCACTGAAAACGTCTGGTGGCTGAAGAATGGCAACGCCAGCGTGACGGTGTCGGTCGCCGTCGGCACCGGTGTGCCGTCGCGGGCAGCGAGGTCGCCGTAGTTCGAGAACGCGCGAATGGATTGTGCGTCGATCGAAAAGTGCGGCTCTATCAATTCGTATCCCAAACTAATCTGCGTTCCCGCGAGTCGGCCGGCGCTACCCGAAAGCGAACCATTGACGACGCCGCCCATGCCGAGACGCAGCAGCGCTCCAGCCCCGGCGTTGTACAGGCCACTGGTCGCTTCGGCATGGCCCTCGAGTGTCAGGGCGCTGTTCGCGCCGTAGCGTGCCGACGCGCTCGCCGCCGGCCGCGGATCGTAGTCGAACGAGTCGATACCGTAGTTACGGCGCAGAAAGCCTGCTTCGAACGAATAGCTCGACAAACCCGGCGCCAGCAAGCGGGTATCGACGTAGAGCGGTACGGAGGTCTCTACGGTACGGCCGAGCGCATCGTGGGTGATGACCGTGGCTTGCCCGGCACCGGTGATGCCCGGCACGTTGTTGACGATGAACGGTCCGCTCGGCACGTTGCCGCTATATTGCCGGACGCTGTTGATGTACAGGTCGACGGAAGAAGGCACGACCGCTGTGCCAGAGAGAGTCGGCACGGGAAACGTCACGAGGTCGGGGCGCAAGGCGAAGTTGCTGCGCCATTGAAACCCGGCCATGCGAAGCGAGCGCGTCCACGCGAGAGAACCCGAAATCGTATCGCCGATCTCGGTCGTGTCCAGCGTAGCGGGATTAGAGCGGCTCCACGACGTATCGTAGCGCGTATAGCGGCTCAGGTCGCTATACAGGTAGGCAATGCCGGTCGTGCTGAACACCCCGGCCGGATCGAAGTAGCGCTCCTCGCTGTAGAACGCGAGGTGTTGCTCGGTATCGGTCTGGACGAACGCATCGTAGTTGATCACGAGACCGCGCGAGGACGTCGCCGCCGGCGTCGCGCTCAGCTCACGGGTATCGAAGCGATACGGCTTGCGGATACTGTCGGGCGCCTGCAGATCGATCGCCTGCTGCGCGGCATCGTAGCGATAGCGCAGGCCGGTAATGTCGTCGAGGCGCACTTCCGCCGTATCCGCGATACCGAGCCGCTCGGTCGCGATACCGAGGCTGTTCAGATCGCTGCCGGTTGCAACCAGGTGTCCGTCAACCTCGCGGAAATGCACGATCACCGAAGTGCGCTGTCCGTTCAGGGTCACTTCGAGGTACAGGTCTCGCGATTCATGCGTGCGGGTGCTGACCGGCAGCATCGGCGCCTGAGCAACCGCGCAAGGACACGCAACGATAAGCAGAACGTTTGCGAGTACCGCGACGCGCACGGCGTACCAGCGATGTGCTGTCTGTCTTATTCTCATCGATCGGCTTGTGACCCATCATGTCCTCTCCGGTTGACCCACGAAGCGCGCTTGCGATTGGGAGACTACTGCGTGCCGAGCGTAGCTTCGGCGGGCAGCGCATTCACCTGGGCGCGAATCTTCATGACGCCGCTCGGCGCAGTGTCGGGCGGCAACGTCACCTGCCATTGACGACCGCGTCCTGCCAACGCGTAACCCAGCAAGCCCTTGTTGATATCGTACGGGTTGCCGGTGCCATCGAGCAGTTGCACGGCCGCGATCTGGGCGCGTCGCGAACCGCTGTTGTCGACGCGCAGTACCCAGTGCCCGTTGTCATGCATCAGATGCCACGACAGCGCCGGGACGCCGGCTGTGCCGGCAGGTTCGACGAACACCGGGACCGAATAGCGCAAACGGATAGTCACGCCGTTGGCGACGGGCTCGTCCGGTGCCGGCAATTCGTCGATCAGCAGTCGGTAGCTTTGTTCACCAGAGGGCGGCGCCGGAATCGCACGCACCAGCCGGATCAGCTGGTCGCTATGCGCCGGAATCTGGATGAGCGGCGGACTGGCCGCGAGGTCTGTGGTTGGCGTGAGCACGTCGTCGCCGTTCGCCTGGTCCCAGCGGAACACACGCACCTGACCATACAGCGGCGTGTCGCCAGGATTGCGCAGCGTGATGCCCGATGCGTTTTCGCCTGGCGAGAGATCCACGGTGACCGGCGAGATCTGCAAGGTAGACGCGCTCGCCACCACTGCGAACGACAGCAGCAGTGAGCCGGCGATGAGTCCTTGCGCACCTGGCGCGCCGCGGCCCGTCAAAAGTAGACCGTCGCAGTGACTGTGGTCTGGTACGTGTCCGGCTTCGGCGTGGATTGCGCGGGCACCTGGCCATACACGGCGATCGATTGCGCAGCCCCTGTGCCCGTGCCCGCCACGGTATTGGTGCCTTGCGTGTTGCCCCACACCGTGGTGTGTCCGGAGTCCTGGTACAACTGGAAGCCGACCGTGGTAGCCGTATTGCCCGTGGCGGTGCCAGCCATCAGCCGGCTTGTGACGGATGAGCCGGTGACGGTGCCGGCATCGAGCCCGACGTTATACGGTGTCGTGTTCGTACAGGTGACAGCTACGTTGGTCTGCTGGTTGATGGCAGTGGCCAGCACACCATTCGTGCCGAAGTTCAGCGGGCTGGCTGCAATGGAGCAATTCGCCTGCAACGTGAGAGAAACCGTGAGCGTCGCGGTTGCCGTTCCATTCGAATAAGTCGCGGCATCCGCGATCGGTAAGCTTGCCCCAAACATGAGTGCAACAGCAGTCGCGACAGTCAATATTTGCCGTTTCATCGATCAACCCTCTTCGCTCCCGGTCGAATGAACTCGGGTAATGACGCCGCCCCGAATCGTCTTGTGTGTGAAAGTCTAGTTCGCAAAAGAGGACATTTTCAAATGCGCGAGCGGCAATCTAACAAAGTGTTACATCTAGTCGCACTCAATATGCTCTGCGCATTGGGGCCATGAGGTGTGACTATTCAGCTCGATCATTCTGGTGTACTTCTCAATCCGGATTGCCTTCGTGAAGTGCAAGTCAGAACGACAGAAGCCACCGGTTAGACGATGCAAGTAGAATCGAGCCTTATCGAATCAACCTGCCGGCACGCGCCACGCTCGCCTCATCACAGTGACCACGACCCTCGACCAACTGCTCGCCGGACAACTGGCCGGTACGCAGCGCCTGACATTAGCCTGCGGACTCCGCGAATTTCCGCGCGAGATTTTCGATCTGGCGGACACGCTGGAAATCCTCGACCTCTCCGGCAACGCGCTCTCGTCGCTACCGCACGACTTGCCGCGTCTGCATAAACTGCGCATCCTGTTCTGCTCCAACAACCGCTTCACCGAGTTGCCTGAAGTCCTCGGCCAGTGCGAGCAGTTGAGCATGGTGGGCTTCAAGGCGAACCGGATTCGCACGGTGTCGGGGCAATCGCTGCCGCGTGCGCTTCGCTGGCTCATCCTGACCGATAACGAAGTCGAGGCGCTACCGCCCGAAATCGGCCATTGCACACATCTCCAGAAACTGATGCTGGCGGGCAACCGCCTGCAGTCGTTGCCCTCGCAACTGTCTGCGTGCTCCCGCCTTGAACTGATCCGGCTTGCAGCGAATCGGCTAACGGAGCTCCCTGCATGGTTGCTCGCGCTGCCGCGGCTTTCATGGCTTGCTTATGCGGGCAATCCATTTACTGCGTTGCTGGAAGCTGCTGCACTGAACGAAACACCCATCGCGGATATGCATTGGGATGCTTTGGAACTGCATCATCGGCTCGGAGAAGGCGCCTCGGGTGTCATCCATCGTGCCGCGCATCGGATTCCTAATGAAGATGATCGCCATGTCGCCGTGAAACTCTTCAAAGGCGACGTGACAAGCGACGGCTTGCCGTACAGCGAGATGGCCGCCTGCATCAACGCGGGCACCCATCCCAACCTGATTCCGGTGCTCGGCAAAGTGAAGGATCACCCTGCCGACAGCCATGGTCTGGTGATGGAGCTGATCGATCCGCAATTCACCAACCTGGCCGGGCCGCCCAGCCTCGATTCGTGCACCCGTGACATCTACAGCGAAGACACGCGCTTCGATCTCGCCTCGGCACTGCGCATCGCACGCGGCATCGCATCGGCTGCCGGTCATTTGCATCAGCAAGGCATCATGCACGGCGACCTGTATGCCCACAATATTCTTCATTGCGGCGCGGGGCGTGCACTGCTGGGCGATTTCGGCGCGGCGTCGTTCTACGCGGTGGATGATCCGACGCTAGCGCCGTTGCTTCAACGCATCGAAGTACGGGCGTTCGGTTGCCTGCTCGAAGAGTTGATCGCGCGCTGCGATGAAGCTGGAGCTGGGTCTACTTCGGCTTCGGCGTCGGCTTCCGCCACGTTAGCCACATTGGCGCAACTCAAGGCCGCGTGCTTAAGCGAGACGGTTGCGAGTCGCCCATCCTTCGTGGAGATCGTCGATACGCTATCCACGTTGAGTGGTCCGCGGCAAGATTCCTGCAGTGTGCGACCGGTCCCTTGATCGATCCCGCACTAAGCCCGCACCACCACATCGCTGCGGAAGTGTCCATGTTCCCGTTCCATAGTCTCAGTAGCGAGTTCGAGAAACGCCTGCACGACCGGATTGACATGCTGAAGTTGCGGACACACCGTAAAGCCGCGGAATAACACATCCGGTGAAAACGGCCGGAACACGATCCGCTCTGGATTCGTATCGAGCGTGGCGAGCGGATTCACCAAACCGATCCCGAGTCCGCGCGACACCATGGCGCAAATCGTCGCCCCATACGGCGTTTCGATTGTGGGCACCTGGTTCACCTCCGCCTGGCGCAGCACACGATCGAGGGCCGAACGCGTGTCGTCCGCATACGAGGGCAAGATGAGGTGCTGATCCTTCAGATCGCGGGCGTGAATGTGTTTTTTGGCCGTAAGCGGATGCCCCGCCGGCAACGCGCACACACCGGGCAAGCGGTATAGCTCGGCGCTCGTCACACCGAACGCATCGGGCGTGGCGGTGGAGAAACCGATATCGCAATAGGCCGACGACGCCCAGCGCTGAATCGTCCCTTCACTGCGCATTTCCAGCGACACCGCAATGCGTGGATACGCCGCCAGAAAACGCTCGATCACGGTCGGTACAAACGACAGCGCCAGCACAGGCGCCGCCACCAATCGCAAGCGTCCCGTGCCGAACTGACGAATCTCACGCGCGGAATGCACGAGCTTTTCCAGCCCTACAAAGCTTCGATCGACCTCGCGATAAAACGCGCTGCCCGCGTCCGTGGCCTGGATGCGGCCGCCGTTACGCGTGAACAACGCGAGCCCTGTCGATTGCTCCAGCTCCGCGATCAAGCGGCTGATGCTCGGCTGCGACGTGCCCAACTCCTCGGCCGCCGCCGTCATCGAGCCGCGCAGCATCACCAGCCTGAACGCCTCTATCTGTCGCTGATTCATCAGATGAATCCCATCCGTTTAGCCTCGCCTCTCGTCAGCATGCCATATCAAAAATGAATAGAAGACGTTTTTGGCCGTATTTGACCGGATAGGCGGCGCAAACCTAGACTGGCTCTCATCCTGCAACGTTAAAGAAGCCATGCGACCCGACGCCCTGCTGTTCCACGACGATTTCCGGCTTGCGCCCTACTGGTGGGATGCGGCGCCGCCCGAGACGTCGCGCGATCCGGTGCCGGAGCGCGTCGATCTGGCGATCGTCGGTAGCGGTTACTGCGGCCTGTCCGCGGCCGCGGAAGCTGCCCGCCAGGGCGCGAGCGTCGCGGTACTCGACGCGGCCGAGATCGGCGCGGGCGGCAGTACGCGCAGCGGCGGAATGGTATCGAGCGGACAGAAATTGGCCCTGACTAACGCGATTCGCGGCGTTTCATCCGATCGCTTAGGCCGCCTGATGCGTGAGTCGATGGCGAGCTTCGAGTATCTGCAGCGCCTGATCGCCGACGAAGCGCTCGACGCCGATCTGCAGATTACCGGCCGCTTCTTCGGTGCCTTCACGCAGGGCCATTTCGAACATCTGCGCAAGCAAGGCGAATTGCTGCACGATAAAACCGGCGTCACGGTGCATCTGATTACCCGTGCCGAGCAACGCTCGATCATCGGTTCGGACTACTACTATGGCGGCATCCTCGTCGACGAATACGGCGGCCTGCATACGGCCAAATATCATCGCGCCCTGCGCGGCCTGGCCCGGCGCCGCGGCGCGAGCCTGCATTCGCACGCCGCCGTCGAGCGCATCGAGCGGCATGGCGCGCATTTCCGTGTTCAGACCGCTCGCGGCCCGATCGAAGCGAAGCACGTGCTGGTCGCCACCAACGGCTACACAGGACCGCTCCTGCCGTTCTTCTCGCGACGCGTCTTGCCTGTGGCCAGCTACCAGATCGCCACCGAAGCACTGCCTGCCGGACTGATGTCCGCCCTCAATCCTGGCCGCCGGATGATCAGCGATTCCAAGCGCAATCTGTTCTACACGCGGCCCTCGCCGGACGGCACCCGCATGATTTTCGGCTCGCGGCCCGCCATCCGCGAAGTGGACGAGCGCGAGGCCGCGCGGATTCTGTACGCGAAGATGATCCAGCTCTGGCCGGCATTGCGCGACGTGCGCATCACCCATGCATGGAAGGGCTATGTTGCGATGACCGGCGACAAGCTCGCGCATATCGGCGAACACAACGGCATTCACTACGCGCTCGGTTGCAACGGCAACGGCGTGGCGTTGATGAGCTATCTGGGCCAGCGCGTGGCGCAACACCTGCTAGGGCTCGATGCCGCGCCGGGCGCGTTCGGCGAAGGCACATTCCCGATCAGCGTTGCGGGCATGGCGAGCCATTGGGCCGTGCCGGTCGGCGCTGCGCTCTACAAGCTCGACGATCTCTGGGACGGCCGCGCACGCGCCGCCCTGTCGTGAAGCACGTCAAGAACGAGGCCTCTCCCATGATCTCTCTGCTCAACGTTTCGAAGTGGTATGGCGAACACCGGGTGCTGACCGACTGCTCGGCGTACATCGGCCGCGGGGAAGTGGTCGTGATCTGCGGACCGTCGGGCTCCGGCAAGTCCACCTTGATCAAGACCGTCAACGGGCTGGAACCGGTGCAGCAGGGCGAGATCGTGGTGGCCGGCACGCCGGTGACCACGACTGCTCTCAACCGGAAGAAGCCGGATCTCGTCAAGCTGAGGGCACGCGTGGGCATGGTGTTTCAGCACTTCGAACTGTTCCCACACCTTAACGTGTGCCAGAACCTGATGCTCGCGCAAATGCGCGTACTGCATCGCAGCCGCGACGAAGCGGCCGACAAGGCCCGCGCGCTCTTGCAGCGGGTCGGCATGCGCGCCCATGAGGACAAGTTTCCGTCGCAACTATCGGGTGGCCAGCAGCAACGCGTGGCGATTGCGCGGGCGCTTTCGATGGACCCGGTGGCCATGCTGTTCGACGAGCCCACCTCGGCGCTCGATCCGGAAATGGTCAACGAGGTGCTCGACGTCATGACCGGGCTGGCGCAAGAGGGCATGACGATGCTGTGCGTCACGCACGAAATGGGCTTCGCGCGGCGCGTCGCCAATCGCGTCGTGTTCATGGATCAAGGTGCGATTGTCGAGGACGAAGCGAAGGAAGTGTTTTTCGACCGTCCGCGCTCAGCTCGCGCACGCGAGTTTCTCTCCCGGATATTGCATTGATTTCCTCGCCATCCTCTTCAATCGGTAGTCCTTTCGACGGAGCAAACATCATGCGGTTTCGCCATTTTCTGCGCCTCTTCGCGATAGTCGTCCCCCTGTCCTTTGCCGCGGCCACCGCGGCGCAAGCTGAGGACGTCGGCACGCTGACACCCGGCAAGCTCGTCGCCGGCGTGGATGCGAACAACAAGCCCTACTCGTATATCGACGACGGCAAGATGACCGGCTTCGACGTCGAACTGCTGCGCGCCATCGCGACGAAGCTCGGCCTTACCGCCGACTTTCGCGCGCAAGACTTCAGCGGCCTGCTGCCGAGCGTGGCGAACCAGCAGATCGATCTTGCCGCCGGTTCGATTTCCATCACCAAGGAACGCCTGAAGATGGTCGACTTCTCCGAGGGCTACCTGACCGGCCTGCTGAGCGTGGCGACCTTGCCCGACAGTCCGATCACGAGCGACCCCGCTTCGGTAAAGGGCAAGCGCATCGGTGTCGTGCAAGGCACGATCGAGGATACGTATTCGGACAGCTACTTGCCTGGCGCGCAGATCGTGCGCTTTCCGAATCTGAATGCGGGCTTCCTGTCGTTGCGCTCCAAGTTCATTGACGGCTACTTCGTCGACAAGACGCTCGTCGAAGGCTTGCAAGGCAAATATCCGCAGATGAACATTGCCGACAAGCTCGATATCTCCGCGGTCAATCTGCCGGCAGGATTTCCGGTGCACAAGGGTAATGCGAAGCTCGAGGCGGCCTTGAACAAGACCATCGACGAACTCGTCGCCGACGGCACCTGGCTCAAGCTGTACCTGCAGTTCCATCCGGGCTATCCAAAGCCGGCGAACCTGCCGCCGTATGTCATGAAGACCGGCAGCTAGTCTGTACACAAGCGGCATCTAATCAACGCGCAAGACCCACCGACGCAGCAACGAACACGCAACCCGGCGGCCGCCGAACGCTCATCGACCGGCCGCCGACGCTCAGACAGGAGCGAATCATGAATGCCTTCCTGCAGAACTTTCTCGACTGGCCGTTGCTGATCGGGTCGCTGCCCTCGTTGCTATGCACCGGCCTCGTCAATACGCTGGTGCTGTCGCTGTTTTCAACCGTGCTCGGCATCGCGGCCGGCATGGTCCTCGCGTTGATGGCGGTATCGCACACGCGCTGGCTCATGTTGCCCGCACAGGTCTTTATCGACGTGTTTCGCGGCCTGCCCGCCGCGCTCGTCATCCTGCTGGTGGGCCAGGGTCTCGCGCCGGTCGGGCTGGCGATCTTCGGACCTAACCCTTACCCGCTCGCCATCGTTGCGCTGGGCCTGATTTCGTCGGCCTATATCGCGGAGATTTTCCGCTCGGGGATTCAAAGCGTAGGACGCGGACAACTTTCCGCGTGTCAGGCGCTCGGCATGACGTACTGGAGCAGCATGCGCCACGTCATCGTGCCGCAAGGCATCCGCCGCATCTTGCCGGCGCTGGCTAACCAGTTCATTTCGATCGTCAAGGATTCGAGTCTCGTCTACTTTCTCGGCCTGCTGACCTCGCAGCGCGATCTCTTCACCATCGGGCAGAATACGTCCGTCAATACGGCCAACCTGTCGCCGCTGGTGGCCGCCGGCGTGGTCTATCTGCTGATCACGGTGCCGCTCACGCATGCCATCAATCACATCGACCGCTGGACGAACCGTCACGCGAACCCGCGGCAAGGTGGCGCGACGCGCGGGCAACGCAAGGCGCAGGCACCGGCAGCCGAGACGGCTATTGCCGAACAACATCACTAACCTACTCATCCGCATCTAACGGGCCGCCAACACTATGGGACCACAAGTCGAGACTGTCGCCAGCGACACCAGCTTGCCCGCCGAAGTCGATGTCGTCGTGGTCGGCGGCGGGATTATCGGCGTCAGTACCGCGCTTTATCTGAGCAACAAAGGCCTAAGGGTGGCGCTCTGCGAGAAGGGGCATATTGCCGGCGAGCAGTCGAGCCGCAACTGGGGCTGGGTTCGCGTCACCCATCGCGACATGCGCGAATTCGAACTGAGCATCGAAAGCCTGAAGCTGTGGCGCACCCTGGACCGCGATCTCGGCATCGACACCGGTTTCAACCAGTGCGGGATTCTCTACATGACCGAGGACGACAAGGTCATGGAGGGGCATCGCACCTGGCTCGAGAACGCACGCAACCTCGCCGGCGATGCGTTCGATACGCGCGTAGTCGACCCGAAGCATGTCGCCGCCCTGCTGCCTGGCGCGAAGAAATCGTTCAAGGGCGGGCTCTTTACCGCCGGCGACGGCCGCGCCGAACCGCAACGGGCAGCGCCCGCCATCGCCAACGCGTTGCGCAAGCGCGGCGTGAAGATTCTGACGCCCTGCGCGGCACGCGGCATCGAAACGAGCGGCGGCCGGGTCAGCGCGGTCGTCACCGAGCACGGCACGATCCGCTGCCAGAGCGTGGTGGTGGCCGGCGGTGCATGGTCGCGACTGTTCTGCGGCAACCTCGATGTCGACGTGCCGCAACTGCTGGTGAAAGCATCAGTACTTCGAACCGAACCGCTTGAAGGCGGCCCCACCTGCAGTGCGAGCAACAAGCATTTTGCGTTTCGCAAGCGCGCGGATGGAGGTTATACGGTGGCGAATGGATTTCGCACTTACAGCGACCTCACCCCGGACAGCTTCCGTCTGTTCTTCAAGTACATCGAAGCGTTAAAGAGCCAATTGGGCTCCTTGCGTATCGGCATCGGCGCCCGCTTCTTCGAAGAACTGCGGCGCCCGCGGCATTGGGCGCTCGATCAGCCCACCGCCTTCGAACAGGTTCGCACGCTCGATCCCGAGCCGATCGTCCCCTACGTCGACGCGGGGCTGCGCGAGTTCATCAAGGTGTTCCCGCATCTGAGCCATGCGCGCATCGCGCAGCGCTGGGCCGGCTACATGGATGTGACGCCCGACGCGATTCCGGTGATCTCGGACGTGGATACCGTGCCGGGATTATTTATCGGCACGGGCTTTTCCGGCCATGGGTTCGGCATCGGTCCGGCAGCCGGAAAGCTGATGGCCGATCTGGTCGCGAACGATACAGCGCTCGTGGATCCCCACGCGTTTCGTCTGAGCCGCTTTAGCGACGGCACCAAAATCGTCATCGACGCAGGGTTCTAGGGAGAGTCGTATGCAGAAGGTAGCGATGATTTCCGGCGCGAGCCGCGGCATCGGCCGGGAGATAACCGAAGAACTGGCCCGGCGCGGCTATCTGCTGTCGCTGGGCGTGCGCAATCCCGCAGGGCTTTACGGTCACCTCGACAGCCTGGTGTTTCCCTATGAAGCGCGCGACCCCGAGGCAGGGCGCCGCTGGGTCGACGCCACGGTGGAACGGTTCGGGCGTATCGACGTGCTGATCAGCAATGCCGGCATCTGCAAGCCCATCAGTCTGGAAGACGGCAGCGACGAACTACTGGAAGAGACGCTGGATATCAACGTCAAGGCGCCGTTCCGGTTGATTCAGGCGGCATTGCCGCACTTGCGGCGGGCCGGCAATGCCCGCGTGGTGCAGATTGCCTCGCTGTCCGGCAAGCGCGTGAAGAACCTCAACGCCGGCTATCAGATGTCGAAGCATGCGGTGATCGCACTCAATCATGCCGTACGGCGCGCAGGCTGGGACGACGGCATTCGCGCCACCGCTATCTGTCCAGGGTTCGTGAATACGGAAATGGCGGCGGGTCTGGCCGATCTGCCGCCCGAAGCCATGACCCAGCCGGAGGACATTGCGTTGCTGGTCGCCAATACGATTGAGTTGCCTAACTCGGCGAGCGTGGCCGAGATCCTCGTCAATTGCAGGCACGAAGATCTTTTTTAGCGGAGATAAAAGCTGGAGAGAAAACAGATCCAGCCCCGTTAAGGAGCTGGATTACGCAAAATTCGATACGCGGTAGGGAACGCACCCGCAGCAAAAATCAATCATCAGACGTTTCATGCATACCGCATGGCAGCGAATTAATCGCGCGCAACCACCTGATCATTGACGCGCGCCTCGCCTGTCACGAGGCAGCCCGAAAGGAAATTCTGTCCTTGCCCACTGGACGCCGCTTCGGAGAAGCCCTTGTCCATGGCGCCCAGGCGGATCATCTCGGCCCCTTTTTCGCACGATATGGTGCCTTCTTCCCCCGCTTGCGCATGGGTCAGTGCGCGGCCCACTGTCAGGTACGCAAGGAGCATCAGTACAGCAATATTAAATACGCGTCTCATGGTTTGCCTCCTCTGACGAGAAGACTAGCGCGAACCATGCTCACACGGTGTTAGGACTTTCCCGATTAGGGCGAAGGTGTATGACCCGAGTCAATAAGGATGCCGGAATTTACCGATTACGGGTTTTCCCTTTGTCAAAATGTCATATTGCATGCTGCAGCGCAGTAATCATGCACTGCAGCAAAGTATCGGTTAGTACAGCATATTGCTCGACGCGGCAGCATCCACGCATTCGTGATTGAACATTGCAGGCAGCTCGTCGCGCAAGAACTCAACCCACGTGCGAATCTTCGCGTCGAGATACTGGCGCGACGGATACAACGCATAGACGTTCGTGTGCTGCGTTGTGTACTCCGGAAGAATGCGCACCAGCGCGCCGCTGCGCAGACCGCTCGCCGCTGAGTAAAAGGGCAGCAAGCCAATCCCCATGCCCTCGCCCACCGCCACCGCCAGTGCCTCCGCGATATTGACGCAGAACGTCGACGCAGTTGGTGCGAACGACTCCCGGCCGCGCGGCCCCTGAAACACCCATTCGTGCGCCGGAAAAATTGGCGTAGCCGTTTGCAGGCAGGTGTGCGTAGCGAGGTCGGCGGGCGTCTGCGGCACGCCGTTGCGTTTGAGGTAAGCCGGCGACGCGCAGGCAATGCTGAACGTGCTGCAGAGGCGCTGCGAGATCAGCCCCGAGTCGGGCAGTTCAGTGGCAAGCACGAGTGCGACGTCATAGCCTTCGTCGATCAGATCCGGCTCGCGCTGCGCCAGCGTCAACTCTACTTTGACCTCCGGATAGCGTTGCTGATAGCGGCCTATAGCGGGCACGATGCAGTGCTGGCCGATACCCGTCATGGCGTGGACCTTCAGCTTGCCGGACGGACGTGCCTGCGCATCGCTCGCCTCGGCTTCGGCCTGATCGACACAGGCGAGAATTTCCTCGCAACGATGCAGATAACGCTCGCCCGCTTCGGTGAGTGCAATGCGGCGCGTCGTGCGATTGAGCAGGCGCGTGCGCAGACGCGCCTCGAGATCGGAGACGGCACGCGACGCATAGGCCGTGGTGGTGTTGAGGTGCTGCGCGGCACCGGTGAAACTGCCCGCTTCGACGACGCGAACGAGCACACGCATTTTTTGTAACGTATCCATACGATCCTTCAAAAACCCGCTCGAATTGTTGCATGAATAGCGCGCCTGATTTTCTCGAATCCGGTAAAGATGCATTGCAGTCCTTGAGTTTGTGAGCGGCGCATTGCGCTCACATACCTCAACTTGACTCACCTCCATAGCTGGGTTCTACTCAAATCCGGTTGCACACCCGAGCGTGCAGCGCAGACTGGTGTGTGCAGCGGCTTTCATGGACACGAGGAGGAAGCGATGCTTCCAGCAGCACAGACGTACGAGACGTTGGCGGCAAACTTTGCATGGCAGATTCCCGAGCGATACAACATCGGCGTGGACGTGTGCGACAAATGGGCCGACGGCTCAGGGCGCCTCGCGTTGATCTACGAGCAACGCGACGGCAGCGCCACGCGCTATAGCTTCGACGATCTCAAGGCCCGCTCCAACCAGTTCGCCAACGCGCTGCGCCACAACGGCGTCGTGCAGGGCGACCGCGTGGCGATCTTCCTGCCGCAATCGCCCGAAACCGCTCTCGCGCATCTGGCCGCCTACAAGGCCGGCTGCATCGCGGTGCCCCTTTTTGCGCTGTTCGGCGTCGACGCAATCCAGTACCGGCTCGCGGACAGCGCCGCCGCGGCACTCATCACCGACGCGGCGGGCCTGCAAAAACTCGCCGAGATCCGCCACACGCTGCCCGAACTGAAAGCGGTGTATTGCGTCGACGCGGATAGCGCCGCCGCTGCGAGCGACGTGCATGCCTTCTGCGACGCGCTCAATGCCGAGTCCGAGGCGTTCGCACCGGTCGACACCTCGTCTGAAGATCCGGCCGTCATCATCTACACCTCCGGCACCACCGGCAAACCGAAAGGCGCGCTGCACGCGCAACGTGTCCTGCTTGGGCATCTGCCGGGCGTGGAGTTGTCGCAGGCCTGCTTTCCCGCACAGGCCAAGGTGATCTGGACGCCGGCAGACTGGGCGTGGATTGGTGGCCTCTTCGACGTCCTGCTGCCCGCGTGGCATCACGGCGTCACCGTACTCGCGCGCCGTTTCGACAAGTTCGACGGCGAGGCCGCGTTCGACCTGCTGGCGCGCCACGCGGTCACGCATACGTTCCTGCCGCCCACCGCCCTCAAGATGATGCGCACCGTACCCCAGCCTGAGCGCTGGACGCTCTCGCTGCACGCGGTGGCAAGCGGCGGCGAATCGCTCGGCGAGGAACTGATTGCATGGGGACGCGCCGCGCTCGGCGTGACCATCAACGAGTTCTATGGGCAGACCGAGTGCAACGTCGTGGTGTCCTCATGTGCGTCGCTGTTCGCGCCGCGCATCGGCGCCATCGGCAAAGCGGTGCCGGGTCATGAAGTGGCGATCGTCGACGACGACGGTCAGCCCGTGCCCAACGGCACGATCGGCAACATTGCGATTGCCGGCCCCGATCCAGTGATGTTCCTCGGCTACTGGCGCAATGCCGCGGCGACGCACGACAAGTTCCGCGGCCGCTATCTGCTCACCGGCGATCTGGGCCAGTGCGACGACGCCGGCTTTATCCGTTTCGTCGGACGCAACGACGACGTGATCACCAGCGCCGGCTACCGGATCGGACCGGCTTCGATCGAGGATTGCCTGCTCCAGCACCCGGCAGTCTGCATGGCTGCGGTGGTCGGTGCGCCGGATGCCGAGCGTACGGAGATCGTGCTGGCGTTTGTGGTGCTGAATGCCGGCTTCGTGCCTGGAGACGATCTGGTGCGCGAGATTCAACGGCATGTGAAGACGCGCCTCGCCGCCCACGAATATCCGCGCGAGATACGCTTCGTGGACAGCCTGCCTATGACGGCGACGGGCAAAGTGATTCGTAAGGAACTGCGGGCCATCATTCGCGCGCCCAATGATCAGCATAAAAATTAGAAAATTGACTAATGCCGCCGCGCCAGCGATAACTGTCGAACTTGTCACTGCAAACCTGAGAGACCTCCCAGATGGAAACCCAGCCCACTTCGCTTCACGCTGAGGATGCACCTGCCTCGTCCGATGCCGACGCGGACGTCGAATGGAAAATCCGCACGGACCTGGCGGCGCTGTACCGCCTCGTCGCGCATTTCCGCATGACGGACATGATCGACACGCACATCACCGCGCGCTTGCCGGGCGCCACGCCGACGTTTCTGATCAACCGCTACGGCGTGCTGTTTCATGAAATGTGCGCCTCGGACCTGGTCAAGATCGACCACCTGGGCCGCGTCATCGACGAACGCGCCGCAGCCGAACCCGCGCGCTTTCGCGTCAATGCCGCCGGCTTCACGGTCCATTCGGCCGTCCATATGGCGCGCGACGACCTGCACTTCGTGGTGCATACGCATACAGCCGCCGGCATCGGCGTCGCGGCGCAGGAGCATGGCTTGCTGCCGATCAGCCAGCACGCGCTGAAGTTCTACGGCAAGCTCGGCTATCACGACTACGAAGGCATTGCGCTGGATCTCGGCGAACGCGAGCGCCTCGTGCGCGACCTGGGTCCGCATAAGGCGATGATCCTGCGCAACCATGGCCTGCTCGCCGGCGGCGCGAGCGCTGCCGCGGCGTTTCATGAGATCTACTTTCTCGAGCGTGCCTGCCAGGCACAGATCGCGGCGCTCGCAGGCGGCGCCACGCTGCGGATTCCGTCGGCAGCCGTATGCGAACTGACGGCCAGCCAGTTCAATCGCGACGACTCCGAGGACATCGCCGAACTGGCGTGGCAAGCGGCGCTGCGCCTGATCGACAATACGGGCTCCGACTACCGCCGCTAACTGCCTCGTCATCCACGAATCCACCCGCGTCGGGACCCGGCGCGTAAAGCCCTGCCCGTTCATGACTCAACTCGTTCTGATTAGCCGTGACTACGACATGTCACACCTCATCCCTCCGATCCAGCGCGCCGCGCCGGAACTGAAGGTGAGCCTGTACAGCACCGCCCATGCGCACGACGCCGAGGTCGCCGTCTGCTGGAATCCGCCCGCCGGTGCGATTGCCACGCTGCCGCACCTGAAGCTCGTGCATAGCATCGCCGCGGGGGTCGATAACATCCTGTCGGATCCGAGCCTGCCGCGCGTGCCCGTCTGCCGGGTCGTGGACCCGCACCACGCGCGCCGCATGAGCGAGTTCGTCACGTGGGGCGTGCTGCACTTTCACCGCCAGTTCGACCGCGTCCTGGCGAACCAGAGCAAGGAGATCTGGTTGCGGCCTCAACAATCCGATCCGTCGCGATGCACGGTCGGCATCATGGGATTGGGCGAGATTGGCAGCCCTGTTGCGAGCGATCTGCACCGGCTCGGTTTTGCCGTGCGCGGCTGGGCGCGCAGCCCCAAGAATCTGCCGGGCATCGACACGTTCGCAGGCGAGCACGCCCTCGCGCCGTTCCTGCAAGGCACGGATATTCTGGTTTGCCTGCTGCCGCTCACCAAGGCGACGCGCGGCATCCTGCATGCGCGTACGCTGGGCCAGTTGCGTCCGGGTGCCAAGCTGATTCATGTGGGCCGCGGGGAACATCTGGTGCCGCAGGATCTGCACGCTGCGCTGGCAGATGGCCGGCTTGGCGGCGCCATCGTCGATGTGTTTCCCAATGAGCCGCTGCCGCCGGGCGATCCGTTCTGGAGCGCGCCGAATCTGATTGTTACGCCGCATATGGCGTCGGTGGCCAGTCCCGAGACGATCGGCTTGCAGGTCGCGCAGAACGTGCGACGCCTCGTGCGCGGCGAGCCGCTCGACAATCTGGTGGATATGGCGCGCGGCTATTGATCGTCTGATGCCGCAGCGCCGGTGGGTTCCGCGCCGGACTCGTCTTCGGCATCTTCGGCGCCTTCGGTCTGCGCTTCGTGCTGATCGATGAACGTATGCAGCGCACTGAGGAAGGCGCTTTCCGCCGCGCTGAATCTGCGGTCGCTGGACCAAAGCAGGTGGACGTCCACATCGGCCACGCCGTTCTCGGGAGGCAGTTTTTGCAGGCGGCCCTCGGCCACGTCGTCGCGCACAATGTGCTCGGGCAGACAGCCGATGCCGAAGCCCGCGAAGATGAAGCGCCGCACCTCCGGCATGCTCGAGGAGGAACCCACCACGCGCCCGGTGAAGCCCATTTCGTCGCGAAAGAACGTCAGGGGCGACATGTGATCGCCGACCTTGTCGCCGGTGAACGAAACGAAGTTTTCGCCGACGAGGTCACTGATCGTCAAGCCTGTCTGACCGAACAACGGATGATGGCGGCCGCAAAACAATCCATAACGCTGGCGTAGAAACACGCGATGTTCGACCCGCTTCGGCAGCGCGCGCTTAGGCGTCAATCCCAGTGTGGCCGTCTTCTGCTGCAGACTGTTGACGACATCGGCGCTGCGCATCTCCTGGCTCTCGAGTTCGATGCGCGGATAGTCGCGATGAAAGCCGGCAAGGAAAGCATCGTAAGCGGGAAAGTCGATGCCGCTCACCACGCTCACGCGTACCATGCCGGAGATATCGCGGTCGCTGCTGTCTTCATTCGCAAGCGAGAGGCGAGAGATGGTTCCGTAGACATCCTCAGCAATTTGCCGGACGTCCACGCCCGCACGCGTGACCTCGATACGCGGACCATGCCGGTCGACGAGGCGGCGGCCAAGCTGCTCCTCGAGCCGGCGCAGCGCCTGGCTCACGGCAGGCTGCGAAAGATGCAGACGGGTCGCTGCGCGGCTGACGCTTTGTTCCCGCGCGATCACGAGGAAGGTCCGCAGCAGGTTCCAGTCGAGACGGTCGTTCAGATAGGTATCCGGCCTGTCCTTGTTCATTGCGCGCTCCGCGGGCGTGATCATTCGCGAAAATTATACTGAAAATAATAATTAGAAATTGGACAAATGATTTTGGATTTTCGATAAAGACAGCATGGCGAACCCAAGCTGCCGGATCCTGGCAGCGTCACGAGGAAATGGAAGCGATGCTGAAAATCAATGCGAAGCGGCTCTGGTCGAGTCTGATGGAAATGGCGACGATCGGCGCGACTGCGGGCGGTGGCGTGCGGCGTCTCGCACTCACCGAACAGGACGCCGCGGGCCGCGCGTTGTTTGCGCAATGGTGCACGGAGGCAGGACTGACGCTGAGCGTGGATCGGGTGGGCAATCTGTTTGCCCGGCGCGCGGGCAGAGTGAATCACGCGAGTCCTGTGGCGAGCGGCAGTCACCTCGACACACAACCTGAAGGCGGGCGCTTTGACGGCGTGTATGGCGTGCTGGCCGCGCTCGAAGTCGTGCGCACGCTGAACGATGCAGGGATCGAAACGGACAAGCCCATCGAGATCGTGGTGTGGACCAATGAAGAGGGCGCGCGCTTCACGCCTGCGATGCTCGGCTCGGCGGCGTTTGCCGGCGTGATGCCGCTAGAACAGGCGTTAAACGCGCGGGATGCCGACGGCGTCTCCGTTGCCGATGCGTTGAGCGCCACCGGCTATAGCGGCGAGCGTGCGGTGCCCGGGACCGTTTTCGATGCCTATTTCGAAGCCCACATCGAACAGGGCCCGGTACTCGAAAACAACGGCGTGCCGATTGGCGTCGTGACAGGCGGCCAGGCGATTCGCTGGCTCGACGCACGCGTGCGTGGCCAAGCTGCGCATGCCGGCACCACGCCGATGCCGTTTCGTCGCGATGCTTTGTTTGCAACGGCAGAAATGGCAGCGGCGCTGGAAGCGATGGCCGCGGATTTTGGGCCCGAGGGACTCGTCACCGTCGGCGAGATCGGGATTCGCAACGCGTCGCGCAACACGATTGCAGCGGACCTGTCGTTCACGATCGATCTGCGTCATCCGGACGACGCGCGCATCGAAGCAATGGAAGCCGTGCTGCGCGAGCGTTTCGATGCGATTGCCGAACGGCGTGGCGTGACGGTTGATGTCGCGCACCACTGGATCAGCCCGGCCACACCGTTCGACCCGGCCTGCGTGAAGGCGGTTGCCGATGCGGTCGAGGCACTCGACTATCCGCATCAGCGCATCATCAGCGGCGCGGGACATGATGCGATTCATCTGGCCAAATACTGCCCTACTGCGATGGTGTTTATTCCCTGCGTGAACGGGCTCAGTCATAACGAAGCGGAAGACGCGCTGCCGGAGGACGTCGCGCGTGGCGCGGATGTGCTGCTGCATGCGATGCTCGCACGTGCTGGGCGAAATCAATTCGCCAGCACCCCCACCACCTCTTCCGAACTCAACCCCTTCCGATAACGCCCGAGCCCAACAATCCCAAACAACGAAATCGCCGACAGCACCGTAAAGAAGCACGCAAGCGGCATCCATTCGCCCTTGTAATGCTGGGCCAACATCGTCCCGATCAAAGGCGTCGTGCCGCCGGCGATCGTGCAGCACAACTGGTAGGCAATCGAGATTCCCGAGTAACGCACCCGCGTCGGAAACGCCGGCGTCATGAACCCGGCAATCACCGCGTAGATCGCGGACAACGTGACCACCGCCAGCGAAATCCCCGCAATCAGCGCAAGCGGCTGTTGCGTATTGACGAGCAGGAACATCGGATACGGCGTGATCATCGAGAGCAAGGCCGCGCCCGTGAGAAACCGCGTTTCACCGACACGCTCGGCGATCAACGCCGCGATGGGTTGCGAGCAAAGCTGAATGATGGTGACCGCGAACAGGCAATCGAGAATCAGCGACTTGGGCATGCCCAGATACGTCGTGACATACGAGATCATGAACGTGTTGGTAAAGAAGAATCCCGCGGAGCCGATCGTGGTCGCGGCGGCGGCCAGCAGAATCGGATACCAGGCCGTACGCAGCACCTCTGCGACAGGCGACTTCGCCACTTGCTGCGTCCGCTTCAAGCGCTCGAACTCCGGTGATTCGTTCACACCCATCCGGATCACGAGACCAATCACCAGCAGCACGAAGCTGGCGAGAAACGGCAGACGCCATCCCCACGACACAAAACTCGCGTGATCGAGCGAGGTCACGAAGCGAAACGACAACAGCGACAGGATCAGGCCGGCCGGGCTGCCCATCTGCGGAAACGACGCGAAGAAGGTTTTCCGCCCCTGCGGCGCATGCTCGCTTGCCATCAACACCGCGCCGCCCCATTCGCCGCCCACCGCGATCCCCTGGAGAATCCGCAGCCCGATCAGCAACGCCGGTGCCCATATGCCGATACGTTCGTAGCTCGGCAGCAGTCCAATGCCGGTTGTGGCAATGCCCATCAGGAACATCGTCAGCAGCAGCATCTTCTTGCGGCCCAGGCGGTCGCCCCAATGCCCGAACACCATGCCGCTCAACGGGCGCGCCAGAAAGCCGACCGCAAAGGTCGCAAACGACGCCATCGTGCTCAGAAAGTGGTTGCTGCTGGGAAAGAAGACGTCGCCAAGGACCAGCGCTGCCGCCGTGGCGTAGGTGTAGAAGTCGTAGAACTCGACGGTGGTGCCGATAAAGGCCGCGGTTGCGGCGCGTACGGGTTGATGCGTTTGCTCGGGAAGAGACATGGCAGCCCTGTGTCGTGGAGCGCGGGCGCCGTGGGCTGGGTCGAACCGGCATCGGTCCCACCGGCTCAACCTGCGGAACGCCGCGTGATTAGTCTGGTCTGCCCTTTATCCTTCGCCGAAATACATTCGTAAAATGCTTATTCCCAATGGTCTTCATTCGGGTGGCTTATGATTCAAGGCTTACCCCTCGACACAACCAACGGAACCCTCGAATTGCAAAGCCTACGTGCAGACGAAGCGCTCACCCATGCCGGATCCCTGCTCGCCCCCGACGGACGCATCATCGCGCCGTACGACCTGGAGCAGCGCGATGCCGAGATCGGTGAGCACGACGCGCTCGCGAGCCAGCCCGGCATCCTCAACGCAACGGCTCATCCATTCGTACTCGACTACTCGACGGTTGCCGTCGCCCACGTGATCAACGGCATGGGCGTGACGCTCGGCGATTCGATCATCGGCCTGACCGCACTGGCTGCGATCCAGCACGCTCATCCGCAAGTGCGCTTCGTGATCTACCGGCCGGAACTCTCGCCGCCTTACGTCGAACAGCTCTACGCGCTGGCGGCAGGCAAGCTCGCGCCAACGCGTTCGTTGCCGTGGCCGCTCGCCGATATCCCGGCCAACGAAACGCGCATCGACATGGGCAACCACCTCTTCTGGCCCGGCTTCATGTCGTTGCCGATGATCGACTTCTTTCTCGCTGCGCTTGGCGTGCCACCCGAAAGCGTTCCGTCCGCGCACAAGGCTAACCGCTGGCTCCAGACGCTCGAGTTGCCACGCTTGCCCGAGCCCTGGCGCGAGCAGCCGTATGTGCTGTTTTGCCCGACGGCCAGCACGCCGATCCGCAGCATTCCACAACCGGTACGCCGCGCGCTGGTGAGCCGACTGTTTGAGCGCTTCGGTCTGCCTGTGCTCGGTTTTGGAGCCGTGGATCATCCGCATTACGTCGACGTGGCGGCCACCTCGACCGGCACGGCGCACTTTCTTGCGTGGATCAGGCACGCTCGCTACGTGCTGACCTCCGATACCGCCGCAGTGCATATCGCCGCCGGATTCGACGTCCCCACTACGGCTTTTTTCACGACCATCGCGCCTGAACTGCGAGTGCGGGACTATCCGCATTGCCTGCCTGTCACGCTGAATCTACCCGAGCTGCGCAATGTGCAGGCGAGCGATCGCGAGCAGGACGTGGCGCGATTGAACGCGGCATATGAGACGGTCGTCAACGGTGAACTGCCTTTTGCAGCGGGACGTGCCGCATCGCTTGAGGGGACGGCAGCGGCGCCCAACCCACGCTGACCAGGAGTAGGCACGCCGGATGCTGGATAGCGGTGGTAACGCAAACCATCAACCGGAGGAGAATTCTCATGCCCTATATCCTTGGCTGGCTACTCGGCGTGCCGCTCATCGTCCTCGTCATCCTGTATCTGATCTTCCATTGACGTGACGCCCTAAGAAACCCACTGCCTGTTGGCACGCGCGCGGCAACATCCGGCGCGTGTCGCGGCAGCCGCCGTTGCGTTCCGCGAACGCAACGGCGCTTCGCGTTCCGCTTCCCGTTCCCCGCCACCAGCGCCCCCAACCATGTCGCGACATACGGCGACATGATTTCCAAATTGCCTTCCCCGCCAGAGTCGACAAGAATTCGACCTGTCATCGAACGGATCGCAGCACAAGGCCGACGACGCACGATGGCAAACTCTACGGAGAACGTAATGAAGAAGATGTTGACGATTCTGGCGCTATGCCTCGCCTGCAGCGGCGCCTTTGCGCAAACCGCGACGCCGCCCATGGGCGGCAACCCGCAGCGCATGGCGCAAATGGCGCAGCAGTTGCAAAGCCGCTTTGCCAGCGCGAACACCACGCAGGACGGCAAGCTGACCCGCCAACAGGCGGCAGCCGGTATGCCGATGGTCGCCCGCAATTTCGACGCGATCGATACGCAGAAGGCCGGCTACGTAACCTTGCCGCAAATCGAAGCATTCATGCAGCAGCGCGCGGCAGCACACTGAGCGAGGCAATCATCAGAGGGATCGTGGGCGTATCGGGCAAGCGGTGCGTATGTTCGCACTGTCCCCGAAAACCGCTATTCTGGTAGCCGGATGCGCGCCTAAGGAGCCCACGCATGGATCGACCCGCGAAAATCATCGTGCTCGACGACGAAGCCGAATTGCGCAATATGCTGCAGCGCTTTCTGACCGGCCATGGCTTCGAAGTGCGCGTCGTCGAGGACAGCAAACGGCTCGACCGCTATTTGCAGCGCGAGCCGTACGACCTGCTGGTGCTCGATCTGATGATCGGCGAGGAGAACGGCCTTGAAATTTGTAGCCGGCTGCGCGCCGAAGGGCAAACGCTGCCCATCCTGATGCTGACCGCCAAGGGCGACCCGCTCGACAAGGTGGTGGGTCTCGAAACGGGCGCCGACGATTACCTCGCCAAACCCTTCCTGCCGCGCGAACTGGTGGCGCGAATCCGCGCCTTGCTGCGGCGCCAGAAAATCGCCTCAGGCGATCCAACCGTCATCTCGCAGACCGTGCGCTTCGGCGACTTCAGTCTCGACATCGGCAAGCAGGCGCTCTCGCGCAAGGGTGAGCCGCTGGACATTCACTCCGCGCAGATGTTGCTGCTGGTGGCGCTGGCGTCATCGCCGAATCGGCCCGTGAGCCGCGACAATCTGATCGCGCGCGCCCGTGGTCGCGATCACGATGCGCTCGATCGCAGCATCGACGTGCAGGTACTGCGCTTGCGCCAGATTGTCGAGGACGATCCGTCCAAACCGCGTTTCATCAAGACCGTCTGGGGCGTCGGCTACATGCTGATCGCCGACGTCGAATCATGACGGTGGCCTTGAAGCGCCTCGGCTTGCCGCGCACGCTGCTCGCACGCAACATCGTATTGTTGATCGTGCTTGTCATGCTGTCGCAGGTCTGTTCGCTCACGGTGTTGCTGCACTATGTGCAAAGACCGCGCGTCGAACGCACCGCCGCCGTGTTCGCCAACTACGTCACCACGCTCGACTCGCTGTTCGAGGCCGCACCCGACAATGCGCGCGATGCACTGGTGGCCCGCCTCAACCACGGCGCACAGCCGCCGGCCGCAGACGAACTCGAGCCGACGCCAAGCCTGCGGCATTTCTACGTCACCTATCAGCGCGAGGTGTTTCTGGACGCCCTGCGCCAACACCTGCCCGCCGACATGCCGGTACGCTGGCAAACCCTGGGCGGCCAGCGTCTGTGGATCCGCATTCACGCGCATGACATGCCCTACTGGATCGCCCTGCCGATTCCCGAGGACGCTCGCGGCGCAGGTCTCGACGCGGCGATTCTGCTGTCGCTCGGCCTTGCCGCAGCAGCCGCGCTCACCGGCTATCTGATCCAGCGGCATCTGAACCGGCCGCTGCAAAATCTGGCGCATGCGGCACGCCGCGTAAGTTCAGGCGAAACACCACCACCGCTGCCGACCGATGGCCCCACGGAAATCGCCGAGGTAAGCAGCGCCTTCAACCAGATGACGCAAGCGCTGCAGCAAGCCGAAGCGACGCGCGCGGTGATGCTGGCCGGCATCTCGCACGACATCCGCACGCCGCTGACCAAGCTGCGGCTAGCGATGGCCATGGCAATCACCGACAACGGCCACGACAGCTTCGTGGTGGCGGCCGAAGCGTATCTCGACCAGATCGAAACCATCCTCCAGCAGTTCATGGACTACGCCGGCAGCGGCGAGCGCGAAACGGCGCAAGCCGGCGATCTCAATGCGCTCATCAGCCGGCTCGCCGCGGATTTTGCGGGGCTGGGACACGAATTCGAACTCTCGCTGGGTGCCGTGCCGGTGTTCGCGTTTCGTCCAATCACCATGATGCGGCTATTGATGAACCTGATGCAGAACGCCGTGGTATACGGCCGCGTGGGTCTCGCTGTGCGCACATGGGTGCACAGCGGCACCGCCTATGTCGCGGTCGGCGATCGCGGTGAGGGGCTCGCGGCGCACGAACTCGAAGCCTTGAAGGCGCCGTTTCAGCGCGGCCGCAACGCACGTGCGCAAGCGGGAGGCACAGGACTCGGGCTCGCGATCGTCGAACGTATCGCGCGACTGCACGGTGGGTCTCTGCAGTTTCACGCACGCGACGGCGGTGGACTCGAAGTATGGGTCGTGTTGCCGCTCGTCGCGCCGCGCAGCGCATCCCAGTCGGGGCGTTAAACAGGTCCAGGTCGCAACGTGTCGCCTGATTGCAGCACGCGTCTTGATTGTGATTTTCAGCCTCGTACAATGTGATCCGGCATGCAGTATCCCGTCAGGCTGAGGCAACGCCTCGCGCGACATTGCACTCGAAAGAGGACCCTGTTCGAGGAGCACATCATGGC
This sequence comes from Paraburkholderia phenazinium, assembly GCF_900142845.1. Lineage (NCBI taxonomy): Bacteria > Pseudomonadati > Pseudomonadota > Betaproteobacteria > Burkholderiales > Burkholderiaceae > Paraburkholderia > Paraburkholderia phenazinium. The sequence goes on from NZ_FSRU01000001.1 coordinate 3,737,608, forward strand.
AAACAGCGAGTACTTGTTATCGCATCAGGACCTGGTCAAGGCCGTGATCATTCATCAGAACATTCACGAAGGGTTCTGGCGCCTGAATATCAACTTCAACGTCGCCGCGACGCACGGCAAGGACGTGCCGGACCCGTGCGTTGCCGTGACGATTCAGGGCATCGGCATCATGAAGGCGGATTCCAGCGACGAGATGGCGGTGGACGCGGCGCTCGCAAACCCTGAAAAAATCGCGCCCCCGGTCGACAAGACTCACGATGTAACCAACGGCATGCAGTTTTGCCGCGACGTGTATCGCAACGTCGCGGTGCATCTCGACGACGCGGCGAAACCGGCCAGTGCCTCCATGGCGGTCGACCTGCGCACCCAGCACAAGTAGCCATCGGTGCCACGGTCCTTGCGGGCCGCTCGCGTCAGGTGCGGTGCGCCGCCCGCATCATCGTCACGTAAAGCACCGCGCCCACCATGGCGCCGATCAGCCAGCCGAAGTTGTTGTCCGGCAAGACATGCAGCAGTTGCGTGCAGAGTTCCCAGCCCACCGAGATGATCCCGGCAATGACGAGCGCCGCGATGCCCACCTTGTTCCAGCCGCCGTCGTAGTAGAAGCGCCCTTGCGGCGACATGCTGTACAGCTCGGCCGTTTCGACCTGCTGCTTCTTGATGAGGTAAAAGTCCGCCATCATCACGCCATAGAGCGGCGCGAGGACCGAACCGAACACGCTGACAAAGATCGTGATCGCCTTCGGGCTGTCGACAAAAATCCACGGGCACACGAGCACCGCGAGAATGGAAGCCACGAGGCCGCCTTTCTTGAAGTCGATGTGCTTGGGGAACAGGTTCGCGATGTCGTAAGCAGGCGAGACGAAATTGGCGACGATATTGATGCCCATTGTCGCCACGATGAACGTCAGGCTGCCGATCACCACGGCCGCCTTGTTCTGGATGTGCGCGACGATCGCTACCGGGTCCATGATCATCGAGCCGAACACGGTGGCGCTTCCCGACGTCACCACCACCGTAATGATGGCGAAGACGATGAAGTTGACCGGCAGGCCGAGGAAATTGCCCACCTTCATCTGACGCTCGCTTTTGGCAAAGCGCGAGAAATCGCCGAAGTTGAGCAGCAGCGCGGCGAAGTAGCTCACCACCAGCAGCGTGGCATTGCCCATGCTGGCGAATTGCTCGCTGCCCGACAGCACCTTGCCGCCGAGCGTCAGGCTCAGACTGCCCAGGCCCGCCTGCGACAGGATCCACGCCATCAGCGCGAACATCACTACATATACGGCCGGTCCGCAGAAGTCGATGAACTTGCGGATCGTCTCCATGCCGCGCTGAAAAATGAACAACTGGAACACCCACATGAACAGGAAGCTGATCCAACCCAATCCATCGAGCCGCAAGAAGCGGAAATCGTGCAGTGCCGTGGCCGCCGGGAAGAACAGGATGACTAGCGTGGCCACCGCTTTAGAAGCAAAGTAGGTCTGCACGCCGTACCAGACAATCCCCACCACGCCGCGAATCACCGCCGCCAGGTTCGCGCCCATCACGCCCATACTGACGCGGGCCATCACCGGAAACGGAATGCCGTGCACATAGCTGGGCTTGCCGACCAGGTTCATCAGCAGATAAACAATCAGGATGCCGATGGTTAGCGCAATCAGCACCTGCCAGCCGGAAATGCCGAGCAGAAACAGGCTCGCCGCAAACGTGTAGCCGCCGACGCTGTGCACGTCCGACATCCACATGGCGAAAATGCAATAGCCGGTCCAGGTGCGCTTGTTGAGCGGCACCGGCGCAAGGTCGTGGTTATACAGACGCTCGTCGGTCTGTGCGACATGCCCACCCGCATCGCGCGGGGCGCCACCATCGATAAGCGGTGAGGTCGACATGTCTGCCCCTTTTGCCGTGCCTGACGACCGGTCCCGAAGCAAGCTGCTGCCGGGCTGTGGATGGACCGCGCGCCGCCCTGCCTGTCGCCGGCCATTGCAACAATATAGATGGTTCCACGAAAAAAAGACCGTGTCGAAATAATCTGCCGGTGGAGATGCTGGCAAAGCGCACACTGTGGGATCGAAGCCCGTCGCGATGCTTAGGGGTGCTGGCAGAAATCGACGTGCGCTTGACTGCGCTTCACTGCAGATGCTGCCCGCCGTTGATGGCGATGTTGGCGCCGGTAACGAAGGCGGCCTCGTGCGAGCATAGATAGAGCACGAGCGCCGCGACTTCGTCGGGCTGTCCGAGTCTTCCCACCGGGATCTGCGGAATGATCTTGGTGTCGAGCACTTCTTGCGGCACGGCCATGACCATTTTGGTAGCGATAAAACCAGGCGACACGGTATTGACCGTCACGCCCTTTTTAGCCACTTCCAGCGCCAGCGACTTCGTAAATCCATGCATGCCGGCTTTGGCGGCCGCATAGTTGGTCTGGCCGAAGCCGCCCTTGGAGCCGATGATGGACGCGATGTTGACGATGCGGCCCCAGCCGCGCTCCACCATGCCGTCGCAGAGCGGTTTCGTCATGTTGAAGAGCGAATCGAGGTTGGTGCGCAGCACCGCATCCCAGTTGATCTTGTCGAGCTTCTTGAAGCTGGCGTCGCGTGTGATGCCGGCGTTGTTGACGAGAATGTCGACATTGCCCACTTCGGCCTGAAGCCGCTGCGCACCCTGCTGGCACGAGTCGTAATCCGCGACGTCCACCTCGTAGGCGGGGAAGCGGCGCCCCGCCGCCTCCATCCGCTCAAGCCACGTGTGCGCACCGGTGTTGGCGGGCGAGTAGGTGACCACCGTCGTATAACCGGCGTCGTGCAATTTGACGGCAATGGCTTCGCCGATCCCGCCCATTCCACCGGTGATGAGTGCGATCTGCTTTGTCATGGCGGCTGCCTCGCGTGAGAGGATGTTGCTCCGGTCACCGCGCGTTCAGCCTGGCCGGCCGCTCACCCGGTCGTTACCCCTGATGCTTTCGAAGTGTGCGATAGCACCGCTTCGAAACTGCCTTCGGCCATGTTGACGGCCTGCCGCGCCGACTTGTTGACGCTGTCGTAAAGGGCGCTGCTCGATTCGAGCAGCTTCTTAAGCGCCGCAACGGCCGCTTCGGAACCGGCCGGCGCCTGCTTCGACACGTCCTCGAAGAGCGCCTGCACCCGGCGATTGTGCGCTTCGTACTGCGCCCCTGCAATCGTCGCGAAACCGGCGTGGGTGCCGGCGGCGATCTCATACAGACGGCGGTAATACGATTGCGCGCGTTCGATGAGCGCACCGTTGGGTCCGGCCTGCTGCGCAACGAACGCTTGCGGATCGGTTGCGGACATCTGCGTGTGCGTGTCGGCAAGGGCCGACCTGGCCGCTTGCAGATTCAGTTCGGTCAGCTTCTGGAAGCCCTCGAAGGCCAGATTGGCCGCTCCGTAAAACGCTTCGAGGTTGGCCTTTTGAGCGGAGGCAAGCTGCTCCGGAATCCACTCGTTCATCGTCAAGCTCCTAAAATCGACCCACCGTTGCACTCCCAGGATTGGCGAGGCATGCGCGGGTCATGGCATGGCTGGGAAGGGATGGCGAGCGCATTGCAGCGCGCGGGCATCGCAAGATCTCGTTCATCCCCGTGATATTTTCTTGTTATTAAATAAGCACAACAAACTAATAGACTGACTACTCTCTCAGGTTTTATAACAGCACGTACGTACACTTTATCGTTGTAGCGAATCCTCGGTGGGGCGGTATGCGAACCGCGTGGCGTTTCAGGCGTACTCGCTCAATGAATCCGTCCGGCGGCCTTCAGGAACGAGTGACCTTCGCGGGTCAAACGCGGCAACGCCTCACCGGACGGCGCATGCTCGAGGCTGACCAGTTGGCGTGACAGCAGCACGTCGAGGTCGGCCCGGTCTACCTCCAGTTGCCCCGTGGCGTCCTTGACCAGCATCAGCGTTGCGAATTCGTGAGGGCTCAGCATCTTCGTCTCCCAAGTTTTTAGCTGCTGCGTTGACGGGATGCTGACGGTCAACCGTCGCGTCCCGAACCTGACTCGTTGAACGGATACCGCAAATTGACTCTTCGCCGACTCGACACGCGGAGTGCGTCGAGGGAAGTCATCTTAATTCGGGACATCGCAAATGATCAATATGTGGGAAAAATCTTTTCGGAATAAATACCGGCTGATAGTCCCCACGCGCGACAACCGTGTAATGCACGCTCGCCCAGCGCGGACAGGCGTTTGAATGAGGTTGCGTAGGATGGCAGAAACACCGTCAGACAAGGCACTGTCAGGGTAAACAGGTGCTGCGCCGGGTTTGAATGCGCTATCGCCGCTGAGAGCAATGGCTCGACGCGGCTTCCGGAAACGTTTCCAGCGATGCGCGCGGACGTTGCGATGAATAGATTGGCGGTCGATGAAGGACATGCGTCCATGCCCGGCGAGCGCATCGCTCGGCGTCGGTCGCACCGGAAATGGCCCGCCGCGGCCGCCTACGGTGGAGGCGGCGCGACATCAGGCGGCAGCTTATGGCTGCGCCGATTGGACGGAAGGAACATCCGTCCGACCGGAAGCTTGTCCCGGGCATGGAAGCACCCTCAAAATATACCTTCAGCGCCCATGGACGGGCTTCTTAAATGCTTGCCGCCAGCCACCACCTTCGGAACACTCTTCTTATAGAATCAAATTTTCCTGAATATTCTCCCCAACCCACCATGACCACCCGAAACCGTCCCTTGGACAACCAGGATCGAAAAATCATGCGGGAGCTGCAGAAGAACGCGCGGCTCTCGAATGCAGAACTTGCGGATCTGGTCGGCATGTCGACCACCGCATGCTGGAATCGCACCCGTCAACTGGAGACCGAAGGCTACATTCGCGGGTACGTGGCGTTGCTCGATCAGCAGAAGCTGGGTTTCGCCGACGTGGTGCTCCTCGAGGTGACGCTGGACCGTCACGAGGACGACGCGCTCGCGCGCTTCGGCGCCGAACTGGCGACGCTGCCCGAAGTGCTCGAGGCGTATCTGGTGTCCGGCGAATATGACTATCTGGTGAAGGTGGCCGTGGACGGCACCGCCGGCTACGAGCGCTTTCTGCGCGAGAAGCTGTACCGGATCTCCGGCATCCGGCACAGCCGTTCGATGTTCGCGTTGCGCTGCATGAAGAGCATTCCGTCAGTGCAAATCTAAACGCGCGTTTCTAACGTGCGGTCTTATATATCGGAGTCCATACTATATTCATGCGGCGAATTGTCTGATAGATAGCCGCGGCGTGTGACGTAACGGCGGGGTTACGTCGCCCGCGACGGGAACACGTAACATCGTCTGCGCACCCGACTGCGCTCAGTGCGGCGTCGGCCTTCCGCGGTGACGCGTGCGCCGGTCCGCCAGGTAAGGCGCCTCCCCCTCTCCTTTTGATCGATGCTCGAACCGCACGCGCGCGGCTTGCATCGCGCGTCGTCAGGCATACGTTGGCTCGGAACTTGCGCCGCTCGCCTGCCCGAGCAAGCCATATCCATGCATGGCGCTACCGCGCCCGACATTAAAAAACGGCATCGCACACACGCGCGACATCGGGCCCGGAGCAAACACTTTCTGCAAGACCGATCAGCGGTTTTCCGGGGGCACTGATTACACCTTTGACCAATCAGGACGCGATTCCATCGCGAAAGGACTAATCATGGCTCCCTTCAAACACACTCTTGTTGCATCGGCGAGCGTAATCCTATGGTGGTCGCTCGCTACGTCATGTCAGGCAGGCGATTTCACCAGCATGACACCGCCTTCGATCCCGGAAAGCGGCTGGACCGGCAGCGGTCTACCGGGCGCGGGGTCTCCGTGGACGGGCGGTAGCGGCTCGACCGGAATAGGCTCCGGCGGCAGTACGACGGGCGCCAGTTCGGGCTCTAGTTGGGGCGGTAGCTCCGCGTCGGGATACGGTTGGGGCAGCGGTTCAGCCTGGGCTTCAGTGGGCGGCTCGCCGTGGGGCGGTGGTACGGGCTCTGGTTCGGGTTCGGGCTCCGGATATGGCGGTGGTTCAGGTGATGGCGGTCAAGGAGGTTGGGGGACGGGGTCAGGTGGGACGGGTGGTAGCGGCGGTAGCAGTGGTGGCGGAGGAAGCTCCGGTGGCTCGGGCGGTTCCGGTGGCTCGGGCGGTTCCGGTGGCTCGGGCGGAAACGGCGGCTCCGGTGGAAATGGCGGCGGTGGAGGCTCCGGCGGATATGGCGGCGGCGGTTCCGGTGGAAATGGTGGCGGCTCTTCAGGGGGCGGCTCTGGTGATGGCGGCCATGGCGGCTGGGGGAGCGGCTCGGGTGGTTCTAGCGGAAGCGGTGGCTCCGGTGGCTCCGGTGGCTCCGGTGGCTCCGGTGGCTCCGGTGGCTCCGGTGGCTCCGGTGGCTCCGGTGGAAGCGGTGGAAGCGGTGGAAGCGGTGGAAGCGGTGGAAGCGGTGGCTCGGGCGGAAACGGCGGCTCCGGCGGATATGGTGGCGGCGGTTCCGGTGGAAATGGTGGCGGCTCTTCGGGGGGCGGTTCTGGTGATGGTGGCCATGGCGGCTGGGGGAGCGGCTCGGGTGGTTCCGGCGGAAGCGGTGGCTCAGGTGGTTCCGGTGGAAGCGGCGGCTCGGGCGGAAACGGCGGCTCCGGAGGCAACGGCGGCGGCTCTACCGGCGGAAATGGCGGAAATGGCGGAAATGGCGGCCACGGCGGTTCCGGCTCAGGCGGCTCCGGCAATTCAGGCGGTTCATCTGGATCAGGCACCAGCTCCAGCTCCGGCAACGGCAACCAGATCACCAGCGGCCTGCTCAATCCGATCGTGGATCTGGTGGTCAACGTCGGTGCCATCAGCGTGCCGATTGTGCCCATCACCGTCGGCAACAACAGCGGCAGCGGGAACGGCAATGGCGTAGGCAACGGGACGACGGGCAACAAAGGCAGCGCCGGCGAAACGGGCGTATCCGGCGCCGGCAATCTGCTGGCACCTGTCACCGCATTGCTTGGCGGCCTGCGCGTCGCGCCGGTCACCGGCGGTTCGCAAAGCGGCGGCAGTAGCGCAAGCAGCAGCCCCGTCGCCCCCCTCACAACCTTGTTAGGTGGACTAACAGGTGTCCTGGGTGGCGGAAGCTCGCACGGGTCGTCGTCGGGCGTCGTCGGTGCAAGCTCATCAAGCAGTCCGGTTGCGCCGTTGACCAACCTGGTCACCTCGCTGACCGGCACGCTCGGCGGCCTGAGCGGCGGAACCAGCGGCGGATCCTCCCTGCTCGCTCCGTTGACGAGCCTGCTCGGCGGCCTGACGGGCGGAACCAGCGGCAGCAGCTTACTGTCGACGCCAACGGTACCGAAGCACTAGCGGACAACGCGAGGAATACCCGGGCGTGATGCATCAAACGCCCGGGAACCGGAACCATCGCCCCAGCGTCTGTCCTTACCCCCGCCCATCCACCGGTTTCTGACACGCCGCCAGCACGGCGCCGGCCAACAGCAACACGGCCGAATACACCAACCCGCGCGCAAGCCCAGCGCCATCCGATACCCAACCGATCACCAACGGCCCGACGATCTGCCCGAACGCGAACACGATCGTGAATGCGCTAATACCTTTGGCCCAATGACTGGCAGGCAGGTTGTGTCGCACGAACGCGGTCGTCGACGCCACCGCGGACAAAAACGTCGCGCCGAACAAGGCCCCTGAAACAAACGCGGCGAAGGGATGCGTGGCAAGCGCCGGCAGCAGCGTCGCGAGGCCGAGCAGTCCGTTGAGTACCGCGAGCGCCTTGCCGCCGCGCATCCGGTCGAGCAGCCCTGACCACAGACGCGCCGAGACAACGGTCGCCGCGCCGAGCAGGATATAGAAGCCGGTCACGATGGCCGCGCTCATCCCCGCGTTGCGCAACAGCGCAACGATAAACGTCATGTAGCCGATATACCCGACGCCGAACAATCCATAGCCGCCCAACGCAAGACTAAAACGCGGCCAGTGCAGTCCAGAGTCGGACCCCGGCTGCGAGGCCGCCGCCTTCGATACCACCGCGTGGCCCCGTTCGATTTTGCGGGCCGCGCCGATCGCCACCAGCGAGAAAGCGAGGCACCCGGCCGCCAGCGCAAACCACGCAAGCTGCCAGCCGTGGATCGCCCTGGCAATCGTCAACGGCACGAGTATCGCGGAAGCTACGATGCCCCAGCCGGCGCCGCCGTAGTACAAACCGAGCACGAGTCCGGCGTCGCGCGGCCGCGAGGAAGCGAGGCGCGCCGCCAGCACCCCGCCGCTGACGAAGATCAGCGCACTGCTCACGCCGGTCATCACGCGCAAGGTGAGCAAGGCGTGCGTGTCGACGAGCATGCCGCTGACCGCCATCAGCAATGCCGTCGCTATGCAACCGGCAACAAACAGCGCAGCCGTCGACGCGTCCCGCGACAAGCGCGGAAAAGCAAGCGCGCCGAGCAGATAACCCAATGCATTGGCCGTGTTCATGGCGCCGGCCTGGGCAAAGCTCCAGCCGAGATCGAGTTTCATCGCGGGCAATAGCAGCGCGTACGCGAATCGTGCGAGGCCCAGGGCAATCGCGCTTCCCAGGGAGAGCGCTACGGCGAGCCACAACGTCTCCATCCGGTTCGGCGTTGGAGTTTCCGTGTCATGGCGAAGCGATTTCGAGCGAGTCAGTTGTGCGGACATGAGCGAGCGTGGGACGAGCTTTTGTCAGGCAAGGAAGCAGCCAGCATACTGCAAGCCCTGCCATCATAGCCGCGCTACACGCTCACGCCAGCGCTGCATCACGATGCGATCGAAGGCAACCGGCATTCGTTCGACGAGCACACTCCGCGCAATGCTTCGCCGCGTCGCGCACGACATCTTCGGCGCGAGTGCCGCAACCCACAAACAAACTCGCCAACGACACGAGCATGTTGCGATGTTCGGGATTCAGTTGGGGACTTCGGCCCGACGTGTGCGGTCAAATTGCGCCGTGATCCGTCGTCGACCAGGCGACACAGGCGGCATAGCCCGCAGGCGCGGCGAGCCACGTTGCCGACAAGTCGCGCGCTTCATCAGGCACCTGATCGCGCAAGACGACACGCGTGCCGTCGCGTGGCAGGACGGTCAGGCGCTGCAAGCCACGCGTCACGCCCACGCCCGTTGTCTTGAGCAACGCCTCCTTGGCAACCCAGGCATCGTAAAACCAGTGGAGACGTTGGCCGGCCTCCGCCTGATCGAGCCATGCCGCTTCGCTGTCAGCCAGTGTCAACGAGGCGAGCGAGCGCCAGTCGAGTTGCACGTTGCACTGTTCTATATCGACCCCCACCCTGCGGCGAGCGGACAGCGCAATCAGACCGTGGGCGCCGGAGTGGGATACGTTGAAATCAAGCGCACGCGCCGCAACCGGTTCGGCGAGTTCGACCACCTCCGCCATTGCATCCATCCCAGCCAGGCACGGACGCCCCATGGCATCACGCGCCAGACGCACGGCATGTGGCGCGACGCCCAATGCGTTCCCGAGTCGCTCGCGCAGGGCCGCACGCACGGCCGCGAAGCGCAGCGTGTCTTCGCTGCGACGAAACACTCGCGCACGCGCGCGTTCGTCGCTCGACAGCGCGCTGAATGCTTCGCTTTCGAGCGTTTGATCGAAGGGGATATCGACCCGCCATACCTGGACATCGGACGGGCCATCATGCAACAACGGGAAGAGAGGGATACGCTGCATTGCAGGGTTCGGGCTCGTTGCCTGGGCACTCGGGAAAACGGCCACTGTACAGCATTCACATGCAAGCGCCACCCGCTCAGGCGTCGAACGACGCAGCCGCGCCCTGCTGCTTCCCACCTGCCTGCGCGGCGCCTGCACGCGCATGCTGCATCGCTTCGAGCAAGGTGGCGTGATCGCCGATATGGTTCGCCAGCAGCAGGATTAACTGCGCATTCGCCGACTGGCTCTGCGCATCGTCGAAGTCTCGATGCATGTCGATCAGCGCTTCATAAAAGTCGTCGGGGCGTGCGAGATTCGGTTGTGTGTTCAGTGTCATGGTTGTCTCCTGTTCTCTCGTGGCGCTCGCGTGCTGCATGTCTGTGCCCATGCCACGCCACGATCACGCCGTGCCGCCCACGCACAACGCGCGCTTCAATGCCTGCTCGACGCGGCCGGCGTCCAGGCGACGCCAGCGCGCACAAACGTGCTGATCGGGGCGAATCAGATAGAACGCGCCGGGCGTGGCGTCATAGCGCGTCTTCGCCAGACCCTCCGTGTCGTGCAAGACCGTTGCACCGGATAACGCGACGTCAAGTGCAGACACGCCCTCCGTAGCATCCGCACTTACCAGCACGACCAGTTTCAAAGGAATCGCCCCACGCTGCAGGGCTTGAAGCGCATCACATGTCGCCTCATCGATGCCCCCAGCGCCGCAAAACAGCATGCCCGTGAACTGCTGGCCGATATGTTGCAGCAACCACGCCGGCTGCCCGCCAAGACGAACTGGCGCGTCGCAGCATGCCGCACCCGGCACCATCTGGCCGGCAAAGCGCTCGCTGTCCGCCGTATTGAGCGCCGAGTCGCGCAACACCGCCGGCACGGAGAGGCGCCCGCTATTCACCAGTTGCCGCGCGAATGCATGATCGCGGGCGAGTTTGAGCACAGCGTCGCGAAACACCCGGCTCACCGCGCTCTTGGGTGTGATGAAATCGGTAGAACGGGTGGAGTGGCGGATATTCTCGTCGGCTGCAGATTCGCGCTCGCTGGCGTAGGTGTCGAGCAAAGCATCCGACGCTCGCCCGCTCAGCACCATCGCCAGCTTCCACGCGAGATTCTCCGCATCCTGCACGCCGCTATTCGCCCCGCGCGCGCCGAACGGCGAAACGCCGTGCGCCGAGTCGCCGGCGAACAGCACGTTGCCGTGGCGAAAGCGATCCATCCGCAAACACGAGAACGTATAGACGCTCACCCACTCCAGTTCGAACTTCGCCTCCGGTCCGAGCAACGCGCGCACACGCGGAATCACACGTTCCGGTGTTTTCTCGAGCGCGGGGTCGGCATCCCAGCCAAGCTGAAAATCGATCCGCCACACGTTGTCCGGCTGACGATGCAACAGCACCGACTGATTCGGATGAAACGGCGGATCGAACCAGAACCAGCGCTCGGTGGGAAACTCTGCTTCCATCTTGACGTCGGCAATCAGGAAGCGGTCCTTGAAGGTACGACCATGCGTGTCGAGACCCATCAGATTGCGAATCGGACTGCGCGAGCCGTCCGCTGCAACCACGTAACGGCCGCACAGCGGGTACTGCCCGTCGGGTGTTTCGACCGTCAGCGTAACGTTGGCGTCGTCGCTCCCGGGTGCGCCGTCCTGCCGAATGCCCACCACCTTGCTCTTCCAGCGGATCTCGAGATTCGGCAATTCGCGTGCACGTTCCAGCAGATAACCTTCCACATAGTACTGCTGAAGATTGATAAACGCAGGCCGGTTATGACCGCTCTCCGGCAGCAGATTGAACGTGTAGACCAGTTCGTCTTTCAGGAACACCTTGCCGACGTTCCAGCTAATGCCCTTGTCCACCATGCGCTGGCCGCAGCCGAGCCGGTCGAAGATATCGAGCGAGCGCTTCGAAAAGCAGATTGCGCGCGAACCGGTCGACAGCGAACAGTCGTCGTCGACCAGCACGACCGGCACGCCCTGCTGCGCGACGTCGATTGCGGTGGCGAGCCCCACCGGCCCCGCACCGACCACGATCACCGGATACGCCGTCGCCTGCGTGCCGCCCTGCTGCTCGCGGCACGGCTGATACTCGAACGACAGCGTCTGGTAGTTGATGCCCATCTTGTCTCCGTCCATCTCCACGCTCTGCACGCTCTGCACGCTGTGCGCTCCCGTCAGGCCTGCAGCGCGTCCCACATGTCCTTGTCGCGCTGCGCCGTCCAGATGCGCGGATGCGTGATACCGCTCGCCTCGTCGAAAGCCCGCGAAACGTCGAACGGCAGACAGTGCTCGTAGATGAAAACGTGGCCGAACTTCGGGTCCATGGCCTTGCGGGTGTGCGCCATGGCCGCCTTTAGATCGAGCTTCTGCTCGACGGCTTCGCGGCCCTGCTGCAGCAGCGTCGTCACAAAGTCTTTGGTGTAATCGAGGCCCTTGTTGACGTCTGCGGGCGTGGTCAGCGCGGGACCGCGGCCCGGCACCAGCTTGTCCGCGTTCAGCGCGCGCAGCGCCTCGAGCGTGGCCGGCCATTGCGCGAGTTGCGCGTCGCCGCAATAGCACGCAGCGTCGTATTCGACGAGGTCGCCTGAGAACAGCACCTTCTGCGACGGTAGCCAGACGATCGTGTCGCCCTTCGTGTGACCCGCCCCCAGATGTGCGATGCGCACTTCGAGCTTGCCGAGGAACAGCGTGATGTCCTTCTCGAACACGAGCGTGGGCCAGGTCAGGCCAGGCACCGTCTCGACCCCGGCAAACAGGCGCGGGAAACGTTCGATCTCCGACTTCATGTCCTGCTCGCCGCGCTCGACGATCATTTCATAGGTGCCGCGACTCGCGATCACCTGCTGCGCGCCCTCGGCGAAATACGCGGAAGCGCCGAGCACGCGCACCGCGTGGTAGTGCGACAGCACGACGTATTTGATGGGTTTGTCGGTGACGCTACGGATCTTCGCGATCAGGTCTTGCGCCATGGCAGGCGTGGCGGTGGTATCGACGATCAGCACGCCGTCGTCGCCGATGATCACGCCGGAATTCGGATCGCCTTCCGCGGTGTAGGCATAAGCGTTCTCGGACAGTTGCGTCCACGTGACTTTCTTTTCTTCCAGATCGGCCTGGGATGCGAATGCCTTTGCCATGCTTGTCTCCCTCAAAAGTTGGACGTGAGGCGAGACGGCCGGCATGGGCGCCGTTCGGAACGGGGCGCGCAAACAGACGGCATTGGAGGATTGTCTCGCCCCGTTTTGACTCTGTGACTGCGCCGGTGTGTCGGGGTGAAGGCATCTTATGGCCGGGCGAGATTATTTGTCAATAGCGAAATGTATCGCTATACGCAAACTCATAAGCACCTATGATGAGAAAGGAAAGCAGACGACCTTCGGCTAACATGGAGCCCTTTTACGGACGAGCGCAGGTGTGAGCAAAGCAGCCAAAACGGACTCCGGTGCGGTTTCCAGAAAGGGCCCGGGCGTGGACAAGCGCGCGGGTGCCGGTGCTGGCGACACGGCAGACGGCGGTAAAACGCAGCGCGGAATTCAGAGCGTCGAAGTGGGCGGCCGCGTGTTGCAGGCACTCGCCCAGGCGCGCAGACCGCTGGCGTTGTCCGATCTCGCCACCGCTGCGCAGATTGCGCCAGGGCAGGCGCACGCCTATGCGGTCAGCTTGAGCCAGTTGGGCCTGATCAAGCGCGACGAGTTGTCGGGCCGCTATGAACCCGGCCCGCTTGCGCTGCGGCTGGGTTTGCTGCATCTGGAGAATCAACCGGCATTTCGGGCCGCCGTGCCGCGCGTCGCCGCGTTGGCTGAGGCGATCGGCTTTAGCGTCGCGATCTGCATTGCCGGGCCGCAAGGACCGACCATCGTTCGATATGAGCACGCGGGCTTTCCGCTGCACGTCAATCTGCACGTGGGCACGGTGATGTCGTTGCCGGCAACATCCACGGGCCGCGTGTTTTGCGCCTATCTGCCACGCGAGACATTGGAGCGCATGTGGGCGAATCAGTCGGGCACTGGTGGCGCGATGACACCGCGTGCTGAACGCGCCCGCTTCGACGCCGCTCTGGACGCCATCCGCACACGCGGACTCGAATCCAGCGTCGATGCGCCGAGTCCGGGCATCAGCAGTCTCAGTGCTCCGGTACTCGATGCGCATGGCCGCTTATGCCTCGCGCTGACAGTGATCGGCTCGACCGGCGCGATCGACGTGGCCGCCGGCGGTGCGACCGCCGGCGCGCTGCTCGCCGCGACGCGCGACATCAGCGCAGAACTGACAGCGCCCCCTTCTCTGCTGGCCTCTTCCTCATCGTGACCGATTCTCTCGACACCTCTCACGCCGGCAGCACCGCTGCTAGCGCTGCGGCGAAACCGCAGCGCGGCATCCAGTCTCTCGACAGCACCGGCGAGTTGCTCGCCGCGCTGATCGCGGCCGCGCGCCCTCTGAACTTGCGCGACCTCGCGGCCGCTGCAGGCATGCCGCCGGCCAAGGCGTTTCCGCATCTGGTGAGCCTGCTGAAAATCGGCTTGCTGAATCGCGATGCGGCCGGCTGTTTCGAAGCCGGTCCGCTTGCGCTGGAGCTGGGCTTGATCGGACTGCAGCGGTTGTCGCCGACGCGCGAAGCAGAGCCGGAGGTGGTCGAACTGGCGGCATCGACGGCAATGAGCGTCGCGATGGCGGTGCTTGGGCCACTTGGGCCAACCGTCGTGCGTCTGGAAGAATCCGCGCGGCCGCTGCATGTGAGCTTGCGGGTGGGCACGGTGATGTCGCTGGTGAACACGGCCATCGGACGGGTGTTCGCGGCGTATGTTGCGGACGACGTGCGTCAGGGTCTGCTGGCGCAGGATCACTTGCGGCTGGCGGGGGTGGACAAGGAGGAGTATTTCGCCGCTACGGCGAACCGGTCAGCGAAGCCCGCCTTGGCGAGCGGCAAAGACATGGCGTCGCCGCAGTCCGCCGGACAGTACGCCCAGCGCCTCGCACAGATCCGCGCGCACGGGATCGACTCGGCATTGAGCCGGCCGGTGCCGGGCATCGACACGTTGGCTGCGCCGGTTCTCGATCACACGGGAAGCATCTGCCTCGTGCTGGCATTGATGGGACCGAGCGGCAGCTTCGATAGCGAACTCACCGGTGGACCCGCGCAAACGCTGCGGGCGGCGACGCTCAGGTTGTCGCGCCGGTTCGGATGGATGGCTTCGCAGAGCGAAGATTGACGCGACGGAGCGCTACCGGCTCACTGTTCGATAACGCGCGTCGAAAGGATGATCCAATCTGTGCTGGCGCCCACCGTACAGCGATCGCCGAATCTCAGCACCTGCGAAACAACGGTCACGGTAGTCCAGTTCTTTAAGGCGTCGATGCAGACTTTCGCCGCAGTTGGCCGGCCGACAGCCACAACGCTGAGACAAGAAAATAGATTGCCCCTACACTTGCGTAGCCGGCCACTTTGACGATCGCAGGAGGCGTCGATGCATGGGCCTGCGCGATGAAAAACGCACCCGCCAGCGCTGACTGGCCTCCGCTCAGAATCATTGCCCATTGCGCACCAAAGCGCTTCCTGCGGCGCACGGCAGTGGCGAGCTGAAGTAATCCGGACAGAACGGCCCAGACTCCGAATACATCAAGCACCGAGCTTGTATTTACGTACAACACAACAATCACCGCAATCGCTATAGCCGCGCTAGCGAAGACATTAAAAGCCTGAGTAAAATTTTTGCGCATTCCACCGCTACGCGACATGTCGACGTAATTGGCCAGCGCATCCCATACGGGATAGACAATAAGCAGTGCGGCTCCGATCGCCGTGACCTGCTGCCCGATGGTGAACGCAAGCGCGACCCAGACGACAGAGAACGCGGCACGGATAAAGTAAAGGTGTTTGAGCCACCGCTCATTCTGAAGGCGAGCGGTATCCGAAAGATGAGTAGCCATTGAAACTCCTTTTAAATTTCGCCTGGTGTGTCGTCTGGTGCGACACACCTCGCCAAGACCGTGCAGCGACCGTGTCACCCGACGCACACCTGAGTCGCGCTGCGACGCCGGAAACAATCACATTGGCGGTGCTACGCCGTCCTTTTCGACCACGACAAATTGCGCGTTATGGGCTCCGCCGTTAGCCGGGGTAGCGATGACAAACACTTTCTTGCCTGCAATCAGGTCTGCACGCGTGGCCGGTGCAAGCGTCACGACCGGTGCATTGGTCGGCACCGTGACGGTGTTGCTGCCACCCTTATAGGAAAGTTTCAGATCGCGTCCGCTCGTGCCCTCGACGACAGTGTCCACATTGGCATTCGTCATCGAACTGTTGGCGCCGAGATCATATGCATAGTGCCCTTCGCCCGTTCCGCGCGCGGCATCGGGAAACACCAGCACTTCCGTGGCGGTCAGCTTGCCGTCGGGACCCGGCATCGCCGCGGTGCCGACATATGAGCCCGGTTTGATATCGGAGAGCTGGATCGCCTTCACCGCGCTTACCTTCGACGCGTCGCTCAAGGTGAGCGTCACGGTGTCGCCGCTGCGGCGATGTACGGTCAAGGCATCGCCCGAGAACGACACAATGTCGCCGCGAATGCGCTCAGGCTTTGTCGCCGGAGATTGTGCGAACGATGCGCCCGCAAGCGAGAGTGCAACGAGTGAAGCGGCAAGCTTGATACGGATGGACATAGATGCTCCGTTGATATGAAGGGATTAAAGCTGTTGGTGGCTGGCGGCTCAGAATCCGCCGAACCAGAGCACCATCCAGTCGGGGGGCGCAATTGGTATGAACGCAAGGATCGCAGGGAAGGCGCCGGCAGGGTATCGGTCAAATGACCGATGGGCACGTCACCAGACATGCGTTTGGCGGGTTTCAGAGTGAACCGGCCACTCGAGTGACCGGTTAGCGAGATTGGCAAATGACCGCGACTGGCCGCGTGCCGCGCAATCCATTCAACACAGAGCAGTCAAATTCCGCCGTCGACCTTCCGCAACCTGATCCATTCGTCCGCCACCTCCCCCATGTTCCGGGGTACGCCGCTTTTAATCCACGCCATGAAGAGTCGATCGAACTTAAACGTCTCACCACACTCACTCTTCAGAAACCGCCGAACGTTCTGAGTGTTCCTGTAGGTCTCGTCAATTTTGGTGGCCCGATCAATCGGGTCCCGGTGCCAGTCGAATTTCATAGAGCCTTCCCGTCTTAAGAATCAACGCATGAAAGCCAGCGCCATTACGCGCGGCGTCTGAACCATCCGGTGAGCGACAGGCGATCGCGCGTCGCGGGCAATACCTCGTGCAGCATATCGGCGGATAGAAACACCGCAATCCGGCTACCGACCGGCGAGATGTCCCACATGCGCAGGCCCTCCGGATGCAGTCGCAATTCACCGCCATGCTCAGGCAGCCAGTCTGCATTCAGATAGACGACGACCGACACTGTGCGCCTGTCGTCATGGCGAAACTGATCGCGGTGTCGCAGATATGCATCGCCAGGCGCGTAGAACGCGAAATGGCTTTCGTATTCTTCGAGTCCCAGAAAGAGCCTGCGATTCAACGCGACACGCAACGTTTCCATGATCGCGAGATACCGGTCGCAGGCGTCGGATTGCCCCGCCTCCAACCAGTGAATCCGGTCGCCGCGGACATCGGGCTGGAGCGAACGCGCCGCGCCCTGGCTGACCCGCGCCAATGCGAGCGTCCCGGCAGCCGCAAGCGTCGCACATTCCAGCGCGAGCGAGAGCGTCAAATCCGGCGGAAGAAAGTTGTCCTGTTCCGACCAGCCATGGTCATGAAGGGCCTCCAGGATTCGTCCATGCCTTTCCTCTCCGGGTGCATCGGAATGCGCCGACGGGTGTGTGCAGTTCACTGTCTGTTCCTTCGAACGAAGGTGCTGGTTGGATATTCGAACTGTCGTCCAAAGGATATGAACGAGGCGGGCTTTAATCTGAGCGAAGGATGGTAACACCGGCTTCTGGTGTTTCCTGTATGGGGAAATTTTGGCGCAAAGGACGTTAAGGACAAAAGCGCTCTGGCAACAGGCAGGTTTTCAGTGAGAATCGACCCACCTTAATAGAAGAGCCGGCAGTAGAATCGACCCGATTACACACGTCCGGGGGAGTTTATGCAGCGCGATATGCACTATTACGCGACATATGCAATGGCTGCGGCGGCCGGCATTCCGAAGGAGGATGCCGAAACTATTGCCTATGCTTCGCAATATGTGGACGACCAGAACGACGAAGACCTCATTTCCGTTCGGGAGGTAGGGGGCGACTTTTGCGAGTCGGTGGTCACTATACCCACGGCGCATCACCCCCTGGAGACCGGTATTTTCGCGGGGCTCGGTCACCTTGAAAGGGAGGCTGCGAACTTCGTGCGCCGCAAGACAAACCACAAGGAGGGGCGCGACGATAGCCGGCTCGTTTGGGTGCCGTTTCATTTCTTGCCAGGTAACAAGGGGACCAACTACCTGGAAAAGCTCGTCTGCCAGAAGGACAGCGCTATTGCGAACGAAATGCTGGAGCATCACCTGGGCTTCGCGCAGGAAGACTTCGGTTTGGTGCTGGCAGGGATTGCGGCCCACGTTTACGCCGACACGTTCGCCCATTTTGGATTCGCAGGTGTTACATCGTGGCTGAATTCGATTGATATCGATTCGATTCAGATTTCCGATGGCCATGGCCACGAGACGAAGAATTACGTCGAGGGCAGTGCTTCGAAGTTCAGACGGCTCTATGGGTTCATTGAGAATGCTGCACATATCGGACACGGTGGCGTCGATACCTGCCCGGATCGTCCATTCCTGAAATGGGCGTTCCGCTATAAGCAAAGCGGTCACCTCGAGAGCCGCTCGAATCCGGACAATTTTCTGGAAGCGTCTCGCAAGCTTCACGCCTTCTTTATGCGCGTCGCTGAAAAGCGCTATACCGAAGCCTCGCGCGGCACAATTGTCCCGTTCGATGCGATCGAGAACGCCGTTCAGACGCTGATTGCACACGAAGGAGAAATGACGGAGCGCGAGCGCGCCTGGACGGAGGCGATGGAGCAAGGGTCGCTTCAGGTCGCGAGATGTGCGGCGTATTCCGTTGGTGCGTGGGGCTCGGAACTGGATGAGGCGCTGACAGAGAGGAACTTCACGCGCATCAGGAACAGTCGAGCCTATTCGTTCCATTCCGCAGCCGAGTATCACAGGCATTTCGTGCTCAAACGGTTGTTGCCCAAGCACGGGTTGATTGTCGCCTGATTGGCGAACACGGTGTGGCGTTCGACCCGTGTGGCAACGCCGGGAGCGCGGTGCGCTGTTTCCGCTCGCTATAAGAACGGACGTTCGCACCGCTCCGCTGGTCATGACCGGACCATTCTGCCGGTGGGCTGGGCAGAGTGTACGCTGGCGCACACTGAAGCGTTGACCTCACCGGGTTAACTTACGATGATGTAGGCAACGGGAAAGGCAATCGTATCGATAAATTTATGCTTTTGTATAGATCACCGTATTGTTTTTGTTGTATTCGCTCGCCTGTTTGAGCAGTAACCGGGAGTCAGGGCCGTAGCAACGGACCTGGACGAACGCTTCCATCCGCCCGAGTCAACGCATAAAGATCTCCCCGCGCCTCGTCGCCACCGACCGGCGCCGGAAAGGTGCGTCCTCGTTTTGGCGATTGCGGTTTTGGGCTTGAGATGAGACGGGAGTCTCGTAATGGACATTCAACTTACGCTTGACCAGATAAACCAGCGTGCCTGGAACTCGCGCGATGCCTCGCGCGAGTTCCTTCGGAGCAAGTCGTGGATCGACCCTGGGGAAAAAGCCGCATTCGACCAGATCGCCGAGGAGTGTCGCGGCGAGCCGTTGCTCGACATCGGTATCGGCGCGGGCCGCACGATTCCGTTAATGATGCAGATTTCGTCCAATTACACTGGGATCGACTACACGGCCAAACTGCTCGAGCACGCCCGCACTCGCTACCCGGATCTCAATCTGTATCACATGGATGCGCGGGACATGTCAGGGCTGCCAACCGATCACTATGCGCTGACGGCCTTCAGTTGCAACGGGATCGACTGTGTGGCCTACGAAGACCGCGTTCTGATCCTGAAAGAGATGTTCCGCGTTACCCGGCCCGGCGGCCTGGTCTGGTTCTCAAGCCACAATCGCGATGGCCCCGGGTTCCAGGACAGTATCCCGAAGCTGATGCCGCGTTTTACGCTCAACCCATTACGCTACGGATGGCGGACCTTACGGGCACTACGGACGCTTCCTCTTGCCTCTTACAACTACATGCGGCACGCGCGTTTTCATCGCAACTACGAAGGGTATTCGATCAAGACGGCGGCAGCCCATTTTTTCGGTATCCTGATCGTGTACACGACATTGACCGAACAGCGGCGCCAGTTGGAATCACTAGGGTTCCGGGTTGAATCCGTGTTCGGATGCGGTGACGGCAAGCGTATCGATGGCGATGCCCACACGAGTGACGCGTCTTGGTTGCACTTCGTCGCCCGCAAGCCTATGCCCCCCCTGGAATGAAAAGCCAGGCCAAAGCACTTGCCGAGCGAGACGCAACGCGGCGTCCGCTCGGCAGTACTTGCGTTCAGTTGCTATGTGAAGGTGTGAATACTCCACGGAAGCGCATCTTCCCGGAAGCGAGACGGTCATACGCTTCGGTGGCACGGTCTAGCGAAAAGGTCTCGACGATTGGCTTAACTTTTCCTTTCGCGGCGAGGTCAAGCACCTCGCTGAGATGGCGCAGTCCCGCATGCGTGGAGCCGATTACCCGTTGGCGCATCATGTGGAACGGCTTGCCCTGCGACGAGATCGAGAACGGCTTGCTGAAGTCCAGTCCGCAAAGGATCACGCGACCGTCGACCCTCAGACCCGCCATGGCCTCCTCTGCAGCGCCGAACTCGTTGGTGGTGACCAATAGTATGTCGGCGCCACCAAGATCGCGAAGTTCTGTGCCATTGCCAACCACTTGATCCGCGCCTAGCTGGATGGCCAGGTCTCGCTTGTCCGCGGAGTGTGTAATCGCGATGGTCTCGAAACCGCACGCCCTGGATAGCTGCAAGGCAACGTGCCCCAATCCCCCAATACCCAAAACAGCGATTCTTTCATGCGGCTGAGGTGCTGCATCCCGAAGGCCGCTCCAGGTGGTATAGCCGGCGCACATCATAGGTGCGGCGTCCGTGTAGGTCAGGCCGTCAGGCAGCAGAACAGTCCCCTCAGCGGCGACGGCGATGTACTCGGCATGTCCGCCCTGCGTAGCGAATCCGGTGGTGCGAGGGACGTCGCAGTTCATCGCGGTCTGGCCGGACAGCGGGCGGTTCTCGCGGCAGTAGGCACAACGACCGCACGAGGACTGTACCCAGGTCGTGCCGACCCGGTCGCCCACTCTTCTCGTATGCACGCCGGCACCCACTTCGACAATTTCGCCGACCACTTCGTGACCGGGTGTCTGGGGATAGATGTCGCCACCATAGCCTCGCGTTGCCCACACGTCGGTGTAACACATTCCAGACGCATGAACTTTCACCAGCACTTGCCCTGGCTCAGCTGTTGGAACCGGAAGTTCCCAGACCTCCCAAGGTCGATTGGCACCGGTCATTACGACTGCCTTCATCTTCATTGCCTGCTCCCTGTTCGACAGAAGGACCGGTCAAGACCCAATCCTCTGGCGTTTGCGGCTACCACTCCGGGCCGCGTTGGATCGTCGTCGTGAGAAACCTGCTCAGTCTAGGAAAAAGTCACTATCATTACTATCTCGCCAATCTTTATGCCAAGATGAAACGCGCTCATCAGTTAAAAAGCGGCGACCTCTTTTCGCTCAATGTGTTCCTGACGGTGGCGGCGCACCGTAGTTTTCGCGCGGCATCGATTGAGCTCGACGTTACCCCTTCGGCAATCAGCCATTCGATCAAGATCCTCGAACAACGTCTTGGTGTTCGCCTCTTCAACCGCACTACCCGCAGCGTGTCGCTGACAGACGCAGGAGAGCGACTCGCCGACAAACTTCGTCCCGCAATCTCGTCGGTAGCAGAGGCGATGCAAGTGGTTGACGGATTGCACGATACGCCTAGCGGCAACGTCCGAATCAACGCCAGCGAAGGCGCTATTCGCATGGTCCTGAAGCCCATGCTTGCGCGCTTCCTGCGTGACCATCCGCAGGTCCATCTCGACGTTGTGGCGGATGGAAAACTCAGCGATATCGTCGCCGGCGGGTTCGACGCGGGGATACGGCTAGCCGAGGCAGTACCGCAGGATATGATTGCGGTTCGCGTATCCGACGTGGTGCAGTTTGCGGCTGTTGCTTCGCCTGCCTATTTCTCTTCGCGCGGCCGCCCTGAGGTGCCCCAGGACCTTTATCGGCACGACTGCATCCGCTTTCGCTTTGACAGCGGCGCAGTCTACCGTTGGGAGTTCGAGCGTCGCGGCATCGTGGAGACGGTCAACGTCAGCGGCCCGCTTACCCTGACCGATCAACCATTGATGGTTGACGCCGCCATCGACGGCATCGGGATTGCATTCGTGCCGGATCATCTTGTCCGCGACGCATTGCGCGATGGTCACCTTGAGCGCGTATTGGCCGATTGGTGCCCAGTTATGCCCGGCCTGTGTCTTTATTACCCTGGCCACCGTCACGTATCGAGCGGTCTACGCGCGTTGATTGATACATTGCGCGTTTAGCTCGCGAACTCCGGCAGGAGCACGCGAACACAGACGGTCAGTAGCAAGGTAAGCGTGCTCACACCGCTACTGCCATCGACTCGCCGGATAAAACGATTCCGTGTCCCGTGCATACCATCCGGGTTGCAGGTACGGGGACTGGACCGTGAAATTCACTGCTGGGGCGACTGAGGAAAGTGAGGAATAGCTGGGTCGAAGCAAACCCACCGCTGCGCACTAGCGGTATAGATGTCTAGCATGGGTTTAAAGTCAGAGGTGTCGTCTAGCGAGGGGAATCGGATAGAAGTGACCTGTGGATAAGCTGAGCTTTGCGTGAACAAGGGGGTTCCACAGTCAGGGCAAAAACTACGGGTTGTGAGGCCACCGCTGCTTGCAGGAACTGCGTATGTTCTCGGCTTACCGCAGATCTCAAGATCGGCAGTCCTGACGATGATGCCTGACGCGAAAGGCGCGCCACTTGAGATCTGACAGTCTCTGCAATGGCAGTTGATCATGGCTACGGGCTCCCGCACACATGCATAGCGGACCGATCCGCATGCGCACCCGCCTGAAAATGGAACATTCATATTGCGCTCGTCAATCGATAGCCAGATTAACCGCGAGTCTACAACTTTTTGTAATGGCCGCTTTGCACCGCACTCTCGCGCGAAGCAGCAGATTCGGAGGCTTCCCAGCTCCGCAGCCAACCCCAACGATGATGTCGATTTTCGAGGTTCCCATTCGTCGTTCCGAAATAAGGTAGATAAAACCCGATCAAAGGAGGGTTGCGAAAGATGATCACCGTATTTGGAGAAGGAAGAGGGTTCCGGGTCGTCTGGCTGCTGGAGGAGATGGGGCTCGCTTACCGGCTGAGGCCAGTGGACCTGCTAGCTGGTGTCGAAGAAGACGCGGAGTTCCTGGCCATCAATCCCGCCGGTTTCATTCCGGCCATTCAGGATGGCGACGTCACGATGGTCGAGTCCATTGCGATCATGGAGTACCTGATGGCTCGCTACGGGCCGACGCCGCTCGCGCCCACCCCGCACGATCCTGCGTTCCCCGCTTACCAGCAGTTCCTCCACCTCGGTGAAGCCGGTCTCGCGACCTCCATCTACTTCGTCGTTGGCGCCCGCCTTATCGCGCCGGAGTCCGAGCGGCAGAACTGGAGTGCGGGTCAGGCGCGGAGGGTTTTCGAAAGCCGGCTGACGTTGGTGACGCGTCGGCTTGCGCATACACCCTATCTTGCTGGCGAGACGTTCACCGCAGCCGACATTTCGGTAACCTACGCTCTGGAGTTGGCCCAAACAAGTGGCGGCATCACCCTCGGTGAGGTAGAGCAGTCTTACATGGCTCGCACCCGCGCACGCGAAGGCTACAAGCGCGCTATGGAAACATGTCCATCCAGGAAAGCATGGCTCGCTAACCCTGCGTAGCGAGCCACCGTGTTGCGGGTGGCCAGGCTTTACGCAACGTTGCTGTGGTATTGCCACAGCGTGATGCTCTCAAGGAAAAGGGCTGCGAGCGGCGAAGGCTCTCTGCGCAGCCTGGACATCCTCCCGATGATCTTCTGCCCACTTCAGGATCGCTTGTAGATGCGGCTCGAGAGAGCGCCCGAGCGGCGATATTTCGTAGACGACGGCAACTGGCGCCGTGCTGATGACCGAGCGATTGATGAAGCCATTGGCCTCAAGCCGGCGAAGACATTGAGTCAGCGCCTTCTGGGTGATGCCCTCGTTTGCTCTTCGCAGCGCATTGAACCGCATGGCGCCGCCGCAGAGACAACCAAGGACAAGCAGCGACCACTTGGTCGTAATTTCTTCGAGCACGACGCGATTTAATTCAAGGTCTTCTCGGGATGGTGTCGACATTGTCCGGGATATTCCAGGCTACCTAGTAGCATTCAGGTGCGTAATTGCATTCAAGTATCAAATGTATACCATAACCTACCTCTAACAGACCGGGGTGGAAGATGACCGTTGATATTCATGAATCAAACAGCCTGACCAGGCAGGATGCAGCCGCCTCCAAAGCCGTGCTTGTGTTCGGTGCCACTGGACAGCAAGGCGGAGCCGTCGCAACCGCGCTTAAGTTGCAAGGATGGCCGGTCAGGGCGCTGGTCCGCAATCCCGCCAGCGACAAGGCGAAAGCTCTCCTGGACCTGGGCGTCGAGCTATTCAAGGGCGACTTTTCGGACAGCGATTCGATCAGGAACGCAATGTCGGGAGCCTATGGCGTCTTCAGCGTGCAACCCAGTTCGGGACAGGGCGCGTTGTACGGCATATCCGACGAGCAGGAGATCCGCTACGGCAAAAGCGTCGCGGACATCGCCATCGAAATGGGCGTGCAACATTTCGTCTATACCTCGGTCAATGCTGCTGGTCCCGACAAGACCGGAATGGGCCACTTCGATAGCAAGTCCGAGATTGAAGCGCATGTTCGCGGCACCCGTCTGCGCAGCACGATCATTCGCCCCGCCGGCTTCATGGAACTTCTGATGCTTCCCGGCATGGGACTCGACAAGGGAGTTTTCATGTCGTTTCTGCGACCGGGGCAGACCGGACAGGTGATTGCGGTGCAAGACATCGGCAAGATCGTCGCGACCATCTTTTCCGATCCAGACAGATTCGTCGGCCGGACCATCGAAATTGCCGGGGACGAGGTGACTGGCGTGACGCTACAGGAAAGTCTGAGTCGCGCCGCGGGCAAGCTAATCACCTATTACCGCTTCCCCGATAGCCTGTTGCAGGACAACAGCTTCCTTGATCGTCTTACATCCCTGTTCGACGACGGCCGACTCGCGGGCCATGCGGACATCGCTGCCCTAAAGAGCGAATTTGGACACCTGTTGAGTTTCGACGAATGGTTAGCAGGTCCAGGCAAACCCATGTTCGAGGCCGCGCTCCAGGCCGACGCCGCTGCGATCTCATTCCGTTGAAGTCGCCAAGCGTACCTGATGAGTTAGCCGACGATTTACATGGATATACGGGTCCCCTGTTGCCTAGTCCGCAACCGGCATTGGCATGTTCGAGACATTAACCGTGACTTGCGCCAGAAGCCGGTCGGCGTCCTTGTTCTTAAGGCGCCGTGCGCCGGCAGCGACAGCTTTCGCTCGCACGTCGGGGCGAATCCAGTAGTACGGCGCACCCTTCGGCGTGAAGGTGCCGTCGGCCGCGCGTGAGGGAATCCATGAGGCGGGATCAAGTCCGATTTGCAAGGCCATTGCAAACAGCGCATCGGGCGTCGGATCGTCCGAAAACAGCCGGCAATGTTGGGCTTGCGGACCGCGGGCGCTCCAGGCGCCGCTTTTCAACTCGTCTACATAAATCATTATGATAGGCTAACGTAATATAGGTTTTGCGAGCGTCGGACACACGCGGCCGACGCTCACTCAAATGCGGGCAAGCTCGATGGGCGATTCACCCGCTTCTTCGGCGACCACTCGCTTGCATCCGGATAAGCGAAAGCGTAGCCGCTTGCGCCCGGCGGGTCGATTATGGAACCGTGAAAAAGAATTCATCTCGAGGGCCACGACATGAAGAGGGCGAAATCCGGTGTCAGGCGAGCAAGCCGCGCCGCAATAGCGCAGCCATACGCCACCGGTGGTCACGATCATGATCCGCAAGATGCTCAAGCAGGTCGTACACCTCATAGGTCGAGCCGTTCTGCCGGATACTGACCCGCTCAAACTGACTCGGCTCCAGATCTTGCAGGCGATCGATCAAGTGCCGCCGTAGCGTCGTAAACTCACGGATCGCGTCGTCGCCGTCGCGCTGTGCGTAAGCGCGTGCAAGCGGCCAACTGCCGATGTCCGGCATTGGCAACAGCGCCGGCTTGTCGTGATCGAGAGCCTGTACGATTCGCGGGTAATAGAGGTCGCTCTCGCAGTCTTTGATATGCCAGAGATGCTCGACCAGCGACAGGTTGTCTTCTTCCGGCGCGCGAGCAAGGTGCTCTCGGGGCATCCCCTGAAAGACCTCGGCGAGGAAGCGCGGCATCTCGGCCAGTTGTTCGATCAGATAGGCACGACGGGTGGCGGTCATGACGCAGGAATCCGTGGTGAAGGTAGTGTGTAACGGTCGCTCAACAGACAAGTCTGGTGGAATCTGGCGGAAGTCAGGCCGGCTCGGAGGTCGATAGCCACCAGTCGGCCCCCACGAACCACGCCGATTGGTCCGCGGGCGTTTTCAATCTTAGCGACTTGACTGCCGCCGTCGTATTTGATTTGAACGCACTGACCAGGGATTCTCCGGTCGCATCGTCGCGAGCTCCGATACACTCGATGAACTGCGCCGGTGAGATGAACTTTGCCGCGTATGAGTTGGCCGCAACACGTGTCACAAGCAGCATGCCGCCGAGGCCGCGATTTGGCGTCAACGGGAAAATCAGACGGCCGCCATCATTGAGTGCCTCAAGCCAGCTATTCAATGGATGCGTCGCACCCGCGCTCACGTAAATCAAATCCGAGCGCGGCAGCACTGCGTGAGTTCCGCTTTCTTCAAGCACCCGGACGTGTTCCAGGTGAGCAAGGTTCGACGTCGCATGCGCACTGAGACCCGGGTCGATCTCATACGCAGCCACATGCCCTGCTTCACCGGTGAGGTGCGCGAGAAGTGCCGTGTAATAGCCGGTTCCCGAACCGATGTGTGTGATGGTTTCGCCCCGCGAGATGGCGGCTGCGTCCAGACACCGGGCATGGAGGCTCGGCTCACCGTTGTTAATGCCTCGATCGGTCTTGAGCCCGATCAGGATGTCCTGATAGAGAACGGCAGGGTCGGACGTGTCGGTCGAGATGTATCCCGCCAACGTGTACACGTTCCATGGACCGGGACCCAGATAGTTTTCCCTTTCGACCAACGCAAATGCCGCCTGAACGCTCGGGTCTCGGCACGCTCCCTTGGCCGTTATGTATCGCGCATAAAAAGCGCGAAGCACTTCTATGTTCGTCATCGACCGTTTCTCCGTAAAGGGACAGAGCTATCGTAGCAGGTCAAGTCGGGCAAAGTGATCGCTTGTTAGCGATCCAGTTCGCAATGTCGAACGGCCGACATTGGCAGTCCAACCCGGAACCAGGCGTTTTTCTAACGCGATTCGGCAATTTATCTGGTTTGCTGGACCGCCGCAGGATAGATATCCTTCTTGCTGCGAAGGAAGACACCATGCTTAAACATATTGCAACCGACCTGCTTGACATCGCCTATGACGAACAGGGCAATGCCGATGGCTGGCCGGTGGTCCTGCTACACGGTTTCCCTTACGACATCCACGCATACGCGGAGGTGACGCCACGCCTGACATCCCAGGGCGCCCGCGTCATCACCCCCTATCTTCGGGGATACGGGCCAACGCGCTTCCTTGCGCCCACGACACTTCGTTCGGGCCAGCAAGCGGCGCTTGGAGCAGACCTGCTAGGGCTACTCGATGCACTTCAGATTGGCCAGGCCACGCTCGGCGGGTACGACTGGGGCGGCCGGGCGGCATGCATCGTGGCCGCGCTCTATCCTTCGAGAGCGCGAGGACTGGTCTCGGTCAACGGCTACAACATCCAGAACATAGCTAGCGCCGTGCGGCCCGCCGACCCCGAAAAGGAATACCGGATGTGGTACCAGTACTACCTCCATGGCGAGCGCGGCCGGGCCGGACTGACTGAAAACCGGCGCGCGTTCTGTCGTCTGTTATGGTCGCTATGGTCACCGACCTGGCGCGTCGACGACGACACCTACGCGCGCTCGGCAGCGGCGTTCGACAACCCCGATTTCGTCGATGTGGTCGTCCATTCTTACCGGCACCGTTTCGGACTGGTCGACGGCGATCCCCAGTTTGACGATATCGAGCGCCGCTTGTCCGCCATGCCGTCGATCACGGTGCCTACGATCACGCTCGAAGGGGACGCCGATGGCGTTTCGCCACCCGGGGGAAGGCAGGCGAACTCACAGCGCTTCACGGGACGCCATCAGAACCGCGTCGTGCCGAACGCCGGCCACAATCTTCCGCAGGAGGCACCCGAAGCGTTCGCTGACGCGGTCCTCGACGTCAACGCATGGGCCGCCGCTTGACGCTCTTGCGCATAAGGCGATTGACACCGCTCTGTTATTCGGCCGAGCCAGGCACGCAAGCATCACACATGGAGGTTCCCTCAATGAATACTGTTCCGCAGACCCCATTGATTCTGATAACGGGCGGAGGCCGTGGCGTAGGCGCAGCGACTGCGCGGTTGGCTGCCGCACAGGGTTACGACGTAGCGATAAGCTACGTCTCCAACGAGTCTGCCGCTCTTGCGGTGGCCGCCGATGTGGAAGCTGTCGGGCGCCGGGCTTTAGCCATGCGTGCAGACAGCGCAGATCCGCAGCAGGTCGCTCAGCTATTCGCCGCGATCGACCGGAAGTTCGGCCGCATCGATGTGCTGGTCAATAACGCCGCGATCATTGCGCAGCAGTCTCGGCTAGAGGATCTCGCATTCGAGCGGATGCAGCGCATCTTCGCGGTCAATGCGATAGGCCCGATCCTCTGCGCACAGCAGGCGGTGAAGCGGATGTCGCGTCGTCACAATGGTCGAGGCGGCGCGGTGATCAACATCTCATCGGCATCGGCCCGGCTTGGCAGTCCAAACGAATATGTCGACTATGCTGCCTCGAAAGGTGCGCTTGAGACATTTACTACCGGCTTCGCCAAAGAAGTCGCGCGGGACGGGATACGTGTCAACTGCATTCGCCCGGGACACATCTACACCGACATGCACGCTAGTGGCGGCGAGCCGGGACGGGTGGACCGCGTCAAAGACTCGATCCCCATGGGACGAGGCGGTCAGCCTGAAGAGGTTGCGCGGGCGATTCTATGGCTGGCAAGCGCCGAGGCTTCGTTCATCACCGGCACGTTCCTCGATGTCACCGGCGGCAAGTAAGCAACAGGTTGCGGCGATGGAGGCGGTGCTCTGCGGGAACGGCATGGGGCGCGACGTCTGCGCCACGCGGCCGAACAGAGGCACGCGTGACAGACAAGCGCTCATGGCCGAACCCGCCCCGACGCTGTCATTCAACGTGGGGGCGGGTTCGGCCATCTGGCGCGTGACGGCAAGCTAAGCCAGTCGTATTGACTTATTCCTGCCGTCGTTTATTGACGCCTGGTTGTCGTCCTCAATTGCCGTTATTGGCCAGCCGGAGACGCTGTGCTCGGGGTGGCCAGCGTGTTGTGACTCCCGGGGAGGTTGGTGAGAGCCGCCGCACTATTGCTCGAGCTATTCGACAGGTTCGAGTTCGACGATCCGGCGGCCATACCGCTTTCCGAATTGGTGGCGCCAGGCGCGCCGTAGCCGCTCGTTGCAGTGGCGGCGGGCGACACGGTGGTCGGGGTGGCCAGCGTGTTGTTCTGCGCATAAGCGACGCCCGACAGCGTGAGTGCGGCGAGCGCCGCGATGAGTGTGCTAGTTGCCTTTTTCATGACCCGTTCCTCTTTGATTGGACTGCAATTTCGACGTAAACGACCCATTTGCATGTCTCCATAGCGGTCGTTGTACGCTTGGCTCGTGGCGATCAAACTCGCGCGACCGAGTCCATAGCAGCTAACAGCAAGTTTAGGAAAGCGGGCGCTAATAATTAAGCGCGTTGTTCGCAAAGATTAATTTCGGTTTTTGGAGATTCGCCTCAATAGGTGCTCGTCTCCAATCACCCACTAGCGGCAGGGTCTCCCGCTACGGGCCGGGTGTTGGCACTATGGCTCTCACGGCGCATGTTGGTCATAGACCTTTTGTGCCTGGTCAATCTCATCCAGATGCTCGATCGACCACGCATAAACCGCGCCGAACGGAACCTGCAAGGTTCGCCCGAGTTCCGTGATCGAATATTCCACCGCTACCGGCGAAGTATTGAGCACCGCCCGCGCGATCAGGCCATTCCGTTCGAGGCGCCTCAAGGCTTGCGTAAGCGCCTTGTGCGTGACGCCTTCCAGCCTGCGCTTGATCTCGTTGAAGCGGGTTGGCTTCCTGGTGAGCAGCGTGAGAATCATCACCGACCACTTGTTCGCCACCTGATCGAAAAACGAGCGTGCGGCACAGTCCGCAAAGAAAACCTCATCGACCTCGCAAGTCATCCCAGTATCCTTCTGTATATCTGCGCACCTGAAGGTGCGTAATTGACCGTAGATATCCAACGTATAACATGGAGTCAGGTCAATTGCTTCGAGCTCGACGTCACGCAGGCGAGCGAGCCAGGCGGTTGATGCACGCCCAATCAATAAGGATAACGAATGGAAATGATGAAACACAAACTGTCCCGACGCGGCATGCTGAAGATCGCCGGTGCGGCGACTGTAGCAGGCGCGCTGAGCAGCCGTACGGCTTCTGCTGCGCCCGAATCGCCGGCGACGCTGTTCGCGACGGAGCGAGGCCAAGGCAAGAATGTGATGTTTCTCCACGGCTGGACTTGCGACTCCCATGACTGGAGCTGGCAACTGCCGTACTTCGAAAGCCAATACCGTGTCGTCGCTGTCGATCTGCGCGGGCATGGCAGATCGCAGGTCATGCCCTCGGGCGCCTACACGCCCGCGGATTATGTCTCGGACATCGAGGCGTTTATCGTGACGAAATATCCCGGCCAGAAGTTCATCATCGTGGGCCATTCGATGGGTGGGCAGATCGCCGCCCGACTTGCCGCCAGGCGGCCGGACCTGGTCAGTGCCGTGGTGTCCGTCGACGGCGCGCTCGGCCTCTCCGAAGCCGCGGCCAAACTCTTTGCGACAACCAGCCGCGATCTGAACGCCGGCGATCCCGGCGTGGCGGCGCCTGCCCTGTTCGAACTTGTCTATGACCGCAGCACCGATCCGGCGTACAAGCGTTGGCACGCGAGGCGCGTCCAGGGCATGCCCGCGCATGTCGTACGCGAGTCCTTTGCCCCACTGTTCTTTGGCGGCGATCAGGTCGGCATTGGAGAGGCGAGCGCCACGTTCTGCAAAAGCCTCACAGTGCCTGTGAAGCACTTGTGCCGCGACAACGAGCAGGCCAACCGCATGCGAACCTGGTTCGCACATCCGAAATCGGAAGTCGACGTGTGGTCCCACACAGGCCATTGGATCATGCAGGACCGCAGCAAAGACGTGAACGCTGCAGTCACCGCCTGGATTGACGCGCTCTAGCCAACGGCCTGTTCAGCGCCTACCGGTCGAATGCCCTCAACGTGCCGACCGCCGAGGTCGCCGCGTACTACCTCCACCGCGTTTTCGACCTTGGGCTAACCGGCTCGCCGCCTATTGCACATTCTGCTCGTTTTCTATACATTATGCTCGTTTATGATCGTTTTGCTATTCAAGCGGGAAGCACGCATGCAACGAACGCGGCAGGATGCAGTAGACGGGCTTCTGCCCGAGGAGCGCGAGCGGCTCATTCTTGAGCGGCTCAGAGCGCAGGGCCGCGTGCTCGCGTCGGAGTTGGCGGTCGAACTCAGCACGTCCGAGCATACGGTGCGCCGCCACCTGCGCGACCTCGCCAGCGCCGGCCATTGCAAGCGGGTCTATGGCGGCGCACTGCTCACCTCCCCCGCTGACCACCCCGCATCCACGCGGATGCGCGAGGCGGTTGATCGCAAGCAGCGGCTCGCTATCGCTGCGGTGTCGATCGTGCAGAGGAAGCAGGTCATCCTGCTCGACGCGGGCTCAACGAACGTCGCGATCGCGCAAGCGCTGCCTGACAACGTCGGCCTCACGGTCATCACGAACTCGCCCGAGGCGTGCCTGCGTTTGCTGGATCGGCCGGGCTTCGATGTCATCCTGGTCGGCGGCAGGGTTGGGAAACAGGTTGCCGGTGCGGTTGGGGCTACCGCGCTGCTGCAGGTCCAGCAGATCAAGGCCGATCTTTGCTTTCTGGGGGCGTGCGCCCTCGACCCCATCGAAGGTGTCGCAGCCTTCGAAGCGGAAGATGCCGAACTGAAGCGCGCCATGGTCAAAGCGAGCGGTCTGGTCGCCATTGCGATGACATCCGAAAAGCTGATGACCGCGGCCCCGTTCGTGGTCGCGCCGGCATCGGACGTCGACTATCTGGTGATCGAGGCGGACCTCCACGCCGACGGGCGACGCACGCTTGAAAAGGTCTGCGGTAGCGTAATCGTGGCCACGCCATGAAGCCTGTCAAGGAGCGTATTGCAACCGTCGCGGTGTTTCTGGCCAATGGCTTCGGGATCGGCGCGTGGGCGGTCGAAGTGCCACGTATCAAGGAACACCTTTCGCTAAGCGATGCCTCGCTGGGCATGGCGCTGTTCGCGTTCGCGCTAGGCGCCATCGTCGCGATGCCGCTTGCAGGACGCCTGGCGCCCCGGCTTGGCAGCGGCCGGGCCACCGCTCTGCTCGGCGTAGCGTTTGTGGCGGCGCTACCGCTGCCTGCGCTAGCGCCGAACTTTCCGTTGTTGTGCATCGTGCTTCTGTTGCTGGGTGCGGCAAACGGCGCGCTGGATGTATCCATGAACGGCCATGCCAGTACCATCGAAAGCGCCTGGCACGCGCCGATCATGTCGTCGTTCCACGCTGCGTGGAGCGCCGGCGGCCTACTCGGCGCAGCGACCGGCGCGATGCTCCAAAGGAGCGGGATGGGCGTGATCGCCAGCCTGGCGTTGCCGGATGTGTTGATCGGCGCACTGATCCTTGCTGCCGCCGGTCTTGCGCTTCGCGAGCTTGGACCGCGTGCAGCGCCAGGTGGCAGCGGCTTCGCGCTGCCCAGTGCGGCTGTCATGAGGCTTGCCGCGCTGGCGTTCCTGTGCATGATGGTGGAAGGCGCGATAGCCGACTGGAGCGCAGTGTTCCTGCGCACCGTCCTGACCGGCGAGGCGAGCATTGCGGCACTCGGTTATTCCGCGTTCGCCTTTTCGATGGCGGCATGTCGCATCATCGGCGACGTGTTCGTGCGCCGGCTGGGTTCCAGCAAGGTGGTGGCGCTGGGCGGTTTCGTCGCGGCGAGCGGCCTTGCTCTGGTGCTGAGCATCCCAAGCGCGTTCACCGCCTGCATAGGATTTGCGCTCGTCGGCCTCGGTCTGGCCAACATCGTTCCGGTCATCTTCAGTGCTGCCGGCCGCTCGACTCCGACGCCGGCCGTAGGCGTCTCCATGGCCGCCACGGCGGGCTACGCGGGCTTTCTGGTGGGCCCGCCGCTAATCGGATTCGGCGCAGGACTGCTGGGGTTGCGACTGGCGTTATGCGTGCTGGTGGCGGCGACGTTGATCGTCTGCGCGTTTGGTGGACGGGCTGTGCGCGGCTCGAGTCGTTCTGCTGAGCCGAAGGCGGTGGTGGAGTGAGGGGATAGTCAGTCATCCTCACTCAATACGACCTCGAAGAATCAACGCCTGCTCTTCGTCCCGGCGACGCCTGCACGCCCCTTCCGGGCAGCGGCCGCGCGCTGGCTGATCCCGCCAAGGATGAGATCGATCCCGGCGAGAAAATCGACACGGTCGTCGTGGACCCGCAACTGTGCGGCTGCGCTGCGGGTGAACGGGTATTCATCCGGATCGAGCTGAGACCACATGGTCGCCACCTCATCCAGGAAGTTGGACCTATCGGCGTCCCGCTCCCGCGCGAAATGCGCGTTCGCCGCGTTCTGTCCGCTGACGCCAAGGATATAGCTCAACAACGCGGACACCGTTTCCCACTGTTCTTCGTCCGGCACGCCAAGCGCGCGTAACTGCTGGCCCAGGCGTTCGAGAATACGCACGACGGGCAACTGACCCGGGGCGCGCGTGAGCGCCGAGCCAACCCATGGATGCGCGTCGATCGCGTCGAACATGCCCAGCGCAAGCGCACGAATGCTGGCCTCCGGCGTCGCGCCGACCACGGGCTCGCTCAGCGTGCGAGCGACGATAGCGTCGCACGCGGCGGTCAGCAGATCGCTCTTGCTGGCGACGTGCCAGTAAATCGCACCAGGGCCGGTGGCGAGCCGCTCGGCCAGGGCGCGAAACGTCAGGCCGTTCTCCCCGCTACTGTCCAGCAGCGCAATCGACGCCTCAATGATTCGATCCGGCGAGAGCGAATCCTCGCGCCGTTGGGTGCTGCGTGCTTTTTTTGCCATTGTTCATCTTGACACTTATGGAATGCCGTTCCAATAATACTATGGAATGACGTTCCATAGACTGTCTGAAGCAGATCTTGTGACGACCTCCGACCATCAAGGAATCAGGATGAACACTTCGATTGCGATTATTGGTGCGGGACTGGGTGGGCTGACGCTTGCCCGAGTCCTCCACGTCCACGGCATTGCCGCGACGGTCTACGAAGCGGAAGCCTCGGCTAACGCGCGTACGCAGGGCGGCATGCTCGATATCCACGAATACAACGGGCAGCTCGCGCTCAAGGCAGCAGGGCTCTTCGATCCGTTTCTCGCGATCATTCACGCCGGCGGTCAGGCATCGCGAGTACTCGACAAGGACGGCAACGTCCTGCTTGATGAACCCGACGACGGCACCGGCGGCCGCCCCGAGGTACCGCGAGGCGAACTTCGGCGGATTCTGCTCGACTCACTTCCTGCCGACACGATCCGCTGGGGACACAAACTTGCCACAGCGTCTGCGCTCGGCGACGGCCGGCATAAGTTGACCTTTGCCGACGGCTCGACGGTGACGACAGACTTGCTCGTGGGGGCTGACGGCGCGTGGTCGAGAGTTCGTCCGCTTCTTTCCGAGGCGAAACCGGCGTACGTGGGCACAGCATTCATTGAAACGCACCTGTACGACAGCGACACCCGTCACAAGGCTAGCGCGCAAGCGGTTGGCGATGGCGCGCTGTTTGCGCTTGCGCCCGGAAAGGGCATCCTCGCGCACCGCGAGCCGAATGGCGTGCTGCACACGTACGTGGAGTTACACAAGCCCAAGGACTGGATCGACGGCATCGACTTCTCCGACCCGGTAGCGGCCAGGGCCCGCGTTGCCGAGGAGTTCGAGGGTTGGGCTCCGGCGCTAACAGCGCTCATCACCGACGGCGAGACGGACCCTGTGCCGCGCCCTATTCATGCGCTTCCGGTTGGGCACACATGGGCTCGCGTACCCGGGGTGACACTGCTAGGCGATGCGGCGCACCTGATGATCCCCTCTGGTGAAGGGGCCAACCTTGCCATGTTCGACGGCGCTGAACTCGCGCAGGCCATCGCCGCGAATCCTGGCGACGTTGAAGCGGCGCTCGCTGCGTATGAAAAAGACCTCTTCCCTCGCAGCGCGTCTGAGGCTATAGCGGCGGAAGGCGTACTCGAAGCGTGTCTTGGTCCCAACGCGCCGCAGAGTCTGCTTGATTTCTTCGCGCATCACCAGCCCGTCTGAGCTGAATGATCAATGGTAGATCGTGCTCGTAGACTGCAGCTTCGTCAGCACACCGTGCTCGAATCGAAACCAGCCTTGCGAGCCTTGCATGACGACTTCATCGCCTTGCCAGAACACGCGCCTGATCGTCATGCGCTTGTCCAGGCGCTGCACAAGCGCCGGACGGCGGCGAAAGTCGTACAGCACCGGGCCCGACTCGGTCTGCACGAGCATGCGCGTAACACTGTCGTTTGCGCTGCCGACGTCATCGAAATGCGTGAGCCCGTTCGCCTCGAAGCGATCGAACGTTTCCTTGTCGAGCATGGCAGTGAAATCGCGATCGGCACGCACGAATTGCAGCGTGCCCGAAGGCGTGGCGAGCGGGCCCGACGCGTTGCTTTGCGCATGAACGCAGGTGACGAAAGAGGCGGCCGCGAGCGCAGCGAGGAACAGGTGTTTCATGTTGCCTTTTCAGACTTTCAGATTGAGCGGCACATACGGCGACGGGGGCCATTCACCGTCGCTGCGTGGGGCGATTGTCGCCAATTTTGATCGATACGTCGAATGGTTCAAAGCGCTCGTCGGGCGTCATGCCTACGCAGCACAGACCGGACCCAATGCGCGTTGAAGCGCCATGCGCGGCCAGGTCCGGTCACTACGGGTAAATGACAAATCTGTAATCACCGGGCAAGGGCGCCGTCATCTACCCGATCCAACAATGACTACACGGTCTGACACAAGCGCCTGTGTCAGTGCGTATTTCGAGGCCTTGCACGCAGCGATCCACTTCCCCATTTTTTATAGCAGGTAGTCGAACATGAACTCGGTAGCCAGAGAAGCTTCATTCCTTTCCCGGCATCCCACGCTGAGCGCGTTCGTCGCGACGGCGGTCGTGGCCGGCGCGGCCGGCTTCGGATTCATGTACTCGGGCGTGTACGATGTCTCGGCCACGTCCGGACATAACCCGCTCGTCGCGTGGCTGCTGCACAAGACTTACCTGCAGTCGTTGCACCGCCACGCGGCCGATATCGAGGTGCCGCCCGATCTGATGACTACCGCCAACGTCGAGGCCGGCGCGCGTCTTTACGCGAGCACTTGTGCGGCGTGCCACGGCGCACCGGGACACGCGCTGAGTCCGATCGGTCAGGGCATCCTGCCGCTCGCGCCGGAACTGCTGGCGCCGACGCGCCGTAACAATCCCAAGATGATGTTCTGGGTCATCAAGAACGGCGTCAAAATGACCGCGATGCCCGCGTTCGGCAAGACGCAAGACGACCAGACGATCTGGGACTTGACCGCATTCCTATATAAAGGGCGTGGCATTTCCGCTCAGGATTTCGAAAAGCAGAGCGCAGCCCAACCCAATGCCCAGCCATAGCAGCAGGCAAGCACCACGCACTGTCCCGCTCCGCTTTACCACGATCAAACCCCCATCGCGCCGCGCAACCGCCATCGAACTCAAATCTGCCAGGTCAACCGCATGTAGTAGTAGCCGCCATTGATCCCATACGGTGACAAATGCGGATACATGTCGAAGTTAGGCTCCGCGTTCGGATTATTCTTGTTGGGGAATGTGTTGAACAGATTGTTGGCGCCGAGCGCCACCGTCACGTTCCGGTTGATCTTGTAGGCGATATCGAGGTCAGTGATAAAGGCCGGATTGACGTTGTCCGGATACACCGTGCTGTAGTCCGTCGACCATTGAACCTGAGTGGATTTGCCGTAGTAGGTTTCACGCAGCGTTACCCGCCAGTTGCCTAGCGTGTAGACACCCGCTCCCGAGACCACGATGCGCGGTGTCGCGGTCGTCAGGTTCGAGGTCTGAATGGCGTCCAGCACTGAAACACCGGCCGCAGCGAGGCTTGCCGGCGTGTTGATATGACGGATGGTGGTGCGGTTATAGTTGGCGTCGAGATTCCACTTCACGCTGCCGTAGCGGCCATAATCCGTCAGGTAGTTCAATGCCGCATCGATCCCCCGCGTACGCGTATCGGCGCCGTTGGTAAAGAACTGCGCATAGGTGTTTTCGACCGCATCGGCCGGCACCGTGGTGCCGTTTGCCGCAATCGCCTCTGCGGCAAGCGGCCCGTAGATACCGCCGCTATCCACGATACGGTTGTCCACGTCGATCTGATAGAAGTCCAGACTGTAGTCGAAATTGTGAGTCGGCTTGCCGGCAATGCCGAGGCTAAATTGCCGGGATGTTTCGTCCTTGAGATTAGGAGCACCGAGAATCGCCGCACCCGGTGAGCCTAACGGAATCTGGATCGAGGCGCCGCCGGTCGTCACGTTGGTGGCCGAGTAGTGGTCCTGCACCAGGGTGGGAGCATGAGTGCCCGTCCCTGCCGACCCGCGCACACCAAACGCATCGGTGAAGTCGTAGCGCGTCGATACCGTGCCGTCAACGGATGCACCGAGGGCCTGGTAATCTTCGGCGCGCACGGCCAGATCGACCTGCCAGGGCGGCAAGATATGCGTCGAGACATCCGTGTAGGCGGCGACGCTCTGCCGGTTCGAGCTACTCGCATCGGTCGGCAGATAACCCGGGAATGCAACGGACCCGGTTTCATAGTACGAGCCGGGCTCGCCCGCGCCCAGGCTAAACGTTTCATAGCGATGTTCGAGGCCCACCGCGACGTTGACCGGCGCGCTCCACAGCGGCAGTTGAAACGACTTGCGCAAATCCAGGTTGGTAGTCAACTCCGAGGACGTATAGCTGCCGACGTAAAACGACGTTGGCGTATAACCGTTGTCGGTCAGCAGACTGTAGTTGGCGGTATTCAGATTGCTCAAACTGATTTCGTCGCGACCATAGGTCGTGCTCAGATCCCAGTCCCAGTTCGAATCCGTCCTGCCTTTGACGCCGACGGTAAAGCTGAAGTCGGTTTCGTGGCTGCGCTCCACCGGAGAAAAGCCGTTCGGGTACAGGGCCGCCAACTCCGGCATGTTCTCGCTGATATAGGACGGCGAACGGTAGTCTTCGTAGGCACGCACGGTACGGTCGGCAACCGTCCCGAAGCTGTACAACGTCACGCCCGGGGTCAGCGAGCGCTCCAGGTTAAAACCGAATGTACCGATATTGGTCTGCGGATCGCCTTGCACCCTGGCGGGTTCCGGTCCACCGCTGGGCCCGCTCTGATTGGAGTAGCCATGGTGCCGGAATCCCGCACTCAAGGTCAGGTAACCGTCATCGCCGAACGGCAGCCCCTGTTCGACATCGGCCTGACCAGTGGCGCCGCCCCCGCTGCCGTATGCGCCTCCCGTTACGGTGGCCGTGCTACCTTGACTGGCACGCTTCAGAACAATGTTGATCACGCCCGCAATGGCGTCCGAGCCATACTGCGCCGCCGCGCTCCCCAACAGAACTTCAACGTGATCGATCAGCGCGAGCGGTATCAAGTCCAGGTCAACCGCATTCGCCCCTTGGGATGGATCCTCGTCCGCATACAGCGTCGCCGAAAGATGGCGCCGCTTGCCATTGACGAGCACCAGTGTTTCGCCCGGTCCCAAGCCGCGCAGCTGGAAGGTGCGAGACAGCGCGCCGGCGTCGTAGCCCACAGCGGGTGTCGTCAATGACGGCACCAAAGTTTTCAGTGCATCGAGCAGATTGCCCTGTCCCGTGGCCGCGAGATCCTTTGCGCTAATGACCTGAATGGGAGTGGTGCTGTTCTGCTGCGAGCGGTTGACCGCCCGGCTACCGGTGACCACCATCGAGTCCAGTGTCACGCCCGGCGCGCTGGCGGCTGCCGCGGGTTGCACACCGGATGTGGCTGCGCCCGGTGCGCTTTGGGCCCATACCGATGCGGCCGACACCGACCACATCAGTAATCCTAAATTAATACCGAAGTAGCTTTTCTGGTTCATTTTTTTGGCTCACCTGTCAAGATACGTCTGAATACCACCGAGCGGATCTGTGTCCGCCTCGTCCGCCTTTACGATTGCCCGTTTCTCCTGATCGAGTCGCGCGTCGCGCGACTCATGGCAGGCTCAATGCGCCAGCACCCTGCTTAAGAACTGCCGCGTACGCTCATTCGACGAGCGCTCGAAAAACACATCCGGCGCCGCCACTTCGATGATTTCTCCACCGTCCATGAACACCACCCGGTCCGCGACGCGGCGGGCAAAACCCATTTCGTGGGTCACACACACTCGCGTCAGGCCTTCTTCACCGAGTTCGGCCATCACATCGAGGACTTCATGGACCATTTCAGGATCCAGCGCCGAGGTAGGTTCGTCGAACAACATGATCTTCGGCCGCATGCATAGCGCCCGGGCAATCGCGACGCGTTGCTGCTGGCCGCCGGAGAGTTGCGCCGGGTATTTATCGGCGTGGTCCTGAAGATGCACACGGGCAAGGTAGTATCGCGCCGACTGTTCCGCCTCGTCCCGGGATATACGGCGAGCATGCATCGGCGCCAGAAGCAGATTTTGCAGTACGGTGAGATGCGGAAACAGATTGAACTGCTGGAACACCATGCCGACATGGCGTCGGACCGCTTCGGCGTTGCGGCATTCCAGATCCAGCGCGACGCCGGCAACGTCAATGGAGCCCGCCTGACGTTTCTCCAGGCCATTGATCGTGCGCAGCAGGGTCGATTTACCCGAGCCTGACGGCCCGCAGATCACCAGAGTCTCGCCGGCGCGGATATCGAGCGTGACGGTTTTCAAAACCTGCGTGCGGCCGTGCCATTTGCTGACACCGCGCAACGAGATCAGTGAGTCGGAAGGTCTATCTGACATGCTGTTTAAATGATATTGCCGTACCTGGCCCGCTACGCTCCGACATGACGCCAATTTCCTGTGCGCGTCGCGGTGGTACATGATTTTTATGATCGTGCATGCTAGCACCCGGACGCAATCGCCCTTATACCGTATCAATATATCCATAAGCATTTTTACTTTTTCGTTGCGCGTCACTAACCATTTACACTTTCGGGCGCAAGCGCATAGGCTTGCCGCTTTCCGAGCCACCTCACCGTTTGCGTTTCCATGTTCAAGCTGAAGCTCAGGCATTTGCACGACATTGCCGCCGTACCCGACACACCAGGCGCGCCCCTCGTGGAATTCGACACGCTACGTGAAGAGTTGCGTAGCCGTGCCCGCTTCCAGATCCGTGCGCGGATCACATGGTTGATCCTGCTCGCCTTGCTGGTGCTGCTGCTGTCGCACCTCGGACTACAGTTTTCACTGGTGCGCGACAAACTGCCGTTTCTGTTGGGCCTGCACCTCTCGCCCGACGACTTTATCCAGGGTGCGCCGCTGACGATCCTGATCACCCTGATCTCGATCTCATGCTGCTGCGTGATCGCAACGCTCGTCGCCGCCGGTCGCATGTCCGCGAATCCGGTTGCCTTCGCCCTCGCGACGTTCTATGGCTCGTTCTTTCGCGGTACGCCGTTGATGCTGCAAGTGCTGCTGATTTACCTGGCACTGCCGCAGGTCGGTGTCGTCATGGGACCGGTGACATCGGGTGTGATGGCGCTGTCGTTGAACTACGGCGCCTATCTGGCTGAAACCATTCGCGGTGGCGTGCTGTCGGTCCCGCCCGTACAGCGAGAAGCGGCATTGGCGCTGTGCCTGCCGCGGCACGTGATCGCACTGCGCGTGATCGCGCCGCAGGCGCTGCGCATCATCATCCCGCCGGCCGGCAGTTTGTTCGTCTCGATGCTGAAAGACTCTTCCCTCGTCTCCTTGATGGGCGTATGGGAACTGAATTTCGTTGCGCAATCCTACGGCCGCAGCACATACCACTATATGGAAATGTTGATCGCGGCGGCCGCGATCTATTGGGTGATGTCCATCGTCTGCGAGTTGCTGCAAGCACGCCTTGAACGCCGCTTCGGCAAAGGCTATGCACGTGCTCATATCTGATCGGTGGACGTGCGGCGCGCGCCCGATCTCCTGTTAAGGAACCTCATGAAGTTCAAATCGATCCCAGGTGCCCTGGTGATGGCCGCCGTCATGTTGAGCGCGCTGGCCGCGCATGCCGGCGAAACCCTGCAACGTGTCCAGCGCAGCGGCGTCATGCGTGACATTCTGGTGGACAGCTATCCCCCATTCGGTTTTGTCGACGCGTCCAATCACTATGCGGGCTTCGACGTGGACGTAGCCAAAGCCATTGCACAACGCCTCGGCGTCAAGATCGAACTCGCCGCGCCCAGTTGGGAAGTGGTGGTGGGCGGACATTGGAACGGTCGCTGGGACCTCTGCGTCTGCTCGATGACACCGAACACGGAACGTGCGCGTGTGCTGGACTTTCCGGTGGCGTACTACGCCTCCCCGGCAGTGCTGGTGGTGAACAAGGCGGAGACCCGGATCCAGTCGGCCAAAGACCTGACCGGCAAGAAAGTCGGCGTGGGTCTGGGCTCAAGCTATGAAAACTATCTGCAGAAAAATCTGGTGATCCCCAATACGCCTCCGATTGCCTTTCCCTTCGGCGCCGTGCAAGCAATACCGAGTGACGAGACGGTCGCCTTCGGCGACCTGGCGTTGGGTCCCGGCGTGCGTCTCGACGCCGTGATTTCCGATCTGGCGACCGCCAAGGCGCGTATTAACCAGACGGCGGCGTTCAAGATCGTCGCCCAACTGTACGCCGAGCCGAACTGGATTGCGACCGACAAAGGCGATCCCGAATGGAACGAGAAGATACGTACCACGCTGCAAAGCCTGCGTGCGGACGGCACGCTCGCGAAAATTTCGCAGAAGTGGCTGGGTGAGGACATCACAAAGAATCTGCCCTGAAGCGGCTACGGCGATAGTCGCGTCTTCGCGCGCTGCCTGCTTTATGGATTGCGGGTGGCCGCTATCTGCTGCCCAGGTATCCTTGCTGTTTTGATCTCTTTGCTGTGATCCTCGGGTGACGCACTCCGGGTGTCGCGCGCCCGCTCCGGACGATCATTCCCGCTCGAGAACCACTTCCCAAGCTGCTTTTGGTTTGCGGTACTTATCAGTCACGGTATGCTCTAGCGCGACCGTGCGCCAGCCATCCGCAAAGAGTCGACGCACCGCGCTTTCGTCAAAGAAGCGCTTCGCCTGTCCGTCAACCAGAAAATAGTTCGGCTCGATTTCCTCGCCCCCGTCCGCACCAAAATTTCTATCCTCGGTGGAGTTCAATCGGCACAGCAATACGCCGCCTGGTCGAAGCGCCAATCGCACGCGTTCCACAATCGACACGGTTTCTTCCCAGGCAAAATAGTGAAGCGACAGACTCGCCAACACAACGCCCAGGTCCGTCGCTTCTTCGGGAAGCGGATCGCGAACGTCTCGCCGTTCGATGCTCGCCGAGGGTACTCTGATTTTGGTCGACGTTACCGCGCTCAACGACAGGTCAAAACCGATTACGCGTAGACCGGCCTTCGTCAAGGTTGCAGTATCGTCGCCGTAACCGCAGCCAATCTCAAGCACGGGCCGATCACCGGCCCGCGACTTGATCAGTGTTAGCCAACGGTCTAGCCAGGGATCTGGGAACATGGAGAACATTACTCTGGACATTGATTTATTTTACAAACGATTGTCACTGGTTGATCGCTCCCTGTCCACCGTCGTTACCCGCTGCTATTGTCCCGCGGCGGGCGACACCACGCTCGGGGTCGCTAGTGTGTTATTGGTCTTGGGAGCGCTGTTGGTCGTGGAGCTATTGCTGCTCGGCAAACCCGAGTTCGGCGCCCCGTTAGCCATGCCGCTCTCCGAGTTGGGAGTGCCTGGCGTGCCGTAGCCGCTCGTTGTACCGTTCATCTGGCCGCTCATCTGGCCGTTCACCTGGTTTGCCGGGCTAGCCGTGCTGCCCAAGCTCCGCAACGTCACCGAGTCGGCATAGCCGACTTCGCTCGCAATTCTTTCGAGGTCGTAACCCATCGAGACGAGGTTCTGCACGTTTGGTCGTCGGGCAGTCGTTTGGCGCCGGACACCCTCAACGCGCAAGCCCTGTCGGTGCAGACTCAGTTGATAGAGGGTCTCGGTCTCAGGCAACTTGCCAAACCGTGAGTGACCTCACAGCGACGGCTTCCATTCCCGCCTGAGAAGCCCATACACCCAGGAATCCGAGACCTCGCCATCCACAATGCAATCTTCCCGCAACATACCTTCGCGGACAAACCTGAGCTTCTCGAGCACGCGGCTCGATGCCGCGTTGCGCGTGTCGGTCTCGGCCTGAACGCGGTTCAGATCGAGCGTATCGAAGCCCCACTGCAACAAGGCGCCTGCGGCTTCGGTGGCGAAGCCTTGACCCCATGCCGCGTCATCGAGGCAGTAGCCCATCGTCGCGCTGCGATAGTCCGGATCCCATTTGATCAAACAGCACCAGCCGATGAACACACCATCGGCGGCACGTTCGATGGCCAGCCGCGCGCCGCTGCCTTCCTGCTCGATTTTTCTGCAAACCACGACAAAGCGCTCTGCTTGCGCGCGCGTCTTCCAGGGCGGCGCATCCCAGTAGCGCAACACGCGCGCGCTGCTGTGCAGCGCGAAGATGGCGTCCGTATCGGCTTCCGTGAAAGGACGCAATAGCAGGCGAGCGGTGTGCAACGTCGGAGTTGGCAAGGAAATATGCGGCACTTACGACGACTCCCCCGCTGCCGGCTCCGGCTCATGCGCGAGCCGCGCCTTCGCATGCCGCATCTTCTCCAGCGTCTTGGGCCCAAGCTTGAGCGCCACGCCGATTGCGAGCGCATCCATGATGCACAGATGCACGAGCCGCGACACGCCCGGCGTATTCGGATCGATCGCACTCGGCACGCGCAGCAGCAGCGGAATATCGACCAGCCACGCAAGCCGCGAGCCGACATTGGTCAGCGCAATGGTCGTCGCGCCGCGCTCCTTGGCGATCTGGATGCTTTCGTTCACTTCGACGCTGCGCCCCGAGTGCGACACCGCAAACGCCACATCGCCCGGCTCGAGAAGCCCGGCGTAGAGGCGCTGCAAATGACCATCGGTGAATGCGCTCGCGGCGATATCGAGCCGCAGGAAACGCAGCGCCGCATCCTGGGCCACCAGTCCCGATCCCGAACCCACGCCGAAGAAATACACGCGGCGCGCGCCGGCCAACGCGGCAATCGCCGTCTCCACGACAACCGGATCGAGCGCCCCACGCGCATGCGTGATGCCTTCGACCGCCGCTTCGCCGACCTTGTCGAGCAGGGTCTGGATATCGTCATCCCGCGCGACGGCCGTCGACGCATACGGCAAGCCCCCCGCCACGCTCTGCGCCAGTTGCATCTTGAAGTCGCGCAGCCCATTCGCACCGACCGCGCGACAGAAGCGCGTCACCGAAGGCTCGGACACCTCCGCGCGCTGAGCGAGCTCGGTGATGCTGGCGCGCATCGCAAAGTCGACGTCGCTCAGCACCATGTCGGCGACCTTGCGCTCAGCCGGACGTAGCTGGGTCAATGCGCCGCGAATGTGGGGAATCAGGTTGGGAGCGGACACCCGTGTGTTCCT
The DNA here is from genome assembly GCF_900142845.1 of Paraburkholderia phenazinium. Classification (NCBI taxonomy): domain Bacteria; kingdom Pseudomonadati; phylum Pseudomonadota; class Betaproteobacteria; order Burkholderiales; family Burkholderiaceae; genus Paraburkholderia; species Paraburkholderia phenazinium. The sequence goes on from NZ_FSRU01000001.1 coordinate 3,782,557, forward strand.
TATGGGTTCAAGGTCTGGAATCCGCGTCTTGGTTCTATGGAGATCAGCGGCCACACGCGGTTTCAGGCAAGCCTGCGTCCACTCTCCGTATCGAACAGATGAATATGCCCAATCGGCAAGCGGAGCGCCACGCGCTGGCCAGGCTCGATTGTCGAGCGCTGGCGCGTCGTCACGCACCACGTGCTGCCGCCTATTTTCCCGTACAAGTGGGTCTCGGCGCCAGTCGGCTCCACCACTTCGACTTCCATTGACACGCCATCCGGCGGCGCCAGCGTTTCGATATGCTCGGGCCGAATGCCCAACGTGACCTTGGCGCCGGTCTTGGCTGAAGCCGGTGCGTGCGACAGCGCCACTTCACTGCCGTCAGCCAGTTTCAGCGCGAGACCGCTTGCGCCGCTCACCAGTACGCCTTCGGCAAAGTTCATCGAAGGCGAGCCGAGAAAACTGGCCACAAACAGATTCGCCGGTCGATCGTAGAGATCCAGCGGCCGGCCGATCTGCTCGATACGGCCCGCGTTCATCACGACGATCCGGTCGGCCATCGTCATCGCTTCGATCTGATCGTGCGTGACGTAGATCACCGTATTCTTCAGACGTTGATGCAGCGCCTTGATCTCCGTGCGCATCTGCACGCGCAGCTTCGCATCGAGATTCGACAGCGGTTCGTCGAACAGGAACAGCGACGGTTCGCGCACCACCGCACGGCCCATGGCCACGCGCTGACGCTGGCCGCCGGAAAGCGCACGCGGCAAGCGGTCGAGGTAGCCGCCCAGGTTGAGCATCTTCGCCGCGGCTTCGATACGCGGCTTGAAACTGCTGGACGACTCCTTGCGGATGCGCGGCCCGAAGGCGATGTTTTCGTAGACGGAAAGATGCGGATACAGCGCGTAGCTCTGGAACACCATGGAGATATTGCGTTGCTGCGGCGCGAGGCTATTGGCGCGCGTCCCGCCGATCAGCAGATCGCCGCCGCTGATCTCTTCGAGACCGGCCACCATGCGCATCAGCGTGCTCTTGCCGCACCCGGACGGCCCGACCAGCACGACGAATTCGCCGTCGTCGATATCCAGATCGATGCCATGCACCACCTGGGTGTCGCCGTAACGCTTGAAAATGCCGCTCAGTTGCACTGCTGCCATGCTGTCCTCATCGTCGTCCGGTGCCACCGCGAAGCGGGCGCACCACGTTCACTGGTTCAAAGCGTCTCGAGCGTCAATTCCTCGGCCATCAGCCGGTTGCCCGCCATCAGGCCGCCGTCGACCGGCAGCGCCACACCGGTAATCACACGCGCCATCGGCGAGGCGAGAAACTGCACCGCGTCGGCGATGTCGTCCGGTGTCGCGAAGTCGCGCAGCGGATAGTATTTCTTCAGGTTCTCGAAGACCTGTGGATTCTTGTCGACCCGCGCCTGCCAGGCCTTCGTCTTCACGGTGCCCGGACAGACGATATTGGCGCGGATGCCGTGTTTGCCCAATTCCAGCGCCAGCGCCTTGGTATAGCTGATCAGGCCGGCCTTCGCCGCGCTGTACGCGGGGTGGCCGAGCGAAGCCATGCCGTTCACCGAGCCGATCAGCACCAGCACGCCCTGCTGGCGTTCGATCATCGACGTACGCACAGCCTCCACCGTGTGATACGTGCCGTTCAGGTTCAGATGGACGTCGCGGTGCCAACTGGCGACGTCGGTCGTCGCCAGCGTCAGCCCCTTGGCGCCGCCCGCGTTGGCGACCAGCACGTCGACCGGCCCGCGCAGCGCGACCGCCTGCGCGACGGCTTGCTGGACCGCCGCCGCATCGGCCAGATCGGCCACCACCGGCGTCACGCGGCCCGCCTCGAAGCCGCCGGCAAGCGCTGCGAGCGCCGCTGCGTCGAGGTCGAGCGCCAGCACGGTGTCGCCCAGTTCGACAAAACGCCGGCACAGCGCGCTACCAATCCCGCCACAGGCGCCGGTGACCAACACCACTCGAGTCATGTCTCTCCCTGCCTTTTGCCTGCCGGCACCGCCGCCGACCGGGTGAATCGCGGTGGTCCGGAGCACGCCGGCACCACTCGTCAAACGCTCTCAGGTTCGTGCTTAAAGGCTTCGCGTGCTGTAAATTTCCAACACAACGCACTCATTTCGCATACCGGGCCTGTTCCGACCAACCTGCCGCCCGCCTCTGCACCGCACAAAATACGCCTTCTTTACAGCATCTTATGCAAAAACAGCCGCGAGAAAAAATATCGTAGACCCTACGTGACAACAAATTTTTACTCCTGTAGGATTTTTTCAAACAATTTGACAACCCAGCGGCCGGCGACGGCAGCGGACCACCCCAGGAGAGAGAAATGTCGTTGCAAGCCCGTGCTTCCTTCGCGCTCGGCAAGATTGCCGTAGCGCTCGCGTTTGCAGGTATGGCCGTGGCGGCGCACGCCGACACGGTCCGCGTCACCGTCGCCCACTACAGCGATGCGACCGCCCCGTACTTCGAGAAAGTGGCCCAGGAATTCGAAAAGGCCAACCCCGGCACGACCATCAAGATCGAGGACGTCAGCTGGGACACGCTGCAACAGAAGCTGCAAACGGACATTACCGGTGGCGCCAACGCCGATCTGGCGATTGTCGGCACGCGCTGGCTGCTCGATTTCGTGAAGGACGATGTGGCTGAACCGCTCGACGGCTACATGGATGCGAGCTTCAAGAACCGCTTTATCGGCCCGTTCCTGGCGCCGGGTGAGATCAACGGCAAGGTCTACGGTCTGCCGATCGCTGCCTCCGCTCGCGCGCTCTACTACAACAAGGACCTGCTGGCGAAGGTCGGCTACCCGAACGGTCCGAAGACGTGGAACGACGTGATCGATGCGTCGAAGAAGCTGAAGGCGCAAGGTATTGCCGGCTTCGGTCTGCAAGGCAAGGAAATCGAAACGGACGTCTACTTTTACTATGCGCTGTGGAGCTACGGCGGCGACGTGGTGGGCAAGGACGGCAAGGCTGCGTTCAACTCGCCGGCCGGCGTGAAGGCGGCGACGCTCTACAAGACGCTGATCGACGACGGCCTGACGGAACCGGGCGTGACCGGCTACAGCCGCGAAGACGTGCAGAACCTGTTCAAGCAGGGTCGCGTGGCGATGGTGATCTCCGCACCGTTCCTCTCGAAGCAGATCAAGAAGGAAGCGCCTAACCTGAAGTACGGCATCGATCCGATCCCGATGGGCACGACGCACGCCACGTATGCGGTGACGGACTCGATCGTGATGTTCAAGAACTCGAAGGTGAAGAAGAGCGCCTGGAAGTTCCTCGACTATCTGTTCACGAAGGAACCGCGCGTGCAGTTCACCAGCACGGAAGGCTTCCTGCCGACGACGAAGGCCGAAGCGACCGATCCGGCGTTCAACGATCCTGACACGAAGGCGTTCATCGCGCTGCTGCCGAGCGCGCACTTTGCGCCGACCATCACGGGTTGGGAAGACACCGCGAAGGCCGTCTCCGACGCGATGCAATCGATCTACCTCGGCAAGGCCCAGCCGGCCGCTGCGCTCAACGCGGCAGCCGACAAGGCGAACGAATCGCTCGGCAAGTAAGGCTGAGGCAAGGCTGGGTCGAGGCATAGCCGATGCCCAGCTCATGCCCGGTTGAAGAAACACCGCGTTAATGTAGACCGGCGCGCGCTACCGCAGACAGGCGGCGCGCGCCGTGTTGTACCCGGCCCATCCCGTTGCGCCAGCCATGAGGCCACGGCGCGACTTACGATCGAGCACGCATGAGCCGTCCTGCTTCTCCGCGCCTGTCGGCGCCCTGGTTGCTGATTGCGCCGAGCCTGATACTCGCGCTGTTTATCATCAGCTATCCGATTTTCAACATCGTGTATCAGTCGCTGCACGATGTGTCGCGCTTTGGCGCGATTCGCGACTTCACCGGCCTGAAGAATTTCTATACCGTCTTCGCGGACCCAGAGTTTCTGGGCGCGTTGCGGCGCACGATCTACTGGACCTTCTTTGTGGTGGGCGGCACCGTCCTGATCTCGGTACCGGTCGCGCTGGTCCTCAATCAGGACTTCTATGGACGCGGCGTGGCACGCACCATTGTGATGCTGCCGTGGTCCGTCTCGCTGACCATGACCGCCGTGGTGTGGCGCTGGGCCTTCAATGACGACTACGGCATGGTCAACGTCACGCTGCATCGGCTCGGCCTGATCAACGGGCCGATCCATTGGCTGGCCACGCCGGAGCTCGCGTTTCCGGTGGAAATCGGCGTCGGCATTCTGGTGTCGATTCCGTTCACGGTGACGATCCTGCTAGGCGGCCTGTCGTCCGTTCCGGGCGATATCTACGAAGCGGCGCGCATCGACGGCGCGAGCGCCTGGCAGCAGTTCCGCAAACTGACGCTGCCGCTGCTCAAACCCTTCGTCAACATGGCGATCCTGCTGAACGTCATCTACGTGTTCAACTCGTTTCCGATCATCTGGGTCATGACGCAAGGCGGTCCGGATGAAAGCACCCATATTCTGGTCACCTATCTGTACGAAGTCGGCTTCCGGCTCGGGCGTCCGGGCCAGGCGGCGGCGGTATCGCTGATCATGCTGGTGATGCTGTTCGTGTTTTCGATGCTGTATCTGCGCATGCAGCCGGCGAAAGAAGGAGAAAACGCATGAGTACCAAGATGAAACGCACGCTGTGGTGCTGGCTCGCGCTGTCTCCGCTGATCGTCCTCGTGCTGTTCCCGTTTGCGATCATGCTGTTCACCGCGCTCAAACCGGCGGACGAGGTGTTCGTTTATCCGGCGCGCTGGCTGCCGGTGCACTGGCAATGGAGCAACTTCGCCGATATGTGGGTGGCCGCCAACTTCGGCGTGGCCTTGCGCAACAGCGTGGTGATCAGCCTGCTTTCGATGGCGCTTGCGCTGGCCGTCAGCCTGCCCGCCGCCTATGCACTCGCGCGCTTTCCGTTCAAAGGACGTGGCCTGTACCGGCAATTCCTGCTCGTCACGCAGATGCTCTCGCCGATCCTGCTGGTGGTGGGCCTGTTCCGGCTCGCCGCGATGATTCCGTACGGCGACGGCAATCTGGTCGACTCGAAGCTCGCGGTGATCGTCTCGTATGCGGCGTTCAATATTGCGTTCGCGGTGTGGATGCTGTCGTCGTACTTTCAGACCGTGCCGCGCGATCTCGAAGAGTCCGCCTGGCTCGAGGGCTGCGGACGGGCCAAGGCTGTGTTCAAGGTGTTCCTGCCGCTGGCCGTGCCCGCCATTGTCGTCACTGCGATCTTTACGTTTATCAACGCATGGAATGAATTCGCGGTGGTCTATACGCTGATCCGTTCGCCGGAGAACAAGACGCTGACCGTGCAGGTCACCGATATGGTGGCCGGCAAATACGTCGTCGAATGGCATCTGGTGATGGCCGCGACCTTGTGCGCGACCTTGCCGGTGTCAGTGGTGTTTGCGTGGCTGCAGCGCTATCTGGTCAAGGGGCTGGCTTTGGGAGCGGTGAAGTAAACGTCGCTTCAGCCGGCGTTTTTCAACACGAGCCGCGCTTCCAGCCCACCCTCGGGCCGGTTATGCAACGACAGCGCCGCGTCCATCGCGAGCGCGAGCTGTCGTGCAATGGCAAGCCCGAGTCCGGTGCCGCCCGTGTGGCGGTTGCGCGATCCTTCCAGCCGGACGAACGGTTCGAACACCGCTTCCAGCGATTCGGCAGGAATGCCGGGCCCACGATCGAGCACTGAGATCCTCACCTCGCCACCCTGTGCGGCCGCAACCGCGATCTCGGCCGCGCCGCCGAACTTCAGCGCGTTATCCACCAGGTTGCCGACGATCCGGCGCAGCGCCTGCGGCCGCGTGATCAATGAAGTCGCGACCTGCCCGTGCAACGACACGTCCTTCCCCGCGTCCAGATAGTCGCAGACGAGGCTGTCGAACAGCGCGTCCGGATCGATGCGTATGGGCACCTCGGTCGCGCCGTGCATGGTGCGGGCGTACGTCACACCTTCCTTGACCATCGTTTCCATTTCCTGCAGATCCTGCCGCAGCTTGGCCCCCTGCGCGTCGTCGTCCATAACGTCGACCCGTAGACGCATGCGGGTAATCGGCGTCTGCAGGTCGTGCGAAATCGCCGCGAGAATCTGCAGGCGCTCGGTCATGTACAGCTTCACGCGGTCATGCATCGCATTGAAAGCGCGCGCCGCGCGCGCCACTTCGTCCGGGCCGTCTTCGGGCAGGCGCTCCGCTTTCAGATCGGGACCTAGCGTGTCGGCCGCGCGCGCCAAATGACTCAGCGGACGCGTCGCCACCCGCACCGCCAGCCAGCAGCAGGCGGCGAGCACGATCAGTTGCAGCACCAGCACCACCGCCAGCCAGGGCGAGAGCGGCGCGCCTGCCATCGGCTGATAGTCGATGGTCAGCGGCGAGCCGTCGCTCAGGCGCAGATGGACCTGCAGACGTTCGGGCTGGCCCGGCACCGCGTTGACGGTCAGCGGATACCGCTTGCCGATGCCGTCTGCAATCGATTGCGCCACGCGCGCCGACAGCGCGGCGTCCGGCGCAGCGCCGGGCACGCCTGGCCCGAGAATGAAGCGATAGGTGCGCCGCGCGAGGCGCGGCAACCACTCGGCGCGCTCGTCAGGTGGCAGATGATCGAGCAGTGCGACCGAACTCGTGACCTCGCGCTCGATGTAACCCATCATCACGTTGTTCATGGTCTGATCGCGTTCGGTCATGGTCAGCCAGACCGACAATGTCTGCGCCAGCGCGAGGCCGACGAACAGGATCAGCGCGAGCCTCGCGAACAGCGTGCGAGGCCAGTGCGGCCATGCGTTCAACGTCATGGATTGCCCTCGATCATGGTCACGGCCGCCGAAAACACATAGCCTTCGCTGCGCAGCGTCTTGATGTAACGAGGCTCGCGCGCCACGTCCTGGAGGCGCTGCCGCAAACGGCTGACCAGCAGATCGATGGAGCGGTCGAACGGATCGGCCTGGCGGCCCTGGGTCAGGTTGAGCAATTGATCGCGCGTGAGCACGCGCTGCGGATGATCGAGGAACACGCGCAACAGGCGGTATTCCGCTCCGCTCAGGGCCACCATGGTGCCCTGGGCGTCAAGCAGGTGGCGCGCGGTGGTGTCGAGCCGCCAGTCGCCGAAGCCGATCATCGGTGCGGTCTCCGTCACCTGCATGCCGGGCGGCAGCATGCGCGCGCGGCGCAGCACGGAACGGATGCGCGCCAGCAGCTCACGCACCGCAAACGGCTTGGCGAGGTAGTCGTCGGCGCCCATCTCCAGCCCGACGATCCGATCCGTCTCCTCGCTGCGGGCGGTCAGCATGAGCACCGGAACCGAACGGAACTTGCCCGCACGCAATTCGCGGCACAGCACGAGGCCGTCTTCGCCCGGCAACATCAGGTCCAGCACGATCAGGTCGGGTGCGCCCTGCTCCAGCACGGCGCGCATCTGGCGACCGTTGGCGGCGAGCGAGACGCGCATGCCGTTCTTCTCCAGATAGCCGGCGAGCAACTCGCGGATGCCGCGATCGTCGTCGACGATCAGCACATGGTCGAGGGTTTCCATCAAGCGATCATTCCTTCCGGAGATTGACGCGCACCCGGTTCACGTTGATCAGCGAACACTGCACGGGATGCGCCAGTTCCGCGATCAAACCGCCGGCGAGGAAGACGAGCATGGCCAGCAGCCGACGCATCCCGCCTCCACGGCGCACGGGCTCGCGCGCTGCGTCGGACAGAGCTCCAGCGTATACGGATCGATGCCGTAGAGGCAACCCGTAAGCACGAGCGTGGGCAACGGCGGGTTGTGTCGAATCGGTCGTCATAAAGCACTCCACGTCCACGATCAGTCATGTATGTGTGCTTTATAGCCCAGCTCGCGGCGGGCTTTGTATCCCAATGTATCTGGACCTTCCGCCGACACACAACCTTGCAATTTACCGGCTTTCCAGGCCACAGCCGCGCTCGCGGAAGCGGCGAGCGTTACGCGAGCCGGTCAATATTCCGTCCCATGGCCTTGCTGGCAGCCATCGAGACGACGCGGTTGCGCTTGACTGCGCCACGTCGGCCCGCCGATGCCGTGCCGTGCCACTTCGTTCGCATGCGCTGAGCCGGAGACCTCGGCGCGCTCGGCAGATCCGCGGCGAGACGAAGCGAATGGTTCGAGCCGACGGCCTGTACCGAAACCGGCAACGGCAACGGTGCCGGTGCCGGTCGAACCTTGAACAGTTCACTCTGCAAATCGCCGGCACTTTCGTGAACCGACGGCAGATAGGCGCCGGGCAAGCCTTCCCGGATATCCGCTGCTGCGGCATCGACGCCTGCCTGCAGTTCACCCATGTGCTGGACAACGGTACGGTCGACCGTGGCCTGCATATCGCCGGCAGCCCGCTCGACACCGTCCTTGAATTTGCGCAGATCGTCCATGCGGATCTGCTGGTCCACTTCCGCCTGCACGATAGCAATGTAACGCTGCGCTCGTCCTAGCAGCGTGCCGGCGGTACGCGCAACGCGGGGAAGTCTCTCCGGTCCGAGTACCACCAGCGCGACAGTGCCGATGACGGCCAGTTTGGAAATGTCGAAATCAAGCATGGCAACCGTATCTCCACATTGCAGGACTGAAAATTCAGTTCTGCGACTTATTGTTGCGAGGTCGCGCGAGGAATCTGCGCGTCGATTGCAGGCTCGGCAGGAATCGAGGCCGCCTGCGCCGCGACGGGTTCACTCTCCTGCAAGCCTTCCTTGAAGCCTTTGATTGCGCCGCCCAGGTCCGAACCAAGATGGCGGATCTTCTTCGTACCGAAGACAAGCGCGACGATCGCCAGAACGATCAACCAGTGAGCCATGCTGAGGCTACCCATAATCACACTCCTTTCGTTTGTATGGAACCGACCCGCCAACCCCACCTGAGTACCGCAGGTCAGGCGCAGATCGTAAGGGGATTTGCATCGACGGTGTATCAAACGTGCTTATGGTTTCTCCAATAAATCCTGATTGGTGATTCGTGCCCCATCTTTCTAATATTTGCGGCACGGAACGAATGACGACGGTGCCGATCGTGCAGTAAGCCTCATGTTGACCGACGCTTCACTGCAGCACGGAAACTCGCCGGTTCTGCCCCACATCCTGCGTGGCACGGGACGTCATCCCGGTCACCAGGAATTGACGAAAACAGATAGTTAGGAGAAGAAAGCATGACTGATATGAAACGGCGCAGTGTCCTGGCTGGAGCAGCTGCGGGGGCGGTCGCGCTTGGCGCGTCGGCCGCTGCCAAAGCCGCGGAATTCGGCAACCCGGATCGTCCTTCGCAAGGAAGTATCAACTCGACGCCTGCCGCGATTTCCGAACCTGGTCCGCAAAATCCGCAACTGCGCGACGTTTTGCCCTCGTTCAACAACCCGCCGCCCACCGACGTCGGCGGCATGCCGATTCCATGGGCATCGTTCAACGAGGCACACAAGCGCATTCAGGCGGGCGGTTGGGCACGCGAAGTGACGACGAAGGCGTTCCCTGTATCGAAGGACATCGCCGGCGTGAACATGCGCCTCGGACCGGGCGGCGTGCGTGAACTGCACTGGCACCAGCAGGCTGAGTGGGCCATCATGGTCAGCGGCGAAGTTCGTATCACGACCATCGATACCAAGGGCCGCGCTGAAGTCGCCGATGTGCAAACCGGCGACATCTGGTACTTCCCGCCGGGCCTGCCGCACTCGCTGCAAGGCCTGGGCGACAACGGCGGCGAATTCGTGCTGGCTTTCGATAACGGCGCGGCCGGCGAATTCAACACGCTGATGGTAACGGACTGGTTCGCGCACACTCCGCCGGAAATTCTGGCGCAGAACTTCGGTGTGCCAGCCGAAAAATTCAAGGAAATCCCGCTCGATCAACTCTGGATCTATCAGGGGGCGAAGGCCGGTGCGCTGGCAGCAGACCAGGAATACTGCGCGTCGCCGGCAGGCCGTCCCGATCATCCGTCTATCTTCCGTATGGGCTCGATGGCGCCGACCCTCTCTAACGCGGGCGGCGAAGTGCGCATCGTGGACAGCCGCAACTTCCCGATTTCGAAGACCGTGGCAGCCGCACTCGTGACGGTCAGGCCGGGTGGTCTGCGTGAGTTGCACTGGCACCCGGACAACGATGAATGGCAGTACTTCATCAAGGGCACCGGCCGCATGACGGTGTTCAACACGGGCCCCGCGGCACAGACGGTGGACTTCAACCCGGGGGACGTGGGCTACGTGGAGAAAAACCTAGGTCACTACATCAAGAACACCGGTAAGGAAGATCTTGTGTTCCTTGAGCTTTTCAAGTCGGACCACTTCTCCGAGGTGACCCTGTCGCAGTGGCTAGCGAATGTCCCCCGTCAACTGCTCAAGGAGCATTTGCGCGTCGACGACGAAACGCTCGACGCGATCCACAACCTGAAGCAACGCCGCGACGTGCTTGCGTAAGCGCGCCGGCCCTGCAGCAGCTGGCGCCGTGCGCCCGGCGGTTCGATCCGAACTGCGGGTCCACGGCGCCCCACACGGATTCGACGCAGTCCCGCTCCGATACCGGCGCATAAGCATAAGCAGTCAGTCCCTATCGATACCACGCAGCACCGTGAAGAGAGACGCTCATCATGTTGATGGCAATTAAACGAACCGCCAGCTATGCGCTTTCTGGAGAAGCGACGGCCGACACCGTCACGGCGATGCGCGACACGCTCGACAACAACCGCCGCGGCGTGCGTGCACTGTTGCCGTTCGCGGGTCCTGCTGTGATCGCTTCGGTCGGCTACATGGATCCGGGCAACTTTGCGACGAACATCCAGGCCGGTTCGACCTATGGGTACGAACTGCTTTGGGTGGTGCTGCTGTCGAGCCTCGTGGCCATGCTGTTTCAGGCGATGTCCGCGAAGGTCGGGATCGTAACCGGCCGAAGTCTCGCGGAGTTGTGCCGCGACGAGTTTCCGCGTCCGCTCGTCATGGGGATGTGGATCGGTTCGGAAATTGCCGCCATGGCGACCGACCTGGCCGAATTCATGGGCGCCGCGATGGGTATCTCGCTACTGTTCCATCTGGCAATGGGCTGGGGTCTGCTGATCACGGGCATCATCACGATCGGCATTCTGACGCTCGACAAAAAAGGCTTCCGGCCGCTCGAAATCGTCATCGCCGCGCTGATCACCGTCATCGGTCTGAGCTATCTGTGCGAGTTGGTGATTGCGCCGCCTGACTGGCATGCCGCGATCTTTCACACCTTCGTGCCCCGTCTTCACGGCAACGATGCCTTGATGCTAGCCGTGGGTATCGTCGGCGCAACCATCATGCCGCATACGATCTACCTGCACTCGGGTCTGACGCAGAACCGCGCGCCGGCCCGCAACGATTATCAACGCCGCAAGCTGGTGCGTTTTTCGAACCGCGAAGTGGTGATCGCGTTGGGCTTCGCCGGCCTCGTGAATCTGGCGATGGTAACGATGTCCGCTTCAGTATTCAGCAAGAAGGCGCCAGGCATCTCGGACATTGCGGTGGCCTATCACACCCTGACGCCCGTCCTAGGCGCCGGTGCGGCCGCGCTGTTCCTCGTCTCGCTGCTGGCGTCGGGCATCTCCAGTTCCGTGGTGGGCACGATGGCCGGTCAGAACATCATGCAGGGCTTCGTCGGTTTCAAGACGCCGGTGCTCCTGCGACGCCTCATCACGATGGTGCCGGCCGTCATCGTCTGCATGACCTGCAATCCCATGACCGCCATGGTGGATAGCCAGATCGTCCTGAGCATCATCCTGCCGGTTCCGCTCGTCGCACTCGTCGTCCTGTCCTCGCGCCGTTCAGTGATGGGCGGATTTACGGCGGGCCGCAAGCTGATCGGCACTGCTGTCGTCGCCACCGGCGTGATTCTGGCCCTGAACGTGATGCTCATCTGGCAGTCCGTCGTCTCGTAAGAGTGCGCGGGTACGAAGCGCGACTTCGTGACGGGCGCTAGTGGTGGCAATCGTTCGTGTTTCTCGAGCCGCGTCGTCAGGACGTGGAATATCCATGCCCGTATGCACCTTGTCGATCCCCGTGAAATGCTCGAGCCGCGCGCCGCCCTCGGCAAGAAGAAACTGCCGGAAATCGAGGGCCGCCGGCGGCAGATGCCGGTCCGCGCGATGGACCGCGCACCAGTGGCGCTTAAGCGGAAAACCCTGCACGTCGAGCACCTTGAGCAGACCGGCGCGCACTTCGGACTGAACCGCCTGCGCCGATAGAAAGCTGATGCCCATGCCTGCCATGACCGACTGCTTGATCGCCTCGGCGCAACCGATCTCCATGAAACGTGGCGTCGATGCAAGGCTGCGGAACGTATCGTTGGCGGCGCTGCGCGTGTCGGTGCCGCTCTCCCTGACGATCAGGCATTCGAGTGCGATACGCGCATAGGGGATGTCGCGTTCGTCGGCGAGCGGGTGTGTCGGGGCGGCTACCAGCACGAACGAATTCGGCGCAAACGCCTCGGCTACGATGGCCGGGTCATCCGGCGCATGCACCATCACGGCGAGATCGATCTGGTCGCTTCGCAGCAAACCGATGAGCTGATCGCGACTGCGCACCGTCATGTCGAGGTTGATGTGGCTCCTGTCCTGCATGAAAGCACTGATCAGATGCGGAAAGAAATAACTGCCCGAGGTAATCAGTCCGACCCGCAGACGCTGGGCGCCGCCGCTCTGGAGACTCGCTATCGACTGCTCGGCGGCTTTCAGATCCGCCAGAATCACCATGCTGTGACGCAGCAGCAGCTTGCCTGCCTCGGTCAGCAAGATCCGCCTGCCGATATGGCTGAACAGCGGCAACCCCGCCTGATCCTCCACCTGCTTGACCTGCATCGACACGGCCGGCTGGGTGAGGTGCAGGTCCTCCGCCGCGCGGGAAAAACTCAGATGACGCGCAACGCTTTCGAAAGCCTTCAGTTGCCGAATTGTTATGTTTTTCATATGAAGTCGCGTCTCCTATATTGGAATGTATAGACGCCCCTCAGAAACTCCGGGGGAACTCGGTCGCAGTGTAGCGCCTGTGGCGAATTGCCGCACGCAAAAGCGCATCTTTCACTTTGCCCCCTCTTTCATTGCCGCCTCAAGCAGTCGTCCCCACGACCTCACGATCCGCTAAATATGATCTATTTGTGCATATACTCATGACGTACCGCACGCGCAGCGCGCAAGACTTAGCCGACTTTCGCCGGGCCGTTTTATTCGTTGGCGGCGTAAGTAGTCCTATGCATCTTGGGCCTTGCTCGACTTGCCATCGTTAACATGGTGCGAGAAAGACCGCGCATTGCGCATCCTACGGACAGCGCAATGCGCGCGTGTTACACGCCTTCGACGAGGACGGCGCGATAGCGCGAGCCCTTGAAGCGGTGCTGCGCGACTTCCTGATAAGCGGGGCTGTCGTACCAGGCACGCGCCTCCGCTGTGGTCGGAAACTCCACGATCACGACGCCCTCGGGGGCATCGCCCTCGAGCACCTGCTGCTGTCCGTAGGCGGCGAGAATCTTGACCGCATGGCCCTTGAAGGTAGGACCGACCTTGCTGCTGTAAATGTCGAGTTCGCTCTGGTCCTGTGTGCTTTCTCGCGTGAAGACGATATAAGTCGCCATGGCATAGACTCCTGCGGTGGGGGGAAGGTGCATCAGATGATGCCACGACGGCTGATTTCACGTGGGCCGCACGCTCGGCGATGTTGAACGCCCAGCCGTTACGATAGACTCCTGCCGTACCGGAGGGTGTCACTGTGTCCAACCTGAAAACCAGACTGATTCGCTTCAACACGGCTTGCCTGCTGGCCTGCGTGTCGGTCCTCGCACACGCTGCGACGCCCGCGGCGGCATCGACCGCCGCTGCCGCCAGCGGGGCGGCGAGCGCTGCCATTGCCGAGGTCCTCGCGGCACGGCCAATTGTCGGCGACGACCCGGTTGCCATCCGGAACACGTTGGCCAAACACAGCATCCATGGCAACGCGCCGTCGTTGCGCGACCGTATCCGTGCGCTGATTCCTTACCGGAAGGCACAGCACGATCTTGGCCTGACACAAGCCAGCCTCGACCGCGAACTGGTGTTCGTCGTCCCCATCCCCTACGGCGTCCTGTACCAGTCGAAGAGCCACGTGCTGACGATCGACGCGGACCTGGCTAACGAAGACATACCCGGCGCGATCCTGCTGAAGAAAACCGTCGACGGACCCGATGGCCGGGGACTGACGGTGGCGGCGGAAGCAAAGGCGAAGGGCTTTATCCAGCAGATCGATCTCATTGGACTCAAGTCCGACGCAACCGGCAAAACCAGGATTCGCGGCCACCTCACGCTACCGGCGGCGACCTTCGCCAAAGTGGATGGCGACTTCGCAATTGCGCTGATGTGCAGCCTGGCGCCGCCTTACCTGAGCGACCAGCGCGAGCACAGCGATCCGACCGACGACGAGCCGACCGACATCACGACCCGCACCTCGATCCTCTACACGGAGATTCAGGCGGTCTGGCTGATCAGCCCGCAGACGGGCACCGTGCTATCGAAGAACCTGCACGTGTCGAATTGAGGCGCGCCGGGTTGACGGGCAACCCGACGCGCGCGTCTCAGGCCGGTTGAATATGAAACTCCGCGGTGGATCCCGCGAGCGCCTGGCGCAGCGCCTGGGCCAGTTCGCCGGCGGCAAACTTGGCGATATAACCGTTCGCGCCCGCGTTTCTGACGTGCGCTTCGTTGGCCGCCCCGGTGAGCGACGAATGAATCACCACGGGAATGTCGCGCATCCGCGCATCGCCCTTGATGTGTCGCGTGAGCGTAAAGCCGTCCATTTCCGGCATTTCAAGGTCGGTCAGCACGAGTGCGATCTTGTCCCGCACTCTGACCTTCTCGGTCTGGGCTTCGCGCGCGATCTGCTGCATCATGTTCCAGGCCTCTTCGCCGGTCTTCGCCATGATGTACTCGGCGCCGATCGCGCCTAAGGCTTGCTCGATCAGTTTGCGTGCGAATCCCGAGTCGTCGGCCGCGAGAATCTTGGCGCCGGCAGGCATCTGCAGATGATCGCCGACGGACTTCGGGTCGACCGCCGGATGTTGCGACGGAAACACATCGCGCAGCACCTGCTCGACGTCGATCACCTGCGCGAGCCGCGAGTCGCCGGTATTGCCGTCGATCCGCGCGATACTCGTGATCGACTTGCCGGCGGCGGCGCCTTCGGCGGTCAGCACCTGATTCCATTCGAGGCGAACGATATCGTCCACTTCTTCAACCGCGAATGCCTGCGTGGAGCGAGCGAATTCCGTCACCAGCAGGATGTTGCGGCCGCGCGTCGGCTCGCAACCCATCAGACGCGGCAGATCGATCACGGGAATGATCTGGCCGCGGATGTCGACCGCGCCCATCACGAACTCCGACGCGCCCATAATCGGCGTCACGGACGGCATCGTCGAAATCTCGCGAATCTTGAAGACGTTGATTCCGTAGAGCTCATGCGCGTCGCTGTCGGGGACCGATCCAAGGCGAAACAGCAGCAATTCGAATTTGTTCGAGCTGGTCAAGCTCGTACGTTCGTCGGCCACATGCAGATCTGCCCCCATACCTCATTCTCCGGTTCGAATTCTGGGCACAGCGCGTTGATGTCGCCCACGACACCGATCGAACGCTTCCGCCTCATAGCTGGTTATCGGCCCGCAATGCATAAAGTTCAGCGCCGTCAGCCTGTTTGTACGGCTTTTTGTGAACCTTCGGCGTTTGCCGGCAACGCGCAAACGATTGCGCGAGGCCTTCAATCATTAGACGAAAACGGTAATTGAAAGCAAGTTCAGCGGGCGCTGAATCACACGATCCTGGCAGCGGCGCCCTATCTCCACGGGAGTCCTGATCAAAGCGCGTTGCCGGTTCTGCCTGGCGGCGGCCGGCCCGGCACGTCACTCGCGCCGCGGAAGGTGCTGTCGTGTCCAGCGCTGTGGACCGTAGGGCGTGGCATACTCGTCGCATCGTCTTGCGCGGTTGCCGCCCCTTCACCCAAGCCGGCGCACCCGTGCTTCGCATCCCATGAAACCGGCCAGGCAGGAGTCGATTCAATGCAGCAAGCCATTCGTCATTTTCACGTCAGGGCGCCCGTACGTGGACTCGTCGAATTTACGGCGGAGGTCCGCGAGTTCGTCGAAGAGCAGCAGATCGAGATCGGTATCCTGACGCTGTTTTGCCGTCATACGTCGGCCTCTCTTCTGATTCAGGAGAACGCCGATCCGTCCGTGCAACGCGACCTGGAAACCTACTTCGGCACCATCGCGCCGGAAGACCGCAACCGCTACGAGCACGATACCGAGGGGCTCGACGACATGCCCGCACATTTGCGCACCGCCCTCACGCAAGTGCAGCTATCCGTGCCGATCGAGCATGGACGCATGACGCTCGGTACGTGGCAAGGCATCTACCTGTTCGAGCATCGGCAGCATCCTCAAAGCCGCGACATCGTCGCGCACATCATCGGCGAATAACCGGCAGCGCGACGCACCGCGGGTCGCGGCGCCGCGCATCCACGCGTCTGGGCGGCGAGCGTCACGTGCTCAAGAACCCAGACGCTATGCCGCACGGCCAAAGAAGGTTCGATCGGCCATCCAGACTGCGAGCATGCTGGCGCCCATCAACGGAAACAGGACTCCAAGGAACACCAGGCCGGCCTTCCATGCACGCATGGGCGGCACGGCGCGTGCGCGGCCTGGTGCGCCGAGCGAGCGCGCAGGACGGCGCTTCCACCACATCACGCAACCCGTCACCGCCATGGCGGCAAGACCCAGCGAGATCAGCGCGCACAATATCTGGTTGACCAGCCCGAAATAGCGGCCCATATGAAGCGAGGTGCCGTAAGAGACGGCCTTCGACACCGCGCCGTAGTCCGCATAACGAATGTCCTTGAGGACTGCACCGCTATATTGGTCGATATAAAGCGTGCGCTCCTGCTGCGGATCCGGTGGAAAGTAGGACACCGTATAAACACCGCTTGCCGAGGCAGGCAGCACAATATCGTAGCCACCCGCCACACCGAGCGACGCCACCAGGGCCACCACACGTCCGAGTGGAAAGTGACCTTGAGCGTCGTCACTGCGCGAATTCGGCACCGGTACGTTGCCCACCGCCCACGGTGTCGTGGGCAGCGGCAGGTCGTCCATCGTCATGCCCGGCATCGACTCCATGGAGGATTCATGGTGGGCGACATTAGCCGGCGCAGGTTTCCCATCGCTCCTCCCAGGCAAAGTGGACTGCAACGGAAGCCCACCCCACGAGCCAGGCGGTGCGCCGAGATGGGCACTGGTCGCCAGCGCCTTGAACTGCTTTCCCCACGACCCCGACCAGGGTAACCCCGTCAGCACGAAGGCCAAGGTGCCAAGCGCAAGCCAGATGCCCAGCACCGCGTGCAAACTCTTCCAGAGCGCACGCCCCTTAAGCGCGAAGCGCGGCCATAACGCGTCGCGCAACGTCGTCGTCTCGCGCGGCCACCAAAGGGCGACGCCGGTACCGATCATCACGAGCGTCCAGCAGGCGGCCAGCTCCATCAAGAGTTCGCCGGGCTTGCCCAGTAACAGCTTGCGATGGAGCATGCGGTCCACCTGCATGAAGCGGTGCTCCACGCTAAGCGTGCCAAGCAACGCTCCTGTGTACGGATTCAGATAGACGCTTTGCTTTTCGCCGCTCGGCAAGCGAAACACAAATTCGGCGCTGCGTGCAGGGTTCTGATCGATGGCCGCGGTCGTCGCCAGCGCACCTTCAGGCATCGCCTTGCGCGCACTCGCCAGCAACGCGTCTTCGCTCAGACGCGGTCGCGCTTGCGGCTCGACGACCAGGCGATGCCGGTACAACAGCGGTTCGATTTGCGGCTGAAAGCAGTACAGCGTGCCGGTGATGGCCAGAACCACCAGGAACGGCATCACGAAGAGGCCGGCGTAGAAATGCCAGCGCCATAAGGTTCGATAGCCGGCACCGGCTGTGCTGCGTGCCGAAGACACGGAGTGCGTCGTGGTCGCGGACATTCAATTCTCCTGATTAGCTAAACGTAGACTAAAGCTCGGACCCGACTTCACAGGCGCAGCTTGCCTTCCACGTAGAACGTGCGGCCCGGGTACGGGTGATAGACGAAGTAGCGCTCATCGAACAGGTTGTCGATGCCGATACCGATCTCGCTGAGCTTCGTGGGCCTGAACGTGTATTTCACGTCGGCGACGGTGTAACTGCTGGTGCCGCCGAAGACGTCCGGATTGGTGTCGGTATTGGTCAGCGTGTTGTATTGCCGGCCCGAGTAATGCACGCCCGCGGTGACCGTCGAGCGCCCGTCCAGGTGATAGCTCGCCACCAGATCGGCACGCCACAACGGAATGCGGTAGAAGTACTTACCGACGGTCGCCGGATTCTGGGCGTTAGCAAGAATCTTCGATTGCGTGTAAGCCACGCTCGTCATGAGATCCAGCCCGCGCACCACGACGTCCTCCCCCGCATAGCTCGTCTCGACGCCGCGCGAACGCACCTCGCCGATGTTCTGGAAGTTCGTGACGTTAGGCACGACCGTCGTATCGGTCTGGCTGAAGATCGTATTCTTGACGTCGTCCTGGAACAGTGTGAAACGGAACAGGCCGTTCCAGTGAGCCCATTCGGCGGTGAGCTCTTTCGAAAGATCGTTTTCCGGCCTCAGGTTCGGATTGTTGTTGACGATCGAGGAACCGTTGATCTGCCCTTGAAACAGCTCGCTGACGGTCGGAAAGCGGTAGGCCCGGCCAATGGATGCGCGCAACGTCAGATCGTTGGTGAAATCGAACGAGAGCGATGCCTTGGGCGAGACATGCTGGTCGCTCACATCGCTATAAGGCACCCGCGTGCCGGCGATCGCCTGTGAACCGTCGTAGGCTTGCCAATCCTCATAGCGCGCCCCGTACACGAGCTTCCAGCGCGGCAGGAAACGCCAGGCGTCCTGCGCGTAGACGGCTTGCGTCTGGGTCTTGCCCGCAAACGCGTTAGCGAATGCGTTGCCCGCGCCGTCCTGCCAGTTGAGCGTGTTGTAGGTGGTGTTGTCGAGGAAGTAGTTGTCGTAGTGATAGCCGAAGGTCAGCGCATGGTTCGCCAGACCAGCTGCAGGCGTAGCCGGCGTATACGTCGTCTTCAGATCGAGCGTCTTCCAGCCGGTGCCGTCGCCGAAGGTCACGCTCCCTGGACCGTTGCCGGGCGCGCCTGAGTTCGCCGTGCGCGCGACGCTGCTGCCGATATCGTAGTAGGAAGCAATCGCTTCGCCATTCCAGCCCGTCGCGTTGCGCGTTTTCAGCGTGACGCCATAGAGCCAGTTTTCGCTGTAGCCCGAGCTGGGTGCAAATTCGGCCGCGGGAATCCGGTATTCGTAGCCCCCGATATTGACGTTGCCGCTATACACCGGATTGCCATTGTCATCGCGCAGGAATGTCGACGTCTGGCTGTTATAGCTGTGATGCCAATAGCCCAGCGTCAAGCCGCCTTGCAGCGTCGGCGTGAAGTCGTACTGCATCTTCAGCTTGAACTGATCGTTGATCGAGTGCTCGATACCTTCCCCATTCACACCCAGTACCGCAGTCGGCGTGTTGGTCTGGTTGTTGTAGAAATACGCACCGGTAACGGGGATGTCGCCGGCTTTGGCCGGTGTGTTCGACCTGGCGAGTGTCCCGAACTGCAGCGGTTGACTGGTGTTCTCGAGATGATTCGCGTCGAGCCGATACGAGAAGTTGCCGACCTTGTCGCCGATCGACGCACTCGCCTCGCTGCCGTTGAAGTTCCCGTTCACGCCGAACAGGCTGAAATGCTGGGTAAATCCCTTGACGTCGGCTTCCGCCTGAAAATGCGTCGGCATACGCGTGGTAATCAGCACCGTCGCGCCCAGCGAATTGCCCGGATAGGCGGCGGAGAACGGACCGTAGATCACGCTCACCTGCTGGATTTCGTCAGGCGCCACCATCGACCATGCCGGTGGAAACGAATAGCTGTTGCCGAGCAGGTTGCTCAGCAACAAACCGTCTGCATAGACGAGTCCTCGCGCGCTTTGGCTATTGCTCGTGCCACGCACGGCGATGATCGAATTCAGGTCGCCGATAAAACGCTTGCGTACCGCGAGGTTAGGCATGTACTGCAACACGTCCTCGCTGTTCACCACGTTCCAGTTCTGGAACTGGGCGGGAGTGACCGTCTCGACGGTGGCCGGCAGATTGGGATCGACTGTGATGGGGTTGGGTGCACTCGCAGTAATGGTCACCGAAGGCAATGTAACGCCACTGGCGATATCGCCGGCCTGAGCGAATGACGGCATGACGGAAAGCGGCAGCAAGCCGAGCGTGACAGGCGAGACAGAGCGTGCCCGTTTGCGTGCGCAAAGGGGCCGCCTTCGCAAAGCGAAGTTGAACATGAAGGTTTCCTGAATGCATTGGACAAGCGGCCGCGCGCGCCCTTCATGGGCGCATGGCTAGGCACGGCCAGCAGCAATAACGGCGATCAGGAAACGGCAGGCGGGTCGCGTGGACGACCGGAAGGAAAAGCGCCGAGTGGCGTAAAGCGGATATTCAGAACCGGCGCAGCAGCGGCACTCGTGAGTATGAAGAGAGACAGCGCAGCGGGAGGAACAGGCGGCGCCACCACATGATGCGCCAACAGGTTGCAATAACCGCAGGCGTCCAGTGAACTGACGGGATCGTGATGCTCTGGACTACCAGGTTGAGCGGCAGAACAAAGCGCGGCGACGGGTTCATCCGCGCGTGCCGAGACGACCAGTTGACTCACAACCGGCGCGAATACGATGAGCCACATGGCGATCAGGCCAAGCCATGCAGTCAGGTATTTGCGGTTGTAGAAGGTCATGTCGTTTGGGCGCAATAACGCGCGGAAGTCTATCACTTCGATAGGGGCATATCCAGATGGGTGGCGAAGTTGCGTGGCATTTTGACGCACCGTTCGAACGGCTCCGTGATGCCCGCGGCCGACCCGAAAAGGTCGAATGTCCGAAATTCGAAAGCGTTTGACCCGTCGAGCGAAACACCGCGCGATAGAGTGCGTCCGGTAGTCAGGGCGCAGCATCAGGGCCCTCACCCTTAACAATGCTCGGGAGAATGCAACGTGGATGCCTTGAATTCGATGCGAGTCTTCGTCAAAGTCGCGGAGTTCAACAGCTTCGCACGGGCCTCCGAAGCGCTGGATATGGCGGTGCCGAGAACAAGCCGGATCATTTCCGAACTCGAGGATCACCTCGGCACCCGCTTGCTGCAACGAACCACACGCAAGATGTCGCTGACCGAACCCGGGCGGATCTATCTGGAACGCTGTCGGCAGATTCTCGGCGAAATCGAAGAGACATACCTCATGCTCTCGGCGAATGCGGTCAGCACGTCGGGACGCATCCGCGTCGCCGCGCCTGCGCTCTTTGCCCAGCACAAGCTCGCGCCGGTGCTTGCGGCCTATCAGCGTGCCTATCCGAATGTCATCGTGGACCTTGTCCTTGCCGATCGCCCGGTCGATCTGATCGAGGAAGAGTTCGATCTTGGCATTCTCGCCGCACGCCGCATCAATGCCATGAGCCTCGTCTCACGACACCTCGCGACCACCGATTTTCACATCTGCGCCGCGCCCGGCTATCTCGCCGAACATGGCACGCCCATGCACCCGTCGGAGCTGGCCGATCATCCCTACCTCGCTTTTCGTACCGAACACAGCAGCGAAGAGGTGACTTTCCACGCGGCGGACGGCACGTCGATCGCCGTGCAGCCAAAAACGTCCTTCGTGTGCAACAACATCGGCATGTTGCGTGCGAGCGCACTGGCCGGGATGGGTATTGCCACGCTCTCGGCCTACCTCGTTGAAGACGACATACGGACGGGACGCTTGCAGCGCATCTTGCCCGAATATCACCTGGCCGATAGGGAGTTCCGGATCGTGTACTCGACCCGCAAATTCCAGTCGCTCAAGGTCAAGGCATTCATCGATCTCGCGGTCGAACATTTTCGTCAGACCAACGAGTAGACCATTTGACCGAAACTCGAAAGTGCATGTCCGACCGCTTGTGTTCGCGGTGGTTATAGTCGAATCCTCTTTATTGCCCAGTCCCTCTTCCCTGTTGTTCGTCTACAAGCTCATGAAAACATCGTTCAAATTTGTTGGCCTGTCGGGTAGCCTGCGTCAGGCGTCTTTCTCGTCCACCGTGCTGAACGCGTTCGGCCAGCAGCTTCACTCCCACGGGCACGGTCTCGATCTGTTGAATATCGGCGACTTCCCGCACTACAACCAGGATATCGAAGAAGCCGGTCTGCCGGCAGCGGTCGCAACGGGACGCCACCTCGTCGAGCAAAGCGACGGCGTCGTCATTGTTGCGCCGGAGTTCAATCACGGCATACCTGGTGTCCTGAAGAACGCCTTGGACTGGCTCTCCCGGCCCGCATTTGCGAGCTGCTTCGAGAACAAGCCGGTTATCTTCTGCACGATCTCGCCGGGCGCGCTTGGGGGCGTCCGCGCGCAGTATCAACTGCGGGAAACGCTGAGTTCAATGCTTTGCCACGTTGTGCCTATGCCGGAAATCGTCATTCCGCACGTCAACAAGAAGGTCGAAAACGGGGTCTTCACGGACAAGCCGACCCTCGACTTCATCTCGAACTCTATCAGGCGACTGATCCAGGCGATCGAGCTCCGCCGAACTGCGCAGGACCAGGTGTCTGCGATCGAAGCCTGACGCGCTAGCGCGGATTCCTCTCTCGCGCGTGTTCGCACACGGCACGCGCGAGAATCGGGGCGCTTCGAGCGTCACGCTGCCGGTACAGTCGCTCGTTCCTGAATTTCACAAGCAATCCCAAGGAAAATGCTCCAATGAGAATGGCCATGCTGGCTCCGGTCGCCGCACTCATCGTGACTTCGAGCGCCCCTTTCCCTTAGGGAAAGCCTCGTTGAGGATCGAGCAAACCGCAGCGCCAGGCGCCGTTCACAATGGAGGGGATTCGACACCGAACGTCTAACGCCACACTGCAGATCGATCATGCCAAACGCTCCCGCCCCCCTGAAGGTCGTCTTCCTTGACCGCGCAACCATTTCCCCCCAAACCGTACTCAAGGCACTCCCCTTCCCGCATTCCCTTGAGGTTTTCCAAAACACGCCCGCTGAGTCGGTTGCGGTTCGCATCGCGAATGCGGATATCGTCATCGTGAACAAGGTTCGCCTCACCCGTTCGGACCTGGAACAGGCGAAGCACCTGAAAATGATCGCCATCGCCGCGACAGGTACCGACAATGTCGACCTCACGACCTGTCGCGAGCGGGGAATCGTGGTGAGCAACATCCGGAACTACGCCACGCACACCGTCCCCGAGCACACGTTTGCGCTGATCTTTGCACTGCGGCGCAGCCTCGTGGCCTACCGCGACGCGGTCAGCGCCGGCCGCTGGCTGGAGGCGAACCAGTTCTGCTTCTTCGACTTTCCCATCCGCGACCTGAGCGGCACCACGCTGGGAATCATCGGCGATGGGGCGCTCGGACGCGCCGTTGCCGATATCGGACGCGCGCTCGGACTTCGCGTTCTCTTCTCCGCTTATAAAGGCCGCGCGGATATGGGTCCGCTCTATACACCGTTCCAGGAGATGCTTGAGACGAGCGACATCATTTCCTTGCATTGTCCCTTGACGCCCGCCACGCGGGACCTGATCGGGAAAGCCGAATTTCTTCAGATGAAGCGCAAGCCGCTGCTGATCAACACCGCGCGCGGCGGGTTGGTGAACGAGACCGCACTCGTTGCAGCCTTGAAGTCGGGGATGATCTCGGGGGCCGGCTTCGATGTCGTGACGCAAGAACCGATGCCGCTCGACCATCCGTTCCAGGAAATCCTGTCGCACCCTGGTTTTGTTCTGACGCCGCACGTGGCGTGGGCGAGCGACGAAGCGATTCAGGCGCTGGCCGATCAACTCATCGACAACATCGCCGCATTTCAGGCCGGCAACCCCGGGCACGTCGTGTCGCTCGCCTAAGCGGGTAAACCTTAGGCTGCCACCGCAATGCCTTGCCGGCGGGTCCTCGCGGCCGCCTTTCCCGGATGGAAAGCATCCTTGAGAATCCAGCGATTATCGCGCGCCTGGAAATGCAGCAGGATGAACGACATGACGCGGCATTCCGACGTAGCGCGCCTTCGTTCAACCAGGAGTTTGCAATGCCATTGATTGACCACCTTGATCATCTGGTTCTGACCTGTGTCGACCCCGAGGCGACCCGGCACTTCTACACCCAGGTCATGCAGATGGAACCCGAGACGTTCGGCGCGGGCCGGCTGGCTTTCCGATTCGGCAATCAGAAGATCAACCTTCACGTTCGCGGATCCGAATTCGAACCGAAGGCACACATCCCCGTGCCCGGCGCACTCGACTTGTGCTTCATTGCCGCCGTCCCGCTCGACGATGTGATCAGGCATCTGAACAAGGTGGAGTGGCCGATCGTCGAGGGGCCGGTTGAACGCACCGGCGCCACGCAGAAGATCCGCTCGGTGTACGTGCGCGATCCCGATCTCAACCTGATCGAAATTTCCGAACTCTTGAACTGAGTCGCGAAGGTCATTGCCGCGGTGTGTGGCGCAGGGTGCGCCCAGGTCGCGCACCCGCCATGACACAGCCAGCGGCACCGCACCAGGCATAAGAACCGTGGGCGGCACATCAGCATGATCCAATAAATCAAGGAGACGCCATGAGCGCCAACAATCTGGGCCTGGGCAGCGGAGCGAGCGCCCAGGCCGCTTTCCCTGCCTCTGCACCCGGCGCCGCACCCGATGCGGCGCCCTCGCCGAATATCCATGCGCTCACGCTCGGCGACTGGATGGACAACATGCGGGTGGGCCCGCTGCATCGATTCGTTGTGCTGGTGATCGGCATCGGCCTGTTCTTCGACATGTATGAGATTTTCCTCGTCAGCTCGATCGGCACCGCACTGCAGGGCGAATACGGCATCGACCGACACAGCACCGACTTCAAGCTCCTGCTGGCCTCGGCCTTTATCGGCATGTTTTTCGGTTCGTTCTGTCTCGGCAGCATGGCCGACCGGATCGGCCGGCGCAAGGCGTTCCTGTTCAACCTGGTCTGGTACAGCGCGTTTTCATTGGCCGGTGCGTTCTCCGTGAACGCCGGGATGCTCGTGATCTGCCGCGTGCTCACCGGCATCGGTGTAGGCGCGATTTACCCGGTCGCCGATAGCTTCCTCTCCGAGATTCTGCCCAAGGAACGTCGAGGCCGGTTGGCCGCGTGGGCCTACACCACCTCGTATGTCGCCGTGCCGCTGGTGGGGTTCCTCGCGCTGTGGCTCAATCCGCTGCACGTTGGCGCGGTGGCGGGCTGGCGGATCATCCTGGTGATCGGCAGCCTGGGGGCTGTGCTGGTCCTGATCGTGCAGCATAAGCTGCCCGAGAGTCCGCGCTGGTTGCTGGCGCAGGGGCGCGTCGAGGAGGCGCACGCCATGCTTCGGCGCTTCGCCGCAAGCGCGGGGGTAACCGTATCGGGCATCCTCCCTGAAGCGGCGAACACGCAGCATCCGATCACGTTGCGCGAGCGCGTGGCCTTGTTGCGCCGCCCGCCCTATGACAAGCGCTACCTGATGCTGACCATCTTCCACCTGCTGCAAGGATTCGGTTATTACGGCTTTGGCACGCTGGCCAGCACGGTAGTAAAAAGCCGCGGATATGACGTCACCGACGGGACCTTGTTTATCGCCCTGTCGTTTCTGGGCTACCCGGTCGGCTCGCTGCTGTCCATTCCGCTTCTCAGCTGGATAGAACGTCGCACCCTCGTGATCGTATCGATCCTGGCCATCGCAGCCTGCGGCCTGTGTTTCGCCTATTCGAACAATTCCACGCTGATCGTCTGCTTTGGTGTGTTGACCACCTGCGCATCGAATGTCTTCAGTAATGCCTATCACGTGTACCAGTCGGAGATATTTCCGGCGGGCGCACGCTCCACGGCCATCGGCAGCACCTATTCGCTGTCGCGCATCGTCAGCGGCATCCTGCCGTTCATCTTGCTGCCGATATTGAGTGCGTACGGCGCAGTCGCCATGTTCGGCATCATCGCCGCTGCGCTGCTGACCGTGGCCTTGACGGTGCGGGTACTGGGACCCCGCACCACCCGGCGTAGTCAGGACGAGATCAATCCGGTGTGAGATGGCGGCTGCCGGCTGGCTTGCGCTGTGCCACCAATACCTCGAAGGTCCCGGGAATCACACTCGGTCGCGGATGCGGCGTGTCGGCGCTAGCCGCTTCCGCAGGGCCGAATTTCGACGACACGAGATAGACGCGATGTGCCTTGGCGTCGAGCGCCATGGTTTTCGCGCCCTCTTGCGTCTGCACGTTTTGTGCGACGCTGTAGTGGTTCGCATCGTCTTCATGCACCAACGTCAGCGTCCCATCCGCGCCATTCGAGCTAAACGCCAGCTTCAGCGCAGGATCGAAGGCAGCCGTGTCCGGATGACCGCCAATCGGAATCTCAGCCACATGACGGCCCGACACCGCGTCCGTCACCATCATTCGCTGGTTGGCGCATACGGAGAACAGGCGCTCGCTCGTGGGGTCGATGGCGAGACCGGTCGGTTCCTCGCACGGTGCGATCGACCAATGCGCCAGCACGCTGGCCGACCTGCCGTCCATTTCGACGATCTCGCCTTTGTCTTCGACGTTGACGAAGACATGCCCGTGGTTGTCCGCGGCAAGCGCTTCCGGTTTGCCCCCCACCGGCAAGGTGGCGACGATCTTGCGTGTTGCGACGTCGATTTCACTCACGCTCTGATCATGCCCGTTGCTGACGAAGATCCGCTGCAGCGAGGGGACATAGAGAATGCCGTCGGGATCCGGGCCTGCGGCCTTGATAGTATCGACCACCTGCAGCGTGTCGAGATTGACGACGGCAATGGTATCGGCCCGGCCATTGGTCACGAAGCCGAGCTTAAGGTCCTGCACGAATGCAAAACCGTGCACCCCATCGGTATGCGCGATCTCGCCGAACAGCTTGCCCGTCTGCGTATCGACGACCTGCACATGCGTGTCCCGGCTGATGAACAGATGATGGCGCACCGCATCGTACGCTACGTAGTCCCAATGTTCGTCGCCGTCCAGACCATAGTGCCTCACCACTTCGAACTGCGCGTCGGGTTTAACCGTTGCAGCTTGCGCCGCAGCAAGGGCAAGCAAAGAGATAACGCCACCCACGGTCAGCGTTTGCAGAATGTGCTTTATTTTCACTTGAATTGACTCCGTTTGTTGATGTCGATTGAAACTCGGACGAGCGCTATCGCGCTCCGGTCTGAAACCGTCGCGTCTTTAATCCGGCCATGCCGAAACCTCAGTGCGGGATGGCTGTCATTCCTGGTCGTCGAGGTTGAAGGTGACCCACAATTGCTCCGCGAGCGTCTTGCCGACAAATGCGGGTTCAGGCTTGGGATACGACGCATCGCGCACCGCCGCGAGCGCCGCACGATCGAGCAAACCGATGCCGCTGGACACCACGACGCTCAAGTTCGACACCTCGCCGTCCCGATACTGAAACGCGACCCGCGTGCGACCGGCCATGCCCGCCATACGCGCCGATTCCGGGTAGCGCAGCGCCGCCTGAATGGCCGCGCGTAAGGCCCCCTCAAAACTCGGTGTGGCAGTCACGACTGCCGGCGCGGGCGCGGCAGCAGGCGGCGGTGGCGGACGCGGCACGGGCTGTGGATCAGTCGGCGTTGCCTCGGGCATGACCGGCGCGGGCGTTGGCTCAGGCCGTGGGTTCGCGATCGCGGCAGGCTTCGGCGGTGCAACGTGCGCCACACGATGCACCGGCACGACCGGATGCGTGGGGCTTGGCGCCTCCGGTTTGGGTGGCACGACAGCGGGTTTCGGCATGGGCGCGGGCGCCGCTAGCGTCAGCAACGTCGGCGGCAGTTCGGCCGGCGCAGGCGAACGATGCGTCAAAAACGCAAATGCACCGCCAAGCAGAAGCACTTCCGCGAGCAGCGCCAGCACCGCAGCGGACATCAGGCGCGGCCGTTCCCGCACAACCTCGGGGGCGGAGACAGTCGCCATATCAGTTCGCCACGGGTTGCGCAGCCAGCGCGATCTGCGAGACGCCCGCGGCACGACAGGCGTCCATGACCGCGACGAGCTTCTGGATCTGCGCCTGCTTCGAGCCGGCAATCGTCACCACGGTGTGTGAAGCATCGGCTCTCGCTGCCAGCATCGCCGTCAGTTCAGCGGGACTCAAAGTGCGGCCGTCGACGGAGAGGCTGCCGTCGGTCGCGAGCGTGACGGTCACCTTCGGCGGCGGCAAGGACTGCGTCGTGGTACTCGAAGGCAACTGTGTGCGCAAACCGGCGTTCGGAATCATGTGCAGCGTGATCATGATGAAAAACACCAGCAGAAAAAACATGATGTCGATCATCGGAATGATCTCGATGCGAGCCTTGCGCGCTTCGAAATACTTCATCGTCACGCTCCCTGCGACGCAAGTTTTCCGACCACTGCACGCGGTGCCTCGCGCACGGCTTTTGAGCCTTCGTGCGACGTCCCAACGAGACGGTTGACGAGCGCGGCCTTCACAGTCTCCATCTGATGCACGACACCCCGCACGCGATTGTGCAAGCCGTTGAAGAACACCAGACCGATCATCGCCACGAACAGCCCCGACGCTGTCGCGATCAGCGCCTCGGCCACGCCGCCCGTCACCTGGGTCGGCGCATTGCCTGGGTTCGACAGCACCTGAAACGCGTTGAACATGCCGACGATCGTGCCGAACAGACCGAGCAGCGGCGCAAGTGTGACGATGGTGTCGAGCACCCAGAGAAAGCGGTCGATGCGCGGCGCTTCGCGCATGATGGCTTCCTCCAGGCACGCATCGAGCTCTTCGCGCGAGGCCTGTCCGGCAAGACGTCCGGCGGTGGCGAACAGCGTCGCCATCGGCAGCGCGTGAAACTGCTCGGCGCAGGCGGTCAGCGTCGCCGCATTGAACGTGTCGAGTCTGTCGAGCTGCTCGAGCGCCGCGCGGCTGCTGCCGGCGGCACGCTGCAGAAACCAGCAACGTTCGATGATGATCGTCAAGGCGACGAACAGCATGGCGGCAATCACGTACAGAACGCCGCCCGAATTGTTCGCGAGGTGCAGCAGGGTATCGACGGTCATGGGAAAGCTCCGGTTAGAAGTCGGTGGACAAGGTGCCGATGAAGGCACGGCCCGGGATGGTCCAGTACAGCGGCGTGTTGTCGGCAGCGGTATAGCCTGCTAGCGCGTCGATACTGGTGCGGTTGAACAGGTTGTCGATCTGGAAGCCGATGCGCGTGTTATGCAGCCACGGCGCGAGGCTCTTGATCGTGTAGGCGGCCGAGAAGTTGGTCACCGCAAAGCCGCCAATCGGCTGCGTGTCGCCGGTGTCGCCAAACTGGTGGCCCACAAACTTCGTGATCAGCGAGCCGTTGAGCGGGCCGTGTTCGTAGAGCACGCCGGCTGCAGCGGTTTGCTGCGGCGCGTTCGGCATCCAGTCGCCGGTACTCTTCTGCTTGGCCGAGTTGAACGTCAGATTGGCGTAGAGGCTGAAACCGTAGCCGAGCGAGAAGGTGGCTTCGGACTCGAAACCCTTGTACACCGCGCCGCCGGCATTCGTGAAGATCGTGTTGTCGCCCACCGTGCGGCTCGTCACCGCGTTGCGGAAGTTGATGTAGTACAGGTCCGCTGAAACCGTCAAACGGTTGGTTTTGAAGGTTGTGCCAATCTGGTAGTTATCCGTTTGCTCCGGATCGGGCTGCCCCGACACCGACGGGTTCTGCACGTAGAACACATTCAGGTTAGGCGCCAGAAAGCCCTGCGCATACTGGATGTACGCGCTCCAGTCGGAAGCAATCTGTTCGTGGACCGTGAGCGAGGGCAGCACCTTCGTCCACGTATGGCCATAGTCGAGCGGATCGCCCGATTTCTGGTTCATCGGCGAATCGATATCGCGATTGAACGACACATACTTCACACCCGGCGTCACCGTCAGGCCGTAGGGGAGTTGCAGCGCGTACTGCAGGTAAGGCTCGAACGTCAGCAACGTATCGGTCATCGTGAAGTTCTGCGACAGGAACGCAAAGTTCAACGAATCGTCGACATTGAAGTTGTCGCGGAAGTTGGACTGGTGCGTGATCCACGCCCCCATTTGCAGCGTGCCCGGTCCGATCTTCCGTTCGGCCGTGAGCACGTCGCCCCATGCGCGGTAGTTGTTGTTCATCTCCTGACCCGGCACATCGTTCGCACCGAGGCTGGTGCCGTTCGGCGTTTCGCCGTTCGGATCGAGTCCGTTAAAGCCGTTGTGGTAGTAGCCGTAGGTGTACAGCTTGTTATTGATGACCCATTGAGCGACCTTCGTCTGAACGTCGATGTACTCGAAGTCCGTGTTGATCAGGTCGACGTTGTAGCCGGAGAACGCCTGACTCGCCGGATTGTCGTTCAGACCGAAGTTCGGACCATAGGCCTGAATCTGTGCGGCGGTTGCGCCGAGCGGCACGTTCTGGTGAATATTGTTGTAGGTGGCGAAGACGGTGATTAACGTATTGTCGCCAATCGGCTTCTCGAGCTTGAAGTAGACGTTCTGACGACGTTGCGCAGAATCCGTCAGGTAGCCGTCGCTGCCCGTCTGCGTGTAGCCCACCATCGCGCGGGCGTCGCCCCACTGCTGCATGTCGCCCGTATTCAGTTCCGCGCCGGTAATCCACGTGTTCCAGCTACCGTATGAACCCAGCACCGAAAACGACGGCGTGAGCGAAGGATCCTTCGACTCCAGCCCAATCGTGCCGCCAAAGGTGGCGAAACCGATCTGCGAGGCGTCGCCCGGACCGCGGTCGATATTGATGCTGCCCAGCACCTGGTTCGAGAAGAACGAGGTCGAGTGGTGGGTGAAGTCGTTGGAGTCGCCAAACGGAATGCCGTCGAATGTCACGTTGTACTGACCGTCCTGAAACCCACGAATGGAGAGGCTTTGCGACTCCATCAAACCGGATCCGTTCGGGTCGATGTTCGACACGCTAGGCGCGATCTGGACGATATCGCTGTAGTTCGAGGTGGGCGCCGTGCTGTTCTGGATGTAGTGCTGGCTGATGACCGATTTCGGCTCGCTGGCCGTCAGCGAACCCTGGGAAGGCGCCTGGGCCGGCGCCGACTCTGCATTCTTTGCGGCAGGCGCGCTGTTATCGGAAGACGACACGGCCGTGCTTTGCACCGAGCCGAGATCGCCAGTTGCCTGCGCATGCGAGACCTGCGCTCCGGCGGCGCACAGCGTCGCAAGAACGAATTGCGTCAGCGGTTTCTGATTGAACTTTGAACGTACCCGTTGCATGGTTCATGCATCCTTGTTTTTGAATGGGGCGGTGGGGCAGTGAGTCAGACAAGGCCGGATGCTATAGACCACGCATTAATGCCCGGTGATGGGTAAATTACGAAGTTAAAGTTCTTATTACGGATTGCCGACAAGTGGCGCGTCGCAGATCGAGTCATGAAACAGCCACATACTCATGGCACGCTTCGCGGCCAGACGTCGAGGCCCGCGAACCTACACCCGATGCCAGGCGACACCGCAACGACGCTGCGCATGCATCCCAACGACGCGTCATCTAATGGAACTACGTCCTCTTGGAAAGTGAAGCATCGATCCTCCGCCAGCCGGGCCCCATGCCTCGCATCCTGGTTGTCGAAGACGACGACCCCACACGGCTCGAAGTCACTGCGGCGCTCGAGGACTATGGCTTTGCCGTCGAGAGCGTCGCGCGCGGCCACACTGGCTTGCTGCGCGCGCTAGAAGGCGATTTCGATGCAGTGGTGCTGGACCGCATGCTGCCGGATGTCGACGGTCTGTCGATCCTCTCCACCTTGCGCAATGTCGGCAAGCAAACCCCGGTGTTGATCCTGAGCGCGCTTTCGGCGGTCGACGAGCGCGTGCGGGGCCTGCGTGCCGGCGGAGACGACTATCTGACCAAACCATTCGACAGTCTTGAACTCACCGCTCGGCTGAATGCGTTGCTACGCCGCCGCTCGTCGCCTGTCGAAGCCTCCGCACTAAGCGTAGGCGATCTCGTCCTCGATACCAGCACCCATCACGTCGAGCGTGCAGGCGAGGTCATCGAGCTCAAGCCGCGCGAGTATCAGTTGCTCGAATACATGATGCGTCACGCCGGACAGCCGGTCACGCGGGCGATGCTGTTCGAGTCCGTCTGGAATTACCACTTCAACGCGCAGACCAACGTGATCGATATGCATATCGGACAGTTGCGCCGCAAGGTCAGTCTGAATGGCCGGCTCTCTGTGATGATCCACACGGTTCGAAATGTCGGCTATATCCTCCATGCAGGCGAATAAGCGCCAGACGCGCATGCACTTCAGCAGCGTCACGTGGCTGCTGGCGGTGTTTATCAGTTCGGCTATCGTCCTGTTCACCCTGCTTTACTGGGTGACGCACAGCTATCTGCTGCACGAGGTCGACGAGCGGCTGCTGGGAGAGGTCGCCGAGTTCCACTCAATTGGCCGCGCGGAGGCGATTGCCGACATCGCGGCGCTCAGCCGGCGCGATGTTGCGAGCAGCAGACCCTATGGCGTGTTCGACGCCGACGGCACATGGCTTGCGGGAAATATTCATACGCTGCCGGTTGCCCGGCACCGCAAACCGTTCTACTACACGCAGGTCATGCAAGACGGCCATCGCGCCATCGACGCGCATTTTCGCGGCATCATCGTGCCGACCCAGAGCGGCTTGCGCATCGTGGTGGGGCATTCGATCGACGAAATCATCGACTTCGACCGGACCCTGGTGAAGATGCTCTGCGTGGGTCTGATGTTGACGATCATCCTTGCTGTGGGATGCGGAGCGGCGCTGAACGCGATGTCGAACCGTCGCATCCGGGCCATCAGCGTGACCGGGCGCGAGATCATGGCGGGCCAGCTAAACCGGCGCCTGCCGACCCGAGGCACGCATCACGATCTGGATCGCCTTGCCGAGATCGTCAATACGATGCTCGACGAGATAGAGCGGCTCGTGGCCGAAGTGCGGGGCGTGTGTGCCGGCATCGCGCACGACCTCCGCACGCCGATGACGCATCTGCGCGCAGGCCTGGAACGGGCGCGACGCCGTTCGGCCAGTGTGGACGATTACCAGACCGCCGTCGAAGCGGCCATCGTGCAATCGGACATCGTGCTGAACCGCTTCACCGCACTGCTCAGAATCGCCGAAATCGAAGCCGACGGGCGGCGCGCCAGCTTTGGCGAGGTTTCGCTCAGCACGGTCTTGCGCGATGTCGTGGATCTCTACGAACCGGTTGCGGATGACCGTGGTTTGTCAGTGACCGTGCTTGGGCACGAGCCCGTTCAGGTGACGGGCGACGTAGACCTGCTGTTCGGCGCGGTCGAAAACCTGCTGGATAACGCGCTCAAGTTCACTCCGCGTGGCGGCATGATTACGCTCGAAGCCACGACGGAAGCGGGGGAACCCATTGTGTCTGTCGCAGATTCGGGGCCCGGCATCGAGGCGGGTGAGCGCGAGGCGGTCTTGCGGCCGTTTTATCGCAGTCCGAATCAACAGGCCCATGCGCCGGCCGGACACGGCCTCGGCTTGAGCCTGGTTGCGGCCATTGCGCGCGTGCACGACGCCGACGTGGAAATACACGACAATCAGCCAGGCTGCAAAATGGTATTGCGCTTCAAAGGAGCGTGACTGCCGCGGAAATCCGCGCACGCGGCCGGAGCGGGCGTGCGCGGTCTTTGGATAGCATCTTCGTTGCCCTACTCGTCCTGAACCGGCGACAGCAAGCCGTCGCCGTCCACCTTGAAGCTGAAGCCTCGCCAGATCACTCGCGTCGAGAAGAAACTCGCCACGAAGATCAGAAACGACACGATATCCCACAGCGGCAGCAGCCATAAGTCGCTATACGCTTGCCCCAGCGCGTGATCCGACTGTACCTTCAACGCCAGTCGCGCGAGCAGCGCCACCGCCACGAGCGGCCATGCCCACGGCGCACCGCCCGAGAATGCGGCAGCAAGCAATGCGAAAGCGAGCGGATGCGTCAATACCGAGCCGAAATGGCCGACCGGATCGATCGTGCGGATGGTCCGGCTCCAGCGCAATTCGTGCGCAATCAGCTTGGTGGCGCTGGTCTCGACGCACGCGTGCGACACCGTGAACGGCGGTATCACCACCTTCTCGCCGATCATGCGCACCGCTTCGCCGATCGCATGATCCTCCGCCAGGTGATGCACGAACTGCGCGAAGCCGCCGATCTTCTCGAGCGTTTCGCGCCGCATCGCAATGGTCTGCCCAAAGCACGGCCGCGCCATCCCCAATGCCAACCCCGTCACGACGCCCGGCAGAAACTGGTAATTGGTCGCCTTGGCCGACAGCCGCGGCCAGAACCCCGGATCGGGCTGGCCGCGATAGACACAGGTGACAAGACCCACGCCGGGTTTCTGCAACTCGCCGATCACGTTGCGCAGATAATCCGGCCCCACGCTCACGTCGCTGTCCGCGAACACCAGCACGTCATGCTGCGCCTCGGGCAACATGTTGAGGATGTTGCTCATCTTGCGGTTGGGTCCATACAGACGTGCATCGGCCACTACCGTGATATGCGCATCAGGATGCAGCAGACGCAACTGTTCAACCGTGTGCAACGCCGGATCTTCCGAGTCGTGCACGCCGAACAGGAATTGCAGTGGGCCCGGATAGTCCTGCTGGCAAAAGCTCGCCAGGTTGCTGAGCAGGGTCCACTCGTCGCCGTGCAGCGGCTTGACGATCGTGACCGGCGGATAGCTGCTGGGCTCCGACGGGGGACGGGAGAAGAAACGCCCGATCAACGCGCCGGCGAGCGCCGTATAGACGATGCCGAATGCCGCGCCTGTACCGCACAGATAAGCAAGCGCGACGAGGATAAGATGCTTCCCTTGCACATGACTTTCAACTGCGATCAGTCCACTTGCGAGCAGCAGACCGATCAGGCAGGCGAGCCATACCAGAGACTTCATTGGCGCATCACGCTTCGTGAGCGCGCAGGAAGCGGAAGAACTCGACGCCTTCGCGCAGACGCCGCTTCATCATGTCCCAGCTCATGAGCATCTCGCGCACGATCTCCCAGATCTTCGAGGGCCGGAAATAGAAGCGCTTGTAGAAACTCTCGACGTGGTGATAGATCTCTTCGCGCGACAGATGCGGATAACCGATCGCCGCCAGTTGCACACCTTCCTTGCTGACGAGATTGATCACCTTGTTCTCCTGCAGCCAGCCGTTCTCCACCGCCTGGTTGTAGAGCGTCGTGCCCGGATACGGCGCCGCCAGCGACACCTGGATCGTGTGCGGATTGATTTCCTTGGCGTACTCAATCGTCTTTTCGATCGTCTCCTGCGTCTCGCCCGGCAGCCCCAGGATAAACGTGCCGTGAATCTTGATGTCCAGCTTGCGGCAGTCCTCGCTGAAGCGCCGGGCGATGTCCGTGCGCAGACCCTTCTTGATGTTCAGCAGGATCTGGTCGTCGCCCGACTCGTAGCCCACCAGCAGCAGGCGCAGGCCGTTTTCCTTCATGATCTTCAGTGTCGAATACGGCACGTTCGCTTTCGCGTTGCAGGACCACGTCACGCCCAGCTTGCCGAGACCGCGTGCGATTTCTTCGACGCGCGGCTTGAAGTCGGTGAAGGTGTCGTCGTCGAACATGATCTCCTTGACCTCAGGCATGTTGTCGCGGATCCACTTCACTTCTTCCAGTACATTCTCCACCGAGCGCGTGCGGTAGCGGTGCCCGCCTACCGTCTGCGGCCACAGGCAGAACGTGCACTTCGAATGGCAGCCGCGACCCGTGTAGATCGATACATACGGATGCTTCAGGTAACCGATGAAGTAGTTTTCAATCTTCAGGTCGCGCTTGTAGACCGGTGCGACGAAGGGCAGCTCGTCCATGTTCTCGAGGATCGGGCGCGCCTCGTTGTGTTCGATCGAGCCGTCCGCTGCGCGATAGCTCAAGCCCTGGATCTGCGCGAGCGGTTTGCCCGCGGCCACTTCCTGGCAGGTGAAATCGAATTCTTCACGGCAGACGAAATCGATCGCCTCGCTCGCGGTCAGCGAGTTGTGCGGATCCACGGCGACCTTCGCACCCACCATGCCGATCATCACCGACGGTTTGAGCTGCTTGAGGTCCTGCGCAAACATCGCGTCAGTGGGAAACGACGGCGTGCTGGTGTGGATGATCACAAGCTCGTACTGCTGCGCAATCTTGAGCGAGGCTGCGACCGACAAGCCATCCGCCGGCGCATCGAGTACGCGGCTATCCGGCACGAGTGCCGCCGGCTGCGCGAGCCAGGTGGGATACCAGAACGAGCGGATCTCGCGCTTCGCCTGATAGCGCGAACCCGCGCCGCCATCGAAACCGTCATACGACGGGGCCTGCAAAAACAGCGTTTTCATGAATGATGCTCCGGCAAGATGCTTGAAATCTGATAATCAGGTAATCGAAAGAATGGGTTTGCGATGACATGACAGCGCGCCGGACCTCGCGCGGCATTACGCGCGGCCGGCGCAAAACCTGCTGCCGTTAGCACGCGGCCCACTCGATGGCCGTGCGATTGAACCGGAGATGGAGAACCACAAGCATGCGCACCGGACACACTGGCGATATCTCGATGGCATTGGCATGTGCTGCGCTGAAGGTGGCGTAGCGTTGGGACAGGGCTGAGACAAATGCGGCGCGCGCCACGTGTCTTGTGACCAGTACGAAGCACACGATGACCGCCACAGCGACTAGCCGGAAGGTCGTCGACGTAAACACATCTTCAGGCACACCGAACAGGCCGATTGCCAAAAGCGCCGCTACGTCTATCACGATGGCAGCAAGCGACGCTGTCAGGAGATAGGCCCGTAGCATGTTGATTGTGGATGGTTTCATGGCGCGGTTCGTCGATACGGATGGGCGGAAATATCGAACGCGCTTTCATTTTCCTTGTAGCGATCGATAAGCCGATGCACGTCTTCTGGTTTTAAAGCGCGTCTATACGTCCATGCGTTGTGAGTCGATAGTAGCGGCGAAACCTGATGGGAACCTTAAGCGAAAAGGCGCCATACTTTCAACGACATAACACCCATGCAGTACAGTGCGAATTGTCCCTGGCAAAGATGACGATCTGACTGGCGACAGCCCCGAATCACCACACGCCTCCCAGTGCCTTGACGAGCAAAACGCTTGCGTCGATCTGCCGGCGCTCCAGGTCGACGGCAGTGCGCTCGTCCGTCAATGCCGTGCTTTGTGCGGTGACCACCTCCAGGTAGTCCACGGTGCCGATCCGGTACTGGTCCAATGCAAGCTGCAGGGTCTTTTGCGCTGACGCCACCGCTTCATTCTGCTTGCTGGCCTCCTCACGCAAGATACGCAGCGACGCCAGGTTGTCTTCCACTTCCTGAAAGGCCGTCAGCACGGTTTCGCGATAATCGGCCGCGCTGGCATCGTATTGCGCCTGAGCCTTCTCGGTCATCGCGCGGCGGCGGCCGCCGTCGAACAGGGTGCCCACCAATGCCGGTCCTACCGCCCACATGCGCGACGGTGCAGTGAGCCAGTTCGTCAAGGTCGAACTTTCGAACCCACCGGTGGCAGACAAAACAAGGTCGGGAAAAAACGCGGACTGGGCAATGCCGATCTGGTCATTGGCCGCTGCCACGCGTCGCTCCGCGGCGGCGATATCGGGCCGGCGTTGCAAGAGTTCGGAAGGCAGCCCCACTGGAATCGCGGGCGGTACGAAATCCGCCGTGGCCGGCGGCAAGCTGAACGTCGACGCGGGCACGCCGGTCAGCGTGGCAATCGCGTGCTCGTATTGCGCACGGGCCACGCCCAGGTCGATATCCTGCGCTTCGGTGACCTGCAGTTGCGTCTCGGCCTGGCTCACGTCCGCCTGCGACGACACGCCGACCGCGAAACGGCTTTTGGTGAGATCGAGCGACTGTCGGTAATCTGTAATCGTCTGATCAAGCAAGCGTTTGGAGGCATCGAGTCCGCGCAGATTGAAGTAGTCGACCGCCAGCTCGGCATGCACGCCAAGGCGCACGCTCTCGAGATCGGCCGCGCTCGCCTGTGCGCCGGCGCGTGCGGCGTCGTTTTCGTGCGCGATTCTGCCCCACAGATCCGGCTCCCAGCTCGCGTCGAGTGCGACCGCATAATCGCCGAACGACTTGCCGGCCGTCTGCTGATGACCGATCACGTTCGCCGAATCGTGCAGGCTGGTCGCATCGGTCGTCACGCCGACGGTCGGCAGATACGCGGCGTGGGCGGACTCGACCATCGCACGCGCCTCCTGAAGCTGAGCGACGGCCTTCTGGATCGTCTGGTTCGAGACGCTGACGCGCGCTTCGAGTGCCGTCAGTTGCGGGTCGTTAAAGCGCGTCCACCATGCGCCGCGCGATTCGGTGTCGGCAGGCGCGGCGTGGGTCCAGCCAGGTGTAGCAGGCGAAGACGACACGGCCGCTTTGCCCGCCGTTGTCGACAGTGCGCCGCTATCTGTCGAGGACAGGCCGCCGTTCTCCTTGAAAGCCGCGGGCACGGCCACCGAGGGTCGCACATAGTC
The DNA here is from genome assembly GCF_900142845.1 of Paraburkholderia phenazinium. Classification (NCBI taxonomy): domain Bacteria; kingdom Pseudomonadati; phylum Pseudomonadota; class Betaproteobacteria; order Burkholderiales; family Burkholderiaceae; genus Paraburkholderia; species Paraburkholderia phenazinium. The sequence goes on from NZ_FSRU01000001.1 coordinate 3,821,088, forward strand.
CGGACCGATCGAGCAGCCCGCGAGACCGAACACACTCGCCGCGCAAAGCGCACCAAGCAGCCGCGCGCGCGCGCTGCGCAGCGGCGTCACGTGAACAAGCCGCAGCTTCATGACTGGCCCCCTGCTCCGTTCGCTTTTGTCGCCGAGGCGCTGCCAGGGGACGAAACCCGCACGGGCTGTCCATTAGTAATCGAGTCGGACGGATTGAGGATCACCTTGTCGGTCGCGACGAGGCCCGCGGCCACTTCGATGCGCGTACCGAAGTCCCGGCCCAGCTTGATCGTCTTGAGCAGCACCTTCTGTTGCGCATCGACGGTGGCAACCTGCACCCCTTCAGGCCGGTACAGCAGCGCATTCACCGGCAACGACAAGCCCGGTTGAGCGGTTTTCAGCGACAGCCGCACCTGTCCATACGATCCCGGCAGCACCGCGTCGGCCGCGTTCGGCACGTCGACTTCGATGCGCAGCGTGCGCGTCGTCGGATTGATCGCGCCCGTGTTGCGCGCGACGGTTCCCGGCAGGCAGCGTCCGGGGATCTGCGCAACCTCGAGGCACGCCGACGTGCCGTCCAGTTGCGTGCCGGCGTAGTTCTGCGGCACATCGGCGTATACGCGCAACACGCTGGTCTGGGCCAGATCGAACATCTCTTTGGCCGGACCACCCGCGCTGCCCGCATCGATCAACGCGCCGACGTCGATGTTTCGCGCCGTGACCACACCCTCGAACGGCGCATAGACCTTCTCATACGACTGCATCTGCGCAAGGCGCGCCACATTCGCTTGCGCCGCGAGAAGCGCCGCATGTTTCGCCTGCGCGTCGCTCTGTTTCATGTCGGTGTCCTGCTGCGAGACCGCGTGTGTCTGCACCAGTTGCTGCCAGCGTGTCGACGTCACCTGGGCTAACTGATCGTTCGCCTGCGCCTGCTGCGCATCTGCACGTGCCTGACGCAGCGCGGCGTCCACTTCGGGCGCGTCGATGATGGCCAGCAATTGCCCGGCTTTCACATGCGTGCCGATATCGGCGTACCAGGCCTTCAGATAGCCGTTGGTACGCGCGAAAATCGGCGTCTGCTGATACGCCTCGATATTGCCCGGCAACACCAGCGCCTGGTCGGGCGGCGCGACCGTGGGTAGCGTGACCTGCACGGTCGGCACGGCCAGTGCCTCGGTCTGCTGCAGCAGCGCGGCACGCGCGTCGAGCCGCGGCACGATACCGGCGCCAAGCGCCGCCGCGACAACCGCTACGATCAGGGCAACCCGCAGAACGCCGCGCGGGCGTTGCGCGGGCGGTTGAGTCTGTGGCGCGGTCTGCGACGGATGCTCCGGCGCGGACTTGGGAGGTTGGTTGGACATGCGGCGTACTCCGGTCAATTCGAATCAGATCAGGTTAGGGTTGCCAGGCACAAGGCGGCCCCGCTCCGGGACCGGGCGAGGCGCGGCGCCGTTCACTTCAGAATGTCGAGTTCGGCCTGCGTCATACCGTGCGGACTACGTTTGGCCAGCCACGCATGCACCACCGAGAACACCACCGGCAGGAACATCAGCGTCGCGACCGTGCCGATCATCAGACCACCGATCACCGCTCGTCCCAGCGGCGCGTTCTGCTCGCCGCCGTCGCCCATGCCGAGCGCCATCGGCACCATGCCGATCATCATCGCGAGCGCCGTCATCAGCACCGGACGGAAGCGGCCCACGCCCGCCGCCAGCGCGGCCTGCAGCGGCTCCATGCCTTGCGCCAGCCGTTCGCGCGCAAAGCTCACGACGAGAATGCTGTTGGCCGTCGCCACGCCGATACACATCATGGCGCCGGTCAAAGCGGGCACGCTCAGTGTCGTGTTGGTTACGAACAGCATCCACGCGATGCCGGCCATGGCGCCCGGCAGACCGCAGATGATCACGAGCGGATCGATCCACGACTGGAAATTGATCACCATCAGCAGGTACACGAGCAGCACGGCGAAGCCAATGCCCATCGCGAGGCCGTTGAACGAACTCTGCATGGTGTCGACCTGGCCGCGGATCACCACTCGTGCGCCACGCGGCAAGTTAGCCTTCGCGGCATCGACGATGCGCGTCACGTCCGTCGCGACGCCGCCCAGATCGCGTCCTTGCACCGAGCCGTAGATATCGATCACCGGCTGCACGTTGTAGTGCGTGACGACCGCCTGCTGCGTCGTGCGCGTAAATGTGCCCATCGCGCCGAGAATCCCGTTGACGCCGCCTGCGTTGCTGCCCGAGCCGCCGGTGCCCGGCGTGAACGTCGCGGAGAGCGGAATATTGGCCAGCGTCTGCAGCGAATTGATGTCGTACTGCGGAACCTCCGTCATCACCGGATAGCTCACGCCGTTCTGCGGATTGAGCCAGAAGTTCGGCGACGTTTGCGAACTGCCGGACAGTGCGATCAGCAGGCTTTGCGCGACGTCCTGCTGCCGCAGGCCCGCCAGCAGCGCTTTGGTGCGGTCCACGTTGATCGCAATCTCCGGTTGATCGGCCGGCTGCTGGATGCGCAGGTCGACGAGACCCTCGACGCCGTGCAGTTTTGCCTGCAGGTTGTCCGCGAACGTGCGGTCGTCGTCCAGGTTATTGCCGACCACCTGGATGTCGATCGGCGCCGGCAGCCCGAAGTTGAGAATCTGGCTCACCATGTCCGCGGGCAGGAACGAGAACGTCACCGCCGGGAATTTCTCGCCGAGCATCTGACGCAGCTTCTTCACGTACTGCACGGTCGGGCTGTGTTTCGCGTTCAGCGTGATCAGGATGTCTGCATCGGCGGTCCCGATCGGAGCGGAACTGCTATACGACAGGTTGATACCGCTGGTCGGCAGACCGATGTTGTCGACGATGGTCATCAACTGGTCGGCCGGAATCACCGTACGGATGCTGTTCTCGATTTCGTCGGCAAGGCGCGCGGTCTGTTCGATTCGCGTGCCGGTCTTGGCGCGCATATGCAGACGGATCTGCCCTGAATCGATCTGCGGGAAGAAGTCGCGGCCAAGGAACGGCACCAGCGTCAACGAGCCGATGCAGACAATCAGGAAGCCGGCCGCGAAGCGGCGCGGCGCGGCCAGCGCCGCTTCAAGCACCCGCTGGTAACGGCTGCGCAGCCCTTCGAAGCCACGCTCGAAGCCCTGCTGGAAACGCTGGAAGCGGTTCAGCGGCCGTGCGTCCTCGCCGCCCTCTTCACCCGTCTTGTGCGCGCCGCGCAGCAGATACATCGCCAGCGTCGGTACAAGCGTACGCGACAGGAAATACGACGCGAGCATCGCGAACACCACGGCTTCGGCAAGCGGCGTGAACAGATAGCGGGCAACGCCGGACAGCAACATCATCGGCACGAAGACAATGCAGATGGAAAGCGTCGAGATCAAGGTCGGCACGGCGATCTCGCCGGAGCCTTCGAGGATCGCCTGCAATAACGGCTGCCCCTGCTCGATGTGATGCGTCATGTTTTCGATCGCAACGGTTGCGTCGTCCACCAGAATCCCAACCGCGAGCGCCAAACCGCCGAGCGTCATGATATTGATCGTCTGGCCGAGCACCGACAGCAGGATCAGCGACGAGATCATCGCGAGCGGAATCGAGATCGCGATGATCAGCGTCGCGCGCCAGCTGCCGAGAAACAGCAGGATCATCGCCGCCGTCAGGCCCGCCGCGATCAAACCTTCCCGCACCACACCCTGCACCGCCGACTTGACGAAGACCGACTCGTCCGTGACGGTCTGGATATTGAGCGCGGTCGGCATCTGCGAACGAATCCGCGGCAACAGCGCCTTGATGTTGGCGATGATGTCGAGCGTCGAGACATTGCCGCTCTTTTCCACCTCGAGCAGAGCGGCACGCTGGCCGTCATGGCGCACGATGTTGGTCTGGGGCGCAAAGCCGTCGCGCACGGTTGCGACGTCGTGCACATAGGTCACGGTGCCGTCGGGTTGCGTGCGGATCGGCAGCGCGTTGAGTTCCGCCACCGACGTCGCCGCGCCGTTCATGTTCACGTTGTATTCGAAGGTGCCGATCTTCGCCGTACCGCCCGGCAGCACCAGATTCTGCGCGTTGACGGCGTTGACCACGTCGGTCGGCGTCAGGTGCTTGGCCTGCATGGCCTGCGGATCGATGTCGACCATGATCTGCCGGACCTTGCCGCCGTATGGAATCGGCACGGCCGCGCCCTGCACCGTCGCCAGCTGCGTGCGGATAAAGTTGTTGCCGAGGTCGTAAAGCGTCTGTTCCGGCAGCGTCTTGCTCGACAGCGCCAGTTCCATGATCGGCACGGTCGACGCGTTGAACGTCAGCACCATCGGCGGCAGCGTGCCTGGGGGCATGATGCGTAGCAACGACTGGGCGCTCACCGACGCTTCCGTCTCCGCCCGCGTGATGTCCGCGCCAGGGTGAAAGAAGACCTTGACGACGGCGACGCCATTGAGCGACTGCGATTCGATGTGCTCGATATCGCCGACGTCCGAGGTCAGCGCGCGTTCATAAGGCGCGATGATGCGGTGCGCCATATCCTCCGACGACATCCCGTTGTAACTCCACACCACGCTGATGACGGGGATGTTGATATTCGGGAAGATATCGACAGGTGTACGCATGATCATCAGCGGGCCGATGATCACAAGCAGCAGCGCCAGCACAATAAACGTGTAGGGGCGGCGAAGAGCGACTTTGACGATCCACATGATGAAAGCGGCGCCTGAAGGGATGCAATAGCCGCAGTCTAGGGAGTCCCCGTTTGCGTCGAGATTGCCCCTGGATGACAAAGCCGTAATGAACCGCGGGGCGTTGCGCGGGTATCATCGAAGGCGTCTGCGGGGTACACGCGCAGGGCAAACCCAGGACGAATCCATGGCAAATCAATCCGAAAGGCGACTGCGATGAAGGTGCTCGTAATCGAAGACGAACCGAAGGCCGGCGACTACCTCAAGAAGGGGCTCGAGGAGTCGGGCTTTGTAGTGGACGTGGCGCGCAACGGTGTCGACGGCCTGCACCTCGCGCTGGAAGAATCTCACGACGTGATCGTGCTCGACGTGATGCTGCCGGGCATGGACGGCTGGCAGGTGCTGCAGCAGCTACGCGGACGCAAGGACACGCCAGTGCTGTTTCTGACGGCGCGCGACGAGATCGAAGACCGCGTGCGCGGCCTCGAACTGGGTGCCGACGACTATCTGATCAAACCGTTCGCCTTCGTCGAGTTGCTCGCCCGGGTGCGTACGCTGGCGCGGCGCGGGCAGTCCCGGGAAAGCGACACGCTGACGATCGGCGACCTCGAGATCAACGCAAGCCAGCGGAAAGTGCGGCGCGCGGGCCAACGCATCGACCTCACGCCGCGCGAGTTCGCGCTGCTGCATCTGCTGGCGCGGCGCAGCGGCGAAGTACTGAGCCGCACGCAAATCGCCTCGTATGTGTGGGACATGAACTTCGATAGCGACACCAACGTCGTCGACGTGGCGATCCGGCGGCTGCGCTCGAAGATCGACGACAACTATGCGGTGAAGCTGGTGCATACCGTGCGCGGCGTCGGTTACGTGCTCGAAGTGAAGGACGCGTGATGAAACGTATCTCGTTGACAGCCCGGCTCGCTGCCTCGTTTGCGCTGATCACGGTGCTGGTGTTCGGGGTCGGCGGAGGCGTGTTGTACCGGGCGCTGGCCCAGCAGATCCGCACCCAGGACGACTTCGACATGGTGCTGACGGCCCAGCGGTTGAGGCGCCTGACAAGCGAGCTGGATTCGCCGCAAGGCATTACGCTTCATGAGTCCCGGCTCGATAGCCTTGTGATCGGCAATCAGGCCTTCTTTCTGAGAGTGCAGGATTCGAACGGTCACGTCCTGCTCGAGCGCAATCCTTCGCACTTTGCGATTGGCGATCTGCAGAAAGTGAAGCCGACAAACCGGATCTTCCCGCACGACGTCCAGGAATGGCATACCGCCAACGGCCTGACGATGCGCGGTATCTCCACGGATATTGCGCTGGCCGATGGTTCGGTGGTCGACGCGGTGGTCGGACGGGAGATGAGCGACCGTGAGGCCATGCTCGCGCGCTACCGCTACACCGTCATGCTGACCACGCTGGCGGCGCTGATCGCGGCGGCTACGCTTGGCTATCTGGCGGTACGCGCCTCGCTTCGCCCATTGCATGATATTGCCCGAGGCGCCGCGCGCGTGACGGTAGGGAAACTCGATACCCGTCTGCCCTCGGGCAACGTGCCGCGCGAACTGGAGGCGCTGATCGACGCGCTGAATTCGATGCTCGCGCGCCTCGACCTCGGCTTCCAGCGGCTCTCGCAATTCACCGCCGACCTCGCACACGACCTGCGCACGCCGCTCGGCAACATGCGCGGGGCGAGCGAGGTAGCGCTCGCCCGCCTGCGCTCGACCGACGAATATCAGGCCCTGCTGGTGTCGAACGTCGAAGAGTGCGAGCGGCTCTCGCGCATGGTGGAAAACGTGCTGTTTCTCGCCCGCGCCGACAATCCGCAGTACATGACAACGGCTGTGGATTTCCCGGTGCGCGACGAACTGTTGCGCGTGGCCGATTATTTCGAAGGCATCGCAGACGATGCCGGCATTGCGCTGCAGGTGACGGCGAGCGGCGAGTTGCACGCCGATCTCGATCTGTTCCGCCGCGCCGTCAGCAATCTGCTGGCGAACGCGCTGCGTTATACGCCGCGCGGCGACACGGTAACGCTCACGGCAAGCGAGACGCCAACGGGAATGACCGTCACGGTCGCCAATCCCGGCACGCCGATTGCGCCGGAACATCTTGGCCGGCTCTTCGACCGCTTCTACCGCGTCGACGAATCGCGCAGCAATTCGTCCGGTTCGACCGGACTCGGACTTGCCATCGTGCGGACCATCATGGAGCTGCACGGCGGCAGCGCAACCGCCGAGAGCGACACGGCAGCCACGCAGTTCCATCTGCACTTCCCGCTACGCTGAATGGGGATGGAGATGGGTAGCGTCAACCGAACGAGAGACTAGTGCGAGCCAAATCCGCTCACTGAAACGGTCAGGCCTCTCGCGTCGGTGTTATTGCGCAATGAGAGGGCCAGTCGTTGCCGCTGCGCAATGCGCGCGGCAATGGCGAGCCCCAGTCCGCTCCCCGTCCCCTTGGTATGTTCGCCGCGATAGAAGCGGTCGAGGACCCGTTCGAGCTCGGCCTCAGGAATGCCCGGTCCGTTGTCCACCACTTCGAAGCCGAGGCGGCCTGCCGTGCGGGTCAGCACCACGTCGACCTTGCCGCCTTGCGGCGTGTAGCGGATCGCGTTGTCGATCAGGTTATTCAGCAGCACGTCCAGCCCGTGCGGATCCGCCAGCACGTTGCAGGTGTCCTCTTGCGTGACCGGTTGCCGGAACTCGAGGCCCAGGTCAATCTGCTTCTCGTCCGCGAGCAGCGAGAAATCGCTGACGGCCTGCTCGCCCAGTCTCCGCAAACTGACGAACGTCGCTTCGATGGCAGGTTGCGCATCCTCGCGTGCAAGGGTCAGGAGTTGCTGGACGAGCCGGATGATGCGGTTGAGCCGCATGTCGATCCGCTCGAGTGTCTGGCCATCGTCCTTTAACGTGCCGTTTTTCGCAGCCGCCTGCAACTGCAGTTTCAGCGCGGCCAGCGGCGAACGAAGTTCGTGAGCCGCGTCGGCGATAAACGTGCGCTGTGTGTGCGTGGCGACGCTCAGACGGGCCAGCAGATCGTTCACTGCCACAACCAGCGGCCGGATCTCGATGGGCACGTTGCCATCCAGACGCAGCGCGTCGAGCGACTCGAGCGAACGCGTGGCGAGCAAACGCGACAACCCGCCGACCGGCGCAAGGCCGCGCGCCACCACGAGCAGCACCAGCAGGATCGTCACGGGCACGAACACGCCCAGCGGCCACAACGTGTGCAACGCCAGTTGTATGGCCAGGTCTTCCCGTACCGATACCGGCTGCGCGACCTGGACGAAGCGATCCGACTGCTGCAGGCCGAATACGCGCCAATGATCCTCACTCCGTTCGATGGTGCGGATGCCGGCCGGCAAACGTCCGAGTACAGCCGACTGCCGTGAGTGATAAACGAGCGTCCCCGTCTTGTCCCAGATCTCGATGAGGATCCGGTCGTCCGAAATGCCGCCGACCCGTTCGTCCTCCCTTTCGACCGTTTCCGCCGCTTCGACATTCAGAGGCAGCGACAAGGCGACGGTACGCAGTTCGTAGTCGAACAGTTCACCCGCTTCTTCGCGAGCCGTATGAAAGATCGCCAGGGCGGCAATGCCGGAGGCGGCGGCAAGACCGCAAATGAGCCAGCCGAGCAGCCAGCGGCGGATGGACTTCATCCAAGCCTCTTCAGACGATAGCCGACGCCGCGCACCGTCGCGATCTGGTCTGCGCCGATCTTGCGCCGCAGGCTGTGCACGTGCACCTCGATCGTATTGCTGCCCACTTCCTCGCCCCATCCGTACAACTTGTCCTCCAGCTCAGCCCGGGTGAACACGCGCGCAGGCTCTTCGATCAGCGCCTGCAGCAAGGCGAACTCGCGCGGCACGAGCGCGATCAGCACGCTGTCTTTGGTCACTTCATGGGCCGCGGGATCGAGCGACAGTTTGCCATGCGTATAGACCGGCTGCTTCTGTCCGGTGCGCCGCCGCAACAGGGCTCGTGCTCGGGCTGCGAGTTCGTCGAGATCGAACGGCTTGATCAGGTAGTCGTCCGCGCCGGCATCCAGACCGCGAACCCGGTCGTTCACCGCGTCGCGCGCGGTCAGGATGATGACCGGAGCCGCACCGCCTTGCCTGCGATAGCCACTGAGCAAATCGACGCCGTCTTTGCCGGGCAGGCCAAGGTCCAGCAGGACAAGGTCATAGACGCCGTTGCCGAGCGATAGCTCCGCGGCCCGTCCGTCTTGTGCCCAGTCGATTGCGTAGCCTTCGCGCCGCATCGATTCGAGCACGGTCTCCGCAATCATTTCATCGTCTTCTACCAGAAGCAGACGCATTGCGCCCCCCGCGTTGTCGCCGGATGCCATTGTCGCGCATTCGGGCTTAACCGTCCCTTAAGCCTCGCCTAAGCGTTCGTTCAATATCATCCCCCTTCCATAGAGGAGTGCGATATGAAACCACACACGGCAAGCCTGGTCAGGCACGCTGTCAGCAAAGTCCCCGAAGTCACGCTCGGCTTCTGGGCCATCAAGGTGGCGGCCACCACGCTGGGCGAAACCGGCGGCGACTGGGTCTCGATGTCGCTGAACCTTGGCTACCTGGTCGGCTCGGCAATCTTCCTCGTATTGTTCATCGGCCTCGTTTGCGCACAGGTGCAGGCACGAGCGTTTCATCGCTTCCTGTACTGGGCCACCATTGTCGCCACGACGACGCTGGGCACGACCCTGGCTGACTTCGCCGATCGCTCGCTAGGTGTCGGCTATCCTGGCGGCGCCGCCATCGTCATGGCGTTGTTGATCGTCAGTCTGGCGATATGGTATCGATCGGAGGGAACGGTGTCGGTCGAAAGCATCGTCACAGGCAAGGCCGAATGGTTTTACTGGATCACCATCCTGTTCTCGCAGACGCTCGGAACGGCGCTTGGAGACTGGGTGGCGGGTGAGGACCGCGGCGGTCTCGGCATCGGCTACGAATACGGCGCCATGCTTTTCGGCGCAGGCCTCGTCGTCGTGGCCGCGCTATATTTCTGGACGCGCGTGTCCCGCACGGCGCTCTTCTGGTCAGCGTTCGTTCTGACGCGTCCGCTCGGCGCGACGTTGGGCGACTTCCTCGATAAACCCGCGGCGCAGGGTGGCCTGCAGATTAGCCGGTTATATGCATCCGCAATCCTGCTGGCGGTAATCGTAGTTTGCGTCGTGCTGATTCCACAGCGATCCGCTCGGCGCGATCCGGCAGTGTGACCCGGCACGGTGTGTGCAGTTGATGCGCATATCTTTAATCACGCCTTTAATCGCGAGTCAATATAGTGGAATAAACCCTGATTTCCAGCGTAGCCGGCGCTCGCCGGTTTCGTCAAAAAAACGACACTCGTCAATAGAACTCATTGCGTGCGCAACCATTAGTACGGCTTTATCGTAAAATCTCCCCGCGGCGGAAGAGAGATTAAGCGGACCATGTCCGCATTAAGCGCGCGCAATGACGGGTGATAACGGCCTCCCCGTTTCGCCCAGAGGGCCATCGCCTGCGTCTCGAACGCCATTCAAAGAAATCAATTCTTCAACAAAAAATTACGTGGAGAGACAGATGAAGAAAACCCATCTCATGACATGCACGGGTGCAGCCGCACTCATCCTGTTCGCCCCCAATGTATTCGCACAGAGTTCGGTCACGCTGTACGGCATCGTCGATACGAGCGTCCGTTATCTGACGAATGCAGACTCGGCGAATAACAATCAGATCTCAATGGGCGAAGGCGTCGAAACGCCGAGTCGTTGGGGCTTGAAGGGCAGCGAAGATCTGGGCGGCGGTCTGTCGGCGATTTTCAAGTTGGAAAACCAGTTCCAGCTCTGGTCGGGCAAGCTCGACAACACCAACAACACGCTGTTCCAGCGCAACGCGTATGTCGGGCTGTCGAGCAACCAGTACGGCGCAGTCACGGTCGGTCGCCAGCAGACACCGTTCTTCGACATGATGGGCAACATCTACGACCCGATGACAGTCGGCGATTACTGGCAGGATAACTGGGTGTATAACCCGGTAGGCCCGTTCCTGTTCACGAACAGTTCCGTCAAATACAACGGTCATTTCGGTGGCCTGAATGTCGAAGGCATGTATGGCTTTGGCGGCGTGCCGGGCAGCACGGGCGAGAACAGCATGTACGGCCTCACCGCGTCGTACGCCGTCGGTCCGCTGTCGGCCGACGTGGGCTTCCAGCAAAACGACGTCTCGGGCAAGAAGTTCAACATCGTGAACGTAAGCGCCGTCTACGCGTTTACCTCGGACGTGAAATTCCTCGCCGGCTGGCTGCACTCGCAGGACAACACCGGCCTCGCCGATCTCGACATGCAGCAAGCCGGCGCACCGGTGCTGCCGCGCGTGAGCCCGAACCGCATCGACGACAGCTTCTACGTCGGTTCGACCTGGCAAGTGACGTCGCCGCTCGCGTTGACGCTGGCGGGCTACTACGATCACGCCCGTAACGCGGCCACGCTCGACGGCGCGCTCGGCGTAGGTATCAACTACTCCGCTACGGTGCTGGCCGAGTACTCGCTGTCCAAGCGCACGGAAGTGTACGGCACGGTCGACTTCACCCGTGGTACCGGCGCGTTCCTGGCCGACTACCCGGGCCGCAATAACCAGACCGGCGTCGCAGTCGGCCTGCGCAATATTTTCTGACGCTGCACCGATCCGACAGGCGGACGTGTGCGGTCGTATGCTTTACGCCGCCTCGTCGGGTTCAAAATAAAAAAACGGCGCATTGCTGCGTAGCAATGCGCCGAGACGCGCCTCTCGTGGCTGCGTGAAAAGCATCGGCAGCCAGGCTGCCGGTTCGAGATTAGAACGAGTGTTGAATCCCCGCGTACACGCCGGTCTGGCTGTGACCCGGCACCGGATTCTCATTGAACGAACCATCGCTCAGGCCGCCAGCGCCTTCGTTATTGGCATCAAGACCGAAGTTCGCCGTCTGGCTGTTGCGCACCGTCGCGATCTGGATATCGAACAGCGTCCGCTTGGACAGGTTATACGTGCCGCCGACCGTATAGATGGTCGCATTGCCGCCGCCGTTGTTCGTATTCACGTGGTAGACCGCCGCGATGAGCGCGGCAGCCGGCGTGGCTTGATACGTCACACCGCCCCACTCCATGTCCGCCGTGGTCGGCGCGGTCGGCGAGCCCGCCGGCGTGACTACGCCTCCCGAGGTCCGCTCAGCCGTGTAAGCGGCTTGCACCTTGATGTTGCCGAGAAACAGGTTGGCGCCGACAAAGTATTCACGCGATGCCGTGAACGGATTGTCCAACTGACCATTGAGCGGGTCGCGAATTTCGTCGTAGATGCCGCGCAACTGGAACAGCGAATTCGTATACGTCAACTGCATGCCGTCTGTACGCCCGGTTGCCGCGCCCGGCACGCCGGCGTTGAAGTCCGTCGAGTTCGACAGCCCATACTGACCGTACACGTCGAAGCCGTCGAACTTGGGCGACTGGTACGAAATGTTGTTGCTGGTGTGTTCCCAGTTGCGGCCGCGAACCAGCGAAGCCGACGACCAGTTGGACTGGCCGAACGGATCGAAGTCCCAGTCGCCGTTGGCGATCTGCAGTTGCCGACCCAACAGCATCGTACCGAAGGCATCATTCGACAAGCCTACGTTCGCAATCCGGTCGAACAGCGAACCGGACAGGCCTAAAGAGCCCGTAGCAGTACTGAATGCTCCTTCCAGCTGAAAAATCGCCTTGTTGCCGCCACCCAGATCCTCGACCCCTTTCAAACCCCACAGACTGGTACCCCAGTCCCCGCTTTCCTGCCGCCAGCGCGAAGTGGAACCCGTGCCGTTATTGTTCGGCAAGCCACTCATGTACTCGATACCGGCATCCAGACGGCCATATAGCGTGACGCTGGTCTGAGCCTGTGCAACAGCGCCGGCCGACATCAATGCGACGGCCAGCAAAGTCCTCTTCGACTTCATCATCTCCTCCATACCCTGTTAAATGGAACACCAACTGCGCGGGATTCTGCCTGCGCCAGCAGCGCCGGACAGGCATCAATTCTTTAACGGGCGCTCATGCAGGGGCGACACAGCATTCGTCACGGATGACACAGGCATTGCACCCGCATCCGGTCTCCTGTCTGTACTCCGCCCAACGTGGAGCGAAACTACATTTATTTGGGATTCATTTACTACTTTGATTACCAGTCTACCAAAACACGCTTTTTCGGACACAAGAATCAACAACAGTTGTGACCGATGTTCCAATCCCGCAACATGACCGAATTGAATGCAGATATCGGCTCCATTCACCGAAATGGCGCTGAAACACAGCGTCTTCCGGGAAAAGCGCCCGAAATTTTTCGCATCGTGGCGATTAGACAGGAATCGAAGAAAAGTGGATTATCGAATTCGATAACAATCGAGTAAAGCGACACCACAACACGAATTTTATTTCCAATTCAGGAATAGATATTTTCGTGTTCTGAAGGTAACCGGAGGAATACCGCGTTTCTGATCTGCGAACCTGATCAGCCAGGCACGCCCACCGGTATCAGAGGCATGGCTTGCCGCGCGGCCGGCAGCCGGTTGCGGCGCACAGGGTCGAGCCGGTAGCCGTAGTTGTAGATCGGGCTCAGGGCGTAATCGGCGTCGGCGCGCAACTGGAGCTTCGAGCGGATCGCGGAGATGTGCGCCGTCATGGTGCGCACGTTGATACGCTCGTCGTGACGCCAGACCGTTCCTGCGATGTAGACCCGCGACACCGGTCTCGCGACGTTCCTGAACAGCAGCAAGGCAAGCTGGAACTCCTTCTGCGTCAGCGAGACGCGCCTGCCGCCCACCAGGACGCTTCGCCCGTGCGGCTCGAAGACGTACCGGCCGAATGCCATCGGGCCCGACGTCGCGTACCGGTCCCATGCCCGGCTGAGCGTGCTCTTGACGCACGCCACCAGTCCGCGCGCGGACACGGGCTTGACGAGATAACCGTCCGCATCCCGGCTCAGTCCCGCTAGGCGGTGCTCGTCAGTGCCGACGAACAGCATCGGCCGGTCGGGCGAGAGCGCCTGCGCCAGATAGCCAAGCCGTTCGTCATCGAGTCCGTCGCTGTCGATAATCGACATATCGGACTCGCCGGCCCAAGGGCTTTCGAGCAGGACATCAATACTGCAATAACCCCGGCAGTGATAACCAGCCTGCCGAAGCGTATTGTTCAACGACCACGAATTATCCGGGTCATTTTCGAAAGTTAACAGTTTCATCGATCTAATCGCATCAATAATTGGCATGAACCCACACGTGGGAAGCTTGATAAGCCGTTGCGTAGTTTTATTTAGGCGCATTCAAATCGGGTGTCAAGCGATGGGCCACGAGCCGCATGGTCATTCAGGCGATATTATTTCCGGGAGCGGCAAAACTGTTTTGCCGGATATCGCAGCAATAAGGAAAATCGCCATCAAGATACAATAATGGCGTTTCCGAATGGGCGGCCTGGCGGTTTGTCCCACGTCCCTCTCGCCGGCGAAGTCAATGCCGGCGCCCTACTGTTCAACCCATTCACCGGCTCAATGCACTTGCAGTTGCGCGCGCAGCCGTGGACAGCCTCCAACCGGAAACGGCCCGAAGCCCATCGCCATGACGTGGGCCTGTGCCTAACCTTCTACTCGTAGTCAGGATTCCGATGGACACCTTGGAAAGCATGCGAATGTTCGCCCGCGTCGTAGAGGCCGGCAGCTTCACAAAGGCCGCGTCCCTTGCATCGGTGACCACACCGCAGGCATCGCGCGCGATCACGGATCTGGAGTCGCGACTGCATACACGGCTGCTGCACAGAACCACGCGGCATTTGTCGCTCACTGAAGCGGGCGAGCGCTATCTGCAACACTGCGAACAGATTCTGGCCCAGATCGATCTGGCCGAGGCCGAAGCAGCCGGCGCCGGCGCCCAGCCTTCCGGCAAATTGCGGGTTCATGCGACCACCAGTTTCGGCCAGCATCATCTGGCGCCGCTGATCGCACGGTACCGCAAGCGGTTTCCCGAGGTCATGATCGATCTCGTGCTTGCCCAGCGCGTGCCCGACATCATCGACGAAGGGTTCGACGTTTCGGTTGTCGTGGCGCGCGAACTGGCCGACTCGGCGCTGGTGTCGCAACGCATCGGCAGCGTGTATACGATTCTGTGCGCGTCCCCGCGCTACCTGTCGAAGCATGGCACGCCGCTGCGGCTCGTCGACCTGAACAAACACACCTGCCTGCAACTGATCCTGCCCGATGTGCCGCTCGGGCAATGGCATTTCGAGGGCGAGGACGAGACGGTGTTTCGTCATGTGCGGCCCGCGCCGCTCACGGTCAACGTTGCAGAGGCACTCGGCGAGGTCATTCGCGCGGGCATGGGAATCGGACCGTTGCCGATCTCGGTGGCGCTGCCGGGCTTGCGCGACGGCAGCCTGGTTCGCGTGTTGCCGGGCCACCGCCTGCGGGCCAACAACATCTATGCGATGTACGCGTCGCGCCGCTACCTCGACGCGAAGATCAGGACCTTCGTCGAGTTCTTGCGGGACGAGGTGCCGCTCGCGCTGGCCGAACAGGATGGAGAATTGCTCTCCATGGCGGGCAGCCTCGTGAAGGAGCCGTATTCGATCTGAGCGCGCGTGCCCGCGTACTTAACCACTAGCGTGGCGTGCTGCGCGTGCTCTTCCGCGGGCTTGCAGCGCGAGGCGCCTCTTTACCGGCCGGCGCGCCGCCGCTGTTGATCTGCTCCATCCACGACAAGGCGTCGACGTACGAGAGGAACTGCTGCAGATACCCCGGTGACAGCTCGCGCATCAGCGAAAGCGACCGGTGCACGAGACTGCTCGAATTGAGCGGACCGGCATTGCCGGGCACTTGTTGCAACGACTGCCGCAACTGTCTTTCCGTACCGAGCCTGGACCAGACTTCCCTGAAATACCCGAGTATCTCGAGCTCCGGCCAAGGGGCCGGCTGGGGTGTGAGCTGGCCCGCTGCGAAAGCAGGTGCCTCCGCCGTCGACGCACGGCTTGCAATGTGATCGAGCAGAACACCCAAGGCTGCGCGAGTGGGGCCACCTGACTGCGGTGCGCTGGCCGCGTTGCGCGCGCCACTCGCACTGCCCGCAGCATCGGCCACGAATGCGGTCTTCCCGAGATCCTCGGCATACGCCGCGAGCAGGCCAGCTACCCTTGCGTCGAGGATGCGCCGCGCCTCGCCGCTATAGCCGGCCGCCCGCCGATCCAGCGCTTCGATGAAATGAAAGCGTACGGGATCCATGCGCTCGGCGCCGCGCTCGCGCCACGCGTCGAGCGTGGCGCGAGCCTCGCTTGCCGCAGCGCCGCTTGCAGCACTCACAGCGCTCGCACCCTTCACGCCGCTACTCACCGGATTTCACCGTCGCATTTGACGGCTTTGGAATCGGCGCCAATTCAACGCGCCGGTTCCTGGCCCGGCCAGGCTCGTCGGCATTCGAACTCACGGGCTCCTGCGAACCGAACGCCGCCGCAAACACCGAGGAAGCCGGAATGCCCGAGTCGATCAAGGCACGCGTCACCGTCAACGCGCGCTGCGCCGACAGTTCCCAGTTGTCGGCAAAGCGACGGTTCGCCTCGCCCACCTGGCGGTCGTCGGTGAAGCCGCTCACCATCAGGATCTCGCCACGCGCCTGGAGATAGGCGGACAGCGGTCCCGCGAGGCTCTTCAACACCTCCCGGCCTTCGGGCTGCAACTGATCGGAGTTCAGCGCAAACAGCACGCTGCCGCTGATGCCGATACGTCCGTTGACGAGTGTCACCCGGCCCGCCGCCAGCGGCACCGCGAGCGCCTGTTCGAGGGTCTTGCGGCGCTGCGTCTCCATCTGCCGCTGCTTGACCTCCTGGTCGAGCCGCGTCGAAAGCTCCAGTTGCACGCCGATGACAGCCACCAGGATCAGCACGAAGGCGCCCAGCAGCACCGACATCAGGTCGGCGAAGACAGGCCAGATCGGCGCCGCCGTTTCGATGCCGCCGTCAATATCCTCGCTCATGCCGCTTCAACTCCGGCGGATGCCCGCCGGCCGGCGAGCTGCTGCAGGTCTTCGACGATCTGCTTCTGCGACATCATGCTCAGGTCGATGACTTCGCGCGCCTGCGCCACGTAATAGGCCAACTGTTCGTCGCTGCGCGCGAGGGACTTGTCCAGCGCGGCTTCGATACGTTGCAGGTGGTCCACCAGCTTGCCGTTCGACTCGCCGAACACGTGGACGGCCGCCCCGAACGCATCGCCGAGGCTCGCCACTTCGACTGCGCTGCCGGTGACCTGGGCCGCAACCGAGCCCAGCTTGCCGGTCTCGAGCTCGACCTTGTCCGCGAACTGCGTGCCGACGCGGTCCAGCAGATCCGCCGTCGTGGTGACGAGCGCATCGACTGCCGAGCGTTGTTCGGTCGAGGCGTGGTTCACGGCATCGAGCAGGGTCTCCACCGTGGCGAGCAGGCGGCTGCGCTCTTCCAGCATCGCGGTGTCGCGGGCCATGCTCTCGGAGAGCTTCTGACGCAGTTCGGCGACGACTTCGGCAGCGGCCTTCGGCGCTTCCGAGGCCACCTGCACAAGCTGGGAGATCTCGGCGATGGTGCTGCTGGCGTGCGCCTGGGTCTGCGCCGAGATATCGCGCGCGGTCTGCGCCAGTGTGTCGCAAATCTCCTGCTGGCGGCTCGCGGTACGCGTGCCCGTCTGTTCCCACTCGCGGCTCAAGGTCGCGGCCAGCGAACCGAGCGACTCGGTCCAGACGGCGAGGCGCTGCTGGTCGCGCGAAGCCAGTTCCGTCTGCAAGTCCGCATGCGACTGACCCACCGTGCGCAGCAACGACGCCGAATGCTGCTCGAAGGTCGCCGCGGCTGCCGCCAGGGCTTGCTCGTTGTGGCTCGACAGCTTTTCGCTGACGCGTTCCTGGCGCACCAACGCCTCGTTCCAGGCTTCCGACACCTTGCCCGCGGTCGCGTCCAGACGCGCGGAGACGCCCTCCAGCAGGCCCGCGGAGCGTTGCTCGAAGGTTGAGGTGAAGCGCTCCAGCGAGCCGCGCAACTGCTCGGCAAGCGCCTCGTTCGAGCGCTGCTGCCCGGCCAGTGCCTGATTCCAGATATCCGCTACGGTTGTGGTGGTGGCCGCGAAGCCGGACGACAGTCCATCCAGTTGCCGCTGCACGGCGTGGGTGACGGTGTCGTGCAATCCGGCCGTCTCGCGCGCGAGCCCCGCCATGGTGGCCTCCATGACCGGCTTGAGCGCCGCGCTGGCGGCGCGGGCGCTGTCGGCCACGCTCGACTTCAACGACTGCTCCACGTTGGCAGCGAGGCGCGCGTAGGCCGCCTCGGTCTTGCCGTGGAAAGTATCCTGGGCGGCGATCTGCCGCTCGTTCAGGGCGAGGCTCTGGCGCTCGATGGTCGCCATCATCGTCTGCAGACGGTCCACCAGTGTAGGCATCACCTCGGCCTGGCGCTGCAGGAGCTTGAAGCTTTCCTCGCGCTGATGGCTCTGCGAGTAGATGCGCAATGCCGATCCAATCTTGACGTCGAGCGTTTGCCCGGCGTCGATCCGCTCGCGCCGGCACAAGGCCGAAAGCAGCCCCAGCATCGCAGAGGCGGCCACGCCCGCAATCGAGGTGCCGAAGGCAAAGCCCAGGCCCTTGACCGGCGCCGCCAGCGACGCGCGGATGGCCTGCAGGTCCGTCGCGCTCTCCAGCGCCATGCCGGTGCCCCTCAGGGTCGCCACCATACCCAGCAGCGTGCCGAACATGCCCAGCAACACGAGCAGGCCGACCAGATAGGGCGTGAGCGCCGGCCCCGGCAGCGCCACGCGCTCTCCTTCGACGCGCAGACGCACCGCATTGCGCAGACTGGGATGCAAAGGCTCGAGCCACGCGCCGAGGCTGCGCGGCGGTTCGGACAGGCTCGTCACGGCGCGCGTCAGCGTGGCCGTGGCCTGGCTGTAGCGTTGCAGTTCGAGCGCGCCGGCTACATAGCAGGCGCCAATCAGCAGCGTGACGGCCAGCGCAAGCGGGTTGGAGACGACATAACCGGCGCCGATCCAGCAAACAGCCACGAGACCGGCGAGGAAAACAACGAGATTGAGATATCTGGACATAGTGTCCCAGTTAGCGGGTAAGAAGGGCCGCGAGCAACCCTTCGACCGGTTGAAAACGAACATCCAGTTCGGCAAGCAATACGCTCTGCATATCCTTGCGAAACACGTCGAGCCATGCGCCGGCTCTGACCCCTGCCGCATCGCCAGCCGCGACGGCGGCGGCGGATTCGGCGGCGGCCAGCGCCTCCCGCTCGGCGCCGCGCAGGCGCTCGAAGTGCCCTGCGAGCAGGCCGGGCACGGTGGCGAGCAGGTTGTGCTCGCGGGCACCCAAGGCACGCTCCATGACCGCATCCACCACCGCGAGCCGCGCCATGGCAGGGGTGCGGGCCGCCAGCATGGTTCGCAAGCGGCCGCGCAG
Organism: Paraburkholderia phenazinium; assembly: GCF_900142845.1. Classification (NCBI taxonomy): domain Bacteria; kingdom Pseudomonadati; phylum Pseudomonadota; class Betaproteobacteria; order Burkholderiales; family Burkholderiaceae; genus Paraburkholderia; species Paraburkholderia phenazinium. The sequence continues at coordinate 3,840,180 of NZ_FSRU01000001.1, forward strand.
GTTGCCGATGGTGGTCTCCATGGTCTGCTGGATGGACTGATAGCGCTGCCGAAACACCGCATAGTCGAGCGCCGCATCCGCCGCGACATCCTGGACGGGCGCTTGCGCGGGCGCACGCCGCTTCGCAGCGGCAAACGTGCTATCGCCGGCGATGGCCTTCGCGAGCGAAGCGCGCACGCGGGCGCACTCGGCCTCCTCCGCGTGGCCGTCGGCTCGCGCGCCGGCCGCTGCGGCGGACGGCTGGCCGCCCCGCGGCGCACCGCCCGCCGGATGGCCGTTCAGCGGCGTGCCGCCCAGCGCCGTCGACAACCCAATGGCGTCGGTCCAGCCGAGCCACTGGCTAAGCCGGTCCGAGAGCGATTGGCTGGATTCGGGGACATCGAGGTCCGTCAGGCGGGCAAGGACGCGAATGAGCGCCGGGCCGCTGAAGGCTGTGCGCTGTGGGGCTTGCAACATACCACCAGATTCAAAAAAGTCAGCAGTTTACACGCTGGCGAGGTGGAAGCCGCCGAAGCGCGAGGAATGGGGTGACCGAGAGGAGGACTTTTGGCGCAACCGGGACACCACGCGCACGTTGCGCATGCGGTCTTCACGCCGATACGTCGACAAAAGAAACGGTCGCTCCAGACCATGAAATCCGGAGCGACCGCGAGAGGAGAAGACTACTGCATGATTCGATTCAACACACTGCGGCTTAGAACTTGTACGTTGCCCCCACTTGCAGGTAACGGCCCAGGTACGTGTACAGCGACTCGTCGTAACCGGTCAGCGTGGCGGAACTGGCGTTGAGCCATTCCGGATCGTACGGAGGCGCCTTGTTGAAGATGTTGTTCACGCCGCCGTAGATGGTCCAGTGCTTGAAGCCCGTGTAGGCCACATTCAGGTTGAACTGGCTAAACGACGCGGTGGAATAGTCGAGACCCAGCGCGTTCGAGTACGGACCGGTGTACTGCCATGCCAGATCGGCCGTCCATTGGTGGAAATTCCACGACAGGTCCGTGTTGCCCTTCCAGCGCGGGAACGAGCCGCCAAACGGTTGCGCATAGGTCAGGTTGTTACCCGCGCCGTCAACCGAGGTCACGCCGCCGAGCCCGTCGATCGTGAAGTGCCACACATAGGCCCAGTCTGCCGACAGCTTGAACGTACCGATCTTGGTCGGCAGCGACTGCGAGAACGTCATTTCGAAGCCGTCCGTATCGAACGAGCCGAGGTTTTCGTACTCGTTGACCTCGTAGGCAATCGAGCCGTCCGAGTTGTAGACAGTGCCCGACGGATCCAGCACTGTGCCAATGGCGTTGTCGACGTGAATCTTGTACCAGTCGACACCCACGTCGGTCGTACGCGTCGGCGACAGTTCAAAGCCCACGTTGTAGTTCTTCGTGCGTTCCGGCTGCAGATCCGGGTTGCCCTTGGTGATGACGTTTTCCTCCGCGCCACCAGGACCGACCGGCTGGATGCCGAGGTTCGACGAGTTCGTATTCTCGAGGAATTCCGGTGCGCGGAAGCCACGGGTGTACGACGCATAGGCGGTCAACTGCTGGATCGGCTGGAACCGCAACGCGAAACGCGGCGAGAACGCGCCGCCGAAGTCGCTGTAGTGGTCATAGCGGCCCGACTGGCTGAACGTCAGCATCTTGTTGATCAGCGGCACGTCGACCTGGTAATACACGGCGGCAACATTGCGCTCGCCGGCTACTTCCTGGAGGTTCGGGTTCAACACCTCACCGGTCGTGTAGGCGCCGCCCTCTTCGATCAGCTCGCTTTCGTGCAGGAACTGCGCACCCACACCGAAGCCGACATCACCGGTCGGGATATGGAACAGGTTCGGCGTCGACAGGGTTGCGTCCAGCGCGTCGAGCTTGGAAATGCCGAGGTTGTCCGCCGAGGTCAGAATGCTGCTCAGGGCAGCCGGCGTGGCGGACGGATTAACGAAGTTAAACGTGCCGTTATTCAGCGCGGTGGTCAGGGCATTCTCGTTGATCACACCATTGAGCGTGTTGCTCACCGTGCTCATCGAATGGGTGTAGCCCGTATTCCAGTCCCAGTCCTCCGCACCCGTGGAGAAGGTCCCCTTCACGCCCATTGCCGCACGCCAGTAGTTCGAATCGGTCACCGAGTTATACGTCGCCGGCAGGGTACCAAACAGTTCCTGCGCCACGCCCGTCGTGTTGTACGGATTGTTAGCCGGCACAGTCACCGTGTAAGGAGTCACGGTCTTGGTGACCGGGTTGTACGAGAGCGAGTCGCCGAGGACGACGGGGCCGTCGCTCGTAGTCGTCGTATTGTTGCTTTCCCACAGGTCGGCGTAGGCCGTCATCTGGTCGTTGATCTTGAAGTCCGCGTGGACCTTGGCGTTAAAACGCTCGGTCATCGGATCGACCGAATAGTCTTCGGCTGTGTTTCGCAGACACACGTTACCGCCCGTTGCCGCGCCCGCTTGCGTCACGGTCAGGCTGCTCGAATACGGAACAAGCGAGCCGCCGCCGCAGCCGAAGGGCACCGACGCCACACCCGTGGTCGGATTCAGGAAATACGTCGGCGTCTGCACATTGCCGCCATACGCCTTGCCGGTGTAGTCCTGATTCTCGGTTGTATCGCGGTCGGCAAGCGTGAAGCCGTTGTCCTTGTAGTAGCTGGCGGTCGCGGTGATGTTGTAGCCATCGGACGTCAGGTTGCCGAAGCCCCCGAGGACGCTGAACTTGGTGGTGCCGGCGCCTCCTTGCGTGGCGCCGCCATAGCTGCCGTCGAGCTGCAGGCCCTGGAAATCATGCTTCGTGATGATGTTCACGACACCGGCAATCGCGTCCGAGCCGTATTGCGACACCGCACCGGTCTTGACGACTTCGATGCGATCAATCGCGCTCAGCGGCAGGGTATTCAGGTCGAAGAACTGGTCCGTGCCGTTGACGGCAAATGCGAACGGCGCAACCCGTTGGCCGTCGACGAGCACCAGCGTGTACTTTTCGCTCAGGCCGCGCAGCGCGATACCGGAACCGCCGGCGGCAAAGCTGTCGGCATTCGCCTCACCCCAGCTATTGGCCGAATTGGCCGAGATGGCGCGCATGTAATCGGCCACGCTCTGTTCGCCCGATTCCTGGATATCCTTGTTCGAAATCACCTGAACCTGGTTGAAGCCGGTCTTATCCGCCTGGCGGATCAGCGAGCCCGTCACCTGGAACGTCTGGAGCTGCTTGACGTTCTTGCCGCTGCTCGTGGCGGTCGAAGTCGCCGCCGCTCCCGAAGCCGCGGCCGGTGCGGCTGCGGCGGCCGTACCCGACGCCGCGGTTGCAGGCGCAGCAGGTTGACTCTGCGCGAATGCCGGAACCGCGATCACTGTCGACAGTGCCAGTTCGGCCCAGATTGTTCTTCTAATGGCGATTGCCAATGCCCGTTGCTTCATCTCACTCCTCACACTTGTCAGTAAGGTCATACGTTGTTATGCGGAGAGACGCTTTTTGGACCTCTCTCCGCGATTCACGGCGTCGCAACGTCGCGACGCCGCATCCCGGTAAGCGCTGCTCCGGCGCGTCTTCTGGCACAAGTCAGCGCGCGCTCGAAGCAACGAAAATGCCGCTTAATATTTATTTCTATTACGGATTACTAAATTTCATTTCAAACAGTTACCAGATAATATTTCCGGTAAGGATTTTTAAGCCCTTTTCCCTGCGACGCGGCCGGCGCAGGCATGACCTCTGCCTGCACCTTGTGCATGTTTCGAGAGAAGATGGGTTGCGCGTCAAGCAACGCGCGGCCATGAGTTCCAGCAGGCACCGCCGGTTAGGTCCATGACCAGGATGCTTGCTACAAAGAGTGACTCGTCATCACGCGGCAACAATACATTGATCAAAATTTATTTGATCAACATAAAAACTTTTTGTCGGGTAAACCGTCTGCGCCGCGCAACAGTGAAAGCGTCGGGCGTTCGCCAACAGCGTGGCTACGGAGGGCCCTCGCAGGGGCGAAAGACGCGATGCGGCGCGGTGATTGAAGGCGTCGCACGCAGTGCGACGCTATAGGGAGGGATGCGGAGGGATTGGGATGGCGGGAGTCTTACCGCGCCTTACCTGAGTGCGGCAACGCGCTGCAGATAGCCTTGCGCCGAAGACTTACCAACGCTTACGAAGTCGTCTGCAGCAGACGCAAGCCTCGGTTCATGCGGCGACCTTGCGCTCCACGCCGAGGGGCAATTCAGGCATGTCGCGATCGGACTGCGGTACGGAACCCGGCCGGCGATGCACGTCGTGCGTCACGAAACCCTGTTCGCGGCTCGGCACGTCGAACCAATCCCGATGAGCAAACGAATCGCGAATGTCTTCGAGACCGCTTTCCCAATGCTCGTGCATCGTGTCGCTGCTGAACTCGTAGTCCTTGTAATGCCCCTCATACGGCTTGTTCTTGTAGATGAGATGCACCACATTGATTGCGCTGCCGTCGGCGGCCTCTTCGGCGAGACGGAATAGCGGATCGGTTTTGCGCACATCGGCCGGAACATGCGCGAGCAGTTCCTTGATGAAACGTGCGTGCTTCTGGCGATCCGCCAGCATGCTGGTAATCGCTCGCGTACGGCTCGAGTACTGGATGTCTTTGGCACGCTCCGACACGTCGAGGAAATCCCCCGGTGCCTTGCCGCTCGCGCTCCACAGATCCACCTGAAAAACCAGTGCATCCTTGTGGTCGGCATCGCGCAGCACCTCGGTCAACGGCGTGTTGGAAACGAGGCCGCCGTCCCAGTAGTATTCGCCGTCTATCTCAACCGCCGGAAAACCCGGCGGCAAAGCGCCCGACGCCATGAAGTGCTCCGGTTCCAGACGCATCTTCGTGTTGTCGAAGTACACCAGGTTGCCGGTGCGCACATTCACCGCGCCGACCGACACGCGAATGTCGCCATCGTTGATGCGGTCGAAATCGGCGAACTTCAACAGCGTTTCTTTTAGCGCGGCCGTGTCGTAATAGCTGACCACGTTGGGGCTTTGCTTGCCGAAGCCGGCCATCGGCAACGGCACGCGCGGGGCAAAGAAGCCTGGCTGGCCCTCCGTCAACGCGCGCCCCGCGGCCCACATGCTGGCCCACTTGCGCGACAGGTCTTGCAGCCCCATGACGGGTAGCGCCAGGGCGCCCAGGCCGCCGAGCCAGTCGCGTGGATGGCAGATCGCATTCCAGAAGCCGCGTAACGCTTCCACGCGCTTCTCCGGCGCATTACCGGCAATGATCGCGGTATTCAATGCACCGATCGAGACGCCGGCGATCCAGTGCGGTTGCACACCGGCCTCGGCCAGACCTTCGTAGACGCCGGCCTGGTAGGATCCCAGCGCGCCGCCGCCCTGAAGCACGAGGGCAATTTCATCGTAGCGCGGCAGCACGAACGCATCCGGCTGCCGGTTAGTTTTTGTTGTGCTGCTGCGCATACGTAACCCCTTATTGCATGAACCAGCCGTGGCTGACGACCACCGACTGCCCGGTGAGCGCATTCGATTCGAAACCGGCAAGGAACGCAACCGTATTGGCGACGTCCTCGACCGTGGTGAATTCACCGTCGACGGTTTCCTTGAGCATCACGTTCTTCACGACTTCGGCTTCGGAAATGCCGAGCTCCTTGGCCTGCTCGGGAATCTGCTTGTCGACGAGCGGGGTGCGCACATAGCCCGGACACACCACGTTCGCGCGCACGCCTCGCGGGCCGCCTTCCTTGGCGACCACGCGGGCTAGTCCGAGCAAGCCATGCTTGGCCGTCACATAGGCGGACTTCAGCTTCGACGCCTCATGCGAATGGACCGAACCCATATAGACGATCGAGCCGCCCTTGCCGCCCGCGTACATATGCTTGATCGCCGCCTTGGTGGTGAGGAAGGCGCCATCCAGATGGATCGCCAGCATCTTCTTCCAGTCGGAAAACGCATACTCCTCGATGGGCGCGACGATCTGGATCCCCGCGTTCGAGACGAGCACGTCGAGGCTGCCCAGTTCCTGCACCGCGCGCTCAATCCCGCTATTCACCGCTTCTTCGTTCGTGACATCCATCGCGACGGCCAGCGCCTTGCCGCCCGCGGCGGCGATGCTGCTCGCGACCTTCTGCGCGTTCTCGAGATTCAGGTCGGCGATCACCACTGCGGCGCCGAGACTCGCGAGCTTGCGTGCGCATTGCTCGCCGATACCGCTTGCTGCGCCGGTTACAAGCGCGACTTTATTGTTCAACGACATGTTGCGTTCCTTTCTAATCGGTTCACGATTCGTTATTGATTGACCGCGAGCTTCATGCTCTCGGTCGAAGCGAGATAATCGAGTGCGACCTCGCCGATATCCAGCGTGAGATTGGCAATCACATGCCGCGCGCCGACCACCCGCTTCACCGGCAGATCGGCGACCGGCGCCAGCGCGTGCGGATGCAGTTCGAGCGCGGCGGGACCCGACCACGCGCCCAGCACGCTCACGTCGCGCAGATAGAAGCGCACGAGCTCGCAGACGCGCGGCGAACCGTCGACGTGCGGAATCACTTTCAACAGGTAATTCGGTGTGTCCGCCAGCTTCTTGCATTCAGCCTCGATATCGAGCGCCACATGCTTGAAGCCCATCGTGCCGGTGGCGATACGCTGGGTACCGTAGTCGAGCGTGCCGAGCAGCGTGTCGTTACCGTCGACGCCCAGGGTGGGTTTAGCCAGTTTCTTCGGAAAGCCCCATATTTCGCGGCCCCCGGCAATCGGACCTTCGTCATCGAGGTACATCGAATGCGTGTAGTTGCCAAGGCGCCCTTGCTGGTCGCGCACCGAGATAACCTGACCGCTCTCGGTGTAATTACCGAAGCCCGACGAGTCAGGCATGCGAATGAATTCGTAATGCACGAGATCGTTTTCCGGATGCAACGGCTCCGGCACGATGGCGCGCAGCGCATCGAAATCGGTCTCGTAGGAAATGATGAAGTATTCCCGGTTGATAAAGCGGTACGGCGGCCGGGGATACGCGGGATTGTGAACGGGCATCGCAAAGGCGTCTTTGCGGATCGAAGCGAGATTCATGAGACTCCTTGATGACTGGCTGCCCATGCAGCGCCGCAGCAATGGTAGAGGCAATGCGCGCGCAGGAGGAGCCGTCATTTATCAATAGACCGTTAACCAAACTGCAACGCTGCGGCTGGAACCTCGCGACGGGTCAGGGTGTCGAACCCGCTACCGGCATGGCCAATAAAATCATGGCGACCTCGGCGGAATCGTTTCTCAATGCGCGTGTTTCACCTGGCGCGAGACGGCACGAGTCGTAGCGGTACAGCGTTGTTTCGTGGTCCCCGGTGCTGACCACGACCTCGCCTCGCAGCACCACGTAGTGCTTCTCCAGCGGCGACGCCGCCAGCGACGTGTGCCCCCCGGGCTCGATCGTCGAGACCCCCATCCACAATGCGTCGGCAGGGCCGGCCTCGTGCCCCTGAAGCCGCACACAACGCATCTGATAGTGATGCGCGGGCAGGTACTCGGGGGCTTCGTTAAATCGCGTTACGTTCATGGCTTAGGCAAGACTCAGAAGTGCAGGACAACCGGTTTGGAGAACAGGTAGCGCTGCGCGAGCGCCACATAACGGTCCGCCGATGTGACCATTCCTGCGCGTTCCTGCTCGGTGAGCGGGCGCAGAAGTTTGGCCGGATTACCCGCCCACAACTCCCCGGCTCCGACCACTTTCCCAGGTGTCAGCACCGCGCCCGCCGCCAGCATGCCGCCGGTGCGCACCACCGCGTTATCGAGAACGCGGGCGCCGAAGCCGACGAAGGCGAGGTCCTCGATGGTGCAGGCGTGCAGAATCGCGCCATGTCCCACAGTGACCTGACTGCCAATCAGCGTCGGCGATCCATGGGTCGTGCCATGCAGGATCGAACCGTCCTGGATGTTGCTTCGCGCGCCGACCACAATGCGTTGCACGTCACCGCGCAAAACGCAGTTGAACCAGATCGACGCGTGCTCGCCAATCTTCACGTCGCCGATAATCGACGTTCCATGAGCGACGAATACGGTTCGGTGTACCGACGGTGTCCCGAACTGCCGGGCATCCTGATCCTCGCTCATTTCACCAACCCCAGTTGCTCGCGCGCTTCGCGTGCGGTCGCAATCTCACCGCCGAGCGACAATACGATGTCCCGCGCACGGGCCACCAGCACCGCATTGGTTTCGGCCAGCACACCTTTGGAGAGATAGATATTGTCTTCGAGGCCGACCCGCACATGACCACCCGCGAGCCACGCCTGGGCAACGATGGGAAACTCGGTGCGGCCAATGCCGAAAGCCGACCACGCCGCGCCCGGCGGGAGAAAATTGCGGGCGTAGAACAGCGTTTCGGGCGTCGCGGCGAAGCCATACTTCACGCCCAGGACGAACGTCCAGAGTCCAGGCCCGTCGAGCACGCCTTCCTTGATCAGATCCAGTGCGAGGTGCAAGTCGCCGGAATCGAAGATCTCGAGCTCCGGCTTGACGCCTGCTTCACGTATCACACTAGCCATGCGGCGAACGTTCTTCGGGGTGTTGATCACCACGTCGCCGCCTGAATTCATCGTATTCAGGTCGAGGCTGCAGATATCGGGTTTCAGCGCCGCGATGTGTTCGACGCGTCGTTCCGGCGGCAGCAGTGTGGTGCCGGGCGCCGCCACCTTGGGATCGTCGTCGCTCGGAATGAAGCGTCCTCCGGGGCCTGTGGTCAGATTGATGATCAGTTCGGGATCGACGGCACGGATGCGCTCGATCACCTGCCGGTACAGATCGATCTCCATCGACGGCCGGCCGGTTTGCGGATCGCGCACATGAATATGAACGACCGCGGCGCCGGCCTGGGCGGCTTCCAGCGCCGAGGTCGCAATCTGCTGCGGCGTAATCGGCAGTCCTGGATGCTGCTCCGGCTTCGTCAGGTTGCCGGTCACCGCACAGGTGATGATGGTTTTGCGTACATGCATGAGAGGTCTCGCTTAAGCTCAGTTCAGTTCAGACGGCGGCCGCCGTCGACCACGATCGTGACGCCGGTGCTGAATGTCAAATGGGTGGCGCATGCTTCGACGGCTGCGGCGATATCGTCAGGAGTCCCAATGCGTCCGAGCGGCGTCGTCGCGGCAACCTTGTCGTTGAAATCCGCGCCCCGCCCGGGCACAAAGCTCGTGTCGACCACACCCGGCGAAACGTTCAAAACCCGGATGCGCGGAGCCAGCGCCCGCGCCAGCGAGGCCGCCATCACATCGAGCCCGGCCTTCGCCGCGCAGTAGGCAATGTTGCTGCCCACACCCGTGCTGGCGGAAATCGACGACACGTTCACCACCAGACCGTCGCCGGACTCGTCGAGCAGCGGGCGAAAGGCACGGATGGCCGCAAACTGCGCGCGCCAGTTGACCTTCATGATTTCGTCGATGAGCTCGTCGGTGAGCGCGTCGAGGTCGCCATGTTTGACCGGCTTGGTAAACCCGGCGGTATTCACGAGGATGTCGGCGCGCCCCAACTGCGCCTTGACGCAACTGGCGAGAGCGGCGAGCGATGCGCTGTCCGTAAGCGACGCCACCGCGGCCAGATGACCGCTTCCCGGCAATGCATCGACCACCCGCTGCGCCTTTTCGACACCCGACTGGCCGGTGACGACGACAGTGGCGCCTGCATGGGCAAGCCGGGTCGCCGTAGCGGCGCCGATGCCGCCCGTGCCGCCCAGAATGACGGCTACTTTTCCTTCGAGATCCTTGGACACTTGAGTCTCCGTGTTACTTGATGGGGGGCGTCGGGTACGTCGGCGTACCTTCGGCCAGCACAAATTCGTATCCGAGCGTGTAGTACGGCCCGGTCACGTCCGCGTCAGGCGCCTTGCCGTCCTCATGCAGTTCGAATCGGCCGACCAGATCGCGGATCACGCCGAACACGACATCCGAGCCGAGATAGCCCGAGTCGTCGGCAAAAACCTGACTGACCAGCGTCTCGTACCCTTCAGCGATGACGAGGAAGTGAATATGAGCAGGTCGATACGGATGCCGGTGCTGCTTCTCCAGCAACCCACCCACCGGACCGTGCGTGGGAATCGGATAGCCGGCGGGTCTGACCGAACGAAAGCGGAAGTAGCCCTCGGCATCCGTCCGGAAGCGGCCGCGCAGATTCATGTCGGGCTGGTCCGGGTCCTGGTTTTCATAAAGCCCCACCGGCGATGCTTGCCACACATCCACCATGGCATTCGCGACCGGCCGCCGTGCCCGATCGACCACGCGGCCACGCACGAACAGCGGCGCGCCGGGCGAACCGTCGGCCACAATGCATTCGCCGTTGCGGTATTCAGGGGAATGGCCGCGATAGAACGGACCGAGCAATGCGCCGGGCGTGCGGTCGGTCTTGTCGATGGTATTGAGCAGTGTGACCAGCGTCGAAAAACCCAGCACGTCCGCGCACAACACCACCTCGTTGTGATCGTCTGTCGTGGCCTGACCAATGGCCTTGACAAACTCGATGCCCTGCTCAAACTCCTGGTCGGTCAATCTGACTTCGCGGAAAAACGCGTGGGCGTGTCGCACGAGTGCATCGACAATCTGTTTGAGCCGGACATCGTCGGTTCGGCTCATGGCAGCCTGCACCACTTCGGTAATCGAATCCGCATCGTCCACGATACTGTCCAGATGAGATAAATCAGTCATACGAGTCTCCTAGATGCCCAGCCATCGGAGGTGCGAACGCATTGCGCTAGCCTCACGACGGCGTTGATAAAGCACTTGAATGAGCCCCGGCGAATTTCGCGAGGCCATGTCTGGATGCTAGCCACCCGGGGAACGCGCGGCGGACAACCGCTTTCGAGTTTCGGCCATCCCAGGGTTTCCTCGAGTCCATCTGAGCGCTTACGACGCCGGGTTGTGACCCGCATCCGGTGTCTTCGCCATAGACGAGGAGGCACCCCAGCCGCCTCCCAACGCCTTGATGAGAAACACGCTCTGGGCCAGTTGCTCGCCACGGATGGTGGTGTTCAATCGCCGCTGCGTCAGCAACGCCTGCTGGGCGTCGATCACGTCGAGGTAGTTGGCAAGTCCATCCTGATAGCGCTCCGTCGCGATCGACAACACGTGATCCGCGCTACGGGTGGCCGCAACCGACTCGTCAGCCGCCTTGCCCAGATAGCTCATGCTCGACATGCCATCCTGAACTTCCTGAAAGGCCTTCAGGACGGTGGCCGAATAGTCGTCGACCGACGCCCGATACCCTGCTTCGGCGAAGCGGTTCATGGCGACAATCTTGCCGCCTTCAAACACGTTCTCGAAGGCCGATCCGCCCAACGACCACAGCAGGCTCGACGCGGTAAACAGCGACCCGCCGGCGACGGACTCGAATGCGACAGACGGGCTCAGCACGATGTTCGGGTAGTAGGCGCTGCGGGCCACGCCAATCCTGGCATTCGCCGCGGCCACGGCGCGTTCCGCTGCGGCGATGTCCGGACGCCGCTGCAGCAACCCGGAAGGAATGCCGACGGGTACGGCTGGAATGCGGGTCGGCATAGCGCCCGCCGCCAACTGGAAGTCGGGGGCGGGCGTGCCCGTCAACGTCGCGAGTGCATGTTCTGCGCGCGCCCTTTGCTCGGCGAGCAATTCGCGTTGCGTCGTCGTTGCCGCCAGTTCGGCTTGTTGCTGCGACAAGTCAAGACCCGATGCATCGCCATCGCGATACCGGCTGGCAACGAATTTGAGCGCCGCCTGCTCGTAGGTCACCATCGAATCCACCACGGCGGTCTCTTCGTCCAGTTCGCGGACATTGAAATAGGTCGTGGCCACCTCTGCGGCAATCACCAGCTCCATATTCTGGAAATCCGCTTTTGACTGCTCGCTGTCGGCTTTCGACGCCTCAACTTCGCGTCGTACCCGGCCAAACAGATCGACTTCATAGCTCGCCTGAATGCCAACCTGGATATCGTTCTGAACGATTGAGGTATTGGGAATGGCGTAGCTCTGCAGCGGCCGGTTCCCGGAAATCCGCGAGCGCGATGCCGCGGCCCCCAGACCGACAGACGGCATCTCCGCCGATTTGACCTCGCCCAGTTCAGCCTCCGATTGCGTGTAGTGCTCGAAGGCCGCCTTCAGCGTCGGATTGGCTCCAGCGGCCTTCTGTTCCAGGCCATCGAGCGCGGGATCGTTGAAGAGCGTCCACCAGTCTCCCCTGAGCGCGTCGTCCTGAGGTTGGGCGGTCTGCCACGGCGCCTCCGGGTGCCACCCTGCAGGCGTGGCGACGACAGGTTTGACATAGTTGGGACCCATGGCGCAGCCCATGCATGCACTGACCAATGCCAGCGACACCGCGTGTTTGACAGAGCGTTTCATAGCGGCACCCTTAGCGGACGGAGACATGCTGGCCATCCTCGAGCGAGTCGGGCGGATTGAGTACCAGACGGTCCGTGGCATTCACACCCTGGGTAATCTGCAGCGTGGTGCCGTAGTCTTCTCCGACCGTCACGGGTTTCAGATGAACCTGACCATTGGGATCAATCACCGCCACGCGCAGGCCTTCGGCGCGGAACAGCAACGTATTGGCCGGGATCACAACTGCATCGCTCGACGGCAGATCCAGTTGCACGTCGGCGTACGCGCCAGGCTTCAGCACGCCGTCCGGGTTGGGCAGATCGACCTCGATCTGCATCGAGCGAGTCACGGTATCGATCGCGTCGGCGGTACGCACAACGGTGCCGTAGAAGTTCTTGCCGGGAAGTTCGTTGAGCGTGACGCGCACCCTATCGCCGTTCTTGACCCGCTGCGAATAGGCCTCGGGCACGTACACATAGGTTTTCAGCACGTCCGTTTTGGCCAGCATGAACAGTTCCTTGCCTGCCCCTTCTGAGCCTGCGTCGACCAATGCCCCTATGTCGATGTTGCGTCGCGTGATCACGCCGGCGAACGGGGCCACGATGCTCTTGAAGCGCTCGAGCTCCTGGAGCCGGCCGACCTCCGCATTCGCAGCGTCGAGATCGGCCTGGCTTTGAGTGAGTGCGCTCTGCCGTTCGTCGAGCTCCTCCTGCGACACCGCGTCGTCCGAGCGCAACTTCTGCCAGCGCTTCGCCGAGATGCCCGCGAGATCGAGACGGGCCTTGACCTGCTCACGCGTGGCTTCGGCCGCACTCAGTTCCCGGTCGATCTCAGGCGTGTCCACGGTCGCCAGCAGATCCCCTTGCTTGACCGTATCGCCGATGTCCTTGTACCAATGCGCGATATACCCTGTGCTTCTGGCATAAATCGGCGATTCCGTCACGCCCATGAGTGTGCCCGGCAGCTTGACCGTCTGATCGGCGGGCCCGGCTTTGGGCTTGACCGCCGTCACGTATTGTTGCGCGCTCTCGCTAGCTGTCTTCTCGAGTGCATTGGCGTGCGCCGAACGATCCCAGATTGCTCTCGCCCCTAGCACTGCAAACGCAATAACCACCATCACTGCAATTTTTGAGGCCCGCTTGACGGCCGTCGAATCGGCCTTGCCTGATTCAGCATCACGACTGGATGCCGGTACAACAGAATCGTGGGAACTGGACATGGTTATTCTCCAAGCGCCGGAGCTTCGGCAATGTGTTGAGGACGCTTCCTGTGCAGGAGCGCAAAGACAGAAGGAACGAATAGCAGGGTCGAGAACGTCGCGAACAGCAGGCCGCCAATCACGGCACGTCCCAGAGGTGCGTTCTGCTCGCCACCATCGCCCATCCCGAGCGCCATCGGAATCATCCCGATGATCATGGCAAGCGCGGTCATCAGAACCGGGCGAATCCGCGTTGCACCCGCTTCGTATGCGGCCGTCAGCGCATCGCAACCTGCAGCCATGCGTTCGCGTGCAAACGAGACGAGCAGGATGCTGTTGGCGGTCGCCACCCCCATGGTCATGATGGCTCCCATCAATGCGGGGACGCTCAGCGTGGTCTCAGTGAAGAACAGCATCCATGCGATACCGGCCAGTGCAGCGGGCAGCGCGGTAATGATGATGAAGGCGTCGACCCAGGTCTGAAAGTTGATCACGATGAGCAGATAGACGAGCAGGATCGCCATGACCAGTCCCACGCCAAGCGCGAGGAACGACGAGTTCATGGTCTGCACCTGGCCACGCAGCGTGACCCGGGCGCCGCGCGGCAACGTGGGCTGAACCTGTTTGATCAATGTCTGGATCTGGCCGCTGACTGAGCCCAGATCCCGTCCGTCGACGTCCGCGTAGATGTCGACTGTCGGCATGATGTTGTAATGCGTCACGACGGCAGGCTGGATCTCCGGCTTGACCTGCACCAGATTGCCGAGCAATTGGGACGGATACCCCGAGCCGACGTGCGCCACCGGTGTGCGCAGCAGGTCATCCAGCGTGTTGATGCGATATTGCGGCGACTGCACGGCGACGTTGTAGACCACCCCGTTCTTGCTCAACCAGAACGACGGCGAGGTCTGGAAGCTGCCGCTGAGGGAATCGAGCATGTTCTCGGCGACGTCGGTCGCGTTGAGTCCGACCTGCTGGATTTCGGTGCGGTTCATGCGCAAGCCGAGACCGGGGTTGTTGTCCAGCTGATAGACGTGAACGTCGACCGCCCCGGGAATCTTGCGCATCTGATAGGACAGGTTATTGGCAATACTGCGCAATTTCTCCGGGTCGTTGCCGGCAAACTGAACGTCGATTGCTGCAGGCGAGCCGAAGTTGAGAATCTGCGTCACCATGTCGGCCGGCTGAAAGAAGAACTCGGCGCCGGGATACTTTTTGGCCAGCTCGGTCCGCAAGGTTCGAACGTAGTCGCGCGTGTTGCCGTGTTTGCCTTCTTTCAGGGCAATCAGAATTTCAGCATCCGAATTGCCGATCGTGCCACCGTTGCTGTATGCCAGATTGATCCCGCTGACCGGCAAGCCGATGTTGTCCAGGATCGTGTCGAGATCGCCGGCGGGAATAACCTGACGGATGGTCCCTTCGACTTCGTCAGCAAGCCTGGCTGTCTCCTCGATACGCATGCCCGTGGGACCGCGCATGTGCAAGCGGATCTGACCGGAGTCGACGCTCGGGAAAAAATCGCGCCCCAAGGTCAGGAACAGCCCACAAGAGGCGATACAGATACCGAGGAAGATCGAGACAAAAAGCGTACGGTTGGACAACACCACCTCAAGCACCTCGACATAACCGGCACGCAGGCGCTCGAAGCCCGCTTCGAAGCGGCCCTGCACCCGGTGGAACAGGTTAGGCGTGGGATTGGCGGCGTGGTGCGATACGTTGGCCATCAGATACTTGACCAGCGTCGGCACGAGCGTTCGTGAGAGCACGTAGGAGGCGATCATCGCGAACACGACTGCCTCGGCCAGCGGCACGAAGAGGAACTTCGCGACGCCGCTCAGAAAGAACATCGGCACGAAAACGATACAGATACACAGTGTCGAAACAAGCGCCGGTACCGCGATCTCGCCCGCACCCGTCAGGATGGCGTCTTCGAGCGGTGTGCCGAGATGCAGGTGACGCTCGATGTTTTCGATCGTCACGGTCGCATCGTCGACGAGAATACCCACCGCCAGCGCCAGGCCGCCGAGCGTCATCAGGTTGATGGTCTGTCCACAGATGCTGAGCATGATGATGGACGACAGTATCGACAATGGAATCGACACGGCAATGATGACCGTGCTGCGCCAACTCCCGAGGAACATCAGGATCATGGCGGCGGTCAGCGCGGCGGCAATCGCCGCTTCGCGGATCACGCCTGTAATCGCACTTTTGACGAACACGGACTGGTCGAAGAGCGGCGTGATGCGCAGATCCTTCGGCAGGGAAGCGGCCGCCAACGGCAACATCTTTCTGAGGTCGCTGACGATCTGCAGTGTCGACGAACCGCCATTCTTCAGGATCGGCTGAAGCACGCCGCGGTGTCCATCCTGGCGAACCACGCTGGTTTGCGGCGAGAAGCCGTCCCGTACGTGAGCCACTTCGCTGAGGTAAGTGGTCGAGCCGTTCTTCGTGCTAACCGGAATGGCGTTCAACTCGGAAATGGCCTCGGGCGCCCCATTCACGTCAACCTGGTATTCGGTGGCGCCGAGCTTCGCCGTTCCCGACGGCAGGATCAGGTTCTGTGCAGTCACGGCGTTCACGACGTCGGTCGGTGTCATGCCCTTCGCCAGCAAGGCCTGCGTATCGAGGTCGACCGCGATGACGCGCGATTTCCCACCATATGGATACGGGACCGCCGTTCCAGGAATGGTCACGAGCTGAGGCCGCAGGAAGTTCATCCCGAGGTCGTTCAACTGCTGTTCCGACAGCGTGTCGCTGGACAAGCCCAACTGGATGATCGGTACGCTCGACGCCGAATATTTGATGACGAGCGGCGCGGTAATGCCGGGCGGCAATACGCGCAGCGTCTGCTGCACATTGGCGACAGCCTGAGCCACGGCCATTGGTACGCTGGCGCCAGGGCGCAGATAAAGCTTGATCACGCCCACGCCGGCGAGCGACGACGACTCGATGTGGTCGATGTCGTTGACCGTGGTGGTGAGGCTGCGCTCACTGACGGTCACGATTCGCTGCGCCATATCGGTCGCATCGAGTCCGTTGTAACTCCAGATGATGCTGACAACAGGTATGTCGATTTCCGGAAAAATATCCGTAGGCATCCGCAGCAGCACGAATGGTGTAGCTAACAGAATGAGGATGGCCGCGACGATAAATGTCAGCGGCCTCCGTAGTGCGATATTGACGATCCACATGGCATCCGGTCACTTGAAAAGAGGTTGAATCAGCGACCGGAGTGTATTTGGCGTACCAGGAGGCGTTCGGACAAACACTTCTGTATCTCGGCCACGCAGGCGCGTCGACGTCGCGCCTGGAACGCGCCGCCCCCGGCAAAAGCCCATGTTCAGGCACTCTTACGGCAAACCCACTGATAGTTATCCGAAGCGACAACAATCACTTTCCGTCCGGAGCATGTGTGGCGACAGGCCAGCCCCTTTAGACTCGCGCTGCTGTTGACGTGGTCTCTTCGACCGTGGATGGATAACCAGGCAGGTGGCGATGAAACGAAGGTTCAAAGATGCGGAGTCCGGGCGCAGACGCGCAGCGGGACCCTACGCGATGGTCGATCAGGTCGATCCGCTCACGCCGGCAAACCGCGCGATTCTATGGACCGCAAACGGAGATATCATAGCCACTCTGAATGCAGCAGTTTCACCACAAGCATCACTTCGGAAACCGCCATGGGCAAAGATACTTCAGGCAATCCCCACGATCTGTCGTCAGGTGGCAGCCGCTACCATCAGGTGTATCCCACGCTCGGCGAGAAGCAACTGGCGATCCTGGAAGGATACGGCGAGCGGCGCAAGCTGAAGGCCAACGACATCCTCTATTCCGAAGGCGACCGCCACACCGGCATGTTCGCCATTCTCTCCGGCACGATCGAGGCGATCCGGGCGTCGGTTCAGGGCCCCCAATTGCTGGGCACCCACGGGCCCGGCAGTTTCACCGGCGAGGTCGCCACGCTCGCCGGCCGGGCTGCGGTCGCAACGACACGCGCCCTCACCGACTGCGAGGTCATCGTCATCGACGAGGAATCGCTCCGCGCGCTCGTGATCGCCGAAGCCGAACTCAGCGAAACGATCATGCGCGCCTATATCCTGCGCCGGGTCGCTTTCATCCAGGGTCAACATGTGAGCATGGTGGTGATTGGAAGTACGTCCTCGGGCGCTACGCTACGCCTGCGTCACTTCCTCAGCCGCAACGCGCAGCCCTCGGCCTACTTCGATATCGTCCAACACCCCGAGGCCAAAGACCTCCTGACGCACTACGGCGCAACGGAAGCCGACATTCCAGTGGTGATCACCTTGCAAGGGGCCGTGCTGAAGCAACCCGGCCACCGAGCCGTCGCGGATGCAATCGGCCTGAGTCCGGACCGGCTCAATGGCGAGCACTTCGACCTCGTGGTGGTGGGCGCAGGACCCGCGGGACTCGCGGCCGCAGTGTATGCGGCCTCGGAAGGATTGAAGGTGGCGGTACTGGACGCCAAAGCGCCGGGAGGCCAGGCCGGCACCAGTTCGAAGATCGAGAATTACTTTGGTTTTCCGACCGGCATCTCGGGGCAGGCGTTGGCTGGCCGCGGCCTGTCGCAATGCCGCAAGTTCGGCGCCGAAGTCGGCGTGCCGATTGAAGCGCTGACCATCGACTGTACGGATTCTCAATCGTTTCACATTGGCCTCAGTCAGGATGAGTCCGTTTACGCCCGTGCGGTCGTGATTGCCACGGGTGCGCGCTATCGAAAGCCGAACCTTGCGCGTCTTGAGCATTTCGAGGGCCGCGGCGTCTACTACAGCGCGACCTTCATGGAGGGCGCATTCTGCAGCAACGAAGAGTTGATCGTAGTGGGCGGCGGCAACTCGGCGGGACAGGCTGCGGTATTTCTCGCGAGGTTCGCGCGTCATGTCCACGTCGTGATTCGCGGCGACGGACTCAGCGCCAGCATGTCGGCTTATCTGATCAGACGAATCAATGCGGCAGCCAATATCACGCTGCATACGAAGACACAGGTCGTCGAGCTATGCGGCGAATCGAAACTTGAGGCGATACGTTGGGACCGGCAAGGGCAGATCGAACAAAAGCCTATTCGGCACGTGTTTCTCTTTCTCGGGGCCGAGCCCAACACCCGTTGGCTTGGCGATTGTGTGGTGCTCGACAAGGACGGTTTTGTGCTGACAGGTGCCGATACCGGCGATGCGTGGACTGCGGAGCGGCCGCCGCACGATCTCGAGACGAGCCGGCCCGGCATCTTTTCAGCCGGCGATGCGCGCAGCGGCTCCGTCAAGCGCGTGGCGGCGGCGGTCGGCGAGGGGGCGGCGGCCATTCAGGCGGTACATCAGTATCTCGCTCGCGGCGGGTAAGATCCGTCGGCGTTGTTTCGCTTGCCATGCGCCTGCCGCGTTGCACCGTGTCTTCACAACCGCCGCTAACCCGGCTCATCCCTTACTGACACCAACTCATGCTATCGACCTCCAGCGCTGCATTGTTGACGTTAGGTATTGTGATCCTGCTGATCATGCCAGGGCCCACCAACACCTTGTTCGCGACTGCCGGCCTGCAGCGCGGCGTGCGGCGCTCGGCTCATCTGATTGGCGCCGAATTTGCCGGCTACTTCGTGTCGATTACCGTGCTGGGATGCTTTCTCTCGCATGCGGCGACATCGCTCACCTGGATACCCGCGCTATTGCGCATTGCAAGCAGTCTGTACCTGGCAGTCCTCGCGGTTCGGATGTGGCAAACCGCGAGCGAGTTTCCTGCGTCCACGCAAAAGGCGATCGGCCTGCGCACGCTGTTCGTCGCCACGCTGCTCAATCCGAAAGCCATCCTGTTCGCCGGCACGATCTTTCCCGCGATTGCGTTCGAGCGTTTGCCCGCTTATCTTGAGGCGATGGGCATCTTTACCGCCGCACTGATCCCAACCGGGCTGGCATGGATCGCCTTTGGCGCGGCGCTCGGCAGCGGCCGGCTGATGCGGATCAGTCCGGTCCACCTGCAGCGCTGTGCGTCGATCATTCTGGCTGCCTTTTCGCTGTCGCTGGCGTGGACGGTGTTGCGCCAGGTGGGTCAATTCCGCGTATAGCGTACGCACCGGCAATCGCAACGCCTCACTTCACAAAAGCGACGCTGACCGCGGTCGGTATGTCGGCCGCCTCGCCACTGTCCGCCACCATGCCCGATTCAGGATCGATACTGAATGCGTTGACTGTCCCGCTCTGCTGGTTCGCGACCAGCAGCCATCTGCCCGACGGATCGATGGCAAATCCCCACGGCTTCACACCGCCTGCAGACGTTCGCTGAACCAGAGACAGCTCACCCGAATCGGGGCTAATGCGATACACCACGAGTGCATTTTGTCCGCGATTTTCCACATAAACAAAACGTCCATCACGACTGAGCGCCAATTCGGCACCGCTCCTCACACCCTGAAACTCTTCGGTGCTGGTCGGCACGGATTGCACTAACGTCAAATGCCCTTCCGAGGCATCCCAGTGCAGGACCATGATCTCCGCGCTCAGTTCGGTCAGCACATACGCGAACTGGCCGTTCCGACCAAATGCGATACGACGAGGGCCGCTGCCGGGCGGCGTAACGAAGGACTGCGGATTGACCTCGTTGCCCGCTGTCACCGCGTGACTTGCGCGGTCAAAGCCATATACGAACACGCGGTCAGCACCCAGATCGGGGACGAGTGCGTATTGACCTGAGGGATCGATCACAGCGCTGTGCGCATGGGCACTTGCCTGCCGCCGGTTCGGTCCGGAACCGGTCTCCTGAATCGTGGAGACGAGTGAACCCAGACTGCCGTCGCGATTGACTGCGATGCTCGATACGGAGCCACTGGCGTAGTTGGCGTCGAGCAAGGTCATCGAGGGGATGTCCCAGCCCAGGTACGTGCTGCCGGCGCCGCCCGTGGCGACCGCGTTCACCTTGGTCAGCGAACCGGTCTCGCGATCCACGGCATAAGCCGTGACGCTTCCTTCGTGGGTGTTGTCGTCGTCGACCGCATAAAGCATCGGCAAATGCGGATGCGCGGCCACCCATGTGGATTTCGGCCCCTCCGCAACAGCGCCGATCGCCGTCAGTTTGCCGGTGGATGTGTCGAGGCGCAGCGCGTCGATCTGACCTTTCTGCGTCCCCACGTAGACCAGTTCCATTTGTGCACTTTCCGGCGGCGTCGCGGCATTGCCGCGCGCGCTGTGCATACCGGCCAGCAACGTAAGCAGGCTGGCTGCCGCCATCGCTCCGTACCGCGTCAATGCATTTCTCTGGAGGGGCAGCTGTGTCATTGTTGGTAGCTGTGCAATCTCGGCAAGGCGAGCGACACATTCAGCATGCGTGAGCGGGGTGAACGGGTTGGCTAAGGGTATTCGATTCACACGCGCGCGTCCCTGCACAAAAGTGGGATTCGCTGGTACTTTTTGAGCCGCTCCGTGAGGACACCGGTTCGCGACAGCGGCGTCATGCACGCTTCGTCGCCACCCCCAATCCGCCTACTGTGACAGGACCTTGCGATGCGGCTATTGTCGCGCCGCGATGCGAAACTGGCTTGGCGCCTGGCCGACTTCTCGCCGGAAGAAACGCGTGAAGTACGCGGCATCCGCAAAGCCAAGCCCAAAGGCGATCTGCTCCACAGACATATCGCCGAAAATCAGGTTGCGCTTGGCCTCCGTGATAATGCGGGCGTGAATCATTTTCGTCGGGCTTTGCTCGGTGGCGGAGGCACAGGCCGCACGCAGTTGTACCAGAGACACCGCCATCATCGACGCATAGTCCTGCAGCGGCAAATTCTCCCGGTAGTGTTCGTCAATCAGCTTGCGGAAGCGATCCACCTGGCGAATGTCGTTGCGTGTTGCGGCTTCGTTGCCGGCCTGGTCCAAATGCGCTTCGCGAACCAGCATGAGCAGAAGACTGGTGAGGAGCGCTTCCGTGCCCACCACGTGGCCCACGGCGTCGGACTCCACCTCGTGCTTAAGGCTTTTGATGAGGTTGCCGAACTCGATGCCTGCCTCGGCGGAATAGGCCAGGGAAATCATCCGGGGCAACGCCCAGAGCGCGATGAATTCATGCAGCTTGGCGTTCACCTGGGTCAGATAGGCGACCTCGATCGTGACGACCCATCTGTCGGCATCAAGCTCGTAATCAAGACCGTGCACGCACTCGGTCGGCAACAGCAAGGCGCAAGGGCCCTCGAACGGCACGCTGCTACCCTCGAGATTCATGACGCCGCGCCCGCTGCGGACAAAGATCACCTGGCCATAGGCGGGATGCGCATGAGGCTCGGTGCGCCAGCGGCCCCGGTCGGTGACATGCCCGACATGCACAAACCAGTGTTCCGCTTCAGGGCGCTCAACGTACAGGCGGACCTTGGGAACGGTGGCCTGCTTCGCTTTAGGAATCGATTTGGGCTGGTACTTTGCCACGGCACTGTGTGTCATAAAGTCTCCTTGGCGGCCGAATCGACTAGGTAGCGGCCGTCCTTGATATTCCGGCCTTACGCAGAAGTTCTCTGGCGCGGGTGTCGCGCGGGCCTTGTCTCTTCAATCTGGCAACGGCCCAAACCGCTGCCGTGGTCGGCGCGACGTCGGGCCGTGAGCCGCCGCGTGAGATCGCGATGTTGCGCGGCGGTCGCGATCGCGGCGATGGAGATCGGGGCACTACGGTTGGGGGCTTTGCCATCCTGCTGCGAAGCGTCGAACAGATCGTCTGATAGGGCCGCTTAACTGCTATTTCAGCGGATTCCCTCATTAGAGCCGCCCTGCACCGCGTACCATGATAATCCTCTCGATGGGTCGCGGAAACCGGGGGTATTTTTCCATACATTTCCGTCGGGCGTCACTTGCGATTTACCCCGACGAACGGCGCCGCATCCGGCGATGCAGGCGCCGGCGTCCTCAGAACATGTGCACCATTCCAAGCGTCACGCCGCGCGTATTGGCGCCCGGTGCGACCGCGACACCCCCATACGACGTGCCGTTAAGGGTGAAGTCCGCCTGGTTCCGGTTCTGGATAAACCCGGTTGCGGCGTATAAGGTGGTCGCCTTGGAGAGGAAGTATTCATACGTCAAACCCACCTGCTGTGCGTTGTTCCCCTGCCCGGTCCGATCGTGCTCATAGCCATACATCAGCGAAAGCTGATCGGCATGACTGAACGAATATGAACCCGATGCTTCGTAGACGTCACGCTTCTCGCTGTCATCGGTCTGGTGTTCCGTGTGATAGGCCAGATAAAACCGCGCAGCCCCCACACCAAACGACGCCCCTGCATTAAACACCTTCAGGATCGAAGTGCCGGTCGCATTGGCTGCCTGCTCGTAGCCGGCCGCCGCGCGAAACGGTCCGTTCACGTAACGCAGTGCCGCGTTATAGAACTGCAATCCATTGGTCGGCCTGGTCGTCTGATCGCGCATGGCGACCATGAATTGCGCCGTCAGGCCGTACACCGTGGGCGTAAAATACGAAATCGCGTTATTGACCCGAACGGTCAGGCTGTTGAAGTTATTCATCGGCGAACCCATGCTCATCACCGCCACAGGGTCGAGCTCGGGGTTCATGAAAATGTATTGAGGCGTGTTTTGCAGACCAAAACGCGCCTCGCCAAAATTGCCCGATACGCCAACCCATGCCTGACGGCTGAAAGCCTCAGCGGCATTCGACGCCGCACCGGTCGCACCGGAGAAGCCTTGTTCCAGCTGAAAGTTGATGTGAAGACCGCCGCCGATGTCCTCGCTGCCCTTCAGACCATATCGGCTAGCAAACAGTCCACCGGAGATTGCGCGGAGCGTTGCCGGGGAAGAACCGGGGTTTTGGTATTCCACGCCGTTGTCGATGACGCCGTACAGCGTCACCGACGACTGCGCGTACGCAGAATTGAGGACGCATACCGATGCCGCCCCAGTGACAAGAATAATCAGTTTTTTCACGCAGTCTCCGAGTCAATCTAGTTATTAAATTCATCACGCAAGTTGCCCGATTCAGGACCTTCACATTCATATTTTGGATGCCTAATTTTTATTGGAATGCGTCTTGTTCTGGCGAGCAGGCAGGATCATGTCATGCGCTCAAAGCGCTGACGAACCCGGCGTTTCAGACCAAACAGGCCGCCGGACGCATGGTCATGCTGGAGCAAGGGTATGAGATGTCCGCCCGGGCGTCCCTACACAAAACTGAGATTCACTGGCACTTTTTCGGCTCGATGCGTTGAGTGCCGCACACGCCTCGTAGATTCCCGCGCCGCCGCAACAAAAAATGCAAGCGAATCTAGTTTTTGTGTAAAGGCATGCGCTCGGGCATCCAATACTATCCTCCCCACCGCGACAGAAAAATCTGGCTCCCTGTTCATCCAGAAGAAGGTTGAACAGCCGCGGGCTGATAAAAAACCATATGGAAGGAGACATGCAAAACATATCAGTAGCTTTGCGCAACCCGCTTCTCGGCGCCGCCCTCTTCTGCTGTTTGAGCCAGTTCAGCCATGCTGAGGAAATCATCACTGCACCGAGCGATTCCGCGCCGCCGCAAGTCCAGCAAACGCAGCAGCAGAACCAGAAAACCCCGCAAACACCGCCAACCCTAAAGAACGGCGCAGCGCCGCTCAGTGCACCGGATCTGAAATCGGCGGAGCAATTCGGCGCGCCGCCTGTGTCGTGGAACGATACGTTTGTCGGCTACCGCTATGGCAGCGACTTCCACTATCCGGGTGTACCCGACAAGGTCGCGCAGAACATCGGTTATCTTTCGACGATAGGCGGCTTCAAGTACGGTAGCTACGCGTTCAACGTGGACTACCTCGTGTCGAATTCCGCCAACCCGGAAGCGGGCGGCCCGTCCAATGGTGGAGCGCAGGAGATCTATAGCATCGGCCGTGTCGAACTGAGTGCCGGCAAGATTCTTGGCCGGTATATGGGTTACGGCTTCATCCGCGACTTTGGCTTGACCGGCGGCTACGAGTTCGGCGTCAAGAACGATGCATACGGCGAGCGCGCCCGGATGCTGGTATTCGGCCCGACCATCGAATTTGCCGTACCGCGCGGCTTCTGGAACGTCACGGCCGGGGTACGTACCGAGAGTAACCACAACGGCATTACCGGCGTGGACGTGCATTTCAATCCCGCGTGGCACGTCGAAAGCTCGTGGCTGGTTCCGTTCCAGGTGGGGCCGTTGCCGCTGGTCTTCAAAGGTTTTGCCAGCATGACCGGGCCTAAAGGCAGAGATGGCTTCGGTGTGGAGACCACCACCGAGTTTCTCGCTCGCGGCTCACTGCTGGCGGATCTTGGCTCGTTTGCCGGCCACCCGCGTGTGGTGTACGCGGGCGTAGGTTACGAGTATTGGCATCACATGTACGGCTCGCCGACTAACGAAACGGTGGGCACCATTACGTCGGCACCGATGTTTGTGGCCGAGGTTCATTTCTGATCAACCGTCTTCGATAACAATTGCATTGGCGACCCCGCAGGCGGGTCGCCATGCCCAATACACGCGCGCCCCCCGTGCGAAGAACGTTGTGGCGGAACCCGCTTTACATGAAGAGATTTTTGGCTCAGCCTGTCTTCTCGAAGTGAACGCGATGGAGACGCATCAATTGAAACGACCGGCGACCGAGAATCCCTGGAGCATTCTCGTACTTCTCTCGCTCGGCCTGCTGATTTCGTTTGTCGACCGTACCAGCCTGTCGTCTGCGTTGGCGGACGCAAGCTTCATTCGAGAGTTTGCGCTGACGAGCGTGGAGCGCGGCTGGCTCAACTCCGCCGTGTTCTGGTCCTACGGTTTCGTTCAGATGCCGATGGGCTGGCTGGTCGATCGCTACGGCGTGAAATGGCCTTACACGATCTGCTTCGCGCTGTGGTGCATGGCCGCCGCAGCCACCGGCATGGTGACCACGCTCTCGGCGCTGATCGTCATGCGTCTGCTAATCGGCGTAGCCGAAGCGGTGGTGGTGCCGGCTACCTATCGCTACCTCGCGAACCACTTCGAGGAAACCCGGAAAGGCACCGCCCTCGGTATCTTTTCGATTGGCGGCAAGATGGGGCCCGCGCTCGGCGCGCCTATCGCGGCGTGGATGATCGTCACGTATTCCTGGAAGGTGATGTTCATCGCAACCGGCCTCGTCGGACTGATCTGGCTGGTGCCCTGGCTGCTGATGGTCAGAAACGACTATCCGTCACGGCAGGAACTTGCGGCCGCCATCCATCGGGCCTCTACGGTGCCGCTCAAAAACCTGCTCGCGAGCCCGGTGGTTTGGGGTGGGCTGGTCAATAACTTCTGCTACAGCTATTTCGCCTTCTATTGCATGACGTGGATGCCGGCCTATCTGGTCGAGCAGCGCGGCCTTTCTCTCGAGCGCTCGGGCCTCTATACCTTCTTCAGCTTTGCCGGCATCGCCATCGTTGCGGCGCTCGCCGGCTGGGCAGCGGACCGGATCATCGCCCGGGGTCACGACGCGGTTATGGTGCGCAAGGCGTTTATCGTGGCGGGCTTTATCGGCGGCACAACGGTTCTGCTCGGCGCCTATGCGCCATCGCTCGACATGGCGCTGTTCTGGAACGTGCTCTCGCTGTCGCTCCTCGGCCTCGTCACGGCGAATAACCTCGCGCTGTGCAAACTGACCTTGATCCCCAAGCAGGCGGTGGGATTGAACACAGGCCTGCAGCAGGTTGCCACCAGTCTTGCGGGCGGTGTGTCGGCGAGTCTTTCGGGTTGGCTGCTCCATCTTGGCGGCAGCTACACCCTGCCCATGATGGCGATCTTCGCGTTCCTGCTGGTCGGCGCAACCAGCACCCTGGTTCTACTCCAGCGCAAATGGGCGCCGAAAGTCAACGAGATCGCTCTCGAGCCGCCCCATGCCGGATGGCGCGCATGAACAAAAAGGCGCTGTGCTTTCGCGCAGCGCCCTCGTCAAACCAATGCAATGGTCAACGCAAAGAGAGACTTACGGATTGGGAATGTACAGCGGCATTGCCTCTTCCCATAGCGTGTCCGTAATCGGATGCTGGTCGCTACCGTCGGCGTTCATCACCCAGTTCTGACCATCGGGCTGGAAGCTGTTGTCGTACAGCGCGAGTTCGTCACGGAAACCATACACACCCGAGCTATACGCGATGCGGCCGTCGTAGGTCCACACGGCGTGGCCCTGATTCGCCCCCGGCGTCGTCAGACGGGTTAGGTCCGATCCATCCGGATGGATCGTGTAGACGTCGTAGTGAAACCTGTTCGGGTCCGTCGGGTTGACTTCCTTGCGGGTGAACACGATCTTGCTGCCGTCCGGCGACCAGCCCGGCAGGTTGTCCGGATCGGTGGTCAGCACGGTATCAGCGTGCGTCTCCAGATCGAGAATACGCAGACCCTGCACCTTCGGACTCCACACGCGGTAGACGATCCTCTTCCCATCCGGCGAGTAGCTCGGGAAACCCGCATTGATGGAACCGTCGGTCAGCACTTCCGGTTTGCCGTTCATGCTGCCGTCGGTCTTGATACGCATGATGCGGCCAGGACCGGCACCGCGCGTGAAGAACCAGTCGCCCACACCGAAGGCCACCCACTGACGATCCGGCGACCAGGTCGGCTGAAATGCACCGGCCAGACCTTGCTTGATCATGACCGGATCCAGGCCGCTGTTAGCAGGATCGTAGATCCGCTGATAGCCCGTGAAGTCGGGGTTCATGATGGCAATGGAAGAATTGATGGCCTTTTCCGTGTACACCAGCTTCTGGCGATCCAGCGACAGTTGCGGGAAGACGTCGATGTAACGATAGTTCCAGTCCGGGTCGAAGCTATACAGCGGCGTGCCGTTCGTATGGGCCGGACGCATGGCGATTTTTTCGTAGACCACCTTGCCGCCGTCCGACGAATAGCGGGGCGAGCGAATGCCCGAGTTGGCCGTCGAGCGGAACGTACCGGCGGTGGTGTAGAACCCTTCGGTGTCACCGCCCTTCACGTGATACGCGACGTTGGTATCGCTCAGATATTGCGGGAACACCTTGAAACCGGGCGTCGACGTCAGGTCCTTCCGCTCAAGCGTGGACACGTCCACCGAAACCAGTTGCGAGCTCACCTTGTTGATCCCTTCCGGACGGTGCGCCCCCCACGTCGACTCCACCGGCGTTTCGTAGAAGACCACAGACTTGCCGTCCGGCGACCAGGAAGGCGAGCCTTCGTCAAAGCCCGGCTTGCCGGCAATTTTCTTCCAGCCCGAACCATCCGGCTTGATGAGATAAATGCTGCTTTCCTGTGTGCGTTCCCATCCCACCGGCAGATTGTGGCCGCGCCAATCGGACCCGGTATCGGAAGAAAGCGCGAGCCACTTGCCGTCCGGGGACCACGAGGGCCGGAAGTAGCTATGCGGTTTGCTCGGATCGAATTTCAGTTCACCCGTGACGTTTTTCAGCGCGCCTGTCGCAATGTTCAGCGTCCAGATGTTGACCGTGCCGTAATCCTTCTCGCCTCTGCGCGACGACACGAAGGCGATGAGGTTCGGGTTGGCCGGCGAAAAGACAGCGGCGTCGGACACGCCGGGGTGATCGGTAAGGCGCTGCAGGTTCGTGCCATCCACCTTCACGCGATAGAGGTTCGACTGGCCGAGGCCATCGCGCTCCGACGTAAACACGATCCACTGCCCGTCTTTCGAGAACGAGGCGTGATAGTCGAAACCGTCGGTTGGGAGCAGCCGGTGTTCGTCGCTGCCGTCCGCATTGGCGACATACAGCTCGGATGTCACGGGGCCCACGCGGTCGAGCAACAAGGTGCCTTTCGTTGCGGCCCCGGCTCCGCCTGGAATGAGCATCCAGGCTCCCCCGATGGCCACACACGCCAGGAGTTTTTTCAAAGATGTAGTCAGATGCACAGCCTAATGCCTCCATTAATTATGCGTAGGTGAACGGCGTGAAACCGCTCAACCGCTGAACTGCTCCCGCGTTGCGCTTTTCGTCAACGCATCGTGCTTCTGTTGCTTACCGCTGTTTCCGGGCCCTCGACGCTTTCCCCGTGGTCGATCAACCCAGATTACCAGTAACGTCGTCGAACAGTTCGTCAACCGACAGGCGATGCGGAATGATCTTCTGATCGAGCGCCCAGTCGATCGCCAACTGGATCCCCTTGCGGTTCGCCTCCAGGCCAATGGGCGGGAAGATGGCCGGCACGCCGCCTTCAGTCAGCGCCCGGCTTTCGACGATCATCCGGTACAGTTCGCGAACCACCTCCGGGTGCTTCTTCGACACGTCGGCATGTACCACGAACATGTGATTGATCGGCACCACGCCTTCGCGCGCGAACCAGTCTTTCGCGGCGGCCTGTGCATCCGGAACCAGCGTACGCACGCGCGGATCTTTCGGCATGTCTTCACCGAGCAAGGCCGCGCTCAGCTCACCGTCGAGCATCATCTGCGGAATCGACGCACCGGCGGGCAGGCGCTCGCAGTTGTTCGGATCGCGATACTCGGCGAGATGTCCGTCGCCGAGCGTCATCCAGGTGACCTTGTCGAGATCGACGCCATATTCGTGACGCAGGATGCCGCGAATCCACAGCGCCGTCGTTTGCGTATAAGTGCGCACGCCGACCTTCTTGCCTTCGATGTCCTTCGGCTTCAGATCGCCAAAGTCGATGTTGAAACCGGCGCAATGATGCTGGAAACGTCCCGAGATCGGCGTCGGTAACAGCACGTAGGGCTTGCCGTAGGCCCTGGCTTGCAGGAAGGTGACGATCGCCAGTTCGCCTGCGTCGAACCTGTTCTCGCGGACCATCGCCTTGAAGCCGTTATGCGCTGGCGTCGGTCCGCAGTAGTCGAGGTCGACGAGATCGGACTTTACGCGCCCGTCTTTCATCGCCTGGGTGACGGGGCAATCGGCCAGATTGGTCCTGAGTGTGGGCACCCCGGTGGGCACCTCGTTTAGCGTCGTTGTCATTGATGTCTCTCCTTACGCT
Source organism: Paraburkholderia phenazinium (assembly GCF_900142845.1). Classification (NCBI taxonomy): domain Bacteria; kingdom Pseudomonadati; phylum Pseudomonadota; class Betaproteobacteria; order Burkholderiales; family Burkholderiaceae; genus Paraburkholderia; species Paraburkholderia phenazinium. The sequence continues at coordinate 3,869,546 of NZ_FSRU01000001.1, forward strand.
TGAATAGATTTACAGCCTGACCTCGATGAGGCACGGTCCCGGCTCGTTCACCGAGTCGGCCATGGCCTTGTGGAACGCTTCGGCGGTATCGACGGCGAGCGCAGGCACACCCATGCTTTTCGCCATGGCCAGCCAGTCGATGCGAGGCCGATCGATATCGATCATGGCCAGCGCACGCACCCCCGGCGCACCGGCGCCCATGTTGGCGTACTCGGCCTTGAGAATGGCGTAACTGTTGTTGGCAAAGATAATCGTCGTGATGTTCAGGCCTTCACGTGCCTGGGTCCACAGCGACTGGATCGTGTACATGGCGCTGCCGTCGCCGACCATGCAGAACACGCGCCGGTCCGGACAGGCGAGCGCGGCGCCGGTGGCGACCGGAGTGCCATAGCCGATCGAACCGCCCATGTTATTGATGAGGTCATGCGGCGCCGCGCCGACGGTCAGTCCCATCGTCTCGCGACCGGTGGTCAGCGATTCGTCGACGAGGACGCAGTTTTCCGGCAACGCGGCGGCCAGCGCCTGGGCGATGGTGGCGGGCGTCAATGCGCCGCTCGGCGGCGGGGCGTCCGAACGCTGCTGGAGCACGGCCGCGCTGCTGGCCGCGCCGAGCGCCTCGACCAGCATCTCGAGACCGGCCGCACCGTCCTCGCCAATTTCGACCAGCGCATGAACGCTGGTTCCGGGCGACTTAAGCAGGCTCGGTTTGTCAGGATAGCTGAAGAAGGCAATCGGCTCGGTCGTCTCCACGGTAACGATATGCCTGAAGCCTTTCAGATACTCGACAGCGAGGCCAACCGCATAGGGAATGCGTTCGAGCGTGACTCGCCCTGCCCCGCGTTCGATTCGCGAACTGAAGAACTGCGTCGCAACACGACAGCCGGTCGCCGCCTTGACCTTGCCCACCCATTCGAGCGCACGACCGCGTGTCGAGCGCCCCGCCAGCACGATCAGCGTCGGCTCGCCCGAACGCAGCACCTGCGCAATGTGTTCGATACGCGCGGCATCCGGCGCCTTCGCCCTGGCAGGCGTGCGCGGCAGTACGGCTCGCTCGCCCGCGTCCTGCCACGAGGTATCGCCGGGCAGGATGAGCGTCGCAATTTGCCCTGGGTGTTCGCTTGCCTTGCTCACCGCAGTCGCCACGTCCCACGCCACCGCACTCGGCGACTCGACGCGGCGCACCCAATGGCTCAAGGGCCGCGCGAGACCCTCGATGTCGGAGGTCAGCGGCGGATCGTATTTCAGGTGCGCGGCCGAGTGCTCGCCCACGATGTTGACCATGCCCGACGACGCCCGTTTGGCATTGTGGATGTTGGCCAGCCCATTCGCGAGGCCCGGACCGAGATGCAGCAGCGTCGATGCCGGCGTTTCTTTCATCCGGTAGTAGCCGTCCGCAGCGCCTGTGCAGACACCTTCGAACAGGCACAGGACGCTACGCATCAGCGGATTCTCGAGCGCCTTCAGAAAGTGCATCTCCGAGGTGCCCGGGTTCGCAAAGCAGATGTCGACACCCTGATCGGCGAGCGTCTGAACCAGGCTTTCGGCTCCGTTCATTGCTTAGTACCCCGCCATCTCGCGCGCCATGCCGACTACGCCATAGCTCTTCAACGGCGCCGAGATCAGGAAGCGGTAACCCTCTTCGAGCAGCCGCTTGTGATTCTTCGCATTGACGTGCGGATTGCCGACCACCACGTTGTGCTTGTGGCAGGTCTCGACGATCTGGCGCATCGCGTCGACCACGACCGGGTGCTCATACTGGCGCGGATAGCCGAGCTGCTGGCTGAGATCGCCCTCGCCAATCAGGATGAAGCCAATGCCAGGTACGTTCGCCAGAATGTCGTCGAGGTTTTCAATCGCTTCGGTGCTTTCGCACATCAAGCCGACCAGAATTTCGCCTTCAGGGGCCAGCGGCCAGACATCGGCCTTCCTGTAGTAATCCGCCATGCTCAAACCCCAGTAGCGGGCCGCGTTGGCGGGACCATCGCCCCGGATGCCCTTCGGCTCGTACAGCGGTGCGTCCTTGGGCCGTGCGTAACGGCACGATGCGACTGCGTTATAGGCCTGCTCCACGGTCGACACATGCGGCCAGACCACGCCATAGGCGCCGCGATCGAGCACCTGCTTGGCGAAGGACTGGTTCATCTCGGCGCCGTTAGCGGGAATACGCGCAATCGGGGTGACGCGCGGCGCCACCGATGCGGACTCGGCAATCTGCTTGCGGCTCAGCATGTATTGCAACGCATCGCCCAATGCCGTTACGTCATACGGGTTGTGCTCCATTTCGAAGACGAGGCCGTCATACGGCGCATCGCTCATTTCGATGGCGTTCTGCTTGTCCAGTTTGGAAAACGCGGCGAAAGCAGGCTTGCCGGATTCGAAAGCGCGAATAATGCTGTTGAGTCGGGTATCGCTCATGGTCGTTCTCTCTCGTTGATGGGGTGCTTAAGGGGCCGCACTGAGGGGCTGCACGAAGCCGGTTCAGTCGGCCGCTTTCCAATACATGAAACCCATGCCCTCGCCGGTGCCGGCGGGCGTCCGCCAGCAGGGAACGTAGTCCACCAGCGTCATCTCGGCGCCGGTTTCCTGCACCGCTTTCATCACGCTGACGTAGAGCTTGATTTCGGATGTGCCCGACTGGTAGGAGCGGTTATCCACTGCGGCCAGACCGTCATAGTCGTAGTCGGCCAGCATCTTCATGATGCTGTGGTCGAATTCCTCGTCGTTGACGAAGTGCGACAGGCCGCCCGACGCAAAAATGCCCACTCGCACATCCTCGGGCCATGCCGTGATGGCATCGCGCAGCACACGGCCGAATTCGATGCAGCGCGACATCGAAGGCTGTGTCGGCGGGTAGAAGCAATTCATGATGATCGGCACATGCGGCGGCGGGTTGTCGCCCATGATCTGGTGATACACAAAGCTGTACGCATGCGGCACCACCGGATACTCCGGCAACGGCTTCATCCACACGTTGTCGGGCCATGCAAAGAGGTCGGTCAAATCGAAACCTTCGCCCTGGAAGTGCTCGATCAGATAGGTGGCCAGCCGCGGATGACACTTGTGCGTGACGTGGTGGTCGGGTGCATAGACGGCGCGCTGCGGCGGCCCATTGTGCACTTCCGCGCCGCTGTAAATAGCGATCGACGGCGAGAACTCGGTGAAGATCTCCTTCTGGTCCTTGCCCAGAATGATCGCGACATCGATGTCGGCGGTGCGGTAGGCTGCAGCCATCTCGTCAAGCGCGGTACGGCAGCGCGTGGCGCGCTCAGTGCGCTCCTCGAGCGTCAGGAATGGCTCGAACGCTGCGCCGCGGTGCGCTTCCAGATCGGGGTAAGTCCAGATCTGGTTGCGAAACCACAATTCCGGATTGTTGCGGTCCCGCTCCCCGTTCTTGAGCCAGTCTTCCGGTGCCTGACCCAGCATGCCGCTATGCGGCACCGCCATCCCGAATACAATCTTCGCCATTTAGGATTTCTCAGTAAATTAATATGTTCAACACAGCCGGCTAGTCCTGCTATACGGCCATGCCTTGATTGCTAGGCTTGCCGCAGCGAGCCATGCGTTTCGGTCACCTTGGGCGCCCATTCGGGACGGAACAGGGTCGCCGTGGCCAACGCGCCGATCAGCAGAAAGACCAGGATCACCAGCATCGGCAAGTCGTAACTCCCGCTGACGTGGAGCAACCAGCCCGACAGACTCGCCGCCACGCCGCCGGCAAGACTGGTGGCAACCTGCTGCACGCCCGTGACGAGACCAATCGCCTGCTTGGGGATCAAGGTCAGCCGGGACAACACCAGGTTGTTTGCGGTCGCAAGACCGAGCAGCGAAAGCGAAAGCACGTTCCAGAACAGCGCCACATTGAGCGAGTGGGCATAGGCGCCGAGCAGTACGGTGCAGCCGCCCACAAAGCCCGCGATGGTGAAGATCTTGCGGACCAGAATCGGGTTGCCGCCGCGGGCAATGATGCGGTCCGCGGCCCAGCCTGCGAGCGCCGCGACGATGGCGATGCCGGCGAAGCTGAAGAAGGTGAAGAGTCCTGAGCGTGAAATCGACAGGTTGCGTTGTTCCACCAGATACGCCGGCATCCACGTCATACAAAAGAACGTGAAATAGCCGTAGCAAAAGTTGGTGATCATGCCGCCCCAGACAACCGGGCTGGCCAGGATGCTGCCGAGGCTGACGGTACGTGCGCTTCGATTGGCCAGCGTGAGTTCGGCTTTCGATGGCAAGTCGTTGCGCACCATCAGCAGCCATGGCGCGAGCCAGATCATCCCCACCAGGCCGGTCGCGACAAACATCACCTGCCACGAGTAATTCACGAGGAACCAGGCGCCGACCGGCGCACCGAGTGCGGGCCCGAACTTGTTACCCATCGCCAGAATGCCGACGGCAAGACCGTTCTGGCTTTCGCCGAAGTGGTTGCGAATCCAACGATAGCTCGCGGGAATCACAATGGCCTCGGCCATGCCGATGATCAACCGCATGACGACGAGACTCGCGAGCGCCGTCACCGCCCCCATCAACGCGGTGGCGAGGCACCATAGCGCGAAGCTGATCGCGTAGGGCCACTTCACGCCGTAGCGGTCGGCCACCCAACCCATCGGGACCTGGAACAGACCGTACGACCAGAAGAAGGCCGCGTTGATCCAGCCGCGATCGACGTCAGTGAGCGCAAAATGCTGAACGAAGCCTGCGTCCGCCAGCGTGGAAGAAATGCTGGTGCGATCGACAAACGAAATCAGAACACCGATCGCAAGGAGCGTGAGAATGGCCCAGCGGCTCGCGGTCCCGGGTCGTGCAGGTTTGCCTGTCTCCATCTGCCTGTTTCTCTTTATGATGATGAGTTCCGCGCGCCGGCTGCCCGATTCGCCGCGGCACCTCGAGTAGCCGGCGCACATGCGACGCAAGCTCAGGCGAGGCCCGGATACAGTTGCTGCGCAGTCTTGCCGAAGATCCACGCGCGATCTTCATTGCTCAGGCTTGCCAACCCTGCCTGAGCGGTCGCGAGAATCTCCGAGAGCCTGCCCGGCGAGGTTGGATAGTTCGAACCCCAGGCCATCCGTTGCGCACCGAACGCCTCGACCACCTTCGGAAAGAACGTTTCCGCACTGGCCTTTTCCTTTTTCACATCGCCGAAGATGCGCGGCGTGAGCTTCAGATAGATGTTCTCGAGCGGCGCCAGCTCGAACAGGCTTTGTGCCGCTGCATACGGCGCGCCATCCGCCACCTCGGGGCGTCCCAGGTGATCGAGGATGATGCGCACCTTGGGAAAGCGCCGCGCCAGTGTCGTGACCTGCGGCAGTCCGATCGGGCCGGTCTGGATACACATGGTGAGGCCGAGTTCGGCGCATAGCTCCCACGCCGGGAATGAACGCGGATCGTCGAGTTCGCTCGGGTCGAACTCCTTGGTGCTGCCGCCGGTGAAGAGGCGCAGACCCGCGAGGCCCATCTTGACCCATTCGAGAATGCGTTCCGGCGCATCCGGCTGCAGAACGTCGACCGAGCCGACCGCGACCAGGCGGCCTGGATACTTGCCGCATCCTTCGACGACATAGCGGTTGTCGAAACCGTAGGTCGTGGAAGAGTGAACCACCGCAGCCCTGGCCACACCGGCCTCGTCCATTGCCGCGATCAGCGTTTCGACCGTCGTCGGACGCTCCTTCGACCAGTCCGAGCGCTTGCCGAACAACGGCGCCGGCGGATAGCGGGTCTCGTCGTCCGAGATGATGTGCGGGTGAATATCAACAATTGAGGAAGTCATAGTGCCTCTGTGCCTGTCTCTCTGCCTGTTCGTTGCATGCGGCTCGCGCCGATGTCATTTGCCGCGCGCTTTCAGGCGCGCATCGAGACGCGGATAGACGCGCCGCGCATTGCCCTCGAAAATCTTGTAGCGATCGTCGTCCGACAACGCGGTACAAGCGTCGATGTAGCGCTTGGTGTCGTCGAAGTACTGGCCGGTTGCCGGATCCTTGCCGCGCACGGCGCCGATCATCTCCGAGCCGAACAGCACGTTGTCTGCGGGAATCACTTTGGTCAGCAGCTCGACACCCGGCTTGTGGTACACGCAGGAGTCGAAGAAGATGTTGTCCAGCAGGCCTTCGAGCGGACGGGCGCGCATCTCGAGTGACATGCCGCGATAACGGCCCCAGTGATACGGTACCGCGCCGCCGCCGTGCGGGATCACGAGGCGCAGCGTCGGGAAGTCCTTGAACAGGTCCGATTGCAGAATCTGCATGAACACCGACGTATCCGCGTTCAGGTAGTGGGCACCGGTGCCGTGGAAGCACGGATTGCACGAAGCGGCCACGTGGATCATGGCGGGTACGTCCAGATCGACCAGCGCTTCGTAGAGCGGATACCACTCGCGATCGGTCACCGGTGTGCCGGTCCAGTAGCCGCCGGTCGGATCGGGGTTCAGGTTGCAGCCCACAAAGCCCAGTTGCTCGACGCAACGGCGCAACTCGCGGATGGAATTGGCGGGCGCGGCACCCGGCGATTGCGGCAACTGGCAAACCGGCGCAAAGTTGTCCGGATAGAGTTCCGTCACGCGGTAGACGAGATCGTTCGAGACCTCGGCCCATTCCAGGCTGGTGCGCTCGTTGCCCAGGTGGTGGCTCATCAGGCCGGCGATCGGCGAGAACAGCGTGAGGTCGCTGCCGCGCTCGCGTTGCAGCTTGAGCTGACCGTTGCCGATCGCTTCGCGAATCTCGTCGTCGCTGACAAAGGCGCCGTCACGCGAGGGGGCGTTGGCCGGGTTGTCGGCAAACTCGACCTGCTTCGCGCGCCAGGCGCGAAACGATGCGGGTACGGTCGTAAAATGGCCGTGACAATCGATGATCATTGTTTTTCTCTCAGGTCAGCTCAGCGGGCCAGCGGGTCTACAAACAACTCGCTAACGGACATGCGACGCGGCGTGAGACCTTGCTTGAACGCCGTGGCTTCCAACGTCTCGATGGTCTTGAGGTTTTCCGGCAGACCGTACGGCAGCGGATCGTGTCCGACGATCTTGCGCAGTTCGAGGTACTTCTTGTCGCTGGCACCGGTGGCCTCGCCAGCATCGAGACGTGCCAGCCATGCTTTTTTCGCTTGCGCGAAGGCGTCGTAAATCGATCTGGCGATCCACGGGTGCTCTGCGAGCACCGAGTCCTTCACGACGATGGTGCCGTGCATCGGATACACCCCTGTGCGGGCGTAGTACTCGGTTTCGAGCTCGGTTGCGTTGGGCAGCAGATCGGGATAGTCGGCTTCGACTTCCTTCCATCCACCCGTGGGCGCACCGGTGCGGCCGATACCCGCAGCCGCGGCAAAACCGGCCGACAACTCCCCCGAGGCCATCATCTCCGCCAGCGAGCTTCCGGCCGGTGCGTGGATGACATTCGACGGCAACTTGAGTTGCGTGACATGCTCTTCGTCATCGACCACCCAGGTGACCTTGGAGGAGTCGAGACCGAACTCGTCGATCAGGACCTGGCGCGTCCACACGCCGGTCGTCACCGAATAGGCGCGCACGCCCACCTTCTTGCCTTCCAGGTCTTTGGGAGTCTTGATGCCGGCGTCCGGGCGCACCAGCAGGCCGCCATGGTGAAAGCGCCGCACGACGAAGATCGGCAGGCCGACGAACGGTGCGCCATAGGCGCGGGCGATGATGTACGTGGTCGGCGCCAGTTCGCAAACGTCGAATTCGACGTCGCGCACCATCCGGCGAAACGCGCCGATTTGCGGCTGGACGGTGACGAACTCGGCGTCCACGCCCTCGATGGGAATGGAGCCATTGCGAATAGCCGACGTGTGTGGGTGCTCAGCAATTGCGATCTTGAGCGGGACTTTCTTGGTCAACGTTCTCTCCAGGGGATTAATCGTCGCAGACGGCTGGACGAAGGCTCCAGCGCCGGACGGATAGTCTCGATGGGGTGAGAATATTGAAAGTCGGGGCGCGCGTCCCTACACAAAAAGCAGATTCGATGGCACTTTTGTTGGTGGGCGGCGGGTGCGTGCGCGTGCGCTCGATCCGCCACTACGATGAGCACGGTCTGCTGACCTCCATTCGCGCGAGCAATGGCTACCGCGCGTTTCCACTCGCAGCCGTCACCCAGGTCCGGCAGATTCAGCGCATGATCGAAGGCGCAAGTGCCTGCACCGAAACCTCTGAGACGCAGCGCAAACGGCTGGCCTCGATTGAACGTCAGATAGCGGATCTCGAACGCCGTCGCGCACGTCTGCTTAAGACGCTGACCGATGGGGCCATTCCAGCTTTAGACCAGGAATCTCCTGAACCGGAAGTGCGCGCCAACACGACGAATGGGTCTCGCCACGCCGCGAAAAAACCGCCAATCCGATCGAAATAGCTACGCTATACTTGCTGCGATGAAAATCTTGCGGACACTTCTCGTCTTGTTGCTGTGTGTGATGCTGCCCCTCAGTGGGCTGGCAGCCAGCGGCGCGACTGGCGCGTGTCCAATGGACTCCGTCATGGCCGGCAACGTCGCCGCCATGTCGGCGGATATGCCCGATTGCGAATCGATGAGCCCATCGTCCAGTGAACCCGGCAAGTCGAAGGCACCGCTGTGCAAGGTGAGCGCCCAGTGTCAGATGGGCAGTCTCTATCACCCCGTTTCCTCTCCCACCGTGACGCGGCCCGCCGGGTCGTTTGTCCCCGTCAGCTTCCACTACACGCAGTCGCTCTCCATCCGCGCGCCGGATGGACTCTGGCGTCCACCGCAGTCCGTCTAACTCCATCGTTCTGGTTCGCCGCCTTTGCGCGGTGATGTCGTCCCGTTTCGGGACGTGAGTTCGTGTGTCCGCTCGCGCGGCTTCACGCGGCTCGACCATTCGAGGTTAGAACATGCTTTCCATCATCGGCACGCCGGTTTTCCGGCGCGCCTGGACTCGCACATGCGCCGTTTTTGTTGCGCTCGGCTTGTTGGCGGGACGCGCGGCGCACGCTCAGGACGCGGGCTTGACGCTCGACGAGGCGCTGCAGATCGCCACCCTGCGCTCGCCCTCGATCCAGGCCGCGCAAGCCTCGGTTAGAGGCAGTTCGGACGTGGTCGTCAAAGCCGGACAACTGCCCAATCCCACGCTGAATCTGAGCGTCCAGGACCTGCCCATCAACGGCCCCAATGCCTTCACGATTGGGCAGGATAACTTCACGATGCGCGGCATCGGCATCCAGCAGGAATGGGTCTCTCCTGCCAAGCGCCGGCTGCAGACCACGCTGGCCGATCGTGCCGTGCAACGCGACCAATCGACTTACCTGGAAAAGGTGGCCGAGGTTCGTCAGCAAACGGCGATGGCCTGGCTCAACGCGATCTACGCCAAGAAAGCCGTCGCACTAAGCCAGGCGCTGGTGGACCATCTGGGCCAGGAACTGGCGGCAAGGCAGGCGTCCTACCGTGGCGCAAAAGGGACCGCCGTCGATGTGGCGCAGGCCAACCTGACGCTCGGGAATGCGCGCGATGAACTGATCAATGCGCAGCAGGACGAGAAGACCGCGTTGATTGCGTTGTCGCGCTGGACGGCCGCCGGCAACGTGCTGGACGTGGCCGGCAACCCACCGGAACTCGCTTCACCAGTGTCCAGCTTGAGCGTCGAGCAACTCGCTCAGGTGCAGCCTTCGTTGATCGCGGCACGCGCCGCCATCTCGCTGGCCGATGCCGACACCGACGTCAGCCGAAGCAACAGGAATCCTAACTGGACCTGGGGGGTGACCTACTTCAAGAGCGGCGGGCACTTCCCGGACTACGTGTCGGTCGGCGTGTCGATCCCTTTGCCGATCCATCGCGGCAACGTCGAAGACCGCGACGTCGAGCAAAAGTCCGAGATGGGGACACAGGCACGCCTCACTTACGAAGACACCGAACGCCGGGTCGTCGCCGATATCCAGAGTCTTACGGCGAAGCTCGCCGGTGGCCGGGAACGTCTGGCCAATGCGAAGCAAACCGTGCTTCCCGTGGCTGAACAGAAGGTGCAACTGGCGAATGCCGCTTACCGGTCGGGTGCCGGCACGCTCTCCGATGCGTTGGACGCGCGACACACCCAGCTCGAAGCGGATCTTCAGGTGTTGAACCTTGAACGGGACGTTTCCCTCGTCTGGGCGCAACTGGAATACCAGGTGCTGCCACCCGACATGACCTCCGGCCAGTAGAGAGAACCCCATGAAACAGAAACTGATCGTACGCGCCGTGGCGGCCGTGTTCGCTGCGGGCGTGCTGCTTGGCGCCGGCTACGTGGCCGGCACTCATCGCGCTGCAACAGACACAGCCATGGCGTCAGCCGCGGCCGCGACGCCCTCCGCAACTGCAACCACAACCGCCGACAAGGTGGACCCCAAGACGGGCCGCAAGGTGCTCTATTGGCACGATCCGATGGTGCCGAACCAGCACTTCGACAAGCCCGGCAAATCGCCCTTCATGGACATGGCGCTTCAGCCCGTCTTCGCAGACGAAGGCGGTTCAGGCGGGATCAAGGTCGACGCCACGCTTCAACAGAATCTTGGTATCCGCTACGCGACGGTGGTCCGCCAGGACACCGCTGAAGGTTTCGACGCGATAGGGACCACCCAGTTCGACGAGTCGATGGCCGACGTCGTCCAGTCGCGAGTGACGGGCTATATCGACCACCTGTACGCCAGCGCGCCAATGCAACGTGTCGCCAAGGGAGCGCCGATTGCTTCGCTCTTCGTGCCCGACTGGCTGGCGCCGCAGGAAGAGTACCTGGCGCTCAGGCGCGGCGGAATGGATGCCGGGCTGCTTGCCGCCGCGCGCGCACGCATGCAGGCGCTGTCGATTCCGGACGGCCTCATTGCAAGCCTCGATCGAACCGGCAAGGCGCAGACCCACGTCACGCTATCTGCGCAGCAAGCCGGCGTGCTCACGGAACTCAATGTTCGCGATGGCGCGATGGTGTCGCCGGGACAAACGCTCGCCAGGATCGCGGGTCTTTCCAAGCTGTGGCTGATCGTTGAGATACCGGAAGCGCTCGCGTTGCAGGTGCGGCCCGGCATGACGGTCGACGCAACGTTCGCCGGCGACGGCGCGCAACACTTTAGCGGCCACATCCGTGAAATCCTGCCGGGTATCAGTCCGGACAGCCGCACGTTACAGGCGCGCCTTGAGATCGATAACGCAGACCTGAAGCTGACACCCGGGATGTTGATGCGCGTCCATGTCAGCGCAGCGAAACCCGTCTCGCGGCTGCTGGTGCCGTCCGAGGCGGTCATCACGACCGGCAAGCGCTCGATCGTCATCGTCCGGAATAGCGACGGGCGGCTGCAGCCTGTCGAGATCTCCATCGGTCGCGATAGCGGCGACAACACCGAGGTAACGCGCGGCTTGACTGAAGGCCAGCAGGTGGTCGCATCGGGCCAGTTCCTGATCGACTCGGAAGCGAGCCTGAAGTCCGTGCTGCCGAAACTCGAAGGAGGCGCGCAATGATCGCACGCATCATTCGCTGGTCGATTGGCAACCGCTTCCTCGTGCTGCTTGCCACCGTGCTGGTTACCGCATGGGGCGTGTATTCGGTGACGCAAACCCCGCTCGATGCGCTGCCGGATCTCTCCGATACCCAGGTCATCATCAAGGCTTCGTATCCCGGCAAGGCGCCGCAAGTCGTCGAAGACCAGGTGACGTATCCGCTCACCACCACGCTGCTGGGCGTGCCGGGCGCCACCACCATCCGCGCGTATTCGTCGTTCGGGGACGCGTTCGTCTATGTGCTGTTCGACGACAAGACGGATCCGTATTGGGCCCGCTCGCGCGTGCTCGAATATCTGAATCAGGTGCAGAGCCGTTTGCCGGCAGGCGCGACGGTCTCACTCGGGCCCGATGCCACGGGTGTGGGCTGGGTTTACGAATACGCACTCGTCGATCGCAGCGGAAAACACGACCTTGGCCAGCTTCGAGCCCTGAACGACTGGTTTCTGAAGTTCGAGCTGAAAGCCGTGCCGGACGTCTCGGAGGTAGCCAGCATCGGCGGCATGGTGCAGCAATACCAGGTCGTGCTGGATCCGGACAAGCTGCGCGCCTACGGCATCACACAAGCAGGAGTCGTGGATGCCATCGGCAAGGCGAACCAGGAATCGGGCGGGTCCGTGGTCGAACTCGCGGAGTCCGAGTACATGGTCCGCTCATCGGGGTACCTGCACTCGCTCGACGACTTCCGCCACATCGTGCTGCGCACGAACGACGCGGGCACCCCCGTGTTGCTCGGCGACGTCGCTCGCATCCAGATCGGACCGGAAATGCGCCGGGGCATTGCCGAACTGAATGGCGAGGGCGAAGTGGCAGGCGGTGTGATCGTGATGCGCTCGGGAAAGAACGCGCTGACGACCATCGAAGCGGCCAAGGCGAAACTCGCCGAGCTGAAAAAGTCTCTGCCACCGGGCGTCGAGATCGTCACGACCTATGACCGCTCCCAGCTCATCGAACGGGCGGTCGGTAACCTCAAGGACAAGCTGATCGAAGAGTTCATCATCGTCGGCCTGGTCTGCGCGGTGTTTCTGTTCCATCTGCGCAGCGCGTTCGTCGCGATCCTGTCGCTGCCGCTTGGGGTGCTGGCCGCCTTCATCGTGATGCGCTATCAAGGCGTCAACGCCAATCTGATGTCCCTGGGCGGCATTGCGATCGCGATCGGCGCGATGATCGATGCGGCGATCGTGATGATCGAGAACGCCCACAAACATCTGGAGGCGTACGACCATCAGCACCCCGACACGCCGATCACCCCCACCCGGCGGTGGGAGTTGATCGCACAGTCGGCGGCCGAGGTCGGCCCGGCGCTGTTCTTTTCGCTGCTGATCATCACGCTGTCGTTCATTCCCGTGTTCTCGCTCGAAGGCCAGGAAGGCAAGCTGTTTGCGCCGCTCGCGTTCACCAAGACCTACACAATAGCCGCCGCTGCCGGACTGTCCGTCACGCTCGTGCCGGTACTGATGGGCTATCTGATCCGCGGCCGGATTCCGCACGAGAACGCCAATCCGCTCAACCGCGTGCTGATCCGGCTATACCGTCCTTTGCTTGAGGCAACGCTGCGCCGGCCATGGGTGGCGATCGCGCTGGCCGTGCTGGCGCTCGTCATGACGGCGATTCCTGTCTCGCAGCTCGGCGGTGAATTCATGCCGCCGCTCGACGAAGGCGACCTGCTTTATATGCCGACCGCGCTACCCGGCATCTCGGCGGACAAAGCCGCCGAACTGCTGCAGCAGACGGATCGCCTCATCAAGACGGTTCCCGAGGTGAAGACGGTGTTCGGCAAGTCGGGGCGTGCCGACACCGCGACCGATCCCGCGCCGTTCGAGATGTTCGAGACCACCATCCAGTTCAAGCCGCGCAGCGAATGGCGGCCGGGCATGACGCCGGAGAAACTGGTGGATGAACTCGACGCGCGGGTGAAGATACCTGGCCTGTCGAACGTCTGGGTGCCGCCGATTCGCAATCGTCTGGACATGTTGTCGACCGGCATCAAGACGCCCGTCGGGGTCAAGATTTCCGGCGCGGACCTCGGGCAGATCGACAGGATTGCTACGCAAATCGAGTCCGTCCTGAAGAACGTCCCGGGCGTCACGTCGGCATTGGCAGAACGCCTGAACGGCGGCCACTACATCGACGTCGACATTGACCGCCTTGCGGCCGCCCGTTACGGCCTTTCGGTAACCGACATCCAGTCCGTCGTCTCGACTGCGGTGGGGGGCGACAACGTGGGCGAGGTGATCGCGGGTCGCGAGCGCTTTCCGATCAACATTCGCTATCCGCGTGAAATCCGCGACTCGGTCGACAACCTGCGTCAGTTGCCGGTCGTCACGGACCGCGGTGCCCAGATCACGCTCGGCGACGTCGCTGCGATCAGGATCTCGGATGGTCCGCCCATGATCCGCAGCGAAAACGCTCGCTTGTCGGGGTATGTCTACGTCGACATTCGCGATACCGACCTGCAATCCGCCGTAAAGGCCATGCAGATCGCGGTTGCGCAACAGGTTGTATTGCCACCGGGTTATTCGATCGCGTGGTCAGGTCAGTTCGAATATCTGGAGCGCGCGGCTGCGAAGTTGCGAACCGTGATTCCGGTGACGCTCGCGGTCATTTTTGTGCTGCTGTTCCTGACCTTCAACTCGGCCGCCGACGCGCTCTTGCTGATGTCGACGGTGCCCTTTGCACTCGTGGGAGGGTTCTGGCTGATCTGGATGCTCGGGCACGCAGTGTCCGTCGCCACGGCGGTGGGATTCATCGCGTTGTCGGGCGTGGCGGCCGAATTCGGTGTCGTGATGCTGCTCTATCTGAAGAGCGCGCTCACGCGCCGCCTCGACGAAGGCGCGCCCTTTAGCGAAGCCACCTTGATCGACGCCATCCGCGAAGGCGCGGTGCTGCGCGTGCGGCCCAAGGCAATGACCGTCGCGGTCATCCTGGCGGGCCTCATCCCGATCATGCTGGGCCATGGTTCCGGCTCCGAAGTCATGCAGCGCATCGCCGCGCCGATGGTTGGCGGCATGGTGACCGCACCGCTCCTCTCCATGCTGATCATCCCGGCCGCCTGGTTGTTACTGCAACGCCGCCGCATGGCTCGCATGAAAACAGATACGCAAGACACGCTTCAACCTCACGTAGTACCCACTGGCACGCTCGTGCCGCAAACCCACTCTGGAGAAAACTCATGAAGAAACTGCTTACCCTGACGGCTGTGCTCTGTACCGGTCTGACGCTCGCCGGCGCGGCGCTGGCGGCGGACGATATGGCCGGCATGAAAATGAACGGCGGCGCCATGGAAACCGGCGCGTCGAACAACGCAGCGCTCACCGATGCGATCGTCAAGAAGGTGGACCCGTCCACCGGCATGCTGACGCTTCAGGCCGGCGAACTGAAGAACATCGGCATGTCGCCGATGACGATGGCCTATAAGGCCAAGGATGCGCTGATGCTCAAGCAGGCCAAGGAAGGCGAGAAGGTCAAGGTGCGCGTCGAAGAGGTGGATGGAGCGCTGACCGTCGTGAAGCTTGTGAAGCAGTAACGGTTGGCGGTGGCACAGCGATGCGTTGGCGGCTCGACGCCTGGTCCTGCCGCTAACGCGTTGCTGTGACAGCGCGCACGCTCGCACACCTCGTCACGCGCTTGCTGGGCGAGGCGTGAATCAACGCGCCGACAATCGATAGCTGATGGTGCGTGGCACGCCGGCACTGAACGCGAGGCCTTTACGAGCCGCGAGCGGATGATCGGCGGGCGGCATCGCCACACGTCCGAGATCGAAGAAACTTTGGGCCGGTTCAACGCCTAAAGCGAAGTTCCGGCCGGACCACGGCTCATACGCGCGTCCACCGTTGCTGATCCACAGCAAGGCATCCGGCAGATCCTCGGGATTCCAGTCGAGCAGGACGTCGGCCTGCTGCGCGGTGTATCGCAAGACAAAAGGTGGCCGACAGCCTGCCATTTGCAGCAGTTCCTCGGTGTTTTCGGGGAGCGGCAAGCGTGTCGCATCCATGAAACCGGTCGCGGTGGGTATCGCTTTCAGTGAGGCGAAACTGCGATTCGGCAAAATGCGGGAAACGCCCGGCTCCTGCGGGACCGGATAGCTGTGAATCGCCTCATGCGGACAGGCGAGCACCTCGATGCCTTCGTCTGGTATTGCAAACGTGGGATGAAGCGCGAACGGTAAGACCACATCTCTGCGCGCATGAACCGTGACGGAGACGATCAGCGCCGGCGCGTCGGGGTCGGCTTCAATGGTCCGCTCGAGACTTTCAATCTCCCCCTCAGACGGGTAGTCGATCCGTAGCGAGAGCCGATGGGCGGTCTGTTCGACCCGTCGCCACATGTGATTCGCACCGTATCCGTGATCCCACACATCCGTGGCGTTCCGAGTCTCGAAGCCTGACGGTAGCGCATCAGGCGCCCTCACCATGCCGAACGGCAGACACGGCCATTCGCCGCGCAAGGCGCGAAGCAGTCCCGGCCACCGTTCATCGTCGCCCCACGGAGCGACGTACAAGGGCGACACGGTCCGGCCGCCGCCGAGTTCGAATCGCACGGGCGCCAGCATTCCGCCCAGCGACTGCGCGGTCGCTTCTCCATGCGCCCACTTCAGCGTCCACCGTTGCATTGCATCCATCGTGCCGTCGTTCCAGGTTAGCGACCCAATCGTTCGTCGAGCTTGCGGCCCTCTTCTACTCCGACCAGTTGAAAACCAGATCGGCACGATGCCGCGTCGAATCGATCAGGACGGCGTTGGGTTCGTCGGTTTGCTGAACCCAGTTGCGGGCGGCCTCCTCATCGCGGCCAAACCTCATGTGGCGCGCGACAAGCCGCTGCGTCCGCAGCACCGGATCGACGTCGACATACCAGGCCTCGTCGAGAAGCGGGCGAACATCCTTCCAGTGCCCATGCTCCAGCAGCAAATAGTTACCTTCAGTGATGACGAGTGGCACATCCGGGCTGACAGGAATGGCTCCGGCGATGGGTTCTTCAATCTCCCGGCGAAACGCCGGTGCGTAGACGGTCTCGTCGCTCTGCTGAACGCGCAGGCGCTTCAGCAGAGCGACGTAGCCGGCGCTGTCGAACGTATCTTCGGCGCCCTTGCGCGAAGCACGCCCGAGACGTTCGAGTTCGACATTCGCCAGGTGATAGCCGTCCATGGGGACGACCACCGCCTGACCGGGCAGCGCTTCGAGGATCTGCTCCGCCAGCGTGGATTTGCCGGCGCCGGGCGCGCCGACCAGGCCGAGAATGCGGCGCTGACCGTCAGCGATAAGGTGTTGCAGCCGTGCGAGAAAGCGGTCTTCGATCATCGAAACAATCCAGAGTTATTTGAAGTGACGGCTAGCGTCGCCATTCCAAAAAATACCGCATGCCGCGCAATATGACAACAGGAAACCGTACGACGATACTTATCCATACGGCATCCTAATTGTATAGGCCGCTTTGGTTTACCGCATAGAGGCGCGCGCTCTCAGTGGTGAGCCTTCGCTTTGGCTGCAGCGTGAATGCCGTCGGCGATGAAACTCCGTGCATGCCTGGCCAGATCCATGCCGTCGTCCCACATATTTCTCCAGATGGCCAGCGCATTGGACAACTGCTCGTTCACCACCGCGGAAGAGAAGCTCTCGAACGTGACCACGCCCTTATAGTCGATCATCGCGAGTGCATGGAAAAACTGCGCGAAGTCGATGGTGCCGGAACCCAGATAACCCCGGTTGCTTTCGCCGATATGCACATAGCCGAGCCGCTTGCCGCACTCCAGCACCGGTTGCATGAAGTCGGCTTCCTCGATGTTCATGTGATAGGTATCGAGGTGGACCACCACATTGGGCGCATCGACGTCGTCCAGCATCTTGAGCGCCTGCGATGCCGTGTTGAGCAGGTTGCTCTCGTAGCGATTCACCACTTCAAGCCCAAGGGTCACGTTTTTCTTCAGCGCGAAATCCGCAATCCGCTTGAGCGAGTCGACCGCGTTGCGGCGTCCCTGTGGCGTAATCGGCGCGGAATATTTGCCCATCGCGCCATACAGGATACCGCCGAAGTAATTGCCGCCGAGTTCCGCCGTCACGCTGATGCCTTCTTCCAGCATCGCCACGCCGCGCGCAACCGAAGCCGAGTCGTCGCTGGACACGTCCGCGTCGAAGGTCAGGCCGCGCGAACAGCCAATTTTCAGGCCGTGCTCCTGCAGCAGGTCGCGCGTGAGCGCCAGGTCCATCACCTTCGGCCCATGCAACGACAGTTCAACGAGGTCGAAGCCTGCAGCCTTGGTCTGGCTGATCACTTTGCGGGTCGACTCCGGCGTCAGATCACCAGCCCATACCAATGCGTGAACACCAAGCGTATTCATTGTGTAACCCCTCCCGATGCGGTCACGCGTCTGCGGACCAAGGACTGAAAGAAACCGTTTGCCCACGCCCAACGCAGGAGCATCACGGCAAGCAAAAACACACCCCACAACGCGGTGGCAAGATGTTGGTTCGCGCCCAGCAGGTTGAGGCCGGAGGCAATCACCTGCAGGATGACCAGCGCAATCACCACGGGCACGACGCGTCCGAACCCGCCGAACGGATCAACGCGGCCGAGGAAACATGCGAGTACCGAAATCAGCAGGAACGCCTCGCCGTGACCGACGCGCACCGAGTTGAAACTGGCCAGCATCACGATGCCCGCGACGCCGCACATCAAACCCGACAGCATGTAGATGCGGGTAACCGCACGCGTGGTGGCGATGCCCGAGTAGCGGGTCGCCTCGAGATTCGAGCCGATCATGCGCGTGGCAAAGCCAAGCCGCGAGCGCGTCATGACGACGTGCCACACGGCCGCGCAACCGGCGAAGATCCACAGCGGCACGGGCACGCCTAGCAGCAAACCGTTGCCCATCACCAGAACCGCAGGCGGGAAGCCGGAGATATCGCCACCGTGCGTCATGAATTCGCCGAGGCCGCGCAGGAAAATCATCATCGACAAGGAGACGAGGATGGGACTAGCGCCGGTACGCGCGATGATGGCGCCCATCACCCAGCCGGATGCCGCGCCCGTCGCCAGGGCCGCGGCGATGCCGAGGATGATCACGCCCGCGCCGGCATCGGCGCCACCGTGCGCGTGCAGCACCCAGGCCATGGCCAATCCGGAGATATTGGCGGTGAAGGTCACGGCCAGGTTGAAGCCGCCGGAGATCAGCGGCATCAGCATCGCCAGCGTGAAAAGCCCCAGTTCGGGCAACTGAAACGCCACCGAGACAAACGTGTCCGCGGAAAAGAACCGGTCGGACGCGAAGCTCATGGCTACAACCACCACCGCGAGGAAGCCGAGCAGGCCGACGACATCAGCGGGCACGAACGCTATAGCGGACCGTTGCGACGAAGAGGTTTTCATGAGAAGGCCTTGACACGTTGCGACGCGAAGCGCGATCCGACGAGCTTGGCGAAGCCGCCGCTCGACAAGGTAATCGCAATCAGAATGACCGCGCCGATGATCATCTTGAACGCGTAAGGAGAGATGCCCAGCAGGTTAAGTCCGTTCGCGGTGATGGCGGTCAGCAGAATGCCGAGAATCGCGCCAAGGATCGTGCCGCGCCCGCCACCCAGGCGCGCACCGCCGAGCACTACCGCGGCGAGCACGTCCAGTTCACGGCCATACAGCGCGTTGGGCACCACCTCCTGTACGTAGTGCGCCTGCATCAGCCCGGCGATCCCGGCCATCATCCCGAGCCAGCCAAAGGCGATGTAGTGCATGGCGCCGATGTTGATGCCGACGCGCCGCGCCGCTTCCGGGTTGTCGCCCATCGCATAGAGCTGCCTGCCGGTGGTCGTACGCCGCAGCAGGAACCAGGTGGCCACGACCGTCGCGAACATCACGGCAACCGGCAGCGCGAGGTCGGCAACGCCGCTCGACGTCTTCAACGTGATCAACGACACGCGGTTCATCCACCAGTCCGGCAGGTCGTAGATGGAGACACCGCCCGTCAGAAACATCAGGCCGCCGAAGAACACGTTGAAGGTCGCGATGGTCACCACGATGGAGACGATGCGGAACCGGTAGATGAACGTAGCATTGATGGCGCCCAGCAGAAAGCCGAACGCGGCCGACGCCAGGAAGCCCAGCGCCCAGTTGCCGCCGCCAAGCCGCATGACCGTCAACGCGGTCAGGTACTGGACGACGGACGCGCCCACCGCGAACGAGATGTCGATCCCGCCGGCGATCAGCACAACGAGCAAGCCGACGGCAAAGATGATGTTGACCGAGCTCTGGTTAAGCAGGTCGAACAGATTGGGCAGCGTGAGGAAGGTCGACGTGGTCAAGCTAAGGCCGATCACCATGACGGCGATGACGAGGATCAGCAGGGCCTCGATCGAACCGATGCCGAGTTTGCGCAGATCAGGCATGGACGTCTCGCTCGATTTGGTCAATGGATGTGGCGCCCGGCACGTACTCCCTCACGACGCGGCCATTGCGCATGTGCAGAATACGGTCGGCGTTGAAATAGACTTCCGGGATCTCGTCGGAGATCAGCAGGATGGCCATGCCCTGTGCAGCCAGCTTGTGGATGATGGCGAAGATGCCGGCGCGTGCGCCGACGTCCACTCCTACCGTGGGTGAATCCAGAATCAGCAGCTTTGGGTTGGTGGCCAGCCACTTGGCCAGCACGATGCGTTGTTGATTCCCGCCTGAGAGCGTCGAGACCGCGTCTTCCGGTTTGCCGATCTTCACTGCCAGTTGCTCGATCCAGTCGGTGATCAGGCTGTCACGCTTCTTGAGACTGATCAGACGCGTGGCGTCGAGCAGATCGTCGAGCACCGCGGCGACGGTGTTGTCGCCAATCGATTGCGGCTGCACGAGGCCAAGCTGAAGCCGGTCTTCGGATACGTAGGCGATACCCGCGCGGATCGCGTCGCGGTTCGAGCCCAGCGAGAGTTTCTTGCCGTCGAGGCTGATCGAGCCTGCGCCCGGCCGCGTCATTCCGAACAGCGACAACGCGAGTTCCGTCCGCCCCGCGCCGAGGCGGCCCGTGACGCCGAGAATCTCGCCTTTCCTGACAGCAAACGAGACCGCGTCATATTCGCCCCGTCGTGTCAGGTCCGCTACCTGCAGAACAACAGGCGCGGCGGACAGGTCAGTCGTGCGTACGGCGTAGTCGAAGGTACGACCGGTCATCAATTCCGTGAGGCGGGTTTGCGTCATGCCGGCCGTGGGAAAGGTGCCGACGTATTGGCCGTCGCGCAACACGGTCACGCGCGTACACACGTCCAGCACTTCGGCTAGCCGGTGGCTAACGAACACCACAGCGATTCCGTCAGCCGAGAGGCGGCGCACGATCTTCAGCAACGCCTCGGTCTCGGCGTGACTGAGCGACGCGGTGGGTTCATCCATGAAGACCAGCCGCGCATCGGCAACGAGCGCGCGCGCGATGGCGACGATCTGACGCTGTGCGATGGACAGCGAGCGCACCGAACGGCCCAGATCGATCGACACGCCCAGCCGCTCAAGGATACGGCGCGCCGCCACTTTCATCTGACGGTAGTTGACGAGGCGCGGACGAGGTCCGAGGTTCTGTTCGAACGCGATGTTCTCGGCGACGGTCATCTCGGGAAACAGCGCGAGATCCTGCCAGATCACCTGAATGCCGAGCTCCCGCGCCTTTGCCGGATCCAGTCCTTCGATCGACTGACCGTCCATCAGCATGACCGCATCCGGCTCAGGTTGATAAACACCGCTGATGACCTTGATCAGCGTGCTCTTGCCGCAGCCGTTTTCGCCTGCGAGGCACAGCACCTCGCCGGGCATGACGTCGAACTTGATGGACTGGAGCGCTTTCACCCCACCGAATATCTTGGAGATGTTGTCGAGCTTGAGCAGCTCGGTGCGCTGCGTGTCGACGACGGCAACGCTTGCTGCGCCCGCGTGTCTCCGCTCAGGCGCGGGATGATCCTGTGAAGCCGCTGAAATCATGGGACATGCTCCAATGCGGCTGATGGGCGACCTGACGCGTCGTCCGGTTCATCAGCCGGGTGAAGGGCAGACCGGCCGCCCCTCACGCATTGCTTTTTAAGGCTACAACTCAGGTTGCAACTGCGGTTGCTTCAGAGACCTAACTTCGCTAGATCGTCAACGGTATTGGCGTTGAGATCCACCAACTGGTCGACGATCAGGTCGTGACCCTGCGGATGCACGACGCCCAGACCCGGAATGTTGGTGCCGTCCTTGACCGGCTCACCCTTCGCGACCATCGTGCCCAGCGTGACGAACACTTCGCCGGCCTGCTCGGGATTCCACATATAGCCGCCGGTCAGGATGCCGTCGTGCACGAGACGCTTGCCCTGTCCAGGCGAGAACGGTCCGAGTACCACCACCTGGCCTTTCTTATGCGTTTCGTCGACGGCGCGCGCCGCGCCGATCGGCCCCTGGCTGCCGAACGCGAGAATGCCCTTCAGATCCGGATGCGCCCGCATCAGATCGAGCGCAGTCTTGCGCGAGGCGTCGACGTCTTCAGCCACGCCGTAGCGGTCGCCGACCAGCTTCATGTCCGGATCGTTGGCCTTCAGATAAGCAATCGCGGCGTCGGCCCATGCGTTATGCAAAGGCACGGTGAGCGAGCCGACGAAGACCGCATACTCGCCCTTGCCGCCCATCGCGGTAGCGAGGCGCTTGCCGTAGGCTTCGCCGAAGCCCTTGACCGAGGCCAGTTCGAAGTCCCAATCCGCATTCTGCTGGTTCGGCGATTCGTGAGTGATGACCTTGATGCCGGCCGCCCGCGCCCGTTGCAGGACCGGCTCCAGGACCTTGGCATCGTTCGGCACCACGCCGATCACGTCCACGTGCTGCGCAATCAGATCCTCGATCGCGCGGACCTGCAGCGCCGGGTCCGCGCTGGTCGGGCCGACCATGAAGGCTTTCACGCCGAGCTGATCCGCCCGTTTCTTGATCCCCGCCTCCATGGCGTTGAACCATGGGATACCGCCAATCTTCACGACGATGCCGATGACTGGCTTGTCGGGCGACGCCGAAGCCAGGCTTGTCGCGAGTGCAAACGCGGCGATGCCTGCGCACAGTGTGCGCACGAAGTTCTTTGACATGTCTCCTCCGTTGGACTCCGGCAGCTTCGCCAAACGCCCAGATGAGTAATGGGAAATGAGCCGGTTGCCGAACCTCAACTTATTTAGCTGAATCCATTCAGCAACTCGGTGGACAAATGCTGAATGGATTCAGCTTTATGGTCAATCGAGTAGATACCCTAATATGGCTTCCCGTGGCAGAAGGTCTACCGTCTGCAGAACGTGAACGATGGTGCTTTTGGAGTAAAAGGCAGATGGCCCGCAGCAGCTCAGGACGCAAGTCCACAATTTATGACATCGCCAAAGCGACGGGCTCTTCGACGTCGGCGGTGAGCATGGTGCTGAACGGCACCTGGGCTCGCTACCGTATCAAGGAAGACACCGCCAAGCGGATCCTCGCAAGCGCGGAGCAGCTTGGCTACAACGTGAACATGAAGGCCCGCGGACTGCGGCTGTCGCGCTCGGGGCTAGCCGGCATGATCCTGCCGCACTATCGCAACCGGTTCTTTGCGGGGCTGGCCGAGAACTTCGAGGAGCATGCGAGGAGCCGGGGCCTGTGCCCGATCGTCGTCAGTACTCAACGCGATCCCGCGGTGGAGTTGAGCGTGACGGAGACGCTCATCTCGCAGCAGGTGGAGTTGCTGTTCATTGCCGGCGTGCGCAACCCCACGCCGCTTGACGACCTGTGCTCGGCAGCGGGTATTCCGTGCATCAATGTCGACTTGCCTGGCCCGGGCGCACCGTCGGTCGTCTCGGACAATCGCGGCGGCGCGCGCGCGCTGGCCGATGCGTTGATGGACAAGATGGTCGCGCGCGGCAATGCTCCCGGCGAGTTGCTGTTTCTTGGCGGCGTCACGGATGAATACGCGACGGACATGCGCATTGCCGGCTACCGCGATGCCTTTGAGGCTCGAGGGATCAGTCCCGCGGCGGATGCTGTGGAGTGCTTTGGATACGACGCGTCATCTTCGCGGCGCGCCCTGGCTCGCCGTTACGACACGCTCGGCAGGCTCCCCGCTGGCCTGCTGATGAATTCGATTACCGCGTTTGAAGGCCTGGTTCAGTTCGCGTCCAGATTGCCGCAGGATGCCTGGCAGTCCACGGTAGTGGGGTGTTTTGACTGGGATCCGTTTGCGGTGCATCTGCCGTTTGAAGTGACCATGATGCGGCAGGACGTGCAGAAGATTATTCTCGAAGCGTTCGCGCTCGCGGACAGCCATGATGCTAGCGCCCGGCCGGTTGTGGTGGTGCCGACGGGGTTTGGCGAAATGCTCGACGAAGATGAGCCGGGCAGCAAGAGTGGGTACGTCGGCTGAGGGACAGACGCCGCGTTAAAGCGCTGCGTCGCGCGCGACACGGGTTTGCCGACGTGTTCGAGATAGTCATAGACCGAGTCACCCATTGCGGTCATATCCGGCAACCGCAATCAGTCTTCAGCAGGTCTGAAGCGTAATCGGCCAACCTCTCAGTCTCAGCGAACTTGCGCAACGACTCGAGATGTCGATGCGCCAGCTTGAGCGATTGTTCGGCAGCGAAGTGGGCGATGCACCGCTATCGTATGGCCGACAACTCCGTATTCGAACAGCAGCATGGCTTCTGACCAGTTCGGATAGGACGGTGACCGATATCGCGTCCTCCTGTGGATTCTCAGATGCATCGCATTTCGGACGAGAATTCCGGAAAGCGTTTGGGGACTCTCCCAACGCCTACAGGCTGCGAGGCCCGCATACGGTGCCAGAACCCTTCCCTCCCCCCATCATTTACTTGACATCTAAAATATCGAGGACTAAATTACATTCCAGAATCCAACCGGAGCACCAGCATGCGCATCGTCTGTATCGGAGGAGGCCCGGCCGGCCTGTACTTTGGGCTGTTGATGAAGGGCCGCAACCCGCAGCATGAAGTCACGGTGATCGAGCGTAACCGGCCCTACGACACGTTCGGCTGGGGCGTGGTGTTCTCCGACCAGACGCTCGGCAACCTGCGCGCGGCCGACGCGCCAAGCGCCGACGCAATTCTCGACGCCTTCAACCACTGGGACGACATCGAGATCAACTTCCGCGGCCAGCAGGTCCGCTCGTCGGGTCACGGCTTCTGCGGCATCGGCCGCAAGCGCCTGCTGAACATCCTGCAGGCGCGCTGCGAGGAACTCGGCGTCAAGCTGGTCTTCGAAACCCAGGTGACGGACGACACCGCTTACGAAGCCGACCTGATCGTCGCCTGCGACGGCGCCAACAGCGCGATTCGTCAGAAGTATGCGGCGACCTACCAGCCGGATATCGACATGCGCGATTGCCGCTTCGTCTGGCTCGGTACGAAAAAGCTCTTCGACGCGTTCACCTTCGCCTTCGAAGAAACCGAATGGGGCTGGTTCCAGGCCCACGCCTACCGCTTCGACGACCAGACCTCCACCTTCATCGTCGAAACGCCGGAGCGCGTCTGGCGCGCCGCTGGTCTCGACGAAATGAGCAAGGAAGACAGCATCGCCTTCTGCGAAAAGCTGTTCGCAAAGTATCTGGACGGCCACCCCTTGCTGTCGAACGCTGCGCATTTGCGCGGCTCGTCGCAATGGATCCGCTTCCCGCGCGTGGTCAATCAGGAATGGGTGCATTGGCGCAGCAACGCCAACGGCGCGCGGCCCACGCCTATCGTGCTGATGGGCGACGCCGCGCACACGGCCCACTTCTCGATCGGCTCGGGCACCAAGCTCGCGCTTGAGGATTCGATCGAGCTTGCCAACAGCATCGGCGAACATCCGGGTGATCTCGCCGCCGCGCTCCAGCATTACACCGAAGTGCGCAGCGTCGGCGTGCTGCGCATCCAGAACGCCGCACGCAACTCGACGGAGTGGTTCGAGCATGTCGACCGCTATACGTCGTTCGAGCCGGAACAGTTCGCCTATTCGCTGCTGACGCGTTCGCAACGCATCTCGCACGAAAACCTGCGGGAGCGCGATGCCCACTACCTGTCGGCATTCGAAGACTGGCTCGCAACACGCTCGGGCATCGAACGCGCGCCGGCCAAACATTCCGTGCCGCCGATGTTCACGCCCTTCACGCTGCGCGGCGTCACGCTCAAGAACCGCGTGGTCGTGTCGCCGATGGCGCAATACTCCGCCGTCGACGGCGTAGCGGGCGACTATCACCTGATGCATCTCGGCGCACGCGCCATGGGCGGCGCCGCCCTGGTGATGACCGAGATGACCTGCGTATCGCCGGAGGCCCGCATCACCCCCGGCTGCCCCGGCATGTACGCACCGGCGCATCTTGCCGCGTGGAAGCGCATCGTCGATTTCGTGCACGCGCAATCGGACGCGAAGATCGGCATGCAGCTCGGGCACGCCGGCGCCAAAGCATCCACACGCGTGAGTTGGGAAGGCATTGATCAACCGCTGCCGGAAGGCAACTGGCCGCTAGTGTCGGCCTCGCCGCAGCAGTATCTGCATGGCGTCAGTCAATGGTCGCGTGAAGCGAGCCGCGAAGATCTGCGCGAAATCGAAGCGCAATTCGTCCGCTCGGCGCAGATGGCTGTTGAGGCCGGCTTCGACTGGCTCGAACTGCACTGCGCCCACGGTTATTTCCTCTCGAGTTTCCTCTCGCCGCTCACCAATCATCGCAGCGACGAATACGGCGGCTCGCTGCAAAACCGGTTGCGCTATCCGCTGCAAATCTTCGCGGCGATCCGCAAGGTCTGGCCCGCGGACAAGCCCATCTCGGTGCGCATCTCCGCGCACGACTGGGTGGACGGCGGCACCACGCCGGACGACGCAGTGGAAATTGCGCGCGCCTTCAAGGCAGCAGGCGCCGACATGATCGACGTCTCCTCGGGCCAGGTCAGCAAGGCCGAAAAGCCGGTCTACGGCCGCATGTTCCAGACGCCGTTCGCCGACCGCATTCGCAACGAAGCCGGTATTGCGACGATCGCCGTCGGCGCGATCTCCGAAGCCGATCACGTGAACAGCATCATCGCCGCCGGCCGCGCGGATCTCTGCGCGGTGGCGCGACCGCATCTGGCCAATCCGTCGTGGACGCTCAACGAAGCCGCGAAGATCGGCTACTTCGATGTGATGTGGCCAAAGCAATACACGGCGGCGAAATCGCAGCTGGAACGCAACCTCGAACGCGAACGCGCGCAGGTCGCAGCGAACGCGGGGCTCTCACCGCAAGAACGCGCACAACGCGCAGAAGGAACCGTGTGAACACAGAGACCTCCGGGCTGGCCGGGAAACATGCCGTCGTCACCGGTGGCGGCAGCGGGATCGGCGCGGCCACTGCCGAAGCGCTGGTGCGTGCCGGCGCACGCGTCACGTTGATGGGTCGCGACGCGGCACGTCTTGCTGCGCAGCGCGATGCGTTGAACGCGCTAAGCCTTTCAGGCACAGCAGGCGACATCGCCTGCATCGCTGTAGACGTCACACAGGAGGTTGCCGTAGCCGCTGCCTTCGAACAGGCTGGTTCGGTAGACATCCTGATCAATAACGCCGGCCAGGCGCAAGCCGCCCCGTTCGCGCAGACCGATATCGCCCTCTGGCAACGCATGCTCGACGTCAACCTGACCGGCGTGTTTCTATGCACGCGCGCCGTGCTGCCTGGCATGCTCGAACGCGGTTACGGTCGCATCGTCAACGTCGCGAGCACCGCGGGGCAGACAGGTTATGCCTACGTCGCGGCATATTGCGCGGCCAAACACGGCGTGATCGGCCTGACCCGTGCGCTTGCGCTCGAAGTCGCGACCAAAGGCGTGACCGTCAACGCAGTCTGTCCCGGCTACACCGAGACCGAACTGCTGCGCGCCTCGCTCGACCAGATCACCAGCAAAACCTCGCGCAGCGAAGAGGAAGCACGCCGCATCCTGCTGCGCAACAACCCGCAACAGCGTTTTGTCGCGCCGGAAGAAGTCGCCAATGCCGCGCTGTGGCTGTGCATGCCCGGCTCTGCCGCGATCACCGGCCAATCCATTTCCGTCTCCGGGGGAGAAGTCACATGACTCGTGCAACCAGCGCTAAAAAGCCCGCCTCAACAGAAGCGAAAGCACTGCGCAAAGGCGTCGCCAAACCGGCCGAGAACGTGGTCGACATGGAAATGAGCACCGGCGCCGACAGCCATATGGGCCTGCGTCTATGGCTGCGCATGCTCACCACCACCAACCTCGTGCAAGCCGAATTGCGCAAGCGGCTGCGCAACGAATTCGACACGACGCTGCCGCGCTTCGACCTGATGGCTCAGCTCGAACGCCATCCCGAGGGGCTCAAGATGACCGAGCTCTCGCGCCGTCTGATGGTGACGGGCGGCAACGTAACCGGCATTACCGATCAGCTCGAAAAGGAAGGCCTCGTCGTGCGCGATGCGGATCCAAACGATCGCCGCTCGATCAGCGTGCGTCTGACAACCGACGGCCGCGCGCAGTTCGACCGGATGGCGGTAGCGCACGAACAGTGGGTCGTCGAAATGTTCGGCGGCCTGAGCCTCGACGAGAAGTCGCGCACGCATCAGCGTCTGGGCAAGCTCAAGAAACATCTGCTCGACAACCTCAAGGGTTGAGCGGCACCGAACTGGAGGAGATATCCATGACACCATCCCACGTCGACGCCCTGCTGGCCGGCAATCGCGTCACGCTAGCGGGCTATGAGGCGAAGCACTTCGGCTGGTCGGTCAGCGCCAAGGTCGCGACCGTCACACTGAATCGCCCCGAACGCAAGAACCCGCTGACCTTCGAATCGTATGCCGAGTTGCGCGACCTGTTTCGACAGCTTGCGTACGCAACCGATGTGAAAGCCGTGGTGATCCACGGTGCCGGCGGCAACTTCTGCTCGGGCGGCGACGTCCACGACATCATCGCGCCGCTGATCGACCTGCCGATGCCCGAATTGCTGCTGTTCACCCGCATGACCGGCGATCTGGTGAAGGCCATGCGGCATTGCCCGCAGCCGGTGATTGCCGCCGTCGATGGGGTCTGCGCAGGCGCAGGCGCCATTCTGGCGATGGCGTCCGACCTGCGCATGGGCACCGCGCGCAGCAAGCTCGCGTTCCTGTTCTCGCGCGTCGGCCTGGCCGGTTGCGACATGGGCGCGTGCTCGATCCTGCCGCGCATCATCGGCCAGGGACGCGCGTCCGAACTGCTCTTCACCGGCCGCTCGGCGAGCGGCGAAGAGGGCTACGCCTGGGGCTTCTATAACCGTCTGTGCGAGCCCGATGCCGTGCTCGACGAAGCCGCCAGGCTGGCCGCCGAACTCGTCGCCGGACCGACCTTCGCACACGGCATCACGAAGAAGATGCTGCACCAGGAATGGAGCATGAGCATCGACGAAGCCATCGAATCCGAGGCGCAAGCGCAGGCCATCTGCATGAGTACGCACGATTTCGAACGCGCGTATCGCGCGTTTGCGGCGAAAACGCGTCCGGTGTTCGAAGGAGACTGACGTGAGCGCTTCCGGCAAGATCGATCTTCATAGCGCACTGGCGTGGCCGTTCTTCGAAGACCGCCATCGCGAACTCGCGGCAGGCGTCGAAGCCTGGTGCGGCACGCATCTGGCTGACACGAGCCACGGCGAGGACGTCGATGCCACCTGCCGCCATCTGGTGCGCGAACTCGGCGCAGCGGGTTGGCTGAAATACGGCGTCGGCGGCACCGCGTACGGCGGGCACGGCGACACCAT
The DNA here is from genome assembly GCF_900142845.1 of Paraburkholderia phenazinium. Classification (NCBI taxonomy): domain Bacteria; kingdom Pseudomonadati; phylum Pseudomonadota; class Betaproteobacteria; order Burkholderiales; family Burkholderiaceae; genus Paraburkholderia; species Paraburkholderia phenazinium. The sequence goes on from NZ_FSRU01000001.1 coordinate 3,898,711, forward strand.
CGATACGCGCGCTGTCTGCCTGCTGCGCGAAACGCTCGCGAAACACTCGGGCCTCGCCGACTTTGCGCTCGCCATGCAGGGGCTCGGCTCCGGCGCCATCTCGCTGGGCGGCACGCACGAACAGAAGCAACGCTACCTGCCGCGTGTGGCGAACGGCACGGCCATTGCGGCCTTCGCGCTGTCCGAACCGGAAGCGGGCTCGGACGTTGCGGCCATGGCACTCTCTGCCCGCGCCGACGGCGACGCCTATGTCCTCGACGGCGACAAGACGTGGATCTCCAACGGCGGCATCGCCGACTTCTACGTGGTGTTCGCCAGAACCGGCGAAGCACCCGGCGCGCGTGGCATCAGCGCGTTCATCGTCGACGCCGATACGCCGGGCCTTGAAATCGCCGAGCGCATCGACGTCATCGCACCGCATCCGCTCGCGCGCCTGCATTTTGCCGGCGCACGCGTGCCGCACAGCCAGATGCTCGGTGCCCCCGGCGAAGGCTTCAAACTGGCCATGCGCACGCTCGATATTTTCCGCACCTCGGTAGCGGCGGCATCGCTCGGTTTTGCGCGGCATGCCATGGCAGAGGGCCTTAGGCGCGCCGCATCGCGCAAGATGTTCGGCCAGACGCTGGGCGATTTTCAGTTGACCCAGGCAAAGCTCGCGCAGATGGCGCTCACCATCGACAGCAGCGCCCTGCTCGTCTATCGCGCAGCCTGGTTGCGCGATCAGGGCGAGAACGTCACGCGCGAAGCCGCGATGGCGAAGTGGCATGCCAGCGAAGGCGCGCAGCAAGTGATCGATGCAGCCGTTCAGCTTTGGGGCGGCATGGGCGTGCAAAGCGGCACGGCCGTCGAAATGCTCTACCGCGAGATTCGCGCGCTGCGCATCTACGAAGGTGCAACCGAAGTGCAGCAACTGATCGTAGGCCGTGATCTGTTGAAGGCCCACGCCGCCGCGCAACAGGACAGCACGTCATGAGCGCGACGTTCGACATGCCAGTGCGCATCCGCTTCGCGCATTGCGACCCGGCCGGCATCGTGTTCTTTCCGCAGTACCTGGTGCTGACCAACGCGCTGGTCGAAGACTGGTTCACCGAGTGCCTGCACGTCGACTACGCGCACATGATCGGCGAACGCCGGATCGGCTTGCCGATCGTCAAGCTCGACTGCGAGTTTTCGCGGCCAAGCCGCATGGGCGAAACCCTCACGCTCACGCTGAGCGTGAACGCAATCGGCCGGCGTTCGATTCGCCTCGGCATCGTCGGTCATTGCCAGAACGAAGTGCGCTTCCGTGCGCATCAGGTGCTGGTGACGACGTCGCTCGAAACCGGCCAGTCCATCGATATTCCCGACGACATCGCGAGCGCCCTCGCGCGCTTCGCCCCACCGCCGGCCCTCACCGACGAGCCACGCTCATGAAAAAACCTCTCCTCCCTGCCGGCTGGGTCAAGCCGCGCGGCTATGCGAACGGCGTTGCGGCCGTCGGCACCCAGGTGTTCATCGCCGGCCAGATCGGCTGGGACGCCGAGGCGCGCTTCCAGTCAAGCGACTTCGCCGCCCAGGCGATTCAGGCCTTGCAGAACATCGTCGCGGTTCTGCATGAAGCCGGCGGCAAACCGGCCCACCTGGTGCGTTTGACCTGGTATGTGACGGATAAGCGCGAATACCTCGCCGCGCTCAAGGACATCGGCCGCGCGTTTCGCGAACTGATCGGCGACTACGACATTGCGATGAGCGCGGTTCAAGTGGTCGCGCTGATCGAAGACGAGGCCAAGGTCGAAATCGAGGCCACTGCAGTGATCCCCCACGAAGCCCACTAACCGTTCGGGAGAGCGTCATGGAACCGTCTGCGCACGTCGACACCTTCGCCCGCGACCATCTGCCGCCGCAAGATCAATGGCCGGTGTTTCTGCTCGACAATCCCGACATCGCCTATCCGGCGCGCTTTAACTGCGCGACCGAGTTACTGGACCGGACCATCGAGGCGGGGCACCGCGACCGCCCGGCCATCTGGTCCGAGGTGAACGGCGAAGCCCGCGCCACCACGTATGGCGAGTTGCTTGCGTTGGTGAATCGCAGCGCACATGTGCTGGTCGATGAGTTGGGTCTAAAGCCCGGCAACCGCGTGTTGCTGCGTGGGCCGAATACCTTGCAGATGGCGGTGGCCGCGCTGGCCGCGCTGAAAGCGGGACTCGTGCTGGTGCCGACGATGCCCCTGCTGCGCGCGAAGGAACTCAAGCAGATCATCGACAAGGCGCAGATCGGCGCCGCCCTCTGCGACGCACGCCTGACCGACGAACTCGCCCGCTGCCGCGATCCGCAGGACGAATATTTTTGCGCGGGGCTGCAACAGACCTGCCTGTTCCATGACGACGGCGCGGACGCTCTCGAAACCCTCGCCACCAGCAAACCCGACCACTTCACCGCCTGCGATACCGCCGCCGACGACGTCTGCCTGATCGCCTTCACCAGCGGCACAACCGGCTTGCCGAAGGGCTGCATGCATTTTCATCGCGACGTGCTGATGATGTGCGACCTGTTCCCGCGGCATGTACTCAAACCCAGCGCCACCGATGTGTTCTGCGGCACGCCGCCACTCGCGTTCACTTTCGGCCTCGGCGGCGTCTTGTGCTTTCCGCTGCGGGTGGGCGCCTCCACCGTGCTGATCGAGCGGCTCACGCCCGAGAGCTTGCTACAGACGGTGGAGCGCTTTCACGCCACCATCATGTTCACCGCGCCCACCTTCTACCGGCAGATGGCGCCGCTCGTGCCGCGCTTCGATATTTCGAGCCTGCGGAAGACCGTTTCGGCCGGCGAAGCGCTGCCCGATTCGACGCGGCATCTGTGGCGCGAAGCGAGCGGCATCGAGATGATCGACGGTATCGGCGGGACCGAGCTGATCCATATTTTCATTTCGGCGGCGGGCGCGGATATCCGGCCGCATGCCATCGGCCGCGCGGTGCCGGGTTATATCGTGCAGGCCGTCGACGACGCCATGCAGCCGGTGCCGCCCGGCACCATCGGCAAGCTCGCCGTGCGCGGGCCGACCGGTTGCCGCTATCTGGCTGACGACCGCCAGACGAAGTTCGTGCGCGACGGCTGGAACCTGCCCGGCGACTCCGTCTATCTCGACGAGGACGGTTACGTGTTCTACCAGGCACGCGCCGACGACATGATCGTCTCCGCGGGCTATAACATCTCCGGCCCGGAAGTGGAGAGCGTGCTGCTGCAGCACGATGCGGTAGCGGAATGCGGCGTAGTGGGTGCGCCCGACGAAACGCGTGGCCAGGTCGTCAAGGCGTTTATCGTCCTTAATCCGGGCTTCACGGCTGACGACAGCATGGTCGCGCAGTTGCAGGAGTTCGTGAAGAACAACGTGGCGCCGTACAAATACCCGCGTCTGATCGCCTTCGTCGACGCGTTGCCGCGCACCGAAACCGGCAAGCTCAAGCGGTTTGCGTTACGCAGCCTGTAGCGTCGGGAGAAACGTCGCGGCGATTTGAACACCGCCGCGACGTGCAAAACTCAGTCGCCGAGCTTCGCATCAACGCAACCGGTGCTGCTGCATTCGCGCTCACGCTCGCGCAGGAATGCAACGCGCTGCTGCGTCATGTCGGTCGCGCATTCCAGATTGACGTAATAGCCGTCCTCTTTTTCAAAGCTGCATTTCGCATCGCGCTGACTGAGCCATGCGAGTTGCCCGTGCTTGAGCGTCGCCTGCTCGGCCGGTTGCAATGCCTTCTTCACACGGTCATATTCCTGATTCAGATCGCGATCGAGCTGGGAGAACTCGGTGCTCGCGCAATAAACCTGGTCAAACGCATTACGGGGCTTGCCGCAACCGGCCGCATAAGCCGTCATCGAAAACGCAGCCAGCAGTAAAGGTAAGGCGATTTTTTTCATGCTAAATGCATCCTTTCAAGTGAAGAGAAGTTTTACTATCGAAAAGCGTCATGCAGACACAGGCGGTTTTACGGCTTTCGGCAGACATCCATTCCAAACGCAATCCCGGCCACAATCGCCAAAAATCGTCTATGCATCGGGCGGTGCGCGACAGAGCGCCCAGCCCTGCTGGCCAGTTTGTGAGCACGAAAGGTAAACGCTTTTCCGCTTTATGTGAACCCGCCACAAACCGTAAAATCGGTTTTTGTCACCGCCTGACAGTTTTTAAGACGAACTTCAAAACAACTTATTTACTGATGCATGGCACGTGTGATAGAACCACTGTCGCCAATGATTGTGACGACTGCAACCTCCGGCGCCGTACATGGGATGCTTAAACCCGGCGTTACCCTTTTCATTCGGGACACACCATTGATTCGCGTCCGTTTGCCGAACCAGGCCTGACTCCATGCGCCCGCACTATTTACCGTCCAGCCATTCGCCTTTCTCGACCGAGCTTCGCCGGGAAGTCGCCGCGTATCTCGCGAGCAGGCAGGACCACCGGTTCGGCAATGCGGCGACCTGGCTGAAGGCGGGGAGCCTGCTGGCGATCGCCTGTGTGCTGTTTGTGCTGTGCTTCCGTGCCCACAGCCCCGCAACGTTCTTCGCGTCCTACGTCGGCATGTTTCTCGCGGCCGTGATGCTGTCGGTCAATTCCATGCATGACGCATCGCACGGCGCCCTGTCGAAGTCCAAATGGCTGAACACGCTCGTCATGCGCGCGGTCACGCTGCCACTCGGCATCGAGCCGGCCTACTGGCAAGCACGGCATGTCCGGTATCACCATGTCTATCCGAACATCGAGCATCACGACCTCGATACCGAGGCCAACGTGTTTCTGCGGCAAACGCCGTTTCAGGCATGGCACCCGCATTTCCGCTTTCAGCATCTGTACTGGCCGGCAATCGCCGCGCTCTCGCTGCCCTATATCAACTGGATCTACGACTGGTCGGACCGCCTCGGCACCACACCGCTGGCGCAGGACGGACTGCTGCCCGGCGCGCGCGGCTGGGCGCTGTTCATCGCTTCGAAGCTGGTTCACTTTGGCGTGTTCCTGGTGTTGCCGCTCGTGCTGCTCGGTCCCACGGTCGGCTACGGGACGGTCTTCGCCGCGTATCTGGCGGGTCAAATGCTCGCCTCATCCATCCTGTTGATGCTGATCCTCGGTACGCATTGGGCCGAGACGGAGTTTTATCTGCTGCCCGCCGACGGCCGCTTGCCGCACACGCGCGACGAGCACGCCTTCCTGACCTGCTGCGACTGGATCACGCGCCCCGCTTTCATCGGCGCCTGGCTGGGCGGTCTCAATCACCATCTCACGCATCATCTGTTTCCGGGGCATGGGCATCGGCACTATCGTGCGATTGCGCCGATCGTCGAGCGCCTGGCGCGGCAACACGGTCTGCCCTATCGGGCGATCGGTTACGCTGAACTGCTTTCGAGCCAGCAGCGTTTCCTGAGAAAGATGGGGCAGGCGCCCCGGAGTCTGTCGGCATGACCACCCTCGTCACCGGCGCCACTAGCGGGCTTGGCCGCAACGCCGCCGCGTTTCTTGCGCAGCAGCGCCGCAGCGTACGCACCACCGGCCGTAATCGCGCGGCCGGCGAGGCGCTGCAGGCGCTCGGCATGGCGTTCGTGCCGCTCGACCTCGCCGGCGCCACCAGCGCCGATCTGGAGTCTCTGCTGCAAGGTGTCGATACGGTGTGGCATTGCGCGGCGCTGTCGTCGCCATGGGGCGCATGGGCCGACTTTCACGCGGCCAATGTGCTCGCCACCTCGCGCCTCGCGCATGCGGCAGTCGCGAACGGGGTGCGCCGCTTCATCCATATCTCGACTCCCGCGCTCTATTTCGATTTCAACCACCGGCTCGATATCGAAGAAACGTTTCGCCCGGCCAGCTATGTGAACCACTACGCGAGCACCAAGGCGCAGGCCGAGGACGTCATCCGCGCGGTCGCCGCCACGCATCCGGATACCACCTTCGTGATGCTGCGGCCGCGCGCCATTTTCGGTCCGCACGACCGGGTACTGCTGCCGCGCATCCTGCGGCTGTTGCGCGAGCGCGGCGGTCGCTTGCCGCTGCCGCGCGCAGGCACGGCCAAGGTCGATCTGACCTATGTGGGCAACGTGATCCATGCGATGCAACTGGCCACCACCAGCCCCGATGTGCGCTCCGGCGAAGCCTTCAACATCACCGGTAACGAGCCCACTTGCCTGCGCGACGTGCTCGACGTCCTGCTGACGCGGCTCGGCATCGCCTACCGGATCAAGGACGTGCCGTATCCCGTCCTCGACCTCGCCGCCCGCGCCATGCAGCGCTGGGCCGCGATCAGCGGACGCGAACCGCTACTGACGCGCTATAGCGTCGGCGCATTGAGTTTCGACATGACGCTCAGCACGCGCAAAGCGCAGCAGGTGCTCGGCTATCAACCGCGCTGGACGCTGCAGCAGAGCATCGAAGAGACCGTCAACTGGATCAGGGCACATGGCGACGATTACGGTCTTTGAAGCCGGCTACTGCACGCACATGGCGTGCATGGCGCTAAAGGGTGCGGGCTTCGCAAGCTGCCGGTTTCCGGCGCGGGCGTATCTGATCGAAACGTCCCGCGGACGCTGGCTGTGGGATACCGGGTATGCGCAGCACTTCCACGACCATACGAAGAGCGGCCTCTTCTCTCTATACCGGCGCGTGACGCCGGTTTACTTCGACGCGAAAGAGGCCGTGGTCAGTCAGCTAAAAGCGCGCGGCATGCAGCCGCGCGATCTCACCGCCGTGATCCTGTCGCACTTCCATGGCGACCATATTGCCGGCTTGCGCGATCTGCAGGGCGTGCCCACTTACCTCTCGGGCGCCGGTTGGGAAGCGACGCGTGGTCTGCGCGGCATCGGCGCATTGCGCAAGGGTTTCGTACCGGGCCTGATTCCGCCGGACTTCGAGTCGTCCACTGTGTTTGTCGAAAGCTTCGAGCGGGTTGCCCTGCCTTCCGAGCTTGAACCGTTCCGCCAGGGCTTCGGGCTGCCAGGCGCGTGCACGGAAGTGATTCTGGTCGAATTGCCTGGACACGCCGCCGGTCATCTCGGCGCCTTCGTCAGTACCGCTGACGGTTGGGTACTGCTCGCATCCGATGCGGCCTGGTCGCCGAAGAGCTATCAGCAACTGGTGGGACCGTCCGTCATCGCACACGCCATCATGGACAGTCCCGCCGAATACCATCAAACCTTGCGCGACCTGAATGCGCTGCATACGCGCGGCGAAGTGAAGATCTGCCTCACGCACGAAGGGGCGTTGTAATGCGCCTTGCAGAGACGCTCTGGTCGTATTGGCAGACACGCCGCTTGCGCTTCGCGACCCGCGAGGTGCTCGAACAACATCAGCAGCGCAAGCTAAAGCAGTTTATCCGCCTGCACCTGACGCGCAGTCCGTGGTTCGCACCGCATCTGTCGCAACCGCTGCAAACGTGGCCGTTGATGAACAAGGCGGTCATGATGGAGCATTTCGACCGCATCAATACGGCGGGACTCAAGCTCGACGAAGTGCTCGCCTGTGCGATGCAGGCCGAACACTCGCGCGACTTCGAGGCTACCGTGAACGGCTATAGCGTGGGCCTGTCTTCGGGCACCTCCGGTTCGCGCGGTGTGTTCGTCGTGAGTCCGGCCGAGCAGGCGAAGTGGGCGGGTGTCCTGCTCGCCAAACTCCTGCCGCGCGGACTCTTTCACGGCGAGCGGGTCGCGCTGTTTCTGCGCGCCAACAACAACCTGTATTCGTCGGTGCGCAATCCGTGGCTTTCGTTTGAGTTCTTCGACCTGTTCGAGCCGTTCGACGCGCATTTCGAGCGCCTGAACCGCTACGATCCGACCATCGTCGTGGGCCCGGCACAGGTGCTGCGCAGTCTGGCGCTGGCTAGAACCGCAGGATACCTGACGATCAAACCGCACAAGGTCATCTCCGGCGCCGAAGTGCTGGACCCGCTCGATAAGGTGCTGATCGGCGCCTCGCTCGGGACAGTCGGCGAGGTCTATCAGGCCACGGAGGGTTTTCTCGCGGCCACCTGCGAATACGGCACGCTGCACCTGAACGAAGCGCATATCCACGTCGAACCTCAATGGCTCGACGGCGAACGCTTTGTGCCGGTCATCACGGATTTCACGCGCGTGACGCAGCCCATTGTGCGTTACCGTTTAGACGACATCCTCGTGCGGCGTTCGACGCCTTGCCCCTGCCATAGCCATGAGATGGCACTGGAGCGGATCGAAGGACGCTGCGACGACCTGCTGCGCCTGCCCGGTGCAAACGGCGCGCCGGTGGAGGTGTTCGCCGACGGCCTGTCCCGAGCCATTGCGCAAACGCTGCCGCGCACGGCGGACTATCGGCTGGTTCAAACCGGGCCGGCGTCGCTCGCACTTTACGTCGACGCGCCAGGTGCGCCGCTCACGCAATATGAGGCCGATCTGAGCGCCTATCTGCAACGCCTGGGCGTGGCGACTGCAAGCCTGGAATGGGACCTGCACGCCGCCTTGCCGCCCACCGATTTCAGCGCCAAACGCCGGCGCATCACCCGGCTTCGGGAGGCACGCTGATGCCTGTACTCGCGCGCTTGCGCTTCATGTTGCTGGGGTGGGGGGCGGTGGGCGTGGCCTACACGACCGGCCGCGTGCTCTCCGGTACGCCGACCCTGCTGCCCGAAACCGCACTCGACCGCCTGATTCCATTCAATCCGGCGGGCGTGTGGCTCTATCTGTCGTTTTTCCTGCTAGTGCCGCTCGCCTTCCTGACCACGGATGCGGCCCGCGTGCCTCGCCTCGCCCGTGCAATGCAACTGTGTGCGGTGGTATCCGCGGTGATCTTCGTGCTGTGGCCCACTACGCTCCATTACCCGCCGATCCCGTCCGGCGCCGCAGGGGCATCGTTGCTTGACGGGCTGATCGCCTCGGATTCCGCGCAGAACTGTTTTCCGTCGCTGCATGGCGCGCTGACCTTGCTGTGCGTCGCCGCCCTCTGCAGCCGGCGCAGGCCGGTTGCAAGCGTGCTGGCGGTGCTGTGGGGCTTCGGGATCGGCTGGTCGGTCATCCAGACGCGCCGCCATCTGGCGATCGACCTCGGCGCAGGCATGCTGCTCGGCTGCGCCAGCGGCTGGCTGGTCGCCCATCTGAGCCGCCTGCGCGATCGGCGAGCGACATCCCCGGCTGCGTCCTCGAACGCCAAAGCCGCGTTCGAAACAGAACTGGAAAGCGAATCATGAATGCAATGGCCCTCCCCCTGCTGATCACGCTCGCTTGCGTGCTACTGGAGCTGGGGTACTCGCGTGTCCGGCGCGGCCTGGCGATTCCGTGGCGGGACGTGATCCTGAATCTGGATTCCGGGCATATCCTGATGTGGTTCTTCCGGGGCATCGAAGTCGCGGTCTTTGCGTGGATCCTGGCGCACGTCAACCTGCATTGGCTCGATCGCTGGCATCCCGCCGCCGTGTGGATCTTCGCGATCCTCGCGTGGGATCTCGGGTTCTACTGGATGCATCGCCTGCATCATTCGTTCGGGGTGCTATGGAGCGTTCACGTGGTCCACCACGAGGGCGAGCACTTCAATCTCTCGCTCGGCATCCGCAACTCCTGGTATTCGTCGCTGACCACGCTGCCGTTTACGACGATACCGCTCGCTTTGGCCGGCGTTCCGCTGGACATCTTCATTGCCGTGTCGACGCTTCACTACACCGTGCAGTTCTATAACCACAACGGTATCGTCGGCCGCTCCGGACTGCTGGACCGGTTTCTGGTCACCCCCGCGAATCACCGGGTTCACCATGGGCACAACGCCGAGTATCGCGACCGCAATTTCGGCGGCACCTTCCTCATCTGGGACAAGCTGTTCGGCACGTTTCAGCGCGAACTGCCTGGCGTGCCGATCCAGTACGGCATCGCCACGCCCACAGATTCCACCAATCCATTCTGGGCGAACACGGTGCCGCTGCTGCGCTATGCGGGCTTACGCGTGCCGCGGCTCACCAGCGTGCGCCGCCTTTCTGTGCCCGACGCGGTGATCGCAAGCGGCGGCGTGATCCTGTTCGGCGTCGTCACCTACTACGTGCATCGCAACGGCACCTGGCCGGAATTTGGGCAGCCCACCTTCTTCGCCCTGATCTTCGCCGCAACGCTTGCATTGGGTGGCATGTCGGATGGCCGCCTCTGGGGTGTGGCGAGCTGGGTTGTCATCGCCGCGCTCTCGCTCGCCATCATGCCGCTGTATTTCGGCCTGCGCGATCCTCTCGGGCTGAGTCTGCTAGGCGCGCTGCTCGTGCACAGCGTCGTGGCCGCTATCGTCACGCTACGTGTGCGGGAAAAAGCGTCGAGCTATGTCCAAACCTGATATTCGCCGCCGCGACCTCGATTTCAACATGAAGGACGCCATTCCCGTTCACTGGCTGGACGGCGAGTGCCACATCACGCGCCATTACGACGCCATGTCGATCATGTTCCCGGAAGGCGAACGCGCGTTCATCGAGAGCGTGTCCCTGTATCGCGACCATATCGCGCCTGGGACGCCGCTCGCCGAGGACGTCGCCGGGTTTGTCGGCCAGGAAGCGATCCATCGACGCGAACATCAACGCTATAACGCGAGGCTCGCGGCGCAGGGCGCGCCGGTTGCCGCGCTCGAGCGCCAGGTTGCCGGACAACAGGAGTTTGCGCGCCGCTATCTGCCGGATAGCGTGCGGCTCGCCATCACGGTGTGTCTCGAACACTTCACCGCCATGCTCGCCGACCAGATGCTCCGGCAGCGTGCCTGCATGAAGGGCGCGGATCCGCGCATGCGCCGCATCTGGGGGTGGCACGCGGTGGAAGAAACCGAACATAAAGGCGTCGCGTTCGATGTCTTCGCGCACGTCATCCGCCATCCGGTGAAGCGCTACGCATTGCGTTGCGCAGCCATGCTGTGGGTCACAGCCATCTTTACGCTGCTGGCCTGGGGTTTTACGTTCAGCCTCGTCAAACACGATCGCCGCCTCACGGACTGGCGCGGCTGGGGACGCTTGCTGCGCTATCACTTCGTCTCGCCTGGCGCGCTCGTGCGCATCGTGCCGCACTGGCTCGCCTGGTTCTCGCCGGGTTTTCACCCATGGCAACACGACAACCGCGAGCTCGTGCGCGAGGCTTACCGGGAATATGACGTGCCGTGGGACGAAGGCCGCGCGAGGCTGTAGATTCGACCGGGCCAGGTCTCGCCCGGTTTGTGAGGCGGTGCTTCACTCTATATTTAGCACTATCCAAGCCGGCTATGATGTGACACTCCACAGGCCCGGATCTCATACTCATGCTCACCGTCCATCATCTGAACAACTCACGCTCGCAGCGCGTCCTGTGGCTGCTTGAAGAACTCGGTGTGCCGTACGAGATCAAGCGCTATGAGCGCGACGCCAAAACCATGCTGGCGCCGCCCGAATTGCGCGCCATCCATCCGCTCGGCAAATCGCCGGTAATCACGGACGACGGCCTGACCATCGCCGAATCGGGCGCCATCATCGAATATCTGGTGGACCGCTACGGCCAGGGACGCTTCGCGCCCGCTGTCGGGACACCCGAGCGTCTGCGCTATACGTACTGGCTGCACTACGCGGAAGGGTCGGTAATGCCGCCGTTGCTGCTCAAGCTGGTGGCGTTGCGAATCGCCAGCGCGCCGATGCCGTTCTTCGCCAGGCCAATTGCACGCAAGATTGCTTCGACGCTGCAATCGAGCTTCGTGGATCCGCAGATCAAGCTGCACCTGGGCTATATCAACGACGCGTTGACGCCCACCGGCTGGTTCGTCGGCAACGAATTCAGCGCCGCGGACGTCCAAATGAGCTTCCCGCTCGAAGCCGCCACGGCGCGCGGCGGGGTCGTCAGCCATATCGCTGCCATCAACGGCTTTCTCGAACGCATCCATGCGCGTCCCGCGTATCAGCGCGCGCTGGAACGCGGCGGCAAGTACGAACTGTTGGGCTGAGTATTGCTGACCCATAGGGCAACACGAGGGGCGCCGCACGCCGCCTGGATCGCCCATGCTCGCCTCAGGTTCGAGAGGCGTAACATCTTGGTTTCCGACGCTAATCCACACCGGAGACCTGCCGCATGACTCACAACATCGACGGGCGCAAACGCTGGCTCGCCCTGATCGTCCTGTGCCTGGGCGTGCTGATGATCGTCCTCGACTCGACGATCGTAAACGTCGCGCTGCCGTCCATCGCCGCAGATCTCGGCTTCTCCGAAACCTCGCTGGTATGGGTCGTGAACGCCTATATGCTGACCTTCGGCGGCTGCCTGCTGCTCGGCGGCAGGCTCGGCGACCTGTACGGCCATCGCAAGCTGTTTCTGGGCGGCATTACGCTCTTCACGCTGGCTTCGCTGGCCTGCGGCATGGCGAATTCCCAGGTGCTGCTGGTCTGCGCGCGCGCCGTGCAGGGGTTTGGCGGCGCGGTGGTGTCGGCGGTCTCGCTGTCGCTGATCATGAACCTGTTCACCGAGCCGGGCGAGCGCGCCAAGGCCATGGGCGTGTACGGCTTCGTGTGTGCGGGCGGCGGCAGCATCGGCGTGTTGATGGGCGGTCTGCTCACCAACCTGTTGAGCTGGCACTGGATCTTTCTGGTCAACCTGCCTATCGGCATTGCCGTTTACGCGCTGTGTGTCGCGCTGCTGCCCGATGGCCGAGGCCACACACGCGGCGAGCGGCTCGACGTCGCCGGTGCCGCGACGGTGACCGCCTCGCTGATGCTCGCGGTCTATGCCATCGTGAACGGCAACGAGGCGGGCTGGACCTCGCTGCCCACCCTCGGCATGCTCGTCGCCGCGCTGGCGCTGCTCGTGCTGTTCCTGCGCATCGAAGCGCGCGTGCAGCACCCGCTGATGCCGCTGGGCCTTTTCAGGCTGCGCAACGTTGCGGTCGCGAATGTGGTCGGCGTGTTGTGGGCGGCGGCGATGTTCGCGTGGTTCTTTATCTCCGCCCTCTATCTGCAGCGCGTGCTGGGTTATCGGCCCATGCAGGTCGGGCTCGCTTTTCTGCCGGCCAACCTGATCATGGCGTTGTTCTCGCTTGGGTTGTCCGCTCGCCTCGTGATGCGCTTCGGTCTGCGCCTGCCGCTCGGCGTCGGCTTGCTGCTGGCTGCCGCGGGGCTCGCATGGTTTGCGCGGGCGCCGGCTGACGGCAGCTTTGTCATTGATGTGCTGCCCGGCATGACCCTGCTCGGACTCGGCGCGGGGATTGCGTTCAACCCGGTTCTGCTGGCCGCGATGAGCGACGTCGAAGCGAGCGAGTCCGGCCTCGCCTCGGGCATCGTCAATACCTCGTTCATGATGGGCGGCGCGGTGGGTCTCGCGGTACTCGCAAGCCTTGCCGCGGCGCGCACCACTGCGCTGCAGGCGAGCGAGGCGCCTGCGGCGGCGCTGAACGGCGGATATCACGTCGCGTTTCTGACCGGTGCGATTTTTGCCGCGGTTGCGGCGCTGTTCGGGGCGTTGCTGCTACGCACCCACACGACGGCGGCCGGCGAGGCTGACGCGGATGCACAAGCAGACGCCACTGCCGACAACACGGGTGTCACGCACAGGCCACATGCCAGCCGCGACACCACCACCGAAAACGGCTAACTCCTGCAGAGGCCCACGGCGAAGGGTAGGTCGCCGCGCCGATCCAAAATGCGCAAGCCCGATCAAATCAGCTACCGCGCCACTCGCTATGCTGGCTTCATGCTGACACGAGAGCTGGTATGAACCCCGTCAAAAAAGCGCTCTGGTTTATCGAAAGCCACTATTCGCGCGAGTTGACACTCGACGACATCGCGAGCGGCGGCTGCGTTTCGCGCTACCACCTGTCGCGTGCCTTCGAAGCGGCAACGGGCCGCTCGGTGATGCGTTACGTGCGGGCACGACGCCTGACCGAAGCGGCGCGGCGTCTGGCAGGCGGCGCACCCGATATTCTGGCAGTAGCCATGGAAGCGGGATACGGCTCTCATGAGGCATTCACGCGCGCGTTTCGCGAGCAGTTCGGGCTCACGCCCGAGGCGTTGCGCGCGCAGGGACATCTCGACAACATCCCCCTCGTGGAGCCGATCAAAATGGATGAAACCGTTCTTACCAACCTTCCTCCGCCTCGCTTCGAGAACGGCAAGCCGCTGCTCGTCGCGGGCCTCGCCGAACGCTACACCTGCGATACCAGCGCGGCCATTCCCGCCCAGTGGCAGCGCTTTAACGAATACTTCGGCAAAGTGCCCGGACAGATCGGCAACGTCGCCTACGGCATCTGCTATAACGCCGACGACAGCGGCAATTTCGACTATCTATGCGGTGTCGAAGTCAGCGACTTCTCCAGCCTGCCTGCCGGGTTGAGCCATGTGCGGGTGCCCGAGCAGCGCTATGCCGTCTTCGCGCACCATGAGCATATCGCCGTGATTCGGCGCAGTTGGAACACCATCTGGAATCAATGGCTGCCGGAATCGGGGCATACGCCCGCCGACGCGCCGAACTTCGAGCGCTACAGCGAGCAGTTCGACCCCGTCACAGGCATGGGCGGCTTCGAGATCTGGCTGCCGCTCAAGACGTGATGGCGCCTTGACGGAGCGCGGCGATCCGCAACCGCTCGACGCCCTCGGCAAACGCCAGCACAACCTGGTGCCCGTCCCGTTCGCGGATGCTGATCGTCTGGTCGCGTTCATCGCGCGGCCCGACCGCGACGAAGACAGGCACCTGCTTCTCGCGCGCATCGACGATTTTCTTCTCCAGCCGCTCCGGGCGATCGTCGAGCACGACCCTGACGCCGGCGTCTTCAAGCGCCTGCACCACCTGCGCGGCATACGCCGCGCAGGCGTCGTTGATCGTCGCCACGGCAACCTGCTCCGGCGCGAGCCACAACGGCAGCCAGCCTTCGTGATGCTCGAGCAGCATGGCGATGAAACGCTCCATGCTGCCCAGCACAGCGTGATGGATCATCACCGGCCGCTCGCGCTCGTTGCGCTCGTTGACGTAGAGCGCGTCAAGCCGCTCGGGCAAGACGAAATCGAGCTGAATCGTGCCGCACTGCCAACTACGTCCCCGGCTATCGAGCAGATGAAATTCCAGCTTGGGACCGTAGAACGCACCCTCGCCCTCGCGCACGTCGAACTGCAGTCCGGCCGCCAGCGCGGCTTGGGCCAACGCCGCTTCGGCACGATCCCAGACCTCGTCGGCGCCTGCCCGCAACGCGGGGCGCGTCGCCAGGGCGACGGAGAAAGCGGGAAAGCCGAGGTCGGCGTAGACGTTACGCAGCAGATCGCAAAAGCGTCCGACTTCGAGCTCGATCTGCGCCTCCGTGCAAAAGACATGCGCGTCGTCCTGCACGAATGCGCGCGTGCGCTTGAGGCCCTCTAGCGAACCGGAAGGCTCATCGCGATGACAGGCGCCGAACTCGCTATAACGCACCGGCAACTCGCGGTACGAACGCACGCGCTGATTAAACACCTGTACGTGGCAGGGGCAGCTCATGGGCTTGAGACACAGCGCGCGGGCTTCGGACGCACCATCCGCATCGTGCGCTTCGCTCGCGCCGCCCGAACCCTGTCCTTCGGATAACGAATACATCTGGGCGCCAAATTTCTCCCAATGACCGCTGCGCTCCCAGATGGAGCGGGCGAGCAGTTGCGGCGTGCGGATTTCGCGGAAGCCCGCGCGCCGCATCCGCTGGCGAATATAGTCTTCCAGCACGCGATACAGCTCCCAGCCGCGCGGATGCCAGAAAACCATGCCGGGACCTTCCTCCTGCTGGTGGAAAAGGTCCAGCTTGTTACCTAAAACACGATGATCGATGTCGTTCACAGTACGCTCCGTTTGATATGAGCCAACGACGGAGGGCCGTAAACGCCAAGAGCCCCGTCCGTCTCCGGCGGGGCCCTTGGGGGTTTGCAGCAGCTTCTTGCTTTAGCGCGCGCAACCTCCAGACGACCCGCCCATGAGGGTGGTCGTCGTGGTGGTGACAGCCGCGAAGGAAAGCGAATAGAGGTCCATGGATCGACATTAAACGATTTGATGACGCTACGTCAATCGATGCCTGCGGGAATTTCCTCGCCACCCTTCAACGCCGGCTCAACCTCAAACGCTTCACCGGTGGCAAAAAACGTCCCACCGGCCACGTAATGACAGGTACGCAATTCCGGGTCGTCGCCGAAGTGCCAGCGGTTCTTCGAATAGACCCGGCTGTCCGCATACGCGGCCACCACTTCGCCGATGATCAGATCGTGGCGCTGGCTATCGTCGGGAATCACCTTGCATTCGAGCCACGTGATGCAACCGGCCAGCATCGGCACGTCGATGCGCTGCCCTGCAAACGTCTCCAGGCCGAAGGCGGCGAACTTGTCGAGATCGGCGCCCGGCGTCGTGCCAACCGCGAGCGTTTGTCTCGCGAATGCGCGGCTCGGCAATTGCAGGCCGAACACGCCGCTGGCTTCGATCAGTTGTCGCGTGAGCGTGCGGCTGTCGACCACCACCACGACCTTGGGTGGATTGAAATCCAGCGGCATCGCCCACGAAGCCGCCATGACGTTCGTGCGCCCTGCATGCGCACTGGTGATGACGGTGACCGGACCGTGATTCAGTAACTGGGTCGCCCGCGACAATTCCACTGCTTCTCTGGTGCCTTTCATACGTTCCTTCATCGTGCCGACGGTGTATCGATTCGTGCGGTCTGCCCAGGCATCCCGGCCACGCCACATGGCATTCTAGCCAGGCCGCGACCGGGTCGTGCGAGCCGCGTTCAGGCCGCCGGGCGGCTGCGCATTCCGTGTAACACCTGCCTCTTCGAGCGGCCGCCACGTTTCGACGCGCATCGAAGCATACAGACCGCGTGAACGCCTATGATGGGAGCATCGCAGGAGAACCGATCATGTGCCCTCACCCGAATATCGCATCCACCGCCTTCCTGATCTCCGATCCGGCCCGCGCCAGCATGCTGATGGCGCTGGTCGACGGACACGCGCTACCCGCCGGCGAGCTCGCCTACGCGGCCGGCGTGACCGCCCAGACGGCCAGTACACATCTGGCGAAGCTGCTGGCCGGTGGCCTCGTCGAAGTGGAAGCGCAGGGCCGTCACCGCTATTACCGGTTAGGCGGGTCGCACGTAGCATTGCTGCTGGAAAACCTCGCCTCGATCACGCCATTGAGCCGCCCTCGTACCAGGCCGCTCAGCGGCGACGCGCAGAAACTGCGCTTTGCGCGCTGCTGCTACGACCATCTGGCCGGGCAACTCGGCGTGGCGATGACCCAGGCGCTGGAGCGGCGTGGGGTGATCGTTGCAGCGGCGGACAAGCAATTCGAGGTCACGTCAGAGGGGATCGAATGGTTCGGCAGGATGGGCCTGAATGTGCCGGCGTTGCAGCCCACCCGGCGCGGCCTTGCGCGCCAGTGTCTGGACTGGTCGGAGCGGCAGCATCATCTGGCGGGACCGCTCGGTGTGCAATGGATGAGCCTGCTGTGCACCAACGGCTGGCTGCGGCGGGTCAAGGCCACACGCGCGGTGCAGGTGACGCCGCACGGCTGGGTGTGGTTGAAAGAACAATTGGGCATCGAAGGCAGGTTGGGAGAACTCGCCCACGATGCCTGAGACGCGCCGCCGTGCGGCGGTGGTCTTGCTGCGCAAATTGGCGAGTCGCGCGCGGCAGCCCTTGCCCGCGCATCCGCGCTAGCTCTTCTCGCTATGCGCCACATCCAACGGTTTGTGCTGCTCTTCGCCGAGCCCTGGGAAAAACGCATTCCACGCCGCACGAACGCCTTCGGCCGCGGTCGCTTCGGCGCTGAAGGTTTCGCTCTCGCCGGAGCGGGCCGGATCGGCAGAGAGCCCTCGCCAATGCGTGAACACCAGCAGCGGCTTTTCACTCCACTCTTTATCACCGAACTTCGCAAACGCGGTCTCGCCGCTCACAAGCTGAACTTCATACCAGCCGTCACGGACAGGGGCGTAACGGTCCAGCGGAAACCACGCGGTCGGTCGAATGTCCATCATGTCCTCTCTGGTCGAAAGATCGTCACGAGTGAACAGAAGGCATTCTTCATGCCCGACGCTGCGGCTGAGCGCCGTCAACATGACGCGAAGGCCCGCGCGTATTCAGCGCGGGCGAAGGGCATCGGTGGCCGGCTGTTGCGTCGACGCGCGCGATGCGCGTGTGACGAGGTAAGGAGCAGTCACCCTCTGTTGCAGCGAGAGTAAGACTTACACGGTATGTCGATGCAGCAAGCGGCGCGCGCCACCCGCCACTTTGCTCACACACTGCGCGAGCGCGCCGACCGCATCCGCAATCTGCTCGGCAGGCGTGTTGCCGTAGCCGATCACGAGGCCGTTGTCCTCATCGCACGGTTGCAGCGCGAAGCTGGAGAGCGCACGCGGATTGAGCCGCTGCTGCTGCGCCAGATCGACGACCGCGCGGTCCGAAATACGCGGCGGCAAGCGAAGCGTCAGATGCATGCCGCAATTGCCGCCGAGAATCTGTGCCGCTTCGAAGTACCCGGCCAGCGCCTCGCGCAACGCCTGCTGCCGCTCGCGATAGAGCCGCCGCATGCGCCCAAGGTGACGGCCAAATTCGCCCGCTTCGATAAAGTTTGCCAACGCCGTTTGCTCGAGCCGGTGGCCGCCGCGCAGCATCTCTTGCAGCGCGATGCGCGTAGGCTCCGCCATGCTGCGCGGCAGCACCACAAAGCCGATGCGCAGCGCCGGAAACATCGTCTTGCTGAACGACCCCACATACAGCACCGGAGCATCGGGCACGAGCCCCTGCATGCTGGCAATCGGCTCGCCCGTGTGACGAAACTCGCCGTCGTAGTCATCCTCGATCAACCAGGCGCCGATGCGTCGCGCCTGCGCAATGAGATCGAGCCGCCGCGCCACGGAGAGTACCGCGCCAGTCGGATACTGGTGCGCGGGCGACGTATAGATCAGCTTGGGCGGGCTGACACGCCAGGCATCCGGCGGCACGACCATGCCCTCATGATCGACCCGCATCGGCACGGTCTTCAGATCGCCCAGGTTGAAAGCGGCTTTGGCGCCGCGATAACCCGGATCTTCGACCCACGCGGTATCGCCGGGGTTGGTGAGCAGGCTCACACACAGGTTTAGCGCCTCCTGGGCACCCTCGGTAATCACCACCTGAGAGCCGTCGCAGCGTACCCCGCGCGCCATCCGCAGATGCGCGGCGATGGCGTCGCGCAAAGCCGGCTCGCCCGCCGGCTCGCCGTAGCCAAGCAACTGAGGCAAGCCTTGCTCCATGGCCCGTTCCAGCGAGCGGCGCCAGGCGCTCAGCGGAAAGCGTTCCAGCGCCGGGCTGCCCGGTGTCATCACCGAGGTCATATCGAACTGCGTGCGAGTGGCGGCGAAGCGCATGAGCCGCGCCGCGTACGCGATCTCGGCCGGGGCCGGGTCCTGATGCGTGTCGGCGTGGGACGCGGCGCTCGAAAGCGAGCTCACCCGGGTGCCCCTGCGGTCGGCCAGTACATAGCCTTCGGCAAGCAAATGGTCGTAGGCGATGACCACCGTGTTGCGCGACACGCCGAGCTCCGCCGCGAGCAGCCGCGACGACGGCAACAACGCGCCCGCCGGCAGACGGCCGGCCAGAATCGCCTGCTGCAGACGCTCGATCAGTTGCTTCTGCAGCGGCACCGGCTTGCCGGCCGGCGTGAGCGCGCCGTGGGACAACGGCCCTATGATCTCGATCATCGTCACTGGACCTATCAAATGGTGGTTCTCTGGATCTTTTTAACATACCACGTTTGCCGTATCGTCTCTGTTGAATGCAACTCAGGCAAGATCTGATCAACGCCGTTGCGCGACCCTTCAGCGGGTCATCGGGCAACAAGCAAGCAAGGAGAGGAACGTGGCACAACGTCTCAACGAATACATGCAGCCGATCGGCTTACCGGTGCCGGACTGGAAAGGCGCACAACTGCCGGGGCGCGAGCCGCTCGTCGGGCGCTATTGCCGGATCGAGCGGGTGGACGTCGAGCGCCATGTCGAAGACCTGTACGAGGCCTATCGCACCGCCGAGGACGGTCGCGACTGGACCTATCTGGCGGTAGGGCCGTTCGAGAGCCTCGAAGCGTATCGGGAACATCTGACCAAAGCGGCAACGCTAACCGATCCGATGCACCATGCGGTGATCGACCTGGCTACGGGCAAGGCCGTCGGCACGCTGGCCTTGATGCGCATCGATGCGCCTAATGGCGTGATCGAAGTGGGTCACGTGACCTATTCGCCGCGTCTGAAAAGGACCCGCATCGCGACTGATGCAATGGGGCTGATGATGAAATACGTGTTCGAGGATCTGGGCTACCGGCGCTTCGAATGGAAATGCGACTCCCTCAATGGGCCGTCGCGGGCGGCTGCGCTGCGGTATGGCTTCAAGTTCGAAGGGATCTTTCGCCAGGCGATCGTCACACGTGGACGTAACCGGGATACAGCATGGTTTTCGGTCATCGACAGCGAATACCCTGCGGTGCGCGACGGCTTCGCGCAGTGGCTCGACGAGCGCAATTTCGACGCGCAGGGCAATCAGCGCGAGCGGTTGGGCGATCTGATCGCGCAACGGCAAGCGCTGGCGGCGGAGGTCGAAGCGAAGGCGAAGGCTGGCGGCTGAAATCGCCGCTGGCTTTGCGCTTGCTTCCGAACGCCGGCTATCTGGCGCCTGGTTACCTGGCGCGGCCTGCTGTCCGTCAGCCGGACCGGGGCTACCGCGCCTCGTACTCGTGTCAGGCCGGCGCGGCGGCGCGGCGAAACTGGATAGTCGGCTTGCCCTTGTAGACGCCGCGAACCCACTCTACGTAACCGCACTTTTGCGCTACCCGCAGGGACGCTGTGTTCTCCGGCGCAATGATGCAAGCAGTGTGGGTGGCGGGCCATTCTGCATCGGCCCAGCGTAGCGCCGCGCGCACCGCCTCGGTTGCGTAGCCGCGCCCGTGGGCCGCGGGCGTCAGCGCCCAGCCGATCTCGGGCATGTCGTCGAGCGGCGGCTCGATCTGACGCCGGAAATTGGCGAAGCCCACTTCGCCGACAAAGCGGCCGCTCTCCTTTTCACGCACCACCCAATAGCCGAAGTCCAGCAGCGCCCAATGCCCGACGTAGCGCAACAGACGCGCCCAAACCTCTTCGCGGGTAGACGGCTGGCCGCCGATAAAGCGAATCACCTCCGGATCGGACCACATCGCAAAGCTGTCGTCGAAATCCTCGATGACATGAGGACGCATGGTCAGACGATCAGTCTCGAGGAACGTGCTGGACTGGGCCATGGTGCGGAAAATGGGGTTGAAGGTGGTTGGGATGATCGCAGATTTTGGGCAATGCGTTAGGCAATGCCATGCAAGTACCGAACTTCGCACTCGCTCTACGCCAGCTCCAAAAACCGCTCCAAACACGGGTTGCGATTCACCGGCGACCACACCAGCACCTGCTCGATTGTCGGTGCATCGGCCAGCGGCCGGAACACCACGCCTGCAAGCTGCGCCTTGCGCATCGAAGCCGGCACGAGCGCAACACCGACACCCTCGTCGACCAGACTGAGCACCGTCTGCTGCAGTTGCACCTCGAAACGGATATCCGGCTCGAAGCCCCCCGAGCGGCAATGCTCGAGGATGGTGGCGCGCAAGGTGGGCGCCACTTCCTCCGACGCCAGCACAAACGGCTCCCCCGCCAGTTGCGCAATCTTCAGTTGCCGCGCCCGCGCTCGTGGATGAGTCCGCGACAGCGCCACACACAGCGGCTCGCTGACAATCGTGCGCATGGCGAGGCTCCTGTTCGGCGCGCCCGGAAACATGATTGCCGCGTCGATCTGGCCGGCCAGCACCTGCGCAGCAAGATCGTTCGACACCACCTCGCGCAGATTGAGCGCCACTTCCGGATATGCCGAACCGAAAGTCCGCGCGTAACTGGGCACCACGCTGTACGCGGCACACATCGTGAAGCCGATCGCCAGCGTCCCCGTGTCGCCGTGCGCGGCCGCCTGGGCATTACGCGCGGCCTGTTCGATTGCGCTGAGAATCGCCTTGGCGTCGGCGTAGAACCGCTCGCCGGCCGCCGTCAGCGTGACGCTGCGCGGACTGCGCTCGATCAGCGTGACGCCGAGACTCGCCTCCAGCGCCGCCAGTTGGCGACTCAACGGCGGTTGCGACAGGTTGAGCCGCGCCGCGGCCCGGCCGAAATGGCGGGTCTCGGCCAGCGTCACGAAGTAGCGTAGCGGTTTGACGTCGATCACGATGCAAAAAAGGTATTGTTGGGCACTCGAAACGGTATTTGATTGTATCAACGTGAACCACTACTCTGGCGAATCGTCTTTTCTCAGCCTGTCGGCCTGCCTCACTGATGTTATCGACCCTCGAGATTCTGCTCCCCGTATTCGGCCTGATTTTCGCGGGTTTCGTGTGCCGCAAGCGCGGCCTGCTGGGGCCCACGGCCGCGTCGGAACTGAACCGCTTCGTCGTCTGGCTCGCGCTGCCCGCGCTGCTGTTCGACATCATGGCCCACGCCACCTGGCGTCAGTTGTATCAGCCGGCGTTTGTCGCGACCTTCGCGCTGGCCTGCGCCGGGATATTCTTGCTGATTCTCGCCGTGCGTCTGCTGGGCGGCCGGCCCCTGGCCGACGCCAGCGTCGATGCGATTGCGGGCTCGTATCCGAACACCGGCTACATCGGCTTTCCGCTGTGCCTGATCGCGTTTGGACCCGTCAGCCTGACGCCGACCACGATCGCTACGATCCTCGTCGCCTGCGTGCTGTTTGCAATCGCGATTGTCCTGATCGAGGTGGGTCTGCAGACCGAGCGCGCGCCTCACCGGCTGGCGTTGAAGGTGGTGGGTTCGCTGGCGCGCAATCCGCTGATTGTTTCGCCCATCGTCGGCGTGCTGGTGGCCAGCGTTCACGTCACGTTGCCGCAAAGCGCGGAGACGTTTCTGAAACTGCTGGGCGGCGCCGCAAGCCCATGCGCGCTGGTGAGCCTCGGTCTGTTCCTCGCAGAAAAGCGCGAGGGTCAAGCCAAGGCGACGAAAAACGGCGCTTCACTGCTGCTTACCGCCACCAAGTTGCTGCTGCAACCGGCCTTGACCTGGTGGCTCGCCGCACGTGTGTTTGCGCTGTCGCCCATGCTGGTTGAAATGGCCGTCGTGCTGGCTGCCCTGCCCACCGGCACCGGTCCGTTCATGCTTGCGGAGTTTTATCGGCGCGAAGCGCACATCACATCGCGGACTATTCTTCTGTCCACCTTGGGTTCGCTCGTCACGCTCTCGCTGCTGCTATTGTTTATGCGGCACGGCGCCTGAACGACGGCGTGGCGGTGCGGTGGTGCGGCACGTTCACGCTCGCTCGCGTCGTGACACTGCGCGACATATCTCGCACATATCTTTTAACCGTGCCCGTCCCTAGACTGGTTTCATGGGACGCGGCGGCGATCGGTGCCGCAGACGATTCGTCCCCTCACGAGTCGGAACAGGCACACAATGATCTCCACAGGAAAAATTTCGCTCTTTGCTACAGCGATTGTCGTCAGCGCGTCGATGATCGAAGCATGGGTCCTCAGCCGCAAAAAAACCGCGCATTTCGACTGGCATGAAGTGATGCTGTCGTTGACCGACCTGGTCGGCCGCAAGCTGCTTGCGCTCCTGCCCTTATCGCTGGCTGCGCCGATCTTCGCGTTTGCATGGGACCATCGCATCTATACGGCCACTATCAACAGCGCGTTGATGGTGTTGTTGCTGTTCGTCGGGCAAGAGTTCTTCTATTACTGGTATCACCGCGCGTCTCACCGCATCCGTTTCTTCTGGGCAACCCATGCGGTTCACTATTCGCCGAATCAACTGACGCTCTCCTCGGCATACCGTCTTGGCTGGACCGGAAAGCTGACCGGTACCGCGATGTTCTTCACGCCGCTCGTCTGGCTCGGCATCCGCCCCGAAGTCGTGCTGGCGACGTTGATGATCAATCTGCTGTATCAGTTCTGGCTGCACAACACATGGATGCCGAAACTAGGCTGGCTGGAATATGTGTTCAACACGCCATCGGCTCATCGCGTGCATCACGCATCGAACGTAGAGTATCTGGATGCGAATTACGGCGGTGTGCTGATTATCTTCGATCGCCTGTTCGGCACCTACGTCGCCGAGCGCGACGATCTGCCCTGCCGCTATGGCCTCACAACGCCGACACGTTCGCACAATCCCTTTGTCGTGCAGTTCGAACATTGGGTGAGCCTCGCTCGCGACATCGCATCGTCGAAGCGTCCGTGGACCGCGATCGGATATGTGCTGCGTCCGCCGGGTTGGAGGCCGGACGGTGCAGGGGAAACGACGGAGGATTTGCGGCGGGGGGTGACGCACTAAGGCGTGCTTGCACGGGTGTTCCGCTGCACTGAAATTGTCCTTGCCGAGCAAGCCTGCCGGCAAGGCGTACAGCTTATAGCCTGTATTTGCGAAATACAGCCTATAGGCTGTTATTTGCATTTACAGTCTATAACCTGTATTGTGCTTGAATACGGACCGGAGACCTACGGTGGATTATCCGATCAAGACGCTTAATCAGCTACGGCCCATTCTGCAGGGATTCCGCAAAGCTGCTGGGCTCACGCAAGCCATGATGGCCAGTCGCCTCGGTGTGACGCAGCAGACTTACGCCCAGCTTGAGGCCAATCCGGCCGCAGTCAGCGTAGAGCGGCTCTTTAGGGTCTTGCGTGCACTGGATGTCGATCTGACGCTGGCTTACACCGCTGCGCGTCCACAGAAAGGCGGCGTTCCGCGCAAGACTGCTCCGCCTCCTCCGGCAAGCATGTCCGTCGCAGCCCGAAAAAATAAGGGTGCTAAGGCAAAGACCTTGCCGGCCGCTCACGCAAAACGCGTCACGCCTGGCAAGACGAAAAGTCCGCAGGAAACCTCATTGCGTGCCAGCAGCGCCCCAAAACGGGCTGAAACAACCCGGAAAAGCAGCAACAACAATGAGCCTACTGTCCGACGAAGCGCCAGAACGACGGGAGGGAGCAACAAG
This sequence comes from Paraburkholderia phenazinium, assembly GCF_900142845.1. NCBI lineage: Bacteria > Pseudomonadati > Pseudomonadota > Betaproteobacteria > Burkholderiales > Burkholderiaceae > Paraburkholderia > Paraburkholderia phenazinium. The sequence continues at coordinate 3,923,640 of NZ_FSRU01000001.1, forward strand.
AAAAGGGAGAATTGGTAAACATGCCGCGCCGCACGCAAATGAATCGGCTTGATCTGTGGATGAATGGTCTGCCGGTCGGCTATTGGGAAACCACTCGCAGCGGCGAGCGGCTCGTGTATCGGGACGACTGGATCGACGATCCCCAAGGGCGCCCCCTCTCCCTATCGCTGCCCTTCACACCGGGCAACCAGCCTTATAGCGGCCAGGTCGTAGCGGATTATTTCGACAATCTTCTTCCTGACAGCGAGGCGATCCGCCGCCGCATTGCCACACGCTACAAAACCGGTAGCACCGAGCCTTTCCAGCTTCTCGCGAAACTGGGCCGAGACTGCGTGGGCGCCATCCAGATGCTCCCGCTGGACGAGGCGCCGGTCGATCTCAGGAGCATCCGCGGACGCGAACTCAAGCAGGGTGAGATCGCCCGCCTGCTGCGGGACACAACCTCGGCAATCCAGTTGGGCCAGCATGAACCTGTGGATGATCTGCGCCTGTCCATCGCCGGCGCGCAGGAAAAAACGGCCCTTCTCCGAAGCGGTAACCGATGGCTGCTGCCTGAGGGCAGCACGCCAACCACGCATATCTTCAAGTTGCCGTTGGGCCTGGTAGGCAACATGCGGGCCGACATGCGCACCTCGGTGGAAAACGAGTGGCTCTGCTCGAAAATCGTCGCAGCCTATGGCCTGCCCATCGCCCAATGCGAAATCGCCAGGTTCGAGGATCAGAAGGTACTCATTGTCGAACGCTTCGACCGCAGGTTATCAAGCGACGCAAGCTGGATTTTGCGGCTACCGCAAGAGGATATGTGTCAGGCAACCGGCACACCTGCACTTCAAAAGTACGAGTCTGACGGCGGCCCAGGCATTGAAGCCATCATGCACGTGCTCGAACGGTCTGAGCGCGAAGCCACGGACAGGCGTCACTTCTTCATGACGCAAATGATCTTCTGGCTGCTGGCGGCCACGGATGGTCATGCAAAAAACTTCAGCATCGCCCACCTGCCGGCCAACCGTTACGAATCCACGCCGCTCTATGATGTATTGTCCGCTCATCCGATCATAGGCAGGGGCGCCAATCACATTGCCGTGCAAAAGGCGAAACTGGCCATGGCGGTGCGTGGCAAGAACGTCCACTATCTGATCAACCAGATCCAGCGCCGTCACTGGATTGCCCAAGGGCAACGCGTCGGATTTTCTGCTGCAGAGACCGAAGAGATGATCGGCGAACTGACTGCGCAGACCTCGGATGTCATCGACGAGGTTGCGGGCCTCCTGCCAAAAGACTTCCCCATGGATATTGCGGAGGCCATTTTCAACGGCATGCAGCGGCTGAGCAGCAAACTGGCCCTGTCGAAGTAAGCGGGGATCACGCCCCGTGATTCAACCCGCGACTCCCCACCCTCCACGCCACCGCTGCTCACCGCCGCCAACGCCCTCGCCCCCACCTTCCCCGACGACTCCGCGATCTGCACGCCAACAGCCCCGGCACAAAGATCAGCAGATCGCGAATCCGCCGCGCCCCTGCAAGCGCAAGGCACGTCGCCGGATCGAGCCCCCAGCGCGCCGCCAATCAGGACGAAGCCACCCTCCTGCACCCCCAGCCCGCCCGGCACAAAAAACGCCGCACTACTGACCGCCTGAATCAGCGACTCGGATCACCACCGCCTCGGTAAAACTCACGCGTGCACCGAGAAAGTACAGCGCCAGCCAGATCTCCAGCGCGGTTAGCACGCACTGCAGCGGCTGCCAGAAGAACAGATAGCGCAGCACCACGCCACGGCGGCGCCAGATCAGTTTGATCGACTGATCGATCTGTGCCGACTGGCCCACCAACGCGGCCAGCTTCCCGCTCGTCGCATGGTTCAGCATGCGCGTGATGCGTTCGAACGGGCTCGCGTGCTGCACCAGCGCGAACAGCACCAGCAACGGCGTGAGCGCCACGATGCCCCAGGCCAGATCGGCAGCGAGACGTAGCGTGCCCGACGCCGCGTGAGCAAACAGAAAGCCGATGCCGACCAGCGTGAACATCACTGGCTGATCAGCGTGAGCTGCATATCGACCACCAGACTCGCCGCCGCGGTCGAGCCGCGCAGACCGCGACGCCGCATGAGGCGAAACGACACCACCTCGCCGCCGATGCGCGCCACCGGCAACATGCTGTTGACCGATTCGCGAATCCAGACAGTTGCAACATGCCCGCCAGGCTGGGCCCGGTTCGCGCCGCGTATCAGGCTTTGCCAGTCGCGCGCGTTGGCGAGCATCGGCAGTACGTGGGCGAGCCCCGCCAGCACCAGCCCCGCGCCGGCGGCGCGCATGAGCCCGAGCACCGCGCCCGGGTTGTCGTGCACCACCAGCCAGAGCGACGCAATCAAGCCAAGCAACGCGCGAGACGACCGACATGCTTCATCACGCTGCCACCTTATTGCACGCCCCCAGCATCACCGCATTGACCGCGGTGACTGGTACTACGAATACGCCACGTTGCCGGAGGTCCGCTGAACCCACCCGCGCAGCCTGCAAAGAAAATCCGCATAACCCCTTACTCGTCCTGAACTGGCGACAGCAAACCATTGCCGTCCACCTTGAAGCTCACGCCTCGCCAGATCACTCGTGTCGAACAGAAGCTCGCCACGAAGATCAAAAAAACGACACGATATCCCAGAACGGCACAACCACAGGTCGCGACGCACTTGCGCAACGCGCGATCCGATTGTACTTTCAGCGCCAGCCGCGCGAGCAGCGCCACCGCCACGAGCGGCCACGCCCATGCCGCACCGGCCGGACAACACGATCGTCAGCAAGGCAAAGGCCAGCGGATGAATCAGTGCCGAGCCAAAATGGCCGACCGGATCGGATCGTGCGGATAGTCCGGCTCCAGCGCAATTCGTGCGCAATCAGCTTGGTGGCGCTGGTCTCGACGCACGCATGCGACACCGTGAACGGCGGTATCACCACCTTCTCGCCAATCATGCGCACCGCTTCGCCGATCGCATGATCCTCCGCCAGGTGATGCACGAACTGCGCGAAGCCGCCGATCTTCTCGAGCGTTTCGCGCCGCATCGCAATGGTCTGCCCAAAGCACGGCCGCGCCATCCCCAATGCCAGCCCCGTCACGACGCCCGGCAGGAACTGGTAATTGGTCGCCTTGGCCGACAGCCGCGGCCAGAACCCCGGATCGGGCTGGCCGCGATAGACACAGGTGACGAGACCCACGCCGGGCTTCTGCAACTCGCCGATCACGTTGCGCAGATAATCCGGCCCCACGCTCACGTCGCTGTCCGCGAACACCAGCACGTCATGCTGCGCCTCGGGCAACATGTTGAGGATGTTGCTCATCTTGCGGTTGGGTCCATACAGACGTGCATCGGCCACCACCGTGATATGCGCATCAGGATGCAGCAGACGCAACTGTTCAACCGTGTGCAATGCCGGATCTTCCGAGTCGTGCACGCCGAACAGGAATTGCAGTGGACCCGGATAGTCCTGCTGGCAAAAGCTCGCCAGATTGCTGAGCAGGGTCCACTCGTCGCCGTGCAGCGGCTTGACGATCGTGACCGGCGGATAGCTGCTGGGCTCCGAGGGGGGACGCGCGAAGAAACGCCCGATCAGCGCGCCGGCCAGTACCGTGTATGCAATGCCGAACATCGCCCCCATGCCGCACAGCACCGCCAGCGCGAGGCGCAACAGATGCAGCGCGCGCAGGGATCCTTCGAGTTCGATCAGCCCGATCGCCAGCAGCACGGCAATCGGGCACGCGAGCCAGGCGAGGCGCTTCATGACGGGTCCGTCCACGCGACACGGCGGAAGGGACACATGCCCGTTACGCTTCGTGAGCGCGCAGGAAGCGGAAGAACTCGACGCCTTCGCGCAGACGCCGCTTCATCATGTCCCAGCTCATGAGCATCTCGCGCACGATCTCCCAGATCTTCGAGGGCCGGAAATAGAAGCGCTTGTAGAAGCTCTCGACGTGGTGATAGATCTCTTCGCGCGACAGATGCGGATAACCGATCGCCGCCAGTGCACACCTTCCTTGCTGACGAGATTGATCACCTTGTTCTCCTGCAGCCAGCCGTTCTCCACCGCCTGGTTGTAGAGAGCGTCGTGCCCGGATACGGCGCCGCCAGCGACACCTGGATCGTGTGCGGATTGATTTCCTTGGCGTACTCAATCGTCTTTTCGATCGTCTCCTGCGTCTCGCCCGGCAGCCCCAGGATAAACGTGCCGTGAATCTTGATGTCCAGCTTGCGGCAGTCCTCGCTGAAGCGCCGGGCGATGTCCGTGCGCAGACCCTTCTTGATGTTCAGCAGGATCTGGTCGTCGCCCGACTCGTAGCCCACCAGCAGCAGGCGCAGGCCGTTTTCCTTCATGATCTTCAGTGTCGAATACGGCACGTTCGCTTTCGCGTTGCAGGACCACGTCACGCCCAGCTTGCCGAGACCGCGTGCGATTTCTTCGACGCGCGGCTTGAAGTCGGTGAAGGTGTCGTCGTCGAACATGATCTCCTTGACCTCAGGCATGTTGTCGCGGATCCACTTCACTTCTTCCAGTACATTCTCCACCGAGCGCGTGCGGTAGCGGTGCCCGCCTACCGTCTGCGGCCACAGGCAGAACGTGCACTTCGAATGGCAGCCGCGACCCGTGTAGATCGATACATACGGATGCTTCAGGTAACCGATGAAGTAGTTTTCAATCTTCAGGTCGCGCTTGTAGACCGGTGCGACGAAGGGCAGCTCGTCCATGTTCTCGAGGATCGGGCGCGCCTCGTTGTGTTCGATCGAGCCGTCCGCTGCGCGATAGCTCAAGCCCTGATCTGCGCGAGCGGTTTGCCCGCGGCCACTTCCTGGCAGGTGAAATCGAATTCTTCACGGCAGACGAAATCGATCGCCTCGCTCGCGGTCAGCGAGTTGTGCGGATCCACGGCGACCTTCGCACCCACCATGCCGATCATCACCGACGGTTTGAGCTGCTTGAGGTCCTGCGCAAACATCGCGTCAGTGGGAAACGACGGCGTGCTGGTGTGGATGATCACAAGCTCGTACTGCTGCGCAATCTTGAGCGAGGCTGCGACCGACAAGCCATCCGCCGGCGCATCGAGTACGCGGCTATCCGGCACGAGTGCCGCCGGCTGCGCGAGCCAGGTGGGATACCAGAACGAGCGGATCTCGCGCTTCGCCTGATAGCGCGAACCCGCGCCGCCATCGAAACCGTCATACGACGGGGCCTGCAAAAACAGCGTTTTCATGAATGATGCTCCGGCAAGATGCTTGAAATCTGATAATCAGGTAATCGAAAGAATGGGTTTGCGATGACATGACAGCGCGCCGGACCTCGCGCGGCATTACGCGCGGCCGGCGCAAAACCTGCTGCCGTTAGCACGCGGCCCACTCGATGGCCGTGCGATTGAACCGGAGATGGAGAACCACAAGCATGCGCACCGGACACACTGGCGATATCTCGATGGCATTGGCATGTGCTGCGCTGAAGGTGGCGTAGCGTTGGGACAGGGCTGAGACAAATGCGGCGCGCGCCACGTGTCTTGTGACCAGTACGAAGCACACGATGACCGCCACAGCGACTAGCCGGAAGGTCGTCGACGTAAACACATCTTCAGGCACACCGAACAGGCCGATTGCCAAAAGCGCCGCTACGTCTATCACGATGGCAGCAAGCGACGCTGTCAGGAGATAGGCCCGTAGCATGTTGATTGTGGATGGTTTCATGGCGCGGTTCGTCGATACGGATGGGCGGAAATATCGAACGCGCTTTCATTTTCCTTGTAGCGATCGATAAGCCGATGCACGTCTTCTGGTTTTAAAGCGCGTCTATACGTCCATGCGTTGTGAGTCGATAGTAGCGGCGAAACCTGATGGGAACCTTAAGCGAAAAGGCGCCATACTTTCAACGACATAACACCCATGCAGTACAGTGCGAATTGTCCCTGGCAAAGATGACGATCTGACTGGCGACAGCCCCGAATCACCACACGCCTCCCAGTGCCTTGACGAGCAAAACGCTTGCGTCGATCTGCCGGCGCTCCAGGTCGACGGCAGTGCGCTCGTCCGTCAATGCCGTGCTTTGTGCGGTGACCACCTCCAGGTAGTCCACGGTGCCGATCCGGTACTGGTCCAATGCAAGCTGCAGGGTCTTTTGCGCTGACGCCACCGCTTCATTCTGCTTGCTGGCCTCCTCACGCAAGATACGCAGCGACGCCAGGTTGTCTTCCACTTCCTGAAAGGCCGTCAGCACGGTTTCGCGATAATCGGCCGCGCTGGCATCGTATTGCGCCTGAGCCTTCTCGGTCATCGCGCGGCGGCGGCCGCCGTCGAACAGGGTGCCCACCAATGCCGGTCCTACCGCCCACATGCGCGACGGTGCAGTGAGCCAGTTCGTCAAGGTCGAACTTTCGAACCCACCGGTGGCAGACAAAACAAGGTCGGGAAAAAACGCGGACTGGGCAATGCCGATCTGGTCATTGGCCGCTGCCACGCGTCGCTCCGCGGCGGCGATATCGGGCCGGCGTTGCAAGAGTTCGGAAGGCAGCCCCACTGGAATCGCGGGCGGTACGAAATCCGCCGTGGCCGGCGGCAAGCTGAACGTCGACGCGGGCACGCCGGTCAGCGTGGCAATCGCGTGCTCGTATTGCGCACGGGCCACGCCCAGGTCGATATCCTGCGCTTCGGTGACCTGCAGTTGCGTCTCGGCCTGGCTCACGTCCGCCTGCGACGACACGCCGACCGCGAAACGGCTTTTGGTGAGATCGAGCGACTGTCGGTAATCTGTAATCGTCTGATCAAGCAAGCGTTTGGAGGCATCGAGTCCGCGCAGATTGAAGTAGTCGACCGCCAGCTCGGCATGCACGCCAAGGCGCACGCTCTCGAGATCGGCCGCGCTCGCCTGTGCGCCGGCGCGTGCGGCGTCGTTTTCGTGCGCGATTCTGCCCCACAGATCCGGCTCCCAGCTCGCGTCGAGTGCGACCGCATAATCGCCGAACGACTTGCCGGCCGTCTGCTGATGACCGATCACGTTCGCCGAATCGTGCAGGCTGGTCGCATCGGTCGTCACGCCGACGGTCGGCAGATACGCGGCGTGGGCGGACTCGACCATCGCACGCGCCTCCTGAAGCTGAGCGACGGCCTTCTGGATCGTCTGGTTCGAGACGCTGACGCGCGCTTCGAGTGCCGTCAGTTGCGGGTCGTTAAAGCGCGTCCACCATGCGCCGCGCGATTCGGTGTCGGCAGGCGCGGCGTGGGTCCAGCCAGGTGTAGCAGGCGAAGACGACACGGCCGCTTTGCCCGCCGTTGTCGACAGTGCGCCGCTATCTGTCGAGGACAGGCCGCCGTTCTCCTTGAAAGCCGCGGGCACGGCCACCGAGGGTCGCACATAGTCCGGACCGATCGAGCAGCCCGCGAGACCGAACACACTCGCCGCGCAAAGCGCACCAAGCAGCCGCGCGCGCGCGCTGCGCAGCGGCGTCACGTGAACAAGCCGCAGCTTCATGACTGGCCCCCTGCTCCGTTCGCTTTTGTCGCCGAGGCGCTGCCAGGGACGAAACCCGCACGGGCTGTCCATTAGTAATCGAGTCGGACGGATTGAGGATCACCTTGTCGGTCGCGACGAGGCCCGCGGCCACTTCGATGCGCGTACCGAAGTCCCGGCCCAGCTTGATCGTCTTGAGCAGCACCTTCTGTTGCGCATCGACGGTGGCAACCTGCACCCCTTCAGGCCGGTACAGCAGCGCATTCACCGGCAACGACAAGCCCGGTTGAGCGGTTTTCAGCGACAGCCGCACCTGTCCATACGATCCCGGCAGCACCGCGTCGGCCGCGTTCGGCACGTCGACTTCGATGCGCAGCGTGCGCGTCGTCGGATTGATCGCGCCCGTGTTGCGCGCGACGGTTCCCGGCAGGCAGCGTCCGGGGATCTGCGCAACCTCGAGGCACGCCGACGTGCCGTCCAGTTGCGTGCCGGCGTAGTTCTGCGGCACATCGGCGTATACGCGCAACACGCTGGTCTGGGCCAGATCGAACATCTCTTTGGCCGGACCACCCGCGCTGCCCGCATCGATCAACGCGCCGACGTCGATGTTTCGCGCCGTGACCACACCCTCGAACGGCGCATAGACCTTCTCATACGACTGCATCTGCGCAAGGCGCGCCACATTCGCTTGCGCCGCGAGAAGCGCCGCATGTTTCGCCTGCGCGTCGCTCTGTTTCATGTCGGTGTCCTGCTGCGAGACCGCGTGTGTCTGCACCAGTTGCTGCCAGCGTGTCGACGTCACCTGGGCTAACTGATCGTTCGCCTGCGCCTGCTGCGCATCTGCACGTGCCTGACGCAGCGCGGCGTCCACTTCGGGCGCGTCGATGATGGCCAGCAATTGCCCGGCTTTCACATGCGTGCCGATATCGGCGTACCAGGCCTTCAGATAGCCGTTGGTACGCGCGAAAATCGGCGTCTGCTGATACGCCTCGATATTGCCCGGCAACACCAGCGCCTGGTCGGGCGGCGCGACCGTGGGTAGCGTGACCTGCACGGTCGGCACGGCCAGTGCCTCGGTCTGCTGCAGCAGCGCGGCACGCGCGTCGAGCCGCGGCACGATACCGGCGCCAAGCGCCGCCGCGACAACCGCTACGATCAGGGCAACCCGCAGAACGCCGCGCGGGCGTTGCGCGGGCGGTTGAGTCTGTGGCGCGGTCTGCGACGGATGCTCCGGCGCGGACTTGGGAGGTTGGTTGGACATGCGGCGTACTCCGGTCAATTCGAATCAGATCAGGTTAGGGTTGCCAGGCACAAGGCGGCCCCGCTCCGGGACCGGGCGAGGCGCGGCGCCGTTCACTTCAGAATGTCGAGTTCGGCCTGCGTCATACCGTGCGGACTACGTTTGGCCAGCCACGCATGCACCACCGAGAACACCACCGGCAGGAACATCAGCGTCGCGACCGTGCCGATCATCAGACCACCGATCACCGCTCGTCCCAGCGGCGCGTTCTGCTCGCCGCCGTCGCCCATGCCGAGCGCCATCGGCACCATGCCGATCATCATCGCGAGCGCCGTCATCAGCACCGGACGGAAGCGGCCCACGCCCGCCGCCAGCGCGGCCTGCAGCGGCTCCATGCCTTGCGCCAGCCGTTCGCGCGCAAAGCTCACGACGAGAATGCTGTTGGCCGTCGCCACGCCGATACACATCATGGCGCCGGTCAAAGCGGGCACGCTCAGTGTCGTGTTGGTTACGAACAGCATCCACGCGATGCCGGCCATGGCGCCCGGCAGACCGCAGATGATCACGAGCGGATCGATCCACGACTGGAAATTGATCACCATCAGCAGGTACACGAGCAGCACGGCGAAGCCAATGCCCATCGCGAGGCCGTTGAACGAACTCTGCATGGTGTCGACCTGGCCGCGGATCACACTCGTGCCACGCGGCAAGTTAGCCTTCGCGGCATCGACGATGCGCGTCACGTCCGTCGCGACGCCGCCCAGATCGCGTCCTTGCACCGAGCCGTAGATATCGATCACCGGCTGCACGTTGTAGTGCGTGACGACCGCCTGCTGCGTCGTGCGCGTAAATGTGCCCATCGCGCCGAGAATCCCGTTGACGCCGCCTGCGTTGCTGCCCGAGCCGCCGGTGCCCGGCGTGAACGTCGCGGAGAGCGGAATTGGCCAGCGTCTGCAGCGAATTGATGTCGTACTGCGGAACCTCCGTCATCACCGGATAGCTCACGCCGTTCTGCGGATTGAGCCAGAAGTTCGGCGACGTTTGCGAACTGCCGGACAGTGCGATCAGCAGGCTTTGCGCGACGTCCTGCTGCCGCAGGCCCGCCAGCAGCGCTTTGGTGCGGTCCACGTTGATCGCAATCTCCGGTTGATCGGCCGGCTGCTGGATGCGCAGGTCGACGAGACCCTCGACGCCGTGCAGTTTTGCCTGCAGGTTGTCCGCGAACGTGCGGTCGTCGTCCAGGTTATTGCCGACCACCTGGATGTCGATCGGCGCCGGCAGCCCGAAGTTGAGAATCTGGCTCACCATGTCCGCGGGCAGGAACGAGAACGTCACCGCCGGGAATTTCTCGCCG